>CBFGUR010000004.1:0-292186 GCA_965652275.1 uncultured Polyangiaceae bacterium | reverse complement strand
GGCTCATCGCGCTTCAACAGGCGTGACAAGTTTTCAGACCGGCTCTTAGTGGAAAGCGCCAGGGGTAGCGGAACCTGCGAGGACGCCTCCGTAGCGAGTCACGACATCGGTCGGGCGCAGGCCGTTCTTGAGAAGCTGCGCGACGGCAAACAGCACATAGTCACCCGCCTGGTGGCCGAACTCGTCGTTGAATCGTTTGAAGTGGCGCTCACATCGAACTTGCCACGGACGCTGCTTTTCGTAGCTTCGGGCCCCGTCGGGGTGCCCCCAAAACAAACACTGGGACGCGCCTCCCCGGGGCTCCGTGTAAAGCGCTTTCAGCACTCTGTGCGGGTTGTCTACAGGACAACCTTCGCGTGCTTTTTTTGGACCAACAGATCGTTGAGGTAGGTGCCGCTCTTGAAGCAGGCGGAGGTCGGGATGCGCCGGCGGGCGAAGAAGAGGTGCACGACGTAGCGCCCGTGGAGGTCGACGCGCACGGTTTGTACGGCGCAGGAGGCCGCGGTCATGAGCTGCGCCACGACGAAGTCGCGGGCCTTGCGACCCTTTTGGGTGTCCGGCTCGGAGGCGTCGATGCCCGCGAGACGGGCGCGCAGCTTGCGGTAGACGCCGAAGCCGAGATCGATCTGAAGGTCGAGGGTGTCTCCGTCCACCACGGAGAGGACTTGTGCGCCGTAGAGATAGTCGGGCTCGCTGGGGCGCTCGAGGACGAGCTCGTACGGCGCGCCCAAATGAAGGCCCGCCGAGATCGCCGCTTCGAGTTCGCGTGACGACCAGCGCTGTTCCTTCAGCTTCTGTTCGTAGAAGCGGCGGTCCTTCTTGGTAGGAAGGCGGAGGAGCATTCTGTGGTGAGTCCACGAGAGCCCGGATGCCTCCGGGGGCTCGTCGTAGGCGTCGAAGAATTGGATCGCCTCGTAGAGAGTCCGAGAAGCGAGACCCACGTCGGCGGCCAGGTCTTTGACGATCGCGTCGCCGTAGCCGACGCCCGGCGTCAGGTGTCTCGCGCGGATCTGCTCACCGATGGACCAGTAGGCGCTCAGCTTGGCGTCGGCGGGCTTTTCCTTGCTTTGCTCGACCAGCTTGCGGACGTCGCGGAGCAAAGCTCGATATTCGGTGCGCGAGAGGGTAGAATCGGACTGAGCCATGGGGCAGCGTAAGACATTTTGCGCGCTGCGCGCAAAATGTCTTACGCTGCGGGAGGGAAAAAAGGCTGAATTTCGCGGCTGGGGCGCAAAATTGGCGGACAACCCCAGGGGTGAAGTTGGGCCCTCGGGGAGGGGCCAAACGGTGAACTTGCCCGGAGCGCTGCGGCCAAACGGTGGGCGTCGTCGGGGTGCCCCAAAGAAAGAGGCGCACGAGGGAGACGTGGGGGCCAAACGAGAGTGTCGTCGGAGTGCCCCAGAGAAAGGGGCGCACGAATGGAGACGTTGGGGGCCAAACGAGACGTGGGGAGCCTGGCGAGCGATCTCGTTTTCGTTCGTCGGGCTGCACGTTGGTCAGCTGGTGCGTTGGTTCCGATGGTTCGCGACTCGGTTTGTGCGTTGATTCCGATGGTTCGCGACTCGGCTGGATCGTGAGTTGGCTGGCACGTGAATCAGCCTGGGCGTGAGTCAGCCTGGGCGTGAGTCAGCCTGGGCGTGAGTCAGCTGGTGCGTTGGTTCTTTGACTCTGAGTCAGCCGGGGAAATCGAACTTGCGTCGTTCGAGGGAGGCGGCTTCGTCGAGGAATTCGGACTCGACGGCGCGGTAGTCGATCTCGACGTTCAGGCGAGCGATGACCGAGTAGAAGCCGAACTGCAGGCGGTTCATCAGGGCGAGCTCGGGTGGAGGCGCCACGAAGCTGCCGTCTTTCGCGGTCATCGCCTTCTTCAGGGCCCGCGCATCGGTGAAGAGGCCTGCGGCGAACTCGGGGGTGAGCCGGAATCGCTCAGCGAAGAGCGGCTCGAAACAGCGCGTGGTGTAGGCCCTCGTCGCCTCGCCGAACGCTCCCCCGTGGGTGCCGAGCATCCTCGAGATGGCTTCGTTGAACTTCGGCACGTCCTGAGCGACGGCAGCTTGGTGCGCCGACACCGCCGCGCGGCGGATCGCGTCGGGGATGGGCTGGACGCAGCCGAAGTCGATGAAAGTGATGCGGCCATCGTCGTGGAAGAGATAGTTCCCCGGGTGGGGATCGGCGTTGAAGGCGCCGCCGACGAGGTTGCCGCGGAAGACGAAGCGCCACAGGGTGCGGGCGAAGGTTTCGCGGACGCTCTCCGGCATCTTTGCGGCTTCGTCGAGAGAGTGCCCATCGACCCACGTCGACGTCAGGACACGCCTTTCGGTGTGTGAGCGGTGGACCTCGGGGATGTGACACAGAGGATCGTCCGCGTGCAGCCGCCGGAAGAATTCCTGATTCTGAGCCTCGATGGTGTAGTCGAGCTCCTGGCGGAAGCGCAAAAGGACTTCGTCGAAGATGGCCTTCGCCTTGAGTCCCTTGGGCCCCGCCAAACTGACGACGCCCTCCAGCATTGCGACGTTGCGGAGATCGCTTTCCACCGCTTCCTCGATGCCCGTGTGTTGCACCTTGACCGCGACGGGCGTGCCGTCCGGAAGCGTCGCGCGGTGAACCTGACCGATGGATGCGCTCGCGACGGGCTCGTCGTCGAAGGTAGCGAAGAGGGCTTCGATGGGCTTTTTTAGGCTGCTCTCGATCGTCGCGCGGACCTCACCGATGGGGGAGGGGGGAGTCGCCTTTTGGAGTTTGCTGAGCGCCTTTTCGTAGGCCTCGCGTTGATCGGGCGGGATGAGGCCATCCACGTAGCTCGCCGTTTGTCCGACCTTGGCCGCGATGCCGCGTAGGTTGCCCAGGACTTCGGCCGATTGTCGGGCGGCTGCATCGGCGCCCTTGGAGGCCGCCCACGACGCGCCCGCTCGAGCTCCCACCCGAGCCATGTCGAAGGCCCGGCGCAGGCGCCCGGTCGGCAGCTTGGCCTTCATCCGTCCTCGCGCTTTTTCTTCGGTTGGACGCCGTAGAGCGAGGCGCGAAACGCGAGGGTCACTTGGTTGACGTTCATCGTTTGGCTGAAACCGTGGGTGTAGTTCAGCGCCGGGCCGAAGGAGAAATGCCAGACGCGCCACGGCTCCCAGAACGCGTCGAAGCTGAGCGTCGAGAGTGAACCGCTCGACGCGAGCGGCTCCTCGAAGTCGCGCTCCTCGGCGTCGACGAGATTGATCATCCCGAGGCCACCGCTCACACCGAGGCCGAGGTCGTGGTAGATGCCCCCCAAGGAGTACAGAGGGTAGCCCTCGACGTGCGCGACGAGCGCGCCACCAGCGCCGAAAACATCCGGACCCTGGGCGCTCACCGAAAGCACTCCGAGACCGATGGTGAGCCAGTCTCGGGGCGAGCCGCCGAGCCACAGGGAGGTGAAGGTCGCCACGGTTCCGCCCGTCGACTGGCGCTGGTTCGGATCGTTGAGCGCATCGACGCTCAGCTCGTAGCCGCTGTACGCGCCCGCTCCGAAGCCGCTCGTCAGGGCCATCGCGAATCCGCCGCGGCGCTCGGTCGGGGGCGGCTGGTAGTTGACGGACGCGGCGTCGTAGTCGACCTGACCACCGGGAGGCGCGGCGATCGCGTTGGTGCTCCAGCCGATCGAAAAAAGCGCAGTGCACGGAAGCGCAACGCAGAGGTGCGTGCTCCGGAAACGGCCAGGGGAAGCTCGACGCATGAGGGATCGCTAGCACGTTCGGGGGCGCCCGAAAACGAGACGCGGACGTCCCCGAATTGCCTCGTCGCTGGAGTTCCGGTCGCTCAGTCCGCGCCCGGTAGGGCAAGGAGTCGGGGCAGTTCGTCCATCGAATGAAATACGCGAGCCCCGGCGCCCGTCAGGGCCTCTTCGTGCTGCTTCCAGTCGGTGAGGGTGAGCGAGACGAAGCCGAGTACCTCGGCCCCGGCCGCCACGGCGCCGGTCACTCCGGGTAGGCTGTCCTCGATCACGATGCTCTCGCGAATCGAGTGCCCCATTCGTGATGCAGCGAAGCGAAAGAGATCCGGAGCGGGTTTGCCGCGCTCCACTTGGACGGCGCTGAAGATTCGGTCCTCGAAGAATTCGGTCAGTCCGGTCAGCGAAAGCGAGTGACGGATTTTCTCGGGGCTACCACTCGACGCGACGCAGATGTCGAGGCCGGCGTGCGCGATGGCGTCGAGAGCGTCGGCCACGCCGGGCACGGGCTCGAGGCTCGTGTCGAATGCGGTTCGCGTCGCTTCGCTCAGCTCCGAAACGAAGTTCGGGGGCAGAGAGCGCCCGAGGCGCTTTTCCACCAAGGTCACGATGTCGGCGATGCTCCGCCCGCGAAATAGGCGATCCGTTTCCTCGGGGAGGGGGTGCCAGCCCACGGCGCCGAGAGCTTCGGCGAGCACCCGGGCCGATACGGGCTCGGAATCGACCAAGACTCCGTCACAATCGAAGATCACAAGGCTGGCCCTCACCCCCCTCCGAGTAGCAGCTTTCTCGCGGCCCTGACACACGTCGGGGAGCCGGATTTGACGGTTCCCGAGTCTGGAGGTAGCCCCGGGACGTGAACAAAGGGCTTCTCTTGATGGCTTCCTCGGGCGTGCTCTTGGCCTACGCCTGTGGTGCGGATCCGCTTTACGTCGGTGAATCCGACGCGGTGATCACCATCGCTGCGGAGGGCGTCGATTACTCCGCGTATTCGACCTACTACATGCCGGACCGAATCATCGATCTGTGTCTCCAGCCGCGCGGCGGAACGCCTTCATCGGACGCGATCGGCGGCGCGGCGGGTGGTCCGGCCATCGATCCTGGCAACTGTTACGCGGCCGATCACACGGTGGACGAGGAGATCCTCGAAGCGTTCGAGGCCAACATGGATGCGCTCGGATACGAACGCGTCGACAGTCCAGAGGACGCCGATCTGGCTCTTCTGTTGGGACACGTGACCCGAGCGAGCTGGAGTCTTTCGAGCATCTATTGCTACCCGAACTATTACTTTTCCGGCTGCGTCTCCCAGGCGAACAACCCGGACATCACCGTTCCCTATCGTGCCCTCGTCGTGCAGCTCATCGATCTGGAGCGGAGCGGCACGAGCGCCCTGGAGTCGATCTGGACGGCGGCCATTCATCAAACCCAGCGCATTGATGGATCGCTCGGCACCGAGCTCGGGGGCGGAGCCTCGGACGTGCGAGCCGAAATCATGACTGCCGCGATCGATACGGCTTTCGCTCAGTCGACGTACCTCGATGACGGAGGGGACAACTGATGTTCCACGTTTCGAAAGCGATGCCTCGTGCTTGCGGCTGGGTGGTCCGACTGAGGACGAGCGCCCTTGCGGTTTCGTTTCTGACTTCGCTCTCCGCGTTCGGGAAAAATGCCCCGACCCGGCAGCAACCTGCTCCAGCTCCCAAGGCTCCGGTTGCCCCCGAAACTGCGCCCGGACCCGAGGCGCCCGCACCCGCTGCACCGACCGGTGAAGAGCCGAGCGACGAAACCACGCCGGAGTCCACTCCCGAGACGCCCGAAGGCGAGACTGTGCCCGCCGAGGATCCCGCCCGAGCCCCCGCGCCCGAACCTGCCCCCGCGCCGGCCTCCTCCTCACAGCCGGCTCCTTCCGAGGCCCCACCGTCCGAGGCCTCCGCGCCCGTGGATCCGATGGCAGACTCGGTCGCGACCGACGACGACTACGCTGGCGCGACGGACGCAGCCCTCGTCGAAGAGAAGGAAGGCCCCAAAGACCTATCGCTCGGAGTGGCGCTCGATGTCACCTTTCCGATGGGCAACGCCGCGAAGTACATCAAGAGCGCGAGCCTCCAGGGGCTTTCTCTCGACTTGCGCTACTACGCCTGGGGGAACATCGGCATCGGCGCGGGCGTCGCCCTCGATTCGCTCTCCAAGAAGCTCACCGGAACCGCGACTTGGGACAACGCCACGTTCACTGGGACGCAGGTGCGCGAGCTTTCCTACACGCCGATCACGCTCAAGGGCTACTACGCGTGGCGAGACCAGCGGCAAGTCGTCCCCTACGTGGCGGCGGGTGTGGGCGCAGCGCGCTCCGTTCGACGACTCGTCGTCGGGATTTCGGGCCTCTCGGAGGCAGCTTGGCATTTTGCTCTGGTGCCCGAGGCGGGACTTCAGATCCCGGTGGGCCCCACGATGATTCTGACCAACGTCCGCCTCAACTACCTCCCCGCCTCGGGAGGCATCGAGGATCAGATGTTCGCCAACTTCAGCGTGGGCCTCGCGATTCAATAACGGCCCCGGGAGGCTGTATTTCTGCCCAAGAGCTCGCGGAAGGCTGTTCTGATTGTCACGATCGGTGTACCGTTCCGCGCCGTGAGCATACTTGGGGAATGGGTGAGAGGCGCCGGAGCCGTTGGCTCCGCACTGATTCGTAAACCTGCCGCCTTGGCATTCGCCGCTGTCGCGCTTTGTGCGACCACGCCGGCTTCTGCCCAGACGAAGACGTTCTTGCTCGATAGAGCTCAGCTGTCCGGCGCCCCCGATGACGGGTTCATGGTCTACCGGCCGTACCAGGGTGAGGAGTCGCGCGTGTACGTGAACGGCGCTCTCGGCTTCGCCCTCAATCCGCTGCGCGACGGGAATTTGCAGGACGACTTGCGGATGGAAGGTGGCGCGCCCATCACCGCCCAGGTGCCCGTTTATCTTTCGGCGGGCCTTCAGCTGGAGGGCATCTTCGGGCTCAATCTTCACGTACCGTTCACGCCCTACCAGGCGACGGGAACGGCGCCCGATGCGGACATTGCCATTGGCATCACCGATGAACACGCGGCGATGAACGACGTCCGTCTCGATGGGCGCCTGATGCTCTTCGAGTCGGACAACCGCCGTTTCCGCGCCGGTATGTTTGGTGCCATCACGATTGCGACCGGTACCGAGGTGGGTTTCGGTGGCGATCGTGGGGCCACGGCGCTCGCTGCAGCGAACGCGGAGTACGACTTCAAGAGCTTCCTCTTGGCCGGTCACATCGGTCCCCATTTCCGCCCGGAGCGTGGACTCGCGTCGGCGTCCGATCTGTACGTGGGGAGCGAGCTTCGTTACGCCATCGGCGCGTACGTGCCCCTGCGTGACAATCGTCTCAGACTCGGAGCCGAGCTCTGGGGGTCGACGGGTGTCGTCGAGCTTGCCGGGGAGAGCACTTTCTTCAAGGAGCGCAACACGACCATCGAGTGGCTCGCTCAGGCGCGCTTCTTGGTGAGCAAGGACAAGCGCACGTTCTTCAATGCTGGCGGCGGTACGCGGCTCTCGAACGGATACGGCTCCGCGGACATCCGTTTGCTGGCCTCGATCGGTCGTTGGTGGGGCTTTGCGGACAAGGAGCCGCCGGCTCCGCCTCCCAAGGTACACGTCGTGGATCGGGCGGATCACCACGCCCTGGATTCGGATGGTGACGGCTACCCGGACGACATCGACGAGTGTCCCGACATCAAAGAAGACGGCAAGAAGCCGAACCCGAGCGACGGTTGCCCCGCTCCAGCGGACGCGGACGGCGACGGTATCCCCGACGCGAAGGACAAGTGCCCCAACGAGCCCGAGGACTTCGACAAGATCCAGGACAAGGACGGATGTCCCGAAAAGGACGCCGACAGCGACGCGGTCCTCGACGTGGTCGACAAGTGTCCGCTCGAGCCCGGTCCTCCCAACAAGGATGCCGAAAAGAACGGCTGCCCGACTCTGACGAAGGTTTCGTCCGACGGCACGGTGTCTTTGCTTCAACCGATCCAGTTCGCGACGGGTCTCGCGACGATCCTTCCCGTCAGCTATCCCATCCTCGACGAGGTGGTGACCCTGATGAAGGCGCGTCCGAACATGAAGATCGCCGTCGAAGGTCACACGGACTCCCGAGGAACGCACGACTACAACGTGAAGTTGAGCGATCAGCGGGCGGCAGCCGTGCGCCGCTATCTCGAAGGAAAGGGCATCGACGCTTCGCGGCTGACCTCGAAGGGCTACGGTCCCGACCGTCCAGTGGCGAGTAACGACACGGAAGAAGGCCGCGCCAAGAATCGTCGCGTGGACTTCGTCATCGAGGGCGGGGCCGCGGCGGCCGGTGTGAACGAAGACGAGGCGTGGGAGTGAGAAGCCCGCGCCGATGAGGCCGAAATGGGGTCGACTTCACATCGTGGAGTCGGCCCTTTTCTTTTCGGGCGGCGCCGGGAGGGGCCGACCTCGGATGGGGTCGGGCGGCGCCGGGAGGTTGGCGGCGTCGGATGGGGTCGGGCGGCGCCAGGAGGCGGCGTCCTGTGTGTCAGTCCGAATCGATGAAGAGCTGCGTGGCGTAGAGGGAACCGTCGCCGTCCTCGACCACGCCGACTCCCGCTTCGTCCCAGCGTCGTAGCAGCAAGTTTTCCCGGTGGGCCGGGCTCGCCCAAAGCACCCGGTGGAGCCGCACGACGGTGCCCGCGAGGGCCACGTTCTCGCCCGCGGCCTTCGGGTGGAGGCCAGCGACCTCGATGCGATGAGCGGGATGACCGGCGCCCGTGTCGTGGCTGATGCGGCCTTGCTCGATCATCGCGCGACAGTGCGCTTCCGCCAGGCGGTCGAGGGTCTTGTTCCGCTTCACGGCCGGGAGGCCCTCCTCCTTTCTTGCCTCGTTCATCAGAGAAAACAAAGCTGCGTCTTCGCGCAGCGACGGGTCGAAGGCTTCTTCACCGGGGACGGGGCTCGCATCGAGGCTGCTCGGGGGATTCCGATCTGCAGTGACGTAAGTCTGTGCAACCGGACGCGGACCACCGGCTTGGGTGGCCATCAGTTGAACGAGCCACGTCCCCTCGGTTTCAATCGAAAACCGCGCCTTGGCCTTACCCGATTCGAGCTTCGTCTGAAGGTGTCTCGGTCTCCCCTCGGGCGGAAGCAAGAGCACCGTCGCCGAGCTCGTTGGGGCGAGCAGGGTCGATTCGAAATCGATCCACGTCCCCGAGTCGACGCGGGTCGGAAGCGGGCTCAGCTCGGCCAGCACGTCGACCTGAATGACGGTCACGATCGTCTCGCCGTTCTCCGCCTTTGCGAGACCGAGGCCGCAGCGAAAGGCGCCGAGGGGAGGTCGTTGTCCGGCCCACTTTCCCACGCTCTCGGCCACGAGCTTCTCGTCCACGGCGCTCATCGCCGCCGACCAGAGTCGGGGCATCACGTACGGGCTCCCGAGGCGATGGAGATGGAACTTGGTCACATCGAGGTCGGGGGCGTGCCCGTCCTTGGCGTGCAGAGTCGCTACGACCTCGGCGACTTCGTGAAGGGCCGCGTCCCCCTGCCCGCAGGCGCTTTCGGCGAGTTCGAGCTCCGGTTCCGGAGTCGAGCCCGGACGAGGGGAGAATGTTTCGGCGGCCCAGGGCAAACCCGAAGGGGCAGGCGTCGTGCTCTCTTCAGCCGGTTCGTCGGAGGCGACACTGGGCTTCAAGGGAGGAGCCGTTCGTGGCGGGACGTCGCTCTCCTTGCCCGACGTGCTACAGGAAAGGTGTGGGAGGGTGCTGCTCAGAACGAGCCACGGAATGATGTGGAAAGGTCGGCGCCGAGGGTCGCGCATGGGGGGCAGCATAGCCGACTTTCGCCGGATGCGTTTTCCCTTCGGGCAAAAATGGTTCGGGCCAAGCCTTTGTTTTCCATCGTCCGGTGAACTCGGGAGCTGGCGCTGGTAGGGTAGTCGCGGGATGCCTCGCTTCACACAAGCTGCCAAGGTCGGCACTTTCACGGTCGTCACCGTGTCTGCGGGGTATTTCATTCACGACTTCGTGACTCGGGGCGTCAGCGGCGGCGACGGCTACACGGTGCACGCGCTGATGCACGATGCGACGGGGGTGGTGAAGCATTCTCACGTCCGGATTGCGGGCATCCCCGTGGGTTCGATCGAGAAGATCTCCCTTCAGGGGAACAAGGCGCGCGTGGACATCCGCATCGACGACGAAGTGCCGCTCTACCAAGACGCGGCCGTCGAAAAGGTGAGCTCGAGTTTGCTCGGGGATTATTCCCTGCGGATTTCTCCGGGCACCGAGGGGAAGGACAAGCTCGAGGACGGTGAGGAAATCCGCGTCCTGAGTGAAGGGGTCACGACGGATGACATCCTCGTCCAAGTGAGCGACATCGCCGCCGATCTGAAGCGCGTGTCCGAATCCCTGGCGAACTCGGTCGGTACCGATCAGGGCCAGGAAGACATGCGGCAAACGCTGCAGAACCTGGCGGAAGTGACGCGCGAGCTCAACGAAACGGTCAAAGAGAACCGCGAGACGGTTCGCAGCATCCTCGTGAACGTCGACAACATTGCGCAAAGGAGCGCTCCCGAGGTCGAGAAGATTCTCGAGAATGTGCGCGTCACGACGGAAGAGGTTCGGACCTTCGTCGAGAAGGCGGACGACCCGAACACTCCGACGGGCGAGCTCAAGGAGATCGTTTCGAAGGTGAATCGAGCCAGCGACGACATGGAGGCGGCACTCGACGACATCGAGACGGTCACCGATCGGCTGGAAAAGGGCGAGGGGACGCTGGGGCGCCTTTCCAAGGACGAGAGGCTGATCAACGAGGTCGAGGGGATCGCAGAGGGGATTGGCGAGTTCGTTGGCGGGCTCAATCGTCTGCGGACCGTCGTTTCGCTGCGCAGCGATTACAACATGTTGGCAAGTAGCGTAAAGAGCTACGTCGAGGTGCGTTTGCAGCCGCGAGAGGACAAGTACTACAGCCTCGAACTCATCAGTGATCCCCGTGGTAGCGTTTTCATCGAGCAGCTGGACGTGACCACGACCAACCCGAACGACCCGCCGCAGTATCGGGAGACGCGCACGCGCACCGTGGACAAGTTCCGCTTCTCACTTCAGTTTGCGCAGCGGATGGGGCCCTTCGTGGGCCGTTTCGGAATCAAGGAATCCACTGGCGGTGTGGGGCTCGACACGCTTCTCTTCCAGGATCGCTTGGAGCTTCGTCAAGATCTCTTCGCCTTCGCCGAGGCTCCGGTCCCGCGTTATCGGGTGTTTCTCGGCTACGAGTTCTTGACGCGGCTTTGGGTGCTGGGGGGCGTGGACGACGCATTTTCCAGCGCTCGACGCGACTACTTCTTGGGTCTCCAGCTCCGTTTCGATGATCGGGATTTGAAGAACATCATGCCGTTTACCGGAGGCGCGCTCTGAACCTCACGGCGGACACGGGTCTTGTGCCCTGCAACAGATGGCCTCGGATTTTTGCTTCCTTCCGGGCATTTGGTAGGAGCCGGGGATGAAGTCGTTGGGCCGCCTCGGTCGACCTGGGAGAAGCTCTGGAGGAGCGGCGCTCCTCCTTTCGTGTTTGCTCGGTGCGAGCGCCGCCCTTTCATTCGGTTGCGATCCGGACAAGCCAGCCAAGCCTCCCGCCGGTGAGTCGGCGGCCGCCAAGCCGACGATCCGTTTTTATGCCGTGGCCGGGGCGGCTGGTGCGGTGGAGCCGTGTGGTTGCGTCAAAGACATGCTCGGCGGTGTGGACCACGCCGCGGCCTGGATCGATTCCCAGAAGAAGGTCGCTCCGCATTCGATGGTGCTCGGGGCCGGACCGATGTTCTTCGAAAACCCGAAGATCGATGAGACCCACGAGGAACAATCGATTTACAAGGCGCAGGCGCTGGCCGAGTCACTCAGCGATCTGGGGCTCGTGGCCTGGGCGCCGGGCGCCAACGATTGGGCACTGGGTCAGGAGCGGTTTTCGAGCTTGGCCCGCGCCACGGGGGCTCACCCGCTCGCAGCGAATCTGGGCAAGGACGCTGGACCCATCACGGGGACGCACATCGAGAAAGTCGGCGGGGTCTCGGTCGGTCTCGTGGGAGTGAGTGTGCCGGAGTTTTCCAGTGGCAAGGTGGAGTTCGAGGTCGGTGCGGCCGAAAGTAGCCTCGAGAAATCCATCACCGAGCTCGAGAAGAAGGGCGCGGAGATCTTGGTGGCGCTGATTGCGGCCCCCCGAGGTCAGGCGCTACGGCTCGTCGAGAAGAACCCGGCGCTTCACCTCGCCATTTTGGGCAAACCCTACGACCAAGGCGAAGCCAACGACGAGCCGTTTGCCCCCGAGGTGATTGGCTCCACTCTGGTCGCGCAAGCGCCGAATCATCTGCAGGGCGTTTCGGTGATCGATCTCTTCGTCCGGGGCGAGGATCACACGTTCGCCGACGGGACGGGACTCGACACGCTCAGCAAGCGCCGGAGCCTCGAGGGACGGATTTCGGATCTCGAGAAGCGACTCGTCGAATGGAAGAAGCCGGGCAGCGACGTGCGCAAGAAGGACGTCGCAGATCGCGAAAAGGAGCTTGCGCGCCTGAAGAAGGAGCGCAAGGAGCTGACCGACCCAAAGCCTCCCAAGGAAGGGAGCTTTTTCCTCTACGAACTCACCGAGGTGCGTGAATCGCACGGGGAGGATCCGCGCGTCGCTTCCCGGCTCGTTGCCTATTATCGGAAGGTCAACGAGCACAACAGGAAGGTGTTCGCCGGCAAGATGCCACCCGAAGTCGGGGAAGGGGAAGCGTCGTACGTGGGTATCGACGTGTGCTCGAACTGCCATTTGGAGGAGCGCGCGTTTTGGGACAAGACGGGGCACGCCGGGGCGTACGAGACGCTGTCTTCTCAGCACAAGGAGTTCAACCTCGATTGCGTGTCGTGCCACGTGACGGGCTACGAGAAGCCGGGTGGGTCCACGGTAACGCACGTCGAAAAGTTCACCGACGTGCAGTGTGAAGTGTGTCACGGGCCGGGTTCCAAGCACGTGGAGAACCCCGCCGATCTCGAGCTCATCAAGATTGCACCGCCGCGCTCCTTGTGTGCGTCGAGCTGCCATCATCCGCCGCACGTTGGATCCGATTGGAGCGTGGACGAAGCTTGGCCCCACATCATCGGTGAGGGCCACAAGCGGGAAAAGAAGAAGACCGAGTGAGGCGCACGTCGACGAGCCGGCGCCGGTGAGACCGGCGCAAGGCAAACGGGTCACAAGCAAACCGGCGAACTTGCCCCTCCGCTGAATGACCCAAACCTCGGGCCGAGGTGGGGTGCCCTCCTCGAAATCATGCGAAATCCTGATGATTTTGCGGTGAATCATCGAAAAATTGCATGATTCGTTCGCCCCACGGAGCTGTTGCCCGCGCGATTCGCGGGACTCGTTCGGCGTGGGGGGTCGGCGCGCGGCGCCGGCGCGGTACGACCGCGGCGTCGTGTATTTCTGTTCGACGAGCGGTGGAGACATCGGTCGGGGTCAGATCTTTGCCTACGACATCGACAGTCAGACGGTGACGCTCTTCATCGAAAGCACCGATCGCGACGAGCTGGACGCTCCGGACAACATCGCTTCATGTTTTGCAACATTCAGAGCCCCGGCCTCACGCTGGTCATCGAAGGGCCGTTCCACAGCCGGGCCAAGTAGAGGCTGTTCGACAATGGCGCACGGTGGCGGCACGGTGAGCCGCAGCTGGCGCCCAGCTCCGAACGTGGTCCCCTCGACGTGGTCAACGCTCCACCCACGAAGCTGCGCGCCGCACTTCGTCGGCGAACCAGCTCACCTCGGGAGATGCTGCACGCGCCTTGTCCAGATGCAGTGCGAGGCGCAGCGGCGCGAGGGACACGGGTGGCTCGAAGAGTCTGACTTTGCGACCCAAGTCCCGAAAGAGCAGCCGCGGCGCGGTCAGCACCAAGCGCGATCCCACGAGGGCGGCGGCTGCTCCGGAGAATGAGTCGAAACGCGCTCGCACGTGCCGCTGAAGTCCAAGCGCGGCCAATTGATCGTCCACGGCCGAGCTGCCTCGACGCGAAGGCGACACGACTGCGTGCTCTAGGCCGACGAACTCCTGCAAGCGAAGCTGATCTTTGCGTGCTCGTCGTTTGGCCAACGGATGGTCGGCGGCGAGTGCGGTGACCCAGCGCTCCTCGATGATGATCTCGGCTTGGATCGCGGGATCGAGAGGCACGGGTGGCGCGATCGCGGCGTCGATTTCGCGCCCGAGCAGTTTCTCCGCAAGTGTCTCGAGTCTCACCGTCTCTAGACGAAGGGACCCGTGGGGCATCTTCTTGGAGAGTTGATGAGCCAGCTCCCGCCCGAGTAGCGGGATCAGAAAATCAGCCGCCGCCAACGTGAAAGTTCCGGTGTACGAGCGAACGTCGAACTGTGCTCTCGACTGCACGACGTGAGAGACGTTGACCAGGGCCATCTGCAGCTGCGGTCGCAAGCGGGCGCCGTATTCGGTGGGGACCATTCCTCGGCTGGTGCGGACGAGGAGCTCGTCGCCGAACTGCTCACGTAGGGCGGCGAGCGCGTGGCTCGTGGCGGACTGTGACAGTCCGAGGCGCTTGGCCGCCTTGGTGACGTTCGCCTCCTCCAGCAGAACGGCAAGTACTACGAGATGATTCAAGTTGCGGCCCGCGAGACCCTCGATCATGAAGGCCCCTTAACACGGACGTGGGACTCGCCGCATCGGCGAACGAAGGGCTCAGTATGCATTGCGTGCATATCTGCCTGCACACTTCGAATTGGTCGAAGCGCGGCTGACTCGCCATTTTGCGTGGCATGAAACATTCCCTGAAAATCATGGCGCTCGCCTCGAGCCTCACTTCCGCACCAGCCTTTGCCGAAACGGCGACTCCCAAGGTTCTCGTGGAGACGGACCCGGTCACCTTTGCGATGGCGGGCTATTCTGCGCACGTGCGTTTACCTTTGCGTCAAAGTGGAGTGGTGCTCGGAGCTGGCGTTTATGGAATGAAACTCCCGGACCTGGTCGCCGAGTTCCACCCAAAAAACGACGGGCGGGACTTCCACGTGGAATTGGACAAGAGCTACGCTGGCTTTTTCGACTACCACTTCTCCGGGGCACCCGAAGGTCTCTTCGTCGGCGTGCAAGCGGCCCTTCAACGTCATCGCATTACGCAGGGTGCGACATCACCGTCAACCGAGGTGGGTGTGGCGCTCGTCATGCCACGCGTCGGAGTCTTGTGGCACCCCTTCGACCACAGCGGGTTCTACGTGCTTCCTTGGCTTGGGGCTGGACCCGCATTCGAACTTTACCGCACCAGCGACACTCACGACGATTACCACTCGCTGCCCGTGCTGGCGTTTGGCACGTTCCATCTTGGCTGGTACTTTCGATGAGTCGAAGGTGCGCCTCTGGCCGTCTGATCGACGGCGTTTTTTGGGGCACCCCACCGTCCGGCCGCGGCAAGTTCAGGGTGGCGACTCAACACGGCGTGGAAGCTCGGGGCGCGCTTCGCGCGCCGACGCTCTGTCTCCGCCACGGGACTCAAACGCCGACGGATGCTCTCGAGCGGCGCGACGACGTTTGGCCCCTCACGGGCGAGGCGGGAGTGCGCTGCGTTGCACCTCTGGGCTCTCGAAGCCCTGCCCGAGCTGCCAATCGACGGCGCGCGCCCCTTGTCCCGGCGTGACGGAGAGCGGGCGCTCGCTGAGTCGCCGTCCGTCGGCGAACGCGACCAAGTAGCCTTGATCGGCGCCGACGGGACCGACCCGAAAGAACCCGTCTTCGTTCGTTTGGGCCGAGCTGCTCCCCCCCGTCATCGAGGTGTAGGCGACGGTGGCGTGACTCACGGGTTGCCCGTGTTGATCCTCCAGATGACCCTCGACGTAGTGCTCCGGGAGAAGGTCGAAGTCGACGTTCGAAAGCTCCTTTCCGGTCTCCAGTTTCACGCTCCTCTTCCCGAGGAGTGGATGACGGACGAACACGTGCCCCCGGGCGTTTTCAGGAACACGCAGCTCGTACGTGCCGTCATCTTGCACGATGCCCTCCTCTAGCGGAGATCGGAATCCCTCGAGCACGAAGCCGATTTCGGTAGAACTCAGCGAAGTCGATTCGGGAGCGTTCACACGACCAGTAAGCGTGCGCATCTTTAGAAATCCGCTAAGGCCCGCAGGTCGCTCCCCGAAAAACCTTGCTTGCGTCCGCGACTCGCCACAGCTGACGACGATCTCCGTTTCGACAGGGGGAAGAATCAGAGACAGACGACCGTCCGCTTGGACGGCGGCCTCGACTTCGCGCTGTCCGACGCGACCTTCGGGTCCTCGAAATGACGAGGTCACGTGGGGATCGCAGGGCGGCTCCTCGCCTTTTCGTTTGGGAAGGACGACGGCCCGAGTTTCTGGCGTTCCCCGAGAGAGATCCAAAGAGAGGGCGAGCTTGCCCTCCCCGGGCGCGTCCCCCGAAATGTCACCCGATGTCTCGCGATCGAAGCTCCCTGCCCACACGCGGTGGGGCCCGGGCGGGACGTGGGGAAACCGCGCCACGTTCTCCGGCCCTAAGGGGACGACGTCGACGAGCTGTCCCAGGGCACCGATGAGAGCCACTTGGATCGGTGCCTCGGGCATTTTGTCGGTGGCGACGGTCACGTCGAGTGGGCGCGCCCGGGGGAGGATCCAATCTCGCGTGTCGTCCGCGAGTACGAGGAGCTTGCGGACGACGGGCGCGTGACCGGGAGACGAAAGACGCACCCACGCCACTCCTCGGGGAAGCTGGGCCTTCGCTCCATCTCGAGCGAAGCGGACGTCGGCCAGGAGATGCCCGCGCTGTGAGTAGGCCTCGAGGCGCCCTTCGGAAATCGCTGCACCATCCGCGGCGAGCGGACGCACGTGCACCCGAAAGCCGTCCACTTCGGGTTCGAGCTCCCCGGCCGTCGTGCTTCGGGGGCCTCGGGTGGAAGTCCCTGCTGCCGAGTTCGGGGAGAGGAAGCTGAACGCGAGCGATTCAGCGGACGTCTCGAATTCGAAGGTTCCGAGGGATGTCACGGGAGTCGTCTCGCTCCCCAGTGTGTCGCCGCGTGCCAGGGCAAATGCCAGGGCGGCAGAGCTCGGGGCAAGCGGCCGGATCGCTACGCGCGACGCGTCGTAACTTCCAGCGAACCCCGACACTTGGCCTGTTCCGTTTTCAGGAGACTCGAAAGTGGAGCGGAGCGCCCAAATTCCGATTCCCGCTGCTGAGGCCGCCACGAGCAGAAGGGCGCTCAGGGTGCGTCGACGTTTGGTGAAGGTCATCAGGAGGCGCCTTTCGCGATGCAGATTTGAGCTGCTTCGAGGGAGCGTCGGGTCGCTTCCGTCGTCGTCTTGTCATCGAAGGGAGGGGAGCGGCGCTCGTGATCTCTTCGGGCTTTCATCAGGCATTCTTTGGTGGAGCAGGCACACATCTCTTCTTCGTAGGCGCGCGCCCATTCCTCGGCGGTGACGGCGTCCTTTTGATAGTAGGCGGCCAGGGAGGGGCTCTTCCCTTCGAGCCACGACTCGACTTCGTCCACCTTCGAAGTGGGCGCTGCGCCCGCGTTTTCGTCGTCGTCCTCGTCTTCGTTCAGGCCGAAGATTTCCGGGTGCTTTTCGAAGAGTTCCGTCGGCAGCGGCGTCCGGGCGACGCGCTCTTCACGCTGTACGAGGCCGGCCCAGATGGAGTCGTCCGCCGTGTCTCGCGGGACCGCGGAGACGACGGTGGCAAGGGCCGGGGAGTCTGGCTCGTCGGGGGGCGGCTCGTCCCCGACCGATCTGGGGGCAGCCTCGTCGGGAGACCAGGCGAGGAATACCACGGGCAGCGCGACGGCGACTCCGAGCGCGAGAGTGAACAGATGTGAGCGATTCATGAAACGTCGGGTCCGTAGAAAATGGAGCTTCGCCCCGCTGGAGCGGCGGGGGAGGGCAGGGCGAAGCTCCGAGGGGATCAGGGGCTACATTCGGCATCCAGGATGCCGAAGTTTTGCACCAGACGTTGGCGGAAGTACTCGTCCCAAATCACGTCCTGAGTGCGCTCGGCGAGGGGCATCCGATGGAGATCGCAGATGTACGCTTTGAAGCCGGGGGCGGAAACCTCCCACAGGCTTCGGCTCGCGAGCTGCAAATCCGGCTGGGTGATGTGACATCCGCGACAGGCCTTACCGTAGGTGTCCCGGTAGATGCTCGCGCCGAGCGAATTGGTGGACGGGTTGGTGGAGTCGAACTCGGCGGGGACGCGTGATCCGCTGAACGTCTGATTGAAGCTTTCTCCGCCGTACCAGGCTTCGACCATTTGTTTCGCGATCCCCATGTCCCGCAGCATGCCCTCCTGGGCGATGTGTCGATTCATTTCGCGCATTGGCTCCATGTTGTCGTTTCGCGAGTGGCCCGCGAAATAAGAGAAGACATCCATGTCGAAGGGCAAAAATGCCGCACCAATCGTCGCAGCATCCGGTGCGAAACGCGGGCTGCCGTCCGCGTTCTGTCCGATGACCGTTGCGGGGGAGTACGCACCCCCGCCGCCGTGGCACGTCATGCAGTTGCCCGGGTTGAAGGTATTGGACGTCGGTGCGGAGGAACGATCGAGCACGGCGTCGACACCGTGATTGTCGAGGGCGACAGGGCCCGAGAAGAGCGTGTGCTGAGCATCGTCGTTGCAGTTCGATCCGGTGCAGGCGTAGACGGCGAAGAAGGTTTCGTTCGGCTGGCCGCGCAGGACATCCCGTTCGACCATTGCCACGGCTGCGAAGGGTACGTCACGGTTGGTCTGAGCTGCGATCGATCCGGCACGGTCGCCGAAAACCGGCGCACGGCACCGGCCGTTGCTCTCGAATTCGCCTTCGCGGCACGGCGCGTAGTTGAAAACATAGCAAGCGCGTTCGCCCGGTAGCTGGAAGTTGCAATGCATCTTGCGACCGATACCGAGGTCTCCGTTGTTGAAGTATTCGGTGACGATTTCCTTACCCGAAGAAAAGTAGCGATCGCGGAACGCCTGAAGCGTCGGGAGATCGCTCGCAATGCTTCCATCGGTGGGCTCTCGACAGGCGATCTGTTGCTGTACGCACGAGCTGCAGCCCCGGCAGCTTTGACAGAGCTGATTGGCGTTCGCGATGCACTGGGCCTTGCGATCGCGCGTCTGTTGAACCGTCGTGCTCGGGTCGACACTCACGCTCGCGTAGTAAGCGGCCGTTTCCTGAGAATCACGGTCGAGGGGATCTTGGCCCGGGGTCTGGAGAGCCAAGGTCGGATCGAACTCAGAGCGGCCGAGGCCCAAGTATTGCGTCCGTCGATTGTCCGAGGGGGTAGGTTCGATGTCGACAATCACGCCCGAGTGGACATCGAGATTCGACAGAACGCCGTTGCCCTCGGGGAAGGTGGCAACCGCTTCCGCGTGGGGCGCCAGGTAGGTCGTGATGGGGCGGACTTCGTATTCCTCGTCGCAGCTGTCGTACCAAAGAACGAATCCGTAGTACCGAGCCGTTCCACCATCGGCCATCTCCTGCTCTGAAAAGCTCACGTTCTCGAAGCCGAAGAAGCTCATTCCGCCGAGGTCGATGGAGTCGTAGTCGACGAAGCGATAGCTCGCGGGATCGTCGAGAGCGGGCTTGTTCGAGCTCGTGTTGTCCTTGTACACGTAAAAGAACGGGAAGACGGTCTGTTCCGGGTTTTCGAGCTCGTCCCGCACCCAGCCGTGGACAGTGACCTGTCCCGAAGCGGGGTCCCCGCTCAGGTTGTCGAGGCGAAATCCGTCTTCGTTGGTGTACGTGAACATCGCGCTCTCGACGATGTCTTCTTGCTGTGCGCACGCTTGTGCCAGGGCATCATTGGGGAATGTGGTGGCAGCCAATAGGCATGCCCCGACAGACCATTGGACTCTTCTTGGAATCATTGGGTTCTCTCGATTGCTGGGGAGTGGTGAGCCACGACGTCCAGCGAGGCCCCCCTTCGAAGGACCAGATGAAACCCGGCGCCGTGTGAAGAGAGTTAGAGTGCCCGGGCTGCTCCACCTTCGCTCGCTTGGAGGAAAAGGTCGGATCAGCCCGTGGTTCGAGGAGAATACTTCCTCGATCGGTGGTGAGAAATTTCTTCGCGACGCGGCGTTCGTCGACGAGACGAACGTCCGGTCAAAGCCCGGTCCACCACCGAGTCAAAGCCCGGTCCACCACCGAATCAAAGCCCGATTTGGAACTGTCCCACTCGGAGTCGTCCCTCGGCCAGGTAGGCGATGGTGACGGAGCCGGACGCGTCGATGTCCGCGTCGAAGTGAGTGATGGGTGCCGGTTGCGATTCCAGCCGTTCGGCGGGCCTCCAGCCGACGCTCGCTTCGTAGCGCGCGCCCCAGAGATCGGCGGCGCCTGATTCCCCTTGAATCCACACGAGCACAGCCTGTCCGTCAGGGCTCACGAGAAGCTCGCTTTGGGAGATGTCGCCTGCATTTGCAAGACTCACCCGAGTCTCGGTCGTGAACGAAGTGGAGTGCATTCGCCGCAGGGCGAACAGATCGCGGCCCTCTGCGACGAAACTGACGAATACGAAGCCGGCATCGTCCACGCCGATGTGGGCGTCCGATTCCGCGCGGCTGGCGGGTGCGGTGGGAAGGAGAGCGGGCTCCTCCGACCAGGATTGGTTTTCGGCGATCTCGAAGGTTGCCAGTCGCTGGATGGAGCCGCTCTGGGGTAGGGGAACCGACTCGATCAACGTACCGACGATCACGCCTTCGGTCGTGATTGCCACCCGTGGACTCGCGTACGGCTTGGGGAGCCCCAGCTCGAACGTGGGCACTAGGCTCGTCGTGTCCCAAACGTTGAGGTCGAGTGCGCCGTCCCGGAGCGCGGCGGCGACGGCCCTGCCGTTCTCGGCGACGTAAGTTTCGCAAGCCTGCCAACCGTCTGCGTGGTTGCTGTTGCGGGCCGACCACGTCGAACCACCATCCCGGTGCAGGAGAATCAAAGCGGAGCCGACCGAGCTGACACATTCGCTGCAATCGCACCGGGTCCAGGTCCCGCTCGTGCAATTCTGAGTTCCCGTTTCGCCCTCCGCGCAGCTGCACGCTTGGGTGCTCCCCTCGGCGCCGCACAGGCAAACGTCCCCTTCGTCGGTGTCGCCGTCGCAGTCGTCGTCCCGACCATTGCAGACTTCGACGATGGCCGGGTGAACCGAAGCGCGTGTGTCGTCGCAGTCGGTGTCTCTTAGCGCTGCTCCCTCGACGGGCGCGCAGCTGAGAGTCCCTTCCGAATCGGCCTCTCCGTATTGGTCGCCGTCCGCGTCCGGGTACCAGAGGACTTCACGAGTGTCCTTGTCCACCTCGCCGTCGCAATCGTTGTCGATGTCGTCGCAGATCTCGGGGTGATCGGGAAAGCGACTCGGGTCTTCGTCGTCGCAATCCTGACCACAGTGGCTTTGCCCGTCGTCGTCCTCGTTGCAACAGACGTCGCTGGTGACGCCGTCGAAGTCGACGTCGAGTCGGCCGAACGTCGTGGGGTCGCAGTCTTCGTCGTGATCGGGAGTCGAGCTCGTGCAGATCTCCTGGTTACCAGGGAAGCGGTTCGGGTCGCGGTCGTCGCAGTCGTCGCCCAGTGGCTCGCCCGAGGGGCCCAGGCACGCTGCGTCACCGTGCCCGTCGCCGTCCTCGTCGGGCGCGCGGAAGAGGCAGCTGTTCTCCGTGTGGGAACAGGTATCGACGGTGCATTCGATGTCGTCGTCACAGCGCGGCAAGGGGCCCGCCGCGCAAAACCCGTCGACGCACCGTTCCCGTCCGTTGCAGTAGGCGCCATCGTCGCACTCGTCGTCCTCGTCGCAGGGCTGGTCGCCGTGCTCTGCTTCACCGCCGGCGCCGCCCATCCCGTCCGGGGTGGTAGTCGTCGACTTCTTGCACCCGAGCGTGAAGCCCAGCGCGCACTCTAGAGCCATCGCCAGGGCAAAGGAGTCGACCACACGCATCTTGGCTTCATCTCAGCGGCGATTGCGAGGGACAATGCAGCAGGCGGCGGCAAACCAACGAAAGCGGTCCGAACGTTGGCCGATCCGAACTCTGGCCTGTCCGAACGCTGGCCTGTCCGAACGCTGGCCTCTTCTGCTTCAACTGCATTTGGCCGCTCAAACGACGCCGCGACTCGAGTCGCCCGTGAGGGGGGCAACGAGGGTGCGCCCTTCCTTGAACCCGTCCGCGACGGACGCTTCCTGCCGACGGTCCGCGCCCGGACGGGTGTGTCCGAGTGATGCCCATTTGTAAGTCGCGTGGCACGCTCCTCTTCTCTCTTCTTTGGGGGCACCTCAAAAACCGGCCGTGGCAAGTTCGAAGGACGCGTCACCCCCGGCAAGGTGATCCTACCCGTCGCACTCACCGAAGAAGCACAGCTCCTCCGTCTCGACGCGGCATCCTTCGTCCACCTCCACGGTCTCGCGCTCCGTTTCTCCGTCGAGTTCGACGAGGACGACGTAGCTTCCGGCCCGTCCCTGGACGCTACAAGCGCAGTCGTTTCCATCCGTCGAGCAGCTCACTTTGTCCGGCGCCGGGCCCACCGAGACTTCGGCGCGGCATCGAACGAACGCGCCTGCCGTCGGATCTCCCCGCGCCGGAGCCCCACCGGCGCCACCGACCGAGTCGAGCGCCTCCCCTCCGCCGCCTACGACCGTGATCAAGAGCGCGGGTGGATCGGAGCTGTCGCACCCCGAGCCACAAGAGGAAAGCAGAGCATCGGCAGCGGCGAGGGCGACGAAGGCGAGCGCGGGCCTCCTGACGACGGTGGCGAGGTGTGATGCGAACGGTCTCATTGGGCGTTCGGGGTCAGCAGATCGAGGCTGTGGTGAACGAGTCGGCCTACTGCAGCGTATCAACGAAGGCTGCCCGGGCGAAGCTCCAGACTCCAAGCCGGCGCCACACTCATTCAGCCCGCGCCACGCGCCGAACTCAAAGGCCGCGCCGCGGCTCGAACTCAAAGCCCGCGCCACGCGCCGAACTCATTGGGCCGGGCGGCGCTCGAAGCAATCACCGACAATCGAGAGACGTTTGCGCGCCTTCTTCGTCAGCTCGACGAATCTCGCGGTCACCGGATCGTGGTAGCCGCTCGGGAATAGCTCCGGATCGTCGAGCTCACGGCGGTAAAACGCGGAGATCCGGCCCATCAGGATTTCCCGCACGTACTTTCCCACCAGCGACGCCAGCATCACGAGCGGATCACTCGCGTCCGCGTCGCGCACGAAACGCAGCTCGCCGAGCGTTGGAAAATAATAGCAGCTTCGCGCCTGCCCTTCCTCCAGCGCAGTGTGAAGGCGCCCCGACAGAGGACCAAAGAAGGGCTCGTACTTGCCGATGCCACCGACTTTCCCACACGTCGCGACGACGGGTTCGTTCGCCTGCTCACGGAACGCGAGGATGAGCCGTTCCATCGCGTGGAGATCGGCGGCAAAACGATGGATGCCG
The DNA here is from genome assembly GCA_965652275.1 of uncultured Polyangiaceae bacterium. Lineage (GTDB taxonomy): Bacteria > Myxococcota_A > Polyangia > Polyangiales > Polyangiaceae > NIC37A-2. The sequence goes on along the minus strand of CBFGUR010000004.1, from coordinate 269,069 downwards.
CCGAGCTTCAACCGGTTGAGCCGACCCGTGCACACGATGTCGCTCTTCACGCCGCCGAGGACGATCCCTCGGTTTACCAGTGTGTTCAAATGACCGTGCACCCGCGCGAGCTGCTCCTCGGTTGCGGAAAACCGTTCGGCGTCCACGGTCCAACACTGGGCCTCGGTACTCTTGGGGCAATCCCTGCGTTGTGAAGCTTCGTCTTCCAAGAAGAGAGCCCGCAGGAGCTCTTCGGGGCTTTTCGGGGATCCACCCGTAGTGAGCTCCACCACCTTGCGAGCCCACGCTTCCCCCAGGGAAAAATCGTGACAAGAGACGAGCACCTTCGAGTCATCGAGATCTTGGCGGAGCTTCTTGGGCAGCTTCCGCCCCATTTGCGTCGCTCCGCTGTCATCCACGCGAGCCCACGCTCCGGTGACGACCAGCGGACCGAGGCGCGGACCGAGTCCATTTTCGTCGATGCCGATGCGCGTCCCGACGGGTTGAGAGAGCTTCTTCGTCGGCATCAACCGCCTGAAACCGGGGGAATGAGCGCGACCGTGTCGCCGTCGTTCAGAGGGTGAGAGTCGTCGACGAACTCTTCGTTGACGGCGAGACGCACGCCCTCCATCACCAGACGCGAGTGCCTTGTGAGTAGCTCCTTTACCAGGTCCTCGGTCGAGGCTGCGCCCCGGGAAATCTCGATGGTTTCCTCGTCTCGCTCGACCAGGTCGCGGATGGCGGCAAAGTAGATGACTCGGATCTTCACCCTGGAGGCTCTAGTGCCTCGGCAAGGTAATTGCGAGCAGTTTCAGGCCAACGCCTCGAACTTGGAAACCGGGAATCCGACGGGCGCCGCCACGGCGTACGAGAGCGACAAGATCTCCACGAGCACCGTGCGGTAAATCAGAGCAAGCTCGCTCGCCGAGATGTCGGCTCCCTTGAGATCCAGGGTCGCCTCCATGTGTTGGTGGACGAACTCGACGAGCACTGGCTGCTCCATTCCGATGACGTCGGCCGTTTCGAGTGGTTCGCGGGATTCGCCCACCCGGAGGCTCTCGTCCAGGCTCACGAGTTCTTGCGTAGAAAAGAGCTCCTCGGCGCTCACGCACTGAACAGCTGAACCGTGGGTGTGATCGAAGGCGAGCCAGATGGAAAGACTCAGGAAGAAGCCGAGCGCCATCGCCGGCTCGCTGAGCGGACGACTGAGGATTTGTCCGACGAAGCTCGCCAGGATCGGTTGCTCCTCTTCGAAATCCTCGAAGGCTTCGTCGAGTCGATCGTGAGCTTCGTCACCCTCGAGGACGAGCTCGCGTCGGACACGTTCCAAGGCGTGACCCGGGATACGTGCGTACGACGGCACGGGTCTGATGGCTGATCGTCTGACCCACACACCAACAATCTATCACGCCCGCTCCATCTTCCCATCGAAAAGCGAAAGCGGCACGAATTATCGGTCGCTCTCGAGGAATCTCAAGCGCTGGATGGGGACGTAACCGGGGGAGGTGACACCAACGAGGGGGGCGAGACCTCCCTGGTTGGGCTTCACGTAAAGGAGCGTCCCCTTGCGATACGCGGCTCGCCCCGCCGTACGCTTGCCACCTTCGTCTACGACTTCGGCACCGTCGGCGATGACCACGGCAACGCTCGACTCGTCGAAGAGCGAGTGACGCAGTCCAAACAGAAGGACCGCCGGCAGGAGCAGCAGTGTCCCCACGAGTGTCGTGATGGTGCCTGCGGTTTTCCGTGACGCGTCTTGGCTCGTTGTGAGAACCAACCCCGCGCACAGCGTCACGCTCCCGAGGGCGGCGACGACGAAGAGCGCAAGCTCGGGAAGCGCCAGGAGTATCCTCTCCAAAATCCCGAGGTTCGAGCTTTCCGGAGAATTGTCCTTCTGCGACCGGTCCTGCGCGATCAAGAGGCGCGCCTGCTCGAGGCCCCGCTCTGCTTCCGCGTCGTCGGGTCTCAGCTGGAGGGCTTCGGCGAAACCCGCCGCGGCTTGGGCGAGATCGCCCGGCTCGGCCGTGGGGGTGCCCGCGCGTCGCAAGTAAGCGAGGCCGCGGTTGAAGCTGAGGTCGGCGTCCACCACATCGTTGTCCGCGGCCGCTTCTGCTTCGCGAATCGCCTCCCCGAACTTCTCTTCGCCGACGAGGGAGGCTGTCCTCTTGAGCAGGTCCATCGGTGGGGCCGCCTTTGCCCACGCGCCCGGTAGGATCATCACGACGAGCACGAGGAGCCAAAAACCACGAAAGCGACCTTTGGCCGAGCTCGGGAGAACGGAGAAGCGGTTCACGCGGAAACCTCCCCAATTGCGCGCTTTTTCTTGAGCTTTTTCTCGGCCCGACCGACCTCGCCTACGAGCGCGGAGGCTCGATCGAGCACGGCTCGATCCACTTTGGTGTCGACGTCGTAGCGCGTCTGCTCGAGCTCTACGAGGAGCTGCTTGCAACGCTCGGCGAGGTCTTCCTCGAGACCGGCGCGCGCGAGCTCGGCCGCTAGGTGTTCACGAAGGAAGCCGCGGTTGCGCTCACCCGTGGCCCGGTCGAGGGCCTCGTAGAGCGCCCGTTCGATGTTTCGGGATGCGTCGCTCTCGCGCCCCTCGTCGAGGGCACGTCGCGCCTCCTTCAAGTGAACGTGGGTTTGGCTCTTCTCCTTGGATTTCGTGGAGCGCGCGAAGCGGCGGAAAAGGCTCGCTCCGAAGGCGCCCGTACCGACCACCGCCGGCGCGACGGCGAGCGCCCACCAGAGTAGCGCGGGAGGTTCCGGCAGGCGCCTGGGGGAGGAATGAAAAGGAGCGGCGCGCGGCTTCAAGGGGACGCCCGCGTCGACCGGGTCGCGGGCTTTGTCGCCCGCATCGGCGGAGTCATCGGTGTCGGTCGAGCCGGGGGCGTTCACCGCTCGATCGACAGTCACCTCTCCGAGATCGGCCTGGGCTGTTTGGTAGCGATTCTTGAAGTGATCGTAGTACGGGAGCTCCACTCGCCCGAGGTCGATGGTGCCGCTGCCACGTACCTGGAGCGCGTACTTGAGCACCCGGGTGCCACGAAGTTCTCCGTCCTGGATCTCGGGACCCCCGTCCATCGTCGGCGGTTCCCAAACGAGATCCTTGTGCTCTGGCAGCAGCACCTTCGTCGGGATCTGCCCCCGTCCACGGATCTGAACCACCACCTCCGCGTAGTCGCCTTGGGACAACGCGCGCGGCGTCACATCGGCTTTCAGCTGGTAAGAGCCGACATCGCCGGGGAAGTAGCCCTTGGGTCGACCCATCATCGGCGCTTCGGTCACCGTCACCGTGACGTCGGGGCTTTGGACCTTCATTCCGAGGGGGCTATTCCTGGTTGGATAGGTGCGGTTGCCCTGCAGTACCGCCGTCATGCCTCCGATGGTCAGAGATCCAGTCTTGAGCGGGATGACGATGTACTCGCGGAGTTTCTTGACCAAAAACCGCTGCCCCTCGATGTCGGTTTGATAGGTCGGCTCGTCGTGGGAGCTTTCTAGGACGGAGTAGGAAAGGAAGTCCGACAGTGCAGGCTCGTTGGGGGACACCTCTTGAAAGCCCCCGCGGCTTCCGTACGCGATGACAGTGACTCGCACGGGCTCGCCGAGCACCACCCGGTCCTTGTCGACCAAGAGACGCAAGAAGGCGATGGGATCCGGGGCGGTCTTTACCTGGTACTTTTCGGGAGCTTCGGGGATCGCGCTGTTCATTCGACGCGAGAACAGATCGAAAGGATCGTCGCCGAAGACATCGCGCGGATCGGGGCCGAAGATGCTTCCGCGTCGTCCGAAAGGATCACGACCGCCGACTTGCTGGGGTTCTTCCACGACCTCTACGACGATCGTTTCACCGCGCAATGTCTTGCTCCCGACCTGAAAGGTCCCGGGCCCGATGACCAGCTTGCCCGTTGCGGTAGGAGTCACGACCCAGGTGGCGACGACACTGCTCTGGCTGTCGAACGAGAAGTTGCGCATCGTCATCGTGCGCTGGGTGCCCACCGATGGGCCGCGCACCTGCGCCTTGCCGCGCACCTCGAGATTCGGCGCACTGGGCACGGCTTCACCCTCTTCTTGGGTGGCGGTGACTTTCACCTCGAAACCCTGACCCACTCCGACCTTGCGCGCGCCGATCTCCGTGCGGAGCTTCGCGGCCCAGGCGCTTTCGGGTGAGAAAACCAGCACCAGAAGGGCGAAGGCGACACAGACGTGGCGCCAGCCCGTCACTTGTCCTCCATCGTGGAGCGCACGCGCACGCCCTGATTCTTCCGTTCCTCTGCTCGGTGCTGTTGGAAGGTGGGAGCCTGCTCCAAGAGATCGAGCATCCGCTGGTCACGGGCTTCGGAAGGATTCTGTGCCTGCTGGTCCTCGGAAGCTTCCTGGGGCTGCTCGGACTCCTCGGGCTGATCTTGGCTCTTCCCGTCTTCCTGCTCTTGGTCCTCGGGAGGTTGCTCCTCCGAGTCGTCGCTCGACTGGTCTTGCTGGGACTCTTCGTCCTCTTGCTCGGGCTCGCCGTCGTCCTTTTGTTCGTCCTCGGACTGTTCGTCCTCCGACTGGTCTTGCTCGTCTTGCTCGTTTTCTTCTTCGGACTGGTCGTTCTGCTCTTGCTCGGACTGTTCCTGGTCTTGCTCCTGGTCGTCCTGGTTGCTCTGGTTCTCCTCGTTCTGCTCTTGCTCCTGTTTTTCCTTCTCTTCTTGGAGACGCAGCGCCAGGGCGCGGTTGTAGGCGATGGAGATGCCGATGGGGTCGGCCGTGGTGCCCTCGAGGGGACCCTTCTTCAGTTGTTCCTCGCTGACGCCTGGCGCGTAGAGGAGGCCGGCGTCGTACGAAACGACGGCATCCTGGTAGTTTTGCCGGCGCATCTCGAGGTTTCCGGCCACGTAGTGAGCGCGGGCGCGCAGGGCTGCGGACGTATTCGGATCGCCACTGATGACCCCCAGGATGCGCAGAGCGCAGTCGATGGTGGGGGACGGAGCCGGGCCCTCACCGTCACCGGGAGCCGCACCGGGAGCCCCGGGAGCGCCCGGAGCCGGGGGAGCCGCAGCGGGAGCGCCTTCGGATCCCGAACCCGCCAGATCCGAAAAGGCGAGAGCCAAATCGAAGGACGCGTCGCGCATCTTTCGCGCCCGATCGCCGGCCCCGATGACGCCCTCCTCGCACGGCCCCGTCTCCAAATACTCGATGAGGAGCTCGGAGGCTTTGTCCGGAGTGTTCGCTTTCAAGAGCTCGATCGATTCGTTCACGACGGGACTCTCCCTTTCGAAGAGGGCGTCGAACTCCGCGCACCCCAGACACGACAGCGCGAGGAGCGCGGCCGTCGTCCGCATCCGGCGTGGCTTGCGCTTCTTCGCGCTTCCCTTCGGCGGGTCGGGAGAAAACACGCGCTTCTTGGCGGTGCCGACGAAGGTCTCGATCAAGAGAAGCAGCACCGCGAGCGCCAGGGGATAATAGTAGATGTCGGCAAAGACGGTTTCGACCTTCTCCGAGAGCTCTTCGGTCATCATCTTTCGGAGCTCTTCGGTCATCGTGCCGATGCCGGTGTCGCCCTGGGCAGCTCGCACGAGCTGTCCTCCGCCCTCACTCGCGATGGACGCAAGCTGAGCTTCACCTTCCGGCGTCAGCTGAGTGGTGAGGAGGCTCCCGCTCGCGTCCTTACGTAGGCCCTTGGCGACTCCGTGTTCGTCGATTTCGGGGATGGGTTCCGGGCTTTGTCCGCCGATTTGGACCACGTCGACGCGGATCCCGTCGGCGTGAGCGTCCCGCGCGACTGCGACTGGATCACCCTCGAGATCCTCTCCATCCGTCACGAGGATGATCACTTGCTCGTGATTCTTCGAGAGAGGATCGCGCTCCAGGAGCTGGCGTCCGCTCTCCAGGGCGCGCGCGATGGCGGTGCCGCCGACGGGCATGTCGTTGGGATCGAGCCCCTGGAAGAACTGCGCGATGGCCGACCCGTCACTCGATAGGGGGAACGAGATGCTTTCGCCGGCGAAGGCCACCGCGGCGAAGCGCGCGCCGGCCAGCTTTCTGATGAGCTTCCCGACCTCGACCTTTGCTCTCCCGATGCGCGACGGGGAGACGTCGCGCGCGTACATGCTCTTGCTGTAATCGAGGACGACCACCACATCGAGATTGGTCGCGGGCAAAATACGCGTGCCCTTGCCGTATTGTGGCTGAGCGGCCGCGACGAAGGCGAGCGCTACGGCTAGCGTCGACAAGATTGCCTGGATCGTTCGGCGCAGGCCCGTCTTGGCGGTGAGGAGCTCTCCGATCCGATCGTCGTGAGCGAATTTGCGCCTCGCCCGGGAGAGGCGCAGCCCCTGCGCCGCCAAGATGCCGGCGAGGACGAGCGAAAAGAAGACGCCCCACAGCCACTCGTCAGCCGCAAATCTCATGGGAACCTCCGGAGCCAGGTGGCGGAAAGCAGTGCTTGCAAGAAGATCAGAACCACGCCTGGGAAGAGCAGGTAGCGGAAGAGGTCCTCATAGCTCGCCTGAGCGGCCTCGAACTCGGTCTTTTCGAGCTTGTCGAGAACGTCGTGGAAGCTCGCTTGGAGATTCTTCGCATCCTTGGCAACGTACATGCTCCCGCCCGTCAGCTCGGCGAGCTTCTTCAAGAGCTCGGGGTTGGTCGGGTAGGGCACCTTCTCGAAGCGGGGCTGTCCGAAGAGATTGAAGCCGGCAAACACCTGAGCCAGCTCACCTTCACCGATCTGAATGGGGAAAACCTTGACTCCCATCTTGTTCGCGAGATGCGCTGCGTACTCCGGCGATACGGTACCGTGCTGATTGTCGCCATCGGTGAGCAAGACGATCGCCTTGCTCTTCGCGTCGCTGTTGCGAAGACGCGCTACCGACACGCCGAGGGCATCTCCGATGGCCGTGCCGCGGGGATCGATCAGCTTCAGCTCCATCTGAGACACGAGCGTGTCGAGCAGTTGATAGTCGAGCGTCGGCGGGGAAACGACGTAGGCGTTGCGACCGAAGACGACCGCTCCAATGCGGTCCGACTTCCGCCGACTGATGAAGTCGCGAAGCACCGCCTTGGCGGCGTCGAGGCGCGTCGGCGGAATGCCCTGTCCCCGGCTCTCGACGTAGCGCGCTAGATCCGGCGGGAGGTTTTCCATCACCGCCTCCATCGACCCGGACAGATCGAGCGTCACCACCAGATCGATGCCCGTTTCCTCCGAAACGCTGGGGCGGAGCAAGCTGACGGGGCGCGCCAGCGCAAGAATACAGAATCCGAGACCCACCGTGCGCAAGACGCCCGGCAGGTCCCCGAGCCGCGCCCGCAAGCCCACCGGCCCCCCCGAAAACCCGCGTACCGTCCCCACGCGAAGGCGCGCAGCGCGGCGGTCGCTCCCGTAGGTCGATCGGTAGAGCACGAAGGGCAACACGACGAGCCCCCAAAGAAACAGCGGCTGTTGCCAAGTGACTTCTCGCCAGTGGCCGCCGTACTCGACAAGAGGATACGCCGCTCCGAGTAAAATCGCGCCGAGCAGCAAGCCGAGGACAATCGAGAGCCGAGCGCCGTCGAGTCCCTTAAGCACGCGCACCTCCCTTCGGGATTTCGTCCTTCTTGCGGGGATCGAGAGACGGCGCGACCATCGTCTTTCTGACGATGCGCCGGGTTTCGCTCATCGCTTCGCGGCACTCCTCCTCCACGGGCGGTCGGCGGGCAAACTTGACCAAGTCTGCGCTCTGCAAGATGGTTCGGACGGCGCGCTCGTCGTCGAAGTCCGGAGCCAAAACGACGAGCTGGCGTAGGGTTTCGCGGGTGGTCGATTCGAGCCCATCGAAGCCGTAACGTTGGCCGAGGTACTGACGCAGCGCATCGGAGACCTCGTCCAAGTATTGTTCGTACTCTTCCTTTTCGAGGAGTCGCTTGGCCTCGATCGCATCGAGAAGGGCGAAGGCGGTCTCCCACGGTGGCCGCGGCGGCGGGGGCGCCGGAGCGCGACGGAAGTTCTTTCTGAACTTGAAGAAAGCCCAGGCCAACAGCGCGGCGATGGGAAGCGCAATGAGCAAGGCGAGCACCGCGTCACGCAGAGTTTCCCAGACTTCGATCTGTGGGCGCGGAGGCGGGTTGGGTTTGGGCTCCGCCTGGGCAGCCGAAGCGAGAGGATCCTCCACGGTGATGACGTGCGGATCCGTGCAGAGAGTGTGAACCTGTCCGCTCGAGCGAGCCACCGCGATCGGGAGGCGCGGCAAGGTGAGCTCTCGACGTCCCGCTTCTTTGGGGAGTGGGATGAGAGGGATTTTCACCGTCGTGGAGGCGGTCTTTTTCCCCTCCTTTGGCTTCGTTCGGTCGAGCTTCGCCTTCACGTCGCTCGAAGGGTGAGGGAAATGAAACTCCGCCGATTTTAGACGGTCCGCTTCATCCGAAGACGAATCGAGAGCGATTCCGGCTGGAAACACCGTCTCACCTGGGAGATGCTCGATCGCGACTTCGAGCACCGAGACATGCCCCGCGGTACCCCGGGTGGGGAACTTCTCCACGAGCTTGGGCCGCTCGCGATCCTCCGGCCACGAATCGACGCACCCGGCATCCTCGTCCTGCGCTTTTGCCGAGGAGGCCCAAAAAAGAGCAACGCAGATGCCGAGCACGACTCGCTTCATCGGTACGCCTTTCGAGCTCGGCGGGCGAAGAGTTCGCGCAGGGGTTTCATGTAGGGCTCGTCGGTGGACACCACCGCGTGATCGAGGCCCAGCTTGCGGAAGGTTTTCTTCTGCTTGTGGCGGAGCGACGCGACTTTGTTCTTGTAGTGCTCGCGCACCCGCTTGCTCGCGGTATCGATGAGACAGTCCTCCCCCGTCTCGAGGTCCTCGAAGCGCGCGAGCCCCACGTCGGGGAGCTCGTCGTCACGCGGATCGGTGAGCACGATGGGGATGAGATCGTGTTTGGCCGCACAAAGTGCCAGCGTGCGGTCGTAGCCGGATGCAAAAAAGTCACTCAAGACGAAGGTGACAGTCCGGCGCTTGGCAACGTGGAGCAGGCTCTCGAGCCCCGTGTTCAAGTCGGTTCCGCGACGATGGGGGCGCGTTTCCAGGATCTCCCGGAGCACACGCATGCCGTGTTTTCTCCCCTTTTGTGGGGGGACGACCTTCTCCACCTCGTCGCTCATCGCGATGAGACCCACACGATCGTTGTGCGCGATGGCGGAGAACGCGCAAACCGCGGCGACTTCCGTCGCGAGGCGACGCTTGGTCATCGTCGTGGTTCCGAAAAGGCCACTCTCCGACACGTCCACCAAGAGCATCACGGTCATCTCGCGCTCTTCGGCAAAGACCTTGATGTACGGTTCGGTCATCCGTGCGCTCACGTTCCAATCGATGGCGCGCACGTCGTCTCCCTCTTGGTACTGTCGTACCTCTTGGAAGGCGAGCCCCTGGCCTTTGATCATCGAACGGTAGTTGCCAGAGAGCTGTTGCTCATTGGCAAGGCGCGTCGAAGTGATCTCGATCTTGCGCAGGGCTTTGAGGAGTTCCTTGGGGATCAAATCGTCACCGAAGAGTGGTGGGAGACTTGGTACTTACGGGACTTCGACGACCTCGAAGACGCGCTTGACCACGTCTTCGGCCGTCACTTCGTCGGCTTCGGCTTCGTAGCTCAGCACCATGCGATGGCGGAGGACATCCGGGCCCACGGCCTTGACGTCCTCGGGGGTCACGTAGCCGCGACGCCGGAGGAACGCGTGGGCGCGAGCCGCCTTGTTCAAGGCGATGCTGGCGCGGGGGCTGGCGCCGTATTCGATGAGCGGGCCGAGTTCCTTCATGCCCTGCTCCTCGGGGTGACGCGTCGCAAAAACGACGTCGACGATGTAGTTTTTCACCCTGTCGTCGACGTAGACGTCGTTCACGACCGAACGGGCCTTGAGGAGTTGTTCGGGAGACGTCATCGGCTTGGCTTTGGCCTCTTGGGGCGCCGTCATGCGCTCCATGACCTTGAGTTCTTCGTCGCGCGTCGGGTACCCCACCTTGATCATGAGCATGAAGCGGTCCATCTGCGCTTCGGGGAGCGGATACGTGCCCTCCTGCTCGATGGGGTTCTGAGTCGCCATGACGATGAACGGATCGGGCAAGGGGAAGCTCCGATCGCCGATCGTCACCTGACGTTCCTGCATGGCTTCGAGCAGCGCGCTCTGCACTTTGGCGGGAGCGCGGTTGATTTCGTCGGCCAGCACGAGATTCGCGAAAACGGGGCCGAGCTTGCTCGTGAATTCGCCGCTCGATTGGTTGTAGATGCGGGTTCCGATGATGTCGGCCGGCAACAGATCGGGCGTGAACTGAATGCGCGAAAACTGAGCGCTGATGGCGTCCGTGATCGTGCGCACCGTGAGCGTCTTCGCCAGGCCCGGAACCCCCTCGAGGAGCACGTGGCCTCCGGTGAGCAGACCCATGAGGATGCGCTCGACCATGTAGGTCTGGCCGACGACGACCTTCCCCACCTCCGAAAGCAAATCATCGAGAAATGCGCTCTCTTGAGCGACGACTTCATTCAGTGCGCGAACATCTTGCATGAGAAAACTTCCAAGCCCTCGTGTGGCCGGTCAACAACCGGGCCGGGGCGGATGTTCCCCATTTTTTCAAAGAATGGGCAACGCCTAGCCCGGCCTTTCCATCGGAAAAGGCTGGCATTTTTGGGTTGCTCCGTCGATTTCCCCCCGTCTTTCGTCCGCCCGGTCGGGGGGAGGGGCCTCGAAATTACGGAAGCTCCGCTGTCCTGGCATGGGGTTGGGTCAGATTCTCTGCAATCGGGGCCACCGAACTCGCATCGCTACATGCCTGGGCGTCGCTCCGGCAATGCCGCTTGTCCCCCCTCCGACACTCATTTCGAAAAAATCGAAGGCGACCTGTCGATTTTCGACTGGCTCGTTCGACTTGTGGATGAGAACCCAAAAGGCGCGAAGCCAGGAAGACATCTTCGGTGAAATATCTATGCCTACTTTACGGAAATCAGGAAAAAGTGACGGCCCTTCCCCAGGAAGAGTTCGCGGCGCTGGTCGAGAAATGCAAGCTGCACGACGCTGAGCTGCATCGCACCGGCGCCGTGAGCATGGTGGAAAGCCTCGAGTGGGACGTGACGACCGTCTGTCCCAAGGACGGTAAGCCGACGGTGATCGACGGGCCCTTCGTCGAGACGCGCGACGTCGTCGGTAGCTTCATGATCATCGAGGCGCGCGACCTGAACGAAGCGATTCGAATCGCTTCCCTGCATCCTGCAGCCAACATGGGAGAGGCTCTGGGGTGGGGCATCGAGATCCGGCCCCTTGCGAGTGGTTGTCACCAATAAGAGCCGCTCCCACGAGCGTTCTCTCATCTGACGTGGGTGGCGTTCGCACTGTTTTCAGGATTGGCTCTTGTTCGAGGTGTCATGGACGACCGAAGCGATACGTCGCCCCGCCAGACCATAGAACTCGTCTATCGTGCCGAGTCGCGTCGCGTCTTTGCCACGCTCGTCCGTCTTCTCGGTGACTTTGATCTGGCCGAAGAAGCGCTCCAGGAGGCGTTCGCGGCGGCTGTGGAAAAATGGCCGACCGACGGAGTTCCGAAGTCGCCGCCCGCTTGGCTCATCACGGTCGGACGCCTCCGGGGCATCGACAACTTGCGTCGCCGGAGGCGCTTCGATCGGATGGCCGCCGAGCTGAAAATCGACGCAGTCCAGACCTGGCCACCCGGGGCGGCTCCTCGGGCCGAGGAGCTCGCCGACGATCGACTTCACCTCTTGTTTGCTTGTTGTCGCCCCGAACTTCCCCAAGATGCGCAGGTCGCGCTCGTTCTGCGTGAAGTCTGTGGACTGACCACCGAAGAGGTCGCCCGAGCCTTCCTGGTCCGGGCGCCGACGATCGCGCAGCGTATCGTGCGGGCCAAACAGCGACTCCGTCAGCGATCCGTCCCCTTCGAGATCCCCACCTTGGTCGAGTTGCCGGAGCGCAGCGTCCAGGTGATGCGTGTGATCTATCTCGTCTTCAACGAGGGGTACTCGGCTTCGTCGGGGAGCCACCGAATTCGCGAAAGTCTGTGCGCCGAAGCGATCAGGCTGGCACGTCTGCTCGTCGAACTTCTTCCCGGACCCGAAGTCGACGGTCTTTTGGCGCTGCTGCTTCTTCAGGACGCGCGGCGCGCCGCCAGGACCTCTCCGTCCGGCGATATCGTCCTGCTCGAGGAGCAAGACCGTAGCCTTTGGGACGCAGAAGCAATTGCGGAAGGTATCTCTCTCGTCGAACGTTCGATGAAGAGCGGCAGCGCGGGGCCGTACTCCATTCAGGCCGCGATTGCCGCCGTGTACTGCGACAGTATCGACGGGAGCCCCGTCGATTGGGACGAAGTCGTCGCGCTGCACGATCTCTTGGGGAAGCTCGCCCCATCTCCGGTGAACCAGCTCGCTCGCGCGATCGCCATCGGAGAGCGGGATGGTCCGTCTCCGGGTCTGGAGCTGGTCGATGCGCTCCTCGAAGGCGGCAAGCTGAACGACTACGTGCCGGCGCACGCGGCTCGCGCCGAGTTCCGTCGGAGGTTGGGTCAGAAGGACGAGGCCCTTGCAGCGTTCCAGCGAGCCTTCGAACTCGCCGAACAGGAGCCAGAGCAGCGCTACTTCCGAAACGCAATTGCTCGCCTTCGCAGCTAAATCTTCGGGTCGCCGCCCCCTGGTGAGCGCACTTGCGCGTCACCGCGAGGGCGGCGCATGGGGGCGCCGGCGACCGAAACGACGGCTTCGCTTACTGCGCCATGCTGAGAGCCATCTCGAGCCAGAACGCGCCAGCTCGGGGGCCGCCGTTGCATTCTCCGTCGGACTCGCCCGGGCGCTTCAGCCACAGGTACGCGACTGGTGTCGATGACGAAACCTTTGCCTCCCGTGAGTTCCGAAAGCGCCCGACCGTACTCGAGGTTCTCTTCGGTGGACACATAATTGGACACGTTCAAAGAAAACCCGTGCGCGTGCTCGACTCCGGCTTCCTTCAATCGCTCGGCCATGTCGGGAGCCTTCACCCAGCGAGCGTGTCCCGCGTCCAGATAGACGGCCGTCTTCGGATTCTGGCGGAGGACGCGCACCGCATCGTTCAAGAGCGCCATCCGCTCCGCCTTCTGCTCGTCTGACAGGCACTCCTGAAAGTGCCCCAGGGCATCGGGCTCGAGAATCACGACGGCGGGCCGCTCTCCGATCCCCGCGTGCACCGCGCGGATCCAGCGCTGATACGCCTCCTTGTCGGCGGAACCGCCCCCCGAGTACTGATCGCAGTCGCGATGAGGGATGTTGTACGCAATCATCACCGGTACCGCGCCTTCGGCGACGGCGCGTGAGGTGAAGTGGTCCACGGAACGGTAGATGTCCGAGTTCCAGTTCCCCATCCAGAGCGCCTGCGGCTCCGAAGCGATGCGATCGAGGAGCGCCGCTTCTGCTGGCTTCTCGTCACGAAGTGAGTTCGCCGTGAGCATCGCCAGCGAGGTCGGGTCGACGAAGAGCTGCGCACCGATGAGCGGATTTTCTCCCGTCGCGCTCGGAACGGGCGCCTCGGTGATGGGCGCATTTTGAAGCTCGCGTAAGGTGGTCTCCTGCGCTTTGACGTCGGTCGCGGGCGGATCTGCGTCGGGGCGCAGCGAACAGGCGCCCGTAGCTGCTCCGAGGGCAAGCGCGATGAGCGAGGTGAAAAGGGTTGGATTGGGTTTTTTGATTGAATGGGTCATGGGGTCATGGTGGTGCCGTCGGGGTGTTCGTTCTTCTCGATCCGAGATCGAGTTTTCTCAGAGCGCGCTTCCGACGCAGACGGGCGGTCGACCCGCCTCACGCTCGCATCGTTCGCGCCGCAGTCTTTCTGCGGCACTGCGTTGTCTCGGCGTCGCGCGGGATCGGAAAGCTCAGAGATTTGTGAGAGACGATTCGCGGAATCGACAAGTGATCGTCGCCTGCGATGACGCGCGAGCCTGCCGCTGCGGATCGAGATTGGCAGCGCTTCCGATGCATCGACGCCGTTCTGAGAAGACTTCAGCAGAAGCGACAAGTGTTGCGGGTCGCTCGATGTTGATGAGACATCTGTGAGGCTGCGCCGTGTTGGACCGTTTTGAGAGTTGCTTGGCGGAACCGAGAGGCGAAGCGCCGAATCGATTCCCTATCGTGTTCATATTCTACTGCGTGTCACGTCCGGGAAGGCGCGCCGCTCGATCACCAGCGTGCGGCGCTCGAGAGGAGCATCATCATGGCGGATCCAAGTACACCTCGAATCGAGTCACCCCCTCGCCGTGTCGACTGGCCGATCGTTCTCGGGAACAGGCCCGAAGAGCCCCGCCTGGGGTCGCCCCGCGGCGTCGGCATCCACGTGCTTTCCGCTCTCGACGAGCTCTCCTGCTACACGGATCTGGACACCATCCTCCGGCGCTCGGTGGAGCTCCTGCGCGATCGCTTCGGCCTCCAGCGGGTCGGGCTTTTCCTCTTCAGCTCTGAAGACCACCTCATGCACGGGTGCTGGGGGACGGGCATCAACGGGCAGACGACCGACGAACACCGCATCGCCTTCGCCTTGGGTGACAGCCACCGCGAGGCGTTCCGTCGAGCGGAGGAGGATGAGGACCGATTCTTGATCTTGCCCGACGCCCCACGCACCGTGCAAATCGATGGCGAGACCCGCGTCATCGGAAACGGCTGGATCGTACTCACCCCCATCGTTTCGGTCCGCGGCCGGGTGGGATTGCTCGCGAGTGATGGGGCCCTTTCCGAGTCCCCGGTCGATGAGGTGGCGCAATCTCAGGCCGCGATCTTCTGTTCGTTTCTCGCCAACCTCATCGAGATCAAGCGTGATGATGAGCGAAACGACGACCGGACCTTCTCGGCACCGTTTCTACTCCGGCACCCCCGTGCGCTCGCGCGAACGGACACCGTCACCCGCGCCGTCGAGCTCCTGCGCCGGGACCCACGACGCACGCGGTCGGAGCTCGCGCGCCATCTCGGCACGACGCCGAGTCAGCTCGGGCGACTCTTCAAGGCGGAAATGGGGTGTTCGGTGACGGAGTATCGAAACCGTCTCCGCCTGAGACGGTTTCTCGGCTCGGTCGATCATCGGGGGACCAACCTGCTCGACGCCGCCCTGAGCGCGGGCTTCGGAAGCTACGCGCAGTTCCACCGGGTTTTCCGGAGTCTCCTGGGCGCCACTCCGCGCGACTACTTCAGCCTTCGATCGTCGCATGCGGGGGAGGCACGGCCCGACGACGCGGCTCCCGTCCCCCGGGGTACCGAGCCCTGACCGCTGGCGATCGAGGCCTTGCGCGCGCTCGAAAGCTTCACCATAATAGCCGCACTATGTGGAACGCAGTCCGCTTGCGCTGAATCCTGGGACCGATGCTCCGAGCTCGTCGGGATGGGGGACCTCCCTCGCCCACCGGAGCGCCCTTTCTGCGCGCAGCGCGCGTTTTCGAACGAAGCGTCGTCGAGCCGAAGTGTTCGCGACGCCTGCCGTCGGCTGATCGCCCGCGGCAGATCCCCGCTCCCCCCGTTTGGCTGGCGGAGCGCGGATCCAGAGCCGTTAGCCGTCTTTTAGGCTCACTCGCTGATCACTGAGTCAGTTGGGCTCGTGCGCGTCGCGCTCCCGCCCCACCCACATTCCTTTCGAGGTACCAAAATGCCTGCCCGTCAAAAATCCACTCATCGCGCGGCTCCCGTGGCCGTTCTCTTCACCGTACAGACGCCCGAGCGCTCGGACGGCCACGTTCGCGCGTCTCTCGACGAACTCGATCACCTCTTGCGTGGTCTCGGCGCCGTGCCGAAGGGGCGCCTCGTGCAACGTCAGAAACAGCCCGTCGGCGCCCAAGTCTTCGGATCGGGGAAACTCGAAGAGCTGAGCGCTCTCCTCCAAGATGCGAAGGATTCGCAGGTCGGCTCCGATGACGCCAAGGTTCTGCTCGTCTACGACGGTGAGCTCTCGCCGGGGCAGCAGAGGCACCTGGCGCGCCATTTCGATGTCGAGGTGCTCGATCGTACTCAAGTGATTTTGCGCATCTTCACCGCTCGCGCTCGTACCAAGACGGCCCAACTCGAGATCGAAGCCGCCTCCCTCCGCTACGAGACGTCGCGCATCATCGACGACGACGCTCTCGTGGATCGTCAGGGGGGTGGCGGTGGTCGCGGCGGCAAGGGGAACACGAGCGTCCAGCTCCGCAAGCAGGAGCTTCGCAAACGCTTGGCCGAGATCAGAATCGAACTAGAGCAGGCCGAACGCGCCGCGGCGGCCCGGCGCGAGAGGCGCGTCGACACACCCACCGTCGCGCTGGTGGGCTACACGAACGCCGGGAAATCGAGCTTCATGCGGGCGCTGACCGGGAGCGAAGTGCTCGTGCAAGACGCGCTCTTTGCGACACTCGACACGACGTTGCGCAAGCTGCATCCACCCGCGAAACCCGGCGTCGTCGTGGCGGACACGGTCGGCTTCCTACGGGATCTACCGAACCATCTTCTCGCGTCCTTCGGCTCCACGCTGCGCGAAGCGCTCGACGCTCAGCTGCTCTTGCTCGTCGTCGATGGTTCGGACGAAGAGTGGCCGGCGCATCTTCAAACGACGCTCTCCGTGCTCGAACAGGTGGGGGCGGGCGAGGTGCCGCGCCTCGTGGTCGCAAACAAGCTCGATCGGATGGATGAGGCCGCTCGTGAGCGCATCGTGAGCGAGCTGCCCGACGCGCTTTTGGTGAGCTCTCGCAACCCCGCGGACGTCGAGCACGTCCATCGAGCGATTGTTTCCTTTTTCGAAGCGCGACTCTCCGAAGCCAAGCTCTGCGTTCCCTTTCACCTCGCCGCGCTCCGGGCGGAAATCCTTTCCGAAGCACGGGTGCTGGAGGAGACCTTCGATGAACAGGGCGCGTTTCTCACGGTCCGGGCCGAACCGGCCGCCTTGGCGCGCTGGCAAGCGCGCCTCGGTCCGTAGTCTCGCGGCGGGGAGGTGGTTGGGGGGGGCACTCCACCTGGACCACACGTCTCACCGGGACGAACGGGGCAAATCCGAAATCGGGGGGGATGCCGTCGGCTCGATCCGGGTTCGGAGCCCCGTGGGCCCCGGATTGATTAGACTTAATTTATAATATCCCAGCTGTTGACGTGATTGTTAAGAATTTCTTTATAATCTAGCGGGTTCGCACCCGGCGGGCTCCGAGGGCACACCCGATCAAACGAGGCCTCCCCCTCGACTCGCCCGTGAGGGGCCAAACGCCGTCGCGCCAGCTACGCCGCTCGGCTTTCGATGCTCCACGGTCCTGGCCCCTTGCACGCCACGTAAAGGAACACAATTGAGTAGACGAGCGCGAGCTCGCCCTCATTCACGGCGGGCAAGAGCCGGGACCCGAGATCGAGCTTCCAATGGTATTGGGTGTAGGCGACGGCCATCGTGCCACTCGACAAGAACGCCGCGTAGCGAGTGAAGAGGCCTAGCGCCATGAGCCCACCACACACGAGCTCGATGACGCCGCCGAACCAGAGCTGACTCCCGACGGCTGGCGTGCTCTCTCGGAGTACTCCAAACACTTTCTGGATTCCGTGAAAAGCAAACATCGCCGCCAACGCGATGCGTAAAGTCGCGTAGACGCGGTCTTCGTAAGGTCCCAGCGCACGTTTCAGCATGGGGCGCACGTAACACTGCCCTCGTGCTGCGGCCAGGTAGATTTGAGCGCGTGAAGAGTCGGTCAGCGCTTCGAATCATCCACGGGCGAACCTTGTGACGATCTGCGACAGGACGCCCACGGAGTGTTGCGTTGCGCCACAGATCGCTCACACGCCTCTTCCCGCGCCGCGGACTTCTACGGGTTGGTATCGTCTTTGCTTTACGCCTTCTGCAACCCAAACAAAACGAAGGGAGTCATCCATGGAGAACGACCAGTTGGGAGACCGCGGTCTTCCTCGGACCTCGAGCGGGGCGAGTCGGCAAAGCCAAAACAGGGCCGAGAGGGACGCGCCGAATCAAGCCAACGCACAAGGCCTTGTCGGCGAGATGCGCGGAAAGGCGAATCGTGCCGCCCAAGGCGCCAAAGCCAAAGTGAGCTCAGCTGCCGGGCACCAGAAGGCTCTGGTGAAAGAAAAGGCCAAAGAGACGGCCGGCTCGCTGGAACTCGAAGCTCGCCAGACCGCCGACCGGGGGATCGGTCGGGCCACCGAGCGACTGAAAAGT
Organism: uncultured Polyangiaceae bacterium; assembly: GCA_965652275.1. Lineage (GTDB taxonomy): Bacteria > Myxococcota_A > Polyangia > Polyangiales > Polyangiaceae > NIC37A-2. The sequence continues at coordinate 250,957 of CBFGUR010000004.1, read as the reverse complement.
GTCGCCGACGCCTTGCGTTCGGGGAGCGACGCGATGTCCGCCGAAGAACCGGAGATGGGGAGCGCTCTCCAATCAGCAGCCGAGCGTGTCGATCGAGTGGGACAGTACTTGGACGAACGAGACGCTCAGGCCATCATTTCCGAGACCCAAGACTACGGCCGGCGAAACCCCGCCATTTTCTTGGGAGGAGCCCTCGCGGCGGGGATCTTCGTGGGGCGCTTTCTCAGCAGTTCGGCGCGCCGGCGCCAGAACGACCAGGGAGGTCCCTCACCTGAGTTCGAGAGGGGAGGCGGCATATGAGCGCAACGCCAATGGACGTGAGGGGGCGGGACGCGCGGGACAGTGACGTGAGGAAACTCGATCCCCATCTCGAGCAACGACCTCTCAGTGAGATCATGAGCAAGCTTTCGAGCGATGCTGCAGATCTCGTGAAAAGCGAGGTTGAACTCGCCAAGGCCGAAGTGGATCAGAAGCTGGACCGCGTCAAAGACGACGTCGTGCAGGCAGCTGTGGGGGGGGCTGTGGTTTTCGCCGGTGCACGCACTCTGATTGCCGCCACCGTGCTCCTGCTCGCGACGATGATGGCCGCGTGGCTTTCAGCGCTCGCGGTCGGCGCCGTCACGACTGGTGTCGGAGCGCTGCTCATGAAGCGGGGTCAAACCGACTTGAAGCGCATGGACACGACGCCACGCACCGTCGCCAAGAACATCAACAGAGATTACCAAGCAGTAAGGAAAGAAATATCATGAACAACGAAGACGACCAGATGCAGGCTTTGCAGGACGACGTCGTTCGACAGCGGCGAGCAGTACAAGATGACCTCCACGCCCTGAACCACAAGCTCTCACCTGCGCGGGCAGCGCAAGAGCTGAAAACGGAGTTCGTCGCCGGCGCTCGCGAATCGGTGCGCAAAAACCCCGTTCCCGCCATCTTGATAGGGGCCGGGGTCGGCTACTTCGTCTACGACGCGTACACGCGTGGCCGAGACCACTCTCGGGGCACGCCTGGTGAATCGTTCAATCAGAATCGTGACCGATCGAGCCAGCGAGACAGGGTCGCGTCCAAGTGGAACGAGGTCAAAGGAGAAGTCCAAGACCGTGTGGAAGGTGCGGTCGACTCGGCTCGTTCTCGAGGATCCGAGCTCGCGGATCGGGCCAAGATGAAGGCGGAGGTAGTCCGCGATCGGGCCGGAGCGCAGGCTGAACGTGCGCAAAGCCAGACCGAAGACCTTTTCGCGCGCAATCCGTTGGCGTTCGCCGGCGCGTGTTTTGCGGCCGGTATCGGGATTTCGCTGCTCGCGCCCTCCTCTCGCAAGGAAGACGAATTGATGGGCCCCTATCGGGACGAGTTGGTCGACCGAGGGAAGGAGGAAGCGGACCGCGCCAAGCAAGTGGCAACGCACGCCGTGGAGAGCGCCGTCCAGGAAGCCCGAGGCGAGGCCGAAAGTCGAGGGCTGGATGCGCAATCCCTCAAAGGCAAAGCAAAGGAAATGGGCAGCGACGCGAAGCAAGCGTTGAAGTCCGGAGGCCGAGCAGCGACGCGTGAGGTGAAGGACGAGTATTCGGGCCCCCCGAGAGCGGAGCTACGAGGCAACGGGATCGGAGACAACGGCAAGTCGTCCGCAGAGCACGGTTGGCCGAGCCGCTGAAACGGAGCCCCGCGCGTCGCGATCAACGGGGGCCTTCAACGCCCGCGCCGTGTCGAGACACTCGCCCTGAGTCTGGCTTTGTCCCACTCGATGAGGCTTTGGAGACTTTCTGCCTCCGCTAAGGTGGGGGAACGTCCACATTCGCGGCAGGTCGGATTGCCGGCGCTCGTCGTAACGACGTTGTGAAAATGGTGGACGCACACGAAACGGTTTCTCGACATTCCAGGTTGTACCCCATTCCAATCGTGCGGATACGGCACTCGTCCAGAACGACGACGTTGGGGTCTTTTTGTCAGTCGTACGAGCGGCGCAGGGTCAGCCACGTCCTATTCGCTGGTGTCTGGTTCAATTCAGGCGTATCTACATTCCTCACCCGGCGACGACGTTATGTGGACGTTTTGGCAGGATGAGTTTTCTCTTGCGAAACGAACACAGTGGCTGAAGGTACAATCAAGCGTCTCACCGACAAGGGCTTCGGCTTCATCACGACCGATGAAGGAAAGGACTTGTTTTTCCACATGTCCGTTGTGGTCGGAGCCCACTTCAACGACCTTCAAGAAGGCCAGCAGGTCTCCTTCGAACGAGGGCAAGGGCCAAAGGGCCCCTGCGCCGAGCAAGTTCGTCCGCTCTGAGCGGTCGGACCACTCCGCACCAACGACCACTCCGCACCAACACTGTCTAGAGGCCACGTTGCCTACAGGCATGGTGTTCGTCAGGGCTGTCCGTTCGCCATTTGTCGGCGACCCACTCTCGCTTCTCGTATGAGGCGACGACGTATCGTGTCGGTGCGCGCGAACTTGCGCGCGTGAACTTGCACCCGTGGGCTTGCACCTGCGGACTTGCGGTTCAGAGTGACGCTTGTGGTCGATCTCTCCGTTGGAGGGAGTCGCCGAGACATCGAGGGGGGATCTCATGAACATTGAACTCGTTACCACTGCCAACGCTACGAACGACCAGATGGGCTTCGGAGCGGAGCGCACTTGTCAGCAGTTCGTTCGCGCCGCCGCTAGTTCGAACTTCTCGGTGAGACTGTCGCACTGCGAGTCGCTGAATGACCTCGACGACGTGGTTCTCAGAAGCCCCGATCTCGTGGTTCTTGGGGCCAGGTATCTCGAGCCTGAAGGACAGGAGAAGGTTTGGCTCAGCGCCTACTTTTCGGATCGAGGCATATTCATTGCGGGCTCCCCCTATGACGCGGTGACCCGAGCCTCCGACAAGCTCTTGGCCAAACGCACCCTCACGGCGCTTGGCCTTCCTACGGCGGCATACTTCGATGCCATGCCGGGTGTGTTCAAGTCGAAAACGCATCTTCCCTTGTCGTTTCCGCTCTTCGTCAAGCCCACCGGGACGAACAACGGCAAAGGTGTCGATGACGGCTCGTATGTGACGAGCTTCGTGCAGTTCGAAGAGAAACTGGTAAGCATCGAGCGAGACCATGCATGCCGGGCGGTCGCCGAGGAGTACCTCGGGGGACGCGAGTTCACCGTTGCGATCATCGACGGACACGACGACGTTTGGGTGGCGCCCGTTGAGATCACGCCACCACGTTCGTCGGGCGGTCTGCGTATCATGGGCGCCGAGGTGAAACGGGCCGGCTCAGCGCATCTTTCGACGATTTCTGATTCGGAGCTCAAGAGCAGAGTCTCCGCTTTTGCGCTCGAGGTGTTTCGTGGCCTAGGGGCCCGTGGTTTCGGTCGCATCGATATCAGAACCAGCGACGTCGGAGAGTGCTTTTTCCTCGCCGCCAACCTCGTTCCCGAGATGTCCGCGGATCGCAGCTACTTCCCGTTGGCTTTCGCTCTCGAATTGAGGCATTCCTACGTGACGGTAGTTCGAGCGATGATCGCTAGCGCTACCCCGAGGACCGACGGACGAAGAGCAAAGTTCGATTGCCTGTCCTGCGGGGCTTGCTGTTTTCAACGCCCGGGGACGATCTTGGTGTCGGCGGACGATCTGACCCGCTTCGCGCGCCTCGGACGCAGTGACATCTTGGAACAGATGGAACCGGGCCACTTCAGCCAAATGGCGTTCAAGATGGCCCGTTCGGGAGCTTGCGTTCATCACGGCACAGACGATTCGCCCCACGCATGTCGAATCTACGAGATCAGGGGTGACACATGCCGCGACTTCGAGGTGGGGAGTTGGCAGTGCGTCGAGTTTCGGAGGGAGCGAGGTCTGGCGACCGAGGAGCCAGACGGCAGACTCAACTAGCGGTCAACTGACCCGTCTCCGGGCAAGACAAGCGAGAGCCTTGACCCTCTGCGCGAAGCGCGGCAAGCTTTGAAACTCGTCGCGCAGCATGAGGCTAGAAACGCGGCGAGAATCTCGACAAGGTTGCCGATGGGCTCTCTTCACGGGAAGCCATAGGGAATCGACCGCGCACGCAGACGTGTGACTTTGTGATCTTGGTTTTTCGAGTGTGCTCGGGACCAAGAAAGTGAATGTTGTATGTCTATGAAATTGTTTGTTGGTGGTCTGAACTTCAGTACGGACCAAGAAGGATTGCGTCGTGGCTTCGAGAGCTTTGGTGAGCTCACGGATGTCGCTGTCGTCCTGGATCGGGACACCGGCCGGTCGCGCGGTTTTGGCTTCGTGACCTTCAGTGACAACGCCTCGGGGCGAGCGGCCATGGAGGCCCTCGATGGAAAGGAGCTCGACGGACGCACCGTTCGGGTGAATGAGGCTACCGAACGTTCGCCTCGTAGCGGCGGCGGGGGCTTCGGCGGCCGCAGTGGCGGCGGTGGCTACGGTGGCGGCGGTGGCGGTGGCTACGGTGGCGGTGGCGGCGGTGGCGGTGACAACTTCGGCGGTGGCGGGCGCAAACGCTCCGGCAAAGGCGGTAGCCGTCGAGGTGACCGGTCGGATAAGTGGTAAGCGGAGGTACCTTTGAGAGCACGACCCTCGATCACGAAGCGCGCAAGAGAGAAGGAGCGCGCAGAGCGCAAACTCGATAAGGCAGAGCGACGAGAACGGCGCAAGGAATTGAAAGCCAACAGCGGTGCTCACGATGGCGATGCTGATCCGGATATCGCTGGGATCATTCCGGGACCACAGAAGCTGGACCCTACGCTCTTTGGCGTGATGGCCGAAGCGGACGACTAAGCTCTGTCTCAAAAGTGGGTCTGGAGCAGACCCCGTCCCCGTTTCGATCTCGAAGATGCGTTGGGTGACAATACTTCGTCCCCCAACGCGTTTTCGATGCGCGCCCGTCGCTCCCCTTCAAGTTTTCCGAGGAGGCGGGTTCGCAGTCGTTCAGTCGTGAGTGCGGGCGGCGCGAGGACCTACGCCCAGCGCTGCCCCGAGCGACGTAGCGGCTCGAATCCGGTAGCGCTCGATTGCCCCGAGGTACTGACGCGCCCAGTCCGGCCCCGAATGTGCGGACTCGGAAGGTGCCGAATCGGTCGGCGATTGTAGGCCGACTTCGCTCATCAATTCGAGCGTACAAAGCTGGAGTGCCATGCGTCTGGCGATCGCCTCAGCTGGGTCTGCGCATAGTTGCTGCTGTACGTCGTCTTCCTCATCGACCAAGTGCTCGAGTTCCTCGATGGTTCGGAGAACGGTGTCTCGGATCGTGTCGAGTGGGGAGGTGGACCAAGCTTCGCGCAGGACCACCGAGGGTAAGTTGAGATTCAGCATGTTTTGCGGTCCCCTTCTGGAAGTTTCGGGACCAACCTGGGACCGATGTACTTGTCGTATCCTGTTTCGTGAGGGAGCGCCATTGGCCACACGCCGTGTTGGTCGATTGTTGTTGCCTCGCGATACGCCGCAAACAGGGTCAGCAGACGAAAACAGCTCGGTTCATTGGAACGTTCCGCTTGGTTCGTCACCGAAGCAAATACCTGCCTCCCTGGCTGCAAGGACGGTGTCCGAAGTCACGTCAATCGTGCGGGCACCTCCTGATAGCTCAGCAAAAGGCACGAGCGAAATCTCTCCGTCGTGTTGCGCAACGAGTCCGCTGTCGTTCGTATCGGCTAAGTATCGCACGGCTGCTGAACCAAGCCTTTGCGCCAACAGCCGATCGAAGCTCACCGGCGCGCCGCCCCGCTGTAGATCGCCGAGCACGAGCGACCGAGCATGATAGGCCGTGCGACCCTCGATCGCGCGCGCAACTCGGTCGGCGACGCTCGGTCTTCGTGCGTCGTCTGGTCCGCTTTCGTCACCGAGTTCCCGAGCACCTTCCGAGACGACGATGAGGCTGTAGCCGAGTCGATTGTCGAAGCGCTGCTTGATCTTCTCGCACACGCTGTCGACGCTAAATGGGATCTCGGGAGTGAGGATGATATGGGCGGCGCCGGAGATACCCGCGTGTAGAGCGATCCAGCCGGCCTGGCGCCCCTTTACTTCTAGGACCATGACTTCTCGCCGGTCTTCCGCGATGGGGTGGAGTCGGTCGAGTGCTTGGGTGGCGGTTTCTACGGCGGTAGCAAACCCGAACGCGACGTTCGTTCCTCGCAAGTCGTTGTCGATCGTCTTTGGCACGCCAATGACGCGCGGGAGTCCTCGATCCATGAGGCGAGCGGCTATCGTCATCGATCGATCTCCGCCCAAGGTGACGAGTGCGTCGAACGCCCGCCGCTCGAAGACCTGCACGATCTTGGCGGACACATCCATGAACTCGGTCCGACCTCCCGCCTTTACCGGATAGGTGAAGGGATCACCATGGACACACGATCCAAGGATCGTTCCCCCTAGGATTCCCAGCCCCCGCACCGAGGTGCGGTCGAACTGCACCATCGCATCCGGAGCATCTTCGAGCAGCCCCTCGTATCCTCGACACGCACCGAAAACCTCCCAGCCTCGATTGAGGGCGGTAAGTACGACCGCGCGGATCACCGCGTTGAGACCGGGGGCATCGCCCCCCGTCGTATTGATCACGATTCGCTTCATCAACGCGCGAACCTATTTGGCCTTGGCCGATGAATTGTCGTACGAGCGCTGCTTGGCGTCGTGCGTCTTCTTCTGCTGCTTGCTGGCAGCGTCGCGCTGTGCCTGCTTCTTGTTCTTGTCTTTTGGAGACTTGTCGCCCATGGGTGTTCCTCGAACCGAGGACGCACGTTCACGCCGCCGGCAACATGCGTAAGGCGGAACGTCTTGGAAGAAAACAGCCCGAAATGCGCGAATATCGAGGGCCCTGGTCGGTCATCCCGACAACCCTCAGCGAAGTGATAGCACACCTCGACTAATAACGGTCCTTGTATTTTGCTGCTTGAGACACAGGGGTTCGGGCGGTGCTTAGGGCCTCGTGCTCTGTCCAAACGAAGCCGTTCGCATGCTATGCCTCCTTCGAGGGCGATACATGCAGGCTTTTTCCGGAACGAGCGGGTTCAGCTACGCGGAATGGAAGGGGAGCTTTTATCCCGAGAAGCTCCCGAGCAAGGACATGCTCTCCTTTTACGCAAAGGAGCTCCCCAGCGTCGAGATCAACAACACGTTCTACCGCCTGCCACGCAAGAACGTGCTCGAAGGTTGGGCGAATCAAACGCCCGACGGCTTTCGGTTCACCATCAAAGCATCACGCCGCATCACCCATTTCAAGAAGCTCGCCGACGCGGCCGATCTCCTCGGGTATCTCCTGGGCGGCCTCACGGCGCTCGGCACTCGTCGAGGTCCGGTGCTTTTTCAGTTGCCCCCGACGATGAAAGCCGACGTTGCGCTCTTGCGAGAGTTTCTGACGACTGCCGCGGAGATCCACGAAGACAAGAGTGAGGGGAGCGCCCCTCTGCTTCCGTGTTTCGAGTTTCGACACCCGAGTTGGTTCGACGACGCGGTCTTTGCAGCACTCGAGGACGGGGGCGCGGCGCTCGTTTCCGGCGATCTCGATGAGAGCGACAAGGACCCGCCTCTCGTGAAGACGGCGAGCCACTGTTACCTCCGCCTTCGCAAGACCGACTACGCGCCTTCGGAGATCGAGACCTGGGCGGAGAGGATTCGAACTCTCGGGGTGGACGCCGCCTACGCTTATTTCAAGCACGAGGTCCTGGGTCCCGAGCTCGCGAAACGACTGCAGACGCTGCTCGAGACCCCATGAGGCTTGCGAGGGGCACCCCGACTCTTCCCATCATCGCCCCGACGCGGGCGGGGCAAGTTCGACGCGAGGCTCGCCGGGCGCTCCATTCGGATGCTACTCTGCCGTGCGAGTCCCCGTGATGAAGTCGACCTCAGCCAAGAAGCCAGCCACCACACGAGCCTACAACGATGCTCTCGATCCGTCGGATCGAGAGATCTGCGATCTCTTGGCCCAGCAGATCGACAAGCATCTCCCCGAAGCGGAAAACAAGATTTGGCACGCGCACCCGGTGTGGTTCTTGGAAGAAAATCCGATCGTCGGCTACAGCAAGCTGAAAAGCTGCGTTCGGCTCCTTTTTTGGAGCGGTCAGTCCTTCGACGAAGACAACCTGACGAACGAGGGGACGTTCAAGGCCGCCGAGGCTCGCTACACTTCGGCATCGCAGGTAAAGGTGCGTGAGCTCGGTCGATGGTTGAAAAAGTCTCGGGAGATTCAGTGGGACTACAAGAACCTCGTCAAGCGCAAGGGGAAGCTCGAGCGACTTTCGTAAAAGACGCTCGTTCAGATAGTGAACGGCCCTACCGCCGCTTCGCAGCCCTCCCAACAGATCCGAATGTTATTCTCGTCGAAGAGCAGTGGCTCGGGCTCGAGCTTTTCGGCCGGTCCGGTCCAGCCTCTGGGACCGTAGAAATCGCCCGAGTGAGCTTCCGGATCGGCGCAAGCGCGAAGGATGCCGAGGGTACCATCCTCGGCCGATTGAGCGCTGTTCATGAGTTGGGCGCCGAGGTTCATGCCTCCCGTTTGCGCGGTCGTTCTGGCAAGGCCCGTCCATGCGAGCCCCGGATGAGCCATGAGCACTTTGACGCTCGAGACCTTGGCCCGTTCGAGACGCTGCAGCAGCCCGAACGAGAACGTGCAATTGGCGAGCTTCGATTGATGGTACCGCGCCCAACGCGGCCCTTGAAAGCTGTCGTTTTCTTCGACGCTCCCATCGCCACCGAGATCCCCACCGTTCTTTCCAAAGTAGCGCGCCTCGTGATCCGGACCGAGACGAGCTTGTGACGTGTGACTCACGACGCGCCCCTCGGGGCTCTTCTTCAGCAGTGGGAAGAGCTCCTTCGTCACGAGGAACGCCGAGATGGCGTTCGTCTGCATCTGCACGTCGTAACCGTCCTTGGTCGCAACGTCCGGAAACGCCATCACTGCAGCGTTGTTGCACAAGACGTCGAGCTGCTCGAAGCGACTCGAGATCTCTCGGGCGGCGCTCTTGACGCTCTCGAAGTCCTGCAAGTCGCAAACAACCGGTTCGAACTTCCCCCCGGAAACTTCGCCACGGAGGCGCTCCAGCGAGCCCTGTGAACGCTCGCTCCGTCGATTGAGAAGCAGGACGAGAGCGCCGAGCTTGGCGAGCTCTCGGGCGCAGATGTAGCCCGTTCCGCTCGTGGTCCCCGTGATCGCCACGACCTTCCCGGTCATGTCCTGCGTGTGGTTCGAAATGGTTTGGCTGAGATACTTGGTCTCGATTTCGGGCATTGGTGCGTCCTCCATGTTCCCCAGGCTAAAGCCCAGCGCCGCCTCCCGCCTGCCCGTTCCTGCCAAGGACTTGCCCAATCCTTGCAAGCTTGCCTCCTCACGTCCGAAGATCGTTGATCTGCCGCGCGGATGTCGTCACACTCGACAGCATGGCAATTTCCGAGCTGGCGGGTCGAGTTGAGCGCATTTCTGGCTCACAATCTTGCGACGACGACCCGACGCTGCCGGGGTTGATGCTCTACAGAGCGACAGCTCCCACGAGCATCGAGGCCATGATCTACGATCCGGTCGTTTGCCTAATCATCCAGGGCGAGAAGGCGACCACCATCGGCGACGAAACGGTCCTTCTGCAGGAAGGCATGTGTGTGGTCGTGGGCCACGATTTGCCCGTGTTGGCGCGCATCACCAAGGCTTCCATCCGCAGGCCCTATCTCTCTCTGATCATTCGCTTGGATCTCGAGCTCCTGCGCTCCCTTGGTGAACTCGTGGACGAAGGACCTGCCGAAGCCGAGCCTCGCTCGCTCGAAGTCTCGCGAGTCACCGATCCCATCATCGACGTCCTCGGCCGCTATCTCGCTCTCGTCGAAGACCCCCTGGAAGCGAGCGTGCTCCTTCCCCTCGTTCAAAAGGAGCTCCACTTCCGACTCTTGCGCTCGGAGTCGGGCGCGATGTTGAGGCAGCTCGTCGATCAGGACAGCCACGCGAGCAACGTGGGGCGAGCGATTTCTGAGCTCCGCAGTCGATTTCGCGAAACGCTCGACGTCACGAGTCTCGCCAAGTCCGTGGGGATGAGCCCGTCGTCCTTCCATCGGCATTTCAAGTCGATGACGAGAACCACGCCTCTGCAGTTTCAGAAGGACCTGCGTTTGACCGAGGCCCGACGTCTCCTCCGCTCCGGGGAAGTCACCGTATCCGAGGCAGCATTCGAGGTCGGATACGAGAGTGCTTCCCAGTTCAGCCGAGAATTCTCGCGAAAGTTCGGCGCCTCACCGAGATCCGATCTGAAGGTGGCTTGATCTTCGCCCGAGACGGGGCGAAAGGACGCCCGGCTCGCACCATCCCCCGTCCCTTGCTCTTCGGTTGGTTCGCTTCTAAGGGATCTGCATGACCTGGAATCGATTGCAGAAGCGCTGGGCGGCGGCCTGTTCCGCGATGTCCCTTTCGGCCTCTTTGTGCGCTAACTGCGGCGGGAGCGATCCGGAGCCCGCCGCTGGAACGGGGGGAGAAGGTCAGGGCGGGCTGGGAGGTGCCGAGAACCCGGATGCTTCGACCAACTGGGTCGGGAGCTGGGCGACGGGAGCGATGGTGGTGGATGATCCCGGGCTTTCGGGAAACACCCTTCGCCAGATCGTGCGCACGTCGATTGGCGGGTCCGGCTATCGGCTGAAGTTCGAAAACGCCTTGGGCGACAGCCCGATGGAGCTCGCGGGCGTACGTGCGGCGCTCTCAACTGGCTCCGGATCCATCGATCCAGGTACCGATCGACAGGTGACGTTCGACGGCTCGACTTCGATCAGTATCCCAGCCGGACAAGCCGTGTACTCAGATCCGGTCGAACTCGCGCTCGCCCCGATGGCCGATCTCAGCGTGTCCATCCACTTTGGCGCAGTTCCCTCCGACGTCACAGGACATGCGGGCGCCCGGGCGACCAGCTACGTGCAGCCCGGGGATGCGACTTCTGCAGTGGACCTCGAGTCTCCCTCGACCAACACGAGTTGGTTCGTGCTGACGGGGATCGACGTAGATGCTGTCGAATCGGCAGCTGCCGTCGCCGTGCTCGGAAACTCGATCACGGATGGCTACGGCGTACAGCCCGATACCAATCAAAGGTGGACCGACGTGCTGTCAGTGCGACTCCGTGAAGACCCCGAAACGCAGCACGTTGGTGTGCTCAATCTGGGGATCAGCGGGAATGCGCTTCTCAGTGGCGGTCTGGGCCCAACGGCGCGTCAGCGATTCGAGCGAGATGTTCTGAGCCAGAGCGGCGTCCACTGGGTCGTCGTCTTCATCGGGGTCAACGACTTGGGTGCCAGCAACGGACTCGGGATCACGGAAGCCATGATCGAGTCCTATGAAGAGCTCGTGGATGTCGCCCACAGCGCGGGTCTCCTCGTTTACGGCGTTCCGATATTGCCCTTTGGAGGCGCCGACTACGATCTAGGAGAGCGCTTGGCTGCCCGTGATGTTCTCAACGAGTGGATGAGAGAAGCCGGACCCTTCGACGCGGTTCTCCCCATCGACGAAGCGGTAGCAGACGAAGCCGATTCCGATGTCCTGGCGAGCACCCTGGACAGCGGCGACCATTTGCACCCAAGCATGGCCGGGTACGAAGCGATCGCACACGCAATCGACTTGGACCTTTTCTCCGATCCGACGCTTTCGCCACGCGATTCCGGAAGCGGCGCAACCAGCCTTGCTCCCGGGTTCCCCTGCTCCCGTTTCGAGCCGAACGGACCGCTCATCAATGATTTTTCCAGCTGGTCGGGCGGCAATTGGACGGGTGCCGAGCCCCTCAGTGGGGGTACGTTCTATTACGATGGGGACGGGGATGACTCCGTTCAGGCGCTGTCCATCGCCGTCACGGATGAGATCGCTACGGTGTCGGGACAGGTCGATGGTGGATACGCGGGGTTCGGGTTTTGGTTCGGGCCATGTATCGATGCCTCGAGTTCTTCGGGGATCTCGTTCGAGATCAGTGGTGACCTCGACGGTGCCACTCTCGAGTTTCAGATCCAAACGACCGAGAACTATCCCATCGACGAGACGAACAAAAAGGGGTCCTGTGACGGAGGCTGGAGTGATTGCGGGAGTAACTCGTACTCGATCCAATTCGAAGGCCCTGACGCCGCAGTGATCGAGGTGCCGTGGTCGGAGCTCACCGGCGGTCGGCCGGTCCCTACGACCGATGGATCCGCGATCTTGGGGCTGCAGTGGCAGGTCAATTGCAGTGGCTGCACGCCTGAGTTCACTCTCGACGACGTGCAGTTCTACGACGCGCCCTGATTGGCGCCCGAGCGGCGCCTCGTCGGGAGGCTGACGGCCACCTTCGGCCGCTATTGCTTCACGATGAACTCGACGCGGCGATTTTTGGCGCTCGCCTCCGCATCGTCACCCTTCATCTTCGGGCGGTTCTCGCCGTGGCCCCGTGATTCGAGCCGCTCGGGCGCCACTCCTTTCCTGATGAGGTAGTTCTTCACCGATTCGGCGCGCGCTTCGCTGAGCCGTTGATTGACGTCCGAATCGCCACTCGAATCCGTGTGTCCCTCGACGCGAACCTTTTTTATTTGAGGGTTCGCTTTGATCATGAGCGCCACCTGGCTCAAAAGAGAGTCCGATTTGTCACTCACCCTCGAGGAACCGTGCTCGAACTGAACGTCCTCGAGAATCATGAGCTCGCCGTCTTCGTAGATGACGCGCGCGTCGCCGGTGTCGGGACATCCGTCGTCGTCATCGACGCCGTTGATCGTTTCCTTCGCGCCGGGGCAGTCGTCGTGCTTGTCGATGACGCCATCGAGATCGGTATCCTTGTCGGCCTCGGGACATCCATCCGAGTCGGTGTCGCCGTCGATGTCCTCGGGGACGGAGGGGCACTTGTCTTGAGGATCCGAGACGCCGTCGCCATCGGAGTCGTGATTCGTCGGGGCGTACCGGACGCCGACGAAGGCCCGGAATGTGGGAACCCCAAAGCCCCGCAGGACACCGAATGCCGGACCACCGAGCACTTGAAAATCGTGCGAGAGGTTGTGTTTACCGTAGAGAAAGACCTCGAGTGGCACTTCCTCTCTTTGTGTTTCGTTGAGACCGACACCGCCCACGCCTTCGATGCCGAGTTCGGTCTTTCCCATTCGTCCACCGATTCGATAGCCAACGGCTGCGGCGTAGGACAGCTCGCTCCCGGCTGTCACGTTCCCGAACGTGTCTTCTTGCTTGAGAAGTGCGCCTAGGTTGAGTCCGAAACGCAGGCCGCTGTTCCACATGTGGTCCAAGATCGCCTTGGGATGAGCGATGAAGCCTCGCTGCCCTCCGGAAAAATCCCCGGTGTGGGTGGGCGCGCGCATTTCTGCGGTGATGGCCAGGCCGACGCCGTCTCGGTTGTCCAAGATGCGGAGCTTCGGCACGATGCGGAGATCGCCCAGGCCTGCGAAACTGGGATCGAAATCACCCGTCTGGAAACCGTACATCGGCAGCGCGAGTCCCACGGACAGCGGTCCAACGATGGTGGCAGCGGCCGTGAGATCGAGTCCTGCTCGACCATCCACGAACGCGCCCACGACTTCACCGTCCTCGCTTAGGATGACGAGCGGGTTGCGTTGGTAGTTGAGATAAGCTCCGAAGGACCAACGGTCGCCTGCATCGCGCGTACTCGACGTTTCGGCGTTCACGAAGCCGTCGTAGGTCGCAGCGGGTTTGAAGCGTTCGGTGTCCACCTGCGCGTTTGCGAGGGTGGACATGAAAACGGCGGCGAGCGCCAGAGTCATCGACTGGATCCGCATTTTGTCGTTCTTTCCTTATTTCGAATCAGTCAGCGGCTTCCGAACGTCGGACGCGGCGTAGCGCGCTCGAGACCAGAAACAGAAACGACACGAACAGAGCGAAAAACAGGTCCACTCGTGCTCGACCTATCGTCATCGCACACTTGAAGGCTCCCCCTTGAATCTCCTCACCAGGACCCAGAACGTCCTCCGGATCGTCGGAAGCTGTGTCGCCGTCCCCGTCGCCATCGCCTCCCATGGGCGGCGTCGTGTCCGAGCTGTCGATGCAGTACCCCGAAACACTGCAGCGGAAGCCGCTGCTACACTGGGAGTCCGAAGTGCAAGCTTCGCAGACGTCGCTCGTCGAACAAATCAGTCGGTTGCAATCCGAGTTGTCCGAGCAGCTCTCGCTTCCCGTGGGATCGGCTCGGCAGTACCCGGCGGCGTCGCACACCTCGTCCGGTCGACAATCGTCATTTTCTCGGCAGTAGATCGGAAAAGCGCAACTCCCCTCGATGCAGATCCCGTCCCGTGGGCACTGATCGTCGTCAGTGCATTCGTCGGTTGGCTCCAGCGCGTCCGGGACGTCGTTCCCGTTTCCGTCTCCTCCGCCGCATTGTGTTCGTCCACCGACTTCCAAATCACCGGTTCCCAGAGCTCCCGTGTCGTTGAGGGAGCGGATGAACAGGTCCGCGTTGCAGCTCATGGTGAGAGCGACCGCCGATAGGTCGATGTCGAACTGGAGGTACCCGTGCTGTCCTCCGCCGATCTGGATGGGGTCCACGTCCGTTCCGACCTCCGCGAGAGCTAGGGTCTCTGGATCCGCGAGCGGAACGAATTCGTCCGCAGACTCGTCGTACTCCCAAACACCTTCGATCATCTCGTTGCCCCCGACGGCGACGACGTAGTCGTATCCGCCCGAGGTTGGATCAGAGTCGAAGCGGTCATCGATTTCCGTCGCAGCGGCGCTCCCCCCCGTGCTTTCGTTCTCGTCCGCGTCAACGAAGACATAAAGGGTCATGTTCCCACCGGGCGAACTCGAGTTCGAGACGTAGGCTCTCACCCAGAAGCGGCTCGAGTCCGCGGCAGCGTAGGCCGTTCGAACATCGATCGACTGTTCTTGTTGTTGGAAAGTGTCCAGGCCGTCGCCCGCCAAATCCTCTGCCCCGAAAATCCATCCGATTTCGCCCGTCTCGTCGACCGCTGCGATATCCAGAAGATCGGGCGTCGTGTCTCCGCCCGTCCAAGTCTGTCCGAATGCGCTGGATGGAAGGGTGAGGAGGCCAAGGGCCGCCGAGAGACCGAAGACGCGGGACCTACAGGTCCAGTTGCTGCTCGAGTCTGCCATGTGAGACGATGGTCAACCCGAACTCGGGTCCTCGACCAGCCGCGCACGAAATGGGCGTTTTGAGCCTCGGCGAGCCGTGAGGTTCCAGGATGTGCGTCGAGGTACGACGCCCTCATGATGGTCGAAGCGACGAACCGACTGCCCCTTGTCGACGGGGCGTCGTCATTCAACGCCGGTCAGAATGCTGCCGGCGCACAGGGACCAGATCTTGTCGACCAGCATCTCGGGCTCCCAGCCGTTTTCCACCGCGAGCCGTTGATACGCGTCGACCGACAAAAGCATCGCGACGGCGTCCACCGCGTGTTCCAGTGACCAAGCGGGAGCCAGGTGCCCCTCGGATTCGACGCGCTCGAGTGCCGTGAAAATGCCTGCCCGCTTCTGATTCATGCGATCGTGCCAGGCCGCCGCTGCCCCGGGATCGGAGTGCATCGCGGCGCCGATGACGAGGGCGATGTCGTGCACGCGAGCCTCGATGCGGACGCTCGCGACGATCGTTTCCCTCAACATGCTGCGGCCCGAGGTGGCGGTGACTGCCGGCTGGATCAGTTCGCCAACTCCTTCAATCTCGTCCACGTACTCGACGAGGGAGAGCGCTAGATCCGCTTTCGACTTGAAGTGTGACTTGTAGACGGCCTGGCGGCTGACCCCGGCTTCGGCGGCGATGTCCTCCAGCCCCACCGCGTTGTAGCCGCGCTCGACCATCAGTTTTCGCGCCGCTTCGAGCAGGCGCGTCCGCGTTTGTTCTTTTTTAGTTGACACGATGTAAACCTAGATTAGTTTACATCGTGTCAACTGAAGCGCCAATCCTGCGCGATCGATAGGAGAAAACCTTGCGAATTCATCATTTTACCATCCCCGCTCACGACCCGGAGCTCGTGGCCCGGGTACTGGCGGACCTGCTTGGAGCACGCGTCATTCCCATGCCCCACCCCGACGGGGCTCTCTTCGTCTACGGCGGTGATCCCGACGGCACCGTCCTCGAGATCTGGCCCGCGGGCATGCGCATCGAGGGTGATGGCTTGGGCCTGACCGATCATCCGCTTCCCAGCGGTTGGCCTCACCATGCTCTCGTCACCAGCGACGATTGCGATCCGGACCGGGTCGTCGAAGTCTTCGAGCGAGAGGGTTGGCGCGTGAAGCGCGCCCACAATGGCCCGCCCGGGGCTGGCTTCGATCTGATCCGCGGCTGGATCGAGAACCACGCGCAGATCGAGTTCGGAGGACCGGTCATGCGCGCTCAATACGAGCGCGCAGCGCTCACCCTGAACTCGCTTGCTGATTCGTCGAACTCGGCTCCTCACTCAGAGGGCACGATCCACTCGACGGAGCGCGGCTCGTTTCGGGGAGGCGTCGTATGACCAAGATCTGGAAGCGACTCGGCATCGGTTTCGGTGCCGTACTTTCGATTGCTCTTCTGGGCTTCGGCGGCGCGTCGTGGAGGGCCGAGGCGCGCCTGTCTCAGCGCTTCGAAACTCATGCGGTCGATCTGGCCCTGCCGGGCGCCGAACCCGAAGCCATCGCGCGCGGTGCTCACCTCGCCACGCGCTACGGGTGCACGGGATGTCACGGAAGCGATCTCGCTGGCGGCGTGATGATCGACGACCCTGCGATCGGGGTCGTGCGGGGTCCCAACCTCACGTCTGGAAAAGGCGGCCGGGTGGGGGACTACACCATGACGGATTGGGATCGCATCGTGCGCCACGGAGTGCTCCCCGGGGGCAATCCAGCGCTGATGCCTTCCGAGGACTTCTTCGAGATGGCCGACCAAGAGCTCCTCGACATCGTCGCCTACGTTCGATCGCGCCCTCCCGTCGACAAGCAGGTTCCGCCGCCGACACTCGGTCCAGTCGGGCGCCTGCTCGTTGCCACGGGCAAACTGCCCTTGTCGGCGGAGGCCGTGGGAGCTCGCGTGAAGGATCACCGTGCCGCGCCGCCAGAGACGGCGGACACCGTAGAATTTGGAGCGCACCTGGCAGCGACTTGCGTCGGTTGCCACCGTCAGAATCTCGAGGGAGGACCCATGCCCTTCGGCCCACCCGATTGGCCTGCGGCTGCCAATCTCACGCCACACCCGACCGGGCTCGATGGCTGGAGCTACGAGGACTTCGATCGCGCGCTCACCCAGGGCGTGAGCAAGGACGGTCGCCCGCTCGGCGTACCGATGAGCGAAGTCATCGCAGGCACGAGCGCGATGTTGCCCACCGAACGCAAGGCCCTGTGGACCTACCTGAAGAGCCTCTCCCCCCTGCCACGAGGGCGCTGACGACGAACAGCCGTCGTCGTGATCTCATGCCCCCGCCCCTGGTCCTCCTCTTCGTGGGATCGATCGGTACGGGTGTGCTGCTCGGTCGCTCCGCCCTGATGGGGGCTCTCGTCCGGCGGTTTCCGCTCTGGATCCTGGTACTCGCGCAGGGCTTTCGTCTTCCGCTCGAAATTCTGATGCATCAGGCCGCGGAGGAGAACGTCCTGCCCACTGCGATGAGCTTCGAGGGCTACAGCTTCGACGTCGTGACTGGGACGAGTGCGATCTTGGTGGCCTTGGCGCTACGTGCGGGGGCCTCGGAGACTCCCACGCCTCCGGGACCTCCCACCCGCGCCGCAGTGCAGGTCCCATCGCGTTCCTTGTTCAGTAGTCTGCAGGCGTGGCTTCCACTGAATAGATTGGGTAATTTTCGATAAATAAGCAAAGCAATGCCCAACATTTAGGGTAGCTCTAGGAACTACTTCTCAACTGTTCAGCATTTTTCTTCCCCAAAAACTGGGCATGTTTTCAGTGTTCTGTGTACAGGTTGTACCCATGGAAACACTGAACAACACCCTCCTCGTCACGCTCCTCGATCTTGCTCAGAACGACGTCCACGCCAGCGTCGCCCGGCTGGCCACCGAGATCGGGGTGACCCGGGCCCAGGTCGCCATCGGTCTCAATCAGCTCGCCGAGGACGGTCTGGTTCGGCCCGAAACCGTGAGGCTCACCTTCGTCGGCCTCATGAAAGCGGCCGGGCTTCGGGGCGCGATGCACCGCTCCGGGAGCGTCGCTGCTTGATCGACACGAAGGGCGGAGAGTCAGGCGTGAGCCGCGGGTCGGTTCAGCGGAAACACGCGACTCTCCAGCTCGGCAAAGAGCAAGAGCCCCGTTCGTCGATCGGGAAACCCGAGTTCGTCGCATCCCATCGTCCCCTCCGTGATCTCTTGGCGCAGGTCCTCGATGGCCTGATCGTAAGCGCTCGCGACGACGCGTAAGGATTCGGCGTCGAGCCGCCCCTCGAGCCACCGAGCGATGTCGGCCGAAAGCACGGCATGTCCGGTTTCCTCTTCCGCTATCGTTTTCCACACGCCGCGAACCTCCGGGTCCTTTGCGTGCGCTGCTTGGTAGTGAGCGACGAGAGCGCCCCAACATTCGCGGACACATCCCTCCACCGCGTTCTCGACGGCGAGCGAAAGGACGGTGCGTTCTCCGACGCGATCGACGACGACAGGATCCACCCCGTGACCACGCGCTTCGCAAAGTGCACGAACGGCGCGCGCGTGGCGAATTTCGTCGAGCGCCGCTTCCTTGGCACGCTCGACCAAGTCTCGTGGGGCATCGAGGCGCTCCAGTTCTCGTGAAAGTTGCGCGAAGGCGACCACCGCTGCGCCTTCGAGACGAGCCAGTTTTGCGAGAGCCCCTCCCGCCCGATCGCTCGATGCTTCACTGGGGCCTGCGGAAAGCAGCCCGACGGGTCGTCTCCCCGCGTATCCTTGGCTCACCCACGGCTCACCCACCGCCTGCGACGTGACGACCCCCTGGGAGGAGACGTGAACCTCGTAGCCTTGATAAGTGACCGGGTTATCGTTCACCTGCTCGTTGGTGCGAAGGGCGTAGCCGCCGCCCTTTCGAACCATTTCGCAGCCCGGCGAAAAATCATGCGCCCACAGCACCAGGGCTGCTTCGTTGGGCGTGTCGATGTCCCCCAAGAGCCGGAGGAGTGTCTCACGATCGTGGATCTTGGTGACGTTGCGGCTCTCGCAGGGGCTACGTTCCGGCGCTGCTCCTCCCGCCCCGCCGAAGCCGCCGGTATCGTGGGATACGTCGAGCATGGCGGCTTCCGAGCCCCGCACCCCACTTCCACACGAGTCGCCGTCGAGTTCGGAAACGGGTCCACCCAAGCGCTCCACCGCCGCCTCGCTGCCCGTCGCAATCAAAAGACCCCAGCTCGTCGTCCAGAAGTCTTCGTAGTGGCTGAAATCCGCGCTCCCCGTCCTCAGGCGCTGCATCTCCTGGCGACACGCCGCCTCGTCATCAGCGCTTTCACAGGGCTTTCCCGATTCGGAAAGTAGCTCGTGGTCTCTCGGTGGGACACACACGTCTTCCGTCACCGCGACGTAGTGCGAGAGCGAATCGATCTCGACGGCCGGGGTGAGACCGGCCGTGAGCGACGGGCGTCCTTCGGTACAGATCGCTTCCACTGGCTCGCCGTCGGGCTCGGACGAGGTGACCTCCGATTCGAGTTCAACCACGGAACTTCCGCCCGGAGTGCCGTCGCTCCCCACTTCCGAACGCGTCCCCCGTGGCCCGTCCGAACCATCGGACGCACAACCGTTCGTGACCCCTGCCACGATCGAACCGAGGAGCAGACTGAGGGCCGTGCCGCCCTTACCGGAAATCGAGGTGAGCATGGTTTGGGGCGAGGTCACGACGGTCGTTCTGCAACCGTCGTGCCATCCAGATTGGGGAGCACGCGCACTCCCTCGTTGCCGTTTTTTGCCGCACCGCCAACTGGTGGCTCGTGGTCGGGCTACACTCCCGGCATGTGGGATGAACGCTATGCGTCGGTGGAGACGGCCTACGGAACCGAACCGAACGACTTCTTGAAGCAACACATAGGCGACCTGCCGCTGGGGAAATGTCTGTGTCTCGCCGAGGGAGAAGGGCGCAATGGGCTCTTCGTCGCGAGGGCGGGACACCAAGTCACCGGAGTCGATCAGTCGGCAGTGGGCCTACGAAAGTTCCAGCACTACGCCGAGCAAGCTCGGTTGATCGTGGAAACGGTCGTTGCCGATCTCGCGGAGTATGATCTCGGGGAGGAAAAATGGGACAGCATCGTCTCCATTTGGTGTCACGTCCCGCCCCACTTGCGTGCCGTGCTCCACGCCGCTTGTGTGCGAGCGCTGCGCCCTGGAGGCGTCTTTCTCCTCGAGGCATATCATCCGAGTCAAATTGACCTGAAAACGGGCGGACCTCCTGATCCGTCCCTGATGATGACCGCAGAGGGCTTGCGCAAAGAACTGGAAGGACTCGACTTCTCTCTCATCGAGGAGAAAAGACGCGAGATCCACGAAGGCCCATTTCACAATGGACTGAGCGCAGTGGTTCAAGTGCTCGCCAAGAAGCCGGGCTGAGGCATTTTGCCACACCCGTGCTCGCGATCTGTGGCAATTCGTCGCACTCGCGGACCGAGCGGCATCTCGGAGTAGCTCTAGTGCTCCGAGCACGCGGGGCCAACGCTGATCGTGAAATGCTGGTGACAGCTCTCGCTCGGACGAGCGGACGGTGGGCTCTGTTCGCGGCCACTTAGTCCTGGCGCGTGGCATGTTGGTTGCAGTCGACCTGGCGCCGTCCCGACTTTTCGAACCAAACAAGCGAGTGAATATTATGAACTTCTCACGAATCGGCGTCAGCTGCTGCGTGCTCGCGCTCGGCGCTGCTTGTTCTCCGTCCCAAGAAAGCCCCATCAACGAAATCGAGCAGCAGGTTTCGGTCGCGGTCGACATGACGCTCATTACCGTCGATGCTGATGGGCCCGAGGAGCCGTGGGGCAAGTCCGTGGGTGACCTGGATGGTGACGGACATCTCGATCTGTTGGTTCAGGGGCACGCTGGTGGAGGCCTCGTTTGGTACCGGAACCCGGATCTCGAACGATTCGAGATTGCTTCCGGATCCGGATTCCGAACCGATGCCGAGGTCGCGGACGTCGACGGAGACGGACGCAATGACGTGGTGACCATCACCGACTCCGGAATGCGATGGTACCGAGCTCCGACCGATCCGACGCAGTCGGGTTGGTCGAGCATTGCCATCGTGGACACCCCTCTCCATGACGTCGAGGTTGGCGACTTCGGTGGGAGTCCGGCGCTCGATACCGTCGGTCGCAATCAGACCCCGTTCGCCGATGACGGAGACTTCTTGGAGATCAACGTGCAGTCGTCCCCCTCGAGTTGGTCGAGCTTCAGGCTGCCTGCTCCCCACGGCGAGGGTTTGATGGCTGTAGACGTGAATGGGGACGGTGCTTTGGACCTCGTCGTGAACGGCATTTGGTACGAAAATGACGGCGATCCGTCAGATGGCTACCCCGAGCACACCTACGCATCGAACGTCGAACCGAATGCCGCGCTAGCGTACGGAGACATCAACGGGGATGGTCGCTCGGACATCGTGGTGGCACCGAGCGAAGGAAGCGGCACCGCGCACGAGATTGCCTGGTACGAAGCACCTGTCGACCGAACCCAGCTTTGGGTGGAACACATCGTCGCATCCGGTGTCGAGGGGCTCTACCATTCTGCGGGGGTGGGCGACTTCGACGGGGATTCACGGCTGGACATCGTCACCGCGGAGATGCCTCAGTCGGCAGGTGACGACGAAGTCGTCGTTTTCCGCAACACGACCGAGGGGTGGAAGAAGGATCTCGTCGACCGAAATGGCTCCCACTCGATGCGCGTGCTCGACTTCGACCAAGACGGCGATCCGGACGTCTTCGGGGCAAACTGGAGCGCCCAAGGTCGGGACACGAATGTCAAACTCTGGAGAAACGACACGGTCCGGCAGGCGCTGCCCCTCGATTCCTGGCGGCTGCACGTCATCGACTCCATGAAACCCGAGGCGTCGGTCTTCGCGTTCCCCGCCGACCTCGATGCCGATGGTTTTCCCGATATCGTCACCGGCGATCGGTGGTACCGAAATCCCGGCCGAATCGGCGACACATGGGCCGCGTCCGTTTTCGAGGACCCGGCGGAAAACGCCCTGATTGCGCACGACTTCGATGACGATGGAGATCTCGACGTTCTGTCGAGCCAAGCGGTAGGTCAGGGAAGCGATGGAGGGTTTTCCTGGCTGCGCAACGACGGGGGAAATTTTGCCGCGTTCAGCAACATCGAGGAGTCGCCATCGGGCGATTTTCTCCAAGGCGTTGCCGTCGTGGAGGGTCGCGTGGCGCTCAGTTGGCACGAGCCGGGCCTCGGGCTCGATGTGCTTTCCATCCCCTCGAACCCGGAAAGCGGGACCTGGTCGCTCGAGTCGCTGTCAGAGGTCTCCGAGGACGAAGCGCTGAGCGTCGGTGACATCGACGGGGACGGCGACGACGACCTATTTTTGGGCAGCCAGTGGCTCGAAAACAACGGCGGCTCCTGGTCGCCCCACCAGGCCATCTCCGATTCGGCGGGTCTGCCTCCCGATCCGGATAGGAATCGACTTGCGGACGTGGATGGCGACGGAGATCTGGATGCGATCGTCGGGTTCGAGGGGGAGTCCGTCCCGCTCGTATGGCTCGAGGCGCCTTCGGACCCGACTAGAACTTGGGACGTCCATGCCATCTCATCGAACGTCGGTGGTGGATACAGCCTCGACGTCGGAGACGTGGATGACGATGGGGATCCGGACGTCATCCTGGGTGAGCACCGCGGCGCGACTCGTCTCCTCCTTTTCGAGAACGACGCTGGCTCTTGGCCCGAGCACGTGATCCACGAGGGCGGGGCGGGATTCGACCATCATGACGGCTCTCGTTTGGTCGATCTGGACCAGGACGGGGACTTGGACGTGGTGTCCATCGGCTGGTTCCCTCCATCGAACGTCTGGGTCTGGGAAAACCTCGCGGTCACGGATGGCTCTCCGCCTCCACCTCCGCCCGAGGATCCACCGGCTCCGGGGGACCTCGTGGGGCACTGGGGCTTCGATGAAGGCCTCGGGATCGACAGCTCGCCCAGTGCCTACGACGGTACGATCAGCGGCGCGACACCGGTTTCCGGCCGCGCTGGAGACGCCCTCTCGTTCGACGGCGCCGACGATTACGTCAGCCTGCCCACGTTCGATGTCGAAGGTGAGGCTTTGACCATCGCAGCGTGGATCCGCGCGGAGGGTTTTCAGTCGCCGCACATGGACAATCGGATCCTCTCCAAAGCGACATCGACGGCCGGCGACGACCACTACTTCATGCTGAGCGGTATCAACCATGAGGGGCAGCCGCACCTCCGGTTTCGCTTGAAGACCCAGGGCAACACCTCGACCCTCGTGGGCACGGGCGCCCCGCTCTCTCTCGGCCAGTGGCACCATGTGTCAGCTGTCTACGATGGGACGGAGATGAGGCTCTATCTCGATGGGGAGCTGGTGGGCCGGGTCGCAAAGACGGGCGCCATCGATCGAGATGGATCCGTTCCGGTCAATATCGGTCGCAATCCAGACGGCTACGGAACGTTCGACGGCGCCTTGGATGACGTTCGGATCTATTCCGCGGCCCTTTCTCACGCACAAATCCAGGATCTGATGGACCCGAGCTCCACACCCTCGAACCTGGAGCCCGAGGCGGCACTGACTGCACAGCCGCCTCGGGGAGAGGCGCCGCTCTCGGTTGCCTTCGACGCGAGCAATTCGTCCGACGATGATGGCACCATCTCGTCCTACGTTTGGGACTTTGGGGATGGTACGAGTGACACGGGGGCGCTCGTCTCACACGACTACCAGGCGTCTGGCGTGTTCGACGTGACCGTCACGGTGACGGACGACGATGGGGCAACGGACGTTGCATCCACGAGCGTGACTGTCGATGCTCCGCCCCAAGAGCAGCCACCGACGGCTGGTTTCACGATTTCCTGTTCAGCGGAAATGAATTCCACTTCGAGCGATGCGGACGGGAGCATCATGACGTCCTCGTGGAACGTGAACGGCGTGGATGTCGGCTCGGGGACCAGCTTGACGCGACTGTTCGATAGTCCCGGAGCCCATTCGATTCGACTCACTGTAACGGACGACGACGGAAACCAGAGCGAGGTGACTCGAACTGTCACCATCGAGTGACTCGGCCCAACAGCCACACGCGAGCAAAAGCAGGCCACTCACGCGCCCGCCAGCCAGAACACGGTGAAGGCGTCTCCGCCTTCGTCGCGCTCGGCGGGGCGTGAATTCTGGATGCAGGGGTGGCCGTGCAGATGGGACCGGACGGCCTCTTTCATCGCGCCAGTTCCGTGCCCGTGGAGCACGAATCCGCCCATCTCTTGGCGGCGAAGGAGTTCGTCGACGAAATGGTCGAGGGTCGCGAGCGCTGCCTCGACACGTTCTCCACGCAGATCCAGGGTCACGTCTTCGCTCTTGATGGGCGCGTCGAAGTGGGTCTGAGTCTGCTCGAACGTGGTCGTCTTCCGGGGCGCCTGAGCCTGTTTCTGCGAACCCTTGCCCTTGTCGATGATGAGATCGCCGAGAGGGACGCTCATCTTCATCACGCCGATGAGAACGCGCACCCTGCCCTTGTTGGGGAGCTCCAGGATCTCTCCACCGGAATCGAAGCCGCGGATGCCGACTCGCATCCCCACCGAAAGAGCCCCCGGATCGACGACTTTCTGCTCTTTTTTGGGGGCGCGGACGGCCTTGTCCACGGCGCTTCCGAGAGCAACGGTCGAAGACGCTTTTCCGATCGTTTCGTCGAGCTTGCGCAACGTCTCGAGGTCGGCATCCTTGAGCGCCTTGCGAACCCGGCGCAGCTCCTCGCGAGCCTGTTTCACTTCGCTGCGCAGCGCGTCGGTTTCCTCCGAAAGGACGTTGCGCCGCTTTTCGCGCAAGCGTTCGAGCTCGAGAGCTGCGCGACGGTTCAGCGATTCTTGCTCGAGGCGCGCGTCCCGAAGCGCGGCCCGCTCGGCTTCGGCCGCCAGACTTTGTTCCTCGAGAGCGATGGTGCGCTCGCGCTTTCTCGCGGCGACTTCGGGCATGAGGCGCACGGCGCGCTTCGTGATGGACGACGGCAACCCGTGCCGCTCGGCCACGATGATCGCGCTGGAGGCTCCCGGACGCCCCATTTCTACCCGGAACGTCGGATCCATCTTGTCGAAGTCGAAGCCGACGGCGCCATTTTCTAGGTGCTCGCTGTGAGCCGCGTGTTCTTTGAGCGGCTCGTAGTGGGTCGTGACGCACACGGCCGAACCCGAACCGACCAAGGCGTCGACCGTGGAAATGGCCAAGACCGCGCCTTCGTCCGGATCGGTTCCGCTCATCAGTTCGTCGAAGAGCACGAGCGTGCCGTGACCAGCCTCGTCCAAGATCTCTTTCACTCGCTTCACGTGACCACTGAACGACGATAGCGACATGCTGAGCGACTGGTCGTCTCCGATGTCACACAGCACTTCGTGAAAGAACCCGATGCGCGAATCTTCGTGGGCCGGTACCGGCAGACCACTGGACTGCATCAGCGCGAGCAATCCGAGCGTCTTGAGCGCGACGGTTTTCCCACCGGCGTTGGGGCCCGAGAGTACCAAGCCGCGCTCGGGGCGCACGGTGAGGTCGTTGGGGACCACCTCGATGTCTTGTAGACACAAGAGCGGATGGCGAGCTTGCTTGAGGTCGATGGCGCCGGGTTCGTCGAACTCGACGACGCGTGCCCCGATTCGGTCCGAAAACTCACCAATGGCCCGGAGGAGATCGGCGCGGACTGCCACGTCCTGTGCCCATAGGAGTTCTTCAGCGTGGGGAGAAAGCTCGGCGCTCACCTGAGCCAGAACGAGCGCTTCTTCCTTCTCGACCTCGACCTCTGCGAGCCGAATCTTGTTACCGAGTTCACCGAGCTCCTTGGGTTCGACATAGAGGGTCGAGCCACTTTGGCTCGTGTCGAGGACGATACCTTCGACACGGAAGGGCGCGTCGGCACGGACGGGCAGCACGTAGCGACCGTCGCGTTCGGCGAAGTATCCGTCTTGAAGAGCCTCGCGATAGCGACGGATGACGTCTTCGAGGCGCTTCTTCATTTGGGCGCGTAGCGAGCGCACACTCGAACGAGCAGCGAAGAGGCCAGGCGAGGCGTCGTCGAGGATAGCTCCGTCCTCGTCGACGACTTCAGAAAGACGTCGGCCGAGGTGAGGGAGACCTTCGTCTTGGGCCAGGACCTGCGACAAGAGAGGCGCAGATGCTTCGTGCTGCCCTCCGAAACGATCCAGACGGATGGCGACCTCGAGAAGACGCCAGATCTCACGCAGTTCGCTTCCCGAGATGACCCCGTGCCGCTTCAGGGTTTCGAGCGGAGCGCGACAGTCGCGCACCAAGCCCGCAGGGATGCTGGCCCCTTCGTGACGTAGCGCCAGCACTTCCCGAAGGACCGAGAGGCGGGTTTCTGCAGTGTCCTGGTCCTCGACGGGACTCAGACCGAGGGCGCGCTCGCGTCCGAGATCGGAAAGTGTCTGTCGCGCGATGGCGTCGCACACTTCGGACCACTCGAGGTCGCGTAGGGATCGAGTTTGGGTAGTGTCCGCGCTCACGGGCGCGCTTTATGACACAGGCGCCCGGAGAGGGCACGCGTCGAGATCAGCCGGCTGCGCGACTGAAGGGACCGGATGGCTTCTGTGCACCCGAGAGCTTCTGTGCGCGATCTTCCGCGTGCCAAGAGCGTTCGCCGACGCGAGCTGTCAAGCGGACAGCGCTCCCCTGCAGGGACGATTCCATGGCTGAAGCAAGGCTCCTCAGATCCGATGAGGCGCGGCGTCCGAGGCGCTCGTCCACGGTCAGAGTCAGCCTTCCGCCGCCGATGTGGCGCAGCCGCGAGAGAAGTCCGCGCGCGAGAATGGATCTCGTGGCAATAGAATCGGCATCGGTGCGCCCGTTGGAGACGAGGACGACGTCGTTCAGCGACCAGCCGACGGCCTCCAGGCGGGTCATGCGCGAGGCGACCTGGGTCACGAGAGAGCTCGGATGTCCCTCGTAGTGTTGAGCCACGACGGCCATGTCGCCACCCACGGCCGGTTTGAGCCAGCGGGGCCATGCGGCCGAGAATTCTATAACGACCATGGTGGCCGACCGAGTTGTGCGCTGCATCGAGTGTCTCCGGGCGGCTCGGGGCCGCTTTTGTCACTCTTCTGCGTAAGAAATCGGCTCGCCCTGGGCCAAGTTTTCGTGACGTGCCGCGGGAACCGAGCCGGCGCGACCGGAAACTCGCATTCCTTCTCCCAGAGCTCGGCGCCTCTCGGCGAGCTGGAGTTCCTCGAGCAGCTTGCGGTTGACGGCGAGCAGATCCGCCACGAACCCGAGCAACATCGTGTGAAAGCCCATCATCAACAGAACCGCCGCCAGGATCAGGGACTGGATCATGCCGCCGCCCTTGCCCTGCAGGTACCAGTAGACGAACCGTACCCCGACGGCGAAGCCCGCCAAGAAGACGACCGCGCCCACGATCATGAAGAATCGGAACGGGCGGTAAACGACGAACATGCGGATGATCGTCGTGATCGACCGGCGCACATAGCTCGTGATGCTTCGGACGAGACGTGAAGGACGGAGATCTTCGTTCACTCGGATCGGCACCGAGATGATGGTCATGTTCTTCTGGCCCGCCTGGATGATGGTCTCGAGCGTATAGGTGTACTTGGAAAACACGTTGAGACGCAGCGCTGCATCGCGCGAAAATGCACGAAATCCACTCGGAGCATCGTGCACTTGGGTGCCACTGACGATCTTCACGACTGCGCTCCCCATTTTCTGCAGCATCTTCTTCGTGAGGGAAAAATGCTTCACCGTCGAGATGGGGCGTGCCCCGATGACGACGTCTGCCGTGCCTTCGACGATGGGCGCCACGAGACGCGCGATGTCAGCTCCGCGGTATTGGTTGTCGGCGTCGGTGTTGACGATGATGTCGGCGCCGCGCTCCAGGCACGACTGAATGCCGAGCATGAAGCCGCGCGCCAGTCCTTTGTTTCGAGAAAACCCGACAACATGGTGGACGCCGTGGGCTCGGGCGACTTCGACAGTACGATCGGTGCTTCCGTCGTCGATGACGAGGACTTCAATCTCGTCGATGCCGGGAAGCGATGTCGGAAGATCAGCCAGAGCGATCGGGAGCGTTTCCTCTTCGTTCAAGCAAGGGATCTGGATGATGAGTTTCATCGTCAAAAGGAGGACCCGAGCGTGGGCCGTGGCTGCTCGGGCAGCCGCAAGGACGGGTCACCCGGTGGAGGAGCTCTTAGCACCGCCCTTGCCGGAACCCTTCCGGGCTTTTTTGGGAGGCAAAGGCTGCTCTTTTGCGGAATCGGAGTCGCTTCCTTTGGCGCTCCCGCCGCCCTCGAGGCTCTGCTTGAGAGCCTCGACCAAGTCGATGATCTGCGCCTTGGGGGCCTCCGGCGCGAGTTGCAGCTTCTGTCCCGCCACCTTTTGTTCGACGGCCGAAAGCACACGCTCGCGGAACGAGTCCTCGTACTTGTCCACGTCGAACTCCTTGGCCGAGAGCTGCTCGATCAGCTGATGCGCGAGCTTCTTCTCGGCATCGTGGAAATCGAAGGTCGCTCCGGTGTCGACATCATCGAAGGCACGGACTTCATCCGCATAGTACATTTGGTGAAACAACAGCCCATCCCGGTACGGCCGGATGACGATGAGCTGTTCCTTGCCGCGCGCCGCCCAGCGCCCGACGGCGACCTTCTTCGTCTCGCGCATCGACTGCGAAAGAAGTCGATACGCTTTGTCGCCACCCTTGTCGGGGCCGAGATAATAGGATTTTTCGACCTGGATGAAGTCGAACGCGTCCAGAGGGACGAATTCGACGATGTTGATGCTGCTGTCGCGGCTGGCTTCCAGGGCCTTGAGCTCATCCTCGTCGAACGTGACGTACTCGCCCTTCGAATACTCGTAGCCCTTGATGGTCTCGTTCCGAGAAACGACCGCATCGTGAACGGGGCAGTAGAGCTGCTGCTTGATCCTCCCGCCGCAATCCTTGTGCAGCATGTTGAAACGGACCTGCTCACTGGAAGCGGCGGTGTAGAACTTCACTGGGATCGAGACGAGCCCGAAAGAAATCGTTCCACTTTGGTTTGCGCGCGCGGCCATCGAAACGACATGCTAGCCGATACCGGGCCGGTCGGCGCAAATAGTTCGCTGAGTTTTTCGATCCTGCCACGTTCTTTTCGCCGGGACTCGATTTCGGTGCAAAATGCTCGGTGCCCTGGAAGGCTGCTCGTTCGTTTATGGAAGGACCGCTCGACAAGTATCGCGACAAGCGCAACCCGTCTCGAACGAACGAGCCTTTCGGCGCTGAACGGACTGTCAGAGCCGATGGCGAGACCTGGGCAGGGCGATTCGTGATCCATCAGCATGCAGCGAGCCGGATGCACTACGACGTCCGCCTTCAAGTCGGCGGCACGCTGCAATCCTTCGCTGTCCCGCGAGGCATCTCTCTCGACCCCCAAGACAAGCACCTGGCAATCCACACCGAGGACCATCCTCTCGAGTATCTTCATTTCGAGGATGTGATCCCAGAAGGAAACTACGGGGCCGGCTCGATGATCGTATGGGACAGCGGAGGCGTCACCTACAACGAGACGAGCGCCGAGGCCGGCATCGAGCGGGGGAAGATCGACTTCAACCTGCAGGGGCTGAAGGCGAAGGGCCGCTTTGCCTTCATCGCGACGGGTCGTCGAAGGGCGGACACGGGCTTGGCCGGTACGAAGAACGCGGCCCAGGAGTGGCTTCTCATCAAGAAGAGTGACGCACACTCCAAGAAGGGAGCCGAAGCACGTCTCGCCGACACGATGCCTCGAAGCATCCTGAGCGGCCTCACGGTAGCCGAACTTCGGGACAAGGAGAGATTGGGCGCCGAAGTGGTGGCGGAGGCCGCGGTCCTCGCCCGGAAGTATCCGAACGCAAAGGGCGGCCGAGACCACACCGGACCAATTGTCCCGATGGTGTGCGCGACCGAAGGTGCGCCCGAGCGTAGCCCCGACTTCATCTATGAACTCAAGTTGGATGGCGTGCGTATCATTGCGGAGAAAAACGGGGAGGACGTGAAGCTCTCCTATCGTTCGGGACGGATTACGACACGCAACTATGCCGACATCGCTCGCAGCATCTCCAAGCTGATCGTTTCCCGCGTCGTGCTCGATGGCGAGATTGTCGCATTCGACGAAACCGGCAAGCCGATTTTCGGTCGTTTGGCCCCACGCATCCAATCGCGGAAACAGGTAGACATCGAGCGCGCCGAGGCGCAGGTTCCGGTCGCCTACTTGGTGTTCGACGTTCTTCGGGTGGGGGACCACGACCTTGTCGCAGTGCCGCTCGAAGAGCGCAAGGCGCTCCTCGCGAAGCTTCTCCCGAGTCTGGGTCTCTGTCGACCACTCGATCACATCGTCGAACGAGGGGACGCCTTGTTTCAGCTTTGCGAGACGCAGGGGCTCGAAGGGATGGTGGCAAAGCGCCGCGGAACGCCCTACCTCGAAGGCCCACAGGTGTCCGGGCACTGGGTCAAGATCAAGCGGGAAGAGGACGCTGAGTTCGTCGTCGTCGGCTACACGAGAGGGAAGACCGACAAGGGATCCCTAGGAGCCCTTGGCCTCGCGAGCTACGTCGGCGATCGCCTCGTGTACCGAGGACGAGTGGGATCGGGATTCTCGGCGTCTCAGCGCAAGGAGCTCCTTCGGCACCTCCGAGACATCGAAACGATGGAGCCCACGACAAGAGTCCCCGACGACGTGAAGCTCACTTTCGTCTTGCCGCAGGTGGTGGTGCGCGTCGTCTCTCACGGGTTCACCGAGGACGGGCACCTTCGTGCCGCGGTCTTCCATGGCGTGAGAGCGGACGTTGATCCGAGAGATTGTCGAACTGGACCCAACGACGAACTGGCCAGCGAGGCGCCCGCGGACGTCGGCGGCATCGAAGAGGGGCGTGAGGCTGGCGACCTCGGGCGCCGGGTCTCGATTACGAATCGCAACAAGCTCTACTTTCCAGAGGACCAGCTCACGAAGGGAGATCTCCTGGATTACTACGAGGCCGTGGCGCCCGTAATGCTGCCGCACTTGGCAGACCGCCCGGTCGTGCTCGTCCGCTACCCCGACGGCATCCATGGAAAGAACTTCTATCAGTGGCGCGCACCCGACGGGACGCCGGATTGGGTACGCACCTTCGAGCTCTACGACGAAGAGAAAAAGGCCGAGCGAGGTACGGGGAAAGCTGCCTTCCTCATCGACAGTACGGACGCGCTGCTTCACATCGCCAACCTGGGCTGCATTCCGGTTCACGTTTTGGCCGGACGTGAAAGAACGAGGGAGCATTGCGACTTTCTCACCATTGACTTCGACATCGCCGAACGGCCCTTCAAGGATGCGGTGGTGATGGCACTGTCGCTTCGGGAGATTCTCGAGGATCTCGGGCTCGTCGGGTTTCCCAAGACCAGCGGGCAGCGCGGCCTCCATGTCTTGGTGCCGTTGGGGCCTGGGGTCCCCTTCGAGAGCGCCAAGATCTTGTGTGAGCTCTTGGGACGAGTTCTCGTGGGGCGGCACTCTGAAATCGCTACGATGGAGCGGCGCATCGAAAAGCGGGGCGAGAAGCTCTATGTCGACACGGGACAAACGGGCCGCTCGAGGACGATTGTGGCGCCCTACTCGGTGCGCGCGATCGCGGGAGCCCGAGTCTCGACGCCGCTCCGTTGGGAGGAGCTGCATTTAGCCCTCGATCCGAGTGTGTTTACCATCCTCACGGTCCCCGACCGCGTCAGCTCTCACGGGGATCCGATGCAAGACCTTCTCGAGCTCCGCCCCGACCTTCCCAAGGTGCTGACCGAGCTGAGTCGCTGGGCCGGGGCCTTGGGGTGACGACGCCAAACCCGAGGCGCGCGAGCCGCGGAGCGCCGCGGACGATCGACGCGCTCCGCGCTGAATCGACTTCAGACACTGTACTCTCACGTGCAGCTCCGCGGACTGTCGTCCGCTCTGCTTTGCACTCTGGGACCGGGGCCCCCCTGAAAACTACAACAAACAGCGCTCGATCTGATCGGCGTTTGCCGCCTGCATAGCGCATTCGAACTCGGAACGGCTGACGCGGGCCGAGCACTCGGAAAACTCGGGATCGAACTTCGCCTTCTTCCGGGCCTCGAGAATCAGCTCGGAACGTTCCGACTGGTTCGTCGATGGCCGCGCTTGGTCGATCACCTTGTCGGTGTAGCGGTCGAGGAGACGTGTGCACTCGTCCTCGGTGAGCGGCTCGTCGCACCCCGAAATCAAAGGGACCCAGGACAGCCCCACGAAGAGCCACGGGAGGGGGGCTCTCACCGGAAGCATTCCTCCGAAAGCTCCTTCGCCGTTTTCGCTGCGCGCACGCAAGCCAGGGCGTCATCTGTAATCCGTTTCCCCACACATTTTTTCATCATCTGTGGGCGCATCGACTCCTCGATGGCTTTGATCTCCTGTTCGATGAGGCCCTTGTCCCCCAACCGTCCCTGCATTTCGAGTTCTGCGGTCCGATGCAAGATTTCTCGGCACTCTTCCTCCGTTGCCGGGCGGCCACAGGAGACGGCCAGGAGGGCGAGGGGGGCGACGAGAAACTTGGCCAATTGAATCGAGTTCATGATCGAAAAAGCGCGGGGCGGGGTCCGGCGCAGGGGAAACTTGGCTGTTTTTTGGACGCTTGTGTAGCTCTTGCTACGATTTTTCACGTGAACAAAAGAGAAAGTCCGCCTTCGGGCCGGCGGAAGGTCGGGTCCAACGAGGCACGGGAGTTCCGAGAGGGAGCGTCCGACCCTGCCACTTTCCTACTCCAGGCCCTCGGTACGAAGAAGAGCGAGGAGAAGCGGGCATTCGCCGAACGAGGGCTTCGGCTCTTGGGCGGCGGTCCTGGAATCGGCGGCGAGCCGGCAGAAGACGCAGAAGACTACGAGATGATGTCGCTTCTCTTGCGGCAGAAATATCTCGCTGAGATCGAGGATGGGCAAGATGCCGAGGCGTTGCGCGTGGCCGAGCGGATGATCGAACTCGGAACGCTCGGAGACGTGGCGCGACAAGACGCCGCTCGAGCCGCGCTCGGTGTGGACGACATGGACGCGGCGATCGGGCACCTGCGCATCGCCGCTCGAGTGTGCCCCCCGGAAAGGCGTGCGTTTCACTATGCACATCTGGGGACGCTCTTGCGCTTCGACGGTCAGGTCGAACAAGCACTCGACGCCTTTCGAAAGGCGATCCGGTGGGCAACGGAGGATCGCGATCTCTATCTCGCGCAGCAAGCTCTGACAGAAGTCGAGAAAGGTCACACGACAGCCGATCTCGAACAGCTGCGCGATCGGCTAGAAAACTACGATCCGATGAAGGCCTATTCCCTTTGGATTTTGGGCGAACTGTGCGTGGTACTGGGTGACAACGAGTCGGGCGCCATTTACTTGAAGCGATTCCTCTCGCGCCAGACGGACGCACCACGGGCGAAGGCCCTTTCGCTCAAGGGTGAGATGGCCCACGCGAGTGCCCTCCTGCGGCAAATTTCCGCCTGAATAATCCCTTTTGCGCATCGATTGTTGCTCGGGCGCTTCCGGGTGAGAAACTTCTCGTCCCTGCCCCGACTATAGATCAAAGTGGAAAAGCCTCAGGCTGTTCCCGTGTCGTTCTGCACATGATGAAATCTCTCGTCAGTCATCGAAGGTGGTCTCACGTGACCCTCCTCGTCGCCCTGCTTGTGCTCGCCGTGACCCCCGCGTCGGCAAGTGATGGGGGCTCTTTTGCCGAAGCCGTCAGCAAAGGACCCCTCTACGCCGCGGGTGTCGCTCTCCTCGGTGGACTCCTCGTGAGTCTGACGCCGTGCGTCTATCCGATGGTCGCCATCACGGTCAGCGTGTTCGGGGCGCGGCAAACACAGAGCCGTTGGCATGGGCTCGGGCTCAGTGCGGCGTTCGTTGCTGGTATCGTCGCGATGTTCACGCCACTGGGCGTGGTGGCCGGCCTGACAGGCTCCCTTTTCGGTGCGGCTCTGCAAAGCCCCTGGGTACTCACGGGTATCGCTCTGCTCTTCTTGGCCATGGCTGCGAGCATGCTCGGAGCTTTCGAACTCGCTCTCCCCTCAGCGCTCACGAATCGCCTCGCCGAGGTGGGCGGCGTCGGGCCCAAGGGGGCCTTTGGCTTGGGCTTGGTTTGTGGACTCATCGCAGCACCATGCACGGGCCCCGTGCTGACGGGGATCCTCACTTGGATCGCCAAGACGCAGTCCGCGGGTGCTGGAGCTCTGGCGATGGCGGCCTTCTCCTTGGGCCTCGGCTTTCCGTTTCTCCTCGTCGGGACATTCGCTGTTCAACTCCCGAAGAGCGGAGCCTGGATGGTGCACGTCAAGAGTGTGCTCGCCATCGTGCTCTCGGTCGTCGCCCTCTACTACCTCGGAACGGCCTTTCCCGAACTCGCTGCCTGGATCCAACCGTCTCCGCTACTGCTTGGCGTCGCCGCTGCGGTCTCGGTGCTGGGTGTGCTCCTCGGGGCCGTGCACCGGAGCTTCGACTCCCCAGAGATGAAGGACCGGGTCCTCAAGGGCGTCGGAACGGCTGCGACGACGCTTGCGCTTTACGTCTTGGTGGTCGCTTGGACGATTCCGGACCGAGAGCTCAACTGGCAGAAAATCGCCGTCGAGACGGCGGCGGAGACTGCACGCAATGACTCGATTCCGATGCTGGTCGACTTCACCGCCACCTGGTGCGGCGCGTGCAAGGAGCTCGACAAACTCACGTTTGCCGATCCTGCGGTGAGTCGCGAGGCGGGACGCTTTCTCGCGGTGAAAGTGGATGCGACCGACGACGAAGACCCTGCCGTCGTCAGGACGATGGAGCGGCTCCGTGTGGTCGGGCTTCCGACGGTCCTGCTCTTCGATTCCCAAGGAAACGAAGTACGGCGCTTCACCGACTTCGTCGAAGCTGACGACTTCCTGCGAGCGCTTCGCGAAGTCGAATGAAGCGGCCGATGTCGACCCAGGATCGGGATCCGTCAGGGTAGGGTGAAACATGACCTACCCTCATGGACAGGCATCGGTCACTCGACCGAGTATTTTCGGTCCTCGTAGATGACGCGCTCACGGTGGCGCATCAGCCTGAGGGCGGCTTTGGCGGTGTTGCGGTTCAGCCCGGTCACTTCGACGATCTCCATGAACCTGAGAGGGCCATGTTGGAGAGCCTCGACGATCGTTTCTTCCGCTCCGCTCGACCGGGTCGCGTTCCTAACAAGTCGCTTACGAATGGTATGTATTTTCTTCTCGAGTCGCGCCTTCTCTTTCGTGAGTTGCGCAAGCTCGAGGAGATCACGTTGTCGTTGAATTCCCACGGGGAGGTTTTGCTGCACGATTGCGTCGCTCGCAAGGGGGGATCCATATTGAGTCCCGAAGATGGCTTTGATGCGATGTTTTGGACCGCATCAGAAAGCCCGACTTTTCAGCTTTGAAAGGTCGCCCAAAGCCTTGCTAATTGCTCTCGAGTTGCCTCCCAGACAAATCGTCAGTGCGCCCAAGGGCTCGTCTCCTGCTCGCGCGATCGATCGAGCGCAGGAGTCGATGGTGGCTCCGCTCGTCGCAACGTCGTCCACCAGCACGACACGTCGGGCTACCGGGTGGCGGGTCGAGACGAAGGAATTCGCCACATTTGTGTGCCGTTGCTGATGATTGGCGCGCGCCTGGGCGCCGGTTGCTTCGACGCGTCTGAGGGAAGAGAAGTCGGTGGGGTGGCCAAGCTGTCCGGCTACCCCGCGAACCAAGAGGGCTGACTGATTGAACCCGCGCTCGACTAAGCGTTCCGGATGAAGTGGTACTGGAATCATGACTGCGCCGTTCCATGCCAGGGGGAAAATTGCACAAAGTGCCGAGGCGAGCCGAGCCACTCGCACCGTCTCGTCGTTGTACTTCAGGCGCCGCACCCTGGAGCTCAGGGGTTCCTCGTACGGACCGAGGCTGACGATGGGCAGCCCTTCGGGCGAGCGCGTAATGAGACCACGCTCTCGAGCACATGGCGAACAAAGCGGCGTCCGGCTCACGAGATCGCACACGACACACCGCGGATCGTGAATCAGAGCGATCCATTTCTCCCACATGATGCGTGTTCGGACGGGGCGTCCCCCCGTTGCGGAAAAAGACGGCAGGTCGCCTAGGGTGCCGTGGGCGCGGGGAAGGGAGGAAATGACCGAGAGGCAAAAGACTCCGAACCTACTCCTCGAATAGGGAGCTGCCGAAGCTCACAATCCATTCGTGAGCGACGACATCGTACGGCTCGGGTACATAGAGTTGTTCGAGAGACGCCCCGCCGACGCGGCCGTGAAGAGTCTGACCGATGCCAACCGCGTAAGAGAAAGCAAACGACGACCCGAAGCGCATGCGTTTGTCTGGGCTGAGCACTTCCTTGCCACGCTCGGAGACACGGTAGGGCGTGCCGAACTGGGCGGCCAACGTGAAACCGTAGAAGTCGATCCTTTCGTCCCCGAGGTCGCGGAGTTCCTTCGTCGCGCTTCGGTTGGTGAAGAGGCCGCCTCCGAGCGTCGTGTCATTGGCGAAAGTGTGGCGGGCGCCCACGCGCGCATTGACCAGTGTTTTCAACGACTCTTCGACCTCCGCGTTCTGGAACGGCGGCTGGTAGTTGACGTCCATTGCCAGGTGGACCTCTTCCAAGTCGTACGACACTCCAGCTTGCATTCTGAGTGGGCGGAGAAAGCGCGTGTCGAAACGCAGCTCGTCTCGATACGCCGCGGACGTCGTGGTTTCTCCGCCCAAGACGAAGGTCGTCGTTTCGCTTGCACCGAGGACTTGGAGGATTCTCACGGACGGTAGGCGCAACATCATTCCGTAGCGCAGGCGCCGCGTAACCTGGAGCTGGACGCCGAGCTGCGGCGCGATACCCAGTTGCATCCAGTCGTCCAGTCGCTGGCCGGTGGCCACGAGAGTTTGCTCGTCGTCTCGGATGAGAATCCTGGCGTTTTCCGTGGAGACAATCGCGCGATAGTACGCAAGCAAGGACACTCCGATGTCCACGCCTGGTGCCACGTGGATGCCCAGTGCGGGACCTCCGTACATTTCTTGCGTCGTCTTGTAGTTGTCGACGTCAAATTCGATGGCAGACTGCGAGTCGGTCCGTGGCTGAACGACGCGCGTGCGCAGACCAGTGATCTGCATCTGGGGTACGAATACTCCGAATCCCATCGTCCCGAAGGAAAACTGCGCCAGCGATGCAAGCCCGGCCGGGACAGCCGCGAAGTTCAGCACTGAGATGGTGTCGCGTTCGGCGTCTTCGCCCACCGGATCCAGTTGGGGGACGCCGCCCACTCGAAGGGCGTATGCGCTGAAGTTCGCGTCGAAGCGCTTCCCTTGGGCGCGAGCGAGCCCGGCTGGGTTGTACCAAACACTCGAGCTATCGTAGACGTCCGCGGTCACGGCGCCGGCTTGAAGCGCTGCGTGCCCGCTCATGTAGAATCGATCGGGGTTTTCCGCATGTGCAAGGCTGACGTGACATACGAGTGCGATCGACAGGGGGGCTCGTGTGCCCCGGGCCAGGACGCGAGCCCATAGGCTACAAGCCGGCATTCCCATAGCCCGTAGCATCCCTTGGTCTGACCCGGCATGTCACGCGGCTTGTGCCTGTCGCTGGCCGTTTTCCAAGTGTGTACAAGCTGGTCGTACATCCGCGCTCCGCTTTCTGGGGAACGCCTCCCAGGCGGCGCCCTGGCGCGACTCAGTTGAGCTCGAGGAGCTGGCTCATGGAGCGTTCGTCGGCGGGCGTGAACTCGAAAGCATCGAATTCGGAGCTCGTCACCCAACGGAAGTCGCGCACATGGCGTGCTTCGGGTTCGCCCGACGAGAGTCGACACGCATACACGTGGAGCTCCACGGTGTATTTTTCGTACTCGTGGCGCACGGTATTCATCGCCTCGGCTACGACGATTTCGACGCCCAATCGGTGCCGTACCTCGCGCGACAGCGCGTCGTGATCACTCTCCCCGGGCTCTACCTTACCGCCGGGGAACTCCCAAAGCAGAGGCAACACCGCGGTATCGCGCCGCTGGGTGATCAAGTAGCGCCCGTTGCGTTCGATGACGGCAGCCACCACGACGATGGCTCCGGAGCTCGAATCTTCAGGCATCCATCCTGAACACCTGCTGACCCATCAGCAGAATGTCACCAGAAGAGACCGGATGGTTGTCGCGTACGCGGACGAACGTCCCGTTGGAGCTTCCAACGTCCGTCAGATAGACCTTCCCATCGTCCCCGGGCGCCACCTGACAGTGGAGGCCGGAAACGTAGCCGTCTTCGGAGAAAAGAACGTCTCCTCGTTCACGACCCAGATGCAGGCCGCGCTTCGGAATGGGAAAGGCGTTGCCCGTGGTGTCCCGTCCGATCACCAGCGCGAGTCGTCCGACGATGTCCTTTGCGGGGCTTCCGAAACGCTCCACTCCGTCGACCGGCGGCTGGCTCTCGAGCGCTTCGAAACGCACGATTTCTTGGCCGATGCGGAACACAGCGCCAGGCTCGAGCTCATAGGGCTGGTTCGGGGTGAGCTTCACGTAAACACCGTTGAGGCTCCCTTCGTCGCGCACGGTGATGTCGCCGCCCTTGATGGTGAAGGTCGCGTGCCTCGGGGAAAGGTAACTGTCACCCGCGAAAATGGTGCCCGTGTCTCGACCCACGGTGACGGTCGGGGATGCTGGGAGATCGTAGGTTCCTGCTTCGGTTCCGTCGGCGCGCAGAGCGGTCAAAGAGATGCCGCTCGGTCCCGAGGGTGCCGAAGCGGGGGCCGCCGGCGCGGCCGGTGCTAGCGACGCTTGAGCTGGCACTGCCGCAGCGCCGAGCTTGTAGCCGCACGCTGCGCAGAACTTGTTGCCAGGAGGGTTCTCATGCCCGCACTGAGGACAGCCGGCAGCAGCTGGCGCCGGTTGTGCAGGCTGAACAGGTGCGGCAGCAGGTTTGGCTTCCTCTGCCTGGAACTCCTTCGGGGCGCCCTTGGGGAGTTCTGAGCCGCATCCTAGGCAGAACTTGTAGTGGTCCTGGTTTTCTTTGCTGCACTTCGCGCACTTGATCACGGACGAACCTCCGGTCGCGAGAGCTCAGAAAATTCGGCAAGCTCTCGGAACCGCTGGATTATCGCTTGGCGCGACCGTCGGTCAACCTGATGCGATTTGGGGGTCGGCAGACGCGCACGAGCGCTTCATTAACCCCAGCCTACGCCGCCGTTCCGCCCCCGGCGCCCGCGGGACGCCCCCGCGCAAGGACGCGCCTCGGCGCTCAAGAGGCGAGGAACTTCAGGGCTTCTCTGAGCAACGCAGAGAGGTCTTTGGATTGGCTCTTGGGCACCAGAGCATGGGCCGCCTTTTCGGCCTCTGGCGCTCGGTACCCGAGTCCGGTGAGCGCTGCGACGAGGCGGCGTGAGAGATCGTCTCCACTTGGCAAAGCAGTCGAACCGGCTCCGCTCGCTCCTGAACGAAGCAACTTACCGCGCAGCTCCAGAACGAGCCTCTCGGCAGTCTTCTTCCCGACCCCGGGCACTTTGGAGAGTCGGCCTTTGTCCTCCGAATCGATCACGTCCACGAGCTCACCCGCTGGTAGCACGTTGAGAACCGAAATCGCGAGGCGGGGACCTACGTTCGGGACGTTGATCAGTTGTCGGAAAGCGGCCCGCTCTTCGGCTGCCGGAAATCCGAAAAGCTCGAGGGCGTCTTGCCGGAGGTTGGTGTGCACGTGCACCGTGATCACGGTCTTCCCCTCGCGCTCCTCCTTCATGGCGCGGCTCGCCGTGCCCACGGGGCACGAGAGCTCGTACCCCACCCCGGACACGTCGAGGATGAGCGCACCTGTTGGCTCTTCGTGGACTACCTTGCCGGTGAGTCGCCCGATCATCGTGGTCTCGTTTCCAACATGAGGGGATTTTACGCTCGAGCGAGTCTGATCCCCAATGAGTTCAGCCGATATCGTTCAGTTGTCTTGGGCGCCTTGGGCGATCCAAGCGCGGACCTTGTCGACCATGGGCCGGCTCGAACCGGTCGCGAAGGACGCCTCACTGGCGGGCATCCCATCGCCACACGCTTCCTTACAGAACGAAATGACCAGGTGCGAGCTCTCTGCGTTGCAGGTGAAACCCGCATCGTTCTGGCAGCCGTCCAGCTTGGCCATCATGAAGCTTTCCTGCCAGTTGCCCGGCACGACGTTCCTCGCCGTCGGTGCGATCTCACTCGGGGCCGTCGTCAGTTGCGCCACGAGGGCCGTGATTTCCGCGTCGGTGAGACCGACGGCTGCCTTGCCCAGGTAGAGATTCGCGGCCGAACCATTCGTCGCTCCGTGGCAGCCCGCCAGCTCACCGCAGCTCTGGCGCAAGAAGGGCTCGTAAACGTCCGTGCGAAAGCTCACCGGTGTCGTCAGGTCCACGCCAGTCACGTCGGGGGGGCAGGTGTCCGCAGGACTGCAGAAGGACAGATCTCCGTCGCCTCCATCGCCATCACCGGTCGTGTCTCCGCCGCCGTCACCGTCCTCGGATGAGGAACAGGCGCCAGCAGTCGCGGCCAGCGGCAACAAGGAGAGCAGAGGGAGAGAGCGCAGAAAGTTCCGGAACAGCATCATCGTCCGGGAACTTTAGGCTGCCTCCGTCACGATGGCCAGGTTTCGCCCGGAAAGCGCGTGAGGCTTTTGGTTCGAGCGCCAAATTCTGGCAATCTCGCAACTATGAAGTCGAGCTTCGGCATTTCCTGTGTGTTGCTTTCTTTTGCAACGGCTTGCGGTGGATCTTCGAGTGAGACCCCGATGCCTCTGGAGCCGGTTCCCCATGCAGGGCCCGACCCAGCGGAGGCGCCCGGCACGGCCGAAGCCACGCACGAAGAGGACGTTTCGGAAGAAGAGAAAAGCGACGAGGCGGTGGAGCGCGAAGCCGGGGCCGGCGAAGACTGAAACGTCCGGCAAGCGGAGCGCGACGGCGACCGACCCCCGGACCTCAGAATCTTCCCGACAGACTGAGTCCCTGGTAGTTCGGCTCGACCACGGGTTGAAAGTACGTTCCGGTTCCAGAGGGGTCGTCCGACTTGTGCTGGGTCCAAAGGATCCACCAAAGCACGCCTCCGGTAATCCCCATCAGGTGCCCGAGTCCGGCGAGGGAATTGGCAGCGTCCCGCTTGTCGCGAAGACTGCCGACTTCGGAATCGTTTTCGACTGCCTCGTTGGCGGTGTCACGCAGCTCGTCGGTCTCGCATTCGTTCGTATCGGGATCGCATCCAACATCCGTTGCGATCTCGTCTTTGCGATCCTCGATTCTTTTCTGCTGAATGGCGGCAAACGTGTGACCCGAGATCGCACCTACGACGCCCACACCGGTGAGTACGACGGG
The DNA here is from genome assembly GCA_965652275.1 of uncultured Polyangiaceae bacterium. Lineage (GTDB taxonomy): Bacteria > Myxococcota_A > Polyangia > Polyangiales > Polyangiaceae > NIC37A-2. The sequence goes on along the minus strand of CBFGUR010000004.1, from coordinate 209,667 downwards.
CCATACTGGACGCGGCCTCTTCGTCTGCGCCTCGTCTGCCACGGGGCTGAGGTGTGCGGGAGTGGACTCTTCGGATTGGGTCTCCTCGGGGGGAGTCTCTGTGGAGCCTGCTTCTTCGGCGTCGGGGACCGTCAGCCGCGCCCGATAGTTTTCGATCCGTTTTTCCACCGAGCTCCGGTCTTTCGCGTCCGGACGGCGATCGAGATACGTCTGAAGCGCGTTGATCGCCGCCTCGAGGTTCCCGTTCAACTCGTAGGCGCGTGCGATGTTGAGCAGCAACTTGACCGCCGTGCAATCTCGACGAAATGCGTCTTCCCAGTAGAGAAGCGCTCGATCGTAGTCCGCCTCTTGAAAGGAAACCTCCCCCGCCTCGTACGCGCCCTTCGCCGCACTGATGTCGCTGTCGGTGGGATCCCGATCACAGGATGGATAGGGTTTGACCTCGGCTCGTAGCGGCTCGACGATGGTCACCAACATGAGACCGAGTACGGCAGAATAAGCTAGGGATCGCGAAGGAATTGGCATCTCGGAACCTGGAAGTCGACCAGAGGCTCCGAGCTGGCGGAGTCTCAGTCGACACTTTGGGACTGGGATCAGCCGGTAGCATAGAGAGAGAGCTCCATGCTGCCCAACCCCCCGATTCGAAAATTCCGAAAATGTACTTGTCGGTCCTGACCGAAGAGTCGATTCTCTTCCTTAAGAACATGCGTGGCTTTCCCCAGAGACCCATCCGCGTCCTGCTGCGCCGTGGGTTTGTCGCTCTTCTCTTCTTACTGAACTCCCTTTGGACCACCGCCGGGTGGTCCCAGGCAGGCTCGGCGAGCCTCGAAGCCATCCGGAGTCAGATGGACGAAGGGCAGGGGCTTTTCCTGGCGAAGAAGTACGAAGAGGCCGCCTCGGTCTTCGAAGCGGGCTACGACCGTTATCCGTATTCGGCATTTCTTTTCAATGCCGGCGTTTGTTACCAGAAGCTAGGTCGAGCAGACGACGCACTTGGCGCGTTCCGTCGGTACTTGGAGAAGGATCCCGGCGCCCCAGACGCAGCTGCTGTTCGTGAGCGCATCTCTGCCATCGAAGAGGCCAAGGCTCGCGCCGAAGAAGAAGCTCGAGAGGAGAGCGAAGAAGACGAGGAGGGCGATCCGGGTAAAACGGAAATCGATCTGCCCGACGACCCCAAGCAGGGCATGAAGTCTCTGGTCATCATCGAGTCCGAACCCACCGGCGCGCCGGTGAAGGTGTACCGGCGCACCCAAGACTACGCGCCGGCGTTCACCGAGGGCGCCAAGAACAGCCTGTGGGAACTCGTCGCTGACCGCGTGGCGCCCGTGAATCTCACCCTCGATGTCGGGCGCTACCACATCGTCATCGAAGCTTACCGGGATTACAACCGCACCTCGTCCAACCTGGACGTGTCGCCGGGCCACGTGCACCACTTCAAGGCGAACTTGTCTCAAGGTGAGTTCACCGGCTTCTTGGAGGTCACGTCGAACGTGGTCGGCGCGAAGCTTTACTTGGACGACGATGGTTCCAAAAACACCGTATGGGGAGAAGCCCCCCACGGTGCGCTCATCGCGCCCGGGCCACACAAGATCCTGGCGGAAGCACCGGGGTACGAGCCGGCGGAGGTCGAGGTCGAGCTGGGGACCGGTGACAAGAAATCGGTCGAAGTCGAGCTGCGGCGGGTCGGATTCGGCGTCCTGAAGCTCGACGCGGACGTCGGCGAGGTCACGCTGTCGGTGGATGAACGTCCCGTGGGGACGTGGCGGCAGGGTCAGGCAGCTTTCGAGGTCGAGCTCACGGCGGGGACCCACTCCGTTTTGGTTTCCGCCAAGGGTTACAAGGACCTGAAAGAGACGGTCACGATTCCTGCTGGACAGGTACTTCCGATGAGGGCCCGCATGGTCGAAAAGTTTCCGCGGGCCGCCGCCTGGACGCAGGCCATCCTTGCAGCCGGGTTCGTGGGCGGCGGCATCTATCTGGGAGTCGAGTCGAATCGGCTCCATCGGGAGCTGTCTGCCGACAGGGAAGCGGGATACCTGCACGATGGCGATCCCCGAATCAAGCGGGGATTCTGGTTCGCAATCGGCGCGGACTCCGCGTTTGCCGTGGGTGGAGTTCTGGGGCTCTTGTCGACCTACAATTTCATTCGAGACCCCTACCCGGATCCCAAGTTGCAGCTCGGGAAGCAACGAGACTTCAAACGGCACCGAAAGGGACCCGGTCCCGCGCCGCCTCGTGTCGGGAGCATGCGTTCCTTCGACTTCGCACTCGTGCCCGTTCATGGAGGTGTCGAGTGAGTCACTTCAGGAGACGGAGACTCGTCGTGGTGGGACTTGGTCTCATGGGGATGATTGGCTGCTCCTGGAGCCGTTTCACCAAGCTCAAGACGGACACCCCGGTGCTGCGCCTGGAGCCAGCCGACTCCTATTCTGGAGGTTTTGGAGTTTCTCTGACGGTGGCGGAAAACGCGGAGCAGGTGGAGCTCTACGTCGGAGGCAACGCGTATTCGAAAGGTGGACTCGTGTACTCCCTAGGAGTGGAGGAGGACCCTGAGCCGAACCCGACGGACGAGTCTCACTGTTCGGCGTCACAGGGACAGGATCGCTGCCGCGCCGCAACCAGGCCGGTGGGACTCAATCGCGCCACGTCCGGATCCTCTGAACACGAACTCTGTTTCGTCTCCGGATACGGCACAGTCGACGGTTCCGAAGGCCTTTGGACGCGCTGCGACGACAACTTTCAATTCACCTTTCCGGTGCCTGCGGATGTGCGTGCGGGGCTCGATGCTCCGCGGGGGGACGGACCAGCCCGCAATCTGCGCCTTGCGACGAATCGGGGTGACGATCAGCTCCTGGTCGCTTCCACTTCGGCCCAGCGGCGGATGTGGTTCTACGAGCCGCTCGACGACGAGCCGGTCGACATTCCCACACCAGCCGAGGCGGGGGACGACTTCGGGGACGCGGTCGCCGTCGCGAAGGTGTCTGGCGGGCATCTCGTCCTCGCCTCGGCTCCTTCGAGCGGAGAGGTATGGATTTTCCGGGTCGAGGGCGGCACCCCCGAGGAGCTCGGCTGCCTGAGCGGCGGCGAGGGGTTTGGCCGGGAGCTCGTTTCGGGTGATGTCGACGGCGACGGAGACCAAGATTTCGTCATCGCCAGTTCCGGTGTCGTGAGCGTCCACTCCGGGAGCGAACTCTCCGCGCTGGGCCCATCTTCACCCGGAAGCACCTGTGCCGAACTCGCGAGCGACGACGGATTGCTTTTCTCAGTTTCGTGCACTTCGACTGACGATACGACCGGGTGCGGAGCTTCGGGGTTCGGTGATGCGCTTGCCGTGGCTGACACGGACGGGGATGGCGAAGGCGAAGTCTTCGTCGGAGCGCCGCGTATGTCGGTTCGCGAGTTGACCCGCGGTGGCGCGGTTCTGGCATATGACAGCGACGGTGACTTTCTCCAGGCGCAGATCGTCTCCGATGTCGAAGAAAAGGACCTCTTTGGCTTCAGCTTGGCCAGCGCTCGCCAAGGTTCACGGGATATCGTGGTCGTGGGTGCGGAAGGTGCACGTGAGGTGTATCTCCTCTATTGTGCTGGGAAATCCGACGGTGCCGGCAGCCCACGCTGTCAATGAAAGGTGTCGGCGCTGACTTCGCGCCCCTCGACGACCACTGCGATGCGCTGTAGAGATGCGCAGGCCCGATGATCGGAGACAAAAAACAAATCCTCATAGCCGATGACGAACCCAACTTGCGTCGCGTGCTCGGGGCGCAGCTCACGCGAGACGGACATGAGGTGCACTTGGTCGCCGACGGTGGCGAAGCACTCGGTGTCCTCAAGGAAAGCCACATCGATCTCTTGATTTGTGATCTTAGGATGCCGGTGCTCGACGGCATGCAGCTTTTGCGCGAAGCGCTGGCCATCTACCCGGGCCTGCCGGTCGTGATGATCACCGCGCATGGCACCGTGGACAACGCCGTCGAAGCACTCAAGACCGGCGCCTTCGACTACATCACCAAGCCCTTCGACCAGGAAGAGCTGCGGGCCATCGTGCGCAAGGCCTTGAAGACCCAGGACCTGTCGGCCCGTGACGCGACCCCCGCGACAGCCGCCAACTCCAAGTATGGGATCATCGGACAGAGCGTCGCGATCCAGGAGGTCTATTCGGTCATCGATCGAGTGGCGGACTCGCCAACCACGGTATTGGTGATGGGAGAGAGCGGGACGGGCAAGGAGCTCGTCGCTCGTGCCCTCCATGATCAATCGTCACGACGGGATAGACCTTTCATCAAGGTCAACTGTGCGGCCATCCCGAGAGAGCTCATCGAGAGCGAGTTCTTCGGCCACGAAAGGGGAGCCTTTACCGGGGCGGTCGCCTCCAAGCCCGGGCGCTTCGAGCTGGCGAGCGGTGGCACCCTGTTCCTGGACGAGATCGGCTCGATTCCCCTCGAGACGCAGGTGAAGCTGCTTCGCGCTCTTCAAGAGGGCGAATTCGAGCGAGTGGGTGGCGTGCGGACTCTCAAAGTGGACGTCAGACTCGTGGCGGCTACGAACACTGATCTCAAGAAGCAAACCGAGGAGGGGAGCTTTCGGGAGGACCTGTTTTATCGTCTCAACGTCGTCGCCGTCCGACTTCCCGCCTTGCGAGAGCGCGTCGGAGACATCCCACTTCTCGTCGACCACTTCGTCCAGAAGTACAACCAAAGGCTCGGAAAATCGCTCGTTGGCCTCAGCGCAGAGGCGCTGGCCATCCTGGCCTCGTATCCTTTTCCGGGGAACGTGCGCGAGCTCGAGAACGTCCTCGAGCGAGCCGTACTCTTTGCCGATGGGGAGCGGGTCTTCACGGAGCACTTGCCGGCTGAATTGACTCAAAACAGCCTCACGCCCGTTGTTCCGACCGAACAGCTGGAGGTGGGGCTCAAGGAACAAGTCCGAGCCGCCGTGAGCCAGCTCGAGCGACAACTCATCTATCGAGCACTCGAACAGATGAAGGGCAACGTCACACATACGGCGCGGGTGCTGAAGCTCTCCCGGAAGGGGCTCCAGCTCAAGATGAAGGAGCTCGGACTGCGCGATCTTCCGCTTCGTACCGGAAAAGAGCCCGAGTCCAAACCATGATCGGTGTGTCGCGAGCGACGCGGCGCAGCTCTGCGGAGATCCGCCGTGTGGGGCTCGTGATGGCGGTTGCGGTCGGTCTCGTCGCCTGCGACTTCCTCGAGGAACGTTTCGGCAGCAACGGATCGAACAAGTCGGAGACTGCAGCGAGTCCCGATGGTGTGGAGAAAAAGGGTCCGCCCCTAGGGCCTCCCGCAGATCGACCCGAGCCGCGAGTCGGAATGGTCTACATACCTCCGGGGGCCCTCGTGGTCGGGACCGCTCCAGACCGGAGACCACGCCGTGCTGATCGCGAGCTGCCTGGAGAGCAGCTCATGCTCGATGGATTTTACATCGATCAGTTTGCTTTCCCCAACGAAGACGGTGCCATCCCCATCACGAACGTCAGCTGGGACGAAGCGCAGGCTCTGTGCGCTGAAAAGGGAAAGCGGTTGTGCTCCGAGCTCGAGTGGGAGCGTGCCTGCAAGGGGCCCGACAACCGAACCTACGAATACGGTGAAACGTACCGAGAGGAGACGTGTAAAACGGGTCGACCCGCGCAGCTTCGTCCGAGCGGGTTTCACGTGGGATGCCAAAGTGATTTCGGGGTCCGGGACATGCACGGTGGACCTTTCGAATGGACGTCGGACGAATTCGGTCGCTGGACGAAGAAGGGCGAAATCGCTCTACGCGGCGGCAATGGTCGGGATGGGGAAGTCGTGGGACGTTGCGCCAACGTCGAGCCCGAGAGCCCGGCGACGCGCTCGGGCACCATCGGTTTTCGCTGCTGTTCTGGCCCCGAGAACACGGCCGAGCTCGAGCTCGAGGTCACCCATCAGCCGGGCCTGATCCCTCGCATCAAATTCGACCCAGAGATCGAGAACAGCCTCATCGAGGCGTTGCCCGAAGAGGCAAAAGAAACCCTGAGGCAGGCCGGAACGATTCAGCGGCAGCGAGTCTGGCTGTGGCGACCGATTGCCAACGAGGAAATTCACCTCATCGCGCTTTGCGGCCGCGGTCGGCCTCGGCCCTACGGCCCTCGCTGTGGACTATTCATGGCGCGCGTCGTACCGGGAAAGGTGCAGGGCCTGGCTTGGGTTTCGAGCGGCGAGTGGGTCGCGAACCTCCACAGACCTGGGCCCCACGAGATGGTCTACCTCATCGGTGGTGATCGTCGGGGGAGCTTCAAGCGACTGGTCACCTACCGGCACGGTGACATCGAGGTGGGCGAGCTTTCGAAGGGCGTCCCCAAACGGGCCAAGGACAGCGGGCACAAATAGTGTTAGCGGCACGCCTCGCCGAGGTTTCTGGTGGATGTATCCACGGCTCGTCCGATCGTCTCCGCCGCGTGCTTGGCCTGCTCGTACTTTCGCACGTTCGGGGAGTGATGCCGTGGCGGTGCGCCCTTGCGAGGGTCCGCCCGACGTTGCGCCCGCTCGAGGAAACCAGTCATGCCACGTGAAACGCCCGAATCCGTGGGTTTCGCGCCACCGGCTTTGCCCGACTCGCCTGCGCTCGCTTGGGCGGTCCGCGCCTCGTCCGCCTTGGTCTGAGCGTATCTTTCTCGACTCGCGAGGATCTCTTCGTGGCGCGCGCGCTGCTGCTCCTGGTGCTTTTCGAAGGCAGCTTCGGCCTCTACTGCGTCACCGGCATCGATCAGGTGCTTTTCCAGATTGCGTAAGTGGACAATCAGCATGGCTTGCTCTTCGTGTGCCCTCTTGTCCTTGAGGACCACCTTGTCGAGTTTGTCCGCGAGCTGACCGTAGAGGCGGGCTTTTTTTCTCAGGACCTTTGGCGGGGGCGAGTCATCGATCTTCGTCCTTTCGATCTCGGGAGCAGCTTCCTTCATGATCGCCGCAAGTTCCTCGCAGCGCTGGGCCCGCTCGACGACATGGCAGCCGCACAAAGAGAGCGGCAGGAGGGCTGGAACATATCGAAGCAGGCGCATGGGACGCGTTTTGGCACCTTTCGAGCGGCGAGAAAATCCCGGGCTTGCCTGAAACTTGGCCATTTCTGGCAGGATTTGGCACGCGAGTCAGATGGTCGCCTACCGTCAGCCGGGCTTTGCCCACCTCATTTCCCAAGCGGAAGCCCTCGCGTCTCGAAGACACGAGGATTTGCGCGGCGTGCACCTGCTAGCCGCTGCCGGCGCCGTTCCCGGAGGAGTGCGAGATCTGCTCGAGGCGCACGGAGCGGGGTTCCGGCGTGTCCTCGATCAGTGGGAGAGGTTTTCCGACGCGGGCCCCCAAGAGAATCTTCACCTGTTGAGGAGAAGGGTGCGTGAGGTCAGTCGCGCCTTCGGCGCCAAGAATCCGGACGCAACTCACCTCGTCATCGCCCTGCTCGATGATGTGCGGGGCTCCGCACGCCGCGTGCTGGAAGCGCTGCAGCTCGACATCAAGGAGCTCCATCTGCGCGTGGCACAACTCGGCCAAGGCCTTCCACCGACGACGCAACGAGCCTCGGTCGTCCCGAGCACGCCAATCCGGGGGCAGGTCGTGCCAGTCATGCCTCTCGCGCCGGTGCGCTCACCCAGGATCGGCGGCGCACGCCCCGCTCCCGTCTCGACTCCTCCGCGTGGCGTCACCCCTTTGGGGCGCGGACGCGCCTCGGGACAAGCCTTGTCACCGATTCCCGACGTGGGACCCACACCCTTGCCAGGTCGGAAAGGGTATGGACCCCCAACCCTTCTTTCCGAAGACGAGCAATCCCCACAACCTGGCCCCATCGACTCCGAAATCGAGCGACTCACTCGAGCGCTCGACGCCGAACCGCCCGATGACGCGGAAGGGTCACTCAGTGAGCAAGAGGTTGCTGTGCTGACAGAACGGTATTCCCTGCCCAAGAAGACGTTTCCCATCCTTTCTCAGGTCGGAAAGAATCTCACTCTGGCAGCAGCGCTGGGCGTGGCCGATCCGGTCGTCGGACGGGACGAAGAAATCGAGAAAGCACTCGACGTGCTGGCCAAGAGACAAGGCAACAACCCCTGTCTCATCGGGGCGGCAGGCGTTGGCAAGACGAGCGTCGCCCGAGGCGTCGCCGGAGCAATGTTCGAGTCGGACGCCGACGACCGCGTCGTCATCGAAATCCCCATTTCCGAACTCGTTGCCGGTACTGGCGTCCGAGGCGCCTTGGCCGGGCGACTGGCTGCGCTCAAGAAGGAGGTCAAAGCTGCTGGCGATAGGGTGGTGCTCTTCTTCGATGAAATCCATCAGCTTTTCACGGGTGACGCCGCCGAGGAAATCGCGGGGGAACTCAAGCTCAGCTTGGCGCGGGGTGAGCTCCCGTGTATCGGCGCTACATCGACTGCCGAGTTCCGCCGCGTCATCGAGTCCGACCCGACTCTCTGTCGGAGATTTTCACCCATCGAGATTGACGAGCCGGGCAAGGAAGACGCATTTTTGATCCTATCGAGTCTTGCCGAACGGCTCTCCTCTCATCACGGTGTTACCTACGACGAGGAATCCCTCGCCCTCAGCATTGCTTGGTCCGTGCGCTACCTCCCGGGCCGCTGTCTTCCGGACAAGGCGGTTGGGATCTTGGATCTAGCGGGTGCCCGCGCAAACCGCCGCAACAGGTCCACTGTTTCGCCCAAGGAGGTAGCGGAGGTCATTGCCAGCGAAGCCAGCATGCCCGTCGAGCGTCTACTCGAATCAGATGCAGAAAGAATGCTTCAGCTGCGAGAAATTCTTTGTGAGCGCGTCATCGGCCACGAGGAGCATCTCGAGAGGATCGCGCGCATCTTGCGTCGCAACGCGGCGGGTCTGGGGAGCCGTCGTCCGATTGGTACCTTCCTCCTACTGGGGCCGACCGGCGTCGGGAAGACCGAGACCGCCAAGGCGATTGCCGAGGTGCTGTTCCATTCGGAAAGCGCGATGACGCGAATCGACATGGCCGAAATGAGCGAGTCGCACGCCGTGGCAAAGCTCGTCGGCGCGCCGCCCGGGTACGTCGGTCACGATGCAGGCGGGCTGCTGACCGAGTCCGTGCGTCGGCGTCCCTACCAAGTCGTACTCTTGGACGAAATCGAGAAAGCCCATCCCGAAGTCCTCACGGCCTTCCTGGCCGTTTTCGACGAAGGCCGCATGACGGACAGTCGAGGACGGCTCGTGGATTTCACGAATACCGTTCTCATCTTGACGTCGAACTTGGGCAGCGCCGAGGTCGCCGCCACATCGAGGAGACGTGTTGGATTTTCTTCCGGGGAAAGACACATCCAGGAAGGCCAGAAGGCAGTCGTCGCTGCTGCGAGACGCGCGTTGCCCCCCGAACTTTTCAATCGCATCGACGAGGTACTCCCCTTCGCGCCCCTCACTCGCGCGGACGTTCTGCGCATCGGACGAAAGCTGTGCACCGGCTTGGCAGACGAGATCGAGCTGAGTCGAGGTATCGCGCTCAGCATTTGCGACTCGGCCCTCGAGGTCTTGCTGGATCAGGGTGGGTTCGATCCCGAACTCGGCGCGCGGCCCCTGCGCCGTATGGTGGCGCGGAAGATTGAAGCGCCCCTCGCCGAGGCGATCCTGGCCGGTGACGTACGTTCGGGCGACACCTGGCTCGTCGAGGGTGAAGATGGCGAGCTCGTGTACGACTGCGTGCGCGAGGAAGCCGGGGCCGCACAATGATATGCGGCGTGGTTCCTCAGTCGGGAAGCGCTTCGAGCGCCGCTCGATAGCGCATGCGTCGAACGTCGTCGCGGAGCACGAGATGAGCTTCGTCGATGGTCTGTCGCAACAGCTGGATGTCCTCTTGCAGGTGCACCGTGCGAGCTGTCAGCCGGTGTTCCGAGTACTCGGCCAACAAGTCGTCTCGTGCTCGGTCGATCTCGTAACCCGTCGCTGAGCGAGGCACGCCGAGAATGCTGAAGTAGTCGCCTTCGTCGACGAGAGCACGCCGGGTCACGACGCGAGCGGCGAAAGCTTCATCGTCGATTTCGTCGCTTCGACGGAGCAGCTCCTCGTTTTTCGCCGATGCAGCCTCTGGCGCATGGCCACCGATGGAGAGGACATCGAGGTACGTCAGACCCAAGACGACCGATAGGAGTTCGGGATGGCTTTGTATGATCCGAGACAGGGGCTTTCCGACCGAATCGACGATGATCTGCTGCTCGGTCTGATCCAGCGCCGATTCTCCCAAGAGCGACTCGTGTCGTCCCATGCCAATGATGGTTTCTCGATCACCGAGGAGGGAGGAGGCCTGCTCTGGGGAAACGACCCGACGCATTGTTTCGAGGTAGATCTCCGTCCCCGCGGCCCCCCCGAAGACTGCCGGTTCCTCGAGGATGCGCGCGGGTACCGACTCTTCGTGAAGGGCCTCTTCCTCGGAGAGCAAGGCGCGGCCCAAGATCCATTCCGAATGCGCGCGAAGCACCGGCCATAGATCCTCTTGCTGCAGCAGGCCCCGTGCGATGAGCGCAGCGCCGGCATGCCGTCCGAATCCTGGTAGTCCGCCGAGCGACTGGAGAACATCGCGGGAGATGTCACCGCGGGAGGCGAGGAAATAGCCCAAGCTCTCGTCGTGAAGGGTCGAAGTGACCGTCGAAATGTCGCCGTCCATGAGCACGATTCGTCGCAGCCCCGTGCCTTCTTGTTGGGCGACTGCGCCGGTTCTTCGACCCTGGATGGCCCGAGCGAGGAGCGAGAGTGCCGACGAGCGTTTCGGCGCTGGATCCTGTCGGCGGTTGTCCTCTTTCCGTTGGGCCTTGGCGAAGGTCGCCCGTCCGCTCGCATCCGTGCGGACGGGGATCGACCTGGCCGTCGGGTACTCCCTCAGCGCGAGATCCCTTTTTTCATGGCGGACCTCGTCGATTCGACCCGGAGGTCGTCGCGGCGGGGGAACGGTAGCGGACAAATGGGGTTCGTCGTCTTCGAAGTCGAGGTGGGGCGATCCAGGTCGTTCCGTAGGGATCGACGAGGAAGAAGGTGGCGGATTGGACGATCTCGAGGTGAGCAGATCGCTCAGATCATCTAGCCCCGGAGGGACGTCCGAAGGAACGATCGATTCGAGTCCCTGCGGAGCAGTAGGGGGAGGTTGTGACGGGGCTCGGCCACCCGGATTCGTCGGTTCGTCCTCCTCTTCGAGGTCTATCGGTGAAGAATCCGGTCGCACGATCCCGGCGATGCTCGTGGCACCGGTGGGTTCCGATGGTCGGCGGCTCGGGCCACGGCCCGCTGGGTATCGACTCGAGGGAAGCCCCTTGGCGGCGGTGCCGTCTGACGTGTCTTCTTTGTCTCGACGGTTGTCTTCGGGATCTGCGTCGCCGAGCAACTCCCCCAGGGCGTGGAGAAACTCGGGGCGTACCTCGTCGTTTCCATCGTGGCTTTGAGGTGTCAGGCGGATCGGACGAGGGGAATTTTGCGTGGGATAGGTAGCAACGCGCCTTTTCCCTTCTTCGAGCACGGTGCGGGTTTCAGGACTGAGGCTGAGGCGCCCCGAACTCGGAGGAGCCGAGCTCGTGGAGTTCCTTCCGGGGCCGGGTTCGCCGGATAGGCGCCCGAACTCGTTTCCCACGGGGCCCCGGCTCGGTGGGGAGTCCAGAGGCCAAAGGGAGTCTTCGTCGAGTTCGGGGCGGCCCCGAGGAGGACGACTCGAGGAAAGCTTGGTTGAAGGCTCTCCGTCCGAACGGTAGGGCCTGCGTGCTGATGCGACGAGAACGGGCGATCGCCGCGGAACCCCAATGCGCGGTCGATGGCTTCCTTTGGAGGGGGTGCCGACCAGGTTTGCGATTTTATCAATCGCCGTGTCGAGGTCCACGGGACGCGAAACGACCAGCGATGAAAGCTCCCTCAACGCGGGCTCGCTCGCTATCGCGCCTTTGGGATCTGCAAGAAGTGCGATTTCGATGTGCTCTCCCGCCGTCTTCAGCGCTTCTTCCAGAAGGGAGCGCGCCTCGCGAGCATCCGCGTCGACCACGATTACGACGGGGATCTCGTAGTTGACTCGGTTGGGAAGGAGCCCGAGGGGCACATCGACTGCCGCATACCCCCGCGCAATGAGTCCGCTCAGGAGGCGCCCAGCTTCGGCGCTCGCGTCGCAGAGAAAAATCTGGGTGTCTCGCGCACGCGACGATGGCGGAACCGATCCCGGATCTTTTTCGCCCGACTTACCCACTTGTCCTCTGCGGTCGGCGCCCAAACCTCCACGAGGCGTCCGCCCGTACTGGTTTCACCATAGCGAAACGCTCCGAACAACGCGATCCTCGGTCCGGGCGACTCAAATCCATGGCTTCTGGCCATTTACCGCGAAGGCCGGCTCCGTAACCATGTAGCTACGACGACCAATCCGGTCACGAGGCAGACCATCGTCAGCTCTCCTCCGGTCATCGTCAGCATGACGAGTCGCTATCATGGACGCTGCCCCCAGGACCACCCCCATTCGTCTCGAACCAACAGTCGGCTCTTCGCGGGTGGCGGTGGTTGGGCTCGGCGCAAACCTGGGGAGGCCCGAGGTGGAATTCCTGCGAGCTCTCGCTGCGCTGCAGTCGGTGGCTCGACTCTGCTCAGTTTCTTCGCTGTACCGTTCAGCACCCATCGGCCCGCCGCAGCCAGACTTTCTGAATGCAGCGGTCCTTCTCGAGGAGACCCCACCCCTCGAACGTCTCTTGCTGGACCTCAAGCGGCTCGAGCAAGAGGCGGGCCGTGTTCGTGGCCAGCATTGGGGGCCTCGGGTCCTCGACCTCGACATTTTGTGGGCAGGCAACCGCCAGGCGTCCTCTTCCAGTCTCATCGTACCGCACGCGCAGCTTGTGCGGCGGGCCTTCGCCCTGGCCCCATTACTCGAGCTCGTTCCCGACGCGCACGATCCCAAAATCGGGACGCCCTACGCGCCAATTCTGCGGACCCTGGAAACTCAAAGTTGCCGGCGTGTTGCGGGCCAAAATTGGTGGCGCGAGATCGACCTGTCATCGACTCCTGAGTGAGTGGACAGTGACGCCTGCAGGTGGTAGCAGCCGCGGCGCCCCATCACCTCCGTGGCCTCTGGTCGGAATGACCCGACCCCCGGGTGACGTCTCGGAAGGCGGGGATCCAACACTGACATGAGCCCGTCCGTGGACATGAGCCCTCTCACCGAGGGGGCGCTCCCATCTGCCATCAACAAAGTGTCGCCAGTGATCGCTGCAGTTACCGTCGACTTCGACAAGAGCGTCTTCGTCATGATGGCGCTCTTTGCCCTGCTGATCGTCGTTCTCAAACCCATCTTGCTCGATCCGATGCTTCGCGTCTTTGCTCTTCGCGAAGAGCGGACGGACGGAGCCAAGGCCGAAGCACGCGCCATGCAGGAGCGCGCTGCGGAAATCCTGAGCAACTACGAGGCGGAAGTCGCCAAGGTGCGCGCGGAAGCAACGGCCGAGCGAGATGCGCTTCGCAAGGAGACCGCGCGCGTCGAAGCGGAAATCCTGGCCGAGGCTCGCGAGGCTGCCGAGGCGATTTCCAGAGAGGGTCGTGAGCGCATCGCGACCGAGATTGCGAATCTTTCGCGGGACCTGGACGCACGAGCGGAGGGGCTTGCCAAGGAGATCGGGAGCCGAGTTTTGGGAAGGGAGCTTACCTGATGAAAGCACTTCATCGAGTCGTCCGGGGGGTGGCACTTTCTGCCGCTCTCCTTTCCGCACCAGCATTCGCGGACCCACAGGTCGAGCAAGCGACTCATGGTGACGCGCACGCGGCTCATGGCGACGAGCACGCGGCCCATGGCGGAGGCCACGGCCACGTGCCGCATTTCTCCGACATCAACTGGTTTCATGGGTTGATTGGGGAGAAAGAGGGAGTCGAGCCCAGCCTTCTTTGGCGACCTCCGGGTACACCCATCCCTCTTGGTGCGCTGCTGATCAATACGGCCATTCTCTTTTTCCTCATCGGTCGTTTCGGCGGCCCAGGGATTCGCCAAGGCTTGATCGATCGCAAGAAGCGCATCGCCGGCGACATCGAGAAGGCCGCGGAGATGCGCAAAGACGCAGAAGGGCAGCTTGCCCACTACGAGGAAAAGCTCGAGCAAATGGGGGCCGAGATGACGCGCATCAAGAAGGAGATGCGGGAGCAGGCGGAGGCCGATCGCGCGCGCGTGCTCGAGGAAGCGAAGGAGCGTCGTAGCGTTCTGGAGCGCGAAGCTCGTACACTCATCGAACAAGAGCTCGCTCAAGCTCGTCATGACGCGACACTCAAGGCAGTGAGCGGAGCGGTCGATGCGGCTCGTGAAGAAGTGAAGAAGAACCTAAGCCAACAGGATCATGAGCGGCTTGCCGGGGATTTCCTCTCCAGCCTCGAAACTCAGATGAAAAAGTCGACGGAGGCCCGGTCATGAGTGTCGGTGCTGTTGCGGAACGTTACGCTCAGGCTCTCTTCGAGCTCGGAGACGAAACCGGCAATCTCGCGAGTTTGACGGAAAAACTGCGAGACTTCGCCGAGACCTTCGAAGCGAGCAAGGAATTGCGGGCGGCCCTCAGTAACCCGGTCGTTCCCGTCGAGGAGCGTCTGTCGCTGTTGGCGCAGGTCGCCACGAAGCTCGGAGTGCCGGACCTCGGGATCAAGGGACTTCAGGTGATGGCGCAGCGCGGCCGTCTGCCCGCCATCGCCGCCACCGTCCAGCGTCTCACCGAGCTGTCGGACGACAAGAACGGCATCTTGCGCGCATCCGTCACGACGGCAGCAAAGATGTCCGAGAGCTACTACGAGTCGCTCGCGTCCAAACTTGCTGCGGCCACGCAAAAGAAAATCGTGCTCGAGCGTTCCGTCGACGAAGACCTCGTCGGTGGAGCCATTGCCCGCGTCGGCGACAAGCTGATCGACGGCAGTATTCGCGGAAAGCTCCAAAAAGTGGAGCGTGACCTCTTGTCGGCAGTCGCTGCCGGCGCCTCCTGATCCCCCAATTTTCAAAACTACAGAGAAAAAGTCATGCAGCTCAGTGCCGACGAGATCGCCTCGATCATCAAGCAGCAAATCAAGAACTTCGATGGCCAGGCCGTCGCATCCGAGACCGGAACCGTTCTCACCTCTGGCGACGGTATCGCCCGCGTTCACGGGCTCGAGAGCGTGATGGCTGGTGAGCTCGTCGAGTTTCCCGGCGACATCTATGGCCTCGTTCTCAACCTCGAGCAGGACAACGTGGGTGTTGCCATTCTTGGTGACTCGACCGCCATTCGCGAGGGCGATTCGGTCAAGCGTACGGGTCGTATTGCCGACGTTCCGACGGGCGAAGCTCTCAAGGGCAGAGTGGTCAACGCCCTCGGCCAGCCGGTCGACGGAAAGGGCCCCCTCGACACCAAGTTCTCTCGCCGCATCGAGATCAAGGCGCCAGGCATCATCACGCGGCAGCCGGTGAACGAGCCGATGCAGACGGGCCTCAAGGCCATCGACTCCATGATTCCGATCGGTCGCGGACAGCGTGAGCTCATCATCGGCGACCGTCAGACGGGTAAGACGGCTGCAGCAATCGACACCATCATCAACCAGAAGGGCCAGAACGTTCACTGCGTGTACGTCGCAGTGGGGCAAAAGTCCTCGACGGTCGCCCAGGTGGTCGACAAGCTCCGTGACCATGGCGCGATGGAGTACACGACCGTGGTCGTGGCAACTGCGGTCGATTCGGCTCCACTTCAGTTCCTCGCGCCATACACGGGCGTGACCATCGCCGAGCAGACGCGCGATACCGGTGGTGCAGCGCTTTGCGTCTACGACGACCTCTCCAAGCAAGCCGTCGCATACCGACAGATGTCACTTCTCTTGCGTCGTCCGCCCGGTCGCGAAGCCTACCCCGGCGATGTTTTCTACATTCACTCGCGCCTCCTGGAGCGCGCCGCAAAGATGGCCGAGCGTTGGTTCGTCGTCGAAGAGGGTCAAGAAGTCCCCGCAGGTGACGCTTCCTTCCTAGGAGTCGATGGCAAATGTCACCTTGGCGGTGACGGCAAGAAAGAGGCCGAGGAGTCGATCAAGGAACTCGGGCGTTCGGGCCTTGTCGCGAAGATGGATCCCTATTCCGGCGGCTCGCTCACGGCTCTGCCGATCATCGAGACACAGGCCGGCGACGTCTCCGCGTACATCCCCACCAACGTAATTTCCATCACCGATGGTCAGATCTTCCTCGAGTCCGATCTGTTCAATTCGGGTCAACGTCCTGCCATCAACGTCGGTATCTCGGTGTCCCGCGTGGGTGGCAACGCACAGATCAAGGCGATGAAGAAGCTCTCGGGAACGCTTCGTCTCGATCTCGCTCAGTATCGCGAGATGGCCGCGTTTTCTCAGTTCGCGAGTGACTTGGATGCTGCCACCCGAGCCCAGCTCGAGCGAGGTGCACGCCTCACGGAGCTCCTCAAGCAGGGGCAGTACGTTCCGCTCTCCGTCGAGAAGCAGGTGGTCACCATTTTCGCGGGTACTCAGGGGTACTGCGATGCACTCCCCATCGCGTCGTTGCGAGAGTTCGAGCTCGAGCTTCACAAGCACATCGAAACCAAGCACGCCGACATCCTCGAAACGATTCGCACCAAGAAGGAGATTGACGGCGATCTCCGCAAGAAGCTCGGGGACGTCATTTCGGCGTTTGCCAAGGATTTTGGGGCAGCTCAGGCAGCCGAGTAGCGCCTGCATGGCCCAGTCGGGCGACTCATCGACATATCGTGACCCTTTGAGAGCAAGAACTTGGCGAATCAAAAAGAAATCAGAACGCGTATTGGGACCGTGAAAAATACACGGAAGATCACCCGCGCCATGAAAATGGTGGCGGGTGCGCGTCTCAATCGAGCTCAGGCACGCATCGCCGAGATGCGACCCTATGCCGTCGAGACGGCGCGCGTCCTTCGTTCGGTGGTTGGCGCCGCGGGGGGGTCGGAATCGTCCGAGCATCCCCTTCTCGCTTCGCGAGAGAAAAAGACGGTCTTGCTCCTGGTCGTTACGAGTGACCGTGGGCTCTGTGGAGCGTTCAACTCCAGCATCCTGCGGCGCGCCGAAGCCACCTGGCGCAGGCTCGAGGCAGAGGGGAAGGACGTCAAGATCTACGCGATCGGTCGCAAGGGACGGGATTTCTTCAACCGTCGTCAGGCGCCGCTCATCGAGTTCTTCGGGGGGGTGTGGGACGATCTGGGGCTGGAGCAGGCGCGTCGAATCGCTCGCGGGATCCTCAAACCCTATCTCTCCGAAGAGGTCGACGAGATCCGCATCATCTACAACGAATTCAAGAGCGCCATGACGCAAGTGGTGACGGACGAAGTCCTCTTTCCCCTGCATGTCGAGGTGGAAGACGAGGAGCACGGTCCCGAGGCGACGGGGGGCGAGGGGTACATCTTCGAACCCGACCGACAGAGTCTGCTGGATGTGCTCGTCCCGATGTACATCGAGGTGACTCTTCTCCGTGCCTTGTACGAATCGATGGCTTCGGAGCTCGGCGCTCGAATGACGGCCATGGACTCGGCGACCAAGAATGCGAGCGACATGATCGACTCCCTGACGCTTCAGTACAACCGCGCGCGCCAGGCGGCGATCACTACCGAACTCATGGAAATCATCGGCGGCGCTGAGGCGCTCAGCCAGTAGGCGCCTCGGTAGATGGCGAAGCGCAAGGGTCGGGCCGCGAGGAAGCAGCAGCGCGAAAGGGCTGTTAAGGCGCAGGAACGAGGTTTGCCCGCTACGGGCCCGGTCCCCAAGCCCCAGAAGACCCGCCGAGTGGGAGGCGATACCGCTGCCCTTGCGCTGGAGTCGGAGAAGGCTGGCCGCAGTCGACCCAAGGGATCCGCAAGGGCGGCCCAGGAGACGGGATTCCCGGTCTTTTTCAAAGTGGCGATTGGGGCCGCGGTTGCGCTCGTCTTGCTTTATGCCCTCTCGACTCTGAGGAAGTCAGATACGTTCGCTACGACGCACTCGTCGACTTCTGAAACTTCTCCCGATGAGGGCGCTCGAGACTCGGCGAGCGAGCCGGACTCCGCGCTCCCGAGCGATACGACGAGTCGGGACGCTCCACCCGAGGTCGATTCACCACCCCAGGCTCCTTTTTCGGCTCCGTCCGCCGAAACCGCCAGTCCGGCTCTGCCTGCCGAAGCCGCCAACCCGTCCCCCAGCCCTTCGCCCCCGCAGAGAGCCATCCCAGCCGCGCCCCCCGAAGCGGCTCAGCCGTCTCAGCCTCGAGTCGAGAGGGCCCCGGTTCCGCCAGCGCCCCAGCCAAAGTCCGAACCCGGCCGGGCCGAGCCAACCGCTCCAGTCGTGACGCCCGCACCTCCCCCGGTCGCTTCCCCTGTGCCTGCTCCACCAGCCGCGGTATCGCAGCCCGCTCCTGTGGCCGAGTGAGGGAGGCTGAAGCGCACCAATCTGCTTGATAGCTCAGGCGAGGGGTGACAGCTTGCATGGGTGATGAGTGTCAAACCTCGCTCGCGCGCTTTGTCCGTCTGGGCCACCTGCTTCGTCGTGGCTGCGGCCTGCGGGAAAGAGGACGCGCTTCTACCGGAACCCGGAGACGGAGACGGCGATGACCCGACCAACATGTGGGTGGCCATCGACACGGACGGCGATGGGATCGTCGACGGGATCGATACGGACGGTGACGGTATTGCCGACATCGTCGGAACCCCCATCGATTGGGACGGTGACGGCATCATCGACAGCCTCGACACGAACGGTGACGGAATCCCCGACGTAGCCCTTCCCGGGTTCATGCTGCCGGGGTCCGACACGGGTGGCGTGGGAAACCTGGGAACGGGTGGGGGCAATCGGGCCAGTGGCTGCGACGGTCCTTCCGTTCGAGGAGGTCAAATCCCCGCGATCGACGATCTTGAGCACCCGGAGCAATCGACAATCCCCGAGCTGGATAGGCGTAGAGGTTCGTGGTTTACGGCCGAGGAGTTCCTCTCGGGTGCTGCTCAGACGCCGGAGGTCGGACACATCTTTCCGACAGCTGCTGTGGGCCGCGACGGTTCCTACGGCTTTTGGAGTACGCTGAGCGGTTTTTCTGGCCGTTCTATCGAGGATTCCGGCATCGGCTGGGGACCGCAGTTTGGGTTCACCCTGAACGAGAGGGGCGGTCTCGTCTGTTCGTACGATGCTTCTGCTTTTGACGGAGTTACGTTCTGTGCGCGCTCTGGGGATGGGGCCACCTACGAACTCCAGTTCGGCGTGTCCATGCTCGTCGTGATTCCGACGACCCGAGGGGGGACATGTGCGGGAGAGGGCTGTGGCGACGTCCACTTCCGAACCGTCGAGATCGGTCCCGACTGGAAGTGCGACTACGATGTGCGTTGGGAAGATCTGAGTCAAAACCGCAACCTCGAACACAACAACAAGTATCCGTTCGACCCCGCGGACATCGCTCAAATCAGCTGGACATCTTGGGCTGGAGACTACGACGTCATCGTCGACGATGTGCGCTTTTTGGGAGGAGCCACGGCGGGTACCGGCGGGGCCGGAGGGTCTGGCGAACCGATGGGACCTGGCGGTTTGGGCGGCGCTTTTTGAACCTCCGCGCCACTTCAGGGTGTGGTTCCGGAAGACTCGTGGGGGGCTCCTCGCGTCGTGCAGCGAGCGGGCCCGCGCAAACCTTTCGCCTCGCTTCGGGGGGGCGATTGTTGCGAGCTCGGCATGATCGACACGAGATGGACTTCGCTCTGCACGTAACACAAGGTTCTGCGACTTCTGTCTTGCTCGACCCCACCGGCCTTTGACAGCATCGGGGGAGATGGGAATCAATGCGAACGTCCTCGGGGTGGTATTGGCCGGCGGCGAGGGAAAGAGACTGGCGCCACTGACGCGTGATCGGGCCAAACCCGCCGTACCATTCGGAGGGAACTACCGGCTCGTGGATTTCGCTCTGAGCAATCTCGTAAACGGAGGGATCCGTCGCATCGCAGTGCTCACTCAATACAAGAGTCACAGCCTCGATCGTCACATCGCGATGACTTGGCGAATGTCGCCGCTCTTCAACAACTACGTGATGAGCGTTCCCGCGCAGATGCGTCTCGGCAAACGTTGGTTCGAGGGCTCTGCGGATGCCATCTATCAGAACCTGAATCTGATCCAGGACGAGAAGCCCGACTACATCTGTGTATTCGGCTCCGATCACATCTACCGGATGGATCCGTCCCAAATGATCAAACAACATATCAAATCCGGAGCCGGTGTGACGGTCGCCGGAATTCGTGTCCCTCGTGACGAAGCATTCCGGTTTGGTGTCATCGAGCCTGACGACAATGGTCGCATCAAGGCGTTTCACGAGAAGCCGAAGTCTGCACGCGGTCTCCACGACAGCCCCGAACAGGTCTTCGCCTCCATGGGCAACTACGTCTTCAACGCGCGCACCTTGGTTGAGGCGGTGGAGAGAGACGCCGCGGACAAGTCGAGCGATCACGACATGGGGGGAAACATCGTGACCGATCTCGTAAACGCCGGAGAAGCGGCCGTCTACGATTTTTCCCAGAATGAGGTACCTGGCGCTACGGAGCGCGACCGCGGGTACTGGCGAGACGTAGGAACTCTCGACAGCTACTACGAGGCGCAGATGGATCTGATCAGCGTCCACCCGATCTTCAACCTCTATAACTCCCGCTGGACGATTCATTCCAGCAATGTTTCGCTTCCGCCCGCCAAGTTCGTGTTCGACGAGGACGGCCGCCGAGGGAGCGCCGTCGACTCCATGGTGTGCAGCGGATCGATCATCGCGGGGGGACACGTGAAGGGCTCCGTGATCTCTTCGGGGGTCCAGGTCGGCGAAGGAGCCCTGGTTGAAAGCTCGGTCCTCATGTCTGGTGTCGTCGTGGGGAAGAAGGCGATCGTGAAGAAGGCCATCATCGACAAGAACGTCTACGTTCCGCCGGGGGCCGAAATCGGAGTCAACTTGGAGAAGGACCGCGCCCGTGGGTTCACCGTTTCCGATGGCGGCGTCGTCGTCATTGGCAAGGGCGACCATGTGAGTGCCGACTGATCCCAGGGTCTGGCGCAGGGAAGCGACTCGCCCTAGGGTCGACTCGATGCGCGTCGCTCTGCTGACTCGAGAATATCCCCCGGAGATCTACGGCGGAGCCGGAGTTCACGTCGAGTACTTGGGCCGTGAGCTCAAAGGGCTCGTCGATCTGTCGGTGTATTGTTTCGGCAAGAAGAGGTCTGCTCCCGAGGTGGCGGGGTCGTTCGACTGGTGGGATGCGCTTTCCGGTGATGAACCTCACCAGGCCGCGCTTAGGACTTTGGCCGTGAACCTCCAGATGTCGAGCGCCGTGGCTGGTGCTGATCTCGTTCATAGCCACACGTGGTACGCCAACTTCGCGGGCCACCTCGCCAAGCTCATGTACGGGGTGCCCCACATCATGAGCTCGCACAGCCTCGAACCCCTGCGCCCCTGGAAGCAGGAGCAGCTCGGAGGAGGTTATCGCGTTTCGAGCTACGTCGAACGCACCTCGGCTCTCACGTGCGACCGAATCATTGCGGTGAGTGAAGGCATGCGCGCGGATATCCTGCGGGCATACCCCGACGTTGATCCCGGGAAGGTTCGCGTCATCTACAACGGTATCGATACCGACGAGTACAGCCCCCGAGAAGGTAGCTCGGCGCTCGAGAAAAGGGGCGTCGATCCTTCCAAGCCTACGGCCATTTTCGTGGGGCGCATCACTCGGCAAAAAGGAGTCGTTCATCTTTTGGAGGCCGCCGAGCACTTCGATCCCCAAGTTCAGCTCGTTCTTTGTGCCGGAGCTCCAGACACCCCGGAACTCCAAGCCGAGGTGGCCGCTCTCGTCGAAGGCCTGAAGGCGCGGCGCAGCGGAGTGATCTGGATTCGCGACATGTTGCCGCGTCCAGAGATCATCGAGATGCTCTCCGCGAGCACGGTGTTCGTTTGTCCGAGTATCTATGAGCCCTTCGGAATCGTGAACGTCGAAGCGATGGGTACCGGAACCGCCGTTGTGGCGTCGGCCGTTGGCGGCATCAAGGAAGTGGTCGTCGACGGTGAGACGGGTCGCTTGGTTCAGTACGCGGGGGATGAACAAGGGAACCCGCTCGATCGCGACAAATTCGCTCGCGACTTTGCAGAGAGAGTCAATGAGGTCGCTACTGACCGAGAGAAGGCCAAAGAGTTCGGGGCGAACGGAAGAACGCGCGCCCTCGAAAAGTTCAGCTGGAAGCAGGTCGCGCTCGACACGGTAGAGCTTTATGAGGAAACGGTGAGGGACTGATCGATGTGCGGAATTGTTGGGTATGTTGGTCCCCGGGTCGCGGCGCCGGTGCTCTTGGAAGGTCTCCGTCGTCTCGAATATCGCGGATACGATTCGGCCGGAGTCGCGGTCTACGACGGAGAGGCTCTCCGCTTGGCGCGAGCTGTAGGGAAGCTCGACAATCTCGCTCAGGCAATCGGAGATCAAGTTTTTCGGGGGAATCTGGGCATCGGACACACCCGCTGGGCAACTCACGGCCGACCGAGTGAAGTGAATGCCCACCCCCACCGGGCGGGGTCCGTTGCCGTGGTCCACAACGGGATCATCGAAAACCACCTGCAGCTCAAGGAACGTCTCGCTGCGGAAGGTGTGACGTTCAGTAGCGACACGGACACCGAGATCGCTGCGCACCTCATCGCCCGGGAGTTCGACAAGACGAAGAGCTCTCACGGGACAGCGGCGCTTCGGGAAGCCGTGCGACGAGCGCTGGGGGAGATTCGCGGCGCTTACGGCCTGGCGGTCGTCTCCGAAGATGCTCCTGATCGGATCGTGGTCGCCAAGAATGCGTCGCCACTGGTCATCGGTTTGGGCGAGGGCGAAAACCTGTGTGCTTCGGATGTCCCTGCGCTCTTGACCTATACGAGGCGCGTCCTGTTCCTCGAGGACGGGGAAATGGCCGAGCTGACGCGCGACGCGGTCTTGCTGGAAAAGGTCGATGGCACTTCCGTCTCTCGTGAGCCCAAGACGATCAACTGGAGCCCCGTCCAGGCGGAAAAGGCCGGGTACAAGCACTTCATGCTCAAAGAAATCTTCGAGCAGCCTCGGGCCATCGAAGATACCCTTCGCGGCAGAATCGATCTCGAGACGGGGAACATCATCGCGAGTGAGCTCGGTCTTTCCGTCGAACTGGCCGAAAAGGTAAAGCGCGTCTACTTCATCGCGTGTGGAACGAGCTTTCATGCCAGTCTAGCGGGACGGCATTGGATCGAGCAATACGCCAGGATCGTCGCCCAATGCGAGCTCGCCAGCGAGGTGCGCTACCGCTCTCCTGTCTTCTCCGAGGGCGACTTGGTCGTCGCCGTCAGCCAGTCGGGAGAAACGGCGGACACCCTCGCTGCATTGAAAGCGGCTCGAGAACAAGGTGCTACCGTGCTGGCCGTTTCCAACGTCCTGGAGAGTGCCATCCCCAGGGCTGCTGACGGCTCGCTCTACACCCATGCCGGTCCCGAGATCGGGGTCGCCTCTACGAAGGCCTTCACCACGCAACTCGTCGCGATGCTGATGCTGGCGGTCTTCTTGGGGAGGAGTTCTGGGGCGCTTTCCGCGGAAAAGGCGCGCGAAGTTCTCCAGGCGCTCGTCGAAGTCCCCAACGACATTCGGCGTACTCTGGAGCGCGCCGAAGAGGTCCTGGGCGTCTCGCGCAAGTGGCACAACGTCGCACACATGCTCTACCTCGGGCGGGGGCTCGGGTTCCCGATTGCCTTGGAGGGGGCCCTCAAGCTGAAAGAGATCAGCTATATTCATGCTGAGGGGTATGCCGCCGGAGAGATGAAGCACGGCCCTATCGCGCTCATCGACGAGAACATGCCGACTGTCGTGGTGATGCCGCAGGACAGCCACTACGAGAAGACTTTGTCGAATCTCCAAGAAGTGCGAGCTCGAGAAGGACGCGTCATCGCAGTGGTAACCGAGGGCGACCAACGAGCAGCGGAGATCACGGACGACCTACTTTTCGTACCCAAGGTGGCCGAGTCGGTGCAACCTCTGATCACCTGCATTCCGCTTCAGCTGCTCGCGTATTACGTGGCTGATTTGAAGGGGACCGACGTGGATCAGCCGCGCAACCTCGCCAAGACCGTGACCGTGGAATAGCAGCCCCGGGGGCTGCGCGACTTGACAGTTTCTGCGACGAATGGTCCGAAGGAGGCCATGAAGTTTAAAGTGCTCTGTTCGGTGCTACCGGTCGTTTTCCTCGCTGCGTGTGGTGGAGGTCAGAACGAACCACAGGCTCCAACCGATGCGACGGTGCAGTCCGCGGACGGTGGTGGGAAGACCGACGCGATGGAGGCGTCGTCCTCCGAAGACGAAGGGCCGGCGAGTGGACCCTGGGACATCCCGAGCGAGTGTCACAAGGGCTCGGACCCCTGCACGCCGAACCCGAAGTGGGTAAAAAAGCTTTGTGAGGACGTCTATCCAGCCGTCGCTCTCTATCTCTTTTCCAAGAGCTCGCCGTTCACCCACGGCTATTTGAGCCGTAAGACGAGGGCGGTGAATGCTTCTGGCGGAGCGACGAGTGGCGACGAATGGCTGTCGTTCGATGAAGAAGTCGTCCTTCTGTATCACCGCCAAGAAGACATGGGTGGCATGCAGGTCAGCGGATCGGGGGGGGGCTACGACGCCATGCGCCTGGACGGCTCGTGCGTGACGCTCGGCGCAGAAGAAGTCAGGCTCGAACGTCCCCCGACGCCGAAGTACGCAAAGGTCCCGTGGCGCTACATCGGCGACGACATGCAGGATGCCCTCCGGCAAAACGATGAGATCAAAGAGGCCTACATGGAGAGGCGAAAGGAATGCAAAGGCGCCTTTTCCGGCTCGGTGAGCAAGGCCTGCGTCACCAAGGACGAGAAACTCAATCGGGTCATCATCGATGCGCTGGCGGCTGGAACGGTGGAGATCCCGCAGCCGCAGGCTCGTCCATGAGATCCCCGCTGTCCCGCGTCACTTCGAGGAGGCCGGCGCTGATGCCGCGCTAGAGCGAGTTGGCCCGCTTTTTTTCCCGGTTTGGTAGGTACCTACTGGGCCTCTTGGGGCTACTCGCCCTCGGAGTCCTCGTTCACGAGCTTGGACCTGACGCTATCATCACGACCCTGGTCCAGGCCGGGGTGTGGCTTCCGCTGATATTGCTGCTCGACTTGGGGTGGATGGCTGTCGAGAGTGGAGCCGTCCTCGTCCTCTATGGATCGAAAGCACGAAGGATCAGGACATTGGACTGGTTTCGTGCGTTGTTCGTCCACTACGCGACGTTCGTCGTCGTGCCGGTTGGTCGCGCCAGCGCGGAGATTGCGCGGGCAGGCGTGCTCGCTCCCCAGGTTGGCAAAACACGCGCCGCAGCTGGCGCTGCCGTGATGCAGTCCTTGACGCTGACGACCAACTCGGTCGTCAGCATGGTCTGTTTCGCTTTTTTGATGTGGACCACTCGCGATCAAGCCGCTTCGGCGCTGATGTCCATCAATATCTTGGTCACTGGAACGCTGGGCGTAGCGCTTTACCTCGTCTTGCGACACGTCAAGCTCGGAGGGGCGTTGGGGCGCCGGTTCTCCAAACTGTCGAAGTGGGGCCCGGAAATCGACGAGCACGTTCGAGAGAGCAGGGGTCGGCACGCCGCGGCTTTTGGGATTTGCGTCGCGTCGCGCCTGGTTCAGGCGCTCCAGTACACTGTCATCCTCCATGCGGTGTCCGGAGAATTTTCCGCGGCGATGGGGCTCGTCGCCGAAGGGATCCAGCTCGGTGCTCGGAGCATGGGTGACGCCATTCCCAATCAAGTCGGTGTGACCGAGGGAGCATTTGCGCTCTGCGCCACGGCTGTCGGGCTCGAGGGGATGCCGGAGAAAGCCGTCGCGATCGCTCTCCTCGGTCGTGTTTCCAACCTCTCGGTGGCGGCGCTCTGCGCCCTCGCGCTGCAGTTTTTCGGGAAAAGCGAAGCAGAAGCCCCTGTTCGTCCTGCCGAAGGAGTTTAGGACGGGAGGCGTTCGGCGTTTTCGAGAGTCAGCATCTCGGGGCCCGTCACGTGACTCACGTCACGAGTGAGTGCGCCCCGCGGGGTCATGGCTCCCACAATGCCCAGGGAGAGCTGGCGGCCCGATTCCAATGGGGAAAGAGTGCGCCCGCCGCGGGGGGCCGGCTTGTCATCCAACCTGAAGAGCTGTCGGGTGGTGTCCTCTTCGGAGACGCCCTGGGTCCCGAAGAATCTGAGCATCAGGTCGAAGGCTCCGCTGCGTTCGAGAATGGGGATTTGGCGACTTGGCGTTTTCTTGACGGAGATAAAATGGCCCTTGGTTGACAGGGCGCTTGCCATGTCTTCGGCCAGTGCGACGAGCCACGGTTCCTCTGCGGGGACGACGAGGTCAGCGTCACCGCCGTTCCAGCGCCGTGGACTGTGTCTGGGACGTTCCACGCCGAGGGCAGAGAGTTGTGCCTGCGGCAATCGGGCCAGCATCTCGTGCAAGGTTCCAACGGGAGTTCGCGCACGAAGCTCGCCGCCGGGAAGTAGCAGCGCGAGCCCAACCGGCTTCATCGCGAACCGCTTCACGTCACGGCGCTCCCGGTGCAGCCCGGCTCCGAGAAAGCCCAGATCAGAGCGACGAGCCTCGAAAGCGCGAAGACAATCGCTGACGCTGGCGCTCTCTATCCAAACCTCATCCAGGAACGAGCCGCCGCGCGGCGCCCGGGGGTTGCGTTTCATGTGGAGGGTCGTTCCGGTAGCTTCGACGCGGAACGCTCCGCACGTGTCTGGCGCGGTGGGCGAGAACCCTTTGGGCAAGAGCGACGTGCGGGAGCTCGAAAGCAGGCGTGTCAGGAGTCGCGGGTCCCTTTGGGAAAAGGCAATCCCGCGGGGACCTGTACTGACGACCGTGCCCAAATCCTGAAGCCACGGGGAAAACTGTTTGGCGCGGTTCAGGGATGCGACCACCTGGGACGCGTCCAAGGCCGTCCCCGATGCAAACGAAAGGCCCGGGCGAAGTTCGACGAGGCAGCGTCCCTTTTCCAAGCGCGGCAGTGAGGCTGCCAGAGTGGGATACGCGGTACCGGTGGTCGACCTTGCGTAGAGGGTTTCGAAGAGGGCATTTCCCAGAAGCCTCGTCGTCAAGTCGTGGGGGTCGTGTGGATCGATGCTCGTGACGTTGAGCGGCAGATGAAGGCGCAAGGAGCCCGAATAGTTGGGTCGGCGCTTCGCCGCTGCGGTGTGCGGAAGCGCGAGCACTGCCGACAGCGCACCCCACGTTGCGAAAAACGCGCGCCTCGATGGGCTCAACGGATGATCCACAGGTCTTTCTCCGTGGCGACGACCAGTGTCAGCGGATTCATTCCGTCGAATGGGCACACGGTCGCGGCCGAGATGGGCTCCATTTCGACCGCGGCGACGGGCTTGAGCTCGCGCTCTTGGAGCGAAAAGATTCGCAGTTCGTCTTTGGTGCCACTACCGCTCGCCGCGGAAGCGATGACCTCCACGTGCCCGTCGCCGTCCAGGTCCGCTATGAGTAGAGTCGATCCGACTTCGGCTAGCTTCAGTTCGATACCCGCCTCGGCCGGGAGTTTCACGTCGAACTCGGCTTCAGTCGCCCCGACGACAGCGGTAGCCGTCATCGAGCCCACGGCGCCCGAAGGTGTAGGAAGCTGACTTCGCGCGTAAACGCCCCAGTCTTTCGGACTCGAAGGGAGCGGGGGCGCCGATGGCGTTGGAGCGCGTAGGTTCGGGGCAGCGCAGTCGAAGGGAGGCTCGACCAGGCCGCTTGCAGAAAAAGGGAGGCACTCTCCTTTCCCGATGGGATAGCCCCGAGGACTATAGCCCAGGAGCTTCATGTCTTCGTCGAGATGGACCGTTGCGGCGCGGTCACTCGATCCTACGATCATCTTTCCAGCTGCAAAGGTCGCGTTCCCCAGCGGTGCGCGAAGCGGGGAGCCGTGAATGGGGGTCAGATCGGCCCATGCACGGCGCTCTCGCGGCTCGAAACTTCCGCCGTCCAACTTCCCCAGATGGAGGGTGTGGCGCCCCACGACGAGTAGCTGTTGTGCTCCCTGGTCGTCGAGGTTGCCGCAGGCAAGGGCGATGGGGCTAGCAACCGGGCTCGGCCAGCGGTCGGTCTGCGTAGCGATCCCTTTCGCCGCGGGAAAAACATGTCGAATCGATTCAGAGAAGGCCCGGATGTGCAGCTGGGAGGTCGTGCTACCTTGAGCATTGGCGACGCGGTGCCAGAACTTGTCGGGCCACTTGGTGACGGTGATTGTGAGCGCCAAATCACTCGATTGAATGCTCGCAGAAATCAGCACGAGTGGCAGACCTTCCCGTCTGGCGCGGGTGCGTGCTTCTTGCGCTGACAGCGCCTCCGCAACCTGGATTTTCGCCAGAGGAATGGCGGCGGCGACGTTCTCACGAAGCTTCTGCCTGAGCGATTCCAGAGCGCCCTTTGGGAGCTGGCCCTCGAGGTGGCCTGGGACTAAAACGGGCGATACCACCACCACGCTTGGTTCGCCCACATCGAGCGTTGCGGCTGCCTTGGCCAGCTCCTGAAGCGTACCGCCGTTTCCGGTGAGCCGAATCACGCGAGGTGTGGCGCGGCCATCGGCCTCGGGACCTTCGGCGTAGGCTGTAGTCGCCGAGAAGCACAGGGCGGCGGCAAGGGGACCGATCCACCCCCACGTCCGCCGCCCCCCTACTGCTCCCCAGAGTAGCTTCATTTGTCAGCTGTAGGTTCTTCGATGGGACGACCGTCTCGATCCAGCAGAGTCACGTCGAAGCCTTGCGATTCGAGCATTGGCGTCACCGTCCGGGAGTCTCCAGCAATGACGACACTGTATCGAGCCGTTTCGCAAAGGGGCGCTGCGGCTGCATTCGCATCACTCGTCGTGACCGCCCGGATCTTGTCGGGCCAAGTCTGCCAAAAATCGATAGGCCTGTCGTGGACCGGTAGAGTCACGAGTCGGTAGCCGAGCGCAGAAACCTCGTCGAACTGAATGGGAAAGCCCAGAAGCAGACCTTCTACTGCTTCGTTGCGTTCCTTGTCCGTGAGCGGCCGTCCCTCACACAGTCCGGAAAGCTCGCGGTAGATCTCCTTGACGCTTTCACCGGTGGTCTCCGTCTTCACGTTGGTCAGGACGGCGAAGTACCCAGCCTTCTCGTATCGCCGAAACATGGAGAACGCGCCGTACGTGAACCCCTTGTCCTCACGCAGATTCATGTTGATGCGGCCGGTGAAGCTCCCTCCGACCTTCTCGTTCATGACTTCTTCGGGGAAATAGTCCGCGCTTTCGTCGGAGCTTGCTTGGGTCACCACGGCCAGAGCCGATTGAGCTGCTCCGGGGAAGTCCACGACGAACGCATGTTTCCCGCTGGGTGGAGTCTCGACCGTCTCCTCGTTCGGCGAAAGCTTTCCCTTCCAAGTTCCGAAGGCCTCGTTGACTGCCTTGTGGAGCACCTCGGAATCGAAGTTACCGGCGACGGTGAGGTGGGCACCTTCAGGCACCGTCAACTTTTTGACCTGCTGTTTTACGTCCGCGAGCGTGATGGCTTCCAGCGAAGCCTTGGTTCCCGACGAAGGGGCACCTGCGTACCCCTCGCCGAAGAGGACTCGTTCAATTGCCTTGTGCCGAGCTGAATCCGGATCATCCATCGAGGCGATGGCCGATGCGATGTGATGCTCCTTGCGTCGGTCGAATTCCGCTGCGGTGAGCCGAGGACGCCTCACGATATCGGCCAGCGTAGCGAGGCTCTCTCGTAGATTCTCCGTCAGCCCATCCATCGACAAAAGGACGTAGTCGATTCCCGCCTGTGCACCGTAATCGGTGGCAAGCTCTCCCAGATGGTCGCTCAGCTCGAGGGCATCCATCTTTCCTGCGCCCTCGTCCAGCATGTCGGCACTCAGCAGGCTCAGACCCGCCTTCCCTTCTGGATCGGACGAGCTGCCCGTAGGAAGCAACAAGTGAATGGACACGAGGGGCGTCGTCGTGCCCCCCATTTCCCAGACCGTCAGACCGTTGTCCAAGGTCGTCTTCTTTGCGGCGGGCGGAGCCCAATCAGGCGCCGACTTCGGCGTCGGGAGGGACTCGTAACGCGGATCGATCTCCGAAGTTTCCTTTTCGGCGGGCGGCTTGGGGGGCCCCACATCGGGTGCCGGTTGCGCAGCACTGCATGAGAGGCTGCCCAAAGCGAGGACCGTGGACCCGAGGAGAAGCAAAGCTGATCTCATTTGCCACCCCCTGCGTCCTTTTGGGTAGACAGTTTCTTGACCGGCGCATCCTTTTTGCCCGGAACGAAGTCCAGGCGAACGACCTTGTTGAAATCCAAGAATTTGGCGCCGGCCGCCTGCACTTCTTCGGCTGAAGCGCTCTCGTAGCGCGTGTAGTCTTGTTTCACGTAGTCGCCTTGACCCGTATGGAGAAAGTAGGTGCCGAGGAGGCTCGCCCGCTCGGAGAACGTTTGCAGTCGGTCGAAGAACCCCTTCTTGTAGTCGTTTCGAGCCCGTCGGAGCTCGGATTCTGTCGGAGGGGAGGCGAGGGCGGTCTTCAGTTCTTCTTGGACCGCATGAGCCAAGTCTTCAATCTTGGTACCAGGCGCCGCCGTTGCCTGAACGACGTAGACGCCGTTCAGCTTCTGCGAGATCTGAAACGCGTGCACGTCTTTGGCAAGCTTTCGCTCGTAGACCAGCGAATGAAACAATCGACTCGATTTGCCACTTGACAGGACGTTCGACAAGAGATCGAGCTCTGCGTCGCCTTCTTCGAAGAGCGCCGGCGTGATCCAGGCAAAATAGACGCGCGGTAGGGCGACTTCGTCTTCGACCACCCAGTGGCGCGGGGTCGTGATGACGGGGCGCTTGGGATTCGGAGTATCCGCTCGTTCGCCCGGGCGGATATCGCCGAAGTACTTCTGGATGAGGGCTTTCATTTCCTCTGAGTCGAAATCGCCCACCATCGCCAGGGCGGCGTTTTTCGGCACGTAGTACTGCCGAAAGAAACTCCGAACGTCGTCCAGGGTGGCGGCCGTCAGATCTTCGTGCGAGCCAATCGTGGCGTGATGGTAAGGGTGACCCTCGGGGTACAGCGCGTGGTCCATGTGCCACCACGCCATGCCATAGGGCGTCACTTCGTACCGCTGTCGGCGTTCGTTTTTCACGACCTCGCGCTGGTTGTCGAGCTTCTGCTGGGTCAAGACGGGAAGCAGCGAACGCATGCGGTCGGACTCCATCCACAACGTCAGTTCGGCGTACTGGCTGGGTACCTGTTCGTAGTAGACAGTGCGATCACTGTTCGTCGTTCCATTCGTCCGGGCACCGATTGGCTCGAACGGAGCGAAGTACTCGGCGTCGAAATGCTGGGAGCCCTGGAACATCAAGTGTTCGAAAAGGTGAGCGAACCCAGTGCGACCCTTCTTCTCGTGACCGGAGCCGACGAGGTAGACGATGTGGGTTGCCACGGAGGGGAGGGAGTGATCCTCACTCAATAGAACGGTGAGACCGTTCTCGAGTGTGTATTGCTCCACCTCGAGGGAGGGAACGGTCGTTTCCTCGTGAGTCCCTTTTCCTTCAGCCGCGGGCTTTTCGTCCTCGGCCAGCCCCGACCAAGACCAAAGGAGGCCAGCGACAGCGAAGGCGCTGGCTAACGCGTTACGTCTTTTCATACCGCCTCACGCTCAACCAGAGCGATGGCATTGTCAAAACCCAATTCCGACTCAAGTGGAAGACCGGCGTCGACGCGGGTGCATCGAGGGGCATCCGCGCGGAACCGGCCGACTCACTCTGCTGCGACGGGAAGCGGGCGAGGGGCCCCGCCATCCGTCTTCAGGCGATGGACCGTGGCCCGAGAATCGGCCTCCTCCACGATCTCAGCGATCGCACGGGCGCAGCCACCGCAGCACGTTCCCGCTCGGCAAGCCCGCCCCACCTGACCCACGGTCTTGGCGCCCGCCTCTACCACTTCGCGGATGCGGCGGTCGTTGACGCGTTCACAATGGCAAATCAGCATCTTGGCGGGTTCTAGGGCGATCACATCGGGACAGTCCCGACGACTGATATCTAGCATGTTGATATCGACTTTCAACAACGATTTCATTCCAGGTGCTGAAATCCGGCCCAGAGGCCGGTGGGAGTGGGGGCGTGCCAGCGGGCCCCCTCAGAGTTAGGGTGCGGTACATGAAAGGCAACTCCGACGTGATCGAGCTCCTCAACGAGGTGCTCACCTCCGAACTTACCGCCATCAATCAGTATTACATCCACTACAAGATGCTGGAAAACTGGGGCTACTCGCGGCTTGCCTCCGTGAAGCGGAAGGAATCCATCGAGGAAATGCAGCACGCGGACAAAGTCATCGAGAGGATTCTCTATCTCGATGGCGTGCCGAACATGCAGCGACTCAGTCCCGTCAAGGTGGGTGAAGATCCGATTGAGATGCACGAAGTCGACCTGGCGCTCGAAGTCGCCGCGGTCGAGCGTCTCAATCGCGGTATCGCACTTGCAACACAGGCGGCGGACAATGGCACGCGCGCCCTCCTGGAGGCTCTCCTACGCGAAGAAGAAGAAGCCATCGACTGGCTCGAAGCTCAGCTTGGTATGGTCAAGGATGTCGGCAAGCAGAACTACCTTGCCGAGATGATGGGCACTGAGCACTGAAGACTGAAGAAGGTTCCGACCGCTCCCGTCGCGACACCGTCTGACCTCCGCGGAGCTCTTCAGGGCCGCTTCCCACGCTTCAATTGATGCGAAAGGTGACGGGGATCGTGAGCTGGTTGGTCCCGGCTCCAGACGGCGGCGCCGCCACCTTCGTGATTGACTGAACGCCCTTCA
This sequence comes from uncultured Polyangiaceae bacterium, assembly GCA_965652275.1. GTDB lineage: Bacteria > Myxococcota_A > Polyangia > Polyangiales > Polyangiaceae > NIC37A-2. The sequence goes on along the minus strand of CBFGUR010000004.1, from coordinate 176,919 downwards.
ACGCGGCTTCATCGAGGCTTGCTACACCGCTTCCCGAAGCGAGGCGAGCTCCGATCAGGTTGCCGCTTTCATCGATGGTCACCGTCACTTTGGCGGTACCTTGTTGACCCAACTTGAGAGCGCGGCGCGGGTAGTTGCGGGTTCCTAGGCGCGCGAGCTGCGCCTGAACTTCGGCGTACCAGCCGCGTAGCTCTCGGGTCTTGTCTGCGTCGGGGTGTGCGCTTCCACCCTCGACTCCAAATTGTGGCGACGCCTGCGCAACGTGCTTTTCGATGCGAACTGGATTCCGAGTCGCGGATCCGGAAGTGAAGACGGCCGCGTCGGCTGAAGCATAGGGGTTGTCGACGGTGAGCACTTCGGGGGCCTCAGCCGTATCGCTCGTGCTCGGGACCTCGGAAGTGCTTGGCGCACTCGGCGCAGGTGTGGATCGCACGGGTGCGTCGAGCCGCCCGAGAGGAAGAGCCGTTTTGGGCTCCGGCTCTATCTGGCGGACGGGGAGCTCGGGTTGTTTTTCACGGGCCTCGACGAAATCGATTTCGACGAGCTGGTCGCGGGCGGCAGAGGCGTGGGCTTTGGCGGGCAGCCACGCGAACGCCACAACTAGCCCGAGGTGGAGAGCTAGCGAACCCACGAGGAACAGGCTTCCCTGGCGATCCTCGCCGAGGTGGACCAACTGCTCATGGCCCTGGCGGGGCGAAAGGCTGCTCTCCTGATAGCGCGTTGCGAGGGTATTCATGACCGGCGTCGGGTTCGATAGTGACAGTCATTTTCAAAGAAGACCACTGTCCGAGAAAGAGTTTGTTGTGTCCAAGCCCAGAAAATTCCTGCGACAATCGCCTAAAACCCGCACATTTTGCGCAAGGGACGGGCAGCGCTTTCCTCTGGTTTCGAGGAAATTGAATTTCAATAACGGGTGTTCAGTGCTCGATCTTGATCCCGAGATGCACCCAGCGCGGAGCGCCGGGCCGGGCCCCATGAGGCCTCCTCGACACGAGGTACGTCGTGTCGAGGAGGTTGGCGGCCCGGGCGTACACCCACAGCTTCTGGAAGGCTCGGATCTTTCCGGCCAGACCCAAAAGGGCGTAGGCATCCGTCGTTGCGCCGTCTTCGAATTCGCCGAAACCCGCGACCTCCCGACTCTTGGACACGAAGGTAGCGGAGGTGTCGACCGACCAACGGTTCTCTTGTGCGGCGCCGGCTCCCAGCGTGCCCTGATGACGCGGAAGGTAGGGGAGCTCGTCGCCGATGCGCACGGACCCCCATTCGGGGTTTACCGAAGAAAACTCGCTGCGGAACGCGCTCATGGTGAGCGTGTAGGTGGCGCGGAGCGGGAAAACGAAAGAACCCATTTCCAGCTCGTGGGCTGCGAGACCTTCGAGTCCCCAGACGCGTGCCTTTCCTCCTTCGAATTGTTGTCCGATGAGGCGTTGATCACATCCGCGCGCGAAGCTGCACTCGGCTGTGAGATTCCCGTAGTCGACGAGATAGCCCACTGCCTCGAGGTGCGAATCGTTGGTGGAATAACGGGCGCCCCCCTCCCATGTCGTGCTTCTTTCGGGCTTCGGGATCGGGGCGTCGTCGAGTTGCGCCTGGGGCGCGACGGGGCCGAAGCCGCGATAGACGCCTGCAAGGACTCCTAGCTCTGGGAAAATGGCGTAGTGCGCCCCCATGCCGGGCAACAGAGCCACCTGAGTGCGCTCGTTGTCACCCAAGGGAACCACCTCGTCCGAATACTTCGTCCAGATGACTTCCGTGCGAAGGCCCGGCGTCAACGTAAGCTCGGAAATCTGGATCGTGTCCACCAAGTGAAGCGCGAGGGCATGAGTCTGGCCACGGTTCTGGGCCGTAATCGTCCTCGGATCGTCGGTCCGCTCGAGCCGACCGGTCGCTCCGGAGTCGGCCCCCGTCATCCGGAAGACGTGATCCGTGTGAAGTCGGTTGACCTCGTCGTAGTGCAGCCGAGCACCGAGTTCGATGTCGTGGTAAGCGGGACCAGTTGTGGTGTACGCGAGGAGCTCAGCCTGCAGTCCTTGAGAGACGTACCAGCGATAGTTGTCCGAGAGGATGACATTTTCGTCGCCGCTCGTGCTGTTGGCTTGGCCGGTGAGGATGTCGTAGTAGAGCCGGTTGACGGGCGAGTCGGGGTTGGCCAAGACCTCGTCCACGCCGATGCCGCCGAGCCGCTCGACTTTGAACCAGTCGCGAGCGAACTGATGTCGGTAGGCAGAGATCTTGAGCTCCAGGGAATCGGAGGGAAGCACGGTGTAGCTCGCTTCGATTTGCCCGCGATGCCACTTCATCTGATCGAGCTCGCTAGCGGCGTAGCGACGATACGGGGTAGTCTCGAAGTCTGCGTCCGTCAGGCCCAGATACGATTCGTCGGATCGCTCGGTCGAAACTCCGAGCTTCATGTCCAGTCGTTGGAAGACGGACGCGCTCGGTGACGACACCATCCGCCATTTTGCCATCAGCTCGTTCTTGTCGAACCCCGTAGGATTGCCCGTGTCGAGCTCCTTGAATCCGTCGCTTTGGACGTGGATCGCTTCCAGCAAGAAGCCGGTGCGTTGTGTGCCGTAGCCTCCTCGCCCGTGTGCCTTGAGGTAGTTGTATTCTCCGACGGCGATATCGGCGGTCGTTTCCAGCGCATCGGGGACGTCGGCGGTCACCAGGTTGATGGCTCCCCCTAGCGCGTTGGGCCCGAAGCGTTGCTGCGCGCCGCCTTTGAAAACCTCCACGCTGGTCATCCGGGTGACTTGGGGGAAGTAATACGCAGCTGGTGCGGAGTAGGGCGCGGGACCGAGAAGGATACCATCCTCGAGGAGCGTCACCTTGGCGCTCCGATTCGGACTCGTTCCTCGTATGCCGATGTTCGGTCTGAGTCCTACGCCATCTTCGCCGCGGATTTGGACGCCCGGCACGCGGAGCAGCACCTGGTGCACGTCATCTTCCTCGAAGGTTTCGAGCTCGTCTTTCGAGACCGTCGTCGCCGTGGTGGGCGCGGGGGCCGAGCTCTCGACTAGCTTCCCTTCGATGACGATTGAACCTAGCTCGTGCGGCTGTTCGCCATCGGCGATCTGAGCTTCGTCTTGGACCCCTCCCCCAGACGGAGGCGCACCTTCCGCCTCGTTTTCGGGCTGCTCTCCTTCCTGCCCGAGAGCCGTCACCGAAAGGGTGCTGACTCCCAGGGCGAGGAGGAGGCCGGTGCAGGGCGAATCGAATCGGGCGCGGAAAACGGGCATCGGTCAGGGCGGGGCCCTCTTTACCAGTTCTCGACGTCCTCTGTCTCGAATTCGTAGGCGTTTTGCAGGAGTTCTCGGGCGGCGAGCAAGTCATCCTCGTAGTCGGACAGCTCGTCCTCGCTAGCATCTTCCAACACCGGTGCATCTCCGATGAGCTCGTGAAGTTCGGCGAAATCGGACGCCGAAAGAGGCGAGTTTGGGTTGAACTGAAACGCCAAACTGAAGCCCTTGAGCTCCGACCAATGCTTGGCGTGGTCGGCGAAGGAATAGTCGTCGCTCCCCATCGCGGCCTGATCGGCGAGCGTATCGTTGATGTAGTGCACGGCCGTGGCCGCCAGCGACTTCTCCCAGGCAAGCACGGCAATGTCAGCCTGAGCGCGAATCTCCTCCACATCGGCTTCTTGCGAGATGAGGAAGCGTCCCTGCAGAAAGGCCTCCATCGCCTCGGAGGTCAGATCGGTTCCTGAAGTCGAGCCTGCGTCGCGCTTGGCGGCATTCGTAGAAGCGCCCCAGTTGTACTCACTGAGCAGATCGATTTTGCCGTCATCGTTCGCATCCAGGGCGGCGCCGTCCGCGATGTCAGCGTCGCTCTGCTCCAGATAGCTACGCGAGGCACCGAAGTATCCGAAACCCTCGTCCCAAGCGTGTTCCAGCGCCGAATAGGCTGCGCCCTCGTCGGATTCACTGTTGTCGCTCTCGAGCCCTTCATCCAAGTAATCGTCGGCGCCCTGCGAAAACGCGACGGCCCCGAGGAGGAACTTCTGGACCAACTGAGCGAGGTCCTGACCCTTCGCCGTTTGATACGTGGAAAGGCCATCGCGGCTGGGGTCACCGTCGACTTGCAGCTGGGCGTTTTGGGCGATTGTGGCGAAGAATGCTCGAATGAGGCCGTCGGGGCTGTTGATGTCGCCCCCGAATTCGGCCACGGAATCGTCGTTCCAACCGACGAACTCGCTGGACCAATCTTTGTGATCCTTTGCTCCTCCGCTGTCCTGACCGGCGATTTTCTCGAACAGATTCTTGTCCGATGAGACATCGTCGTAGACCTCCTGCAGAGTCTCTGGGTCCGTCGAGAGGAGAATCGGATTGCTTCCCGACGTACCGCTGTCAAATTCGTAATACCCCAGGAGTGAGTCTTCCACAGTCGTCGGATCGAAGTCTGCGTTCGACTCGATTTCATCGCCGAGGCCCTGAATGAACGTCGTGAGGTCGGCGATCAGCAGATGGCGGAAAATCTGACCCGAGTACGAGACGCTGCTCTCGTCCTCTTGAAAACGACTTTCGAATTCGTAAGTGTCAGGGGCCTCTCCGTCGACCGGCTCCCCGGGCGCCGCCGGATCGCTGTCGCTTGCGCAGGCGGAAAAGAAGGCTGTTGCGGCGAGAAGGGCCGAGAATGTTCCAAGAGTGGTCGTTGTGGTTCGAGGCATGGGCGGGTCTATACATCCGCCTGTCGCTACTGACAATCATTTTCAATAGGGCGGTGGGCGCGGTTTTGGGCTCCGCATTCCCGAGGTCCGAGCCAGCCGTCCCCGTCGGGAGCCAGCGGCCCCACCATCGTTCGCCTCGTTCCGCGCGAAATAGGTGACGCACGATGCCCTCCCCAGGTCATCGTGCGTCGATTTGGCGCGCCAGACCCGCGCCGCGCGTCTGTCGATCCCCGTCACTGGACCGACTGAGCTCGCGATCTATTTCCGTGCGGCGATCGCGAGCGAAGTTTCGACTTGGCTCAAGAGCTTCTTCGAGCGAGCTGGACCCAGGGTCACGACAAGCTCGCGAAACTGAGTTTCGAGCTTCTTCTTGCCGCCCTTTACGGTCTTCTTGCCTTCCTTCGCCATGAGGGCGCGAGCGGCCTTGTTTGCGGCAGATCGGATGTTGTGCACGTATGCCTTTGAGATAATCATCCCTTTGGCTGCGGCTCGATCCACGACTTCGCTAGCCGGCATGCTGCGCGCTAGACCGCGCACAAAGGCGGCCTTGTCACCTTGACGAATGATCGGAGAGTCCTTGCCGCTCGATCGCGGACGAGTCCTCGAGCCTTTGGCGCTGCCCTTGGCGACGACACTCCGTGCCTTCTTCGTCGTCTTCTTTCCTCGCTTCTTCGCTGCCATGAGTGACCTTTCTAATTCTCCGATATAGTAAACTTGTCTGGATTCTTCCCGAGCGATGCTCTCACCGTGCGACTGAGAGCAACCGTGAGCACTAGCTACTGATTATGTGATCTAGATCGATGCCCTGTCCAGCTATCAGCGCTCGATTATTTGAACAATTTACTAACACCCACATCTGCCTTCAGGGGTGGGTTCAGTGTGAACGCTCACCGATCCGTGGCTATCATGGGTCGCTGATATGAGCGGCCCGTGAGAGAGTTCAGCACAATGATCGCCGAAGTCGACTGCGCAGGGCCGCAGTTGAAACATGGCTCCCAGGCAATGGTTGCGGCATTCGCGCGCGGCACTTGCTGGCGCGGAAACACGGCGTGCTCCGAGGTCTCGCTTCGTCCAAGTTGCCGGGGGGAGCGCTTCCATTCGCGGAAGCGTCGGCCCCGCAAAGGCTTGCGCTTCGTCGAGGCTCATGTGTCTCGCGAATGTCGAGCCATCAGGCTGATCAATTCGAACTGCGAACGCACGTTGAGCTTTCGGTAGATGGCCTTCAAGTGATTGCGGACTGTGTGCGTACTGATGACGAGATCTTGTGCGATGTCCTTCACCCGGCGGCCAGAACCGAGCGCCTGAACGATCTCGTTCTCCCGCGTGCTCAGCCGCCGAGCGTGCTCTTCCGGGAGCTCCCCGATGCGCTCTTTCGAGCCGCCAGGATCTCCGACGAGGCCTGCAAAACGTGCAGCGGCAACGGCGCTATTGGCCTCGTCACTCGATACGTTCTTCCTGACCAGTTCCTGAAGCGCGTCCTGTTGCTGCCTCGCGGCGTTCCACACGGCTTCTTGAGCTTCGGTCACGCGGGCTAGATTCAGTGCATCTCGAAGAACACGTGCGACGGTCGCGGGGTTGAGGGGACTCGACAAAAATCGATAGATCTCGGCCTGATTGACGGCGTCGATCAAAGCATCGGCATGGCCGCTTTCGGCGATCATGAGTCGCACGGTGGTGGGATGGTTCTTCTGAACCTCCGCAAGGAAATCCGCACCGCGCATCGCTTCCAAAGTTTCGTTGGCGACGACAACACTGAACGTCGACGAGGTGAGCTGCGACTTCGCGTCCGAGGCGGTGGTCGAAACGATGATGTCGTAGGGTTCCTGGTGGAGTGCTTTTTGGACTTGGCTGATTTCGTCGAACTTGCAGCCGACGAAGAGGATTTTTCTTTTCATTGGGTATCTCAGAACTGGCAAATCCCGCCAAATGCCCGGCTCTCTCAAGGCACTACGGACGTTACGGCTCCTGATTCAGATCAGAAGAATGATCGGTGCCAATTTTGCGATTTTCGTGACTGGTCACGTGTATTTAGCCCAGTTGGGCCAACCCCTCGGCGCTAGAGTTCAGAGATCCTCCCAGTCGTCCCGAGAGGAGCGACGGTTCTTCGCCGCGTGAGTGGAAGGACGCCGGCGATTTTTCTTGTCGGCGCGGGGGCGAACAGCCTGATTCTTGTCGAGCTCTTCGAGCTCCTTGCGCAAGGTTCGGTAGCTCTCGAGACGGTCCTCGTCGAGGGCATTTGCGGATACGGCCCGAACGACCGCGCAACCGGGCTCACTTTCATGTCGGCAATCGCGAAACTGGCACGAACGCCCGAGGGCGGTGATGTCGGAGAACGCCTCGAGGTCGGCATCGTCAGCGCCCACCAGGGCGAACTCCCTCATGCCGGGCGTGTCGATGAGAATGAAGCCCGCCTCCGCCAGGAACAGCTCACGGTGAGTCGTGGTGTGACGTCCGCGCGCGTCACTCGTACGCTCTTCGCCGACCTTCTGGGCATCGCGCCCGAGCAATGCGTTTACAATGCTCGACTTGCCGACGCCAGAAAGCCCGATGAATCCGATCGTGGTCCCCGGCTTCAGCCACGGCTCGAGGGGGGCGAGCCCCCCGGCCTGCTTGCAGCTGATGGGCACGACCGGGACGTCCACGAGGCGTTCGCCGAGATTCGCTGCGACTCGTCCGGAGGTTTCATCGAGATCAGCCTTGTTCAGAAGGACGACGCCGTCTGCGCCTCCCTTCTTGATCGCAGTGAGGTAGCGCTCGACACGTCGAGGGCTCAAGCTCCGCGTCGACGCGAAGTCATCTGCATCGGGATGGGCAAATGCGGCTACGACGGCGACCACGTCGATGTTGGCCACCAGCACTTGCTTCGCGCCGCGTTTGGCGAGTGAAGTGCGACTGAGAGACGTGCGTCGCTCGAGGATGGCTTCGATCACGGGAGGAGAATCGGGGCGCAGCGCGACCCAATCGCCGATCGTCGGCTGAGCATCGGCCGAAGCCATACCACTCTCCGGATCCCATCTCTTGCCCGCTAGGACCGCCCGGCTCGGACCGTCACTCGTGACGACGTCCCATTGTCGTCGATGTTGTCCAACTACGCGTGCTGGCTTCAAGCTCGTCGGCATCGCATCGAGCTGCTTTCGGAAGAAGTCCGAATATCCCAGAGCTACCAAGTCAGACACCCAGGTCCCCTATCTCGCTTTCGAAAACTGTCAATGAACCGCGATGAGGGCAGCCAAGCCAGCGGCCGTCGGATCCTTACTTCGTCGCCCGGGAAAGTGGATTTTCTTTTCCCATGGGCGACCTAAGGTAGGCCACATGGTCCTCCCCACGGATCCGCGACAGATGGAGCTCAGCTCCCGCCTCTCGGCACTCCTCGACCGGAGGGACTTCGAGTCCGACCCGCGTCGCGGTGACCTGGAGGCGATGGCGAGGCTTGCCGCATCCAATCAGCCGGCGTTCGATCGCGACTTTTTCGCGCCGGGCCACTTCACGGCGAGTGCCTTCGTCCTTTCCCCCGACCGAGAGAGTCTCCTCCTCATCTTCCACAAGAAGCTTCGCATGTGGCTTCAGCCCGGCGGACACATTGAACCCGAGGACCACGATCTCGTTGCTGCCGCCCGGCGTGAGGTCGAAGAGGAGACGGGACTCCGGGAGTTGGACGTCGAGTACAGCTATTTCGATTTCGATGTTCATCGAATCCCGGCACACGGGGATGCCCCAGAGCATCTGCACCACGACGTACGATGCTTATTTGCATCGAGCGCGCTAGCGGTCACCGCCAACCACGAAGTGGCAGATGCACGCTGGTTTTCGCTCCGGGCCGTCTGCGAACACGGGGAGCACCTCGCCGACGGCTTTGGGACGGACGAAAGCGTTCGCCGCGTGGCGCGACGTTTGATTGGGATGCGCTCCAGGTGAAACCTCTGGAAATCCATTCTTTCAGGGCCCTCGGGACGGGACTTCTCTCACCACCCTCCGCGAGCTAACCTGAAGCTCATTGACGCTGGTAGAGACGTCCGTTTTTGACACGGAGGTTTCCGGACGCTCTAGCGGAACTTGAAGGATGAGAAGATGCTTTCCCCCGAGGTAGTCGAAAACGCGGAGAAGCGAGTCGGCGAGACGGTCGGCGGGAAGTGGCACCTGGACCGTGTGATTGGGGTCGGGGGCATGGCGGCCGTCTACGAGGCGACACACAGGAACCGCAACCGGGTCGCCATCAAGCTTCTTCACCCTGCCCTATCGATCGAGGAGGGCACACGACAGAGATTTCTGCGGGAGGGGTATGTCGCCAACACGATACGGCACGACGGTGCGGTTCAGGTTCTCGACGACGATGTCACCGAGGACGGCTACGCCTTCTTGGTGATGGAGCTTCTGAAAGGCGAAAGCCTCGAAGAACGGATGCAACGAAAGGGCGGCGCTCTCGAGATGCGGGAAGCGCTGCAGATTGCCGAGCAGCTCCTGGACGTTCTCGAGGCCGCGCATGATCAAAACGTCGTGCACCGCGACATCAAGCCAGACAATCTCTTCATCACGGAAAGCGGCAAGCTCAAGGTCCTGGATTTTGGCATCGCCCGTCTGCATCGAGGCGACGGGAAGACGACCAAGGTCGGGTCGTTCATGGGCACGCCGGCGTTTTGCGCTCAGGAACAAGCGCGAGGTCGTTGGGACGAGGTCGACCACCGCACGGACTTGTATTCGGTCGGCGCAAGTTTGTTCACGTGTCTCACTGGAGTGCACGTACACGAAGCCGAGACATCGAGTGAGCAGCTCGCCCTGGCCATCGGCGCAACGGCACGTTCTCTCGCCACGGTGATGCCTCACGCTCCCAAAGAGCTCGTCGATTTGGTCGATACTGCACTAGCTTACGACAAAGAGGATCGTTTCCAGTCGGCGCGCGCGATGCGTGCCGCCGTTCGACGTGTCATTGCTGGACTTCCCGTCGAAAGGAAGATTTCAACGCCGCCGCCGCCCTCCGGTGTTCGCACGTTCGGACCCGACGAGCTCGATCCGGATTCGATCCCGCCAATGAAGACCCACGACATGCGCCCCTCCATGCGCATCGTGGCGGGCATCGTCGCGGCTGCTTGTCTTGCCATTCTCATCTTCTTCATCAGCAGTCCGGATGGGCCCGAAATCGATCCCGCCGAGGTTGCGGCGGACGAGTCAGTGGCACGAAAGCCGGCGTCACAGGAACTCGAGATTCAGTCGACCCGAACAGATGAGCCGGAGCTCGAGGATGAGGCTGTCGATGAGGTCCCGCAGGCAAAAGCCGAAGCCGCTGCGCCCACCGCCGAGAAGGGTACGACTCCTTCGGCCAAAGCCCCACCGGCTCCCGCCGCGACTGCTCGACCTGCCCCACCCCAGCAGACCCCACCGCCACCCCGTGCGACGGGGGTCTCCGCGAGCTTTCCCGCCTCCTCGAACGCCCCGTCCGCCGACGGAGGCAGTTCGGACGAGGACATGTTCAACAAGCGATTTTGATGAAGGTTTCTTACTTCCTTTTTGCGAGCGTTTCTTGCTTCGTCACGGCGCTCACCCCCCGAACGTTGGCCCAGGATTCTGCGGCTGCCGAAGCGCTGTTCCGTTCCGCCCGCGAGGCAGGCGAGCAAGGCGACTGGGTCACCGCATGCGACCGATTCGAGGAGAGCAAGCGCCTCGAACCAGCACCCGGCACCGTGCTGAACCTGGCTCGATGCCGGGAGAAGCTCGGTCAGGTCGCCTCCGCCTGGAAGAGCTACGCAGAAGCCGCACAGCGACTGCCCGTTCGTGACGAGCGGCACTCGTTTGCCAAGAACAAAGCCATGGAGCTCGAATCGCGGGTTCCCCACGTGACTCTCGACGCACCAGAGACCGATGAGCCCTTCTTCGTTTCCGTCGACGGGACTCGCCTGTCGAGTGCGTCCTTTGGGGTGCCGCTGCCGTTCGATCCGGGAGAGCTCGAAGTCGTAGTGGAAGCCGATGGTCACGAAACGACCATCTCCCGCATCGTACTCGAAGAAGGCGCTAAAGTGACGCATCAACTCGAGCTGGGGGAGCCCGTGGAGCCGGGCTCTTCCAGCGTGCGTTTCGACGCGTCCCCTGCTTCCGCCTCGTCCAAAAGCGGAGCTCTGCCGTTTTTCGTCGTGGGCGGCGTAGGGGCCGCAGCTGCCATCGCTGGCGGCGTTTGGGCCGGCCTCGAGCTTCCCAGGGTTCGCGATGAGGACAATTGCGTGGATGGTGTTTGCAACGACACCGGGGCTGCCGCGGCGGAGCGGGGTCGGATCGCGGTGTATACTCTTGGCGTCGGATCGATCTTGGCTGTCGGCGGGTTTGGCGTTGGGGCCTATCTCCTCGGCAAGAAGAACGAGCCCCGCATGAGCGTTGTTCCCCTCCAGGGCGGGGGAGCAGTCATCTGGAGGACCGAACTATGAAACTGCGTCACGTTCTCTTCGCCGGCTACTTGCTTCTTGGGCCTGGTTGCGCGTTCTTCGGTGTTGAACAGGCGGATTGCCTTCCGGGTGAGGACTGTTCGGCCTCGATTGGGGATGGCGACGGCGATCAGCCTGGCGACGGGGATGGAGACGGCGACGTGATGGCCGCGGGAGGCGGCGGTGGCGACGGTGACGGCGGAACCGACGGTGACGGCGACGGCGACGGCGATAGCCCGAGCGGTGGCCGCGGCATGGGTGGTGCTCCTTCCGGCGGATCCGGGGGAGCGCCTGATGGCGGTAGTGGTGGCATTTCCGCCGGTGGCACCGGAGGTGACTCGACTGGTGGTGCGGGCGGCTCCCCCGACGGCGGCACTGGCGGGATGCACAGCGGTGGAAGCGGCGGCGAAACTGGCGGTACAGGCGGAATGTCGACCGGTGGCACCGGAGGGACCGGCGTCGCGGATTACTTCGCTCGAGAGATCCAGATCAACGAGATCCATCCTCAGTTCGTCGAGGTGTATTTCGTCGGAGTCGAAGAGACGTCGCTCAACCTCGACGACTTTCGCATCGTGGTGAATGATCAGGCGGGGCAAGCCTGTGAGCTCACGGGCGGGGCCGTTGACGAATCCAATCGGTTCCTCGTCGCGCAACGCGGGCCGGCTCCGTGTCTGGGCGGTGGCAGTTGTGTTGTCAATTGCCCGTTTCCTAGCATTGGAACCGATGTCGAGGTCCGTCTCGAGATGCTGATCGGCGTGAGCTACGAACAGATCGACGCCGCGCAGAGTGCCCCCTTCGTCCTGACGAGTGATTCGTATCAGGCAACGACGGACGGTGGAAACGACTTCAGCGCGAGCCCGCCGAACCCCGGCGCGTCCAACAACTGAACCGCACGTGTGCGCCTCGCCGAGCTTCGCGGCTTGCGCGATCGAAACGTGGGTACCTCTTCGGCGTCGCTTGCTCCATACGTGCGGTGCTCGTTCTTGCTTCTTCCTCGTTGAGTGATTCGTCGAGTAGGTCACGTCCCGCCGTCGGAACGCCGCTACCGTTCATCTAGAAAATTTCAACCACGCGATAGCGGTCTTTGGTGGTCTCACGGCGGTCCTCGGTAGCCGCCGGCGCGCCCTTCGGCGCCGAGGAGCCTCTACGACGCGTCCCTCGGTAGCGATATGTGAGCGGATTCGGCTCACTTTACAAAAAATTCATATGGGCTCTGGCCAATGGGCCGAGGTTCCGGCATCTTGCCTACGCTTGGGGTAGTTCCGGCTTTAGACACCTGGAACTGCCTTGAGGTCACCATCTCTCTCGAGACGGAGTCCCACCGACGAGGTCGGTTCCGCCGCCAGGGGAAAGTGGCTCGAAGGGCACCCCAGTTGAAGACCGACCGTCCGAATTGATACCGCTCCATAATTATCCAGTATGACTGCTTCTGCGCTCTTTAGGTACTCACTGCCGGCTCTGCTCGTTGGCGCGATCAGCGGATACTTCGCGGGTCAGGTCCTCGATCAAGAGTCAGGGCGGTCATCACGCAAGGCTTCCACCTTGCGCGATGACTTTCTCTCCAGTGACGACGATGAGATTGACTACGACAAGGTTGCTCGCGTCTGTCTAGCCGCCGCGAGTCGGTCGCCGGTACGACACACCTCCGCGAAGGCGTCCGTCACGGCTGTGCCCGACAGTCCCAAAGTCCTCAAGACCAAGGAGAGGCTCGACAGCATCATGTCGCGCTCTCTGGAGGAGGGTGTGTGGTCGCGCGGCGCGGGGTTCCTCACCGAGGGACTCCTTCAGCAGTTGCCGCCGTCGGACGTCGCGGACTTCGAAACCCTCCTCAGGACGACTGTGGAGAGAGGCGATCTTGAAGTGCAACCCGGAGCCTGGGTTCCGGAGGAATTGAAATAACAACTCGAGGAAGAAGGTACGAAGTGAGTCAATCCATGAAAAAGCGAATTTGGACGAAGAGAACGATTCTTGCGGGTGCTGTTGCGCTGATCGCGGCCCCGACGGCCCTGGCATTCAGCGGCGGCGCACTGTTCGACGGCGGTTACATCGGCCCGCTGCCGAATTCCTGGTTCGAGAACGAACCTTGCCGCAATCAACCCATTACCTTCGTCGAGGACACGCTGATTGACGAATGGCAGGTAGACGTATCGGCGGTCGCCAATGACGGCGACCCGAACACCTACGCCCGCTGCATCCTCAAGGCGAACAACCAGACCAACGTTTGCATCGTCGGCCTGTCCGACGGGACCGTCATCGGTTGCGAGGACGACAGCGGCCCTCACCTCCTACCCCGTGATGGCGACATGCTGTACATCGCCTTCGACTCCCTCGACAGCGAGCTCTGCAACGTCTACATCGGTACGCACGACAAGTTCGGCGAAGCAGACCCGAAGTGCCGAGACACCGGAAGCAGCACCGGGGGCACGACCTCCAGTGGTCTCGGCTGCAACGCCTCGAACTCGACGGCCGTGGTGAAGGCGACTGGCACGTCACTCACCGAGGGTCAGTGTTATTCCTACAACAAGACCAACGGAACGTTGAAGGTCGGCAACTGGTCGGGCGGCAGCTTCAGTATCGACATCGAGGACTCCTCGATGAACGCTGTGTCTGCATCGATTCCCAATGGCGGGTACTCCGATGTGGGCGGTGTCGCGAACGGGACGATCTACTTCAAGGTGGACGTGCCCGGAGCTTCGAGCGTCACGGCTCAAATCGACAACTGGTAAGGGCGCGCGGACGCTCGAGACGGGAAGGGCCGAGCGGAGTGCTTGGCCCCCTTCGTTCTTCCGTGGGAGCCGCCTTGCTTCCCAGCGCGGCTAATTTTTTCGTAGGAGTAGATCGGTTGGGAGATTCCTTCACCTACCGTCAGGAAGCGAGGGAAGCCGCCGACTTCTTCAGTTCCGGGACTTTCAGGCCCGAGGAAGCCCACTGCTTCTCCCTGGTTTTCGTGGGCGGGCTTGATGACGCACCCTTCCGAGAGCAGCGCCTGGGCGACGCTCTGGCCCGACTTTCGGATGAAGACGACGATCGTGTCGTAGGTGCGCAGGACGACGTACCGACCATCGGGGCTCAAGTCTGCCGCGGTCACCAGGTGTAGCGGAGATCCATTTGCCCTGGCGGTCACCGTCCCGACGTGGTGGAGGACCGCTTCTTCGGAGAATACTTCGACTTCGTAGACCTCGGGCAGAGCCAGGCGTGGCTTCGTGACGAGCACGAGCCGTCCCGACTCGGGGTCCACGATCAGCGCCTCGGCGTCCACCGGGCCTTCGGGGAAGCGGACTCGCATCGTTTCCGTGTCATCGATTCGCAAAGGCCAGGGGTGGACGGATCGGATCGCCTCCAGGGAGGGCTCTTCGAAACGATGGATGAAAACGCCTTCCTTACGTTGTCCGAGATTATCCCCGGTGTCCGCGATGTAGATGCGATCGGGGGCGTTTTCTCGATGCTCGAGCGCGATGTCTTCGAAGTCGCGCGCCACCCGGGCGATCTCGAGCGATCCCAGGGGCGCTCCACTCCCAGTCATAGCGTAGATTCTCGCCTGGTCGCCCGAGTCGTTGTGGACCCAAAGAAGGTCGTTCGCGGTCCGACTCGCAACGAGGCCCGAGATCTCTTGAAGGTGTTTTTCTTCGACCCGCCCCCGCATCCGCGGATGAATGCCTTCTGGGCAGCCCGCCGGCCCCCCGGGGAGCGCTTGCTTCGGGCTCGGCATGGGTGAGGAACTCGCGTGCTTTGGAGTATCCGCCCCCGCCTTATTCGATTCGTCGTCGCACGAAAGGGCGATCGACGCGAACAGGATCAGGCAAATCAGCTTGTATCTCGATCGGGTGTACGTCATGAAGGCTCGTCATGAAGGAGCTGGTCTTACCCGACTCCCTGGCCACCAGTCTGGCCTCGGGTCATCCTTGGGTCTACCGAGACCACGTCGGGCGCTTCTCCGCACGCTCTGGAGACGTGGTGCGGGTTCGCAGCGGCAGCTTTTCTGCCTACGGAATTTGGGACGACGACTCGGCCATTGCTCTTCGGATCTTTTCGACAGTGCGGCCGCCGGACGAAGCATGGCTCGAGGATCGGGTCCGCGAAGCTTGGAGCTTACGGGAGCCGCTCCGCGCGAACAATGTGAC
Organism: uncultured Polyangiaceae bacterium; assembly: GCA_965652275.1. Classification (GTDB taxonomy): domain Bacteria; phylum Myxococcota_A; class Polyangia; order Polyangiales; family Polyangiaceae; genus NIC37A-2. Next base: position 161,725 of record CBFGUR010000004.1, on the reverse strand, counting down.
CGGATACAGGCTCATTTTCGGTGAAGCCGATGCGTTTCCCGGAATCGTCGTCGACGTGTACGACGAGTTTGCCGTCGTCGTGACCTATTCGAAGTCTCTCGGTGCCATCGCGGCGCGACTCGGGCCCATCCTCTCGCGCGTGGCTGGCTTCCGGGGGGTCGTGCGTCGAACCAAGACGGACGAGGGGATCCTTCTCCAATTGCTCTCCGGGGAGATGCCGCCGGATGTGCTCGAAATCGAAGAGTACGGAATGCGCCTCTTGGCGCGGTCTCGCGAGGGCCAAAAGACTGGGCTCTTTTTCGATCATCGGGAAAACCGCAGGTTCGTTCGAGAGCAGGCGGGGGGGCGGCGTGTTCTCAACCTCTATTCGTATACCGGGGGATTCTCGGTCGCGGCGGCGCTGGGCGGTGCAAAGTCCGTCACGAGCGTCGATATCGCCGCTCCTGCGATCGAGGACAGCAAGGACAACTTCCGACGCAACGGGCTCTCGGAGTTCCCCCACCGGGCGCTCGCGTTGGATGTCGTTTCTTTTCTCGAAGCCGAGAAGAAGTCGGGGGCAAAGTACGACTTGGTCGTGTGCGATCCGCCGAGCTTCGCGAAGAACCGCTCGCAGCTCCGGGCAGCGGAGAAGGCCTATCGTCGTGTCATGAGCGAGGCGCTCGGAGTCGTGGAGTCGGGAGGGCTGTTTTGCGCCGCGAGTTGCACTTCACAAGTGGGCCCCGAGGCGTTTCGGCGCGCCATCAACGATGCAGCCCGCAAGGCCCGCGTACGATTTCAGATCGTTCGAGACATCGGCCAGCCCAGCGACCACCCGGTCCTCGTCGGTCACGAGGAGGGACGGTACCTGAAGTTCGTGGTGGGGCGCGTGATGGCGCGCTGCTGATTTGCGTCACTCGGGGATGAAGTCATGACGAGTGCAGAGGCGCACCAGCTTGACTCCGGCCTTCTCGATGGCTTCCGCGCCGCCCTCCAAACGATCCACGATTGCGACGATTCCGGCGACCTCACATCCCGCTTCGCGAAGCACGTCGAGAGCCTTGAGGCTAGAGCCTCCCGTCGTCACGACGTCTTCCAAGAGTGCGACGCGCAGTCCTGGTCGCAAGGCCTTGTCGCCTTCGATGCGCTTGCCGGTTCCATGGTCCTTGCGCTCCTTTCTCACGTAGAGCGCGGGCAGTGGGTTGTCTCGTTGAAAGGAGATCAGCGAAACGGCTGAGGCTAGGGGGCATCCCCCGAGCTCGACGCCTCCTACGGCGTCGACATCACCGAGCTCGCCGAGCGCCTCGTACATCAGCTCACCAACGAGGGCGTGACCCTCGGCGGTGAGGATGGTCTGCTTGCAGTCGACGAAGAAGTCGCTCTCCTTACCCGAAGCGAGAAGGACCTTTTTCTTTTGGAAGCTCAGTTCCGTGAGCATTTGAACGAGGCGGATTCTTTTTTCAGTCATCGCTTCACTTCGCGCGGCCGCGCGCGCCTTTGACGAATGTCGGCGGAGGAGGGGGACCCTTTCGGTGCGATCGCTTTTCCGGCCGAGTCGTGGGGGCGGGCCCGTCCTCGTGACTGGACGCGGGGGTCGTAGATACGTCCCGCTGCCCTTCGGGCAACCTGGCAAGAGGGGATGCCCCTTCTTTGGGCGCCGGTCCTCGCGGTCGCTGCCCCCCGTGTTGCTCTCGTCGCTCGCCTTTCTTTGGGCGCATGCGGGCCTTCTTGGGCTGTTTTGGGACAACGGCAGGGGCGACGGAAGGCGCCGGTTCGTCAGTGCCGGACGTGGGCAGATCGCCTCCGGTGCGCAGCATCCCGCGCACACGAGCCCCCGCTTCGATCCCCACCCGCGGGGCTTCGATGTTCCCTTCGACGCGACCTTGCGCCTGTACCTCGACGCCGTCTCTCGCCGTCAGATCGCCCCGTATCTCTCCCGCGACCGCAACGTGCGTTGCTTCGACTCCACCGAGGACCACACCAGTTTCGGAGATCAACACCCTTCCGTCGATGGTGACCGAACCTTGCACGCGTCCTCGGATCTCGAGGTCGCCCGATCCATTGACGTTGCCGACGACGACGCTCGTTTCGCCGAGCACGGAGGACATCTTCGTTGTTTTCTCGTCGACCATCAGACGTCCATGTCAACCTTGCCGCGGAAGGTGGCTCCGTCGGCAATCGTCAGTCGTGGCGCTCGTACGTCGCCGGTGAGTTTTGCCCCGGCAAGAAGATCGACCCGTTCCTTCGCGCTCACGTTGCCTGCCACCGAACCGGCAACACTGACGCGCTGACCGTGCACGTCGGACTTCACTGAGCTGCCGGGGCCGAGCTCGACCGTGGCTTTGCTGTCGACCCGTCCGATGACCCGTCCGTCCACTCGGATGCTCTGATCGCTTTGGAGGTTTCCGTCGATGATGATTTCGGGTCCGAGATTCGTGTCAGCCACAAAAAACGCCTTTCGATAAGCGGCGACGTTAGCACGGGTTCAGCGCTCGAAGCACCTCATCCGCTCGAGGTACGGACTTTCTGAGCCATCGGGCATAGATATTCTGCCGTTCTTCCTCGCTGAGGTCGCTGGGGCGGCCGTCGCAGGCGGCCTGGACGAGGATGGCGGCCGTGACGCTCACGTTGAGGCTCTCCACGAATCCCCTCATCGGGATGCGGATGGTGTCATCGGCGCGCGCAGCCAGCTCCGGGCTCACGCCGTCGCGCTCGTTGCCCAAGATCAGCGCCACCTTGTCCAGGGTGGAAAGGTCCGATGGGGTGAGGCGCCCCTCTGGGTGAGTGACCAGGAGCCGGAACCCCCGGTTCTTGAGTAGGTCGGCCGCGATGTCGGGGCTCTCGTGATGAATGAGATCGACCCAACGTTCGCTTCCCTTCGACACCATTCTCGACGCGGCGAACTGCTCGTCTCCACACACGACATGAACTCTCTGGACGCCGAACGCATCGCAGGATCGCAACACCGCCGATCCGTTGTGAGGATCGTGGGGATGATCGAAGATGACGGTGACCGATCCAGTGCGCTCGGAGAGAATCGACTTCAGGCGCTCGCAGCGCTGCTCGGTCGACAGCGGCTCGAGCGCTCGAATCACCCCCAATGCGGTCCAAGCCGGGTGTGGACCGGGATCAGGCTCTCTCAGAACCGGGTTGGTCATTTCCTCCGTGCTCAGAGCCGGGGTGGGTTCGAAAACGTCGTCATCCTCGCGGTGCATGGTTTTTCCAGCCGTGGCGCTCGAAACCTCCAGAAATTTCAGCGATTTGTCAAAAGCGGCTGGGGGCGGCTTGCGGCGGCCCGGCTGATAGTTATGTTGCAGAAATTATGGCATCCGAAAACGTCCACGTCTTCAATGATCTGAATTTCGAGCAGGAAGTGCTGAAGAGCGAAAAGCCCGTTTTGGTCGACTTTACGGCCACTTGGTGCGGTCCGTGTAAGCAGCTGGCTCCCATCATCGATCAGGTGGCAGACGAGCTGGGCGATGAGGGAATCGTCGGCAAGCTCGACATTGACGAAGCACCGCTCACTGCCGGTAAGTTCGGCGTGCGGGGCGTTCCGACGGTGATGGTCTTCCGCAACGGCGAGCGCGCTGAACAGCACGTCGGTTTGACCACGAAGGCCAAGCTCCTCGCCCTCGTGCGAGGCTGATTCTACGGCGGGTTCCGAGCGTGCTCGGGCCCGCTGGCTTCGGGGCTCGAACTCCCGGCCCGCTACTGCGGCGGTTCACTTGGTGTTAGAGTCGCCGTGTGAAACGACTGTTTCCTGAAATCGCGGCCCTCCTCGGCATCCTTGCCATCGCTGGCTGCGGAGGCCGAAAGTCCGCACCTACCCCTCGAGCGGCAACGGTCACCGAAGAGGCGGAGCTTCAGCGGGGACCGCGCTGGGTGTTTCTGCCGCGTGAGAAGGAGCCCACCGTCGACGAGGTGCAGTTCGCCGGCGGTGTCGTCGAGGTGGACGGAGCGGGCAGCCGTTGGTGGCGTGCCCCGGGCAAGGAACCGCAGGTGAGCGCATTTGGAGCCCCTGAGCCCCTCAGCGCCGTTCTGGAGAGTGGGGAGCGGCTCGCCGTGGTGGGCCAAAGCGGGACAGTCTACTTCTCGAAGAATGCCCTGTCTCCCTTCGACGAGATCAGGACGCCGCCCGAACAGTTCGTCATGACCAGGCGCTCGGGGAGCACCGTCGTCGCAGTCTCCGAAGACGGTTCGATTCATCGTTCGGAGAACTTCGGGCGCAGCTGGGAGAGAGTCGATAGCGATCGGTTCTTCGTCGAAATCGGAGCGTCGGGCGACGGCACCATCTTGGCGTATTCGGTTCCGGAGCAATGGTACAAGAGCACGGACTCCGGACGCACCTTCGAGCGCGAAGCGCTAGCCACTCAGGCGCCACGAGCCCTCGACAAAGTCCCGACGGGCGAACTGCTCGTCGAGGGGCTCTACCAAACGTCCGTCTACCGCAGAGGAAAGTTCGAACGTGTGGAGGACGAATTTTTGCGAAAAGTGGCGCGCGACAGACGCGGCCAACAGTACACGCTGCCAAAGTTTGCCAGTGCTTCACCGGTAGCTGCGGGCCGCGCCGTGGTGTTCGACGAAGCGTTCGTTTTGCTACGGCCGAGCGTGGAGGGAAAGCCGTGGACGATGACCCGCGGGACTCTCGACGGACCTCTTCAGGACCAGGCTGTGGAGGGGCTCGATGGTTGTGGCGAGTTTCGCTTCACTGCAACGCGAGGTCGCGCGGCTGTCATCTGTCAGGGCGATCTTCAGGAGGTGACTCCACGCCTGAAGATCTACCGTCGCTCGGGGTCTACGGGGAAGTTTCGTCCGGTGCAGAAGCTCTTTCGGGGTCAGCTCCCACACCTTCGCCTTTCGCTCTCACGCTCGGGCGAACTGGCTGTCACCGAGCTCTGTTCCGAGCCGGAGAAGGGATGTCAGCCGATGGGCGTGACGCGTATTGTCCCGAAGGGAGACGTCACCGAGACGTTCGTTCCCGGCGTCCAGCGGCCGAGTGCCCTCGCGTTCGACAGCGCCGGGCGCCTGTGGGTAGCGGGGTTCCGTGACAAGGACGGTCACCTCGTTGCCTATCTTGCGGGAGACAGCGAGGAGACAGGGCGGCTCATCGATTTGACACGGGAGGCTGGCTTCCCAGCGTCCGTCAGCGAGACGACTCCTCCAACGGTTCACGTCCTACCCGACGAGGAAGGGGAGGTTTCCGTGATGGCCGTACTTACAGGCCGCGCTCATGTTGCGCTCTTCGACACGCGAGCCAACATCATCGCGTTCGGAGCCACACCGTCTGGGGCTTCGGTGGCGCACGGCGCGGGGCGCCGCGTCGCAGCCATCGAGGAAGAGGAGGGAGTACTTTGGGAATCGCTAACCGGCGGGCTCTCTTGGTACAAGAGCCCTCTGCCCCGTGCCTTGTGCACCGGTCCCGCGAGTCAATGCCAACCCAAGTTGGCGTGTTCGGCGGCCGGTTGTCTCGTCGGAGACGAGCTGGCCCGGGTGGGGTGGGGCGAGGCGGAGGGTGTGCCGCCTGCACTCCTGCCGACGGATGTCGGCACCGAGCCCCAGATGACGGAGCTTTCGGGTTTCGAGTGCCAGGTTGGGGAGAGCGATTGGTCTGAGCTCCCGGGGCTGATCGAGGTCCCAGGGGCCGAAAATGCCGCGCTTGGATCGTCGGCATGGGCGTCGGCGCTGCAGTTTCCCGAGAGCGCGTCGTTGACTGCGATTTCTGCGCGATTTGGCGAACCAGAGCTCGAGCGTGAAGTGCTTCTGGCGCCGGTGCCGGATGCTGGAAGCTTTGCCTTCTACGTCAGTCCCCAGGTCGAGGGTGTCGCTGCGGTACGCTATCGCGTTCCGCAGGTCACGGCGGGCTCTACCAGCTGGTCAGGTGTCCCCAGCGTTCGCGCGGAAGTCGTGTGGGACAACCGAATTTTCGACGTCTACGGCAGCGCGGTCATCGAATCGAATCCGGCTATGACCGGAGGGCTGCTCGGGTTCGGGATGTTCCGACCTGGTCAGCCCGATATGATGAGCGTCGCGGGGCGGGGACTTTATTTTCGTTTAGGGCCGCCCTCGAGCGACAGCGTTACGTACTTCGTGCAAGGGCGGGGAAAGCTGGCGCAGTTCGAGATGCTCGAGGACGTCAACTACCCGAGCGGCACTGATGCGAGGGGCGGCTGGGTGAATGATCCCGAGGTTCGGGGCACCGGAAGAGCCGAATTCTTGCGTATCGATGGAAGACACGCGGGGCTTCTGAGCCTCGCCAATCGGCGTGTCATGACGCTCGCACTCGGCCTGGAGGCGAAGGGAAAGGAACCGAGTTTTCATCCTTACCTTTCCGGAGTGCCGCGCGGCGATTCCACTGGCTTGGCGCAAGCGGTGCGGTACGCGTACCTGGGCAACGATCTCGGCTTCGTGTCGTTCCAGATCGATCTCGAGGGAACCGGTCATCGTGCGGCCTTCCTACCCCTCGATCCGGAAGCTGGATTTGCGGACCCGATCTCCGTCCCTCTACAACAAGATCTCGATGACGAGATCACCCCCTGCTCGGCGGAGCAGCGCAAGGCCACCCCCAGAGTCGTTGCGCCCCCAGTGCTCGGTGCCACACGAGCCGCCCGGATTCACGGCGTGGCGAGTCGCGTCATCGAGCTCCAAGTGGACGGAGGCGTCCTTCACGGGACTCCCGAAAAGCCCTGTGTCGCTGCCTTCGACACTCGACAAGACGGTAGGCTCAAGCTGCGCGGTGAGTTCTATTCGGCGCTGATTCTCCCCGCGGGTATCTCATGGGTTTTCCGTAGCGAGCGGCGGACGGGCGGGATGAGCACGATTTTCGTCCGCCCGATGACTTGCCGTCAAGAGGGGGCGACTCCGTAGGAGATTGCGGTTTTGGAGGGCTCGCCGCGCGATGAGTCCAAGAATGCTGAAGAAGTGCCAGAACCTGAGGCCGCTCGTTTCGTCGCGATAGATCGGTCGTACCGGTCGTTCCGCGATGCGAAACCCCCTGGACGCGAGCGCCAAAAGGACGTCGTTCGGGTAGCCGTAGCGGGGCCAGAGCCCGCTCCAGTCGATGGCCAGGGCCGCCTCACGGGAGATCGCCGTATACCCGCATTGAGAGTCGCCCAGCTTCTGTCCACACGCGATGGACGTTGCTTTGGCCAGAACCCGCGTTCCGAAACGCCGGATCCGGGGCATCTCGAGTGCCTGGGGGTGGACGAGTCGGTTTCCTTTCACGTAGTCGGCTTCGTGAGTGAAGATGGGCTCGGTCAGCGGTGCGAGATCGGCTGGGTCCATCTGGTTGTCTCCGGCCATGACGACCAAGATCTCGCACTCGGGATGGCGAAGCGCTTCTTGGTATCCAGAATAAATTGCAGCTCCCACCCCGCGGTTGGTTTGGTGGCGGATGACCGTGATGCGCGAGTCGGAGACCGAGCGCGCCCGGGTCGACGTCTCGTCCGGACTGGCGTCGTCGACCACGATGATCCTCCCTACCAGATCGGGGAGCCCGGTGAGGGTTCGTTCGATGAGACGCTCTTCGCAATAGGCTGGTACGATGACGGCGATCGAGCGGCGCTTCACCATTCGTTGCTATCTTGGCCGCGGGGTGTTGAGCAAGGGCTGCGCCCGGAAAACATCGACGTTGGTCACCCCTGTTGCTAAGGGGAGCCCGTGAGTCCACCCGAACCGCGACGCAATTTCCTTTCGAGGTTGTCCACGGGCAAGCTTCTGGTGGCGCTCGTCCTGCTGATCCCTGCCTGCATCTACGCGTACTCGTGGATTCGCTATCCCAGCGATCGTACGCCCGAAGGGGCGTACTTGCGCGTGGTTCGAGCGGTCAACGAGGGCAAGCCCGAACGGTTCTTCGCCTACACGGAGGAGGCGGCGCAGCATGCCTGCTACACGATCCGTGACTACCGCAAAGAGGCGCTCGGCGTGGCCCGAGGCGCCTATCCACCTCATGAGCTCGAGAAACTCGAGGACGACTACGGCAGGTTCGCCGCTGCCCCAGACGGCTCTGATGTCTTCGCGCTCATGGCGCTTCGACACGGCTGGCTCGCGCAACTTCGGCTCGACGTGTCCGGTATTTCGCGGGTCGAGCGGAAGGGACCCCGCGCAACCATCCAAACTGCGAAGGGGACGCGGTATGCCTTTCGCGTGCGCCCCAATGGGATCTGGGGCATGACCGCGTTTACTCCCGCTCTCGTCGAAGAGGCGGAGAAAGCGGCCAGGGACTTGGAACAGGTGAAGAAGGCCGCCGCGGATTTCGCTCGAGTCGAGGACGCTCCGCCCCGCTCAGCCCCCTAGCTTGGCCTTACGGCTGGCGTAGGTTTGGTCGTCTTCGGCGTCGATCTGGACCTCGCGACCCTCGGCCTGCCAGCCCGGGATCGGAGCTCCGAATGCGTCCTTGCCGCCGTGAAATCCCGCCGTCATGTCCAAAAGGTCGGTGAACCCCGCGGCCTCGAGCTCGGCCGCGGCGCGGGCCGAGCGGCCCCCCGCTTTACAGGCAAGGATCAGCTTCTGGTTTCTCTCGAAGTTCGCTCCGACAACGGCGACGAAGTCGGGGTTTGGCGTCATTCCTCCCGGTGCAGAGACACTGATCGGGATGTTGATGGCGCCCGGAACGTGGCCGTCCGCGAACTCCTCTTCGGTTCGTACGTCCACGAACGGCACCCCGTCCTCGATTAGATTCTCTGCCTCATCCGTCGAAATCTTCTTCACGCCCCGAAAACTAGTGCCTCTGTACCCCAATGGCGAGCGGTTTCGATGCTCTCCTGTATGGGTGGGGTCGGCATCGACATTGCCGAGGCGCGCGTCTTGCCTCGGCTCTTTTCGGTTCGATTCTCCCGACGTGACTTGGGAGCGAATCAGGCAGAGCGGGCGTGGGTGCCCCGTCCCATCCAATGGTAAGACCAGAGGGTTTCTCGGGGTCAAGGGCGCGCGTTGGCTCACGGCTTTTGCACGGACTAAGGTGAAGCTGCCGATGGATTCTGCCGATTGCGTGCGTTTCGTGCCTCTGGGGGGCTTGGGTGAGATCGGCATGAACTGTTTCGCTCTCGAGCAAGACGGGCGAATCGTCATCGTGGACTGTGGGGCGTCTTTTCCCGACGATGATCTGGGCGTCGACTTGGTCGTTCCGGATTTTTCCTGGTTGCTTCCGCGCCAGCAGGACATCGATGGTGTATTCATCACTCATGGTCACGAAGACCACATCGGCGCTCTCCCTCATTTGGTGAGAACCCTCCCGAGGACCGTTCCGATCTATGCTCCGGCGCATGCGTGTGCACTCATTGCCGCACGATTTTCGGACCAAGATCTGAGCACGGACTGTCTCCACCTCGTCGATGTCGGGACCCAATATCGCGTGGGTCCGTTCGAGATCGAACCCGTGCACGTGGCTCATTCAATCATGAATGCCACAGCGCTCGCGATACGCACCCGTGCTGGCGTCGTATTCCATACCGCCGACTTCAACCTCGATCCCGAGCAGCCAGCTGGGAGGCCCACCGATGAGGTTCGAATTCGGGAGCTGGGCGACGAGGGAGTTCGGCTGCTGCTCAGTGACAGCACCAACATCGATACACTCGACCGTACGGTCTCCGAGGGGGATGTAGGTCGGGAACTCTCGCGGCTCGTGCTCTCGGCTCGCGAACGCGTAATCGTGGGCATGTTTTCGAGCAATGCTCACCGCCTTCTGGCGTTGGGCCGAGCCGCTCGAGAAGCCGGTCGACGCTTGTGCCTCCTCGGGCGAAGCCTCATGCGGCAACATCAGGTGGCTCAGAGCTTGGGGGCCCTGGATTTTCCGAGCAGTCTATTGCTTGCTCCCGAGGCGCTCCACGAAACGCCCCGTCACGAGGTCCTGATCGTCGCTGGGGGCAGTCAAGCCGAGGGGCCCTCCGCGCTGAGACGGCTATCCCAGGGTACGCACCCCCATTTGGAGGTCGAAGCAGGCGATCGAGTGATCTTGTCCGCTCGAGTCATTCCGGGAAACGAAAAAGCCGTCCACACGATGGTTGGTGACTTCAAGCGTCTCGGAGCGGACGTGGTGACGCGACACACGTACCCCAACATCCACACGAGCGGCCACGCCTCTCGTTCCGAACTCGCCCAGATGATGGCATGGCTTCGTCCCGAAGCCTTCGTCCCGGTACACGGGACGCTTCATCATCTCGAGGGGCACGCGCGCCTGGCCAGAGACCAGGGGATTTCGGACGTGATGGTGGTCGAGAACGGAACCACGGTAGAGCTGCCCCGTTCCGGGGCAATGCGCCGAGGTTCTCCGGTTCCGACCGGACTGTGCCGCCTCGCTTGGGGGGGAGAAGTCATGTCGCCACGCGTGCGGCGCCGCCGCGGCGAGATGGCTCGTCGCGGGGTGGTCTTCGTCTCCGTAGCAATCGACTCGAAGCGCCGTCGCCTTGGTCCCATCCGGCTGACCGTGCTGGGCGTTCCGGGGGTCGACGACGACGAGGGGGCGATGGCAGTGCTACAGAGCGCCGCTCGGTCGGGGCTGGAGAGTGCTCGGGAGGTACGCATGACATCCATGGAGGACGGGATTCGTCGTTCGATTCGTGGGGTCATCCAGGAGATGTGCGGCGCGCGACCTCTAGTAGAGGTTCACGTCAGCAAGCTGGACGTGTAGTTTCATCGAACATGAAGCCATCGAACGACCGAGCGCGACTCCCGAGCCGTCATAGGGCCCCGAGCACGAAGAGGAGGTACGCATTCCTGTTTTCGACATGTGTGGCGTTCAGCGGAACTTTCGCCTGCGACAACAAACCAGAAGAGCCTCGATCCCAGGTTGACAGCAAGTCGACGGTGTCGTCGAAATCCGACGAGCTGCTTCATGCGTCCCCGGCCGTGGATGTCGTCGAACCCAAAGGCGACTTTCGTCTCCCCGGAGCGGAGCGAGTCGTCGCGATTGGAGATCTGCACGGGGACTTTTCCTCGACCGAGAAGGCATTTCGCTTGGCCGGCGCGATCGATGACAAAGGTAAGTGGAGCGGAGGCGAGCTGGTCGTGGTGCAGACGGGGGACCAGCTCGATCGAGGCGCAGAAGAGCGAGAGATCATCGAGTTTCTGAAGCGGCTCGAGAAGGAGGCGAGCGAAGCGGGAGGGCGGCTCATCGTACTCAACGGCAATCACGAGGCGATGAACGTCTTGGGTGATTTCCGCTATGTCGCCGCCGGCGCAATGAACTCCTTCTCCGAGTTCGAGCCGCCGTCGCCCCTTTCGGTTCAGGTCGAAGGGCTATCCAAGTCGCGCGCATCGGCTTTCCTACCAGGCGGCGGGGCTGCCCGTATCCTCGCCGATCGACGTCTGATCGTCATGGTCGGGGATACGGTGTTCGTCCACGGTGGCGTAACGACCAAGCATCTCGATTACGGGATCGACAAGCTCAACCGAGAGTCCAAGGCGTGGATGCTCGGTGAGACCACGCTCCCACCTCGCCCGGTTGTCGACCAGGAGGGACCGCTTTGGACGCGCATCTATGGCGATCCCGTTCTTTCACCGGAGGCGTGCCGAATGCTCGAGAGGACCTTGAAGCGGCTTGGGGCCAAGCGGATGGCGGTGGGGCACACTGTCCAGGAACGCGGCATGTCGGCGGCGTGCGACGACCGCGTGTTTCGGATCGACGTGGGGCTTGCCGCTGCTTACGGCGACCGACCCATCCAGGTTCTGGAAATCAAGAAGGGCGCGGCGAAGATACTCACCGCACCCTGAATCGCTGGGGTCTCCCAGGCACAAGAGCCGCCCGCGGTTACTTGTCGGCGCTCTCGTGGGCACCTAGACCCGAAGAACGCGTCCCCGAAGTTCGGTGTCGCAGGAGGTGCAGCGCTCTGGGACACCGTCTTTGTGGTAAATCTGGCCGCACTTCGGACACGCGCGGGCGTCGTCCTCCAAGTTGATGATCTTGTCGCTTGCGGCGCATCGGATCCCGGTGACCTGGTCGTCTTTGACGTTCTGATCGTAACCCTTGACCTTCTTCGGATCGGGGAGGGTTGCGGCGATATCCTTGGACACGTCGATGACGTTCGGTACGCGCTCGGCCGCTTCCTTGAGAGCCCACGCCGTGGCGTCACGGTTGGCCCCCAGCAGGAACTTGAGCTTGAGGGACTTGCCCTCGGCAACAACACTACCGCCGATGATGCGAAGCGAGCGAAGCTCGTACCACGGGACCCGCAGCGTTTCGCGCCCGTCTTCGACCCCGATACCAGCGTCTCCAACCATGACCGCGGACTCGGAAGGCTGGCCGAACCAGAGGGCGACCCCGAGACCAAAGCCGCCCGCGGCGACCAGATAGGAGGCCAACGACAGAGGAGGGTCCAAAATCCACAGACCGAATACTCCCGAGCCGAGTAGCGCCGCACCCACCATCCCCACGATCGCGACCCACACAGGCATGAACGTCGGGCTCGTAGAGAACCGCCGCTCACGACGCCTGAGGCCGGACTTCGCGCTTTTGTTCTTCTTTTTCACAGCTTTCGCCATCGGCCCGGCACCCTACTCCAAGCCAGCTTCCAGGCAAGCTCGACAGATCGCCCCCGGTCTGTCCGAGGTGGTAAGTTGCGCCCCTATGGCAGCGACTCGGGGGCCCCTACTTCTCTACGTCCTGCCGCTCCTTGCGGTGGCGGTGCTCGGTCTGTCGACCTTCCTCGGCACGCAGGGGGGGATTGTGAGGTCGGCAGTGGTTCTGGGGGGACCGACCGACGGTCCTGAACCGTTCCGAGGAAGGCTCCAGGTCGTCGAGGAGGTCGACGACGTCGTCACCCCTGTCGGTGGCGAGTCCATCGTCCTGGCGGCCTCGAGGGGCTCTCACGGAGTCGAAAGGCGGCTCGTGACGAATGAGACCGGATGGGCGGAGTTCGAGCTACCGCTCCGAGGGCAGGGGCCACTCTTGCTCGAGATTTTCGACTCGCGGGGCAAGACACTTGCGCGCGGCCCGACGAGTCTGTCCACGGAGCGGTGGTTGCGGTCCGCTCGTCGCAGGGAAGGCCAGATGCGCGTGCAGAAAAGGGACGACCTGAAGGCCACCCTGTCCATCGTCAGTCGAGTCCTTGCCGTGCCTTTCACAGGTGACGGAGAGTTACGAGTCATGCGAAACGAAGGTCCCCTTTCGGGCGCCCGGGCGCGGCTCGAAGGAGTGGGGGCGGATGTCCGTGGGCCGGGCCGGGGTGTGACCGACGAGGATGGACGGTTGTCCTTTTCCGTAGCCGCACAGGAGCATGTGGCGGCATTGCGCGTGACGGTCGATCACGGCGAACTCAGCTGGGTGTTTCAGCAGGCGCTGCCCGTCGTGCCCGGCGCGTTCTGGTTTCGACGAGTCGATGAAGGCTTCGAAGTGCTCGCCCCGGTTCCGCGCGACGAGGCATGGTACACCTTCGTGACCGAGACGGCGCGCTTCACGGGGGGCCGCCTCACCCTCCGAGAGAACGAACGTGGGTTTTTCACAGGGACGATACCTTCTACCGCGGTCCCTCGAGCGGAAGGGCTCTTCCTCGTTCTGGCGAGTTCCGCCGACGCCCGGTCCGCGAGTACCGTGGGATATCCACTCGACGGCCAGAACCATACGCTCGACGTCTGGGATGCCTATCTGCTCGACGGTGGCCCGGCCGAGCGCCGACGAGTGGAGAAGCGACGTCGCAAGATCCGCTTGACCCTCGGTGCCTATGCCGGGCTATCTGGACTTCTGACTCTGTTGTTGTTCGTTTTTCACATCAAGAGGTCGGACAGAGAGCTTTCCGCCAGACTGGAGGATGCCGGAGCAGATGCAGCCACCCGTGAAAGCAGCCCGCTGCCCCTTCTCGTTGCCGCAATCGGATTGTTCTTTGCGTTTTCTGCAGGGGTGTTATGGATTGTCGCCCGATGAGCGACGCCCCTCCCGTCTCCAAGAAATCTCTCGAGCTCCGGCAGACGTGGTTCCTCGGTCTGATGGCGGCTCTTGTCGTGCTCATGTTTGCCTTCGTGATTTTGCCGTACGTGGATCAAAAGCCCGCCAAACTGTCGGGACAACAAGCGCCGGACTTCGATCTCGAGCTGCTGTCGGGCGGTGACTCGGGCGATAGAGTGCGCCTTTCGGATCTCCGGGGACAGATCGTCGTACTCGACTTTTGGGCCAGCTGGTGCATGCCCTGTCGCGAGCAGAGCAAGGTGCTCAGCGCCGTAGCGTCCGAGCTGGGTTCGGATGTGTACCTTCTCGGTGTCGCCACGACGGATCAACGACCCTCGGCAGTTGCCTTTCTCGAAGAGGAAAAGCCCGCGTATCCCAACGCCTTCGACGAGGAGGGGGCCCTCGGGGCGGCGCTCCACATCACGCAGCTACCAACCCTGGTCGTCGTCGATGCGAGTGGCGTCGTCAAAGCGGCGGAGTCTCGCGTACTTTCGGCGGATGAGCTGCTCGACCTCGTCAGAGGTGTGAGGGATGCATCATGATAGAAGCGCTACTTTTGGGACTTCTTCAGGGGATCAGCGAGTTTCTGCCGATTTCGAGTTCGGGTCACCTGGCTCTCGCTGGGATCCTTTTCGGGGTCGAGGGCGCGGGGCTCACGCTCAACGTGCTTCTTCACGTCGGGACGCTCGTGGCGACGGCAGTGGTGCTGCGGCATCGCTTGGGCGGGGCGATCATGAGCGGCCTTCGGGCGCTCGTGAAGCCCTCGCTGTTCCGGACGACCCGCAGCGGACAGGATGCGATGTTCGTCGTCGTTGCGTCGGTTCCGACGGCGATCATGGGCTTTGCTCTGCGCGACACCGTCGACGAATGGACTCGCTCGCCCCTCGTGGTTGGCCTCGGATTCCTCGTGACGTCCGCGCTGCTCGTCTCGACCCGATTTGCTCGGCCGGGAAAGATCGAGCACCCCAGCATCCAGGCGGCGTTGATCCTCGGAATAGCGCAGGGGATTGCCGTGGTACCCGGGATCTCTCGCAGCGGCACGACCATCGCTGTAGCGCTTTTCCTCGGGGTGCAGCGAGGTCGCGCCTTCGAGCTCAGCATGTTGATGAGTGTTCCGGCTGTACTCGGCGCCGCTCTTCTCGAGCTTCCGGGAACCATCGGCCAAATGCAGGGGCTCCCCTCCGCCTTGGTCGGTGCGGCCGCTGCTTGTGTTTCCGGCGTGGGCGCGATGCTGGTTCTCAGGCGTATGGTGGTAGGCGGGAGCTTCCCCTGGTTTGCCGTGTGGGTGTTTCCCCTTGCGATAGCCACCCTGATGATGGCGCAGGCGTGGCCCTCCTGAACGGGGTTGCTCTCGCGGGGCCGATCTGGAAAAAAGAGCGCTCATGACTGCACCTCGCAATCTATTCGCCGTCATCCTCGCAGGAGGAAGCGGTACGCGGTTTTGGCCCGCATCGCGGCGCCTGCGCCCCAAGCAGCTCCTGCCGCTGGGACCCTCCGCGCCGCACTCGCTGATTGCCTCCACCCACGCGAGGCTGGCGGGGCTCTTACCGGATGAGAACGTGTTCATTGCTACCGGAGCCCATCTCGTGGATGCGACGCGGAAAGAGCTGCCGGGGCTTCCGGAGACGGCGTTCCTGGCGGAACCCCGGGCCCGCAACACGGCGCCGTGCATCGCGTGGGCAGCGCGGTTGATCGCGCGTCGGGATCCGGATGCCGTCGTGTGCGTTCTCCCAAGCGACCAACATGCCGCCGATGGAGAAGAGTTTCGGAGGATACTGGTCAAGGCTGCGGAGGCGGCCTCGACCGGACTCATCACGACTATCGGCATCGTACCGACGCGGCCCGAGACGGGATACGGCTACATCAAGCGGGCCGCCGAGAAGAGCGAGGGGGTTTTCGCTGTCGATCGATTCGTGGAAAAGCCGGATCTCGACACGGCCCGGAAGTATCTCGAGTCCGGCGAATACTTCTGGAACGCTGGGATTTTCGTTTTTCGGGCGCGCGACATGGTCGAAGCGGTGAATCGCCACTTGCCGGAGATGACCGCGCCCCTCGATGCCATCGACGACGCAGCTGGGACGCCCCAGGAAGGCGCGCGGGTTGAAGAGTTCTTTGCGAGCGTCGACGGGGTGAGCATCGACTACGGCGTGATGGAGAAGTCGGACTCACTCTTGGTGGTGCCTGGTGACTTCGGCTGGAGCGATCTCGGGAGTTGGGAGAGCTCGTGGGAACTGAGCGCGAGGGACGAGTCCGGCAACGCGGCCCCGAGCGGCACGGTTTTCGTCGACGCGCAGAACAACCTCGTGGAGGACCTTCGTTCATCCAGCGGTACGAAGAAGGTCATCGCCCTTTTAGGCGTAGACGATCTCTGCGTCATCGAGACCGACGACGCGCTACTCGTCATGCCTCGTACTCGCTCCCAGGACGTCCGCGACGTGGTTTCCATCCTGAAGGAAACGGATCGCGACGACCTAGTCTGAGGCGAATCGAACGCGGGGGTCTCATCCGTCGCCAGGGCCGTACCAGGTAGCGGTGCCGGACTCGTCGTCGAGCCGAATCAGGCGCCCTTCGCCGAGCTGTCGGGCACGTCGGTGGCCCCCGGTTTGCGTGTGATGCCGGATTTCTTGTTGGCCGGGTGCGACTTGCGACCCCGTCCCTTGTTCGCTCGCACGGAGGGTGGAGGCGCCTCGGGGGCGTCTTGAGCTTCGCTTGCGTCGCCCTGGAGCTTGTTCAGCTGGTCGCGTAGGCGGGCCGCCGTCTCGAACTCGAGGTTTTCGGCGGCCGCGAACATCTGGCTGCGCAGGGCTTCGAGCTTCTCCGCGAGCTCTTCTGGAGGAATCGAGGGCGCCGAGCTCTTGCGAGCTGGCTGGCTCGCCGTCGCCTTCTTCTTGCTCGGAGCGGCGGCGGGCTGCGATTGCTTGCCGCGTTTGGTCTTCTCGGCCTTGGGCTCGCCCTTCGGGATCGAGTAGTAGTCCGCCTCGCCTCCAGCGGCGCTGAGGTCCTTGATGGAACGACGGACCGTCGCTGGCGTGATGCCGTGCTCTTCGTTGTACGCTTGTTGAATTGCGCGGCGGCGGTTGGTTTCGCTGATGGCTTGCTCCATCGCAGCGGTGACCCGGTCGCCGTACATGAAGACTCGACCGTTTGCGTTTCGCGCGGCGCGTCCGACCGTCTGGATGAGGGCGCGCGGGCTACGCAAAAATCCCTCCTTGTCCGCGTCGAGGATCGCAACGAGGCTCACCTCGGGGAGGTCGAGCCCTTCGCGGAGCAGGTTGATCCCGATGAGCACGTCGAACTCACCCGCGCGCAGCGCCTTGAGGATTTCCACACGCTCCATCGTATCGATGTCCGAGTGCAGATAGCGCACCTTGATGCCGAGTTCCGCGTAGTATTCGGTGAGGTCTTCGGCCATCCGCTTGGTCAGCGTCGTGACCAGAACGCGTTCGTCGCGTTCGATGCGGGCGCGGATCTCCGCAAGGAGATCGTCGACCTGACCATCGACAGGGCGCACCTCGATTTCGGGATCCAGAAGGCCGGTGGGGCGAATCAGTTGCTCGGCGAGCGCGTCGCCGCTGTGCTCGAGCTCGTAGTCGCCAGGAGTCGCGGAGACGTAGATCGTGTTCCGCATGTACTTTTCGAATTCGTGGAACTGGAGCGGTCGGTTGTCCAGAGCGCTCGGCAGGCGGAATCCGTACTCGACGAGATTCTCCTTGCGAGCTCGATCGCCACGATACATCGCCCCGATCTGGGGGATGGTTTGGTGCGACTCGTCGATGATCAAGAGGAAGTCGTCGGGGAAGTAGTCGATGAGCGTGGGGGCGGGTTCGCCCGCCTTTCGCTCCGACAGATGTCTGGAATAGTTCTCGATGCCCTGGACGAAGCCCATCTGCTCGAGCATTTCGAGATCGTACTGAGTCCGCTGGGCGATGCGTTGCTTCTCCAGGAAACGGCCCTCGCGATCGTAGAATTCCAGACGCTCGCGCAGTTCGTCGCGGATCCGCTCGATGGCCTTCGCCATGTGATCCTTGGGCGTGACATAGTGCGAGCCAGGGTAGATGGAGTATTCGGTGATGCGGCGGGTCACCTTGCCACGGACCGGATCCACCTCGCTGATCTCGTCGATCTCGTCGCCGAAGAACTCAACACGGATGGCGAGGGATTCCTCGTACATGGGGAAGATCTCCACCACGTCTCCGCGCACGCGGAATGTCCCGCGGTGAAAATCGATATCGTTGCGCTCGTATTGGATGTCCACGAGTCGTCGCAACAGATCGTCGCGCGCGATTTCCTCACCCTTCTTCAGGTGGATGGAGAGCCCCTCGTACGACTCCGAGGAACCGATGCCGTAGATGCAACTCACACTCGCGACGATGATGACGTCCGAACGCGAGAGCAGAGCGTGGGTCGCCGCATGCCTCATCCGATCGATCTGATCGTTGATGATGGCGTCCTTTTCGATGAAGGTGTCGCTCGTCGGGAGGTAGGCTTCCGGCTGGTAGTAGTCGTAGTAGCTGACGAAGTAGGCGACGGCGTTCGCGGGGAACAGCTCTCGCATCTCGCCATACAGCTGAGCCGCGAGGGTCTTGTTCGGCGCCATGATCAGCGTGGGCTTGCCCATTTGCTGAATCACGTTGGCGATGGTGAAGGTCTTCCCGCTGCCGGTAATACCGAGGAGCGTTTGATGGTTCTTTCCGGCGTGGAGCCCGGCGACGAGCTTCTTGATTGCCTGCGGCTGATCGCCCTTGGGCTCAAACTCACTCTTGATTCGGAAAGGTGACGACATCGAAGCGTAATGTTGTTTCACGGCCCTAGTCGGCACGCAAGTGCTCGACGGAATTCATTTCCAGGTTGGGTGGAGATGTGCGGATCATTTTCTGAATCGCATGGTCCGCGTGCTGGGGCCATTCCGCTGGGCCATTCCGCTGGGCCATTCCGCTGGGCCACAGCTTCTACCTTCAGAGCTGCTTCGATTATGGGAACTGTGCAATCCTCGGGATTCCAGCGGTATCGCTGAATCCGCGTGCTACGTTGAGCGCGTGAATTGCCTGAGACGAGGCGCCTCGTGCAAGGTTGTCGATCGCACACATTCCGAGCAAAAGCCCCGTGCGTTCGTCGAATGCATAGCCCAGATGAGCTCGCCCGCTTCCTCGCACGTGCAGCGTGTCGGGGAGTTTTCCTGCAGGTAGAATACTCACGAGCCCCGAGCTCACGTGGGTCTCGGCGGCTTTTCGACAATCGTCCTCGGTGACTCCGGTCCGAAGTTTGGCGTAGGTGGTCGTCAGAATCCCTCGAATCATCGGCGCTAGCTGCGGAGTGAAAAGCACGCGCATTTCCCTGCCTGCAGCTGTCGAAAGTTCCTGCTCGATCTCGGGGGTGTGGCGATGATTGCCAGCGACTTTGTACGGGCGAATGCCCTCGCTCGCTTCGGAGAAATTCGTCACTGGGCCGGGCTTCCGACCGGCGCCGCTCGTTCCCGTCTTGGAATCGACGATGATCGGCGTGTCGAGTTCGATGAGATTTTCCTTTACGAGAGGAACGAGCGGCAACAGCGCGCTCGTCGGGTAGCATCCCGGGCCGGCAATGAGCCGAGCTCCTGACAATTCTTGTCGGTAGAGTTCGGGCAGACCGTAGACGGATTTCTCGATCAACTCGGGCCGTGGATGCGGGCCGTACCAAGCCTCGTACGTGGCGAGATCTTTGAGGCGGAAGTCCGCTGAGAGGTCGACGACCTGAACGCCAACATCGAGGAGCGCGCCGCCGAGGCGCGCGCTCGCGGCATGGGGGAGTGCCGCGAAGCAGACGTCGATTCTCTTGGCCAGAGCGGGTGCATCCGCTTCCTCGAACGATTCGAGCATCAGATCTCCGATGCCAGCGATCCCTTCCGTCGAAGGAATGACGGCGCCGAGAGTCTGTCCGGCGTTCTCGCGTGCCGCGACGTAGACCAGTTCGAGCTCGGGATGGAGGTCGATGAGCCGAATGAGTTCTGCACCGGTGTAACCGGCGGCGCCGAGGATGCCGACTTTGAGTGCCATGATTCTCTTTTGGGGGGTGCGGTACGGGGACAGGGAGTGGTGCTGGGACGCCCCAGGCCAGTTCGTGGGGGGCCCGAAAAACGACAATGATGCCAAATGAAGAACACGCGGCGAGCCCGGAGGCCAGCCGCGTGTTTCGCCGGAGATTCCAGAGATCAGCGCTTGCTGAACTGGAACTTCTTGCGAGCGCCCGGCTGACCTGGCTTCTTACGCTCTTTCTTGCGGCTGTCGCGGGTGAGGTGCCCAGCGCGCTTCAGCGGACGCCGACGCTCGGCGTCCTCGGCGACGAGAGCGCGAGCGACGCCATGACGGACGGCTTCGGCCTGAGCCGAGTGACCACCTCCAGCGACGAAAGCCTTCACGTCGTACTTGTCCACGAGCTCGAGAAGCTCCAGAGACTGCTTGGCGACCATCACCGAGGTCTCGCGCTCGAAGTACTCGTCGATGGGCGCGCGGTTCACGGTCAGTTTGCCGCTGCCGGGTTGAATCCAAACACGGGCGACGGCGGTCTTGCGCTTGCCCGTTGCGTAGGTTGCGTTTTCACTCATGTGCTTCGTCCTATCTTAGAGGGCAAGAGGCTGGGGGTTCTGGGCGGCGTGGGGGTGTTCGGCGCCCGAGTAGACCTTGAGCTTCTTGAGAAGCTGACGGCCGAGAACGTTCTTGGGGAGCATGCCCTTGACGGCGTGCTTGATGGGCAGCTCGGGCTTGTTGACCAGAGCGTCCTTGAGAGTGACGCTCTTGAGGCTGCCGATGTAGCCCGAGTGGGTGTGGTACTTCTTGTCGTTTAGCTTGTTGCCGGTGGCCTTCACCTTGGCTGCGTTGATCACGACGACGAAGTCGCCCGTGTCCACGTGGGGAGTGAAGGTGGGCTTATGCTTGCCGCGGAGAACGGCGGCGACTCTGCTGGCGACGCGACCGAGGGGTTGGCCTTCGGCGTCGACCACCCACCACTCACGGGCTGCGTGAGCTTCAGCGGGCTTGGCGTTGTAAGTGCGCATGGTTGGGATCCTCTGTGTTTGGTTGATGATGCAGGGGGTCCCCAGCCGTCCGGGCGCGATCTTCGAGATCGGTCTGGCGGATTGGGCCCCGGTCCCAAGAGCGCAGCCTCCGAAAAAGCCTGCCCGTTGGGTGGGTCTCCCCCGGCCTCGACGGAGCGGTTGCCCGGCCAATTCCGAAAGGGGGAGCGCTGTGTAGCTCCCTTCCATGGGAGGGGCAAGACCCCGGGGCCGCCCGAGTTTCCCCGCCCCCGCGAGTCGATGGGCTGCGCTCCGGCCGCGGATGCGAGGGGCACTTCGATATTCGGCCCGACGAGCGGGGGGCCGACGCTCCCACCCACACCTACCTTTAGGGCTAAGCAATTGGAACTCTGAGGTATTTACGGGACCCGTCGCACCTCGCCAGGTCTCGGATTTCGGCCTAGCATAGTCAAATCGGAGCGGATTCGACGGGCCCTGGGTGGGTGCCGGCCGGCGGACTGCTCCTACGGACTGTCACGGATGAATGCACCGGTAAATCAGCGATTGCTCGAACAGATGGTGAGGGACGGCATCATCACCGAGGCTCAGCGGGAGGCGACTCTCAATCACGTGCAAGCTTTCGGGGATCGCGTCGAAGAAGCACTGATCGACAACGACTCGGTTTCCGAGGCTGCGCTTCTGAAGTACCTCGCGGGACTGTACCGAACCAGGTTCGTTTCGACGGAGAAGCTCGCCAAGGCCGACATCGATCAAGTGACCCTCTCCAAGGTGCCGAAGAAGCTGGCGGTCGCGCATGGAGTGTTTCCGGTTCTCTTCGATCCGAAGTCGGGAGCGCTCAGCGTGGTGACTGCTGATCCCGGCAACCCGCAGGCTCTGGACGAAATCAAACTCGTGTCAGGGGTCCGTGAGGTGCGGGCATTCGTGGCTCGGCCCCGCGCGGTGAAGGCTGCCGTCGCCAAGGCGTATTCGGGTGACATTCACGCGTTCGCGAACCTCGACAAGGCCGCCCACGCTCAATTTACGAGCATGCTGGACGTCTACGAACGCAACCTCGTGAGCGACGAGAGCATGACCGAGTCGTTGGCGCGGGAGGAACGGCCGCGCGAGCGCGTCATCAGCGAGGAGGATCTCAAGTCCGGAGGGTCCAAGGGCCGCGTAGGACTCAACGACCGGGGTTATGTCGAGACCCTGAACGTGCTCGTCAGCCTGCTCGAAAACAGCCGACAGGACTTGCGCGGTCATTCGGCGCAGGTGTCGCGCCTCATCAAGAAGATCGCCGAACGAATCGGCCTGACGGGGAGTCAGCTCACCTCGCTTCAGATTGCGGCATTTCTCCATGATTTGGGCAAGGCGGGGGCGTATCACCTCACCACGTTGAACGTGGCCGAGTACGAGGGACACGCGACACAGGCACGCAAGACGCTCACGTCACCGGCCCGGCTGATGGAGGCCGTCGGCCTCACGTCCGAGACCAAGTACGCCGTGGAGCAGATGTACGAACGCTTCGACGGCCAAGGGTTTCCCGAGGGACTTCGCGGCAAGGACATCGCGCTCGGAGCGCGTATCCTCGCGATTGCCGACACCTACGCCGATCTCACCCAAAATCCCCGCAATCCATTCCGAAAGCGGCTCCGTCCAGCCGAAGCTTGTGAGGTGCTCTCGCGCTACAAGGGCTCGGTTTTCGATCCCAATCTCGTCGATCTCTTCAAGCAGACGGTGACGGGCGAGGATCTCAAGGCGCGCCTGCTCGCGAACCGTCATCGCGCCCTCGTGGTCGATCCCGATCCCGAGGAGACGACCGTACTCGAGCTCCGCATGGTGGAGCAGGGCTTCGAGGTGCAACAAGCGCACACCGCCGAACAAGCCCTCAAGTTTCTACAATCGGGCGAATTCGAAATCGCCGTCACCGAGGTGGACTTCGGCGGTGGGACGGACGGGTACGCTCTCCTCAGCGAGGTGCGAAAGCACGACTGGGGTAAGAAGCTTCCGTGGATTTTCGTCACGAGTCGGAGCGCCAGCGCCGACGCGCGGCGCGCGTTCGAGCTAGGTGCGGCAGACTTCATGCAGAAGCCAGTCTCCGCTGACCTGTTGGTTGCAAAGCTCAAGCAGATCATGGAGCGCGAGGCGACGCAGACGGGGGCGATCTCCCGAGGCGTTTCTGGCTCCCTCACGGAGATGGGCCTTCCCGACATGGTGCAGGTGCTCTGGCACGGTAGAAAGACGGGTTCGCTCAAGATTCGCTCCGGGCAAGAGCAGGGAGAAATCCATTTCGTTCAGGGCATGATCTTCAACGCTCTGTGGATGACCCAGCGTGGCGAGGAGGCGTTTTACGCCATGCTTCGACTTCAGGAGGGCACCTTCGCTCTCGACCCGAACTTCACGGCCGAGTCTCAAGTTATCCAAGCAAGTCCCGAGGCGCTCTTGCTCGAAGGCATGCGCCGCCTCGACGAAGACGAGAAATAGGCCTGGGCTTCCCCCTTGGGGCCCGCTCGGAATCGACGCTCGCCAATGTGGGACATCTCGCCCTTATATGAACACTGCCGGCTTTTCGTAGGGGGTAGGTTCTCGCTCCTGCCATGATAGGCTGTAATTCGAAAACCTCGGCTCCGCTCGAGACTCGGGATAGGCCATGCCTCCGCCACCGCTACTCGGATACAACAACAACGTTCGTCACCGCGGTCGAATCTTCCACATTCAGACCGAAGACTCTGGGGTGAACAGCCCTCGGATCATGACGCATTTGTTTGCCGATGGGGGACGCATCGTCAAATCCACGCGAACGGACTACTCGGAGCACCTGGAACAAGACGACATGGCCGTCGTCGTCAAGAACATGATGAAGGAGCAGCACAAAGCGATGTTCGTTGCTCTCCGGTCCGGTGAGCTCGACGACTTGATCGGCTTCGATGAGGAAGTCAGCGCGGCCCCCGTTCGTGAATCGACGCGTCCACCTTCCCGGCGTCCGAGCGAAGCGCCCGGCGGGGTCGAGGACAAAGGCGCATACGCGGCCCCACGGCCCGCGGGCATCTTCTCCGTGCCTCCACCGAGCAGCAACCAGAGTTCCATCTTCGGCGAGGTGGGGCTCGACGAGAAGTCTCTGGATGACGCGATTCTCAGCTATCTCGCTGAGGACGAGTCGGACGAGCAGGCCTGAACGAGCGTCAAAAAGCGCCCCGGATACCGAGGTTCCCGAGCCCTACGGTAGGTTCGAGATAGCTCCCACGAGCCTCTTCGGGAGCGCTCGATTTTCCAGTGATGAGCAGGACCACACCGGTCACGGCCACCGCGCCGCCCACCCCGAAAAGGACCGTGGACAACGTAGCGTTGCGTCGCGCCGCGTCGAGTGAATCCGATTCGGACGGAGGACAGCGGCCGTCGTCTCCACACGACAGATCGTTTTCCTTGCTCATGGCGAGGTAACCCATGACGCCCCCTCCAGCCATCAGTGCCGCGCCGACGCCCACCGTGGTCCACCCGATCCAGTTGGCTTTTGACTCGCTCTCGTTCGGCTCGTCGCCGGAGTTCTCCAAGGGTGCTGCGTCCTGTCCTCGATCCGCACCAGCAGGATCGGGAACGAGTTCGATGCTCAGGGATTCCTGTCCACCTTCAGCGAGCTCGAGCTCACGAGTCACCGATTGGTAGCCGGGGGCGCTGACCTTCACTGAATGGGGACCGGGATCGGTGGGTTTGGGTGCGCCGACGAGAGCCGAGGCGATGGCGCGCTCATCGACCTCGACGACCAAGCCATCGAGATCGGTTGGCGTCACCTTGATCGTCAGTTTGCCTATCTTCGGGCGCGCCTGACTGATGAGTTCGCGCGCTTTGGCCTGGGCGGCCTGGAACGCCTCCGGCGCGTCTTCATCGAGGTCTTCACGAACCACCCGATTCAGAGTCTCCGTGCCCTCTACGAGGTGTCCTATATCGATCTGACACTGTCCGATCCAGGTGAGGATGGTCGGCGCATGGTAGAGTTGTTCGGCGCGGGTCAGCTTCGGGATGGCTTCGTCGCACTTGCCTTCTTGTGCCAGCTTGATGCCCTCCGTGGCCAAATCGCGCGCGGCGGCCTTGTTCTCGGCGGAGACTTCCTCGGCCGCAGCTGCGGAAACGAAAAGCGCGGTAAGGAGAGCTGCAGCGCCTGCTACGGATTTGGGACAGGAGGCGGTTCCAGTGCCAGCGCGTGGGGCGCCGGGACCGCGGCGAGAAATGAAGGTCATCGTTCAAAATCCTAGGTCGAGAGCGGCGGGCTTTGGCGTTGGCTTGGGTTTGGGCGCTGGGGCCGCGGTAGGCTGCGGCGCGGGCGCCGCGGTCTGAGTCTTGGGCGTCCACTTGGGAGCGGGGCTCGGCTTTTTCGTCACGGCCGTCTTGGGGGCGGGTTCTTCGTGCTCGTCGAGGGCGTCGGGCTCCGGGGCAGCCGCAGAGCCTTCCGGTGGATCGTCTTGCGTCTCGGACTGAGCGTCGTCCGTGTCGCTTGGGAGCTCCGCCTGGTCGGACGGAGGCTCGGGGCTGGGCTCGGCCAGGGGCGGTGATGCGACGACGGACGATTGAGTTGCGTCCGCGGGCCCCGAGTTCCGCGAAGGTGCCATCGCCAAGAAGGCGATGAGGGCGCCGACGAGAAGAGCTGCTCCCCCCACGATCATGGGCAAGCGAGAGCTTTTCGGTTCTGGAACCGAGACCACCGTGTGTGCCGTGGCGCCCGTATCCACCGCGCGAGCGCCAGAACGCGTCACCTCCGAGTTCGCCGCGAAAGTTTCGGCCAGTGGGACCAGGTGTTCGGTCGAAGTGATGTCACTGATGGAGAGGCGTGTCGCGGGCGAGGTGTCACCGATCGCGTCGCTGAGTCCCTTCATCAACTCCTCGGCCGTCTGGTATCGGTCGTCGGGGTTTCTAGCGCAGGCTTTTTGAAACCACGAGTTGAGCGCTGGGGGGGCCTGGGGAGCGGCACGGCTGAGCTCGGGGAGGGGATCGGTGCAGATCGACACGAGAAGGTCGCCGAACGACTGACCCTCGAACGCATAGGTCCCCGTCAGCATGTTGTAGATGACCATTCCCATCGAGTAGAGATCAGCGCGCGAGTCGACGTCGCTCGCCCCCCGCACTTGCTCCGGGCTCATGAAGAGCGGGGTTCCGAGGACGGTTCCGGTCTTGGTCGTGGACCGATCGCCGAAGTCTTCCATCTTGGCGATACCAAAATCGAGGACCTTTGCCGTCCAATCGTCACCGTCGTCTTCGTCGTCGCTCTTGGTGATGAAGATGTTCGCCGGCTTGAGGTCGCGGTGGACGATCCCTCTGGAGTGTGCCTTGGAAAGGGCGCGCGCGACGTGACGGGCGATGCGCGCCGTCTCGGCAACGTCGATGCTTCCGCGACGGGCGATGCGATCCTCGAGGCACTCGCCTTCGAGATACTCCATCACGATGTAAGGAAGACCGTGATCGGTGATACCGTTGTCGTAGACGCCAACCACGAACCGGGAACGAAGCTTTGCTGCTGCCCGCGCCTCGGTGTCGAACCGCCGCCGCAGTTCGTCGGAGTTCGCGTGCTCCTGGGAGATGATCTTCACGGCGACACGCTGCTCGAGGGTCTCGTGGATTGCGGCCCAAACGGTGCCCATCGCGCCTCTGCCAATTTCCGCTTCGAGACGGTACTTCCCCCCGAGGACGAGCCCTTCGTAGAGTCCGGATGCGTCTGGTGCAGGGTGGGCCATGGTGTGCGTCGGAAAGGGTGATCTCGAGGGGTGAAATCGGTCCCCTAGAAAGGAGGGCTTTGTCTATGAAATGCCGACCTCGAACCTTCCCTGGGATCGGTCCCCTCAAAGCGGTCAGTCTAGGCCGACCTTTCCTCGGATCCTAGGGGGGTCCGGTCATTCCGTACGTCGGGGACGTGTAGCCCGAGGGCTTACATTGCAGCACAGGGCGCACGCGCTCGTGCCGCAACTGGGCCCGCTTCGATAATCAAAATGAGCCATTTCCGGCCGTGGGACATCGGCGCGCGTGGTAGCGAGCTTTAGCCGTCCGCGCCCGTGAAACAAGGGCTTGATCCGGCCGGGGGAGCATGCCAGTTTCCGCGTCCCTGGCGAGGTAGCCAAGTGGTTAGGCAACGGTTTGCAAAACCGTCACACGCCAGTTCGAATCTGGTCCTCGCCTCGAAAGAAGCCCAAGGATTTCTGCTCTGAAGTCCTTGGGTTTCTTCATTTCGGGGAATCGCGAGTCGGACATATCGGGACGCATCGGGACACTGCACTCCCCCAGCGTGGGTAATGGCTGGGTAATGGGGCATGGGGGATCACTACGACCGAAGCTCGCCGGAGGCAACGACCTACTTCATGAGATGCTTGACGCACCGAAGGAGCTTCCAGAGTCTGTCGCGTGGCCGAGCACGAGACTGAGTTCGAGGAGTCCGAATATCGAGGGCCGTTGTACAACCAACTAGCCGTCGGGACCCGAAGGATCTGGGAGCCTGGACAGGTGTTCGAGGAACACATCGGCATCGACTACGCGATGTTTTGTCGCAGCATTGCTTTGGAGAAGCATTTGGGGTGGGGAAAGTCCTACGCAGGAGTAACGCTTGGTCGTTACTCCCATCTCTGGCACCGCCAACGCCCTGACAAGAAACCGCCACCGTTCAAGCTGAACCTTTTCATCCAAGCAAAGCGGTCGAAGTACATCACTCGAACACCGAAGGGGTTCAAGGCTCTTGGACTTTCGGCTCCCTTCTGGAAGTTCGACCTGACGCATCATCAGCAGGTGGCTCTTGAGGGCTTGGAGAAGGCGTTGGGAAACAAAGCTGCCGTGGTCTATGCGGCGCCGCTCTTTCACACGAGTGAGGACCTCTATCGCTACACAGAGCGTGGCAAGATTATTCAGAACTCCACATTTCCGACGCCGTCGACCCTTCAGGGGCATGAAGCATGGAACTTCTCCGTGCCCGAGTGGGGCATTGCCAATTCCGACCCCGAACGCCTGGAGGTCACTTCTTTGCACTCGGTGTTGGAAGGTCTTGGTTCGGAGGAAGGCGAGCAGCAAAACGCCCTGGAGACCGTCGTTGGGTCACTAGGACAACTGCGAGGTGCCACGACCGAAGCGATCCAGGGAGCCTCGGATTTCATTCGAGCGAGGTTTGCCAATGAGGTTCGTGAGATCAGATCCATATTAGAGAGGGACTTTCCGGAGGGACTTGAGCGCACCGCGACAGATCACTTCATGACCGTCATGACCTTCTGTGACCTCCTCCGGCTGAATTGGAGCGTAATCCGCTAGGAGGCTGACCAGCTTTGAGCTTCAGGAAAGCGACTTCAGTAGTTGCTCCAGTTCTTCGTCGGAGGGTGAAAGGGTCTTGGGAATCTTGACGAGGTGATTGAAGGGATCGCTGGCCTCTGCGTACTCCCGACAAGCCCGCAGCCATTCCCGGGCCACCGGTTCATTAGGAAGCTGGGCCTGACACTCATCCAAAAAAGCCCTGAGCTGCTTGGCCTTCGCCCAGTTATCCGCCATCTCGTGCAGGTTTTCGGTGAGAAGCTGTTCGTACTTCTTCATTCTCTGTGGACGAACCCGGGCACGCTCCTCCTTGATCCTCGTCGCGTGGGCACGCTGCTCCGCCTCCTGAACCTCACGGTAGTAGAGGGCGATCCCTTCGAGGCCCAGGATGACCTTCCCAAGCTGCTCCTCCAGCTTCTTGTGTGTCGTGTCCGACCACGTTTCCTTTCCCGGGTATTGCCAGTGCTTCAGGGTCCGAAGCACGAGGTCTCCGTCCGGGTAGTAGACCCACCTCTTGGTTTCCTTGGGAGGCGGCCTGCCCATTGTGTTGCTGAACGACACGCTCGTCCGGTGCCAATCCTTCTCCTCCTTCGTGAGGGGCCGTTCCTTCTTTCGTAGTCGTTCTTCTACCCTCAGCAGTAGCTCTTGGCCGTGGACAAGCATGAGCACGTCGGGGCTCTGCGAGTGCTTTGAACGAGGGCCAACCTTCACCTGGTGCCCTCGGTCTTCCAGGGCCAAGAAAAGGCCCTGGAGTAGCCTGAGTAGTCGTGGGAGGCACTTCGGTCGGAGGCAGTGGGTCCAATCGTGCCCCCCGGTGAGTCTGCCGTACTTGTCTGTGGCGCTGCCCTCCAGTCGAGACTTCAGGAACGTCACGGCGGCGTGGGGATCGGTGAGCTTCGAGGGAACTTCTACTTCCGGCACCGGTGGAGTCGGGTCACCAGTCGGGCTTCGGATGAGGGGCTCAAGATGGATCAGATCAGGGCCCTTGGACTTTGGGAGCTTGGGTCGAGTGACCCGGTGTCCGGCTGCCAGCTTGGCCCAATGCCCGACGCCCGGGGTTGGGATCTTGTGCTTCACGCATTTCTTTCGAAGAGCGACGTCGGACAGCCCGTAGCGGGCTGCCAGCCTGGTCATCGGCTCTGACCAGACTAAATTGAACAAATCCTTTCGCGTGACCGTCGAGTCCATGGGGTCAGCGTATTACGCGTAGGCTCCACGGTGGAGCCTATCGACATGGGGGGACCGGTCGTAAGGGGCTCGACGCTACTCGTACTCATCTATCGCGAAATCGGTACCTCGCACGGTGAGCACGCGCATCGGGAGACGAGGAGGCGGCACCCGGTCGTGGATCCGTCGCATGCGACGGTCCTTGACGAGAATGGCCTGGCAGCAGGTTGCGCCGAGAGCGTAGTGGAACCCGTCAATCCAAGTCGCAGGTTGACGTGCGAGGCCGAACAATTTCTGCTCTTTCGTAGGGGATGCACTGAGCAGGGTACGACGAGCGAAAACCAATGGATGCCGGTAGAAGAACAATAACGGAAATCTTCAACAGAATGCGCTCGCTTGCGGTGCCGTTCTTCCAACGAGCGTACGTTTGGGATGAGGAGAACTGGGAACGTTTTCTCGAGGATATGCTGACCATCACGCGGGACGATCGGGACTACTTTCTTGGTTCGGTCATCCTCAAGCAGCTCCCAATTCCCAGTGGGGCGAAGCTCGGTGACTTTCGCGTGGTCGTGGACGGTCAGCAGCGCCTCACGACGATCGTACTGTTCTTCAAAGTCTTGACGAAGGCACGCGGTGAGGAGGGTGAGTTCCGTGACCTCTTCTTCAACATGCTCAAGGAGGTTGGACTCAAGCACAACCACAACGACGTCGAGATCTTCGAGGCTATCGTTCACGACCGACTGAACGACGAGCTCACCGTGACGTACCAAACGAACCAAGTCTGGAAGGCTTTCCAGTACTTCACGACGCGCGCGGACGAACTGAAGGAGATTGCGCCAATCGACCTCTTGAAGCACATCTACTTCGTCGGTATCGACTTGGGCGAAAAGGAGGACGAACAGCAAATCTTCGACACCATCAACTCTCTAGGTGTTGCGCTTTCGACGGCTGAACTCTTGAAGAATGAGCTGTTCCGAAGGGAAGACCTCGAACTCTACAACATCACTTGGAAAGCAACTTTCGAAGAGGACGAAGATACACGTAACTACTGGTCGAGGGAGATCACCGCCGGGCGTTCACGCCGGCAGGCCATTGACCTCATGTTGCAATCCTTTCTCGCGATTGAGTCCGGTGCCGCGAATGAATTCTCCCGGGTGGATAGTCTGTTTGACAACTACCGGCGCTTCCTCAGTCAGCACGGGAAGGAACAAGCGAAGAAGACGGCGTTCATCGAGCGTCTTCAGAACGCCGCTCGGGTCTTCCGCGAGAACGTCCGGCCCGATGATCTCGATGGCGACATCGACGCAGCGGACAGGGTCTCGCGACTGAACGTTCTCATGCTGGGAATGAACATCACGACAGTTGTTCCGTACTTCCACTACCTACTCCTTCACGTGAAGGAGAAGAACGAGCGTGAGGGAATGTTCGCGCTTCTTGAGACCTTTCTCGTCCGGCGGCTTGTTTGTCGTGAGACATCAAAGAACTACAATAATTTCTTTGGCTCGCTCCTTCGCAACAGGGTCAGCACGTCCGCGATGCTCGAGGAGCGTCTCCTGAAAGGAGATGACGGGACGATCCCTAGCGACGATGACTTCTCGAAAGGGTGGCAGCGCACCAATCTCACGAATCAGCAGGCTCGCATTGTCCTCTACCTACTCGAAAAGAGCATTCGTGCCGGAGACAAGTACGGTACCTCCCCACTGGGGGTCAGCCGCTACAGCCTGGAGCACATCATGCCCAAGAAGTGGCGCAATCATTGGGGAGTTCTGGGCGACGCGGAACAGGAACGCCTGCGGGACCAGCTGCTGCTCAAGTTGGGCAATCTGACGCTCCTGACCTCAAGTCTCAATAGCGCCATCCGCGATGCCGATTGGTCCACGAAAAAGAAAGGCAAAGGGAACAACGACGGCCTCGAGAAGTACGGCAGGGGACTTGAGATTTTCGACGAGGAGCTTGCCCTCTCAGATTGGGACGAAGCAGCGATCGAGAAGCGTTCGGCGCGCCTGCTCGAACAGGCGCTCGTCGTGTGGCCCCATCCGAGCAACAGTCGATGAACAACAACTGGCGAAGTCAGAAGGCAGAGAGAGTCCTTGAGGCGTTTGCCTCTGCTCCCCTTCTCGATCAGGCTGTCTACTACTCGCCAAAGTATCTCGATGGGAATATCGAGAAGGAAGTCTGTGATCTGCTACTGGTTCATCGCGGTGCCGCAATTGCGGTTTCGCTGAAGGCTCAGGACACGGAGCGCGACCCCACGCAGGAAAGGCGTTGGGCTCTGAAGCAGTTGCCAAAGAGTCTGAGTCAACTGCGCGGCGCTAGGAAGTCTCTTGAGGAACGGCACGTCTGGTGCGAACACCCGACGCTGGGCCGTCGGGAGTTTTCACCGGGATCGCTGACGGTAGTTCATGGCGTTGCTCTTCTAGAGGTTTTTGCCGAGATGGTTTTGGATGAGGCTTCCGCGCAGGAAGCCATGGATAGGGTGGGAGCACACCATTCAGTGATGGGCGTTGGAGATTTTCTCCACCTCCTTCGATATCTGAGGTCTTGGCGCGATATTTCGGAGTATCTCAAGGCGCGCTCCAGCGTTCTCAAGTCGCCGGACCGTTTGGCGCTGGGAGCGGAGGTCGCGCTTCTTGGCTTCTACACAGCGATGCGCGACTCCTTCGATGGCTGTAGAGGAATCGCTGATGCAAAGATCGTCGTCGCACGTGGTGAGCACGTGCGCCAAGGATCGGCTTTTCGGGATCAAGAGATGCACCTTGCAGCTGCATTCGAGGACGTGGTGAGAAGTCTCGAGCTGGACGCGGAAGTTCCTTTTCCGTCTGGTCTCGCCCAAGCCGGGCGCAGCGTCGAAGAGCTCAGAACAGAGAGAGTCCTAATTCGAGAACATCTATGCGACCTGACCATCCAAGAGCGTGCGGCCCTTGGAAAGCAAATCGGTGTCCTGTCTGCTCGAGCCATCGAGGAACGCGGGGATGAAGCTGTCTTCGGCGGACTAAGGTTCAATCGGCGTCCCGAGGAAGCATACATGATCGTTGTGGCGGGAGGTCATGACCAAGAAGACCTTCGCATTGACGCTTTGGACCTCATCATTTCGTATTGTGTTTATCACAAGAAGCGCCGAGGCTTCGTCTTTGCTCTCAACCAGCTAGAAGACAGAATCGTAGCGGATGCTCTTCACATCGATGGCGTGCAGCCGTCGCTGGAAATGCAAATGGTCGGGGAGGAACGCTTCGGTCACATTCGGGCGAGGGAAGTTTCGACTGCTCGCTAGTCTTTGAGATCCGCGCTTTCTAGGGGTCTTCGCGCGTGGCCTCCAGTTGCTTCGGATTTCTTGCCCCGTTTTTCCTGCAGAAATTTCCACGTGGAAGATTTCACAGTCTGCGGTCTCGCGGAGGCAATTTGATTTTTGATTCGATTGGAACCCGTGCGTATCCGAGCCATGCACTTGGCAGGCCTCTTGCCCTCCTATGAGAAGCTGGCACAGTAATCGTGCGGTTCTGCGGTCACGTTTGGTTGCACCGTCCCTACGGGTGGGGCGCAATCCAAGGCCCTCCACTTCCGTGACGGAGGCAGCCTTCGCCTCTCGACAAGCCGCGACGGCGTTAATCGCGAAGGTTTTGGCCGGGAACGTCAATCGAGTTCTCCCATGCCGCCATCTTGCTCCGAGAACTCGTAGACTCTCGAGACGCCACCGGCTCAAGAGCTTGGGGCGCGAGAACTGGAGGACCGAGGCTCAGGTATCCCCGCCGGCGCGGGGCGACTTTCGTTGGGAGTGGCGTTCTGGTTTTCACGATCGGCACGCTCAAGTCGGGCCACCCTGACGTCGAGGTTGTCGAGGGCTTCCCTCGTCCAAGGTGGTGAGGGGGTCACGCCAGCGAGCCACTGTTCGATGAGGTGCTCGAGGACGCCGGACATGGTCGTCCCTCGGCGGGCGGTCTGGCGCTTGAATGCTTCATGTAATTCAGCCTCGACCCTGAGAAAAATGCTCTTCGAATACCTACGCGTGGACACAATTACGCACGCGCAAAAATGAAAAGTGCAAGCCGCTCAGGTACGTCCGAGCAGCCTGTGAAGTCACTTCGTATCGCACTTTCCGTGGTTTTTGCGCCGTCGCAGCCAACCGCAGGCGTCCCCCGGGTTTCCGTGGGAGCTGGGTGTGTCCTGAGAAACTCGTGAGCTTTTGTTTATCGGCAAGTCCTGGGTGAACGCGCTCCTCGCGGAGCCCAACCCTGGGAAAAACAATGCCGAAGAAAACATCCAACCCTCATGACCCTGAGATCTGGACCGGTGACATCGTATGGCCGGTGAGACTTGAGCCAGATGAGCGAGTCGCCATCGAGTCCCTCCACGACGGAATCGATTGCTCGCGTGGTGCGGTGCTCCGCGCCCTCGTGCGTCTAGGACTCGCCACAGCTGGCGATCACCCCGAGCTCCTCGTCCCCCACCTCGTGAGGGCGTCTAGGGCCTGAAACGACGAGGGCCCCCGCGGTGGGAGCCCTTGCGCGCCACTCCATATCCCTCTCACCCAAGAAGAATCATCATGGCTACTACAGCGATCACAACAGAAGAAAACTGGACCTCGGTGTCCTCACTCAACCCGTGCAAGACGTGCGGAAAACCCGACTATTGTTCCTCGCACCCCAGCGGATCCGTGTGGCTCTGCCGCAGACAAGGGGATCCTGGTTCGATCCTGAAGACCGACAAATCGGGGGTCGAGTACTGGCTCCACTTCACAGGCGAACTGACGGTACCCTCCGAAACCGTCGAGCCGCGGCCTGAGGCAACGGGACTACCTCCTGCAACCGCCGGGACGCGGCATAAGGCCTACTCGGCGCTCCTGGGCTCCCTCACTCTCTCTCCTGAGCATGCCCGAGAGCTTCCCCCCGAGGCGTACAACTGGGGGTATCGTACTTGTCCCCAGGGGCTCGCGGGGAGTCTGAGAGCGGCGCAGGTGATCCGACGCGTCGTTGGTAGTACTTCGGACGCTCTACTCCGAATCCCTGGTGTGCGAATCGAGGAGTACACCAAGAAGAAGGACGGAGAACTGGTGCTTGATGGGCTAGGGAAGCCCACCAAGGGCAGGCGGCCCGTCCTGGACTGCCCTGCGGGGTACTTCATCCCGGTCAGAGACTCGAAGGGACTCATCGTAGCCCTCAAGATCCGTCGAGATATCACGGACAAGGGTAAGTACCTCCCTCTTCGAGGTGACGAGAAGGGGTCCAGTGCTGGGCAAGTGGCGCACATCCCCTTCGAGGCGGCCAGGTCTGCGAATCGGTATGACTCTCAGCACGGCTTCATTGGCCCGCGACGCCCGGGCTTCGGAACAGTGAGGATCACCGAAGGCGAGAAAAAGGCCGATGTCGCAACATCGATGACAGGCATCGCCACGATTGGGTTGCCCTCGGCGACGGCGTGGGCTCTGGCGCGTGGTCCCCAGCAGCAGCTCCATGGAAGCATTGTTCGATGGGCGCCGGACGCCGATGTGCGAACAAATCCCTCAGTCTGTGGCTCCCTGATTCGTGGCGTCATGAAGTACAGACTCTTCGGAACAGACTTCGAGCTCGAGTCGTGGTCCCCCGAGCACGGGAAGGGGATCGATGACGTTCTCCTGGCGGGACACGCCGACGATGTGCTGCTCGAAAGGGGGCTTCCTGCGTTTCAGCGACTGCGGGAGTGGGCCGAGGCATCTGGCGCTCCCGTACCTCAACTCTTGGCTGATACGATCGCTCTCTTTTCCGTCCCGGGCGAACTGGAGCGGGGAATGTCGGGATTGTTGTGGACGAGGCCGTCGCGCGGGCCCTGGTCACCTGCGGGAGCTACCGGGATTGCACTGATCTCATCGAGTTGATCCACCAGACCGCGGGCGAGCACCGCATGAAGACCACTCTCGAATCCGCCGTCCGAGCTGCCAAGAAGGCCATCAGAGACGAGGCGCGAGCTGAGAAAGCGGCACAGGCCATCGCTAGGGCCGAGGCGCAGGGCCGACCCGTCTTCTCGTTGGGAGACAACGTTGAGGTGGCTCGCAAACTCCTCGAGAGGATCGCGGGCGACACTGCCTACGATGAGGGCGGCTTGTACCACTACGACAAGGACGAGGGACTCTGGCGGCTTGTGGAGAGGAGTGAGGCTTCCCGAATCGTAATGTCATTCTCCAGCTCACCTTTGGTGAATGGCGCGCTGCTCAAGGTGAACTCGACGAAGCCGGCGATCGAAATGGCAGAGGATCTGGCAGCAATACCTGGTTTCTTTGCCGAAGCTCCTGCGGGCCTGGCCTTCGAGAACACGTTTCTCGAGCTGGTCGGCGGGAGATTCGTCCCGCGTCGTCCCGACCCGACTCATCGCGTCCGGGTGCGGTACGCATTCGACTATGATCCCAACGCGGGATGCCCCCAGTTTCTGAAATTCCTTGAGCAAATCCTCACGCCTCCCGCCGATCATGAGGGGCCGGTCCCAGTGAACCACGAAGCGCGCCGGGAGTTTGCGGAGGAGTATCGAGCTCGATTGGCTTTTCTCCAGGAGTATCTCGGGTTGTCGCTACTGGGTAAGGCGCCGCAGTACGCTGGAAAGGCACTCATCCTCCTTGGAGAGGGCGCCAACGGGAAGAGCACTTTCCTCGAGATCGTGAAGGCGACGTTTCCAACGGGCACAGTAACCGGCGTGGCGCCCCATCGGTGGCTCAACGAGAAGCACGCGGCCCTTCTCGTGGGCCGCCTCCTGAACATCGTCGGAGAGCTGCCCTCCAGGGAGCTCCACGAGTCCGCTGAGTACAAGAGTGCGGTCACGGGCGACGCGGACATGCTGTGTCGGAATCCTTACGAGCGGAGCTTTACCTTTAGGGCCATCTGCGGGCATATCTTCGCCGCCAACCAGATGCTTGCCTCCGGGGACGGGTCCCACGGATTTTTCCGCCGCAACGCAGTGATTCCCTTCGAGCGCACTTTCCTGGAAGCGGAGCAGGACAAGGAACTCGCCCAAAGGATCATCGAGACAGAGCTGGGAGGAGTGCTGAACTGGCTTCTCGAAGGTGCCCAACGAGCGCTCACTCGCGGCAAGATCTGTGCTGCACCCCGGTCGTCCACGAAGATCGTCGACGACTGGCAGGCTAAGAGTGACCCGGTCAGGTACTGGGTCCTGCGACACTGTCAGGGAGTCCTCGACCCGGCGCACCTTTCATGCGACGCGAGCTATCAAAGGAGCGTGGAGCTGCTTTTTGGCGACTACAAGCAGTGGGCAGAAGGGGATGGCCGACGACAAATCTCCCTTTCTACCTTCGCTGAGAGGCTCACTAAAGTTACCAAAGACCTGGCCCAGTCCGACCTTCAAGGGAGGACCAAGTTCTTCGGGCCGCTCGAGAGGACCTTTGGCGACGACGAAGAACCGCTCGAGGATGCACCATGGCGATCGTGGAAGGCACGCCCCTGCACGGACGTGTGGCTACAGCAGGTCGCTCGCGACGGGCGCCGGCGGGTCAATGGCAGGCGATGCGTCATGCTTCCGCGCCGATCCGCCGCGGTTGTGTTTCTCGCCGCCAGCCGGCGCTAGGCGGCATTGGGGGTGGACTTGATGCTGTGGCATTGGCGTCGAGTCCACCCGTGTCACCCATCGTGTCACCTGAGGTGACATCGACTTGGCGATGATTCACAGCTGAAATCGGCTTCCAACCGAAGAGAAGGCGTGGATGTCACCTTCGAGCGATTCAAACTTTTCCTCGAAGCGACGAAAAAAGGAAATGAGCCATATATCTATTGCTCATTTCCCTTTTTGGTGCCCCAAGACTATTTCAGGAGAATGGGTGACAGAGGTGACATTTGAGGTTCCACAGCTGCTTTCGGCTTCCATTTCGTGACACCTCAAGTGACATGATAGCTGACATCGCGGTCCGTCGAACGCGAGCTCGCGAGCCAGCCCCTGCCCCTTTCGGCCGAGCAATCGTCGTAACAAGAAGTGGATTCCCTCCTTCTTACGACGACGTAGCGGCGTACATCACGGTGGGTCGTCCGCCTGTGGTCGTGTGCTTGGCGGTGAGCCTGCCCCGCTCTACCAGGACGAAAAGAGCCGCGTCGAGCGCATGGGATCGGCCGAGAAACTGGCGGGTATACCGATTGAAAACGGATCTCGAGAACGGCGCGGGGCCGCAGTGCTCGATGATGACTCGTTCAACGACCTCGATGTCGCTACTCGGCCGTGAGCCGGCGACTTGAGCTGACGGCACCAGTTCCTCGACATGCAGAAGCAGCGTCCGAACGATACCCGCGGCGGCCTTGACGCTCTCGACGCCGACCTCGAGGCCAGGCGTGTCGTGGTTATGGCCCGCAAGGTGAATGAGCCCGGCGAGCCTGAGCATGCTGTTCGGCGCCTTTGCGGCCCAGAGGTTCTGAGGGTGTGGGAGGGATTCCTCCAACTCCTTGAATTGATTGAATTGATTCCAGTTCTCCTCGAGCGCGTCGGCGGAAAGACAGAGGGAAATCTCCTGAAGCATCAGTAGCCGATTAATAGCTTGGTGGTACCGGTGCTCGATCTCGTGGGGAATCGGGGGGAACGGCGCTCGTACCCTTGTCGAAGGGATGTTGCACACCAAAGCGCGAGGGAGAAATCCAGACTCCACCAGGCTCCTGACCTTGACCATTTCCTCCCACGGATGTGTCTGGATCAGTACTCCCAAAGTGAGCGCGGGGCGTTCAACTCGGTGACGCTCACGAGTTACCCTCTGAAGTTGAACTGCTGCGCCATCCCACATCTTATTCAGCATCCCAAGGTGGCGCTGGCTTTTTACTCCGGGTCCCAGGAAGGAGGAGAATCCGGCCTCCGCGGAGATTATGATGCTCCGCATCTCCTGCTCCGACATCACCTCTACGAGCGCCTCTGGGGTCACGTCATCGACGAGTGGGCTGACCTCAGTCTCGGGTGCGATCTCAAGCTGCCGTCTCCTCATAGCGGTGGCGGCGTCGAGGGCGGTGGCGCCCATGTGCTC
This sequence comes from uncultured Polyangiaceae bacterium, assembly GCA_965652275.1. Lineage (GTDB taxonomy): Bacteria > Myxococcota_A > Polyangia > Polyangiales > Polyangiaceae > NIC37A-2. Next base: position 123,478 of record CBFGUR010000004.1, on the reverse strand, counting down.
GTGCTCGAGGTGGTCCCAGAGGCTTGGGCGTGCTTCCGGGGTATTTGGTGTCGAAACAGCAGAAATGGCCGTTTCCAGGGGCCGAATCAGCGCATCGACGACACCACTCTTCCCAGACCCCGATGGGGACACACCGACGCACCAGAGGTGCAAGGGGAAGGCTCGAGTACCCCTCCGGAACTGAATTCGGGCGCGGCCGTTCATCGTGGCCGACACCATCGCCAGGGACGTCACAAGCCCCATCAGAGGGTGGGTCTTGGTATGTTCCGCGGTGGCGACGATCATGTCGGACCACCAAGTTGGTAGGCCCGCGAAGATTTTCCTCAGCGTGTCATTGTCTTCCATTTTCATTTGAGGGGCGCCGTTGGGTAAGGAACCGGCAGCCTGCCTCTGTACTACACCGGGGAATTAGTGCCCCGACCAAACTTTCTCTCCGCACTCACGATTCCTCAACGCATCTCTATCGCATGGGACCCTGAGATCGGAAAATGTAGTCCATGATCTACGTGTTCATGATTTACAGTTCATGATCTACATTTCTCGACCTTATGGTGATGTTCGGAGCAGAATTTGGCTGGATTCTATGTTCCGTACGGTCGTCTAAGCGTGGCCCAAGGTGGACCTCCACCCAACCGGTGTATGTAAGGCCTGAATCCTTCCAACCAATGAAAGGGAATCATCATGCCTCGATGCATTTCGACTCAAGTCGACGACACCACCTACGAGAATCTCATGGCCATTCGGGTCCATTCCGGACACCGTTTAGCGGGGCTGCTGGCCCTACTCACTCGAAATTACTTAGAATCCCATCAGGTCCCGCCTCTTGAAGGTGAGGACCGTGACCGGCTTCGTCCGCGCGGGCACAGGGGCCCGACGGGCCCGACGGAAGAGGAAGTCGCTGCCGCTGAGCAGCTCTGGGCAGACATCGCAGCGATGTGTGACGACGATGATCGTCGAGCGGCCGAGAAGAATGCGATGATGGCAAGCCAGGATCACGTTACGGAGGCAGAAGAAAATGGACCTTGAAGAACGTCCCTCGGTCACCGTGGTACTCGACCATCACGGACGATTCGTGCAGGCCGACGCGGTCGACCTCATCGATGCTGCGGGCGGCTCGGATCAGCTCCTCACCCTGTACTTCGTGAGTCGAAAAGACCCCATTTTCCAGCACCTTGGGAAGCGGGCATATGCGAGGACACGAGGGCGAGGAAAACACTATCGGGAAGCGTTCTTCTTCACGGGAGAGCAGGTCCGGGCGGCTGAACGCGAACACGAAGAGTTTCTCAGAGAAATCGGTGATGTCTGACCCCCATCAATCGCGCCACCCCGCTGACGTCGCCGCCGAATGCCTACGGGCCGGCGGCACCGCCAACGACCTCCCGCCTCAAGTGCGGGAAGAGCTCTTGTGGCTGTGGTGCTCTGACGAGGACGGAGTGACGGAATCGGAGGCGCTCGCGTGGATCGACGCCGGTGTCCTAGAGGAGCTCATGCCCGCGGAATGGAGAAAAGTGGGAATTTCGATTCCCCTTCTTGTTAGATCCGGTGCCCTCCTCGATCGAGAGCCTCACGAGTTTCGTGACCCAGCTGCGCTCCGCGCCGTTCTGCTGTCCTCGACCTGCGACAAGTTCCCCGACGACTGAAGGGTCGTCTGCACAGGTCCTACCAGTGGTGGGGTTGTTGTCCGTTGCCCTTGCGCCTCTTCGAAGGTTGCGTCCCGCGTTTCCACAAGAAGCTCGACATCGGGTCGGATTTGCTCTTGCCGCTGATAGTAACCGCAGGAAGTGCAGACGTTTTCCCAAACTTCTTGACCATTTCGTCTTGTTCTTCGTGAGACCCTCGGGGGGACTGGGGTCGGTGGGGTATCACCGGGCCACCAGAAGACGACTGTCCGGTGTCTGTATCGGTCTCGATTTTGACAAGGTGCGAGTCCGACAAGGTAACCTGCCTGAAGGTACTCCTCGTGAGATGCGTATTCGCTGCGGGAGAGCTTCGACCTCAGCTCCCTGAGCAACTTCGCCTTTTCCCTGCGCTCCGCGGCTACCCTCCGCTCCCGTTGCCTTTTTGCCTCTAAACAGTTCTGACACCGAGACTGGTAGGAGCCGTCTCGAACATCCCACACCGCGTTTTTCATGATGTCGTCTGCAGCAAGTTCGACCCACGACAAGGGCAGGTCGCCAGCCTTCCGGTCTCCAACTTTGTGCGTGTTGAAAACTTCGACAACGAGCAGCGGGGAGTCGTTCTCGTAGCAGAGCACGTCCACGCGATATTCGTTGACACCGACTTCAACCTTGGCTCGAGTGACCCTGGATTGGTGAGGATAGCTTCGTCCACAGTCACAACAGCGTAGCCGGAGGCAGAGCTTTCCGGCGTTGGCCACGGCAGCCACCTTGTACTTCGCCCGGTAGTGCACCAACGACTCTCCGAGGCAGTCGGTATCCGCGGCATGATAGAAATGGGGACGCTTCTTGGTGCATTCCCGAAATCTCACCTCTTTTCGACATTCAGGGCACTCATAGCGTTCTCGATTGTTCGCCCGCTCCGGCAAAACCATGTCGCCGTTCTTGAGGGCAAATTCAATCTTCAGCTCAGTGGAAGCCACCGGCTTTCTACGTTGCTTTGCGCGGAATGCTTCCTTGGACGATGAGTCGCGCCCCAGCTTCTTCCGCCGCCACCCGCTTGGCGGAAAAGCCGTTCACCAAAGACGGAAAACTCAAGCGTTGCTACTACTCGGCCGGAAAAGCTTCCTTCGCGCTCGACTCGAAGTCGTTTGCACCTTCGCCCCGCCAAGCGCTGTTAAGCACGATGGGGTCGGCCCGCTCCACTGCTTCGTCATTCAGTTCGACGTTGAGGGCGGTGAGCGTCAATTTTGTATCGTCGAGGATCTTGCAGAGCTTCTTGTCGCCGACGCGCGCTTCCTTTTCGATTGCTTCGGCCTTCTTCTTGATGCTCTCAGCGTGGGACTGGATGGTCGCCAGGCGCTTGACCTCGGCCTCGAGGCGCTCGGCGACCTCGCGGAGGGCGTTGACGTCTCCCTCGTCTGCCATGCACTTCGTGCGCTGGGCGAGTGCGAGTCCTAACATGAGAGCTGCCTCGAAGTGGGAGTCTGTCCCTGGATCCTGGTCGTTCCAGAGGACCAAGACGTCTCGACCGTAGCGGGCGAAGGTTTGGAAACCTGGCTGAGCATGGCTCGTAGCAAGCACGAAGATGCCCACCTGAGCGTCACGGTTCTTCCGCGCGACTTCGAGCTCGGCGAGCGCCTTGCTCACCGTGTAGCTTTTGTCTCGTTTGGCTTCCAGAACAACTCGAGCTTCGGCAAAGGCGTGCTCACGGGGGAATCCGATCACGACGTCACCCACCTTGCAGTTAGGGCGAAGTCCCGTGGTGTCGCCGACGCTGTCCACGACATACCCGCTGGCACCGATCATGCGCTGAGCAAAGGCTGCGACAGCTTCCTCGAAGGGAGCCCCCCCTCGACTTGAGCGGGCCTCTTCCCGACGGCGAGCTTCGATCCGCTGTATCGATTCCTGCATGAGCCGACGATGTTCGGTGTTCTCCTTGCGTTCGGCCTCAAGGCGCTCCTCCATTGTCTTCATGTGCTCAGAAAGAAGAGTCGTGAGAGACGTCTTGATGATGGCTAGGGGTGAGTTTTCTGCTGCGGGATTGATGGCCTTCAGGAGGTCTTCCCGTGCCTTCTGAGTCTCGCGCCGCATCTGGTTGAGGAGCGAGTCTTCCTTCCCAGTGTCCAAGGCCTGTAGGGCGATCTTCAGCTGAGCGCTCTCGTCGTCGCGGGCCTGTTTCATCTCGTCTCGGAGGTTCTTGAGCATCTTGCCGAGAGCCCCGTCTTCGCGATGTGGGTCGAGGGCCTTGAGAAACTCACCGTGCTCCTCCTGGAGAACCCCTTCCAGGCGCTCGCTCATGAGATGAACCAGCCCTTCGGAGTCGGTCGGACTGAGCAACTTGAAGAGCGGACTCTGCTTCCCAACGTGACTGCTCAGGGTCGACGCGAGGACGCTGTTGTCTGCAGCCAGGTGTTTCTCCAGCAGATGCACCAGGATTCCTTCGTTGCCGAGGAACTGCTTCATACGCGCACCCAGCTCGCCGTCGTTGGGATCGAAGTAGCGCCGCATCTCTGCGGTGAGCGCCTTCTCTTGGCTCTCTGCATGCGTGCGGAGGTATTTGTCGATGTCCTCCACGAGAGTCCTCCCGATGTCAGTGAGGCGCGCCTCTTCCGCCTGACGGTAGGCCGTCATCAGCGCGCGGAGTCCGATACTCCACGCGTCCTCGCTGAGTGTGGCGCGCTGCCCAGCACTGAGGTTCTCGAAGATTTCCAGGCTTTCGGAACGGATGTCTTCGAGGCAGATCGCCACTTTCGAGTCAGTGAGAGTTACCTGGGCTTGAATTCCGCGATGCGTCATGTCCTGGGTACTGCATTGACTGTGCCAGATCTTACGAGCCGTGCTCGGGCGCGAATCCAGCGCGTTTCTTCTGTCGGAGGTAGGAAGGTTTACAGAAAGGTAGGAAAAGTTACCTTTGTGGACATGGCTGAGCGAATCCTCGTTTGCTGGGTTGGTAAGACGGACATCCGCTGCTCGAAGGGAGACGAAGACGGACTGGGTCCGCTGGCCCAGGGAATGATCGATCGCACCTTCGATCGTGCGATGCTGGTCTCGGATGAGCCGGAATCCGCTCTACAAAAGTACTCTGGCTGGTTGAAGAAGCAGAGTTCGACGCCCTTTAGGGTGAAGCGAGTCGAACTGCCCAACGGACCGATGGACTTCTCCACCGTATATCAGATTTCTCGCGACACGGTTCTCGAATCACTCAGGTCTAAAGGGGACCCGTCGGCTGCGGAACAGCCAGAGCTGACCTTCAACATTAGCCCCGGCACGCCGGTAATGGCTTCGGCCTGGATTATTCTATCTAAGACCCGATTCCCTGCCACGATCATCGGCGCCGACAAGAAAAAGGGCATCTACGATGTTGCGGTCCCGTTCGAGATGGATGCCCATTTCATTGGTGACCTTCTTCAGGGCCCAGATGCCGCGCTCCGTTCCCAAAGTGAGGCGAAGGCGCCGGAAAATCCGGAATTGCAGGAAATTATCGGTCGCTCCAAGCCCATGGTGAAGGTTAAAGATCAGGCTCTCAAGGTCGCCCCGCGTTCGGCGCCCGTCTTGATCCTGGGGGAGTCGGGCACGGGAAAAGAGCTTTTCGCTCGAGCGATTCACAAAGCGAGCGGGAGGAAAGGAAAGTTCATTCCTGTCAACTGTGGTGCGATTTCACCCAGTCTTTTCGAGAGCGAGCTGTTCGGTCACAGAAAGGGCTCCTTCACTGGTGCTGACAAGGACCGACTCGGGCACTTCCGAGAGGCCAACGATGGCACCATCTTCCTCGACGAGTTGGGGGAGCTGCCGATGGATGCCCAAGTAAAGCTGCTCAGGGCTCTACAGGAGGAGGAAGTCGTACCCGTCGGTGCGAGTACTCCGACCAAGATCAACGCTCGAGTCATCGCGGCGACAAATCGTGACCTGGCCCGTCGTGTGGTGGAAGGGAAGTTCAGAGAAGACCTCTTCTTCCGTTTGGCCGTGGCAGTTCTCGACCTGCCGCCCTTGCGTGAGAGGGAAGGGGACCTACGCGAGCTGGTGGACTTCTTACTTTCTCAAGTGAACGAGAAAAGCCGGAATGAGCCGGGGTACAAAAGTAAGAAACTTTCCACAGGTGCAAGAAGTCTTATCGCTGCTCATCCGTGGCCGGGCAATGTCCGCGAGCTCTACAACACGCTGATGCGCGCAGCGATCTGGTCCGACGGAGAGACGATCACGAAGGAGGAGATGCGTGATTCGCTCATTACAATGCCAACTCGCCCCTCTCTAGGGGTGATGGACCACGCACTTGGCGGTGACTTCAGCCTGGAAGAGCTGCTGGATGAGGTGAGTCGTCACTACATTCAACGTGCCCTAGAAGCATCAGGTGGTGTGAAGACGAGAGCGGCCGAATCTGTCGGCTTCAAAAGTCACCAACGCCTCACGGATTGGATGGTGCGCCTGGGGATGGAAGACGCATGACGGAACTGGCACGGCAGCTGCAATACCCCGGGTCAACATGGCCCAGTCACCACAACAGCTCGGCAGTTCGCATGTCGTCGCCCTCGGGGAGGTACTCGTGAAGTCTCATAACTTCGAGTTCCTCCGCGAACGAGCGTCGACGCTGGTCGACATTGTGGCTCTGGCCGAGAAGTACTGGCACTCCGACCCGGAGAGCAGCGCGGTGAAGCTGCGCGCCTTTGCGGAGGGCGTCGTGGAGGGGCTGTACCGCATTCAAAACTTCCCCCGGCCCTACGACGCCAACCTGAACGACTTGCTCCGGGAGCGGCTCTTCCACGATTCGACCCCGAAAGTCGTGCTCGACCACCTGCATCTCCTGCGCAAGCTCGGGAACAAGGGGGCACACGGGAATCCCGTGCGGGCCAACGAGGCACTGCGTGGTCTGGAAGACGCTTTCGCGGTCGCCAAGTGGCTCTACGTGGTGCACTTGGGCGGAAGCCAGCAGACCGCACCCGCCCGCCTCATCGAGCCCCCACCCGAGAGCGTTGGCAAGCTCGAGCGAGAAAAGAAGAAGTGGCAGGAGGAGCGCGACCTTCTCGAAAAGAAGCTCCAGGCCGCCATCGATGCCCAGAAGGCCGAGGCCGCCCGCGCTGCCCAGGCCGAAGAGGCTCACAAGGCGGCCGAGGTCGCCAAGCAGCTTACCGATGAGCAGCTCGCCAGCATGGCCGCGCGGGGCGCCAAGGTCGCCGATGTCCTGGGGCTCAATGAGGAGGCCACGAGGCGCCGCCTCATCGATGCAGATCTCGTCGCGGCCGGATGGGACGTCTCGACGAATGGCACCAGCACGGCAGAAGTCGGTCAGGAGGTCGCGGTCAGCGGTCTGCCGAAGGGCTCCGGCACCGGCGGTAAGAGCGGAAATGGCCGCGTTGACTATGTGCTCTGGGGCGATGACGGAAAACCCCTCGCAATCATTGAGGCGAAGCGTACTTCTGCTGACCCAGAAAAGGGTAGGGAGCAGGCGCGCCTCTACGCGGATGTGCTGGAAAAGGAGCACGGCCAGCGCCCTGTCATCTTCTACACCAACGGCCCTGAGATCTACATTTGGGATGACCGGGCTCACGGCACGCAAAAGGCCGGATACCCGCCCCGGAAAGTGTATGGCTACTACTCAAAGGCGAGCCTCGAGACTCTTCTCTTCCGTCGTGATGCCAAGCTCAGCCTGGCAGAGACGCCGGTCGACCCAGACATTGCTGGTCGTCTCTATCAGGTGGAGGCCATCAAGCGCGTCAGCGAACGCCTCGAGAACAACTTCCGCCGTTCGCTCATCGTGCAGGCGACCGGTACGGGAAAGACCCGCGTCGCCGTCTCTCTTTGTGACGTGCTCGGCAAGGCCCGCTGGGCCAAGCGGGTGCTCTTCCTCTGTGACCGCAAGGAGCTCCGCAAGCAGGCGCTCAATGCCTTCAAGGACTTTCTGCCCGGCGAGCCCCGCACCCAGGTGAGCAAGGACTCCGTCTCCGACACCAAGTCGCGCATGTTCGTCGGCATCTACGGCGGGGTGGACAAGATTTACGAGAGCTTCGATGTCGGCTTCTTCGACCTCATCATTGCCGATGAGAGCCACCGCAGCATCTACAACAAGTACCGCGACATCTTCGAGTACTTCGACTGCATCCAGGTGGGCCTGACGGCGACCCCGGTGAAGTTCGTGGAGCGGAACACCTACAAGCTCTTCGGTTGTGAGGATCAGGACCCGACCTTCAACTACGAGTACGAAGACGCCGTGAAGGCCGGCTACCTGGTCCCCTTCGAGGTCATTCGGGTCACGACGAAGTTCCTCCGTGAGGGCATCAAGTACAGCCAGATGTCCGCTGCTGAGCGAAAGAAGCTCGAGGAAGACTTGGACAACCCTCAGCTCGTGGAGTTCGACGCGCCCCAGGTCGACAAGCAGATCTTCAACAAGGACACGAATCGCCACATCCTACGGAACTTGATGGAGCACGGTATCCGGGACGGCTCTGGCAGCCTTCCGGGCAAGACCATTGTCTTTGCGCGGAGCCAGAAGCACGCGGAGCTGATGAAGAAGCTCTTCGACGAGATGTATCCCAACTTTGGAGGCTCGTTCTGCAAGGTGATTCACAGCGATGAGCTCAACGCCGAGCAGCTCATCGACGATTTCAAGAGCCCGAACAACCCGCTGACCATCGCCATCTCGGTCGACATGCTCGACACGGGCATCGACGTCCCCGAGGTCGTGAACCTCGTTTTCGCTAAGCCGGTGCGCAGCTACGTGAAGTTCTGGCAGATGATTGGTCGAGGGACGCGGCTCTGTGAAAACCTCTTCGGCCCCGGTCAGGACAAGGAGGCGTTCCGCATCTTCGACCACTGGGACAACTTCGAATACTTTGACGAACGCTACTCGCCGAAGGAACCCAGCGCCCAGAAGTCACTCAATCAGCGACTCTTCGAGCAGCGCATTGAGCTACTTTCTGCTGCGCATCATGCTCTCGACAGCGAAGTGGAGAAGCACACGGCTGCACTCTTACTCGCCCAGCTCAACGCCCTTCGGGACACTCATGCCATCGCGGTCCGAGACGCCTGGAAGCCGCTAGAGAAGCTCGCGAGTCAGGACGTCATCCAGCCCCTCCACGCAGCGACGAAGAGCGAGCTGGAGTCGGTGGTCGGGCCCCTCCTTCAACTCGTCAGCATTCGGGGCGAGGAACCAGCCTATCGGTTCGACCTTTTGATGACGCGCCTCATTGCCTCCAAACTGCGAGGGACCCCCGACTTCGACGACCGCAAGGCGGAGGTGGAGGAGGAAGTCGAGGCTCTTCAGATGAACCTGAATCCGGTCAAGGCCAAGGCCGAGTTCATCAAGAAGGTGCGGTCCAAGGACTTCTGGGAAAGCGCCGGCCCCGCCGAGTTCGAAGACCTTCGGGTAGAGCTCCGCGGCATCATGAAGCACCGGGCGTATGTCGCCCCGCCGCAGCAGGCCGCGCTAGTGACGGACATCGCCGACGGTGAAGAGGTTCGCGAGCGCTACCAAACCAAACTGCTGGGCATGCAGCTCGACGCCTACCGAAAGCGCGTGAAGAAGGCGCTCACGGAGCACTTCGAGGAGAATCTCGTTGTCCGCAAGATCCGCTCGAACATTCGGGTGGACGAGGTCGACCTCGAGAACCTCGCCTCCGAGGTCCTTTCCTTCGATTCCGGCGCGGATATTCACCGTTTGCTCAAGTCAGAGGAGGGAGAAGTTGTCGGCCAGCTCTACTTCGTCTTCAAGAGCCTGGTGGGTCTTGACCGCAAAGCCGTGGACGAAGCGTTTCAGGGATTCGTCCACAACTTCCCCAGCCTCAGTGCCCGACAGATTGCCTTCCTCGACATGGTGAAGAGCCATATCTGCGAGCACGGGCTCATCACGGTCGAGGACCTAGACGAGGCCCCCTTCATTCATTTCGATGCAAGCGGTTTCGACGGGCTTTTCCCGGACGACGAAATGGCATCTTCCTTGCTCAACCTCATTGCCACCTTCGACCCAGCCAACGTGACGTCAGACCGAGCGGTCTGAGCCGTCGACTGGGCAACTGGCACTTACACCTGAACGTATACCACCATGATCAACGGCAAAATCCGCAGCGACATCGACAAGCTCTGGGAGGAGTTCTGGACGGGAGGCATCACCAATCCCCTCACCGTCATCGAGCAGATCTCTTTCTTGATGTTCTTGCGGTTGCTCGACATTCAGGAGACCGCTCGCGAGCGCGCAGCTCAGCGTAAGGGCGGCAAGGCCAAGGACCTCGTCTTCAATCAGAAGCAGCAGAAGCTACGCTGGAAGAACCTCAAGGAGCTCCCGGCCGACGAGATGCTCAAGACGATGCGGGACGAAGTCTTTCCCTTTCTACGTGAGCGCAACGCTGGGACGACCTTCGGCGACTACATGAAGGACGCGCAGTTCATGATTCAGAAGCCGAGTCTTCTGGTCGCAGCGCTGAACATGGTGGACAAGCTGCCGCTCACTCAAGGAGACGTGAAGGGTGATCTCTACGAGTACCTGCTCGGTAAGCTGACGACCGCCGGCATCAACGGCCAATTCCGTACGCCCCGTCACATCATCGACCTGATGGTCGAGCTGGTGGACCCGAAGCCGACCGAGCGCCTGGCTGACCCGGCTTGCGGCACGGCTGGTTTTCTCGCCCGGGTGAATCACCACCTCTTCAAGACCCACACGTCCAAGAGCGCCATCATCAAGGACGAAGAGGGGAACGAGTTCTACCCCGGCGACAAGCTCAGCGCCCAGGAGCGCAAGCACATCCAACAGGGGATGTTCCATGGCTTCGACTTCGACTCGACGATGCTCCGCATTGCCGCGATGAACCTCATGCTCCACGGCGTGGAGAACCCGGACATCCACTACCAGGACACCCTGAGCAACTCCTTTCCGGAGAAGTTCCCCGACTCGGCCGAAAACGGCTTCGATGTCGTCATGGCCAACCCGCCTTTCAAGGGCAGCCTGGACGAGGGGGACGTACATCCGTCGCTCCTTCGCGCGGTCAAGACGAAGAAGACGGAGCTGCTCTTCATCGCGCTCATTCTACGCATGCTCCGTGTAGGTGGACGCTGCGCCGTCGTCGTGCCGGACGGTGTTCTCTTTGGCACCAGCAACGCCCACCAGGCGCTTCGCAAACTACTACTCGACGATAATCAGCTCGAAGCGGTCATCAAGCTCCCGAGCGGCGTCTTCAAGCCGTACGCGGGAGTCTCGACGGCCATATTGGTGTTCACCAAGGGCGGCCAGACGGACAACGTCTTCTTCTACAACGTCGAGGCGGACGGTTACTCCCTCGACGACAAGCGCGACCCCATCAAGGACAACGACCTGCCCGACGCAGTTGCCCGCTGGAAGAAGCGCAATGCCAAGAAAGACACTGACCGCACCGGCAAGTGCTTCTTCGTCTCCGCCAAGGAAATCAAAGACCAGAAGTACGACCTCAGCTTCAACCGCTACAAAGAGGTCGTCCACGAAGAGGTCGAGTACGAGTCACCCAAAGCCATCCTGAAGAAGCTCCGCGCCCTCGAGAAGGAAATCTCGAAGGACCTGGATGAGCTGGAAGGGATGTTGGGATGAGTTGGCCGCTCCAACAATTGGGGAACGTAGCTGAGCGAGTCACCGTCGGGCACGTTGGCCCCACGTCGCAGTACTACATTGACGACGGCGTACCTCTACTCAGGACCCAAAACGTGGGGAGTCAGAAGCTGGAGATGGACGACGTCAAGCGAATTACCCCGGAGTTTCATGCGTCGCTCAAGAAGTCGCAGCTGAAGACCGGCGATGTTGTCATCAGTCGAGTGATCTCCAGCGAAGTACGGTGCGCGCAAGTTCCGCCAGAGTTCGACGGCGCCAACTGCGCAAATATCATTGCGGTGCGACCTGGACCCCATCTCGATTCCTCGTACTTGGTGCACTATCTGACTTCGCCCATCGTTCAAGGGCAGCTGATGAAGCGGAAGGTCGGCTCTGCACAGTCCGTTGTGAACACCGGGGTTCTTAAAAAGTGGGAGGTTCCTCTCCCCCCCCTCCCCGAGCAGAAGCGCATCGCGGCCATCCTGGACAAGGCCGACGAAGTGCGGCGCAAGCGCGCCGAGACCATCCGGCTCACCGAAGAACTCCTGAAGTCAGCGTTCCTGGAGATGTTCGGGGACCCGGTGACCAATCCGAAGGGGTGGGAGGTGAAGAAGTTGGGGGAGTTGATCGACATGGAAACGGGTGTCGCCTTCAAGAGCGCAGACTTTCGCGATGAGGGTATACGGCTATGTCGTGGCGCGAACGTGTTTCCGGGCTACCTCGACTGGGGCGACGTCCAACACTGGTCCAGGTCTTCTCCCGTTGACGATCGCTATCAGCTCCGACGTGAAGATGTGATTCTGGCGATGGACCGTCCTTGGATCTCAACAGGTTTGAAGCTGGCGCAAGTCAAGGAGGCTGACCTGCCGGCCTACCTCGTGCAGCGGGTCGCCAGAATTCGTCCACGCGACGAGACTCTTTCGGCCGCTTATATCTACAACGTGCTTCGGCAACCAGGATTCGAAAGGCATTGTCGTTCTCACATGACCGAAACCACTGTGCCGCATATTTCTCCGAAGGACATTCGTTCGTTTGGAGTGCCGGTTCCTGAAAAGAGGATGCTCTCCAAATTTACCTCCCTCTCTCGAGTGTTGGGCGAGACTTCGAACAGGATGGAGTCTGCAGAGAGTTCTTCGCTGGCGGCTACGCTCACCCAACGCGCCTTCCGAGGAGAACTCTGAAGTGCGGCTTGAAATTGAGAATTGGCTGCTTGAGCAGGAGCTCCCAAGGGAGGCACTTGTGGCGTTCGACGAGGCAATCGTCGCCTACAAGGCAGGAGCCTATCGTGCGGCGCTTCTCTTCTCCTATCTGGGGATGGGATTGACGTTGCGTCGGCGCCTCCTCCTAGCGAGCTGCCCGACCGGGATGCAGCAGCCCCAGTGGGACATCGTCGTGAACAAGCTGAGGCGAGAAGACTCTTGGGACGCAGAGGTCTTCGACACTACCCAGCGCCAGAAGGTGCCCCCGATTTTCGTTGTCGAGGAGTCACTGCGAGAGGAGTTTAGGTACTGGAAGAATCGTAGGAATGATTGTGCGCACTACAAGCGAAACGAAATCGGTGCTGCGCACGTGGAGTCGTTCTGGATGTTTCTCCGATCCAGTCTTGGTCGCTGGGTGCCAAACGGGAGTGCGGGAGACATTCTGACCCGGCTTGAGAGGCACTTCGACGCGAACCTGACGCCCCCGGGCGCTGACGTATCTCCGCTCGTTCGACAGATTCCTCATGCGGTCCCTCAGCAGGACGTGAAGAAGTTCTTTGACGACGTGGTCGAGCAGTTTCGGTCGACTCTTGGAAACGTTCATCTTCTGAACCGTGACGCCGTTGCCGCTATTCTCGCGGAGTTCATGAAATCTGCGCCCGCGGACTACGCGGAAGAGGCTGCCGAATGGTTGAGAGATGTTCCAGAACGCTTGTTCGATACCGTTCGGCGACATCCCGAATTGGTACACGTTCTTGCCAACCAGCCCGAACTCGTGCGTCAGCTCTGGCGGAGTGAGCTATTCAAGGGAGGGGCGAGGGATCTGGAGCTGTACTCAGCATTGCTTCGCAATGGGCTCATTCCACATGATCAGCTCGAAGAGGCTCACGGACGCCTCGTTCTCAAGCTCTCCGGCGAGGTGCCATCCGCCGAGCAGAACAGGGTGCTGACCAATGCCGGATTTTGGGACTATTTCGACGATCTTGCGTTCGCAGAGCGCAAGATCGACCAGTTTGCTTGGGGCAATTCCAACGCGCGCCTTGTTGCCTGGCGTCTAGAGAACCACCCTTTCGATGCCGCAGTCGCAGAGGCGATTTGCGGTACCTTCGGCGCTGAACCCTACCCGTTCCAGGTTCGTGATGCGCTGAAGGACATGCTCGGGGCCAATCCAGCGGTTCTTGCAGAGCTCGAACGACTGGCAAAGTCGGTTGGTCGAGAAGTGCCGGAGCCGCTGAAGTGAGTCAGCCTTCTCCACGTCGCGCGGCCATCGTCTACGACTTCGATGGGACCCTGGCCCCCGGTAACATCCAGGAGCACAGCCTCATCCCGAACTTTCTGGAGACGTCCAAGGAGGAGTTTTGGGCTGAGGTCGGTCAGCGAAAGAAGGCTCACGATGTGGACCAAATCTTGGTCTACATGCAGCTCCTGCTCGAGCGCGCGAAGGAGCGCGGCACCCCCCTGACAAAGGCGGTTCTTGTCGAGCACGCCGCGACGACGCCTCTCTTTCAGGGAGTGGCGAACTGGTTCGAGCGGATCAGCGACCACGCTCGACAGGCTGGGCTTGAGCTAGAGCACTATGTCGTCTCTTCAGCGAACGCTGAGATGGTCGAGGGCTCGAGCATTGCCCGGCATTTTCGGCGGGTCTTTGCCTGCAAGCACATCTACGACGACGACGGTGCGGCGATCTGGCCTGGGACTGTCGTGAACTACACCACGAAGACTCAGTACTTGTTCCGCATCAACAAGGGTGTCGACTCATACTGGAACGACGAAAAGGTAAATGAATGGATTCCGATGGAGAAGAGGTCCATTCCGTTCGAGAGGATGATCTACATCGGCGACGGCGACACGGACATCCCCTCCATGAAGATGGTTCGGCACCAGGGCGGGCATTCCATCGCAGTCTTCGATCCCGATCAGTGGGACAAGGGGGCCGCTCAGAAGAAGGCGTACAAGCTCATCGCCGAAGACCGGGCGCACTTCGTCGTTCCAGCGGACTATCGCGAGGGGAGTCAGCTCGAGGTGACGGTTCAGGGGGTGTTGGGGCGGATTGCGAACCAACTGGGAGGGCATGGATGAAAAGCGGGCAACATGAAAGCAGTGCATTCCAACTTGAGGCGGAAGCCGCGCAACAACTCAGGGCGCTGGGCTACGTTGTTAGGGCTGACGTCGAGGCCAACACCTTGGGCAAGCGCAAGGCTCGCATGGATCTTGTAGCGCTGGCGCCCAATGAGCAAAGAGAACTCAAGCCCGCGTTCATCGTGGAGGTCAAAGCGCCGAGGCCTTCCGAGTATCTCCAATCGGCGTTGGCTCAGCTCCAATTCTACGCACCTCTCCTCGATGTTCAGGCAGCATACGTCTTCGATGGCGAGTGGTATCGGGCAAGTTCGGACTTCACTTCGTATACCAAGGCCGCCCCCCCTGCCGTCTTGAGCAACCTCGAGGAGACGGTCGCCTCTCCTTCGTTGCTTTCCCGCATGGTCGAAGAAGCGTTTGACCTGAACCGCGGTTCGCTGCCGGTTCAAGAAACTTGGGGCAATCTACTGGCGGTCTTCGCCGGGGAGGAACCTCGTCATGAGACGAAAGTGCCACCTGAGCTGCTGAAGCTCGCCGCGCACCCGCAAAATCGGCCCGTGATTGCAGCTGAGCTCGCTGAGCTTCTTCAGAAGCTGGGTCCGATGGGCGGGGAGCTGAGCACAACTCCAAAGCTAAACGCCGCGATGGCGCGTTTACTCAATGCACAGGACGGCTGGACCGTGGTTGATCCTTTCGCCGGCTTGGGGGGAACGCTGAGGGCAGTGATGCTCGAGGGACGTACGCGAGGTGTGTCGTCTCACCTGAATGGCGCTGAGATCAATCAAGAGGTCTCAGAACAGGCGAGACGACTCATCTCGATGCTGGGAATAGGCGCCGATATTGTCAGCCAGAACTCCTTGAAGGAGCCCTCCGCCGAATCGGCAGATGGCGTTGTTTCGGCCCCCCCCCTCAACCTCCGCCTGACGGAGTCGTACTCTCTCAGTTCGGGAGAACTCACCAAGGATGGCAACCTCGCCATCGTCGACCGCTGCTACTCACTTCTTCGTCCGGGCGGGCGGGCTGTGCTCCTTCTCCCTCCTGTGTTCTTTTTCGCCGCGGGGCAAGTTCAGCAGTACCGGCAGTACCTACAAGAGCACGCACGGGTCTCGGCTATTATCGAGCTGCGCACCAGCCTGATGTCCAACACCGCCATCAAGACCATGTTCGTGGTGTTGGAAAAGAAGACCCCAGGCGAGACGCTGATTGCGCGTCTTGAGGACGATTGGGAAGCCCAGCTGGAGGAGGGAGGCGAGTTCCTCAAGGCGTATCGAACGCACCTCGAGGGGGCACCGTGAGTTCGTGGGAGATCGTGAACCTGTCTCCCGACTCCTGGGAGACATCCCGACATCTGCCATACACGGCAGTCGTTGCCGCCCCCGAAGGCATGCTCGGGGAGCAACGTCTCTCCGACCTTGCACAGACGCTACAGGCGCAACCGGTTGAGGGTGCTGCTCTACTCAACGTGCGACCTGCGGACGTCTCCAACCGTACCGGGGCAATCCGTCCGGGAGAGACGAATGGGGCAGGTTTCGGATTCTTCTTGGGCAGCAATCTTCACGAGGGAGATGTTCTGGTGCCCTTGCGCGGCAATGGCCCCTGCCTGGTGGTGACGCCAGAGATGAAGGGGCTCCTGTTCTCGCGAGCCTTTGCTGCCTTCAGACCCAAACGAACTGCCGATGCTTCGTTCCTGTGGGCAGCGCTTTCTGCAACCTCCGGTGTCCTAGCCCGTCGCGCTCTCGATCGAGGCTCGGTAGTCCCGAGGGCGTCTGTAGGAGAACTAGAGCAGCTGGGACTGCCAGAGGCGCCGCTGCCTCCAGAACGCTTCGACGCTTTGCTCCCGAGACCCGCGGTAGACAACGCGGCTGTCGCCGCACTGACCAGTCGATGGATGAGCTGCGATTTGGGTAACGCAAGGTCCTGGACGCCGGGGGAGGTGTTTGACGCGTGGGACTACGCTGATGGAATCAGTATGGCTGAGCTCGGTAAGATCTGGTCCGGCCGTCTAGCACCGCGCGACTTTAAAGAGGAGCCGCAGGAGGGCTACGTTGCCGCGATTCGACCAGGCGACGTGGGCAAGCTGAATGTTCCCCTCTGGTGGACCGAGGCAGACACAAAGGACATTGCGCCCGCAGGAGCGTTGCTTTTTGGTAGCATCTCTCTGAGAAGTGGCGTCGCGGACGGGCGACTAGCGATTGGCCGAGAGATCTACGTCCTCGAGCCGTCTCCACGAGGAGAGCTGAGTTCCGAAGATATCTCACGCCGGCTCGCCATCTACTTCTCGAGTACTGTAGGCCAGAAGCGCCTCAAGAGCCTGGTCTCGGGCGCTACAATACCGCGAATCAACAAGACCGCGTTTGGGGAGCTGCGAGTGCCACTTCCAGAAGAGCTTGAAGACGCGGAGCTCCACGACAACAGCACTCTGGCGGAGCGCTTGGAGGCTGCGCTGTGGGGGTAAGCGAGGAGTTCCCTGACCTGGAGCCTGTTGATCCCCTCCTGCTGGCGGAGTGTTACACGTTGATGGCTCAGCACGGCGGGGATGAGCTGGAGCGCGCCCTCGATCTCATTGGATGGGATCTGGAGATGCTGAAGAAGGTCGAACAGTGGTACCGGCTCCTGCCCGAGTTTCATCAAGCGGTCGATCGCGAGTGGCATTTTGAACTCCTGGGCTACTTGCTGAGACGTTGCGCCAGGAACACCGGGTTCACCAGGCCTGCTGTGGAGGCGGCGCTGGCCGAGTCAGATCCCCAAGGCATGCGTCTTGGGTTTCCCTTCTGGGTTCCATGCATGGCCATGCTCCCAGGGCGCCAGCTCTGGGTGCCCTTGTATCTGCCGGAGGGTGGTCGGGAAGTCAGAGCCTATGCCGGCCTCGTCCGTCACTTGCTGGCCATTCGAGAGGATGCGCTCGAGCTGCAGTTGTCCTCTGTGCTTTGGCGAGTTGGTGCTCTCACCGATGGCTTGGCCCGAGACTCTGGGGGGCTGACCTCTCGTATCTCAGATCTCCACAAGGCGGTGACGAGTCATGAGACAAGCATCGAGTCAGAGAGGAGGTGGTGGTATCCAATCTTGCACTCCAAGTTTGCTCCCTACCGAAATGCGTTGACCCACATGGTCACCGATCAAGGGATGCCGATGGAGTTCATCGAGGCTGCTGAGTACGCATTGAGCTCACAAGACCAACTGAGCCAGGCAGCATCGGCGGTCGGATGCGCGCTGGTACAGCAGGTGAGCGACAGCACACCGGATATTCCCGACCTGCGGGTGACAGATGGGGTTTGGCGAGACCTGCAATGGATCGATCGCAGGGCCGGGTGAGAAGATGAACCAAACCGAAGAACAAATCCAGGACCAGCGGCTCTATGATGAGCTGTTGGAGGAGCTGATTGAAGACGAGAAGCTCGACGACGCTCCTCGTGCTGTCATCGATGGGGCGCTACGGGGCACCCAGGCGTTGAGTGAGGCCCTCGAGGACGAAGGCAAGACGTTCTCACCCAAGCCACAGACGAAGGCGGGCGAAGAAATCACTGCACCCGCGGTCTTTCTCCAGCAGATCACCGTCGAGGGGTTTCGAGGCGCTGGACCTGAGGCAACGCTCGACATCGAGCCCGGCCCTGGCCTGACCCTCGTCGTTGGAAGGAACGGCACAGGGAAGTCCACTTTTGCTGAGGGGCTGGAGACCGTCCTCACGGGCACCACGGAGCGCTGGAGCGAGCGCAAGGAGTGGAAGGGGGCTTGGCAGAACGTGGGCTACCAGGGGCAGCGCAGAGTCTCGGCCACCCTCCTTGCTGAAGGCCTAGGTCGGTGCGTGGCTGAGCGGCGGTGGTCCACGGACGATGAACTAGAGAGCGCCTCGCTTGCTGTTACCCCGGAGAAGGACGACCAACAGCGCCTCGACTGGAGCAATAGTTGCGCCACCGCGCGCCCGTTTCTAGGATACAGGCAGCTTGGGAAGGTCGTGGAGAACCCTGCGGACGCCTTCGATACGTTAAACGAGGTTCTCGGCCTTGAGCTCCTCTCAGATGCCAGTGACCGGGTCAATGGTGCTCTGAAGCAGATTGCCGACCGTGCGAAGGCGGAGAAGCTGAAACGAGAGGAATGTGTCGCGAGGCTCAAGGGCTCTGACGACGACCGTGCCTCTCAGTTGGTGGCGCTGCTCGGAACGAAATCGCCGGAACCGTCCACGATCCAAACGAAGGTGCGCGAGACGCGGAGGGAGGATAAGGCCAAGCAGCCTGAGCTCGCGGCATTTGTCAGACACAAAGTGCCTACGGAGGATGAGTGGAACCAGCGGCTCGCGTCGTTGGAGTCCTCTGTCGAGGGAGTTGCCGCGAGCAGTTCGGAACTTGCTGAGCGTAGCCATCGCCTCATCCAGCTCATTGATCAGGCTCTTCCCCTTCTCAAGGGGGACGTCGAGTCCTGCCCGGTGTGTGAGCGTCCTCTTACGGCTGATGACGTCCGTGGCATTGAAGGCCGCCGGTCGAATCTCAAGGAGGCGTCTGAGAAGTACTCGGCGGCTAAGACTCAACTCAAGCATGCCCGGGACGAAGTGCTTCGTCTCTGCAGCGGCCTTCCCAGAGTCTCGGCCGAGCTAGCTTCCCAGGTGGAGTTTCCAGCCGGTTTGTCCGATGGGCTTGCGGCTCTACAGCGGGTCGGAGACCACACGGACGCTCAGCTTGTGGAGTTGCTGAAGGTCCACGGCGGGGTCCCGGCGCTCCTCAATGAATTCCAGACACGAGCCCAGGCTCTCCTGCAAGACGCAGATGACGAGTTCCGAAAGCTCACCCAGCCGGTGGAGGAATGGACAGAACTCGCGACCAAGGTTGCGGCTGACAGGGCAGCGAAGAAGGTGCTGACCCAGGCCAAGAACTGGCTTAAGGTTGCAGTGGAGCGGCATCGAGACCGGCGGTTCGAGCCACTGCAAGAGGCTACTCTCGATAACTGGCGGACCATGTCCTCGGGAAGCAGCGTCCTTCTCAATGGTGTCAAGCTCGCTAGCGGCGGCACGAGGCGGAAGATCCGGCTCGACGTCGCCGTTGACGGGAACGCTGCGCCCGGGGTTGGCGTGCTGTCTCAAGGGGAGATCAACTGCATGGCCCTGAGTCTGTTTCTTCCCAAGGCGATGCACTCTGATGGCCCGTTTCGCTTTGTGGTGATCGATGATCCAGTTCAGGCCATGGATCAGGTCAAGGTCGATGGCCTAGCTCGGGTGCTCCACAAGGCTTCTAAGAAGCTGCAGATCGTCGTTCTCACCCATGACGCGCGCCTGATGGCCTCCCTTCGGCGCCTGCAACTTCCGTGTCACGTGCTTGAGGTTCGGAGAACAGCAGGGTCGGTTCTTCTCGTGAGCACGGCAGAGCCACCCCATGAGCGGTACCTTCGGGACGCAGGCCGGCTTTCCAAGGGGGAAGGTCTGGGGGAGGAACTCCCACGGCGTCTCGTGCCGGGGTTCTGTCGGCTGGCGGTGGAAGCAGCCTGTAACCAGAGGATCTTTCGCGATCGTCTGAACGCGGGCGCCACGTTCAGGGAAGTGGAGGAAGACCTCAATGGGGTCCGGTCTCTGCAGGATAGGGTCGGTCTCGCGCTGCTTGGAGCTGTGGAGCGGGCAGCGGACGTTCCCAAGCACCTCAAGAAAAATGGCGCGCGCGACGAATGCGACGCGCTGTTCCAGATGAAGGAGACTCACGGCTCGGGATCTTCACTTACTCAGAGGGAGTTGGTTTCCTTGGTCAAGTCCAGTCGCAGCCTTTGTGATCGTGTGCTCGCCCCATGAAACCTTCCGAACTGATAAAGGTAGCGGCTGAGCTTCTGGAAAAGCCTGTCGAGGACCCCGGAATCGCGGAGCGAGCAGCGGCGTTGCTCGCACGGCAAGCTCTGGAAGAGCTGACCGCAGTGGCGCTCAATCGCTTCGGTATTGATGCTACGACGGTGGACTTTACGTCTCAGCTCATTTGCCTTCAGGGAACGATGGCTGACAGCGATCTCG
The DNA here is from genome assembly GCA_965652275.1 of uncultured Polyangiaceae bacterium. Classification (GTDB taxonomy): domain Bacteria; phylum Myxococcota_A; class Polyangia; order Polyangiales; family Polyangiaceae; genus NIC37A-2. Next base: position 103,063 of record CBFGUR010000004.1, on the reverse strand, counting down.
CTACAGAGACCGCTGCGGTTTGGGGCACGCTTTCGACCGTCGTTCACCACGATGGCCTGGAACTCAGCCCAACCGAGTCGGAGGTAAAGGAGATGATTGGAAGAGCTCGTTCGGTCGTTGGAAGACTCGAGGCGCGAGGGAAGAACTAGATGTCGATGTTTTCTAAGCTGAGGAAGTTGTTCGGAACTGTAGAGTCTGCCCAGGGCAAGGCGCCCAGCGTGGGCGGCAGGTGGCGCTCCCTGATCACTCCGCTTGGTACCGTGACGCCTGAGTGCCCGTACTGCCGTCACATCTTCGATAAGATGCCGCAGAGGAAGAGGACGTGTCCATCCTGTGGCCAAACGCTCTTCTCCAGGAAGAGGCCTTATGACGGTGAGAAGGCTCTACTGACGGTAGCGGACGCGAACGCCGTCGAGGCCCAACAAGAACTTCTGGGTTTCTCTGTCGAGCACAATCTCGAAGACGGACGCATGGACGGCCTTCTCTCTGCCGTCGAGTCGCGGAATCCGAAGGCGCTGACAGCCGAGGACCTTGTCGCCGAGGTCCTGTCGGCGCTGGAGAAACGACACGCAGGGGATTGGAAGTGGGGCCTCTACCGAAATGATCGCTTCAAGGTCGCCGAATCCCAAGCTCGACGTGGGCTGACAGCCGACGCCCTCCGCACGCTTCTGCACGTGTGTTTTCTGGATCTCAACGGACCCAACAACGTGAGCCCGAACGCTGGCCTCCCTGCCTTCAACCCCTCGCACGCGATGCTCGCCCCGGGAATTTTGAAGAGAGCAGAGAAGCTCGCCAGCGAGCTTCAATGGGGCTCGTCGGAGCTTCAGAGAGAGTTCATGGGACTGCCTGGGGTGCCCGACCCCCGGGCGATCCTTCCAGTCTCTAGAGTCGACGCGTGGACCAAGCTGGCGAAAGAGATTGGCTGATGCCCCTGACTGTCACCGCCAAGTTGCCTGTACCGAAGGACCCCTCCGAGTTTGAGGACATCTGCCTCTCTGCGATGAGGCACCGTTGGCAGGACCCGGACGCGCAACGGTACGGCCGAAGCGGTCAGGGACAGCAGGGCGTGGACATCTACAGCACCCGTCAAGGCGTCCGAGTCGCCCAGTGTAAGAACATGGAGACAATCTCCGAGGGTGACTTGCTCGCTGAGATTGCAAGCGCCGTACAGTTTCCGCATGCGATCGACTCGTACTATTTGCTGCTTTCTGGACCTAGAGACAACAAGCTGCAAATCATCGTCGATCGCCTGTCGGTCGATCAGAACCTCTGCAAGTTCTCAGTTCACGTTCTCTTCTGGGAAGACATCGTGCACTGCCTTGCCCACGATGAAGCCGCTCTTAAGCGACACTGGCCCGAGCAATATCCCGGGGGCAGGTCGAAGCCCCGAGAAGCTGAAACTGCTGAGCAGTTTCGGGCCCGAGTATTCGGCTACGATGACGATGTGCTTCTTTACGCTCACCCGGGATGGTGGGTGGAGCAACCTCCCGGCCCAGGTGGTACGAGGGCGCCACTCTTTCGAGTTCGATGTTATTCGTCTTCACTGCAGGCGGGCTCGTTCGAGCCGAGCGAAGAGGAGGCGTTCCTCAGAACGATCGCGAATCGCTTCAACGAGTCAGGCCTTTTGGCAATCCCGGGAGATGGCGGGCAAGCTCTCATCGAGCACCGAGATGATGAGCTGAGGTTCCATCGTCAGTGGGGGTGGGATGTCCGTGGGTGCCTCGGGATGGTCGTGACTCTCCGGGACCTCTACAGGGGCGAGAGCTATTCCGTTCCAGAATTGATTCTTGACCTGGCGAGACTTCTCGCGGTCGTCCGAGAACGAGCCGAAGGGGCCCAAGTTTTCGTCGTGGCTCAACTCGAACCGCAGGGACTTGAACCCCACTGGGAGCGCAGCGGACCAGTCGCTTCGCTGGGCGGGGGCCTACGAGGAATTCGGAGCCCTTCCGACCAATGGGTCAAGAAAGAGTGCACGGTGACGGATGAAGCTGAGCTGCCCTCGAGGAGTGCGGCCTTGGTGGAACGTGCTTCCGGCCTTTGGGCGCTACTGCTTCGAGGGGGCCATCATGTGCGCATTGAGAAGGCAGACTTTGTTGCTTCGGCGGTCGCTCTAGTTGGCCACGAACAAATCGTCGGGAAGCTCCGTGGCAGGGGGGGTGGCGATGGGGGTCACGCTGTCGCGGAGGACGGTGGAGTCGCAAGCGGAGGCGAGGGAGGTGACGCTGGTGCTCTCGCTCCAGGTGGTCGTGGAGGTGACGCGGTCGCCCTTGGTCAGGGGAGCGTTGCCGTCGGGGGCAAAGGCGGGCGCGGAGGAGTGGTCCCGGGAATGGATGGCGGGAGTGTCGTCGCAGACCCTCCAGAAGGCGCCCTGTACTATGCGACCTACGGAGGAAATGGCGGCGAAGCACCTCAACCGGGAGGTCGTGGTGGGCGGGGCGCAGACGGGCCACTGGCGCATCTGCCGGATATTCGGCTACCAGATGGTCGCCGACTTCAGGACTTCGGAAAGGGCGGAGACGGCGGGCATTCTGCTGTCTACGCGACACGGTTGGCGACGATCACGGCTCTGTCGCGGGAGTACGGAGATCCAATCCGTTCGGCGTGTGAACCTAGTTCGGTCCCGGTGGAGTGGTTGAACGAGCAACTGCACGAGCAGGGCGCGGGCTTCCGCGTCCGCGTTGTGGATGGGTGCTACGAATTTGAGGCGAGGTAGGGCCGGACCTGGACAGCGAAGGGAGTTGTCCAGCACCGGGCGGCCCCCGGGCTGGTTGAACTCAGTCAGGTGGGATTGGTAGCCTGCGCTTTGGAAAAATGCTGTGTCGAGAAATTCAGAACCAAATTCGCGAGCGCGCCTACCACCGTTGGAAGAAGCGAGAGGGCAAGGGGCATGGATCTCCCGAAACCGATTGGCTGGCGGCGGAGGAGATTGTACTGCTTGAGCGGGCCGCTCTTCGACGGCCATCGTTGAATCAGGACGACGTATGGTTCGACGCTGAGAAAATCGCCGGCTTCATGAACCTGCTGAAGCGTCGACTACGGGATAGGCGCGCAGGGAGCTACCTCCTTCAGCTGCTTTCTAGCTATCAAGACTACCTCACTTCTCCCGAGGATGTCGATTCCGACAACGCCCGGACTCAGGCGGAGAACATCCTCCGCATCTACAGGCTTGGTGGCACGTTTAGGTTGCTGTGTGGAGACGACTTGATCCCGGACGATTCCTTGCAGAAGGAGTTCAAAGATCTCTTCGACAATTCGAAGCGAACCTTCGAAACAGCGGAACACAACCTGTTCTCGGCTGCGTTCATCACTGACCGCACAGGCAGGTGTGTCAAGTTGATCACGGAGGGCGGCGAGAAGAGTCCCGACTTGCGCGTGTCGGATGAGGGCTACGTGGAGTGCAAGGACCTGAGTCCTGCTGACCCGAAGAATCTGCCCAAGAACCTGCAGGACAACCTTGAGAAGGCATCGGAGCAGGTTGACACTGCACAGCAGGAGAATCTTCTGTCGGTGGGGGGTGCATGCGTCGACGTTCCCCTTGATATGACGGTGGGCAAAGATTCCTGGGAAGTGCTCGCTTCTTTCCTGCACGAGGGCTCACCACTCGACTTCATTCTCGTTTCCTCCAGTGGTCTCCGAGAGACGTCAGAGACCTCTGGGTTCATCACAAGTGTAGTTCTGCTGGTCCGCGACAAGAAGAAGCTGAGGGGTTCGTTCGTTCGCTGGTTGTGGGACCGCGTGCATGTTGTCGACGGCGACGGGTTCCTAGTTGAGGAATGGTAGCCAGTGCTCGCACCCGACATTGCAACGCTGGTAGCCTCCTTCGGCCACCCGCCTTGGAAGGCGGGCTCGGCGCTTGTGCCCCAGGGTGAACAAGGTCACGACGAGAACAGCTTCACGTCGTGACCGAGCGCTCGAAGGGCCTTGTTGGTGCGGTTGTTCCTCGGGGGGTAGTCGTCGGGGCGGGCCCAGCCCACGGCCTCTCCGAGGCTACTTCGCCCGAAATGATCTAGCGAGTAGTCGTCGCTCCATACCCCCAGCCAGAGCCGTTCCTCCATGTCGCTCGGCGAATTTCCCCAAAGCACGAACTCAAGAACTTCGCGGACATCGTGGCCGCTGGCCGTGCGCTGCGCCCACAGCCAGGCGCAAAGGCGATCGACACGCTGATCGATGCTCTCGTGGTGGTCCTTCGGAAGGCCGAACTCGGTGTTCTTCACCTGACGCGCGTGCATACGGTACGCGTTGACGTTGCGGAGGGCTTCGGTGAAAGCGGGGAGGTCCATAGTCGCCACGGCCTCGCGCGAGAGCCGACTCCGCATGCTGGGAGCGATCTTGCGGATGAACTCCTCCTCGCCGTGACTGTCAGTCGACAGCCCGGCCCACCAGTCGGCCGCCTCCCTGAGTGCCGCTTGCGGGTCGAGGCGGTGCCGCTTGAAGTTGTCCTCGACCTTCTCGAGACCAGACAGGTCGTCTTCCTCCTCGATGCCGATCCCTCCGCGAACGAAGTCGTAGTAATAGGCGTGGAGGAACTGGTCGAAGTGGATGGCGGGGTGCGCATCGTCATCGACCCATTTCGGCCTGCGCTTGAGCGCGTGGAACTCCCGGGCAAGCCCCCTCATGAGCTGGAGGGTCGCCATCCACTCCGCCGAGAAACGCTTGAGGCGCTTGTTCTCCTTCGGGGCTCCCTGACCCTTGGCAGGAAGCACGGTAAGCCCCTTGTTCTGGGGTAGGTTCCCGAAGAGCTCCACGAATCTCTTTTGGAGCTTCTTCTGCTGTTCCGAGACGGAGCGGCGGTGCTGTTCGAGACTCTCCAGCTTCGCGATCATCTCGTCCGTCACCGGAACGGAAACGTCAGGCTTGGCCAGGTACTCGAAGAGGTCCTCCAAGTCGGAGCCGACGTTGCTCTCCTGGAGTTCGGCTTCGTTGAAGAACACCCCTACCTCAACGTTGTTGAACCATGCCTTGTGCGTCAGGTTCGCTGAGCCAATGTAGGCCCCGTACCCTCGCCACCAGATCACTTTCGGATGGAAGTTGCCGTAGACGAGGCGAACTGTCGCTCGAGTGGGGCCCCACGCAAGCAGCTCCTTCAAGAATGGGAGACTCACGGCTCCTTCCTCATCGAGCAGACCGAAGAAGTTCAGGCGAAGCTGGTGCTCCTCGCACGACTTGAGAAGGGGATGGTCACTTTTCTCCGCGTAGGCGACGGCGGCGTCGACGTTTGAGCAGTACGGGGCCGCCTGCGTCGCCAGGTTGAGCAGGAGTTCGCCGTTGAGCTTGCCTAGGATAGTCCGCATTCTCCTGTATCGCCGTAGTAGCCCCGGCGAGCAACGTCCCAAACTGCTTTGACGGGGGTGCGCCCCTAGAGTTGTGGGCGCAAGCGACCGCCGCGTGAGGACGAGCCGAAAGAGTCCGGCCTCTCCCGGGCTTGGCGTCGCGTACGCGGCTCTTGCGTCAAGCTGCCCACCGCACCTAGGTTCCGGCGCGACCTGTTTCAAAAACACGCCCCGCCGCCCTCTTTCGTTCCTTCACGGTGTGGGAATACCGCATCGTCACTTCGAGAGTCTCGTGGCCGAGTAGGTCCTGAACGGTACGTGCATCCACGCCTCCTCCGAAGAGTGCTGTAGCGAACGCGTGCCGGAGGCCATGAACCCGTTGACCTTCGATGCCGAGGGCCGTGCATGCTCGCCGAAACTGATTCCAAAGTCCGTTGTCTGACCAAGGGCGGCCGGTCGAGTTCGGACAGACGTAGTCGTCGGGCTTGAGCCCTTCACAGCGGCCCTTGAGTAGCGGGAGGAGCTGGGGTGCAATGAAGTCGATGGATCGCTGATGCTTCGACTTCGGTTGCCCCTCTTGTCCCGCACAACGCTTGAGCCTGACGGTGATGATCTCGTTGACCAGATCGACGTCTCGTTTCCGCAACGCTCGAATTTCGCTGGCTCTCAGACCTGCATAGGCCGCGAGCGCTACGGCGAGCTGGAAAAGGGACCAGGTCCTGAACCTGAAGCCCTTGGGACGATCTCCCAGCAAGGCGGTGATATCCTCATCGGGGACGGCAGCGACTTCAGTCCGACCCACCTTGGGGAGTTTCGGAAATGCCGGGAGCGTCGGCATCAACACCCCCGGTTCATCCTCGTGTGGTCCCACTGCATTGAGGACCGCCCGAAGCACCACCTGCTGATTCCTTCGAGTGCTGGCGGTCAGCCCGGCCTTTTTCATTCCAGAGTCCCAAGAGATGATCTTGGCTCGGCTGATGTCACCCAGATCGACGCCACGCCAATGCGCAACGTGGGGGCCGGCTAGGGCCGTGCGGTATCCCTTCTGCGTGGATGGCTCGAGGCCAGGGAGAACATGTTCCTTGTAGTAGTCGACCGCGTCGTCCCAGGTGGCTGCCCGGACTGGCTTTGACGGCTCGGGTCGGCCTGACGCGAGAAAGGGAGCGATCGTGCCATGCTGAGCAAAGTAGTTCTGGAGCCTCCGCTCCTCGGCCTCTGCGGCCTTCTTCGTCTGAACCTGAGCTGCGCGGCGGTACCGCTCTTCTCCGTTGGGACTGTAAAAGCGGCAGTCGATTATCCAGCGGTCACGCCCGTTCACGGGCCTCCTGCTCACCGTCATGAGAGCCACCCCTCGTCGAGGAGGACCTTCCAGAGCTTCCCTAGCTTTCGGGCTCTCAGGCCGGGGAGAGTGGCGTGGATGACCCCCAGCTCGTCCACTGAGGCGGCTCGGTCGAGCTTCTTCCTCAGGCCGGTGGGGGATTCATCGAGATAATCGGCCGCCCTGGGCAGGGACAGCCAACGCTTCTGCGTCTTCTTGTCGGACACTTGGCATACTCCGGGCGTCGTCGGGCGACGCATTCGAGGTCGGAGCAGCATCCGAGGAGGCGGGCTGGTCAGAGCCCTGCTGACGCGAGCAGGGAGCCGCCGGGCAGGAAGCCACGGGTTTACAGGGGAAAGATTAGCGCCGGTCCGCTCATCGGCAACTCGTTGGGAAACGGGTGGGTAATGGCCCCCGAAGGCACGGGAACGACGGGGTCGAACCGAGCTGTTTTTGAGGGTTTCAGGTGTTCTTGCGGAGGAGATTGCAAAACCGTCACACGCCAGTTCGAATCTGGTCCTCGCCTCGAAAAAGCCCCTTCGGACGAAGGGGCTTTTTGCTTGTGGGCTCTCTCGAGTCTTCATCGTCCCGCGGACACCCTCAAGCGACAAGAGCCCCACGATGAAGCGCGCCGCGTGAGATGCCCGCTCCGTGTAACTCGGTGACGCGTCGCGAATGCGGGCCAGTGCGGGCGAACTGCTGGCACGAGCTGGCACGTGCCAGGCCCGGCCGCCCGATGATCCCCCCTCGGGATACCCTGAACGGCCGGTTTTTGGGCGACTGAAGGGTTTCGAGGTTGGAATTTCGTTTGGCACGCGAGCTGCAAAGTCGCTCTCCAAGACGTGACGCGACGGACGCGTCCCTTAGGAAACAGCAGGAGAGCACAATGAAACTACAACTTACTTTCGTATGCCTGACGACCCTTGCCTTGGCTGCGTGCGGCAACTCGAGTGGGGATTCGGGTGGTTCTTCGGACGACCCCAAGGAGCAGCCCGAAGCCGGTGATGGCGACGGAGACGAGAGCGGGGACGGTGATGGCGACGGCGACGGTGATGGCGACGGCGACGGCGACGGCGACGGCGATGGGGATGGCGACGGCGACGGGGATGGCGACGGGGATGGCGACACGTCTGGAGACGGCGACGGTGATGCCGGTGACGGCGATGGTGATGCGATGCCTCAAGCTCCAGAAGTCGACCTGGAGGTCACGCCAGGGATCCCAGGGCTTCCGAGCGCTCTTGCTGCGACCGTGACTGAAGGAGCCAGCGTCAAGTGGTCGCTCGTGAGCCAGCCGGACGGCAGTACCCTGGTGAACGGAGACATCGAAAACCGCAACCAAGCCGAGGCGAGCCTGGTGGCCCAAATTGCAGGTGAATATGAGCTCTCGGCGGAGGCCACGCTCGACGGCGAGACCACCACCAAGAACATCAGCTTTCAGGTCGCGGGGTACGATGTGCCATTCTCGACGCTCACGGTCGTTCCTGGTGAGGGTGAGGAATACCTCGCTTCCCACGTGGCCAAAGTGGTCGGTTCCGGCGCCGGCGACGCCCGTGACGTTGGCTGCATCTACGAATCAGACCAATCGGTGACGAGCTCGAGTCTCGCATCCGTGCGACACCGAGGCACCGTAGCGCGCCTACCTGGTGACCTCGAAGAACCTGCCCGGCTCTTGTCGCTGGTTCAGTCTTCGACCGAAGAGCACCATCTGAAGGTCGAGCTTTCGAGCTCCGCTACCGAGTGTGAAGGGGACGCGCCCCCCGACCTCTTGGACGTCGGGACACCCGTGACGGCTGCGTACATTCCGTACCGGATCTCGCCAAGCGGCAATCGATTCCTCGGCGTCGGATCGGAGGATTCGGACTACGCCATCTTTACCGCTGGCGGTGGAGACGAGGTCTCTCGCGTTCTTGCCGTCGGTGAGCCTGAAGCCACGCTGCACTTCGCCTGGATGAACGATGAAACGGTCGCAGTGACGAACGGGACCAGCGATGGAGAAGGCGGCTACGACTGGATCATGTACAAGATGCCTGACGAAGACGCCGGCGTCCTCGAGGCGGAGGTCATCATGGACTGCACCGAGGTCGCTGAGGAAAACCGGCTCCTGCCGTCCACGCTGTTCCTCTTCCGGGGCGAGGATCTGTTCCTGCGTGGAAGTGCTGGCGGCATCTACAAGATGCAAGCAGACACGGGCGTGTATTCGTGTGACAGCTCTTCCGAACTGAACTCGCTCTTGACCGGCGAAGACGCTCCCGGGCACTTCGACGTTTCCCAAGATGGCTCCTCGGTGACCTACCAGGACGTCGGCGAGGTCGTGAAGGTGGTCGCGGCTGACGGGCAGGGCGATTCGGTGGTCATCTCTCCCGAGGACGGCACCCGCCACGTGTATCCGCACTTCGCCCTCGGTGGCTTGCAAGTCATCTGGACGAGCCAGTACACGTACGTCGCTCCGGAAAGCGAAGAAGAAGAGACGCCGTTCGATGGGAACGTTACTCGAGTGTTCCGGGCGAACCCAGATGGGAGCCACCCGTTCGTCATCTGGTCCAATGAGGCACCGGCCGAGGTGACCACCGTCAGTACCCTCGGCGACCGCGTCGGAACCAGCTGCTCGTTCGGTCTGCCGCTCGGTGGAGGCCCCGCCGGACTCGTCGCCTTCGGCTTGGCTTTGGGCGCTCTCGCGAGAAGGCGGAAAGCCCGCGGCTGACCTGAGCGGTCGATCTAGTGCTCTCAAGCCGCTTTTCCCTCGAGCTCTCTCCGGGGAAGGCGGCTTGGAGCCATTTTGTGGCGCTCGAGGCAGCGACTCTTTTCGCCGGTCCAGTGGGCGGCCCGGCTGTTTTAGGCACGCTAAAATCGCTGGGGCATTTGCCTGTTCCCTATTGCCGTTTTCACGGGCTTGGAGAATGGGGCCACGGTGCTAGCGTGCGCCCGCAATGACCCACGGTACTTCGTTTCCGAAGAGCAAGATCAAGGTTCTCCTGTTGGAGAACATCCACGAAACGGCCCGCGCCATTTTTCGATCGGAGGGCGTCGATCTCGAGGTGATGTCCGGAGCACTCTCCGAAGAAGATCTCGCCGAGAAGATCCGCGACGTCCACATGATCGGCATCCGCTCGAAGACGAACATCACCGAACCCGTACTCGAAGCGGCAAGCCGCCTTCTCGCCATTGGGTGCTTCTGCATCGGGACGAACCAGGTGGATCTGGTCGCCGCCAACAAGCGCGGCATCCCGGTTTTCAACGCGCCGTTCTCCAACACACGGAGCGTAGCGGAATTGGTCATCAGTCACGTCGTCTCGCTTGCCCGCCACGTTCCGGATCAGATCCGCGAAATGCACGAAGGCATCTGGAACAAGAGCGCCACGGGATCGTTCGAGGTTCGAGGTAAGACCCTCGGGATCATCGGCTACGGCCGTATTGGGCGCCAGGTGGGCGTATTGGCCGAATCCATGGGCCTGCGCGTGCTTTTCAACGACATCGAGCAGCAGCTGCCGATGGGGAACAATCGTTTCGTCCCTGAGCTCGAAGACCTTTTGAAGGAATCGGACTTCGTGTCGCTGCACGTTCCGGCGACGGACGAGACGAAAAACATGATCACGGCGGAGCGGCTCGCCCAGATGAAGAAGGGCTCGTATCTGCTCAATCTAGCGCGTGGATCGGTGGTCGACATTCCGGCGCTGGCCGCCGCACTCAAGGAGGGCCACCTCGCAGGAGCGGCCATCGACGTCTTTCCCGTCGAGCCACGCGGCAACGGTCCCGGGTTCGAGTCGGAACTTCGCGGCTTGCGCAACGTCATCCTATCGCCCCACGTGGGAGGATCGACTCAGGAAGCTCAGGAGAACATCGGTCGTGAGGTGGGTGGTCGCCTCACCGAGTTCCTCAACGGTGGGCTCACGACGGGCGCCGTCAATTTCCCGGTCGTTGGGCAGCCTCCGCTCCCGGACAAGCATCGCATTCTCAACGTGCACCAAAACGTGCCCGGCGTCTTGACGGCCATCAACAGCATCATCTCCGAGAGCAAGGCAAACGTCGTGGGGCAGGTCTTGGCCACGGACCCGACGATTGGCTATCTCGTCATGGACCTCGATCAGAACGTGAGCGAGGAAGTGAAGGAGAAAGTCAAGGCGCTGCCGACCAGCATTCGGACCCGGATCCTGTACTGAGCCCCGCATCAGCTGGCCGATTCAAGGGTCGATCGGGGATCATTTTGCGCGCGCCGCCTCCCGGCGATACCTTGGTCCCAAGATGTCCAACTTGGCTCCCGGTACTCTGATCGCGGCACCTCCACTAGAGGACCCGAATTTCGATCGTTCGGTGGTGCTCTTGGCGTCTCACGACGAGGCGGGCGCTTTCGGCTGGGTGATCAATGGAGAGCCGCTGCTTTCGATTGCCGAGCTTCTGGAGCAAGCGGGGATCGAGCGCGATCCGGATGCTCCCTCACCGAAGTGTCTCGAAGACCAGGTTCGCAAAGGCGGTCCGGTTTCGGTCGAGCAGGTCTGGCTCGTGTATCCCACCCAAGCGAGCTTGCCTGACGTCGACGGCCAGATGGAGATTGCCCCGGGGATTAGCGCGACTGCGTCGCGTGATTTTTTGAAGAAGCTCGCCAGTGGTGTCGATGTGCCTGGGCTCCGAGCTTACGCGGGCTACGCCGGCTGGGCTGGAGGTCAGCTCGAGGGTGAGATACAGGCTGGCGCTTGGCTCCCAGGGGCCGCGTACGCGGATCTGGTGTTCGACACGGACGTCGAGCGGATTTGGCAGCGCGCCTACGAGAAGCACGGGATCATGCCCATGAGTTTCACCTCACGGGTCGTCGGATCGGCTTGATGCGCGGCCCGCGAGTGGCAGCGCTCGTGAGCGCAGGTCTTGGTGTCGTGGCGTTTCTTTCGACGCACGAGCGAAGCGAGTCTTTTGGGGTGCCCGACGTTCGAGCCGCAGCGTCATGTCCGAGCGAGATGGCACGGGTTGGGAACGCTTGTATCGATCGCTGGGAGATCCACGCTGTTGCTCACAAGACGAACCTTCGTCTTTCGCCATTCTATCCCCCGGAGCCCCTCTTGCTCGCGAAGGTTTACACCTACTGGTCTACCGAAGCGGCGCGAACCGGAAGCGAGCGCGCCCGTGCTTTGGCGCTGCCCCCCGTCCCCGAACACCAAAAGACGCACTTCCAGCCCGAAGCCAGGTCGGCTCCCGGCGTCTTGCCGCAGGGGTACATGACTTACTACAGCGCCAAGAAGGCATGCGAAAACGCAGGCAAGCGTCTTTGTTCCGAGGAAGAATGGGTACGCGCCTGTCGGGGAAAACGCGGGACGAAGCATCCCTATGGACCGAATTTCCGGGTGGGTGCCTGCAACGTGTTCCGACAGATCCATCCCGCGTACGAGCTGCACGGGAATTCGTCGCTGGGTCATCTGGATCCACGTTTGCATCTGGTCACCGAGGGGCTCGAAAAGCCCCTCTTGATGGAGACTGGGCAGCTCCCTCAGTGCGTCTCCGAGGTTCGTGAAGGCACCGTGTTCGATATGGAGGGAAACCTCGACGAATGGATCGACGACGAGAAGGGTGTGTTCGTCGGTGGGTTCTTCAGCCGCCAGACCAAGGAAGGCTGCGAAGCGAAGATCGAGGGCCACGCGCCGATGTACACCGACTACTCGCTCGGAACGCGTTGCTGCAAGAGCCTTTGAGTCAGGTGTAGACGCGGCTAAACTCTCGAGAAGAGTTCATGCCGTACCGTCTGATTTATTTGAGCAAAGTCGAGAACCACGTCCGCTACGAGGACGCCGAGTCCATCGCCGATGTGTCGGCCCAGAACAACGAACGGATGGGGGTGGCGGGGCTGCTCGTCTACACGTCATCGCATTTCCTGCAGGTGCTCGAGGGGGACGAGGTTCGTGTGCGAGAGATCTACGATCGCGTCAAGCGAGATCGGCGCCACAGCCGCGTGAAAACGCTGTTCGAAGGGGCCGTTGCCGAAGGAGAGTTTGGCGCTTGGGCGATGAAGGTGAAGATGCCGACAGCCGAGATGCGGGCTGATGCGATGGCGGCTCTCGAGGGACCCTCAGCCCTCGAGCTTCTGCGGCGCCTCAGGTGAGTCCGCGCTGGCGGTGGTCGACCCCGCCTTGCGAGTCGTCCACGGCGCGATGAAGAAAACGCCCGCCATCGTGAGATACCCGATGGCCCAGGGCCACGCGGGCTGCAAGGCAAGAACGGTGTCCGCCTTGGAGAACTCGTAGGAATGGATGAGCCCGGCGGCGCTGAGGAGCGCACCGACGCTGCACCATGCGGCGGCCTGCCGGAACTTCTGGTCGATGAGGTGGGCGGTCGCAGCAGCAAGAATCATCGCAGTGAAGAGGAAGCCCTGTTCGAGGGCGAAGGCTCCATGAATCCAGGTGTCGCTTTTTGCGAATGCATCGATCAGACTGGGACCGAAGGGCTCGCCCTCCGGGGTTCCCATTTCGGCGGCCCGTAGGCCGTTCTTTGCCATGAGAGCACCCCAAGCGCCGACGCCCGGCAGGAGCCCCATCACGACGGCCGGCGCATGGGCGCGGGGCGTTGCTTGGAACGCCTGGGCGGTGATCACGATTCCTATCCAAAGTACGATGGCCATTCCTGCATCGACGGGCACGGCCCAAGTGATGTAGCTCAGGCCTCCAGACAGGAGCACGACGAAGAAAAACCCGGCGTTGAGAGTACTGTAACCGGCGCGGGCACCCATGGCCTTCCACCCTGGGTGCCCAATGTAGATCGTCGTCGGAAAGCACGAACCGAAGAGCGCGGCGGTCAGCGTTCCGGTGCCATTTACGGCAAGAGAGGGAGCTGACTCGAACCGATCGCCGGCCGCTTCGGCTGATTCCAGGTTCTGAAGAGACCCAATCAAATTGAAAAGTCCCATGGGTATGATCACGGCCAGTGCACTGAGAGCGCCGGAAGTCATCATCCCGTCGAGTAGGTCGCCGACGACTGGGACGGGGACGTACAGATCGACCTCCGTATCGGGATAGCTCCCAGTGGGAGCGTGACCCAGGACCCACGAGAGGGCGAGGCCGACGAGTACCGCCACCGCTCCGCCCGGCAGACCTCCCTTGAAGCGCACTCGCCCGAAGTACGTGAGCATCACGATCGCCAGGGTGGCGAGCCCGACCACGGGACGAGCGAAAGTGCGAAAGAGGAAACCGAGGGAGATGAAGCCGAGCGCAATCCCTGCGAGCGTTGCCAGGAGCGCCGCGCGCGGCGTCGCGCGGCGCAACTTCTCCGCGAACAGCGCCCCGGAGAGTTCGATCACTCCGGAACCAAAACAGGCAAAGAGTCCTGCCTGCCACGCGACGCGGGCTGGGTCGGCGGCGCCCGCGGCCTCTGCCGTCAGCCTTGCCGGGAGCATGACGAGGAAAATGAAGGCGAAGAGAGACACCGTGTTGATCCCGTAGGGTAGCGCACACACATCTGCGCGCTTGTCTCGCCGCCCCAAGAGCACTGCTTGTCGCGCGTAGTAGAGGTTGCCAACTGCGATCGAGAGTGCAACTCCGGGGAGAACCCGCTCGTACAGAAGCTCGGTCGAAAACCCGAGCACGAGGCGACATAGCGTGTCGATGAGCAAGAGCTGCACGAGGTTGTCGAGAGCGAGCCCGAAGAATCCGTCGATGTCGCCGCGCACCATCCACCGCATGAGGGAGAAGGTAGCGCGGCGAGCGTTTCTGGAAAGTATGGCCCCCCGGAGCACGGGAAGGGCGGCTCGCGTCAGCGGGGAGAGCGAAAGCTGCCGCGGGCCGACGGACGGAGCGACGTGCCGTACTGCTCCGATAGTTGATCGAGGGCGGGAAGCGATTCGGGAGCGATGGTGACGTCCGTCGGAGCGGCGTCGCTCGAAAGTCGGCTCGCCAGGTGCTTGACGGCAATTCCTGTCGTGACGGGCTTTACGACGGTTGCTGCGAGGAGGCCCTCACGCACGAACCTCTGACCTCCGGTGGAGAGGCCATCGCAGCCGATGTAAGGGATCTGAGCCCACGCTGGGTCGCGGGAAGCGGCGACGCGTCGAGCTCCCATCGCCATTTCGTCGTTTTGGGCGCACACGAGAGCTGGGACGAAATCGTGGGGACGGGCGAAGAACGTCTGCATGGCGCGCTCTGCGCTCTCTTGGGTCCAGTCTCCAGCGAGCGCCTTTTCGATGGTGATGCGAGTCTTGAACAGCCCCTCCTCGAGGCCGAGTCTCCTTGCTTTTACCTCGGGTTGGAGGCTTGGTCCCTCGATGTAGAGGATTCCGCCACCGTCCTTGAGCATCTTTCGGCACTGGATGGCGTGAATTCTCCCAATGTCCTCCTCGTGCGTGGTGACGGACATGACGCATCGATCGGGAAACTCCGAGCGGAGGGATGGCACGGTAGAGGCGAGTCCCGAGACCTCGACCCAGTCGATGCCAGCGGAGAGGGTGACTTGGGCGGTCGCGCGGTATCCTTCAGCTCCGCCGATGAGCTCGATCACGACTGCCGTGGGGCGTCCTTCGGGCGGACGATTCACCAGGGAGAGCACCTGCTGAATCTGAGCAAAGGCGCTGTTTTCGGCGAAGAGGATCTCCAAGAGCGCGCTCGTGCCTTGGGCTGCTTCGCGCGCTGCAGTTGCTTGAGCTTGCTGAAACTCCTGATTTTCACACCTCAGAAGGACGGCGATCCGGACCGGGGACACTGGTTTTCAGGGTACGTCCCGAGCGTCCGATTGTCTTCCAACATCGCGCGTCTCGTGCTCAGGGGAGCGAGTCGCCCAGGGGAGGCCAAAGGGTGAGGGAAACCGTCTCGCTCGTGAGGGCGGCCATGTTGTCGCGTCCCTCGAGACGGAAGGCTTGGGCCCCGGGGCGGCCGAAGGGGCGCCCGGCTGGATCGTCGGATCGCTCGGGCCCCATGAAAACGAGGTCGGGAGCCTCGAGATCACATGCGCCCGGTTGCTGCGCTAGAACTCGTCCATGGCATCCGAAGACCATGATCCGATCGTTCCGTCCGGTATGTCCCCCGAGCGGGCTCAGGAGGTGCGAGATTTCGTCGACAAGATCTCGGGTTCTGCTCATGAACTCGAGCTCGATGAGGGTTCACATCAGGAGCTGCGCGACCACATCGAGAAGGTTGCGCAGCAGCTCGGTGCGGACGATCCGCATCACACCATCGTGGACGAAGCCATGGAAGCATTGCACCGTCTCCTCGCTTCGTCCCAAACTCAGAAGGCTGCAGAGCTGTTGAAGGAGGCCGGTCGGTTTCTCACCGGGGTCGGGTGAGCGAGTGATGCCGAGAGTCTCGACCACGAACCCATCGAGGGCATCTTGCGTGCTCTTGCCGCTTCTCTGGGCCTGCGCCCCGCCGCCCCCAGCCCAGACTCCCGAGCCCACCAAGGCTGCGGGCCAACGGGTCACGGCCACACCAGAGGTGACCAAGCAAGAAGTGCTGGGTCGTGCTGCGCTTCCTCGAATCGTGTCGAACAACGGCCGCCACGCCTTGTTGGTCGATGGTGCACCGTATCTTCTCCTATGCGCCCAGACGAACAACTCCAGTAACTCGCCACTCGCTCTCCCGGAGGTCTGGAAGATGGTGGAAGCTCTCGGGGCCAATACACTGCAGATCCCCATTTCGTGGGAGCAGGTAGAGCCTGTAGAGGGCCAGTACGATTTTTCGTTTCTCGATCTTCTGCTCGACCAGGCGCGCCGTCACGATGTGAGGCTCGTGCCGTTGTGGTTCGGCGCTTTCAAGAATACCTCACCCAGCTACGCGCCTTCTTGGGTCAAGCTGGACAATGAGCGATTTCCGCGCATGGTGCGTGCCGATGGGGACAATCACTATGCGCTGTCTCCCCATACGCCCGCGCTCTTGGAGGCAGAAAAGCGCGCCTTCTCTGCGTTCATGCGACACCTCTCGGACCGAGATCCTCGGCACACCGTCATCCTGGTTCAAGTCGAAAACGAGGTCGGCGTCTATGGTCTCGTGCGAGATCACGGGCCCGTCGCGGAGCAGCTCTTTCAGTCGCCTGCGCCCGATGCTTTGGTGAAGAAGCTCGGTGTAAAATCAGGTACCTGGCAGGAGGCGTTCGGCGCGGACGCTGCCGAGTACTTCACGGCCTATGCGTTCGCTTCTTATGTGGGCGAGCTCGCCCGAACGGGTCGTGAGATCCTGGATCTTCCCATGTACACCAACGCCGCTCTCAGGCACCCCACGAAGCCTCAGCAGGCGGGCTCGTACGCGACAGGCGGTCCCACGCACAATGTCCTCGACATCTGGAAGGTCGGTGCACCCGCTCTCGACCTTCTCACTCCGGATATCTACCTCAGTCGCTCGGAGGATTATCTAGCGGCTGTCGACCACTATGCGCGGCCGGACAATCCGCTCTTCGTCTCGGAGACCGGGGCTCAGGCTGCTTACCCGCGCTACTTCTTCGAGGCGCTCGGGCGCGGCGCTATCGGGTTTTCTCCTTTCGGCATGGATGATGCGGACTACGTTTCTCATCCGCCCGACGTGAGCCACGCTCAAGCCGACGCGACCTCAGACTTCGCGGCAAACTTCGCGCTCGTGGGGAGCGCCGCTCGTGAGTGGGCGCGGCTGTCGTTCGACAATGAGATTTGGGGAGTGGCCCGCCCCGACGACAACACCGATCGATTCGTGGACCTCGGTCGGTTTCGAGCAGAGATCAGCTTCGACGAATGGCCGTTCGGCTATCGCTCATGGTTGCCTCCGGGCGCGGAGGGTTTGAAGGAACCGAGTGAGTTCACGAATTCCGGCGTCTTGATCGCTCGCCTCGGCTCCGACACTTTCGTCATGACCGGGAAGAACGCGCGCATCGAGTTTTCAACCAACGAAGAAGTTGCTCCGGGCCAAAAAGCCATCATCGTTGCTGCCGACGAGGTCGAGTTTCGGGACGGGCTTTGGGAGAAGAGACGCCGGATGAATGGAGATCAGACCGACTACGGACTCAACTTCACGGAGCTTTCGCAAACATTTCGGGTCAAGCTCTCGACCTATCCGGCGCGCAACGATTCACGCTCGAGGCCACAGGCAATCGATGGCGACCGAGCCAAATGATGCGAGGCGGCCGGCGCCCCGTGCCGCGCGTTGCTGAGTGTCCTTGAACCGGGGAAGATCGGGTCTCGTGCCTGGGCCGCTCGTCGAATGTGATGCCTTTTTGCTGTCGAAGCAGTGGCGTGACGAGCCCGGAGGGCTCTTGCTCGAACTGTGGGCAGCCTCGGAGCGCGGGCCTCTCCACATCAAGATCACCCGCCAAGAAGCAGTTCTGTTCGTAGAACGACACGTGGCCGCACGGGCCTCACGCAGAAGCCCCGTTCCCCTCGCCACTCTCGCCGGGATCGAAGTAGACGCACTCTACTTCAAGAGTCAGGCGGACCTCGTCCGAGAGCGCGACAGGCTGCGCGCCCGAGGTGTGAGGCCGAACGAGGCCGACATCAAGCCAGTCGAACGCTACCTCATGGAGCGGTTCGTGACCGGCGGGTTCCGAGCTGTTGGAGAAGCGCGCGAGAAGTCTGGGGTATTTCATCTCGAGAATCCGAGAATCTCAGCATGTGATTTCGTTCCGAGTCTCTCGGTCCTTTCGATTGATATCGAGACCACGGGCCTCGGCGGTCCGCTGCTGTCCATTTCCGGCGTGAGCCCACAGGAGCAGCGTGCGTTCGTCGTCGGCAAGAAGCCGCGGGGGGAGGTCCCTCCCGACGTCTCCTTTCATGAAAGCGAGCGGGCCACGCTCGTTGCCTTTTTGGATTGGGTTCAACGGTGCGATCCCGATGTGCTGGTGGGCTGGAACGTCGTCGATTTCGATCTCGATTACTTGGAAAAGCTTGCTCGACGCTACAACGTGCAGTTCTGCCTTGGTCGTGGCCGCTCCCGCGCAACGGTGCTCGCGCCGCGCTCGGAAAATCAGCCTCGGGTTGCCCGGGTTCCGGGGCGCGTCGTTCTCGATGGGATCGCAACCCTCAGAAACGCGACCATCCACTTCGAGAGCTACGCCCTCGAAGACGTGGCGCAAGAGATGCTCGGTCGGGGAAAGGACATCCGGCAAACTGGCGATTCGGTGCAGGAAATCATCCGAATGGCCAAGGAAGATCCGCTTTCGCTGGCGCGCTACAACCTCCGGGATTGTCAGCTGGTCCTCGACATCTTCGAGAAGGCACGTCTGGTGGAGTTTGCCGTCGAGCGTCAGCGTCTCACGGGGCTCTCCATGGATCGCCAAGGTGGAGCCGTTGCCGCCTTCGATCAGCTCTATCTCCCGCGCCTCCATCGTTCGGGCTTCGTGGCCCCGAGCGTGGGGGACAAGCAGGGCGAACCCGCGAGTCCTGGCGGCTACGTCATGGATTCGGTCCCTGGACTGTACCGAAACGTGATCGTGCTCGATTTCAAGAGCCTGTACCCGAGCATCATTCGGACCTTTTTGGTCGATCCTTTGGGGCTCGCCCAGCCGGGTGAGGATCCGGTTCCGGGTTTCGATGGGGGGACGTTCGCTCGCGAGGGACACATCCTCCCGGAGTTGATTCGTTCCCTGTGGGAGGCGCGCGATCGAGCCAAAAAGGAGAGGAATCCCGCGCTTTCCCAGGCCATCAAGATCATGATGAACTCGTTTTATGGGGTGCTCGGGACTCCTGGCTGTCGGTTCTTCGACCATCGGCTGGTGTCGTCGATCACGCGCCGTGGTCACGAGATCTTGCAGGATTCGCGATCGTTTCTCCAAAAACGTGGCTTCCAGGTGATTTACGGCGATACGGACTCGGTGTTCGTCTTGCTGGGCGAGGAGCTCGATACGGTTTCGTGCGACAAGACTGGGCGCGAGCTTGCGGCCGAACTCACGGAACACTTCACAGTGGAGCTCGCCGAGCGTTACGGAATCGCGAGCTGCCTCGAGCTCGAATTCGAGACGCACTTCGAACGATTCTTCATGCCCACCATGCGCGGGTCGGAGGTCGGCACCAAGAAACGGTATGCGGGTCTCGTCGTCGGAGAAGACGGTCGGCAGAAGATCGTGTTCAAGGGACTCGAAGCAGTTCGCACCGATTGGACTCCGCTTTCGCGTTCGTTTCAGCGAGAACTTTTCCGACTCGTGTTCAACGACGAGCCCCATCATGAACACATCCGGCGGACGGCGCGCGAGCTCTCCGCTGGGAGATTGGATGCCGAGCTCGTCTACAAAAAGCGACTACGCAGGCCGCTCCAGGATTACGTGAAGAACGTGCCGCCTCACGTCGTCGCTGCGCGAAAATCTCCACCGACGGGGCGCAGTATCGAGTACGTCATCACCGTCAACGGACCCGAGCCGGCGAGTGCCATCGAGTCGGCGCTCGATTACCATCACTATCTCGAGCGACAACTCGCGCCGGCTGCGGAGAGTCTGCTTCACTTTCTCGGCGAGGACTTCCACGAAATCGTCGGTCCGCAGATGAGGCTTTTCCCGAACTGAGGTCAGTCTTCGGCAGTCTCGCCCCGGAGCGCCGCTTCGATGTCTCGGGCCAGGACGGTGCCGCGCCCGACCGAACGCGCGCTCGTAATCGCCAGAGCGCAGACTTGGCGCAGATGGTCGGAAAGCGGATCACTCACGCCGTCGGACGTACGCATGTCGGAGTGCGCTTTGATGAAACCCTTGATCTTGCTCATGACGACGAGCACGTCTCGCGGCAAATCGGCGCCGCTCGAAAGTGGTGCTGGAGGAGGCGCGCTCGCCGAGACGACCTTCCTACGCATCGGTCTTTCGTCGTCCGGAGCCGGTCCGGGCGGGGCAGTCTCTTCCTCCGCCCAGGCGTCGCGATGCCTGGCATCTGGGACATGAGCATCCCAGCAGGGCACCGAGCAGAAGTAGAGCGCCGTGGCCTTCTTGTTGCAGGTGGAGACGCTGCACTTGTAGTAGCGCGAGCCATAGGGGATCGGGGTCTTACAGGTGCTGCAAAGGCGAAAATGGCCGGAGGCTGTCATTCGTGGGGCGGAGCTTTCCACCCCCGCGTCGGTTTCGCAATGTGCTAGTGCACGGCAGTGTCCATTCCGCCCCTGCCGCCATCCGTCCCCGTGACCCCACAAGCGCTCGGCGGATGGGATGGGGCCGCCGGCTACAAGAGGCTGCTCGATCTGGCCGCACCCATGCTCGTCAGCATGGGCGCGTTCACCTTCATGATGTTCTGCGATCGGGTGTTTCTCAGCTGGCGCTCAGCAGAAGAGATTGCCGCTGCCGTTCCCGCCACCGCGACCCTGTGGACTCTGAACACGTTTTTCTTCGGAACCGTGGTCTACACGGCCACCTTCGTAGCCCAGTATTTCGGTGCAGGACACGTCAACAAGATCGGGCAATGTCTGTGGGCGGGTGTCTGTGTGGCCGCCGTGGGGCAAGTACTCGTCGGCTTGGCCGCTGTCTTTGCCGAGCCGCTTTTTTCATTGTTCGGACACGCTCCGCGGGTAAGAGAGCTCGAGGTCGAGTACTTCTCGATCGCGGCCTTGGGCGTCGGGATCCACATGACGTCGGTAGCCCTGTCATCGGTTTACTCGGGTCGGGGAGTGACCCGCCCGGGGATGTGGGTGAGCTGCGTTCAGGCTCTTCTCAACATCCCCCTGAACTACGCGCTGATATTCGGGGAATGGGGCGCCCCGGAACTCGGCATGCAGGGCGCGGCCATCTCGACGGTGGCTTCTCAAGCAACGGGATTCTTGATCTGGGGTGGGATCGTCTTTCGCAAGGAAAACGAGGACAAATTTCAGCTCTGGGCGTCCCGAGGGATCCCGTGGGCGATGCTCCGCCGACTGCTGCGATTCGGTTCGCCCAATGGGATCCATTTCTTCCTGGACGCGGGCGCGTGGACCGCGTTCAGCTTGCTCGTCGGTCGTCTAGGAGTCACTCAGCTCGCCGGCAGCAACATCGCTTGGCAGGTGAATACTCTGGTGCTCCTCCCCGTCATCGGGATCGGAGTTGCGACGGGGATCCTGGTCGGACAGTTTCAAGGCGCACAAAAGTCAGACCATGCCGAGCAGGCTGCTCGCAGTGGCCTCGTGCTTGCCGGGGCGTACATGGCCGCGCTGGCGGCCCTGCTCCTCCTCGTTCCCGAGTTGTTTCTGTGGCCGTTTTCCTTTGGGGCGGGTTCGGAGATGACCGAGGTGAGAGACCTGGCGAGGCTCCTCCTACGCTACGTCGCCGTTCTCGGCTGCATTCAGGGTGTCCAGA
Source organism: uncultured Polyangiaceae bacterium (assembly GCA_965652275.1). Taxonomy (GTDB): domain Bacteria; phylum Myxococcota_A; class Polyangia; order Polyangiales; family Polyangiaceae; genus NIC37A-2. The sequence goes on along the minus strand of CBFGUR010000004.1, from coordinate 81,316 downwards.
TGGTGTACGGGTTTTCACTCAAAGGGGCAGGTGACGTGCGCTACATCATAGCCGTCTTGTCCGTGACGGCATCTGTCGGCTTCGTCGTGCCGATCTGGTGGATGGTCGAACGGGGTTATTCGGTGCAGAGCCTCTGGACATGGTTCGTCTTGCAGGCGTTCTGCGTCATGTGGATCCTCAGGCGACGCTTCACGAGCGGAGCGTGGCGGAACATACGGATGATCGAGGTCGACCCCGTGCGCCACAACGAAGAATCAGAGGAGCCCCCGCCGGAGTCCGAGCCAACTGAGTCCCAGCCGGCGCTGTCCGGGGGAGCGTGATGCGTCTCAGGTGAGCTTTTCGACCTGGCTGACGTCACGGACCGCGCCCTTGTCGGCGCTGGTCGTCATGGCGGCGTACGCCCGGAGGGCGGCGCTCACCTTTCGCGTTCGTTTCTCCGCGGGCTTCCAGGCGGCGGCCCCCTTGGATTCCATCTTGCGGCGACGAGCCGATAGTTCCTCGTCACTGATGGCGAGCTGGATCGTTCGCCCGGGGATGTCGATCTCGATGGTGTCGCCTTCCTCGACGAGCGCGATAGCGCCGCCTTCGGCCGCTTCGGGCGATGCGTGGCCGATGCTGAGCCCGCTCGTGCCGCCCGAGAAGCGGCCGTCGGTGAGAAGCGCGCAGCTCTTGCCGAGTCCTTTGCTCTTCAAGTACGAGGTGGGGTAGAGCATTTCCTGCATCCCGGGGCCGCCCTTGGGGCCTTCGTAGCGGATGACGACGACATCACCAGAGGTGATCCGGTCCCCCAGGATCGCCTCGCATGCCGAGTCTTGCGATTCGAAAATGCGCGCGCGCCCGGTGAACTTCCAGATGGACTCGTCGACGCCCGCAGTCTTCACGATGCAGCCGTCCTTTGCGATGTTCCCGTAGAGTACGGCCAGACCGCCCTCCTTGCTGTACGCGCTTTCTACCTCTCGAATGCAGCCGTCCTTTGCGTCCTCATCGAGGCTCTCGAAGTACTTGTCCTGGCTGAATGCCACCTTCGTGCGCACGCCGCCGGGGGCAGCGAGCGCCCGCTTCTTTGCTTCGCTCGTGGCAGAGTCGCGGCGAATGTCGTTCTTGGAGAGTGCGTCCCCCATCGTTTTCTCGTGTACCGTGGAAACGCCGGGATGGATCAGGCCAGCGCGCTCCAGGGAGCCGAGGATGGTGAAGATTCCGCCGGCTCGATGCACGTCCTCGATGTGATACTTCTGAGTAGCGGGCGCGACCTTGCAGATGTTGGGGACTTTGCGCGAGAGCCTGTCGATATCCTTCATCGTGAAGTCGACACCGGCCTCGCGCGCGATCGCCAAAAGGTGAAGGATCGTGTTCGTCGACCCACCCATGGCTATGTCCAATGTCATGGCGTTCTCGAATGCTTCGAACGTGGCAATGCTGCGTGGGAGTACCGAGTCGTCACCTTCGAGATAGTGCCGCTTGGCGTTTTCGACGATTCGTTTCGCCGCCGCTTCGAAGAGCTCCCAACGCATCGCGTGCGTCGCCAGAAGGGTGCCGTTGCCGGGAAGCCCGAGTCCCAGGGCTTCGTTGAGACAATTCATGCTGTTGGCAGTGAACATCCCGGAACAGCTGCCACAAGTCGGACATGCGGAACGCTCCAGTTCATCGACGTCCGCGTCACTGACGTTCGAATCACCAGCAGCCACCATGGCGTCGACGAGATCGAGCTTGCGGCGGATGACCTTTCCGTCTCGATCGTGTGTCCCCTCGCTCACCCCTGCCTCCATGGGGCCACCCGAAACGAAGATGGTCGGGATATTCAGTCGCATCGTGGCAAGCAACATCCCAGGCGTGATCTTGTCGCAATTCGAAATGCAGACGAGGGCGTCCGCGCAGTGGGCGTTTACCATGTACTCGACGCTGTCTGCGATTAGCTCTCGACTGGGCAGCGAGTAGAGCATCCCGTCGTGTCCCATGGCGATTCCGTCGTCCACCGCAATGGTGTTGAATTCCACACCCCAACCGCCAGCCGCGTCGATGACTTTCTTCACCTTTTGACCGACGTCGTGCAGGTGGACATGGCCGGGAACGAACTGCGTGAAGCTGTTGGCGATGGCGATGATGGGCTTGCCGAAGTCCGCGGATTCCATGCCCGTGGCGCGCCAAAGGGCGCGCGCTCCGGCCATGTTTCGGCCTGCGGTGGAGGTTCGACTACGGAATCCCTTTTGTTCAGTCATGGCGCAGCTGATGTAGCCGAAAAGATGCGCCCTCACCATTTTCACCCGAAACCGCAAGGATGACCGCTTCCCGGGCCGTTCTTGCCGGAATCGGAATGTGGCTTGCGTGTTTCGTGGCTCGCCCGACCGGGGTGAGCTTCGCTGTGGAGGAGCCCTTTCCGCACTTTTGCGCGATGAGCAGGTCTCGGCTTCTCGGGCGCATCGCATTTTCGAGATGTGCTCTAAACTCGGGAGCACCATGGGCACGCTGCCGTATCTCTACGTTACCGATCTCGACGGCACGTTGCTCGACGAGAGGGGGCGGCTCAGCGCCCGCAGCCGCACTGGGCTCTTGGCACTGCTCGAACGTGGTGTGCCGATTACGGTCGCGACGGCGCGCAGCTACTGTTCGATTTCGGCGATCTTCGGCGACATGCCCTTTTCGCTTCCCATCATCGAGTTCAACGGCGCATTCATTACGGACTATGCGACGGGCGAGCATCTCGAGACGAACTCCATCGCCCGCTACCTCGCGTTCGAGCTCTTCGATTTGATCGAGTCGAGCGGGCACAGCCCCTTCGTCTCGAGTTTCAACGGTCGGGAGGATTGCCTTCACTATTGTGAGTCGCTCAACGCGGCGATGAAGTGGTACGAGCAGAGACGCCGGAAGGCGGGGGACCCGCGACTCCGCAAAACGAAGGATCTTCGATGTACCATGTCCGAGGATGTCGTCAGCCTCACGATCATGGGCGATGATGAGTCGAGCATTATGTCCCTCATGGCGCGAATTCAGGAGTCCTACGGAGCTTTCGTGTCTCTCTATTGCTATGAGAACGCCTACTCTCCCGGGACATATTGGCTGACGGTTCACGATCGACGTGCGAACAAACGTACGGCGATCGAGAGCCTGAAGCGGCGCATCGGCGTGCCCTTGGAGGTCGTGGCTCTCGGGGACAACGTGAATGATATTGAGATGTTGGAGGCTGCGGACCAGGCCATCGTCGTACAAAACGCAGTACCCGAGCTCCATGCTTTGGCCCATCGGATCATTCCGCCTCATCACACCGACAGCGTGATCGCATTCCTCGAGGCTGAAGCTGCTCGCATCGGGGCCTGAATTTAATGCTTCGTCCTCGGCCAGGTTGCCGTATCATCGGACCGTCATGTCTCCAGCAGAACGAAACATCGTGAAGTCACTCATCGCGGTCGCTTGGGCCGATGGCCAGATGGAAAGCTCCGAAGCGAGTGTCGTGGAGGGCCTCCTCGTTGGTTTCGATGCGTCGGAGGAAGAGGAAACGGAGTTGCTCGAGTGGGCAAAGACGCCTCGCAGTCTCGACAAGGACATCCCCCTCGATGAACTCGACGAGGAAGATCGAGAGCTCCTCTTGGCGAATGCGGCGCTGCTTACCATGGCGGATGGCAAACAAACGGCCGACGAAACGAAGGCTCTGGGACAGCTCGTTGCGCTCTTGAAGATCGACGTCGTCGAGGCCAAGAAGATCATCGCGGGAGCTGCGGACGGTGCGCTGAGCCTCCATTCTCGGTCCTTGAGTTGAATCAGCGAGTGACGAAATGACGGACTGGGTCGCAGAGCTCGTGGCTGCTCTGCTCGTCGAGGGGCCTCGGACCCTGACCCTCGACGAGGTGGGTGAGGCCATTGGGGACCGACCCGTCGGTTCGGATGAGGTCGAACGACTCCTCCAGGCTTTGGAGAATGCTGGCGCGACCATCGTTCAGCCGGGCGGCGAGGGGCTGGTACAACTTCTTCACCGAGTGCTCGCAGCTGCACGCGAGATTCGTACCGAAGGACGAAGCCCCAGCCCCACCGCCATCTCACAAAGGAGTGGAATGTCGGTACGAGCCGTCCGGGTCGCGTTGCTGTACGCGGACGTGATCAAGGGCTGAGAGATGCGTCAGCGGAGCGCTCTCATCTCGGACAGGGCCTGCTGACCAATGGGGAGCTGACCCGCTCGGGCGAGATCCAGGATCGCGTCGATGTCGCGCCGCAGTTCCCGGTCGTGGACCACCCTTGCCGAGACCTTGCGCGTAGCCTCGTGGAGCGCGAGCGCACGACGGTGGCAACCGGACTTTTGCCGCAAATCCACCGCCTGCGCGCAGGCAAGGGTACAGATGCTCGCGACGGTTTCGGCAAGATCGAGGATCTTCGCGCAGTCACGCGCCGCAATCGTACCCATGCTGACCTTGTCTTGGTTGTGGTTCTCGGTGCTTCGAGAAAATACGCTAGCCGGCATCGTCAGCTTTGCGGCCTCTGCTGCAAGAGCCGAGGTCGTGATCTGCATGGCTTTGAAGCCGTGGTGCGCGCTTTGCTCATCGACTGATGCTCCGACCAGATTGACGGGAAGCCCGTGATTCGTGGTCGGATTGCAGAGTAGGGAAAGCTGTCTATCGAGGAGGTCGGCGAGAGAGGCGACTTGGGTTTTCAACGTGTCCATCGCCGAACAGACGTGGCCACCATAGAAGTTCCCTCCGTGGAGGATGTCACCGGTCTCCGGATCGATGAGCGGATTGTCGTTTGCCCCATTGAGCTCGACTTCGACGAAGTCAATGACGCTGGGAAGCACGTCGAGGAGCACTCCGATGACGTGTGGGGCACACCTCAGAGAATAGCGGTCTTGCACTCGCGCTGGTGCTTCGCTGCGGGAACTTTCGAAGTCGAGGTCGTCGCGAATCCAGGCGGCGCACAGGGCTTGCCCGGGGTGCGCTTTGGCCGCGAAGATGCGCGCGTCGAAATGCCGGGGTTGTCCCTGAAGCACGTCGCAACTCGCTGCCGTCAAAGCGGCTGCCCATCGCGCCAGCCTTAGGGCACGTGGGACGCAGAGCGCCGCGACCCCGGTCATCGCGCTCGTCCCGTTCATGAGAGCGAGGCTCTCCTTGGGCTCCAGCTCGAGGGGCTGTAGCCCGGCTCGACGCAGCGCCTCCGCCGACGGCAAGCGCGCCCCCTCGAAGTTCACCTCGCGTTCGCCCGCCAGAGTCGCTGCGACGTAGGAAAGGGGAGTCAGATCGCCGCTCGCTCCGACGCTCCCCATTTGTGGGATGCACGGGACGATGTCGTGCCGGATGAAGTCGACCAACCGCTCGAGGACGACTGGGCGGACTCCCGAGTAGCCTCGAGCGAGGGACGCCAGACGCGCGGCCAAGATGGCCCGCGACTCCGCGTGGGAAAAGTCGTCGCCGACGCCACAACCGTGGAACCGATACAGGTTTCGCGGGAGCTCTTCGATCAGCGGACCGGTGACCCGCGTCTGACAGCTGTCTCCAAAACCCGTGGTGACCCCGTAGACGACGCCGTCCTGCTCGAGGAGCTCGAAAAGAGCCGCGCGCCCTCTTTGGGTACGCTCACGAGCCGATGGCGCTACATCGATATGGTTACGCGCGCGGTAAGCGATCTGCTCCACGACTTCGATCGAAAGGGGCTCGTCTCCTACGATGATGACATTCTCGAGATCGGACATCACGTCGACGTGCGGTGAGCTGCCACATGTGCAGCAAGCGATCGTACGCTCGAAAACACTTCTTCTGCCTTGTCGTCCTCGGCCTTGATCGTCACGCCGTACTTCTTGGAAATGGCGACGGCCAACTCGAGCGCGTCGATGGAATCGAGACCCAAGCCTTCACCGTCGCCGAAAAGGGAGGCGTCCGAGTCAATGGTCTCGGGAGTCACGTCCTCGAGCTGCAGGGAATCCACGATGAGCTCTTTGAGTTCGGCTTCTAGCTCTGACATCCGCCCGGAACATAGCAACGCTTTGCTCGGGGGGGAAAATCGTCGGACGGCGGGCAAAAACACCTCAGATTGCCGGTCTCCGCACAGGGCTGTCCCCCCCTTTTTTGAGGAGAACGAAACCGGTCGCCGCCAGGATCAGGCCCGCGCCGATCCCCACCCTCGGTGTGTACCGTTCCCCCAGGAAGAAGATGCCCACCAGCGTCGCGATCAGGGGGACGATCAGCGAAAGCACCGTCGCATGCTGCACGCTCATGCCTCGGTATCCTCGGGTGAAGAAGACGTGCCCCACGAACGCGAGGGCGCCCACCAGAGCGCCCAGGGATGCCACGGGCGGCTCCGCGAAGCGGTGGAGCGGCGCATCATCGAAGAAGAAGAGGCTCATGAGGAGTCCACAGAGACTGAACGAAGCGATGATGGTCAGACTCTCGTCGGTACGACGCAGTTGCTTGATCGTGAGCACTGCCGCTCCCGCGAAAATGGCGCTTCCGAGTCCTGCAAGTTCGCCCGTGCCGAGTGGCCGGCTCCCCCAGCCCTCTTCGGGTACGACGACGAGCCATACGCCAAGTAGAGCGACCGCCAAGCCCCCCCAGAAACCGAGGGCGGGTCGCTGTCCGAAGAAAACGGAGATGAGGTTGGCCCACAAGGGGTAGGTGTAATTGAGCAGGGTGCCGCGGGAGGCTCCCGCGTTTTGGATCGAGTAGAAGTAGAGAAGTACAGCGCACCCTCCAAGCAATCCACGCAGGGTGAGCATTTTCGGGTTTTTGGTGGTGACGCCGCGGCCCCGGATCAAACAAATGATCCCGATGAACAGGAGCGACAAGCCGAAGCGAGCGCCGACGACTTCCGCTGACCCGATCCCCTCCCGAGCGAGGAGCACGACCGGAAGAGGCTGAAGGCCGAGGAGGACGTAGCCAAACAGCATGTTTCCCAGGCCAGGCTCACGCGCCGCTCCTTCCTCGTTCATCGGTCCGCTTTACCACGTACGCTCGCCGATGTGGGGCGGGCTGCCACTTTGCGCCGAAAAGGAAGAATCGGGCAGGAGACGAGGCGGCTCGCTCGGGAGCTGGGGGTTTGACATGATCGCCCGCGGAGGGCGGGTTCGGGTCGGACCGCACGACAATGATGGGCGCGGAGGGAAACAAGGACTCGCTACTCGGTTCATTGGCTGACATGCCTGGTGTGGACTCGTCCGAATGGAAGTGGGTCGGGGGCACCACGGCCGGTGGCTACTACCTCGTCGAGCCTGGAGTCGTCGTAGCTGTCCCCGTGCCCGGTTATATTCAGCGCGAGGCAGACGCCAGGCGGTCCCTCGATGAATTTCATCGTATCGTCGCCGAGGCGGGTCGTCCTCATGCCGCGATCATTCTGGTCGACCGCGTGAAGGCTCAGGACGCATCGTCTCGCCGCGTGTGGTCGACGGCGGACGACCGCGGCAAGCGAAGCGCTCTTGCCCTGGTCTGTGCCTCGCCCCTCGCTAGGGCCATCGGTTCGTTCTTCATTGGTTTCAACCGTCCCAGTGTTCCGACGAAGATGTTCCGGGACTTCACTTCTGCACGAGCTTGGTGTCGGCGGCGAGTCGACCAAGATTGGAATCGGGGGGAAGGCACCCAGTGACGAGCAATCCTCCCGATGCCGGCCTCAAGTTTTCCCAGAGACTCGAACCCTCCGCTGGCGCGTCCTCTTCCGGGGAGACGTCTCCCTCGGCCGCACAGCTGGAGACAATCACGGAGGTGCTTGTTTCCATTGCCAGTGGCCGGTTCGACGTTCGTGCTCCACGAAGCAACTCCGGAGATCCTTGGGACGTTCTGGCCTTCCTCGCGAACGAAACCGCCGAAGAGGTGAAGCGTCTCGTCGAGCAGCTTCATGCCGAGCGCCGTGAGCTCCAAGAGGCCCAAGCGCGGCTCCACCAAGCGGAGAAGCTCGCCGCTCTGGGTGAGCTGGCTGGGGGAGTTGCCCACGAACTGAACCAACCGCTCACGGTGATGCAAGCCGTCTCCGAGTTGCTCCTGGAGAAGCCGGAGAAGACGATCGCCGAACGCCGCCGAGAACTGGAGCTCATGTCGGCGGCGAGTCGCCGCATGGGAAGAATCGTTTCCGCGATCCGAACGTTCGGGCGGCAAGCGCCCCTCGAACTGACTCGTGTCGATCTGGTGGAGCCCGTACGTGAAGCGCTGCTCCTCTTCGAAAGCCAGCTCGAGGCGGCCGGCATCCGAGTCGAGCTTCGACTGCCCACCGATACGCCGTTCGTTTTCGGTGACGGCGACGCCTTGCAGCAGGTGTTCATCAATCTGCTTTCCAATGCTCGCGACATCCTCGAAGAGATATCCGAACAGGACCGCTTGATCGTGATAGACATCGAGGCTGCGGCGACCCATCACCTGGTGCGCGTTTACGACAACGGTCCTGGGGTTCCGAAGGATGCCGTTGCCAAGCTGTTCGATCCATTCTTCAGCACCAAGTCCGTAGGTCGGGGCACGGGGCTCGGGCTTTCCATTTCCGCGCGACTCGTGAGTGAACACTCGGGGGACATCGCCTACGAACGGGGACCCTTGGGCGGCGCTTGCTTCGTCATTCGGCTCCCGAGCCATCACCAGCAGGAGCAGTTCTGATGTCCAAGCAGCGCCTCCTCTTCGCCGAGGATGACCCGCTCGTGAGCGCAATGATGGTCCCCGTTCTTGCCGAGCTCGAGTTCGACGTCGTCTCCGTCTCTCGTGGGGACGAGGCATTGCAGCTCCTTTTGGAGCAGCAGTTTTCGATAGTCATCAGTGATCTCAAGATGCCAGGTGCAGCAGGTCTCGAGGTGCTCGAGCGGGCGCGCGAACTCGACCCAGGAGTACGCCTCATCGCAATCAGCGGTTATGCGGACGAGGCAATGCGGGACGAGGTGACGAAGCTCGGAGGAAAACTGCTGCACAAACCATTCGGCGTTCAGCAGCTCCGTCGGGTGATCGCGGAGGAGCTTGAGGCTCGGTAAGGTGGTCCTCCGCAGGGCGAGCCCACGAACACGCGGTTCAGTATTTGGAAATGCGGCTCGCCTTCAGCTCCCACACGTCGCCGTTCTTCTTGACGGTGGAGGTGCCGCGCACGCCTTCGACGTCGTAGCGGTACTTGAAAGAGCCCCGAGTGGAGGAGACTTCGATCTTCTGAAAGATCAGAACCGGATCGGTCTTGGGGTCTTCGGGTTCTTGAACGATCTCTACGGCCTTCGTTGCGGCCTCGAGCTCCAAGTTCGACGGAATGTCCGGACCCGCGATTTTGATCGGGAACCGACCAGGCTCCGTCAGGTTCATCGCATTTTGCAGAGCTTCGTCCTGAAGAACGACCTGCAGGGCTGCACGGAAGTCCTCCTTCGAGGCGGGCTCCCCCGTCATCGATTCCGAGTCGTCGGCTCCGTCATCGTCCGCCATCTCGTCGGGCGTGTCGCTCGATTCGTCGACGACCGGTTCTGGGGGAGGCGCCTCGTCGGGAGCCTCCGGCTCCGGCGTTGAACCGCCGCACCCGATCAGCAAAGCCGCGCACGACACCAAATAGACCAGCGTCCGTTGATTTTCCGACATTCGTTTCATCCCGACGGGCAAGCTAGCGATGACCCCGGCGGGCGTCAAAGATGAAGCAGCCCCAGGTGTGTCAAATTGACACACTTTGGGAGCGGGATGTGTATTTTTGCCACAGCTGCGGCGGCGGTTTGGCGCGGGGCCGTTCCCGGCCCGTCGAGGATGGGGCGCTCGGAAGCCCGGACGTCTTCTTCTGGCACACGCGATGCACCGTGCCGCCTGCACGCGATTCTACTCCAGTCGAAGCGCGTGCGGGACCGGGACGAATGGACGAGGAAAACACATCGAGTGATCTCCGCCAGCTCGGCGCATTGCTCGCGGTCGAGCTCTCGGCCAAAAACGCATACGATCGCTGCATCGAGGGCGTCGACGATGAGGCCCGCGCCTCGCAGCTTCGCGTGCTCCGGGTGTCGCATCAGCACCGGGCGGAGCTTCTCGCGAGAAGAATCGTCGCCCTGGGCGGTAGCTCACTCGTGACGTCGCTTCCTGGGCGCGGCATAGCGACTGCGCACGAAGACGTCTCGGCGTTCTTCTCGTCGGATGCGACGCTCTCCAATCTTCAGAACGGGGAGGACGAGGGGCTCTTGCTTTACCGCGATGGACTTCGTCGGCTCTCCATCGTCGAGCGCCGGTTCGTCGAGGATGTGCTCTTGCCTGAACAGCAGCGCAGCAGCGAGATGCTCCGAACGATCGAGCGTTCTTCTGCGTGATGCCGAACGAATGCTCGTTCCGAAGAAACCTTGCAGATTCACCTGCCGTAGCGGACCTCGGTGGCTACTTTAGGGCGCGGCGCCAGGGATTCGAACGCGACGCGCTTCGAATCCGGACCTGCGGCCGCACGCCTGAACGCTACGTACCGCTGGCACGATGATTGCTCCCTCACACTCGGAAGAAGAAGTCAGCAAGGAGTAACATCAATGAATGCAGTTCTTCATCTCTCGCTAGCCGTCTCGTTTTCACTGGCGCAATCTGCCTGTGACCACATGCCTTTCATGGATGAGGATCCGGTCAGTCACACCGAGGCATCGGGAGAGGAACTCCGAGAAGAGCTGGTGGTGGATCCCACCAACGCGATCACACCCGAGACTCGAGACAAGAAACGAGCGACCGCCTCTGCGAATATCCAATCCGTCCCCGGAAAGAACATCGAGGGGCACGTTCGCCTCGTGCAGGGCGACGGGTTCGTCGAACTGAAAGCCGACGTCAGCGGGCTTGCGCCGGGAAAGCACGGCTTTCACATCCACGAGAAGGGTGACTGCAGCAACATCAGCGGCGGTAGCATGGGGGCGCACTTCGACCCAAAGTACGACCCCCACCGGCTGCCCCGTGAGGGCAAGGAGCGGCATCTGGGTGATCTCGGAAACCTCGAGGTCAACCGCAATGGTCGAACCGACACCGTCGTTCGCATCGACGGTGCCACGCTGGAGGAGGATCACGACACGTCCATTTTGGGTCGAGCCGTAGTGATTCATTCGGGCTCCGACCGTGGGCAAACGGAACAGCCCTCCGGGGCTTCTGGAACACCGGTCGCTTGCGCGGTGATTGAGCGGTCATGACACACGACGACGGAAGAGCGAGCGAGTACATGCGGGCGCATGAGCTCATGACTCACCCTGCTCTGTCGATATCGGCGGACCTGCCCACGGAAAGGGCTCTGGTTTTTGCCAAGTCGCACGGTATCCACCATCTCCCACTCCAGGTCGACGACGAGGTGGTTGGTTTGGTGTGCACGTGTGACTTGCGGGAAGTGGACCTCAAGGCTCCCGTGTCTCGCGCGCTCAAGCGCGATCCCGTTATCGTCTCACGGAGCGACACGAGCAAACACATCGCGGAGGTGATGCGCCGAGAATGCATCAGCTCGGTCCTGGTGGCCGGGACAGAGGGCTTCGGGATCGTGACGAAGGACGATCTGCTCCGGGAACCGTCCCTCGACGAGGCAACGCTCGAGATCATCGACGCTTGTCGGTGCATGTACTGCCGGACTCATCAGCACTTGCGACGCCATGGGAGTTTTTTCGCCTGCGTGTCCTGTTTGGAGCGGGCCGAGCATCCCGAGCGTTTCGAAGGGGGCATCGTCGATTGAAATCGCCGGCACTTTTAGGGGGATGAGCGGCGCTGAGATGCGACTGGGGGAGGTCCAGTGACGCAGCCGTTTCCTTTGCTCGCCAATCTCGCTCTCTTCGTTGGTCTCTGCGTGGTGATCTGGCTCGTCGGGACCAGGCTGACGAAGGTTTGCGAGGAGCTCAGTCGCCGACTTTCCATCAGCCGCGAAACGATGGGCTTCGTTTTTCTCGCCCTGGTGACCCAGTTGCCTGAAATCGTCACCAACTCCACGGGAGCCGTGCGCGGCGACGGGCAGCTGGTCGTAAACAGCATGTTCGGAGGCGTGTTGATGCAGACGGCAGTCTTGGCCGGAGCCGATCTTGCCCTCGATCGTCACGCTTTGACCTTCGCTGTTCGCGAGTCGATCACGATGCTTCAGGCCGCCGTGCTCGCTGGGCTGCTCTCCGTCGCTCTTGCGGTGAGTGTGGTGGGGGACGTGGCCATTCATCGGGCCGAGTCGGGGTATGCGGTTGGGTGGGCGACGCTCGGGCTCGCGCTCCTCTATGCGTTCGCGCTGCGCACCTTGTTCCTCTACGAGGGGAAGGTCGCTTGGAGGACTACCCGGGAGAGCTCAGAGCTCGTCGAGGACCACAGCGAACCGCCTGGTCATCATCGTCCGCTCGGAAGCCTCACCACCAAGCGCCTTGGAGTCGAAGCTGCTCTCACGTCGATCGCGATCTTCGGAAGTGGTGTCGGGGTGGTGATCCTCGCTGAGAACATCGCCGAGCAGTCGGGCCTGGGATCGAGCTTCATTGGAGCGACGCTTCTGGCAAGTGCGACGTCGCTCCCGGAGCTCAGCACTACGATCGCCGCCGTGCGTCTCGGGGCGTACAGCATGGCCGTGTCCGACATCTTGGGGAGCAATGCCATCATGGTGGTCCTCTTGCTCCCGAGTGACCTCCTCTATGCCGAGGGGCTGCTCTTCGATGCCGTCGACGACTCGGGTCAGTTCGCGCTCGCGATGGGTATCGTCGTTACGGTGGCGTATCTCATCGGCCTGTTACGACACAGTTCGCGGCGCTACCTTCGACTCGGGGCTGACTCATGGGCGGTGCTAGCGTGCTACGGAGTAGCCCTCGTGGGTTTGTATCATCTGCGTTAGGCGTTCTGCCCAGGGTCCGCCTGATCAGTGAGGCAGATCGCCACAGCCTCGCAGCAAGTGGGACTTTTTGTCTCAGGTTGTCGAACCTGAGATGAACATGAGAAGACGGGATGCGTGCTGGGCACATCACACGAGCGGCTCGTCGCGAGCGGACTCGTGGCACAGCGGTTGCACCCTGTTTTTGCCATGCCCCGTGAAGTCGTACAGCTCGCGACGGAGATCCCGTATCTTTCGGTTCTCGACGAGGATGGCAATTTCGATGAGGGCCTTGCCCCGCAGATTTCGACCGAGAAGCTCAAATATCTCTACTGGCAGGCACTCCTTGCACGAGCCTTCGATGAGCGACGGCTGACGCTCCAACGTCAAGGATCCATCGGAACGTTCGCGCCGGTCAAAGGCCAAGAGGCTGCCAACCTCGGCCCGATTGCCACGCTCCGCGAGTCCGATTGGTTCGTGCCGTCGTTTCGCGAACCCGCGGCTGCGGTGTATCGCGGCGCCACGATGTCCAAGATCCTCCTCTACGATGCGGGGTACAACGAAGGTGCCTCTGCGAACCTGGATGAGCGCGCGCTTCCCAGCTGTGTCCCCGTTGCAAGTCAGCTCCCGCACGCCGTCGGGATTGCCTATGCGAATCAGTTGCTTGGCCGGGACGAAGTGGTGATGGCGTACTTCGGCGATGGGGCGACGTCCGAGGGTGACTTTCACGAAGCGATGAATCTCGCGGCCATCTGGAAGGCACCGGTCGTTTTCGTCTGCCAAAACAATCAGTTTGCGATCTCGGTGCCCCGGGAGAAGCAGACGGCGTCGAAGACGCTGGCGCAGAAGGCAATCGCGTACGGGATGCCCGGAGTTCAAGTCGACGGGAACGACCTTTTTGCTTGCTACCTCGCCGCACAGGAGGCCACCTCGCGCGCCCGTGCAGGAGACGGGCCTACCATGATCGAATGTGTGACTTACAGGCTATCGGTTCACACGACTGCCGACGATCCGAGCCAGTACCGAGACGAGGAAGAGGTCCAGCACTGGGAAAAAAAAGACCCACTCCTGCGGCTCAGGAGGTTCCTCATCGAGCGCGAGATGCTCACCGAAGCCGACGTCGAAAACATGAAGAAGCAGGCGGACGAGGACATCGACAAGGCGTGGGAAGAGACGAAAGAGAGCATCGCGCGCTTCGATGAAAAGCCCGAAGTGATGTTCGAGCACCTTTTCGAGGAGACGCCCTCGAACCTCGAGAAACAGAAAAAGGCGTATCTCGCCGATCGCCGCTCGTTTGACGGCGAGGCTTCGACGCAAGACGAATCGCCGCCCGAAGAACGAGAGCCGGAGAGTTCTCGTAGGGCCAGACGGACCGAGGAGCAGGAAGGAGACCACCGTCATGCCTGAGATGACCATGATCGAGGGGCTCAATCGCGCGCTTCACGAGGCGATGAGCGAGGACGACCGCGTCGTACTCTTGGGAGAGGACGTCGGGCAGGACGAGGGGATTTTCCGTTTGAGTAAGGGGCTCTTGGACGAGTACGGCGAGCAGCGTGTGATGGACACGCCGGTGGCCGAGGCGGGTATCGTGGGCGCTGGCGTCGGGATGGCCATCGGCGGGCTCGTTCCTGTATGCGAGATCCAGTTTTCGGGCTTCAACTATCAGGCAATGCACCAGATCGAATCGCACGTCGCGCGATTCCGTTGGCGTAGTCGAGGGGGGCTCTCCTTGCCCATGGTGATCCGCATGCCCTATGGGGCTGGAGTCCGAGCGCTCGAGCACCATAGCGAGAGCAAGGAGTCTTGGTTCGCGCATCTGCCCGGTCTCAAGGTTGTCATCCCATCCACGCCCAAAAATGCACGGGAGCTCTTGCTCCGGTCCATCCGTGATCCGGATCCGGTGCTGTTCCTCAAGCCCAAGGCCCTGTACCGGGGCGCGAAGGAAGACGTCCCGGATGAGCGTCCCGACGAGCTCGCGCCGCTCGGCAAAGGGCGACGAGCGAGGGCCGGTGGTGATCTGACCCTCATCACTTTCGGTGCCATGGTCCCGAGCTGTCTCGCAGCCGCAGAAGAGCTCGCGGGGGATGGCATCGAGACGGAGGTCATCGACCTTCTCACAATCTCCCCCCTGGACGACGATCTGATCGTGGAGTCGGTCGAGAAGACTGGACGAGCCGTGATTGTGCACGAGGCTCATAGGAGCTTCGGGGTGGGGGCGGAGATCATTGCGCGGATCAACGAGCGATGTCTCTTCAGCCTGGAGGCACCCATCGAGCGCGTCTGCGGATTCGACGTGCACGTTCCGTTCTTTGCGCGTGAAAGGGAGTACCTCCCTGATGCGCGACGGATCTCGGCGGCCGCAAGACGCGTTCTTCAGACCCCTCCGCGAGAGGAAGTGTATGTCCAGTGAGTACAAGCTCGAGGATCCGGGGGAGGGCATCCGAGAGGCGGACATCCTCGAGATCTTCGTAAAGGAGGGGGACGACGTCTCCGAAGGAGATCATGTGCTCGACGCCGAAACCGACAAGAGCGCCGTTGCGATTCACGCAGACTTCTCCGGCATCGTGGAGGAGGTCAAAGTCGAAAAGGGGCAGACGGTGAAGGTCGGACAAGTGCTCCTGACCTATGGGGACAAAGCGGAGGGCGACGAAAAGAGGAAGCAGCCGGAGGGGGGCGCGGCGGCGGACGCCGAGCGCGCGCCCGACGAAGAGCGAGACCGCACCGACGAGAATGTCGACGACGGGAAGGAAGAGGAGGCCGATGATGGTTCCGAGTCTCAGGACAATGGCGACTCGTCGGAAGCAGCCGCGGGCACTTCCGAAGGTTCCGAATCGAACGACGAGAAGAAGAAGACCAAGGCTGCTCCGTCCACGCGTAAGCTCGCGAGGGACCATCGAGTGGAAATCTCGGAGCTGCGCGGGTCCGGGCCTTCTGGACGAGTGCTCGATGAGGACGTGCTCCAAGCAGCGGGGCAGCCCGCCTCCAAAGTCACGCCGTCTTCGCCCACCGGGCGACGGTCCGAGTCGTCCGAGGAGCAGGAGCGAGACTCGGGATCCGACCAGCGGGCTCATGGTGACTCCGCGCTGACCACCGGGGCGCGCGTGCGAGGCCGCGAGAAGATGAGCAGCGTTCGCCGCGCCACGGCTCGGGTGATGAGTCGGAGTTTCCACGAGATCCCCCACGTGACCCACCAAGACGTCGTCAGCATCGACGAGCTCCAGGCACTCCGAGAGAAGTTCAGCGAGCAGCTCGACGGGGATGAACGACCGACGCTCACGGCCTATCTCGTCAAAGCTCTAGCAGCGGCCCTCCGGTCGCATCCCCGTTTCAACGTGAGACTCGACGCCGAGAGCCAAGAAATCATTCATCTGGAGAGTGTTCACATCGGCATCGCCGTAGCGACCGAAGGTGGGCTTCTCGTCCCCGTTTTGCGGGACGCGGATCGGCTTTCTCTCCGGCAGATCGCCCGCGAGCTCCGCGTGATCTCTCGTCGTGCGCACGCCGGTGAGCTCTCTCCCTCGGACATGAAAGGCGCCTCGAGCACCGTGACGAACGTGGGTGGCATAGGCGGGCGCAGCTTCACGCCCATCATCAATCCACCCGAGGTGTCCATCCTAGGCGTGGGTGCCAGCTATTCGGCATTCGTGCCCCGAGAATCCGACGGTGCTCCAGAGGTCACGACGCTACTTCCGCTCTCGTTCAGTTTCGACCATCGGGTCAACGATGGAGCGGGGGCCGCGCATTTCGTCAATACCGTGAAGTCGACGCTCTGCAGCGTGGGGTCGTTCGTGCTCGACGCGTAGTCGACGGGGTTCGTCCGAGCCAGCGAGCTCGACAGAGAAGAAACACATCAAAGAAAGGGGGACACGATGTCCGACTGGAACAAACGCAAGCTACCAACCGCTGCTCGAGTGCTGCTCGGCCTGATCTTCGTCGTCATGGGGCTCAATGGATTCTTCGGCTTCTTGTCGATGCCGCCGATGCCGCTGGGCGCCGCCGAGTTCATGGCAGCGCTGGAGGCCACGGGCTACATGATGCCACTCATCAAGATCACCGAAGTGGTGGGGGGACTGATGCTGCTCTCCGGGCGCTATGTGCCTCTGGGGCTCGTCTTGTTGGCCCCAGGGATCGTCAATATCGCGCTTTTTCATGCGGTGCTCGCCCCGACGGGCCTGGTCATGGCTCTCGTACTCGTCGCCCTCGAGGTGTACTTGGCTTACAGCTATCGCGACGTTTTCCGACCCATCCTGAGCGCCTCACAGAAGACGACGGACGCCAAGGAACCGCACCAAAGATTCGCCTACGACCACTCGTGACAGGACTCTCGAGGACACTCTCGAGCGTGGTGTGACGCTGCCCCGCCGGCAAGTTCCAGGGCCCTACGCTCTGGAACTTGCTCTGGGTGGCACCAGCACGCTTCAGTGCTGAGCGGGGGCGGAGCTGATCGCACCGAGGGCGGAGTTTGGGTCTCGGAGTTCCGCCAAATCGCCCAGGCTGACAATCCCGACGACCTTTCCGTTCTCGAGGACGGGAACGCGGCGCACTGCGTGGTTCTTCATCAATCCGACGGCGATACCGAACTCGTCGTCCGGACTGAGGCGGACCGGGTCCTTCGTGCAAATGCTGCCCAGGCGGACCTCCTCGGGGTTTTCCCCCTTGGCCATGACTCGAATCACGAGATCGCGATCAGTCAAAATCCCCGACAGTTCCCCCTGGTCATCGCACACGATGATGCTGCCCAGGCCGCCTTCCGCCATGATCTGCGCCGCTTCGAGGGCGGTCGCCGTTTGGCTCAGTGTACGAGGAGTGCTCGTCATCACGTCTTTGATTTTCATCGTCTGTTCTCCTTTGGTTGTGTGGTTTCACGGGTCAACGCACGAGGCGCAGTCCCGCATCTTTCCAGTCTTTCTTGCCGCCGACGTAGTCCATCACGTTCTCGTACCCCATCTCTTCCAGACGCTTCGCAGCCTTGGGAGAAGCGTCACAGGTATCGCTGGCGCAGTAGACGACAATCGGGAGGTCCCTTTCCGGAACGACCTTGTCGAAGGTGCTTTCGAAGTCGTCTCGGAGCGGGATGTTGATGGCCCGCGGCAGGTGCCCCTTGTCGTACTCTTCCTCTGAAAGAACTTCGACTAGAGCGAGCTGACCGTTTTCTTCGATCTCGTGAATGAGATTGCTTCGTTCGATCTGTTTCATGTCTCATCGAGGAGCAAACACCGTGCCGATCGTTTCCGACCAATCTTCCAGTGAAATGGTCGGATGTTCACATGGATTCACGCGCGGCCAGGTGTGGCAAGAATGCACTCATCACGCGGCTCTCGTGTCGCGCCACCAGTTGATGAGTCCACCCGCGCGTAAGATTTCACGACTACGAGTGGATAGGGGCAGCCATGCGGGAAACCGTTGGCCAGCTACGTCGACCGAGGTTTCTTGCGCGTCCGAAGAGAGCAGTTCATGCAGGTTTCTGAGGATCACTCGGCGCCCGGGCTTGAGTTCCTGCGCGCTGCTTCTCTCGATACGAAGGGGAACGACTCCGAAGTTGATGAGATTGCTCTCGTGGATCCGGGCGAAACTCTCGGCCAAGACCATCCTGAGCCCTAGAACTCGAGGCGCTAGGGCAGCGTGCTCCCGGCTCGAGCCTTGTCCGTAGTTTTCACCCGCCACGATCGCATGTCCCTCCATTTGGCTGTCTCGTGCGCGAGACACGTACGTCGGATCGAGATGGGTGAAACAGAACTCGGCGATGCGCTCCACGTTGCTGCGATAGGGGAGCACTTTGGCGCCGGCGGGTAGAATCTCATCGGTGGACACGTCGCTACCGACCACGAGGGCCACCACGACCTCGAGCTCGTCGGGAAGCGGCGCGAGACCGGGTAGGGACGAGACGTTCTCGCCTTTGAAAAGTGGGAACTTCTCGTCGAGCGCCGGGCCGGGCAGTTGTTCGTCCGGGGGTGGGGGATCGAGCAACTCCGGCGCCAGAAGACCCCTCGTCGGTTCGATGTAGCAGTGCGCAGGGATTTCGTTCTGGACGGCGAACTGACGAGGGTCCGTGATGACGCCCGTCACGGCGGAGGCCGCAGCCGTTTCGGGGCTGCAGAGGTACACCGCGTCCTCCTTCGTCCCTGACCGTCCCGGAAAGTTTCTCGGCACGGTGCGCAGGCTGATGCTGCCAGATGCGGGGGCCTGACCCATGCCGATGCATCCGTTGCAACCCGTCTGGTGAATGCGCGCTCCCGCCTGGATCAGAGCTTCGAGGCTGCCCTCCCGTGCGAGTTGGACGAGCACTTGTCGAGAGGATGGGTTGATGTCGAAGGAAACGCCTGGTGCCACGGTGCGCTCCGCGACGAGGGCCGCCGCAACGGCGAAGTCTCGGTATCCAGGGTTGGCCGAAGAACCGATGTAAGCCTGCGAAATCGGTTGGCCCGCGACATCGAGAACAGGGATGACGTTCTCCGGGCTGGAAGGAAGCGCGATCAACGGTTCGAGCGTTTCGAGGGCGATTTCGTCGTGGCAGTCGTACGCCGCTCCGGGATCAGCCTCGAGCGGGACGAAGGCCTCCGCTCGGCCTTCTGCGACCAGGAAGCGAAGGGTCTCGTCGTCCGACGGGAATACGGTCGTGGTAGCGCCGAGCTCCGCGCCCATGTTGGCAATGACGTGGCGATCCATGGCGGAAAGCGTTCGAACCCCCGGGCCGTAGTACTCCAGGATGCAGCCGAGACCGCCATCGACGCCGTGCCTGCGCAGCATTTCGAGGATGACGTCCTTCGCGCTCACCCAAGGCTTGAGTTTTCCAGTCAGCCTAATGCCCCAGATCTTCGGCATCGTCATCGCGAAGGGCTGCCCGGCCATCGCCATGGCCACGTCGAGTCCACCGACACCGATAGCCAACATACCGAGCGCGCCGGCCGCGCACGTGTGACTGTCGGAGCCCAACATCGTTTTGCCCGGCACTCCAAATCGCTGCATGTGGATGGGATGGCTGACGCCATTTCCCGGCCTGCTGAACCAGACACCGAAACGGCGACAGGCGCTGCGCAAGAACTCGTGATCTTCGGAGTTGCGCTCGTCTTCCTGCAAGAGATTGTGGTCGACGTACTGAGCGGAGAGCTCGGTCCGCGCTCGTTCGAGGCCCAATGCTTCCAGCGAGAGCATGACGAGAGTACCCGTGGCGTCTTGCGTGAGCGTTTGGTCGATCGCGATCGCGATCTCACTTTCGGGTTTCATCGTCCCGTC
The DNA here is from genome assembly GCA_965652275.1 of uncultured Polyangiaceae bacterium. Lineage (GTDB taxonomy): Bacteria > Myxococcota_A > Polyangia > Polyangiales > Polyangiaceae > NIC37A-2. Next base: position 61,411 of record CBFGUR010000004.1, on the reverse strand, counting down.
GACCAGGTGATCGGAGATCATCCTTTCCGCCAAGGAGCCAGGCATCGTCTTCCTTTCGTGATGGGGCCTCCGCGTGGGAAGCACGAATCGATCCAGGCTTCATGCGGGAGACTTTTCTCGAGAGAAGTCACGCAATGAGGCAAAATGTCACATTCGTGGCAATCTGACACAAGAGGTGAGCCACGTCATCCTCGCCCCTCGCACGTCTGGCGTCGGGTGTTAGCCACCCCTCTTGGCACGAAACCTGCGGCTCAGCGGTCGTGCATCAGGAACTTCATACCATCATCATCGGCGCAGGTTTCGGCGGGCTGGCGGCCGCGCGTGCTCTGGCCAAAAAGGGCATACGAGTCACTCTCATCGATCGCCGCAATTACCATTTGTTCACGCCTCTGCTGTACCAGGTGGCCACCGGGAGTCTCGCTCCCGGCGAGATTGCCGTTCCCATTCGCGTGCTATTTCGAAACGACGACAACGTGCGCTGCTTGATGGCAACGGTTCAGGACGTGGATGTCGACGCCTCCACCGTTACCCTCGACGATGGTCAACAGCTTTCCTACCACTACCTGGTCATCGCTTCGGGCGCGGAGTCGCACTACTTCGGCAATGCGGAGTGGGGCGAGTATGTCTACACGCTCGACGACTTGGATAGCGCGGTCGAGCTTCGCGATCGATGGATTTCCCTTTTCGAAAAGGCCGAGCTCGAGCCTGACCAGGAGAAGCGCCGAGAGCTCTTGACCGTGAGCATCATCGGGGCCGGGCCGAGCGGAGTCGAGCTGGCGGGCGCCTTGGCCGACGCCTCCCGCAAGACGTTGTTTCCAGACTACCGCAACATCTCTTGGGAAGACATGAGGATCTATCTCTTCGAGGCGATGGACCGAGTGCTGCCAGGGTTCGACGAGGAGTCCTCCGAAAGCGCCCGGGAGCAGCTCGAAGAGCTCGGGGTCATCGTGCGTACTGGAAGTCCCGTCGACGAAGTCCGCGAGGGCGCAGTCGTGGTGGGCGGGGTGACCTTTCCTTCGGGGTTGATTTGTTGGGGGGCAGGGGTGAGCCCTGCCCGCCTGGAAGAACGGGTCGCTGCCGAATCCGAGAGTGATGGGATCGTCGTCGACGAAAACTGCAGCCTGCGCAATCATCCGCGGGTCTTCGTTGTGGGAGACACGTCCCATTTCCGAGCCGAAGACGGCCCTCTGCCCGGGCTGGCGCCCGTTGCGCTCCAACAGGGTGAGCACGTCGCCAGGACGATCTTGCGAGACATTCGAGGTCAGGAGCGACGCCCGTTCGTCTACCGGAACAAGGGACTCATGGCGACGATCGGTCCGGGGAGAGCGGTGGTGCAGACAGGGCCTCTGCGGCTGTCGGGTCGCCTCGCATGGCTTTCGTGGGTCGTCTTGCACATTTGGTACCTCGTCGGGTTCCGAACGCGGCTCTTCGTTCTCTTGGAATGGGCGTGGGCATTCGTGGGACAGCGCCGAGGGAACCGTCTCATCCGCTCCGAAGGTCACGCGTGAACGGGAGGAACAACAGTATGGCAAATCCAGATACGAACATGAATTTTTCCCCAACTCGGACCGAGCGTGACTCCATGGGAGAAGTGCAGGTGCCTGCGGATAGATATTGGGGGGCCCAAACCGAGCGTTCACTGCGAAACTTCGAAATCGGAGAAGACCATTTCCCGCGTGAGCTTCTGTTTGCCCTCGGGCTCGTGAAGAAAGCCGCGGCGCTGGCCAATGAAGAGCTGGGCGTGCTCCCCCGCGAGAAGACGAGATTCATCGTCCAGGCTGCGCAAGAGGTCATCGAAGGCGAGCTGGACGACAGCTTCCCGCTTTACGTTTGGCAAACGGGTAGCGGTACCCACACGAACATGAACGCCAACGAGGTCATTGCGAATCGAGCCATGGAGCTCGCCGCACAGGCCGGTCGAAGCGTTTTCATTCACCCCAACGACGACGTGAATCGAGGGCAGTCGTCCAACGACACGTTTCCGACGGCGATGCACATTGCCGCCGTAATGTCGATGACGAACCGGCTACTGCCCAAAGTGATCCTTCTCATCGATTCTCTTCAGTTTCGAAGAGAACGATTCGGTAATTTGGTGAAACTGGGACGAACGCATCTTCAGGATGCCACTCCCATCACCGTGGGCCAGGAAGTCGGCGGCTGGTTGGCTCAGCTTTCGTCGGCCAAACGAGCGATCGATGCGGCGCTACCGGAGATCTTTCGACTTGCCCTGGGGGGAACGGCCGTCGGAACCGGGCTCAACACGCACCCGAGGTTTGCTGAAGTCGCCATCCGACACATCGCAGAAACGACGGGTCTTGCTTTCGAAGAAGGTCCGAACAAGTTCGAGCTCCTTTCGGCGCACGATGCCTTGGTCACGCTGCACGGGGGGCTGAAGCGGCTCGCCGTCGCGCTCATGAAGATTGCAAATGACATCCGACTCCTGGCCTCGGGGCCTCGCGCAGGGCTCGCCGAACTGAGTCTTCCGGAAAACGAACCGGGTAGTTCCATCATGCCAGGGAAGGTAAACCCCTCCCAGTGTGAGGCAATGGTGATGGTTTGTATCGAGGTCCTCGGGAACGATGCCGCCGTCAGCATTGCCGGAGCCACCGGCATCCTGCAATTGAACGTCAACAAGCCCCTCCTGGTGTTCAACGTACTGCGATCAGCGCGATTGCTCGCCGATGCCATGGAAAGCTTTCGCACCAAGTGCGTAGATGGTCTCGAGCCTCGAGAGCCGCGGCTGAAGAGCAACCTCGAGCAGAGCCTCATGCTCGTGACTGCTCTCGCGCCGCACGTCGGGTACGACAAGGCTGCGGCGATTGCCCACGCGGCCCATGAGCGAGGCTGTACGTTGCGGGAGGCAGCGGTGGGCTACGGGGGCGTCAGCGAGGCAGACTTCGACCAGTGGGTGCGTCCGGAGAAGATGGTCTGAGCTCCGGACGCGCCAGGTTCGCGCTCAATCCTCCCAGATGCTGAGGACCACGGTTGGTCCACCGAGAGTGGGCTCCTCCTCGTAATAAGGGTAGCCACCATAGGCGGAAATCTCGACGATGAGGGGTCGCCCCTGTTCGACGAACATCTCGAGGCGACTCGCCGTGGTGCGGCTGTCGTCGTTGCAAGTGAGCATCGCGCCGCCGCATGTTTCGCGCAGCGTCAGTACCGTATCGAAGTCCGACCCGCTCGTGCTGAAGACGTAGTTTGCCGAAGCGGGTGCCGTCCACGCGTAGTTGACCAAGGCTGGCCCCCCGCCGCAGCTGTTCGTCTCGTAGTAGTCCTGATACGGAGGCAAATCGAGCTCCTCCACCACCAGCGGCGCTCCCAGAGCGCTCCCGAGGTTCGTGTCGGGGCAGACCGCGGGCTCGGCGGGATCGTACCGCGTGACGTTGATCGAGTGGTCGTTTACGTCCCCGCTGAACGACTGCAACACGAGATACACGACCTGGCCCGCGTCGAGGTCGGCCGAAACTCGTGCCTGCAGATCATAATAGTCGTCGTTGCAATCGATGACGAGTCCACTGCAGGCGCCACTCATCAAGTGGAGCGTGGTATCGAAGTTGCTCCCCTGGGTGTCGAAAGAGTAGAAACCAGCTTGCGGGGCGACGAACTGATAGACCATTTCGTCACCGCTGCCCGCACACGACCCTGAGTATTCGTCCCATCCCGAGCCACCATCGCCCCGCACGCCGCTTTCAGTCAGAGAAAGCGGACTGTTGCAAGATCCGGGGGGCGCCATCGGATCGGGCACGGGGACATCGTAGTAGTCGACGTTGATGACGTAGTTCTGGACGTTCCAAGTGTACGCCTGCAGGATCAGGTAGACGACCTGACCCGCGCGGAGTTCGGTCGCGACCAGAGCCTGCACATCGTAATAGTCGTCGTTGCACTCGAGCACGTAACCACCGCAGGGCTCGGTCGTCAGGTGAAGCGTCGTGTCGAAGTCGCTGCCGACCGTATCGAACGAGTACACGCCGGTCTCGGGCGCGACGAACTGAAAGACCATCTCGTCGCGGTCGCCGGGGCACGGCCCCTCGAAGACGTCCCAGCCGGAGCCGGTGCTGCCCCGCGTGCCGCTCGTCGTGAGGGCAACCGGGTTCTGGCAGGCGCCTTGGGGGGCTGCCGGATCCGGGTCCGGTGGTTCGACGAAGACGTCGCCATCGCCGTCACCCACATAGATGTCGCCGTCGCCTGGGTGGACGTCGCCGTCACCCACATAAATGTCGCCGTCGCCTGGGTAGACATCTCCGTCGCCGGGGGTGATGTCGCCATCCCCCGGGTAAATGTCGCCATCGCCGTCGCCGTCGCCATCGCCATCGCCGCTGACGGCGTAGTCTTCGTACTCGCCCAGGTATCGTCCGCCACAGGCGAATGTCAGAAGGGCGGTGGCCGCAAGTGCGAGAAGGGGATGGGTGGACTTCATGGCAGATCCTTAAGCGTGTCGGGAGTCCAGGAGCTACAGCTGAAAAGCAAGCTTCGCGCCAGGCTCAAACCTTAGTTTTTTACTGCAAACTTGGCCCGAGACCAAGGGATGCTGGTCTGCCCGAATCGGGTGTCCGAATTCTCTCGAATTTCTTGCTCCTTCGTTACCGGACGACCAAGCTGGTGGACTTCATGACGCTTCTTTCTCGTTCGCTTCGCTTTTCGATTTCTGCCTCCTTCTTCGCGTCCGGCTTGCTCTTGGCGGCCTGCGGTTCGGGGGGCGAAGATACCGCTTCTTCGGAGACGGGAGGCACGTCGGGCGACGGCGATTCCGTCGCATCGGGAGGCAGCTCGTCTTCTTCCGGGGGCAACCCCGGCGATGGTGGATCGAGCCCCGACGGTTCGGGTGGCGGGATGAGTTCCGGCGGCACCGTGGGCACCGGTGGTACGATGGGTACGACCATGCGGGATATTCCCTCGACCCAAATCGTCGAGGAGATGTTCTTGGGCTGGAATCTCGGCAATACCCTGGACGCGGATCCCGACGAAACGGCGTGGGGGAACCCGGTGACGACCCAGGCCATGATTGATGCCGTTCACGACGCGGGATTCAACACCGTGCGCATTCCGGTCACCTGGATGCATCACATGACAGGAGCACCAAACTACACGATTGACGCGGACTGGATGGACCGGGTCGAAGAGGTCGTCGGGTACGTCATTTCGAACGACATGTATGCGATCCTCAATTGTCATCACGAAGAGTGGGTCTCCGTGATGCCAGACGCAGATCACGACGCGGTCGAGGCACGCCTCGTCGCGCTCTGGACTCAGGTGGCGGGACGCTTTCGAGACTACGACGAACATTTGGTCTTCGAGACCCTCAACGAGCCGCGCACCCGCGACGACACGCAGTGGACGGGCGGCACTCCCGCCGCGCGGCAGCTCGTCAATCGGTACAACCTGGCCGCCGTGAACGCCATTCGAGAGACCGGGGGGAACAACGCCCTGCGCCACATCATGGTCCCGACACATGCTGCCAATGCGAACAGCGAGACCATCGCGGATCTCGTGATTCCGAACGACGATCCGCGCATCATCGTGTCGCTTCACACGTACTACCCCTACGAGCTCAGCTTGGGGGGCGGGGAGGACTGGGGAAGCGACTCGGATCGCCAGGCCATGGAGCAAGAGCTCGACCGAATTCACGCTCTGCTTCCGGCGAACGGGCGCGCGGTCGTGATCGGCGAGTGGGGCACCCAGCATCGAAACAACACGTCGACGCGGGCGGATCATGCCGAAACTTACGCTCGCCTCGTCGTCGAGCGTGGAATGTGTCCAGTCTGGTGGGACAATGGCGCCCTCGCTCCTGGTCAGGATGGTTTCGGCCTTCTCGATCGGAGCGCTTCGCCCCCCTCTTGGGCGTTTCCGGAGGTCGTTACCGGGCTCGCAAGCGGAGCCGAAGCCGGGAGGAATTGATCCCGGCCCCGGCGGACGGGCCTGAACTTGACGACGTGACTACTTGGGGAAAGAACGCCCCCCATGAGCTATTCGTCCCGGGCTGCTATCCCTCTTCTTCTCGCGGCTTCGGCTTGCGGCCCGAGTGAGGAGTCTCCGGGCCATCTGACGAGCGATGGCGGCGCTCCGGCCGTCGAGGGGTGTGATTCGTCCGCCGACTTCTCGGAGCGCGACACGTACGGCGAATGGATCCCCGTCGAGTTGGAGGGTGCCGTTTGCGGGGACGGAACGCCCTACAAATTCTTCGTGCGCTACGTGGAAGGTTCGCCGGACGTTGGGATCACCACGGAACCGGGCGGCGCCTGTTGGGACTACGACACTTGTTCAGGCAACGCCAAAGGGCGCCTCGGAGTGATCAGTCTCACGGGCGCCGATGACGATCACATGACCGCGCTCCCTCCGCCTCTCGGTGACAAGGAGGGCGCCATCCCTTGGGGATTCATCTTCCCGCACTTCGGACAGTCCGACGCCAGCGTTCCGACCAAGGACTTCAACCAGGTGCATTTGCCGTATTGCACGGGGGACGCGTACAGCGGTTCGTTCGAGACGACCTACGAATCCACCGACGGCGCCGAGTCACTTTCGATCCACCATCAGGGCCGACGCAATCTGGAGCTCGTCGCCCGATGGCTCGAGGAGAACTTCGCCGGAGCGGGACGGCTCCTCGTGCTCGGCAGCAGCGCAGGAGGGCTCGGTGCCATGATCAACTATCCACTCCTCCGCGACGCCGTCGACCCGAGCTGCTCGTCGCTCATCAACGATTCGAGTCCGCTCTTCGTGGGGGATGGCCCCCAGAAGCCGGCCCGGGAGGCCTTCGTCCAGCGCTGGGAGCTCGGGGAGCTGGTGGCGGAACTCGAGGACCGACTCGGGGACGACGAGGGCAAGCTCGGCGCCGACATGGGTGAGCTGTCTCGCCTCCTGAGTGCGCAATTTCCCGCTGATCGATTCGTGGTGGCGCATTTTCTCAGCGATCTGAACAACAGCCAGTTTTCGTACGTCGACTTCTTCGAAGATGAGAGCGCCGAGGCGCTACTCGACCGCTGGCAAGAGGACACCGAACTCCTCGTCGACGAGCTCGAGGGCCTCGACAACTGGGGCTATTTCATCCCGTACTTTCGTCCCGACAACTGCAGCCACACTTTGAGCGTCATTCCGACGAACGAGCTCGAAAATCAGGCGTACCTTTTCGATGCCCTCGCCGGTAGAGCCAACGGATATCTGCGCACCGAAATGGAGCTCGAAAGCGGTGAGACTGTCGACTTTCGTGATGTCCTTTCGCGCGTCATCGATCCCAGCACCGAGCTCCCCGCGTGGCGGGAGGCGCCCGATCCCGAAAGGGGATTCACCGACGCGCAAATCGAGGCGTGTCTCGGAAGCGAGTAGAGCGACGTAAGAAGGGGTCCGCGACCGCGAGAGCCGACGGATTTGACCTCCGCGTCTTAGTGTGTAAAGCACACTAAGACGCCCGGGTAGCTCGAGTCTACTCGGGTCTCATCCGGACGGAGAGTGATGGCGAAACGACGAAAAGACGCGATGATTTTTGGAGTGCTGCTCCTTTCCGGGATTGCTTGTGGAGTCCTGAGTTCGGTGCCAGCGCTCGAGGAGAAGGACTATCTCCTCGAACTCCCCGCGATCGAGGGGAGGATATTCGTGGGGGTCTTCTTTCAAGCAATGATGGCGTCGATCTACGTCGGGATCGTAGCTTGGTCCTACCCCCTCGTTCGTCGAACGGGTGAGCACGCAGCCGCCGCGTACTTGGTTTTTCGGTCAATAGGTGCTGCGTTTCTCTTCGCAGGTATCGTGACGCTTTCGCAGTTCGTCGTGCTCGGGAGGTCGCTGACGCATGCGGGCTCGGCGGATCCCGCCGAGTTCGAAATGATTGGTACGATGCTGCGTCACGTGCGCGACGGACTGAATCACGTCGGGATGATTCTTCCCTGGTGCATTGGCGGCATCATCATGTACCGGTCCTTCCTCGAGAGCGAGGTCGTACCACGATGGATTTCCGTTTGGGGCTTGATCGGTGGAGCCGCGACGCTCGCTGCCACGATCCTCTTCATGTTGGGTCAGGTTCAGCTCGTCACGGCGACGTATCTGATGCTCAACGTGCCCGCGGCCTTCACCGAGGTGGTGCTGGCCGTCTATCTCATCTTCCGAGGCTATTCATCTGCGGCGCAACCAGCGGGCTTCTCGAGTTGAGCGGAGAAGAGAAGAGCTCGGCATCCCGACGCTCCTGCGGTCCACGCCGGGCCCGCCCGGGTGAAACCCCGAAGCGCTTCTTGAACGCGCGGGAGAAGGCCGCCTCACTTTGGTACCCGACCTCTAGCGCGATCGAGGAAAGGGGATCGGGTGAGCGGACGAGACGCTGCCTGGCCGAAACCATCCGCCAATCGGTCAGATAGCTGAGAGGGGAGTCTCCCACGAGCTCTGAAAAGCGAGCGGAAAATCCAGAACGAGACAGTCCCGCTACCTGGGCCAGAGTGGCGACCGTCCACTCTCGCTCCGGCGACCTGTGAATCGCGGCGAGACTGCGCCCGATTCGAGGGTCACGCAGAGCCGCGAACCAGCCGACTTGCGCCTCGGGAGAGGTGTCCAGCCAGCTGCGAATCGCTTGAATCACGAGAACATCCGCCAGGCGCGTGATTACCGTTTCACCGCCTGGACGGAGCGCGCGTGCTTCGCGCGCGATCAAACGCAGGGTGCTCTGAAGCCAGCCGGACTCGTCTTCCCAGGAGTCGATCTGGACAACCGGAGGGAGGGCGTCGAGGAGACGCTCGGCCGATACGTGATCGAAGTGCATCACGCCGTAGGTGCTTTGAGTGAGCTCGCCTCCTCCCCCGTATCGCATGATCTCGTAGCGCTCGCTCACTCGTTCGACGGGGATCTCGGTGAGAGGCGTGAGGGGAGCGCACGAGTCGCTGCGTAAAGCGTGCGCGATCCCCCTCGGGATCAGCGTCAACGTGCCGGGCTCGAGAACCCGCGTGGGTTGCCCTTCGATCTCGAGTCGCGCGCGACCGGAAGTCACCACGATGAAGACCATCAAGCCATCGAGGTCCTCCACCTGCACACCCCAGGGATGGGTCAGTTCGCCCCGACAGTAGAGCGAGCCCGAGAGGCGCAGGAGGTGCAGCACCTCTCCCAGGGGATCACCGGAATCGTCGAAATCCGGAACGCGGCCGGCGGTGGCGGTCATGGCGGAAGATTGCTGCAGAAATTGCCAATCGTCCACATCTGTGGACGATTGGCAACAAATTGAGGACTCAGAGTCATACGGCGTCCAACACCTGGAGGCATGATGTCAGCACACCACGAAGGGAAACATCATGCAGAATTCGAAAACCATCGCTGTCATTGGAGCTACGGGAAAGACCGGGAGCCGCGTCGCCGCTCGCCTGGAGTCGCAGGGACGGAAAGTGCGGCGCGCCTCGCGCCGGGCTGCGCCCTCGTTCGACTGGTCGCGGCCCGACGGTTGGGACGCGGTCTTGAGCGGTGTGACTTCGGCGTACCTCACCTACGTTCCCGATCTCGCGGAGCCGGCCGCCCCGGCGAGAATCGAGCGCTTCCGCGAGGCTGCCCTCCGGTGCGGCGTGGAGCACCTCGTGCTTCTTTCGGGACGCGGGGAAGAGGGCGCAAGGCGCTCAGAAGAAATCCTCCTCGGCAGCTCGATCCCCACCACCGTCGTTCGCTGCTCTTGGTTTTTCCAGAACTTCAGCGAAGGTCCGCTTCGCTCGGCCGTTCACGAGGGGGTCATCGGAATGCCCGCGGGCGACGTGCGCGAACCGTTCATCGACGCGGACGACATCGCGGATGTGGTCGCCGTGGCTCTCATGGACCCCGAGCCCAGAAGCAGGGTGCTCGAACTGACCGGGCCCGAGCTCCTCACGTTCTCGGAAGTCGCTCGAATCCTCTCGAGAGAGCTCGATCGCGAGATCGCCTACTATCCACTGACTTTCGAGCAATTCCTCGAACAACTCACTCCCCTCGTCGGTGTAGATTCGGCCAGGCTTCTGACGAACCTCTGCCGCGAGGTGTTCGACGGGCGCAACGAATCCGTCACCGACACCGTCTCGAGCGTCTTGGGGCGCCCTGCGCGAACATTCTCGAGCTACGTCCAACGCACCTCTCGTGAGGGCGTTTGGCTGCCTCACCGCGCAGAAAAGGAGTCGGTATGAGCCCTGCGCCTCGCGCCCCATCGAAACCAGCCGGGGTCGAAAACGAAGGGCGGTCCGAACGGTCCCTGCGCTGGGCGCTCGGAGTTTGCGGCGTGGTCGCCGCCGTCATCGGTGCCTACCTCCTTCTCGATCCCGCGGGCTTCTACGCGTCGTATGGTGTGGACGTCACCGGACAGGGCCCGGCCCTGCTCAGCGACATGCGAGGCAATGGGGCGACGTTCCTCGTCTTGGGTGGCGTCTTCGCCGCCGGGGCTCGTGGGACCGTCCAGGCTTCGACGGCCGCTGCCCTCGCCGCTGCGTTCTACCTCGGTTTCGCAGCCTCCCGTGGCCTCGGCTTCTTCCTCGACGGGGCCCCCCCCGACGACATCCTTCAAGCTGGCGCGGTGGAACTGTTGTTGGGCGGAGTCACCGCTGGGCTTCTCGTCGTCGTGAGGAGGGGGCAGTCTTCGGCGACGCTCGAGACCAGGTGCTCAGCAGCCGGACTGGAGACGGATCACGTACGTGACGCCTGAGCGTGATGTCACCTCGAAGCTCTCGGAAAGCTCGGTCTCGAGCTCTTCGACGTCGTGGGAGGTGCTCACCCTTTGCGCGCCTTCCACGGTGACGGTGAACTCGTCTCGAGTCGCCTCGACCGAGACTTCCACTTCCGCGTTCGATTCGAAGGTCCGTTCGACTCTGCTCCCGAGAAGTAGAGGCAACGTGAGGCAATGATTCTCGGTATCGACGGGTAGGTTGTCCGGCGTGAGTTCGGTCACCTCGATCCTCACGCTCCGATACCCCGCACTCGAAGCGCTCGTGCAAGCACTACTTTCGGCGAGTGCGATGAAGAGGCCGACGGCAAACGGGATGTTGTACGAAGTCATGGCAGGAGCACCACGCGGAGACCCAGGTGGCCCCAGAAATGGAGCGCGCGGTCTTCAATCTTGCCATTGAATTGCGTCTCGTCGTTGATCTCGGTGCGTGAACGATTGAATTGTCCGACGGACCACATTGCGTAGGGTCCAAACCCCAAACCCTTCACCGGGCGCTGGGTCAGACCCGCGGAGAGGCGCGCGTACTCCCATCCGGAAGCCTGGGTCGTTTCGCGGATCCCCGAGGTGCGATCGTTGATGGTCTGGCTCGCGAGGACGGGTCCAAACCCATACCCAAACCACACATTGGTGAGGCGATCGGGAAAGAGGCTGTACCGGGATTCGAGTCCGATGCGCAGGGTGCTTGCGCCGCAAGCGACGTCGTTGTCGAGGTTCGAGTCCGAATCGCGGCAAGCGCTTCGGACTCGCGTATCGCGACCCTTGTTGCCCAGCGCAACATCGGCGTACCCTCCGACGAAGACCGAGTCGGTGACTTTCGCCCCCAGGCTGATCCAGAGAAACTGCCACTGATATTTGTAGCGGGAGCCGAGGCGATCGTTGGATTCTCCCGTCGCCTTACCGAACGGGAAGCTCATCCCGAGGTGGTGCGCGGCTTGGAAACCGCGGCGCGCCGGGGGCGGCTCTGCCGCCGGACAGAGCGCCGCCGTGCAGAGGATCGCGAGCAGGGACGCAAATGCTGCGCCCGATGTTTCGAATCGTCGCATCTTCAAGATTGTATCCCTCGTCGTGCAATTGCCGCTTCGTTGGCGATTTCAGAGGGCGAAAAACGCATGATTTGCGTCCGGGCCTCGTGCCTCGTGGAGCCGGGATCGCGCTCGGAACCTCGAAGCGTCGACAAGGCGGCAGGATCGAAAAGAGCGCCCTCTCAAGGACCACGCGACTTGGCTCGGAGCATTTCGAGCAAGTCGCCCGACAGACCACGGAGCGGGGGGGGGAGGGTGATCGCCTGTCCTTCCGGGGTCTCGAGCAGCTGCGCGGCATAGGCGAAGTCGGCGCGAGCTCGTTCTTGCCTGCCCAGCTTTTCGAGACACAAGCCGTGGTAGAGCGCCGCTGGCCAGAGGTGGCGATCGAGGAGAAGAGTCGCGCGGGCCTGTTGCAGGGCTCGTGAGAAGTCTCCCATGCTGTAGAGGGCGATGCTCGAAAGCATGCGCAGGTTCGGATCCGAAGGAGTCTTGGCGGCGAGGCTCATGATGTCGCTCGCGGCCTGGGCGAGATCCGAGCCCTCGAAGAGCGCGGCACCCGAAGTTGGCGCCGGCGTGGCTTCGACGAGGGAACGTATCTTTTGCGGCGCCAAAGAATCGGTCTCGTTGGTCGTGAAGGTCGCAGGGGAGACGTAGCTCGGCTGGGGGAGCTCGCGCTCGTTTTCGGGTTCGGTGAGCCTCGGTGCGTCGGGCACGGGTGGTGACGACTGGAGGCGGGTCCGTTGAAAGCCAACCCGCCTCCCGATCATTTTGGGGGTCAAGCCGGCGGGGGTGGCGAGGGCCATTTCTCCCGCCCCGAAGAACAGCCACCCGTCCTCGGACAAGGTGTCCGAGAGGCGCTCGGCGCAGGAAACCGCCGTTTCTTGGTCGAAGTAGATCGTCACGTTTCTGCACACGATCAGGTCCCAGCCGTCGCGAGTGCGGAGACCTGGGCTCATCAGGTTGTGTTCCGCCAGCCGCACGAGCCTTCGAATTTCGTCGCAGACGCGCATGCGTTGATCTTCTTCCCGGAGGAAATGGCGGAGCTCGTGCGGGAAGTCGCGGAGACTGAATGCTCCGTACCGGGCGGCTCGCGCCGCTTCGATCGCGCGAGGGCTCATGTCGGTCGCCAAGATGTCGGGTTCGATGCCCCGTGCCGCGAACAAGATCGCGAGACTGTACGCATCTTCTCCGGTTGCGCACGCCGGGATCCAGATCTGCGGACCCGAGCGGCCGCCTTTCGAAGCACAAACGAGGTCCACGATCGAATCGAGTTGTTCTCGATCACGGAAGAACCAGGTATGCGGCACGCTGATCACATCGATGAGCCGGCGACGCTCGTCACTGCCCGGGAGCGCCACGATGCGAAAATATTCGTCCATGGACTCGAGCCCGAGAGCCCGGGCGCGAGACTCGGCGAACGCCGCCAACGAGGATTGGAGGCCGCCGCGCGTGAGAACGACCCCCGTCAATTCCGTGAGAAGGTCTTCCAGAGCTCTCAGCTGCGTCATCCGGCTCACCTTTGCCCCGCGGCCCATTTCTGGACGACGGTTGCGAGAGCGATGGGGGGAAGGGCTTGTTCTGCGGCCCCGATCTCGACGGCGACTTTCGGCATCCCCCAAACAGCGGAGCTCTCCTTGTCTTGAGCCAAACACAGCCCACCACGCTTGCGAAGTGCGAGCAGGCCACGACTCCCGTCGTCCCCCATTCCGCTCAGGATGACGCCGCAAGCCCGGTTTGCACCATGCTCCGCCAGAGATTCGATGAGTACGTCAGCGGAGGGACGATGTCCGTTTCGTGGAGGTCCGAGGTAGACCCCCACACGACCCGAGCCTTCGAGTCGAAGGTGTGCCTCCTCCGCCGACAGGTACACATGCCCCGGCCTGAGCTCCTCGGTTCGGTCGATGGGAACGATAGGCAGCGCGCTGCGCGCGGAAAGGAATTCGACGAACGCGCTCGTGAACGTGTGCGGAAGGTGCTGGACGATCAAGAACGCGGGCAGAGTCCCCACAGGGAACTGTGCGATGAAGGTCGCGAGAGCCACCGGTCCGCCAGCCGAGGAGCCTACCCCGACCACGAGCGGCGTTTGGGAAGAGGAGGGCGCGGGCGGTAGGATGCTCGGCGGCAAGACGACCGAGGGGCGCGCGCCGAGTTTTCCGGCGACGTGGCGCACCACGGGCAGGGTGGAGAGACGTCTGACGGCTCGGCGGAGTTCGTCTTGGGCGCGTTCATCGGCGCCTCCCGGCTTTTCGGCGAGCGCGAGCGCTCCCCTGCGGATGGACTCGAAGACGAACTCGCTCTCGGAACCCACGGGCTCGCCGGTCACCACCAGGATGGGGAGGGGACTCCGAGCCATCACGTGCGATATCGTTTCGAGCCCGTTCATCTCCGGCATCTGGAGATCCAGGACCAAGAGATGGGGATGGTGCTGCTCGACGAGCTCGAGGGCGCTCCTTCCGCTCGCCCCTTCTCCAACGACGACGATGTCGCTTTCGAACTCGAGAACCCCCCGGAGCTGAGTTCGACAAATCGGCGAATCGTCGACGACGATGACACGTATTGGATCCATCAGTCCGTCCGATAGAGGCGCTCTACGACACTGACCAAGGATTCACTCTCGAACTCCCCTTTGGTCACGTATGCGTTGGCACCCAGGTTTGCCGCCTTGCTTTGGTCCTCTTCCGAACTTCGAGCAGTGACGAGAATGATTGGGAGAAGCTCGTCCTTCTCGCGGACGCGGCGCAGGAGTTCGAAACCGCCCATGACCGGCATTTCGATGTCGCTCAAGAGAACCCCCGGCCGAAAGGTCCCGAGCTGCTCCAGCGCGAGCCCACCGTGCTCGGCAGTGGCGACGTCGAATCCGGCCGCTACGAAGACGTCTTGAAGCAGGTTTCTGACCACCACCGAATCGTCGACGATCATGATGCGTCGCCGCTCACGTGCAGTCGTCTGGCCCGACCGGCGGCGGACGTCGGTGGCTTGGGTCAGGCTCTCCAAGAGACGGGACTGGTCGACGATGAGAACGAGTTCTGCCTGATCGGTGAGCGCACTTGCGCCGACCCCCATCCTTCGGTTCAGAGCCGTCGAAACCGGTCGGCGCACGAGATCGAGGTGGCCTACGACGTCCTCGAAGCGGAGGGCAAACCGTCTCCCTTCTATTCGCACCACGGCGACGAATCGTTCCGGTGAGTCACAAGGGAGGGCGAGAGAGCCGGCCAGCGAGCGGAGCGGGAGCGTTTCGTCCTGATACCGGAACGTCGTCGTTTCCTCTTGCAGGGAAGGGACGTGGTCCACGAACAGAACGATCGAGCTCGGTATCCCGCACAGGGTCTCGCCAGACTTCATGACGAACAAGTCTTGGCGTGTGAGGGTCGAGGGAACCGCGAGATTGAACGTCGTGCCTTGGCCCGAGTCGCTCTCCAGGGAGATTGCCACACCCATCGAGTCACAAGCGCGTTTGACGACATCGAGTCCGATCCCTCGACCCGAGACTTCGTCCACGTGGTCTTTCATCGAAAACCCGGGCTTGAAAAGAACATCCAGAGCACTCGAGGGCGCGGAGCCAGCAGGGAGGAGACCTTGAACGATGGCCTTTTGCAGGACAGCTGCGCGGTCGATGCCCTTTCCGTCGTCACGAATCTGGAGCAGGACATGGGGGCCATCGGTCCGCGCGCGCAGCTCGATGCGCCCTTTTTTGCCTGGGGTATCGGATTGAGAAGCGATTCCGTGGTCTACGGCATTGCTCACGAGGTGCATCAAGGGTTCGGCCAGTCGATCGATGATGCTCCGTTCTACCCTCGTCCTACCGGTTTCGATGGTGACTTCGAGACTCTTGCCTCGCTTTTGGGCGAGGGTTCGCGCGTGTGCTGCAAGTCGCGCGAAGGTTGGCTCGACCGGCGTCAGGCGCAGGTCGAGCGAGAGTTCTAGGATGTCCGAAAGCGCGCCTCGGAGACGCTCTCCTTCGTCCTTCAGTTCGCGCTGCTCGACGTTGCTGGACGCCTCACGGCCCTTCGTCGCCAAGAGCGAGAACCTCGCAAAGTCGCTTGCGAGCAGGGCCAGTGCGTCTCCCAGCTTCGCGACCTTGTGCCCCTCCACGCGGATCCAGTGCTCGCCACGATGGTTTTGCGGGGTTTCACCGAGAGTTTCTGGGCTGGGGCTTCTGGGAGGCGCGGGGGCCTCGTGGGCTTCGCCACCCCGGAGCGCCTCATAGGAGGTGCGCCAAAGGTCCTCCGCGGCCTCGAGGCTCATCCCCGCGCCCAAAGAAACTAAAATGGCGTCGAGTACCGCGGAGGCCTCGTCCTGATCTGGCTCGAGGATGCCGAGCCGTTCCTCGAGGGTGTGCACGAGAGTGGCGAGGATGGACCACCCCAGCATCTTGGCCTCGCCCTTGAGCGTGTGGAGCTCCCCGAGCAGCTCTCGTCGAGCGTGATCTCCTGGCGACGCCCGACAACCCGGATCCAGGAGCTCGATCAATCGCTCCGCGCGCTGCTGAAGGATACCGCGGAACTGCTCGGGCATCGACGACCGAGGGTCGCTCACCCGCGCTCCTCGGCGACCTCGAACCTTCT
Organism: uncultured Polyangiaceae bacterium; assembly: GCA_965652275.1. Taxonomy (GTDB): domain Bacteria; phylum Myxococcota_A; class Polyangia; order Polyangiales; family Polyangiaceae; genus NIC37A-2. The sequence goes on along the minus strand of CBFGUR010000004.1, from coordinate 45,185 downwards.
CACCAATTCGGACAAGGTGTCAGCATGAGCCTTGAGGCCTTGAGCGGAAGTCCGCGTTTGTGAGGTGGCAGCAGCAGCCTGAGTGACGACGTCGGTGAGCCCCCGTACGCTCTGAGACACCTGCTCGGTACCACCTCGCTGCTGCTGCGAGACGAGAGTGATGCTCCGGGCCGCCTCCGTGGTGGCTCGAGCGAGCTTGCGGCCCTCCTCCGTCGCCATGATGGTCGAAGAGCTGGAGTCTCCGATGTCGCTCACGAGCTTCTTGACGTCTTGAACCGAAGCGGTCACACGCACGGCGAGGCGGCGCATTTCTGCGGCGACGAGGGCGAAGCCCTGCCCGCTTTCACCTGCGCGGCTCGCCTCGAGAGAGCCATTGAGAGCCAAGAGATCGCTCTTGTCCGCGACGTCTCGAATGACATCCAAGAGCTCGCTGATGCGCCCCGTGTGAGCGGAAAGACTTTCGATCCGTTGCACCATCGTGTCGGTGGTGACGAGCGTCTGCTCGGCATTCTTGAGCACCGCGCTTGCCGATTCGGAGACATGGGCTGCGGATACGGAGAGCGAATCCATCGTATGATTGATTTCGGTCATCGCGCTGGATTGAGAGGTGGCGGCGGTTTCTTGCTCTTGAGAGGCGGCCAGGATCTCCGTGGCCGCCGCGGCCAGGTCCACGGACGTGTTGCGGATTTGCCTCACGAGTTCGTTGAGTCCGGCACTCATGCGACGGAACGCGTCAGGGAGTTCGCCCTGACGTTCGAGTTCGAGGTTGAGGTGTCCACGAGCGATTGCGTCCGCGCCTCGACTCAGATCTCGCATCATGTCGAGAAGGTCGTTGAACCGTTCGGAGAGGATCCCGACCTCGTCCCGACAGTTCATGGGCAGCGTTTGCATGTTCGTTTGGTTCCCCTCCTCCACGATTTCACGCGTCGCGGAGGTGAGACGCTCGACGGGGCCGGACACCGCCCTGGAAAGAGCCAACGCGCAGATTGGAGCCCAAAAGCAAACGAGGATGCTGAAGATCCCCGCGTTGAGCAAAAACCCCAGACCTGCAGACGAGAGGACGGCCTCGGGCGAACCCGCGTGGGCTGCCTCCACGGCTTCGTGTACGGCGACGACCTGAGTCCAAAATCCAATGGCGACCATCCAGAACATCGGGCCCAAGGCGAGGCAAAAGGACATGATGCCGATACGAGATTGGATGCGTACCGGGCTGCGAGAAAGCACGATGCCGCGCTCGCGCGCGTAGACGGCGCACTTCCCGGCAGATCCCGACGAAAGGAGGATCGAGAGAGGAAAAGCCAGAGCGGATCCGCCGAACGTAACGGCGATCGTGACCAACAGGGTGGTCCATCCTCGTCCCGCTTGGAGGTCATCGAAATTGCCCCGAAGATCCAGGAGCAGGTAGCTACCGAGCACGAGCCCGATCCAGCTCGCCGAATAGCAAAGCGTCATCCTCGCGGGGAATCGTTGGAGAGCGGAGTCGGCGCTTCCAACGTGGCTGTCGCGATGCTGCTGATGCTCGGTGGATTGGTAGATCTCGAACGGTCGAAGGGAGGCCGTCGAAAAGCCGAGGCAAGTCAGGATCTTCGCGAGCAGGAGAATTCCGAAGATGATGCTCGCTTCCCCGGGGGAGTTGGGCTCGAGGAGTTGTATGAAAGCGAACGCTACCAGGGGCCCGAAGAGAATATCGAGCCCGAAGAATACCAGTGCAGTCGAGCGAGTGAGCTGTTGCATGATGAAAATCCGTCTCGAACTTACACGCTGAAGCAGGCTTTGGAGCAAGCCAGAAGTGCCTTTTGCGTGTTTCCGCCCGCCTCAGCCACCGGGGGGCGAGGTTCCGGTGCCGCTGGGCGAGGGCAGTCCTCCGGAAGTCCCCGTGTTAGCTGTGTATTACAGATTCATTACAGATCGCGACTCGGCATGGAGCTCGAGGTAGCGGGCGACCTGGAGCAGGAGACCGGCCGGGCGTCCGTCAATCAGCACCAAATCCGAATACAGCGAGTTCGGAAACACCTTCTCGGGTAGGGGAAGGAGGTGAGTCCTGTCGATCGATGCCGATGTGATCTCCGAGGAGAGAGCAAGGGGCGGCCCCAGTGGTGGGCTGCGAAACCGGATGAGGCGCTCCCCCGAGAGCGTGTGCTGCGTTTGCTCTGCGAGACCCAGGTCGGTCAGATGAACTGCGGACGTGTATTCGCCGCTGTTTTGGAGGATCTCCAGGACGTCGTCCATCAGGATGAAACAGCGTACCGGGCTGGTTTGCAGCTCCAGGCACTGCACGATGGAGTCTTGTCTCCTCGCGTTCGACTCCCGCTCCATTCGCTACCTGCCCTGGAAACAAACCCGAAGGATCTCAGGCACATCGAGGACTCGGGCCACGCCTTCGTCGGACCATTCGACCTCGGCCGTCGCGAATCGAGCGTCGGTGGCGTGGACGGGTTTGAGGCGCTCTGCGTCGAGGGTGATTGGCTCTTGGACCGCATCCGCCCGGAATCCGTACACGTCCTCTTCCCATTGGATCAGAAGCGTTCGCTGACCGGACTCTGAGTGATTGTCCCGCGCATCGATGTTCAAGAGACGGGTGAGCTCGAGCATTGCAACTGCGCATCCGTTCCACGGAAAGACTCCCAAGACAGTGGCCGTCGCGTGAGGGACGTGGGTGCATTCTTTCCGCCCCAAGATCTCCCTGACGAGCTTTGCGTCCACCAGAAAGGTCTCGCTACCGAGTAGAAAGGGGATGTAATGCACTGTCATCGACTCCCCCAGTGGATGCAGTGGATGTGTCTCAAGCCCATATCCTACTCACATACCACGAGGTATTTGATTTGCCCCGTCGTGGAGTACACTTCTACCTTTGAGGATGGTCCGCGGAACGGGATTTCGGAGTAGACGTAATCCTCTGATGGCTGAGCGCGCATGACAAGAGCAATATTCGTGGTCGACGACAGCGAGATCGTGCTGTCGGTGAGCCGTCAGATCCTGGAGAAGGCAGGCTATCGCGTCGTCACCCAGAGTCGCGCGGCTCGGTGCTTGTCACAAATCCACTTGGAGCGCCCCGTCCTCGTCTTGTTGGACGTCAACATGCCGGATCTGCCTGGGTCCGGCGTGTCGGATCTCTGCAAAGGAGCGAGGGAGGCGGGCGCGATCGTCGTTCTCCATTCGAGCCTCGATGTCAGGAGTCTTCGCCGCCTCGTGAGCGTGTCCGGGGCTGACCACTTCATCCAGAAGACGGACAACGCCACTCTGCTAGTTCGTCAGGTGAGTCGTTTGCTCGGCGACCGGGCACCGCCTGGGTCCGGCGTTGGACTCCAATCAGAACCGTCCGATGCACGTTGGTCGGGGACGCACCGCAAGGTCGGCGGGGCCCGACAGGGCACCGCCTTGTTGGTGGATCGGGACATGGCGTCCCTCTCCTCGATGCGCGAAATCGTGCAGCAGATGGGTTTGGAGTGTGAGTTCGCACTCTCCTTGAAACAGGCCATGGGAAAGCTCGAATCGAGCCGACCTCCCGATGCGGTGGTCGTCAGCGACGCGATGCCCCAGTCGGGGTTGCTCCGGCTGTTCGAATCGGCTGTGTCGCTCAATCCGGAGTGGCGCAATCGTTTCGTCATCGCGGCGTCGGGCTATGCCACTGCGGAGCATCCGCCGGGTTTTCGGGGCCCCATCGTGAGACGTCCCATTGCTCCCGCGTTGCTTCAGGCCGCCATCGAGCAAGTTCTCCCGACCTCCCTCGATTCGTCGTCTACCGCTCAGGCCAAGCCCTAGATCAGCACCTTGCGCATGGGTCGGTGAGCCGGCCTGTTCTTGCAGCGCGCTTTCACTGATGTGGAACGCGCTGAAACGAGAAAGGAGGGCCAAGGACAGATCAGTGCCGCCGAAAGCCCTCTCGAAGCCTCACTTCATGAGGGCTTCGAGAGGGCGAAAGTCTGACACAGGTCATTGAAAAGCCCTGTAGTCGATGATTTTCGAAGGCTCGGGAGCAGCGCCAGCGACCTGACCTTTTGGGGTGAATCGATGCCGCGCCAAGGTGCGTCGCCGGCGAAGTATGTGTGATGATGCATGTGTGAACGCTACATGTAACGAAATGTAATGGACATTTGTGCCCCGTTTCACCATGACCCTTTAGGATTGGGAAAGGTCTGGGGAATCAAGTGGCGAACAGCGTTGGTAGTCGAGTCAATCATTGTGCAGAGTCCATTGCCATCGTGGGCTTGAGTTGTCGGTTCCCCGGAGGGGCCACCTCCGTCGAGCGCTACTGGGCGCTCATGCGCGATGGCGTCGATGCCATCGGAGAAGTTCCCGACGATCGGTGGGACCGGGACGCGCTCTACTCGGCCGATCGAGAGAAGCGCGGCCGTACGTACATCAAATGGGGCGGGTTCCTCGACGGAATCGACCAGTTCGACCCCGAATTCTTCGGCATATCTCCCCGAGAAGCGGCTCATATCGACCCGCAACAGCGGCTCCTCCTGGAGGTTGCCTATGAATCACTGGAGCACGCCGGCATCCCGCTTTCGCGCATCCGCGGCTCTCGCTCGGGCGTCTATGTGGGACTGTTCATTCACGACTATGCCCACATTCAACTCTACGATCGAGACGCGATCGATGCCTACACGGGTACCGGAACGAGCATGAGCATCGCGGCCAACCGCATCTCGTATCTCTACGACCTGCGTGGCCCCAGCGTCGCCCTCGATACGGCCTGCTCGTCTTCCCTCGTTGCTCTTCATCAGGGGTGCGAGAGCCTCCGGACGGGAGCTTGCGACATGGTTCTGGCGGGCGGGGTGAACACCATCCTCCGTCCCGAGATGACCATCGCCATGAGCAAGGCATCGATGCTCTCTCCGGACGGGCGCTGTCATTCGTTCGATGCTGCGGCCAATGGCTATGTGCGCGCCGAGGGCGCGGGCATGGTGGTGCTCAAGCGGCTCACCGACGCGCAAAGGGATGGAGACCGGATTCATGCCGTCATTCGCAGCACCGCGGTCAATCAGGACGGACGTACCAAGGGGATATCGGTGCCCAATGGCGAGGCTCAGAAGGCTCTCGTCCGAGAAGCGGCCGCTTTGGCTGGGGTGAGTCCTGCCGAGATCCAGTTCGTCGAGGCGCACGGTACGGGGACACCCGTGGGTGATCCCATCGAAGCGAATGCTCTCGGCGAGGTTCTTTCAGAGGGTCGCGACCCGACGATGCCGTGCGTCTTGGGCTCGATCAAATCCAACATCGGACACACGGAGTCGGCGTCCGGGGTGGCGGGACTTCTCAAAGTCGTCCTATCACTCAAGCACGGACAGATCCCGCCCAACCTCCATTTCAACCAGGCCAACCCAGGCATCAATCTCGAAGCGCTCAACCTGCGCGTCCCTACCCATCTCGAAAATTGGCCGGAGACGAACGGGCGCCCGAGGCTCGCTTGTCTCAACTCGTTTGGGTTCGGTGGAACCAACGCTCATGCGGTCGTGGAGCAAGCGCCCCCGGTCGCCCAAGAGAGCGGAACGAAGGACGAGGCTCTCGAGCAACGGCAGCTGCTCGTCCCCCTGTCGGCGCATTCTCCCGAAGCGCTCCGGGCTGGAGCTTTGCGCTTGAGGGACTTCTGTCGCGAAAACCAGGACACTCCCCTCGGCGACATCGCGTACACGGCGGGCGTTCGGCGCACTCACCACGATGTCAAAATGGCGGTGATCGCCAAAGATCGCGAGGATTTGGCGGAGCTGCTCGACGCGCACCAGCGGGGTGAGTCACGACGAGAAATCCTGACCGCAGCGACCTCGGTTCAGCGGGTGGAGAGCCCAGTTTTCGTGTTCACGGGCATGGGTCCGCAGTGGTGGCGCATGGGCCGGGAACTTCTGGAAGAAGAGCCTGTGTTTCGCGCGGCCGTAGAGGAAGTCGATCAGCTTCTCCGAGAGCGAGCGGGATGGTCCGTACTCGAAGAGCTGGGAAGAAGCGAAGAATCGTCCCGGATCCAGGAAACCCGGATCGCTCAACCGGCCATCTTCGCCGTACAGGTTGGGCTCTACCGGCTGTGGCGCTCCTTGGGAGTTCGACCGGCTGCAATCTTGGGTCACAGCGTGGGCGAGGCTGCAGCGTCCTATGCTTGCGGCGCTCTCTCTCTGGCCGATGCGGTCTGCGTGGTCGAAACGCGCAGTAGGTTGCAGCACAGGACGGAGGGTCAAGGGCGCATGCTCGCCGTCGGTCTGAGCGAGGAGGAAGCGCGGAAGCTCGTCCGGGGTAGGGAGCATCTCGTGTCCGTTGCAGCCATCAACAGCCCTCGGAGCATCAGTTTGGCCGGGGACGAAAAGACGCTCGTCCAAATCGAGCAGCAGCTGCGCGCATCAGATTGCTTCGCGCGGTTCTTGGACGTGCCCGTCCCTTACCATAGTCCAGCGATGGACCCGCTCGAGGCGGAGCTCTTGGGCTCACTGGTAGGACTCGAGCCTCGTGAGAGCGAGATACCTTACTATTCCACGATTCGGGGGATCTTGGTTCGCGGGGACGAACTCGGCCCCGATTATTGGTGGAACAACGTCCGGGATACGGTCTTGTTCCAGGCAGCCATGGAGCTTGCCATCGGGGACGGTTTCGACACCTTCATCGAGCTGGGTCCCCATCCGGTTCTTTCGCGCTCGGTGCAGGAGTGCCTCGGTGACCGGCCTGGGATTTCGCTCCCGTCTCTCCGCAAACAAATGCCGGAGCGGGCGACGTTGCTATCTTCGCTCGGGACGCTTTACTGTTTGGGGTACACGGTCGAGTGGGACAAGCTCACTGCCCCGTGCCTTCCCTGTGAGCTGCCTTCGTATGCGTGGCAGCGTCAGCGCTACTGGGACGAGTCGAAGGAATCCCAAGCCAGGCGTCGCGGCGCGGGGGATGGGATGTTGCTCATGGAGGGTGAGGGGAGCCGACACCCGCTCCTGGGCGCTCGACTTGCGCTGACTCAAGATTCGTTCGGAAGCGAACTCAAGGAGCTCCGCTACGTCTCCGACCATCGAGTGCGAGGTGCGGCAGTGTTCCCCGGGGCAGGGTATCTGGAGATGTCCATCGCTGCGACCGCTCGTTCAGCGGACGACTCTGCGTGTGAACTGCGCGACGTTCGATTCCAAAAGGCCCTTTCGGTGTCGGACGACACTTCGCTGCGCCTTCAGACGACGATCGAAAACGGATCGCTACAAATTTCTTCGCGCGAGGAGGGGGTCAAGAGCTGGACCCGCCATCTCGACGCGGTCGTGACTCGAGGCGCCGTTCCGGACTCGCGGGTGCTCGATCGAGAGGCCCTCTTGGGTCGACTCACCGAGGCCTTGGACGACTCGATCATCTACCCCCTCTTCGAAGACATCGGACTGGAGTATGGCCCAGCGTTTCAGGGGATCACGAAAATGTTTCGGGGCGCGGGAGAGGTCCTCTGTGAGGTGCGAGCTCCAGCGACCATCACGGCAGATCTCGACGAGTACTATTTTCATCCGGCACTTCTCGACGCCTGTCTCCATTCGCTCTTTTGCACCCTGACCATCGACGGCAAGGATGCTGACATGCGCGGGGACGTCTACCTTCCCGTGTTCATCGCGCGGTTCCGCTATTTGAAGAAGCCCGACGGTCCGCTGTCCGTTCATTGCGTGCTCTTGGAACGAACCCTCGATGAATCGTTCGTGGGTGACATCTTCATCTACGATCAAGCTGGGGATTTGATCGCGAGCGCGGAAGGCCTCAAGTGTCAGAATCTCAATCGAAGCGATGCACAGATCCCGGAGAAGCTCGCGAAGTGGCGCTATTCCTATCGTTGGGAGGAAGCGGCTCTCGGCGGGTGGGATACGAAAACGGACGCGGAGGCGGACGGCGCCCCGCCTCTGATCGTGCTCTACGCGGACCGCTTCGGGGTCGCTACACGGGTCGCCGAGATCTTCGCGCGACGTCAGATCAGGGTCGTGTGGGTCAGTCCGGCGAGTGACTACAAGAGGCTGGGCCGGGACAGCTTCGAAATCGACTTGGCGAGTCCGGAGCACCACGACAAAGTCCTGGCAGAACTCGACGATGAGGCGGGACCGATGCACGCCGTCTATCTTTCGACCCTCGACGTCCGTGGTGTCGGGGACGAGCCCGCGTCGGCGTCCTCCGACGTGCTTGCCTACGGCGGTCCGCTCCATCTCGTGCAAGCTCTCGTGAAACGCGAGAAGCGGGACGCGCGAGTCTGGTTCGTGACGAGCGGCGTCGAAAGTGTCGTCGAAGACGACACCGAAGTTCGACCGTTCCAGGCCCCCGTGTGGGGTTTGTCGAGGGTGGCTGGTAACGAACACGCGAGGCTAGGTTGTACGGTAATCGACCTCGCGGCGGACTTTGCGCCCTCCGAGGTGGATGGTCTCGCCCGGGAAATCCTCCAGGCGAGTCCCGAAGACGAGATCGCCTTGCGCGGCACGCGGCGCTACGTGCACCGCTTTTCCCCGATCGAGCTGGGCGAAGAAACCGCCTCAATCGAAGCCTCCGACTCCGTCCATTTCGAGCTCGAAATGGAGAGGCGGGGTTCGTTCGACGATCTCCAGTTTCGGCAGTCCGAGCCGCGAGCGCTGGGCGAGGGTGAAGTCGAGATCGCCGTAGAGGCGGTGGGGCTGAACTTCAAGGACGTCATGAAGGCGACGGGTTTGCTCCCTCAGAGCGTGATGGAGGGCAACTTCTGGCGCCGCGCCCTGGGGATGGAATGCGCTGGAATCGTCAGCAAAGTCGGTGAGAAGGTCACGGAGTTCTCCGTGGGCGATCGAGTCGTCGGCTTTGCCCATCACGCGTTCCGATCCCTCGTCACGACCGACGCCTGCCTCTTGGCCAAGGTACCAGACAGCATGAGCCTGGAAGAAGCGGCGACCATCCCTCTGGCTTTCGTCACTGCCTACTATGCACTTCATGACCAGGGGCACCTGCGTCCCGAACACAAGGTTTTGATTCATGCCGCTTCGGGAGGTGTGGGCCAGGCTGCTTTGATGCTCGCCAAGCGGGTGGGGGCCACGATCTACGGAACCGCGGGCAGTGAAACGAAAAGGGAGTTCGTCCGTTCCTGCGGTGCCGAGCTGGTTTTCGATTCGCGGTCGCTACGGTTTGCAAACCAGATCGCCGAGGCGACCGCTGGGCGTGGGGTGGATCTCATCCTGAACTCGCTGGCGGGTGAAGCCATCGACCGAAACTTGGACATCCTCTCGGAGTTCGGTCGCTTGCTCGAGATCGGGAAGGTCGACATCGATCGCAATCACATGCTCGGGATGCGTGCCCTCGACAAGAACGCATCGCTTCACGGCGTCGATCTCGACCGTCTCCTCGCACAGAAGCCGCGCGAAGCCGGTCGACTCTTGCGCGAAGTGATGGATCTCTTCCACGCCGGAGACCTGAAGCCGCTTCCGCTCGAGTCCTTTCCGTGCGCGCGCGTCACAGACGCGTTCCGCTTCATGGCCTCTGCGTCGCACATCGGGAAAGTCGTGGTCACGATGGACCGATCGGGACTCATGGTCGCTCCTTCCACGGCGCCAAGGTTCGATCCGGCGGCGACCTACGTCGTTACGGGCGGCTTTGGAGGATTCGGTCTGGAGCTTCTCAAATGGCTGGCTGAGCACGGCGCTCGGCAGATTGCGGTGCTCAGCCGCGGTGGAAAGAAGTCGCCTCTCGCTTCCGAATGCGTTCAAGCTCTCGAGTCAGTTGGGGCAAAGATCGTCGACAAGAAGGTCGATGTGGGGGACGCCGATTCCGTCGGGCAAAGCATCTCCGAGCTTCGAAGAGAGATGCCGCCGATCAAAGGAGTTTTCCATGCCGCAGCGATCCTCTCCGATGATCTTTTGAGGAATCAAACGCTGGAACAGTATCGCGAGGTCGCAGCTTCGAAGCTCAAAGGAGCGTGGGCGCTTCACGAGCACACCCGCGACATGCCGCTGGATCACTTCGTGCTCTTTTCGTCGGTGACCTCGGTGCTGGGGAATCATGGATCGGCCAACTACGTGGCGGCCAATTGTTTCGTGGACGCCCTTGCTCACCATCGCAAGCTTCTCGAGTTGCCGGCGGTCAGCATCAATTGGGGGCTCGTGGCCAACGTCGGCATGGCGCAAGAGGAGCCGGAGATCAGGCGCCATCTGGAGTCCAACGGTCTGGTCGCGCTCCATACGAGGTTGGGACTCAAACTCTTGGGAGTCGAGCTTCAGCGCGGCAGTACTCAGACGACGCTCGCGCCGATTGCCTGGCGCAAGTGGCTGAAGTTCCATGAAAAGCTGGAATCTCCTCGGTTCCGCGATGTTTCGGGAGCCGCCTCTTCCGACACCGCCAAGGAGACTGGCAAGCTGGATCACGAATTCGTGCGGCGTCTCACCGAATCGACCGAAGCTGAGCGCGAGGAGATTGCGCGCGAGGCAATCTTGCTACGAGTGGCGAGCGTGTTCGGTGCCTCTCCGGGGAAGATCGACGTCACCCGGGAGTTTACATCCCTCGGACTCGATTCGCTCATGGCCCTCGAGATGCGGAGTCGCCTCGAGGAGCTCGGTGTGGCCATTCCGGTGTCGACTCTGCTCGAAGGGGGAAGCGTGCAGTCTCTCGTCGCTCCCGTGCTTCGCAAACACGTCGAAGGGCGAGGCGAAACGCCTCCTGTTGGGAAGGAACCCGGGGAGCGGAGCGAGGACGCGGACTCACCGAAGACCGAAGCACCGCAAGGCAAATGGATCGTCACTCCAACTCGTCATGCAGAGCCTCGCGCCCGCTTGATCTGCTTCCCCTACGCCGGTGGCGCGCCCTCGGCGTTTCACGATTGGTCCGAAGAGCTTCCGAAAGAGATCGAGGTGAGCTCCGTCAATCTTCCCGGTCGTGCCCGACGCATCAGCGAACCAGCGCGCGGGAGCATCTACCAAATGGCGAAGGAAATCGTGCCGGAGCTCTTGCCGCTGCTCGACAGGCCGTTCGCGTTCTTCGGTCATTGCATGGGCTCGATCATCATGTTCGAAGTCGCTCAGCTCCTCCAATCCGAACACGGCATTTGTCCGATGCGTATGTTCGTTGGAGGGTCGATGGCTCCGCACCTCTATCAATCGTCTTTGGTCTACATCCAGCCCGATCCGAAGTTCATGGATGTACTCAAGCTCTTGGACTTCACCAACACGAGCGCGATGCTTCAGGACGAAGAGATGAAGAGCCTCTTGATGCCGACGCTACGCGCCGATTTCGAAGCCGTCGTGAACTACAGCCGTGACTACACGAAACGAGAGCCCCTTCGTTGTCCCATCACCGGTTTCGCTGCCAAAAAGGACCTCTTCGCCGCGCCGAGTTCGATGGTGTTCTGGAAGGACTATTCGGACAAGGAGTGCGAGCTTTCGATGCTCGACGTGCATCATTACTTCGTCGAGACCCACAAGACGTACTTGACGAAGAAGATCGGAGCTCAGATGTCTCTCGAGCTCGGAGCGGCCGATGCGGACGAACTCGTGGCCAGGCTCGCGCCGATGGAAGCCATGGTGGAGAAGGTCTCGTTGGTCGAAGATGCGTCTGGCGGAGGGGAGGGCCCCGTGCTCGATGCCTCGAGCTGGCTCGAGGTGTATCCCTCACGGGGCACGCCACGCATGACGCTGTACTGCATGCCGTCGGCGCTCGGGCGCCATCCGGGTGAGAGCTTCCAACGAACCCAAGTGGCGGAGCACGCCGAAATCTGCCTCATTCGCCCGCCCCTGTGGGAAGGCAAGGCGCCGACCATCATCGAGCAAGCCGATGCCATTTCGCGCGTCCTGCTCGACGACGGAAAGGCCCGACCGTTCGCGCTCTTCGGACATTGTTCCGGCGCGATCGTCATGTACGAAGTGGCTCGACGGCTCGCGGAGCTCGGGGGACCGTCGCCGGCGCACCTGTTCGCTTCGAGTGCTGGGGCTCCCCACCTTTACGTCATGCCGAATGCCCATCTCCTGGGCGATGAAAAGCTGATCGACGTGCTGGACGTGATTGGTCATCCGCTCACAGAGCGTCTCCGCAAGGAACCCGCGCTCAGGAGGCGGCTGCTCCCGCAGTTCCGCGCCGATTTCGAGATGATGTCTACGTATCAGCATCGCAGCGGTGCGCCGATGAGCTGTCCCATCACTACGATTCGGGCCCGCAACGATCTATGGACGTTCTTCTACGGGACGGAGCATTGGGAGGACTACACCGACGCAGCGTTTCAGATCTTGACGGACGAGGAGGGAGACCACTTCCACATCGAGCGCGCCCCGGACTTCGTCGCGGACGTCATCAGCCAAGAACTCGGCTGGGGTCGTGGCAGCCACACTCGGATCCGAGACGACGGGGATCTCGGCCGAAAAGGAGACGAGCTGTCATCGGGGAACCGTCGGTTCCGGTAGGCGGAGCCGAAGAGCCGAAGAGCCGCGCGAGGGAAGTGAGCGCACCCGAGAAGATTCGTGGCGGAGCGCTCCGGCGTGGCGAAGAGCCGAAGAGCCGAGCCGAAGAGCCGAAGAGCCGTGAAGAGCCATCTGGGAGGGATGCGCGAGGGAAGTGAGCGCACCCGAGAAGATTCGAACTTCTGACCTTCCGCTCCGGAGGCGGACGCTCTATCCAGCTGAGCTACGGGTGCATCCAGACGCCGAGCGCCCGGGGGAGGCTTCTCTAGCGTAAGTGGCCGGCGGAGGAAAGGCGCGGTGTTTCCGCTCTGGCCTCGACCGGGACCGCTGAAGCCACCCATGGGGGAGCTGGGATTGACTCCGCCTCGCTCCGATCCAATACCGCATGCTGATGGCTTATCGACTTCTGACGTGGATGCCCTTTGTCTTGGGCGCTGTTCTTTCATCAGCTTGTGGCACTAGCGACGACGGTGGAGCCAATGGCGATGGCGATGGTTCTGGATCTACGCCTCCCGGCGACGGCGACGGCGACGAAGCGTCGAGCGGGGGGCTGGGGAGCGGTACCGGTGGCGGCTCTACTGGAGGCGGAGAGGCGAGTGGAGGAAGCGGCACTGGGGGGATCGCGATGCCAGGCGGCGCCGGTGGCAACGACGGCGCCGGTGGCAACGACGGGACCGGTGGCAACGACGGAGTCGGGGGCATTCTCATCGGCATGGGTGGCGCGCCGGACGGATACGACATCGACACGACGATCTTGGACAACTTCCCGGGCAAGTGCGGCAGCGCAATCGACAACGACGGCGACGGGGTGTTCTCGTCGTTCTACATCTACGAATACGACGAGCTGGGGCACCAGATCGGTTATCATAACGCAACGTCGGACGGTACGCTCACCTATACGAGAACGAACACTCGTCGTGAGGACGGACAACTTCTCGTGTCCGAGCATGATCGAGATGTGGATGGAACGATCGACTCCCGCTACGCGCACGAATACGATGAAGACGGGAATCTTCTCCGCGACGTCGACTACAACGCCGCCGGTGACGTCACTCGCTCGCGCGACTACATCCTCGATGAAAACGGCAACTTCATCCAAATCATCGAGAACATGAAGGAGAGCGGGTTCGGGACGAGCAGCCTTTCGTATGTCCGGGACGAGAATGGCTGCATCATCGAAGTCCATCAAGACGATGGCCATGATCTCGAGATCGACGTGTACAGCATCTATACCCGCGACGCGGACTGCAATCAGCTCGAGCGCCAAATCGACTACGGAAACGATGGATCGTTCGAGACGATCTACACGAGTACCTTCGACGACGACGGAAATGAGCTCACTGACATGGTGACCTACACCAACGGCGATCCCGGGTACGCCTACGTCAGGGAATACACTAACGGCCACCTCACGCGGGAAACCTACACCAACTCGGCGGGAGGCGTGAGCATCACGACGTGGGAGCGGGATGCCGACGGCAACGCTCTCGTCACGGAAGTCCGAAGCGAAAGTGGCCTCCTTGGCGAAGTCCGACGCTATGTCCGAGACGAGCAGGGGCGAGCGCTCATCTACATCGTCGACGAATGGGCCGATGGGGAGCCGGACTATGTGCGGCTTTACTTCCACGATTGCCCCAACGCGCCCTGACGGCCTCGGGACGAGGTGGCCGAGCGCGAATCTGGACGGAACTCGACAACGGCGCTCACGCTGCCGAGGGCGCTTCTGGAGGGGGAGATCCTTGGTCGCCGATTGAGTCGGAGGCGCGCTCTTGGCCTGAAAGCGTGGCAAAATGCCACAGTCCGGGGCGCGAAAGTGTGGCGTTTTGCCACACTTTCGTCGGGCGAAGCAGCGCGCGCCAGAAGAAGCGACGACGCTTCGTCGTTTGGCACCTAGTTTGCAGCGCGGTGCCCTCATGATCGTTTCGCATTCGCTGCGCGTCGGACACATTCTCCACACGACCTGGCGCAGCATGCTTTATTTCGTCCTGCTGTCGGTCTTCGTGTACGTGCTGCACTACCGACTCGGGTGGCGCATCTATCTGCCGTTCAACGCCGTGGCGACTCTCAGCACCGCCCTGGCCATCTACTTGGGCTTCAAGGCCAATCAGGCCTACGATCGCTGGTGGGAAGGACGGAAGATTTGGGGGCTTCTCGTGAACTACAGTCGAGCCTTCGGTCGCGAAGTCTTGACCTTTCCCGTTTCGAAAAGCCCTTCGGAGATCGGAGAAATCCGGGCGTGGCAGCGGCGGGTTCTGCGTCGCCACATGGCCTTCGTCCATGCGTTGCGTGTCTTCTTGCGCAAACCGAACGGCTACGTACAGCGGGGAGAATACCTGATGCGTCCCCCGAACTCCTATGACGACATGGTGGACTTCCTCGACGAAGAGGAGTTTGCAGTCATCCCTGCGCAGAAGAATCCACCGAACCAGCTACTCCTTCGCCAGGGCGAGGACCTCCGGACCGCCTTCGAACGCGGTTGGGTGAGCGATTACCGATTCGTTCAGATGAGTGAAACGCTCACCGAGTTCAACAACCACCAGGGTCGGGCCGAACGAATCAAGAACACACCGCTACCACGTCCCTTCAGCTTCTATTCGCGAATATTCGTCTACGTGCATGGGACGATGGTTCCGTTCGCTTTCATCGAAGAGCTGACGTGGCTCAACATCCCGCTTTCGATAGCGATCAACTTCGTTTTCTTGTCCCTGGATCTTGTCGGTCAATACATCGAAGATCCGTTCGAGAATCGCACGACGGACGTTCCGCTTTCGGCCATCTCGCTGACGATCGAAGAGAACCTCAAGGAGATGCTGAGCGAAATGATCCCCGTATCGTCTCTGCCAGACAAACCACCGCCCGTGGAGGGAGTCGTCTTCTGATGGGGTCGGCCCCCGTGACCGCGTCTACCGCGTCTCGGTCTTCGGCTTCTCGGCCTCGATGCGCACGTTGACGAACTCGGGGGTGTCGACTCCAGGCCGCACATGCTTGGGAAAGCGGAGGCGTGCTTGCATCTCGGACGTCTTCTCGATGCCGGTCAGGTCGACGGGCTCCGTCTCGATGCTCTTGAGCGCCCCGACATCTTGTTTGCGAATCCGAACGGAGACTTTTTTGGGGTTCGGCGTCATCTCACCCAGGTGGACTCCGGGTGAGATCTTGCCTTTCGTCTTGAGCGCCACGGGAAGCTCGACCGACGTGGTGGGGTAGGCACGCACTCGCACGACGTCCGTGTCGATGTGCTCCGGTGTGACCTCCGAGGGATGTGACACATCATCGACCCCGAGAGGAAAGGCTTGGAGTCCCGAGCGCGGTTCGCTCGCGTCGAGGGAAATCGAGAGCTGTCCCGGGTCCAGTAGGCGAACGGCGCGACTCGATCCCGTGAGAGTCACACGAGCCTCGTGGGGCTTCGGGTCTTCGAGAGTCCAGTCGTCGGGTACGTTCGTCACCACGATGGGAACGGTGAAGGTTCTGGCGATCGTTTCGCGTTGGTGGCCGACGAATACCATCCAGAAAGCGGCCGCCAAGAGAAAACTCGCGGCTTTGGTCAGGGGGTCGCGGAGCAGGAGTTTGCTCCAGATCCCCTCGGTACGTCGCTCGGCCGTAGCGCCCGAGAATTCGTCGAGAATCGCCTTGAGGTCGCTCGACTCGACGTGCTTCAGCTTGCCGTTTCGCGCGACGCTGACCTCTCCTCGCTCTTCGCTGACGACCAGCACCAGGGCATCCGTCTGCTCGGAAAGGCCCAGCGCCGCCGTATGCCGCGTTCCGAATTTCTCTCGTCCGCCCACGTTCTTCGACAGCGGCAAGTGCACTCCGAACTTGGCCACTCGGTCTCCAGCAACGATCACCGCGCCGTCGTGACCGAGAGAATGGGTGTCGAAGATGCTGTAGAGGAGGGGCTCCGTCATCTCGCCGTCGAGGTTCACGCCGCCAGTCGTGTGACGATCCAATGGGTCTCGGCCGGGAAGTACGATGAGCGCACCGATGCGTTGTTTCTCGAGATGAACACACGCCTCCACCAACACGTCGTTGATACCGACGGACGCTGGAGAAATGTGCCGCGAACTCAAACCGGAGGCGCTCGCGATTCGTTCGAAGCTCCGCTTCACTTCTTCTTGGAAGATGACGACCAAGACCACCAAGAGGACGGTCGTACCCGTTTGGAATACCGAGAGAGTGAGCTCGAGGTCGAAGAGACGCGCTAGAAGATAGACGACCCCGAGCGCCGCGCAGCCGAGGAAAACCGCCCGCGAGCGCGAGGCCTTCGTCCAGGCCAAGAGCCCGTAGAAGAAGGCAGCTACGAGTAGGATGTCGAACAACTCCGCGACCCCGATCTGCGAAAGCATGCCGGGGATGTCGCCCCGCCATTCTTGGCTCATCCATCGTTCATTCATGTCGAACCTCGACGGTCATTGTGGCTCGGAGGAGAGACTGTCTCAAATTCCGATTTACCGATGCGAGCGCTGCTTTTCGAGAGGCATCCCGGCCCTCGAAGTCGTGCTCGGCAACGGGCGCGAGTTGTCCTAGCGTGGCTGGCTGTTCCTGTGGCAACTTCCCCCCGCGAGCTCCGTATTTTTCTGGCCCGGCCGGTGGATGGCGCCTCACATGCCGTCTTTCGGATCCTCTTCGGTCTGCTCATGGCCTTCGAGGCCTTCCGTTATCTGCGCTTCGGGTACGTGACAGAGTACTACGTCGAGCCGACCTTCCATTTCACCTTCTTGGGGTGGGGCTTGGCTCACTTTCCCCCTCCTTGGCTCATCTACGGCATCTATGGGCTCATGGCCGTGTGCGGGCTGTGCCTTGCGTGGGGCTTTGCGTATCGGGCGGCTGCGATCACCTTCACCCTCGCCTTCGGCTACGTTTTCCTGCTCGATACCGCGTATTATTTGAATCACTACTACGTGATCTTGCTCGTGGCGGGATTCTTGGCCGTCTCGCCGGCGTCGTTCCTCCACGGCTGGGAGAAGAGCGCCGACCGGGGGAACCGCGCCCAAACGGTCCCCACGTGGTCCCTGTGGGGGTTGCGCGCGCTTCTGCAGATCATCTACGTCTACGCGGCCGTTGCCAAACTCAATCCCGATTGGCTGGCTGCCGAGCCGCTGCGCACGTGGCTTCGTCCCCTCGGGGACGAGTCGGTCGTCGGCTGGCTTTTCCGACACGACGCGACCTTCTACGCCATCTCGTATCTCGGCATCCTGCTCGACGGAGTGGTTGCCCCGCTGCTCTTGTTCCGGCGCACGCGGACTTTCGCCCTGATCGTGCTGGGCGCGTTTCACCTGTCCAACGAACTCATCTTTCGCATCGGCGTGTTTCCTCTCGTGATGCTCTCGGCCAATCTTCTCTTCCTCCCCCCGAGCTGGCCGCGTCGGCTGCCTGCGTGGCTTCGGGACCAGCTGGGTTTCGGGGTGAATCCACCCGAGATCCGTGAGCCGAGAGAGCCGCTCCCGCTTCGGATCGTGGTTCCTTTGGCGCTCTTCTTCAGCGTACAGTTGCTCCTGCCCCTCAGGCATCACCTCTACCCAGGTGACGTTGCGTGGACAGAGGAGGGGCATCGTTTTGCTTGGCGGATGAAGTTGCGGACCAAGATCGGCACGGTCGAATGGCAAACCACGGACGCGGACGGCAATCGAATCACGCTCGAACCCCAGGATCGTCTCACCAAACGTCAGCAGTTCAAGCTCGCATGCCACCCGGAGATGCTCGTTCAATACGCCCGGCACCTCGCCGACGCGGTGCAGGAAGAGACGGGAAGGCGCCCACCGGTGTTCGCTCGAACTCGGTGCAGCGTGAATGCTGGACCGTTTGGTCCCATCGTGGACCCCGAAGTCGATCTCGCTCGCGCGTCGCGCTCTCTACTCCCGGCGAAATGGATCCTCCCACGGCCTCATCGGAACGAGGGGGTTGAGCGGAAGATCCCCTGAATGTGGCAAAATGCCACACCTTGGGATGACGGCAGTCGAGGCTTGTACATTTTTGACACAAATGAGGAGCGCTGCACGGGCCTCCGACCTGCGACTCTCGGTACGTTCATTGCACCACTGTCGAGATAGTGAACAGGGATCTCGATGCGTTTCGGCAGTGCCCCGACTGCGGACTGGTGCAGCGCCTCCGTGGTACGGCCGAAGGGGAGTCCCTCGTGTGCGGACGATGCAATGCATTCCTATCGCGGACGCGACGACTGAGCATCCCGTTCTCGGCCGCCTGTGCTGGAGCTGGATTGCTTCTGCTGGTGCTGGCGGCATCGCTGCCCCTGGCCTCGGTCTCTCTCGATCTGGGTCGCTACGTTCAGACGGATCTCACGAGTAGTTTCCTCCGTCTGCAGCACACGGGAGCGACGGACCTGTCACTCATCGTGGCACTGACTCTGCTCGTGTTTCCAGCTTCGAAGTTTGCGTCGGTCCTCGCCATGGCGCTTGCTGCGGGTCGAGGTCACGCCTCCCGCTTCGTCAAGCGAGCCTTCGCTTTCGTACCTTGGATCACGAGCTGGGCGATGGTCGATGTCTTCTTGTTGGGCGCCATGATTGCGCTATTGCGTCTTGGCGCGTGGGGTCAGGTCGGGCTCAGCCTCGCGTTCTTCGCTCTCGTGGGAGCTGCCGTCTGCTCCCTCGCGATCGACGGCTGTCTCGACCAGCGGAGATTCTGGCGAGCCATACGCAAGATGGCGCACCAAGATCCGTCGCTCCCACCGATTGGATGCCGTCACTGTGGAGCCTTCGTTCACGCAAACCGAGACGAGCCTTGTCCGCGTTGTGAGCTCGTCCTCGTCGATCGCTCGAGGGGTAGCATCAGTCGCTGCTGGGCGCTCGTCATCGCGGCGGCCGTGCTTTTCGTCCCGGCGAACGTGCTGCCCGTCATGGGCGTGAGCAAGTTGGGCAAAGGAGGCCCCAGTACGATCCTCGGGGGCGTGGTGGAGCTCAGCGAACACGGCATGTATGGGCTCGCTCTTCTCGTGTTCGTGGCGAGCATCGTCGTTCCCATCTTCAAGCTCGGTGTGCTCGCCACGCTCCTGACGATGACCTCGCGCTCGTCGAAGGCCGGGCTCGTTCTTCGCACCAAGCTTCATCGATTCGTTTCTCTCATCGGACGCTGGTCGATGCTCGATATCTTCGCGACGATGACGTTGGTCGCGCTCGCGCGATTCGGATGGATCGGCAATGTCGTGCCGGGGGCCGGGGCGAGCGCCTTCTGTGCCGTAGTCCTGTTGACCATGCTCGCCTCCGAGGCTTTCGACTCGCGTTTGATGTGGGACGCCGCCGGCCAAAATCCGCATCATCCAGACCCCGAGCGCGCGCGCACCCTGGGAGCGGCAGCATGAACGCCGACTCGAACACCTCGGGTTCGGACGCCGTAGCTCGCGTGAAGCGGGTTTCTGCCGCTGCGTGGATTTGGATCATCCCCTTGGGGGCAGTCTTGTTGGTCGTGTATCTCGCCTACACGTACTGGCTCAGCCGAGGACCACTCGTCACGGTCACGTTTCAGACCGCCGATGGGCTGTCGGCCCAGAAGACTCCGGTGAAGTATCGAGCCGTACAACTCGGCATCGTGGAAACCGTGACGCTTGCCGAGGACCGTTCCAAGGTCGTGGCCGAAATCCGCATGGATGAGCGGGCCCGATCGATGCTCACCGAAGAGACTCGTTTCTGGGTCGTACGCCCGACGCTCAGCGGCGATTTGAGTACAGTCACCACTGGTCTGAAAGCTCTCGTGTCGGGCGCCTACGTCGCGATGGATCCCGGAACCAAAAAGGGACACGGAAAGCCGAAGAAGCATTTCGAGGGTCTCCCGCAGCCGCCGAACGTGCGCTCCGACCAACCAGGGACTGCGTACTACCTGACGGCGAATTCTCTGGGCAGCCTCGGCACGGGCTCTCCGCTCTTCTTTTGGGACATCAAAGTCGGCAGGGTGCTGAGCTACGAGCTGCTCGAGAGCGGCGATCGGGTGAGGGTACGGGCGTTCGTCGAGGCGCCCTATGATGAGTACATCGTCGAGGGGACACGGTTCTGGAGATCCTCGGGTGTTCAGCTGACGACGGGCGCGGATGGACTCGAGGTCGAGTTCGAATCGCTGCGTAGCCTGATCGGTGGGGGCATCGCATTCCGAGCCCCACCCAAGCTCCGAGGTGCCCCGAGGGCTGCGGCGGAAACGACCTTCGCCTTGCACGAGGATCAGTCCACGGCAGAGCTGGCCTTTTACGATGAAAGCATCCCTTACGTGACGTACTTCAAGACGTCGGTTCAGGGTCTGGCGGAGGGTTCGGACGTCCGCATGTATGGGGAGAAACTCGGTGCGGTCACGAGCGTTGCCCTGGCTTTGGATCCGAGTCCCGATCGAGAAGGCGAGTTCGCCGTCCGCGTCGCTTTCGTCGTGCAGCCCGGTCGCGTTCTCTCCGGCGGGGAGCGTGAGGGACTGCGGGCGGGGGGGATCCGCTCGCTTTCGGGGCGGCATCTCGAGGTGGCGCTGGAAACGAGCAATTTCCTTACCGGCCAGAAGATCCTTTCGCTGAGGTACGCTTCGTCGGATCCCGAACGAACTTGGGACGAGGAAGGCGAGGCGCTGGTGCTACCGGGCTCTGGCGCTGGACTCGGCGACCTGCCTTCGTCGATGGCGAGCATTGCCCAACAGATTGAAAGCATCCCCTTCGAGCGCATCGGGCGAAACCTGAACGAGGTGCTCGTGACGGTGAACGATACGGTGGGGGGGCCCGAACTGAAGCGCACCATCGTTTCCCTCGATGCTGCGATGAGCGAGGCAAGAGCGCTGCTCCGGGAGGCACGAAAAGGAATGCGCCCGGCCTTCGAGCGCCTGCCCAAAATTGCCGAAAAGCTCGAGAGCGCGGTCGAGCAGGCCGAGGGCGTCGTCGGTCGGCAGGGCTATGGTCCCGACTCGACGCTCCATCGCAACCTCGAGCGGATGACCGACAACGTGGCGGAGGCCGCGCGCAGCATTCGAATCCTATCCGACTATCTGAGTCGCCACCCCGAAGGGCTCATCAGCGGACGACGGGAGGATTCGCCATGAACCGCGCTCCTCTGAGTCGCCTGGCGCTGGCGGCGCTGCTCGCCATTTCAGCGGGCTGCGCGACGTCCCCGGCTCCCGAATTCTATGCTCTTTATCCCCAGTCCGGCGCGCATCCTGTGGCGGCAGCCGACACGGACGTTCGGGTCGAGATCCGCCGGCCCAGTTTGCCCGGGTACCTGGATCGGCCCCACATCGTGCGCCGGGTGGAAGCGGGGCGTCTCGAGCTCGCAGGAAACGACAGATGGGGCTCGTCCCTTCAGGATATGGTGGCCACGACGCTTTCGGCGAACCTGTCCGAGCGCCTCCCCGAGAGCGAGTTTTTTACGGAAGGTGGACCCATTTCCGCGCGCCCCGACGTCGTCTTGGGAGTCGAGGTGCAGAGATTCGAAAAAGCGGGGGACGACGAGGTAGAGCTCGTCGTCCAGGTAGCGCTTCAGTTCCTCGAGCGGCCTGAGCGGACCGTCCTCCGTCGTTACGAACTACGCGAGTCCGTCGACGGGGACGATACCGGTGCTTTGGTCGAAAAGATGAGCGAGCTCCTCGCGCAGCTCTCCGATTCCATTGCGGCGGAGCTGGGGCGGGGGGCCGCTTAGGATTCAGCCGGACTCTTTCGAGTCCTTGGGCTTCGACGAACGCAGCGTCACCACCCGCGAAGCGGCGATTTCCAGGTTGTCGAAGACGTCAGCCTCCAAGAGGCCCGTCACGCTGACCCGATCGTTTACCTTGATCTGCTGAAACCCCTCCTTGTCGAGGGGATCGTAGGGCATGTCTTCCGTGTCCACTTCGACGACCTTGTTTCCCGTATTCAAGTGAAACTCGTCGCCATCGATCTTCGTGACCGTTCCCTTGAGCTCGATCCGGGGCTCGCCGAACTCTACGCCAGCGTAAACGGGGAAGTCCTCTTCGTCGACACCACTCGCGTAGAACTGAGTCCCAGCATCCGTGACGCAGACGCTGCTCGCCTCGATGGACCGGCGCTCGTAGAAATCGTCGTCAATGAAGCCGTAGACGACCACCTGATCATTTTCCAGGAGATGGTGGCCTTCTGGGTACCAATCCCAATCGTCCATCTCCACGGTCATCGTTCCGCTACCGTAATCGAGCAGGAACTGCTCAGCGCTCGCCTCAGCTACCGTTCCGGCGAGGGACACATAGCTTCCGTCGGAAGCGACCTCGGCGAAAGGCTCGGACGTATTCTTTCCGTCGCCGCTGAGCTCTTCCTGCTCGTCACAAGCGACCATGCCCATCGCGAACAGGGCAGAGCAGACTGTCAAACATCGGAGATTCGGGCCGTTTTCTCTTCGTATTCTGGTCATCATCACGCTCCCTTTTCCCTTCAATCGTTCAGTTCGATGATCCAATTGGCACTCACTTCATGCTTGCCGAACAGCTCGGGGTCGATGTCGCCTCCGACTTTGACACGGTCGCCCTTTTCGAGCTTGAGAAAGCCCTTGTCGTCCATCGGATTGAAGCCCAGCTGCTTCGTGTCGACGCGAATGGCTGTCTTTCCCGAGTCGAGCGTCATCTCTCTTCCCTCGACGGCAGTGATCTTGCCAGTCACCTCGACTTGCTCGAGCACGACTGGAACCGAGACCGTCCAGGAGGCAAAGTCCTCTTCGTCGGCGGGGTTTGCATAGAAGTGTGTTCCGAGGTTCTCCACGAAAACGGTGCTCGCCTCGATTGTTTTCTTCTCGAAGAGGTCGTCGTCCACGATCCCGGATACGACGACTTTGTCGTTCTCGAGGAGTTTGTAGCCCTCGGGGTAGAAGTCGAAATCATCCATCTCGACGGTGATGACCCCTGATCCGTGGTCGAGTCGAAACGAGTCGGCGTTCGCCGCCACGATCGTGCCGCTCAAGGAGATCCACGAGTCGTCGCCCGCGTTCTTCGGATCCTGTGCCAACGCATTTGCAGCGAGCAGCGTAGGGACGAGCAGTAGCCCTGAGACGACGTGCTTGGTTGATGCATTCATGTGCTTTCTTCCTTTCGGTTGCTGTTTCGTCGATGCTTGGGTCCAAGTCAGTGACCGTCCGGTCGTTCGGAGCGCGAGCATTCGCCGAGCCGGCCGAGTGCGGCTCGAATCGAACGACGGAAACGCCACGAACGAAGGCCGGTTCTGCCCTGCGGACGGGCAAGAACGGTGCCGAAAGACGAAGGACGCGTCTCAGTGACGCGGCGTCGGGCCCTAGGAGCGGCCCTGATTTTCTACGAAAGCGGATAGGCTCGCCTTCAGATCCTTGGGGAGGATTGGCTTGAGCAGGCAGCCGTTTTCCCATTTTTGTACGAAGTGGGCCGCGCTCTCGTCCACGACGCCGCCGGTGATGAAGATGACCCGATCGGCTTGAGATGGGCGTGATTCTTGGAGCTTCTGGACGAACTCGACCCCGCTCTCCTCGGGGAGGGTCACGTCGCAAAGAATGACGTCGAAACGGAACCGTTCGAGGAGCTCCCGGGCCTTTTGCCCCGACTCCGCCGTGTGCACGTCGAAGAGACTACCCAACACACGAAAGTATTGCTGACGAAGGAGAGGTTCGTCCTCGAGCACCAAGAGCCGTGGGCGCGTCACTCTCTTGGTGGTCGGGCCATGACTGGGCGGGGGGTGGCTGCTGCTGCTCGCTTCGCTCGATGGCAGGCGCACTCGCACACGGCAGCCGCCGAGCGGCGCGTCCTCCACGCCGATCGTTCCGCCGTGACGGCGTACGATGGTGGCGACCCGGGGGAGCCCCATGCCGAGGGCTCCTTCCGAGGCCCGGGTCGTGTAAAGCGGTTCGAAGAGTCTCTCGACATCCTCGACCCGAACCCCCGGGCCGTCGTCGTCGACGGTGAGCGCTACGTGAGTCCCCTCGTCCTCGATGCCGACGCTCACTCGTCCGCCCGGCCCGGCCGCTTGCATGGCGTTTTCGACCAGGTCGCCCAGCATGCGCGCGAGCTGGGACAAGTCTCCCACGACGAAGCGCGCGGAGCTTCCCTCTTTCGAAATCCGATACGAGGTGCTCTCGTAGGATCGTAGGGCCGTGCGCACGATGTCGCCTGCCGAAAAGCGATGCACGTGGCCGAGAGAAGTTCCCGTCGTGTTTTCGAGCTCTCGGATGACGTTTGCGATCCGGTCGACGGCATCGTCCGCGGTCGAGAGTAGCCTCTGGATCCGGTCCGAGCTGGGAGACTTTTCGCCATCCGAGTCGGAGATGTTCCGCAGCTCGTCCATCGCCGCGGAGATGCTGAGCCGCAAGATGGCGGCGGGGTTGTTCACCTTGTGCGCCGTGTTGCTCACGAGCTGCGCGAAGGCGCGCATCCTCCCCGAGAGGGCCAATCGAGAGCGCTGACGCTCGGAAACGGCATCGAGGATGATCTGAGTGAGGTCGAGATTGCAGATGTCCGACTTGCACACCATGTTCGTGGCCCCGTGTCTGAGCGAGTCGACCCCCAAGCGCTGGGAGCTGCTACCGCTCACGACGATGATGGCCGGGGCCGTGCACGCTCTCACTTGTTGGACCGCATCGGCGAAGTCGAATCCGGTGCCCCCCGGGAGCGAGAAGTCGAGGAGGATGCAATCGAACTCCGAGCTGCGAACGAGAGCTAGCGCCTCGTCGAAGTCCGTCGCCTCTTGGACCTGAAAGGATTGTGATGAGTTCCGGAGCAGTCGACTGATGATGCGTCGGTCGCTTCGATCGTCGTCGACGATGAGCACGCGCAGCGGCGCGATCGCTTTGAGGCGGGAGGCACTCTCGTCCCATCGCTTCTGCGCCACCGGCTCTAGATCGAGTGGGCTGTCCTCCAGCTGGTTTCCCATCATGGATCTAAAGCTACGTCCGGATCAGGCGGGCTGCTAGTCGCGCCGGTCAAGAGACTGGGAGAATGTGCGCACGTCTCGCCCATTTTCTCCTGGGGCGATCCGCCACACGTGTGGCAAAACGCCACATCGAAGTCTGTGCAAGATGCCCAGCCGGCGAGGAAAAAGCGAGGCGTTCGATGTGGCGAGAGTCTTGCATCGCGACGCGCGGTGGAGGCGGCATTTTTCCAGTCACCATTCCTCGGGGTAAAACCGAGAGCTCGACGTTTCGCCTGAGCACCCTGGGGAGGGATGGATGGAATTCTGGTTCAAGCTGTTCGATGGTTCCGACTTTCCGGCGCGCTTTCATTGCGGCAATTGGACGAAGGCTCACGGGTATCTGCATATCGTCTCCGATGGCCTCATCTTCCTGGCCTACATGACGATCCCGCTGCTCATCGCGACGATCGTGCGCAGACGACGCGGTGCGTTGCCGGCGCCATTCCCCAAGCTCGCCAAGTTCTTCGTCGCGTTCATCGTCTGCTGCGGGATCACGCATCTTAACGAAAGCATCATCTTCTTTCACCCGTTTTATCGTTGGGCCGGCGTCATGAAGCTGGTGACGGCGATCGTCTCATGGTCAACGGTGCTCGCCCTCGCGCCCTCGATCTCCAAGATCATCGAACTCAAGACGCCCCATGAGCTCGAGCTCATGGTCGAACGAACGAGAGCCGAACTCTTGAAAGAACAAGAAGCAGTCCAGGCCGCTGAATCGCTCTTCCGCATCGCCGTGGAAGCCTCACCTTCTGCAATGATCTCCGTGGATGAGGCGGGGAGGATCGTCCTTGCGAACGCCGAAGCAGCCCGGATCTTCGGCTACGATCGCACCGAACTCGTTGGTCGTTCCGTCTCCGCCATCATGCCGGACGGCGATCACGACGCGGACGCTTCACTGCGGCCGAGCCTTTTCCAAGACCCGGAAGAACGGCGGATGGGACAGGATGCTGCCCTCTCGGGGAGACGAAAAGATGGGACCGTCTTCCCCTTGGAGCTTGGGCTCAAGGGGGTCGAGACACCGCATGGTCGTGTGGTCCTGGCCGCAATCATCGATCGGAGCGAGTCGGAGGCGAAGAGGCGAGAGCTCGAGCTCGAGCGGCAGGAGCTCGAGCGGTCCAATCAAGAGCTCGACGATTTCGCCACGGCGGTTTCTCACGATCTTCGTGCGCCGCTTCGAGCGATCCGACACGCGGCCCTTTGGGTCGGAGAAGAACTCGAGCAAGAGAGGCTGTCACCCACGGTTCGCGAGCACCTCGACCTCCTGAGAGGACGCGCGGCGCGCATGGAGCTCTTGCTCGATGCGCTCTTTGCCTATGCGCGCGTGGGAGTGGAAGGCGAATCGGTAGAGGAGGTCGACTTCGAGCAGGTCGCGCGCGACGTCGTCAGCCTTGCCGTCCCGCCCGAGAGCGCCGACGTTCACATCCAAGGGAAGGTGCGCAAGATACGGGCCGTGCGCGTGCTCCTCGAGCGAGTTCTGTTCAACCTCGTGACCAACGCTCTCAAGCACAGCGAAAGGGAGCACGTCGCCTTGCACATCGAAGCGCGGGAGGAAGAGGGGGGGCTGCTCTTTTGGGTGCGCGACAACGGCGTCGGCATCGAGCCGCGCTTCTCGAAACAGATCTTCAGGATGTTCCACACCCTCAAATCCCGGGACGAGCGGGAGAGCGCCGGGGTGGGGCTCGCATTGGTCATGAAGATCGTGCAGCGAGAAGGAGGCAAGATCTGGCTGGAATCGACGCCAGGGGAGGGGGCGGCTTTCTTCGTCGAGTGGCCGGAACGTGGCGCGTAGGCGCGCCAACGTTTCCTCTCTCACGAGCGAGTCGACTCGACGGCGCCGTTTGGCCGGTCGTTAGGCTCGGACGGGGGCAGGCGGGGGATGCCGCTTTTCGTGAAGGTATGTGGCTGGCCCGACTCTAACGCTCGAAAGGGACATTTCCCGTCCCACGGCATCTGGGCCGTAGGCCAGCTCGCCGGTGCGAAACAACGATGGAAAGGTAAATATGCTTACGAAACGAATTGGTGTCTTGCGTACGGTGCTGGCTCTTGGGCTGGGACTGAGCTCCATGGGGTGCAACGTTTGTGAGGATCTGGACGCCCGGATCTGCGCGGATTTGGGAGAGACCGACTGCGCCTATTGGAAGAGCAAGGAGCTGAACCTCACCAAGACGCAGACACAGGGCCGCCAGAAGCTGATCAAGTCCCTGCTCTACGGAGACGGCGCAGAGCAGTGCCGCGCCCTGGGCAATGACGCCGCTTACGGTCCGATGCTCGAGGGCATCAAGCAGAGTCTCGCCGCCCACCGCAAGGCGGATGAAGCTCTGGAGAACGCAGCGCAGTAGCAGTAGCAGTAGCGAGTCCAGGCAGTCGAACTTGCCCCGCGGCAATTCGAGCGGGACGTCGACAGGAGGCGGGGTGCCCTTCCCCGAGACGGAGTTCATCACGCGCCCCCGGTATCATGCCAGGGGCTCGTGATGCTGCGCGCCACGGGCGCTCTATCGCTACATGTAAAAGCAGCTCGTCTGGACCTCGACCGGCCAGATTGCAGCGCTCGTTGGACAGTTGTTCTCGAAGGCTTGGGTGAGTTGAACGAGGAGCGAAAAGTCGTCGGCGATGTCCGGGTCGTCGTGATGCCGTTGCCAGAGGATGTAGCTCAGCTCCATCATGTCGTGCATGCCGATCGCAAGCGGACACGCCCCCTGCTCGTAGTAGGCGAGGGCCCCGGCGAGAGCCATGTACATGTTCAGCATCATGAAGGGCTTGGCGCTCGACGGTGGGTCGAAGAGGGGCTCCTCGGGGCTGGGGTTGTTGCCGACGCCGAGATAGGTGGAAAGGGCGAAGCTCTGCTCGACCGTTTCCTCTGAAATGGTGTCGAAGTAGCGCACTTCGACGCTCAGCACGGGTGCATCGGTCGTGGGCATCATTCCGGGAGCGGAATCGGCGATGAGCTCGACGAACCACCCGCCACCACCACCGCGCCGTCCGTTTTGCGTGTCTGAGCTCCCTTGCCTCGCACCGATGAACAGAGTGGGGCTCTCCAGGAGCGCCTCTCGGTCCGACGTCTCTACGGTGCGTGCCCCGTAGACCGCTCCAATCGAATAGCCCGGCTCGGCTCGAACTCGGATCTCGAGGTCGCGTGCGATCGGCCAAAATCCGGAAGCCGCTTCCGATTCGACCGCATCGATGAAGTCGCTCTCGGACGCGGCCACGAAGTAGTTGCCGTTCGAAGATTCTGCGAGGAGTCGTGGCAGGTTTCTCCGGAAGCTCGGTCCCACACCGAATACGGAGACGGCGATCTCCGATTCGGAGAACGCGCGCCCGAGGGTCTGTATCGTTTCCTCGGAGGTCGCGCCGGCCTCGGGTAAGCCCGAGGTGAAATAGAGCACCTTCTGAGCCATGGTCTCGAAAGCGTCTCGGCGGGTCACCGAAAGGGCGTGATCGAGAGCGCTGTAGGCGTCCAGATACGCGCCGTTCCATCCCGTCGTGTCGTTCACGATTCGATCGAGGAACAGAGATTTTAGCTCGCCCAGGTCGCTTTTGCTGGCTCCGACGACTTCCTCGACCCCTTCGTGCTCGAACGAGAGGAGAGAGAGGCGGTCTTGCTCCGTCATGTGCGCGGCGATGAGGTCTGGAAGGTTCTGGGGGATGGGGGTTTCCACGGAATCCTCGATGACGAGGATGAAATGCCGAGGGAGAGCGGGAAGGTCGCTGGCGCGCAGTGCCGTGTTCATGCCGATGAACCCCATCGTCCAGTTTCCACCGTCGAAGGTGGGCGCCACCGCGAGCATCGGATGGGTGCAGACCGAGGCGTCGCAGTCCGGCGGCGGGAGGTCGATGGCGTGCTCTGCAAAGAACCCGACCTCATCCAGAGTCTCCGAGCTAGGCACCTCGCCGGATGCGAGCAACCTCCGGAACTCTCCGATGTCTTGAGGACCTCCCTGGGTGACGTTGCTCGGGGTCGAGTCGATCGCCGTAGTTTCCGCGTGACCGCTTTCTCCGCAACCCGAAAGAGGGCCCGCGAGGGCCACTGCGAAAATGGATATCTTCAGATGGTTCATCGGATTGATACTCCTCGCGTTTGATCCAAAGGAGCACGAAAGTCGATGGGACAGTCCTCTCGTGCAACGATGGTCGTCCAGGCGGCCTCGAACTCGTATCCGCTGGACGCCACGAAGCTCCCATAGTCCGGCGGCATCCGTCTGAAGACTGCGCCGCATTCGTGTCGGCGCTGCGGGCAGCTCGTTGATTCTCCGACGGAAAACTCGATGCTCTGGGAGACCTGGCGGACGTCGCGCCGCCAGGCCACCGACGAGCTCAGCATGACTTCATCGGAAGTGTAGCTTGGTCGAACGGTCCGGGACCGAATGGCTGCCTCGTCGCCGATGTCCAGGTCGAACTCTTGATCGGTGCAAACGGTCAGGGTCGCCTCGGCTGCCGTGCCTTCGGCACCGCCGGCCCCTCCGATGCCTGTCGCGCCACCGAGGCCGCTGGCTCCGCCCAGGCCGTCGCTCCCAGCGCTTTCGGCGGTCGTTCCGCGATACGCGGTGCAGCGTTCTGAGACAGGCTCCACGCGATCGATGGTCAAACTCGAGGCGGTGCTCCCGATGGTGGTGTACACGGGGACGTCACAGGCTACGTCGACTGGTTGCTGTTCACCGTCGGCGAGCTCGAGATCGCGAAGACCATCGCCGAGCTCGAGGTAGAGGCCCGCATAGTTCCGCCGAATCACCGCCAAACGCGTCGTGTCTTCCAGGTCCTTGGCCGTCGGTGGGATGCTGATCTCGCGGGACTTTCGATCGAAATCGATGGTGACCACGATCGGGTCGTCTTCGTTGCTATCGTCCCAGATCGCCAAACGAAGAGGACGGCAGTCGGGCCTGCCGTCTTCATCGTGTCCCGCGAGAGTCACCACCTCCCGCGACGCCAAAAGAGAGATCCCTCCGGGGATGAAATCCGTCAAGGTGAGGATCCCGTCGTCCAGGAACGGCCCCTCGCAATTCATTTCGCCATCGAGGGTTGCAGTACGAACCGAGACGGTCCCGCCCGAGCGATTGATCAAAAACGCCATCGAATACGCCTTGGGAGGGACGCCGCTGGCGAGACACAGGATCGCGCTCGTGGCCAAGGGCACGACGGCCCAGCGATCCTTCCCGTCTGGGGACGGCTCGTTCAGGATGAAGTAGGTGAGTGGCAAGACCGCGAGCGCCACGAGATCCGTCGGATCGGGCCAGAGCTTCCACGACATTCCGATCACACCGAGGAGGTGTTCGAGGGCTTTCGAGGTCGAAGGATCGAGATTGATCGCCGCAAATCCGAAGGCGACCGAGACCATCGAGCCTACCGCGATGGAGTCGCGGCGCGCCTCGTAGAAGCTCGGCAGGGTGGCTCGAATCGTCCGGGCGATGAAGACGGGAGCGACGATCAGGCCCGCGAAATCGCTGAGTTTCCCCGTCAGCGCGCCAGGGAAGCCCGGGTACCCCTTGAGAATGTGGTCGTTGACCGCGAGCAGCACGATAGCGGTGAGCCAGAGCAGGGAGCGAAGAGAAGGAAGGGGCATCATGGGACTCGGAGAAGAGTATGCGAACGGGCGCCTGGGGCGTCCTACCGCCAAGCAAGTAGGGTGCCAAACGGTGGCGCGATTCCCGAGTGCGACGAGGGCTTCACCCCTGAGTAGGTGCTCGGTCGGAGCGGAGGGGGACGGCGAAGCCGGGGACTTTTCACGACTTGGGCGTCAGAGAGGGGAGGCGATCGAGCGGGCTGGTGACGGCAAACGGACCCATCTGCAGAACATGGGTGTAGATCATCGTGGTGCGCACGTCGCTGTGACCGAGCAGTTTCTGAATGGTGCGAATGTCCGTCCCCGATTCGAGCAGATGCGTTGCAAACGAGTGGCGCAGCGTGTGACAGCTCACCGGCTTGGTGAAGCCCACCCGAAGCACGGCGTCGCGCACGGCGCGTTGAAGGGCGGACTCGTGCACATGGTGCAGACGTCGCTCGCCGCTCTCCGCGTTGACGTACGTGCGGGACGCGGGAAAAAGCCACTGCCAAGCAAGTTCGCGAGAAGCATTCGGGTACTTCCTAGAAAGCGCAAAGGGGACCTCCGCGTGCACGACCCCTCGCAGGCGCAACTTCTCGTGCTCTATCCCCCGCACACGAATGTGCTCGCGCAAGGGCTCTTCGAGGCTAGCGGGCAGTAGAGTCACTCGGTCTTTTTGGCCCTTGCCTCGACGGACCGTCAGCTGGCGGCGCTCGAGGTCGACATCTTTGATGCGCATGGTGACGCACTCCATCAAACGCAGGCCAGCGCCGTAAAGCAGTTGACCCATGAGCAGCCAAGGTGGCTCGAGACGCGCGAGTAAGAGCCCCACCTCTTCGCGCGAGAGCACCACCGGGAGGCGCGTCGGGCGCTTCGCATGAACCAGCTGGTCCAGACGCTCGAGGGGCTGCCCCAGAACCTCCTTGTAGAGAAACAGGAGAGCAGCGAGCGCCTGATTCTGCGTCGAGGCGCTCACCCTCATTTCGGTAGCGAGGGACGACAGGAACTGCGAGACCTCGCGAGCACCCAGGCGTCGAGGGTCGCGCCGGCCAGAGAAGACGATGAAGCGTCGTACCCAGCGACAATAGGCCTCCACCGTTCGGGGGCTGGCGTGTCGCATCAATAGATGCCTCTTCACCGCGGCAAGTACGGCCTTCGGTGTGGATAGCGAGGATGGACTCGACGACTTCGGTTCACTCACACTCCCGACGGAGCAAGCCCCGTGCCCGGACGATTCTGCAGCACTTCCAACCGATCTTATGCAGCGCACCTGGCGCGCCGCCCCCGATCCACTGGTCGCGCCACCCGACATCCCGAGAGCCACCCAAGTCCCCCAAAGGCCCACTTCACCCGGCCCCACTCCTTGCAGCCCCACTCCCGCACGAAACACCGCAACCCAGCGGCCTTTCCCCGCCACGTTGCCCCTGCATTTCCGTAGTTATGCGACCCCCTCGCCGCATAACTACGGCCACTCCGATACGATCCTCCAGTGCGAAGCCCCCCCTTCTTGCTCCGTCCCCCCATTCCGGTATGCGTAGCAGCCCCGCAAGTACGCTACATTTGCCAGCGGCAACCACGAGTTTCGGTGCGCGGGAGAATTTGTAGTTGGACGGACAATCGGACGATGAGCACCGACCTTGAAAGTCTCCACAAACTCTGCGGCTGGCACGAGGACGTCGTACGGCGGAGCAATCGGTGCGGCTGTTTTCACTGTCTTGAGTTCTTCTCGCCTCGTGAAATCGTCGATTGGATCGAGGAGCCCGCCGATTGTCCGCGAGGCGCGGGGAAGACAGCTGTGTGTCCACGCTGCGGGATCGACGCAGTTCTACCAGACACTACTGGCGATGAATTGACCGGGAGCCTACTTTCGCAGATGCAGCACAGGTGGTTTCGGTAGTCCAATGTCCCGGGCAGCTCGCCAGGCTTTGCTGGTGTACGGAACGCGCCTTTGCGTGCACGCTATTCCCCCCTGCTGGCTTACCTTGAAGCCCAGTTGAGCACCGCCAGCCCCTTGAACTGCTTGAAGTCCTTAGGATTGGCCGTCACCACCGGAAGGCCATTCGTTAGTGCCACCGCGGCAATCTGTCCGTCGATGAACGGCGGCGTCTTTCCGAGCCTTTCCAGTCGCACGCGCTCATCCGCGTGCCATTCCGCCGCTCGCTCGTCGTACGGGAGCGTTGGGATCGTCGGCAGCACCACCTCCTCAAGAAACTCAGCCAGCTCACGCTGTCTCTTCCCCCGAGGTAAGCGCCCCACGCCGAATCGCAGTTCGTGCCAGGTGACGCTCGCCATCGCGCAGCTCCCGCCGTGCTCCCGAAGGTGCTGCAACACGCGGGCGTCCGGTTCCTTCTGAATCGCTCGCGAGATCGTGCTCGTGTCGAGCAGGTACTTTGTCATAGCTTGACCGTCCGGCCCGGCGCTCGATCCCGGGACTTCTCAAACTCCTCAGCGTCCAAGCCAAAGACTTTCGGGTCTCTGCCTCGCATGAAAGCGTCGTAAGCGTCCCCAAACGCCGTCTTCTCACCTGCCATCCTTGCGTATCGCGCCGGCGACACGAGCACCGCGACCTTCTTGCCGCGGCGGACGATCTCGATGTCCTGACCGCCCTCGACCTCGTCGATGATTTCGGCAAGCTTCGATCTTGCATCTGCGATACTGTAGGAACGCTGCATTTCTTAAGTGTACATCTAATTGTACAAATCGCAAGACTACTCCGAGACTCCTCCGACATCTCGCTCCAAAGCAGCCCAACGAGCCATAAAGCCGTTTGTGACCGACGGCCACCGTCAACGCTTCTGCTTCGCTGAAAGGCCCCGTTCGGCGCTCGCTCTTCCCCTTTGGGGATGAGCGCCGGTTGTCGTATTCTGGTGAGACCTCAGGCCGCGGCACAACGGCGAGGCGTTAGCTGGACTTCAGTCCGGCGATGACACACTGACGGCCAACCGCTCCGTCTGTCCCTCTGCTTCTCCGAAAAAGACATGTCGGAAATAGCCGAGGGTGTACAACATGGAGTCTTCCATCACCTTAGGGTGAGGAGCTGAGCGAAAGTACCGGGGTGCATTCTTTCGGTAGGAGTCTATGAAGCTCGTCGCCGCCGCGTCCTCATCCAGCTTTCGCTCGGCCACATATTCCTTGGGAGTGTACACCTCTACCCCGCGGTCCTTCGCTTTCTTCCGCAGCTTCGTTGGGGAAACGCCGCCAATACCGTACCCCTCATTTGTGATCAGTGGCACGTTGTGATTGATCGCGTAGTCAACCAAGGCCTCGTCCGCAGCATTTCCGGAGAGAGGCATGTCGCTGAGCTCGATGACGGCAGCCCAGCCCTCCAGCAGGACCGGACAAACGAAATTGATCATGATCACCGAGTGATGCGTCGGATACGAGTCGGTCTCATCTGGGGGCACGCGCTCAACCATCTGCTTCATGGACTCATCGCCAAGGCTGAAGGTGACAGTGGCGGCGCGGTGCAGGGCTATCGCTAGGAGGAGAGATTCCCTTGCCCGCGCTCGGCGGTACGTCGCCTCAGCAGTCTCTACCCCTTGCTCCCCGAGCCGCTCATAGGTCCCAAAGAGGTCATGACATGAATAAATGTCGAGAAGGACATTTGTGTCCAACGCCACGCTGGGCGGCCGGGTAGGCATGTTCGGATCTGTCATGGTCGCTCCAAATGTCGATTGAGTTTGCTGCCCCCACCTGCCAGACGCAAGGATGGCCGCTCCCTTCGATTTCCGCGACTGCCGATGTATATCGTCCCCCAAACCGTGAGCCCACCCACAGCAGAAGAATCGCCAGGTCAACTAGAGTATGACCCTATGCCAGAGCGAAATACGTCTTCGGCGGTCGCGATCGTCCCGCTGATCGGCCTCTTTCCGCTGATGTTCGCGGTCGCCGCCATAGAGCCGAACTGGGCGTTCCCCTGTGCCGGTGCCTACATGTATTGGCTCTACGTCAGAAAGCGCACTCAAACTGCCAGACGGATCCGCGTCTTGCGAATAAAGAAGAGGCGCCTCCTGGTTGGCGACGGCCTTGGAGTCCCGCTCCTCGAATTACCGCTTGGCGATGTACTCAACGCCTCGATGGAATCGAGGACCATCCATCGGGTTCAGGAGAACCTGAGTAGCGGCATTCCGGAGCTGCGATTTGCCGACAGCCGGGTCGCACCAGGGGTCGACACCGCTCGGGTGCTCATAGAGGCCAAGTCTGGGACCCTCACCCTTTCAGACTATTTCGCCGCCGGCTTCGACACCAGTGAGTGGTTGAGTCGGATCCGAAGATTCCTACGCGAGCACGGATGGACACCGGCAGAGGAACGTGCCGAGCGCGACCCCGACGCACCGCGTGCCCCATCTCCTCGCCTCAGTCTTCTAGATCCGCGCTATCGATTTCGGGCGACTCGACCTCTGACCAAGACCGCTCTCATGTTGGTCCTGTCTACTGGCCCTGTCCTCTACGCACTCAGCTGGATAACATGGGCGCTCCATTGGCTTCCCCCCGGCCCCGCCGACGTCGTGATCCAGGCGCTGCTAGGTCTCTCTCCGGTCGGGCTCGTGCTCGCCCTGGTCGCACTCTTTAAGGACGTTCATAGCCACCTTCTCATTCGAAAGACGTCCGTTGCACTCAGTCTTGCGGCGAACTCATATTGGGCGTGGAAGATCGTCACCGTTGCGAATGCCAGCTAACTGGCCGTTGCTGCTGACGCGGGTTGTGCAGGCTTCCGTTTCACCCCTGAGTAGGTGCTCGGCCGCCGCTGTTTCACTCCCTTTGGTCGTGGCGGCCGGTCGTCGTATCCTGGAGCGCCTCGCGCGCAGCAGAACGGCGAGTCGTTGGGCATACAGGACTCATGACAAGTGACCAGCAAGACGTTTGACCAGATCACGGAGGAGAGCGAACGCGCTCTCGCGAGCTACGATGTCAGCGACCTTGCTCTCGCTCACGGAGACCTCTCGTCTTTTGATGCGGCCGGGCTGGAGCTCCTCGAAAAAGGGACGTTCGCTGGCCTGTTGATCGATGTCGGCGCAGCGGTTGCGGACCGTGCACTGATCGAGAAGGGTCGCTCCATGTTTGAGGCCGATCGCGAAGATTTCGAAGACCTGCTCGGAATCTCGCAACTCGAATACAACTTAGGCAACGCCGCGAAAGAACTCTTCACAATCGCCCGTTCGGATCGAAACTGGAGATACTGCCCGTCCAATATGACCGACGCGTATTCTGCCAAGTCGCACTATTGGCGGGCGTTCGCGGCCAAGCCAATGCCATCGCAAGAACTCCTGCTCACGAATCTCGCAAACTGCCTCAACACCTGCGGTCGCGTGGTGGATGCGTTGGACTACTTTGATCGGTGCCTGCGCGATGCCCCGCTGTTCGGAATGGCGCATCTGAACCGTGGCTTAGCGCTACAATATCTGAACACCGCCTCGGGCTCTTACTCCGTCAAGCTCCTATTCGAGATGCACAGGTCTTTCGAAATCGCTGGAGCAGATGATGGTTTGGCAGACAACGCGCGTGCTGCTGCACAGCTACAACAAGCCCGCGTAGCGCAGGTGCTCGGCGAACTTGGCCATTCGCCCTCCGAAGATCCCGACGACGAAGACGAAACTAAGAAGGAGGTCGCGGCGCATGATAAGTATTGGCGATGGTGCCTTGACCAGAGGCTTGTCCTTTCGGAACACTCCCTCTACTGCCACTGCGCCGCGGCGCGTCGCGATGACCTATCAGTCCTCTCGGCGGCGGCTGTGCTCAGTGGCGAGCTGGTGCCACACATGGAGGTGCTTACCAACCGGATCAAATCTGAGTACTGCCTCGCAAGATCTCTGTTGTTCCAGGCAGGCGAGCCAGACACGGCTCTCGCGTGGGATCTCAAGCCATTCGAAGGAACGTTCACCGATCTCTTGGACAACGAGTCGTCCGGAATGGCCCCTGAACTCCTCCGGACTGCTTTCCGTCTATGTTTCGGTATCCTCGATCGCATCGCGAGGGGAATCGCAGAGTTCTTGAAGCTTCCAATAAATGGCAAACTCGTTTACTTCCACGGCTTCTGGCGTTCTCTCGGAGACGAGGCCTGGGATACATTGAACTCCCAAGACAGCGCCAACCTTGTTGCTTTACACGGCCTAGCGCGCGATCTCAGTGAACGCGCTGGTGGAGAGTGGGCGCACCTGCGGCGCTACCGCAACCTCTTCGAACACGAACTTTGCTTAGTCACGAATGAAACCGGACAGAGGGCCCCCTGGCTACCGTCTTCCATTGAGGAGCTGCCTCTCGAGGTGCTTTCCTCGCACGCGAACGACATGCTCCGTTTCACACGCGCTGCCATCTATCACTTCGTCTTCCTGGTCCGCGAAAAAAGCCGACCAAAAGACCTCCCATCACCGCTCGCGCCAAAGGTTACGTTTGACAAGAAACCAATCGGCAAGAGTTGATGCCCAACAAGCCGTTTCTGCTGACGCGGGTTGTGCAGGCATCCGTTTCGCTCCTGAGTAGGTGCTCGGCCGCCGCTGTTTCACTCCCTTTGGTCGTGGCGGCCGGTCGTCGTATCCTGGAGAGCCTCGCGCGCAGCAGAACGGCGAGTCGTTCGGCAGCCTTGATCGCTTGCCCTGCGATTCAGGACTGATGAGCTCATTCTGAGCCGTGGTCTGGCTTGGCCCGCGCTGGAGACGCACTGCAAACTCGAAATGTTTGGACAGGTGGGTGTTCGCGCGCGATGAACGCGAATAAGGAGCTGAACAACGTCGTGTGTCGACCGCCGGCTGGCGATTTCAGCCCGGTCGACGCCATGTTAGACACACCGTCATGCAGCTTGCGCTCGCTCTCTTGCTCACGCTGGGTTCAGGTACTGAGCCCTCAGCGCCAGCGCCAGCGCCAGTGCCGACACCGAACACCTCGGCGGGCGACGACGATTTTTGGGAGGAACCCAGGTACACGCATGACCGCGTGCACTGGATGAGTGCCAGATATGACTACGGGGCTGCAGTCAGCAGATATGGCTTGGGTTATTCTCAGGGACCCTTCACTCTCCTCAGTTTTCACCCCCCGGCATCTGCCCTCCTAGCGTTTGGTCCCGACATCGCGGTCAGCACGCTGGGTCATCATGCCATTGATGCCGTTCACTTGATCGCCCGTCTCCGGCTCAAGGCGTCTATTTTTGGTCTCGAGACGGCGCTGGCGCTTTCCCGTGCCGAGGAGTTTCAAACCAGTTTTCAAATCGGGCCCTCCGCTGACTTTATCTTCGGGAATCTCGGCGTTCTCCTAGAGGTACCCATAGCCCCGCTCGCTCGCCCATATTGGATGCCAGTGGCTATGCTTGCTTGTCGCATTCACATTCCCCTGAAGTTCACAAAAGTCTACTCCAAATGATCGCGTAGCCCACGATGATACGATTCGCCGGCTGCCGAGGTCCGTTTGAAATTTCCTCTCTTCATCGCGCGCTCTTGCAGATTGTGTTGCCGATTCCGTTCTTGCCGACATCTCAGGCGTCTCCTGCGCGGGCCCTCGTCGTGACGGGCAAGCTGTGGTTTGGGCCACAGACCTCGTGGTTCTCGCCGTCTTGCTTCGGCTAGCGCGCTGGCGAGTGACGGACGGCGCTATGGGGCTTTCGTGAATCATCGAGCGGTCTCAACGGACGCAGCACTCAAGTCACGAGCGCCTGTTTCAACGATTGAAAGGCGAGTCGTGCTCGCATCTCACCTGGCTTCGCGCGCTGAGCCTCTTCGATCAGCTGACGCTGCCGAACAAGCCGTTGGTGACCGACGGCCACCGTCGACGCTTCCGCTTTGCTGGTGAAGTCGTCCTCCGGCGCTCGCTCTTCCCCTTTGGGGATGAGCGCCGGTCGTCGTATCCTGTGGAGGCCTCAGGCCGCGGCACAACGGCAGGGCGTTAGGTGGACTCATGAATGCTCAGCTCATCAAGATGATTCGAAACGTTTCCGTTTTCGCTCTACTGGTTGGTGCAGGCGGAGCTTGCTCCTCCCCTCCAGGCGTAGAATGCAGTGAGCACGACGCCTGCGGCAATGGTCTCTCCTGCGGTGAGGGGCTGTCCTGTTTCGACATCTCCGGTTGTGAGACTCCCATTTGCATCTCAAGGGACCAGGCGTGCGACGAGTCGTGCAATGGAAAGTGCGAGTACCAGGACAGCGACCCACTTGCGATTCGATGTAAGAACGGATCTCCAGCCGACGGAAACCCTTGAACCCTCTGACCGTCGGGGTGGGTGGCGGAAGAGCGCCAAGGCCGTAGTTGGCCCTCAAGATCGCGTCTGGCGGAGCGCCAGAGTCATTCTTGAGCGTCAGAAACGCCTGCTTTCTGGCGCCAGATGCCTTCCTGAGCGTCAGGAGCGCCACTTCCGCCAGCGCCAAGGCCGTTCTTGAGCGTTCGGAACGCCCCATTCACCAGCGCCCGAGCCGTTCCTGAGTGCAGGGAATGCGTCTGGCGCTGGCGCCGACCCGTACTTGGCGCTCACGTACGGGCCTGGCGCGGATTTGCTCAGCTCGCGGCTTCGGCTTGCTCGACTGTCTGGCCCGGCCGACGGACGGATGGGCGGACCTTCTCTGCCAACTCACGCTCGCCTACCAGGGTGAAGAGACCCGACAAGCTGGTGGCCACGCCGGTGAACACCCTGTCGTATTCCTCAATGGCCTGGTTCTTCTTGGCGAGCGTCCCCTGAGCTTCACGCGCTTCGCTCGCCACCTGCGCCAGCTTGGCCTGCAAGTCCTCGCGTGCCGCTGCCAACTTCTGTCGCACTGCGTCGAAGTCCAAGCTGGCACCCGCAAAGCGCGGCTCGGGCCACGTCGCGCTCGCGAGGTTTTGCACCACCTCTCCTGCGAAGCGCTCCAACGCCACGGGGTCTTGAGGCGTGCTGCCCACGACGACTGCTCGGGCTGCCTTGGCTCCGTATAGCCCAGTCGCGGCTTCTCGAAACTCGACGACTTGCTCGGTCAGCTGCGCCACGGCCGCGTCACGGGCGTCTCGCGCGCTCGAGTCGTCCGCAAGCTCGCTTTCGTGCTGGGAGTCCGCCTCCGTCATCTTGTCCCGCCCTCTCTGCAGCGCCGTGCGCAGCAACGTCAGCGTGGATTGAAAAGAACCAGCTTCGCTGCCGAGCACTCGCCCCGCAGCGTCCGCCACGGTCCCGCCTTGCGCGTCGAAAATAGCGAGCACGGCGTCCGCGCCCTTCTGTCGATCTGTTACTTGTTTTGATGCCATCCCTTATCCCTCCTTGGTCGTGCGCGGTCCCATCCGCGCTTGGAATGAAGTCGCAAAGTAGCGATCGCACCGCTGCGCATCAACACACAGCCTGGCTTGCCCAGCGAACCAACTGCCCCGTGAGACGCTGCTTCTGCAATGATGCGTTCTCGTCGCACTGGCCGAAGAGTCAGTCGAAAAGCTACGTGAGAACTGCGAGGGGTGGCTCGAATGCCACCTAACTGGCCGTTGGTGACCGACGGCCCACTGATTGCGTTTTCGCTGCGCAGAAAGGTCGTCCTTCGGCCGCCGCAGCTTCACTCCCTTTGGTCGTGGCGGCCGGTTGTCGTATTCTGAAAGGCCTCAGGCCGCGGCACAACGGCAAGTCGTTAGCCCGCCTTGATCGCTTGCCCGTATCTTGAACACCAAGCGCGTCGGTCAGTTGCGAATGTTGGCTTGGCCCGCGCCGGGGACGCACTGCCGAATCGAAATGTTTGGGCGTTTGCGTACTCGCGCGCAGAAAGGCCGCGGAGACACTCAAGGTGCCCTCATTCGGCGTTTCACGCTAGTCGAAGCCGTGTTAGCTACGCTCACTGCATGAATTTTGAATGGGACGAGGCAAAAGCGTTTCAGAACAAGCGCAAGCACCGCGTGTCGTTCTCCGAAGCGTCCACGGCCTTCGGAGATCCCATGCATCTCAGCATGCCCGACCCCGACCATTCGGAAGACGAAGCGCGATTTCTCCTGTTGGGACGCACATTTACGGGGCGCCTTGTCGTCGTCGTGTTCACCGACAGGGGAGAGACGACCCGAATCATCAGTGCTAGACTAGCTTCACGCTCTGAACAGAGGACGTACGAAGATGGCTGAAGACAGCGGAGAAATGCGCCCCTCCTACGACTTTTCGAAGGCTCCACGTGGGAAGTACGCGCAACGATACGCCGAAGGGTCGAACGTCGTCGTGCTCGAACCTGATATCGCGAAGGCCTTCGGGAACGACAAGGCCGTCAACGACGCGCTGCGTCGCGTGCTTGCGAACGGCGAAGACCGCTAACTCGCCCTCCATGCTTGCGCGGGTTCTTTTTGCGCGCTCCTGCAGCAGCCGTTTTGGTTCCATTGGCTGCCACATCTCAGGTGTCTCCTGCGCGGGCCCTATCGCGTGGGGCAAGCTGCAGTTTGGGTCACTGGGCTCGTGGTACTCGGTGTCTTGCTCCGGCTCGCGCGCTTCCGATGGACGGCCGGCGCTTTGGGCATTCGTGATTTGTCCAAATCGTTCTGACGGACACAGTACTCGAGTCGTGGGCGCCTGTTTCAATGAAAGAGAGGCGAGTCTTGCGTGCATCTCAGTTGGCTTCGCGCGCAGAGCCTTCTTGAGATTCCAAAGCGGTCTAACAAGCGCTTGCTGCAGGCCGCATACGTCCGCCGTTTTCGCTTCGACGCCCGGTCGTGGCCCGCTCTCTTCCCCCATGAGGGGAGCGGGCCTATCGTTTCTTCGGCTGCGTTTGATGCGGCTGCAGAAGCGCAGGTCGTTGGACTG
The DNA here is from genome assembly GCA_965652275.1 of uncultured Polyangiaceae bacterium. Taxonomy (GTDB): domain Bacteria; phylum Myxococcota_A; class Polyangia; order Polyangiales; family Polyangiaceae; genus NIC37A-2. The sequence continues at coordinate 3,778 of CBFGUR010000004.1, read as the reverse complement.
ACAAGGAGTGGCGCATGATTGATAGAGAGAACAGTCCCGCGGCGTGGACTTTCTTCATGACCGAGCTCGAAGACGCGCGGGAACACCTTTCCGATTTGATTCGCGAACTTGACGAAACGGGCTCAGTCGATGGAGCGGAGCTTTCCGTGGACCTTGGCCACGTCTTCGCTCACCTGAATAGGGCCTGGTACCGTCACCGACTTCGGGACGACCTCCCTGAGGACGAGTGGGAGCAAGCCAGCTCCTTTCCGAACGACCTTTCCCCAGTCGGCTAAGTTTGGGCGGGGGCGCGCAATCCCTGTGTTCTGGCGGGGGTGATTCGTGATAGAATGCATGCGCTCGATGCCCAACGACACTGACCCACGGATCGAAGCCTTTCTCCTCGAGGGATATCGTAAAATGAACGCTTCGCAGAAATTCGAGCGCGTGGGAGCACTCACGCGTTCGATTCAGGAGCTTGCATTGCTCGACGTCCGGAGACGCTATCCGAATGCCCAGCCGCGGGAGCAGGCCCTCCGGGTTGCCTCTCGCTGGCTCGACGCGAACCTCATGCGCAACGCCTTTGGCTGGGATGTAGAGGAAGCAGGCTATTGATCCTCGCAGAGCCGCTTTCGGTCGTGGCCGAGGTCGCTGGAGCTTTCGACGAGCTAGGCGTCAGATACTTGGTCGGTGGTTCCCTCGCCAGCTCCGTCTACGGCATTCCCCGTGCCACGCAAGACGTCGATCTCGTGGCAGACTTGCCAGCAACCTTGGTGGATCAGTTCTGCTCCCTGCTCCAAGACACCTTCTACGTTGACGGAGACATGATTCGTGAAGCGATTCAGCGCAGGGCCTCCTTCAACGTCGTTCACCTGGAAACGATGTTTAAAGCGGACGTATTCATCATGAAGGGCGACTCCTGGTCCCGCGAAGAGATGTCGCGCGTGCGGGAGGAAGAAATCGAAAGTCTTGGCAGGTCGATCCGTTTTGCTAGCCCCGAAGACGTGCTGTTGCACAAGCTGATCTGGTACAAGCTCGGAAACGAAATCTCGGACCGCCAGTGGGGCGATATCCTCGGTGTGATTCGGGTTCAGGGAGACTCGCTCGATCAGCAATACCTAGATCGCTGGGCAGATATTCTTGACGTCTCAGATCTATTTCGCCGCGCACGAGACGTTGAGAAATAGGCTTAGCTCGATGCCGCCCAACAAGCCGCTTGTGACCGACGGCCACTCGCGACGCTTCCGCTTCGCTGAAAGGCCTCGTTCGGCGCTCGCTCGTCCCCGTTGGGGATGAGCGCCGGTTGGCTTATTCTGATTGAGCCTCAGGCCGCGGCACAACGGCGAGGCGTTCGGCAGCCTTGAACGCTTGCCCTGAGATTCAAGACTGATGAGCGTGACTGAAACGGGGCGTGGCTCGGCCCGCGATGGAGACGCACTGCCGGATTGAAATCCTTGGAAAGTTGAGTATTCGCGCGCGCAGAGTACGCACCCTTTCTCCTATCCCGCCCCCCCCCTCCTTCAAGCCGCTCGCCAGGTCATCGGGTTCAGCTATACTTCTGCCATGGAACTCCAGCTGTCTGAAGCCGTCCTCGAAAGGCTCGTCGAGCGTGCGAAATCACTCGGCCTTCGTCCCGAAGAGCTTGCCAGCGCTGCAGTTGCAGACTTTGTGACCCGAAAGAACGAAGCTTTTGAAGCGACGGTCCAAGAGATCCTCGAAGAGAACGCTGAGCTCTTCCGCCGCCTGGCCTGATGTACAGTCCCAGTCTTGAGCAGGTGCTCTACATTCACGAGCGCTTGATCGCTACGTCGGGCGGCTCCCCTGGCGTCAAAGACGCCGGGCGGCTCCAGGCTGCGTTGGCGCAACCCTTCGCGACGTACGATGGCGAGGACCTTTATCCCGGCGTCCTGCCCAAGGCTGTGGCGCTGGCGTACTTCCTCATTCAAGGCCACCCCTTCCACGACGGAAACAAGCGCATCGGCTACGCGGTCATGCTCGTCATGCTCAGGCACAACGGCTACCGGATTACTGCCGAGGTGGATGATGCGGAGCGAGTTGTCCTCGGGGTGGCCTCCAGCCAGGTTTCGCACGCTGAGTTCGAAGCCTGGGTGCGAGGCCGTACACAGGAGTCGGGCACGTAACTGATACCAAGGATGGACGTCGGTAGCGCGCTCTTCCCGAAGGCGTTTCAGTTTCTTCGGCTGCGACTTTCCAGGCGTCTCCTTCGCGGGCCCTCATCGTTTTTGGGCAAGCTGTGGTTTGGACCATTGGCCTTGTGGTACTCGCCGTCTTGCTCCGGCTAGCGCGCTGTCGAGTGACGGCCGGCGCGCTGGGGTCGTCGTGAGGCACTCGATTGGTCCCGACGGACGCAGCACTCAAGTCACCAGCGCCTATCGCAACGACCGAGAGGCAAGTCATGCTAGCATCTCACCTGGCTTCGCGCGCCGAGCCTGCTCGATTCACTGAAGCTGCCAATAAAGCCGTTGCTGCTGACGCGGGTTGTGCAGGCTTCCGTTTCACCCCTACGTAGGTGCTCGGCCGCCGCTGTTTCACCCTTTGGTCGTGGCGGCCGGTCGTCGTATCCTGGAGCGCCTCGCGCGCGGCACAACGGCGAGGCGTTGGGCGGACAAGGCATCGCGCATTGGGTGAATTGCCCGCCGACTGCCAACTCTGAGGACCTTTCTTGCACCGAAGCTCGGGCGTCGTATTCTCACCTGATGCTCCACGCTAGCGGGAAGGCTGGACCCCCGGGGACAATCCGATGTGCCTCTTTGTAACCGTGGGCTCCACCGCAACCCTCGAAGACCTGCAAGAGGCATTCGACCCTCCCGAGCTTCAACTCGAGCCGGCGAACAACCCTTCGGTGAAGTCCCTGCTACCGCCAGGCCTTGCCACCTTCTACGTGACCCGCGGAGGCTGTTCGTGCGATCTGATGCCGGTTCGAGTCGGAAAGCCCCGCGACCCAATCAAGATGCGGGAGCGCCTGAAGAAGAAAGGTTGGTCGAAAAACAAGATAGATCGTGCGGTTGAGCAGGCCGTCGGCGACGGATCGCCGCAGTTTCGCGAGAGCGATCACGGTCGCGAATTCCGGAGAGGCGTCGTGATGCTCGCGCAGTCCCGCCCCGTTTGGCTGTACGGGGCTTGGTGCGGCGGCGACCCGGACGATTTCCCTTCGGAACCTCTTTCGCCCAAGGATCTCTCCGTAAAGAGCCTCGCCAGCGAGATGCTTCCCAACTTGGAAAGCTCGTTGTTGAGGGTCGTGCCGAACGCGTCTTCAGAGACTAGGGAGGGGTGATGCGGTTCTACGACAAGATCTTTCCGAGTCGCGAGCGCGTGGTGGCGCTGGCCTATGACCTCATCGTCGCCGCCTCAGCGATCGCCGTGCTTGTCACGCAAGCGCATTGGGGCGCGTTGGTGGCGCTTGCAACAGTCTCACTCCCCGCTCCCTTTCTCTTCAACTCCGTCTTCGTCAAACGGAAGCGTGAACTGTCGAATCCGCTCCTCGCGCCCACGTCGATCCTCCTGGACCTCTTGGGTGTCCTGCTCGCGGCTCTCCTCGCCCTTCGCAGTCCGGCGCTCGCTGCAACTGCTGCCGTCACCCTCTTCGTCCCCAGGCTACTGCTGCGGCCTCTGGTTTCCACACGGCAGTCCTCGCTGCTGACCAAACGCCGTCAGCGCCTTCTCGCTCGGAAGCTGTAGGTCGACCGTCGACGATCAACTCCGGCCTGAAGACGCAGGCAAAACTCTCTCCGCTGCTGGCTTCGTCGCTGACTCCTTCGCTTCAAAGTCTCACTTTCGA
>CBFGUR010000003.1:0-293505 GCA_965652275.1 uncultured Polyangiaceae bacterium | reverse complement strand
ATCTTCAGAAACATGAGCGGGACTTCGAAAAGCCGCTTCGGATCCGAATCTTCCGAATCCTGGTTTCTAACGAGAACAAGGCGAATCAGCTCCTGGAAAAGCTGAACGAGACCACCACCATCGCCGACTTTCGGAGCTTGGCCCGCGAGCATTCGGTCGATCGAGCCACCAACGAGCGGGGCGGGGACCTCGGCTTCGTTTGGCCCGACGGCTCCACCGATGTGCCTCAGGTGAGCGCCGAAACGTCGCTCTACGAAGCCGCCTCGGAACTCGAGGACGGGGAGTTCGCCGAAGCTCCCGTCCCCGAGGGGAAGCACTTCGCCGTGCTTTGGCGCCGAGGCAGCTTACCCGCAGAGACCACGAATGAGTCGAGTCGGCGCGTAGCGCGCCTCCGCATCATCGAAAAAAAAGCCGAGGAGGCCACCCGGTCGTTGCTCGCGAAGCTCTCGGAGCAAGTCACGAATCGAGATAATGAGCTCTTGGGGAAGCTGCGGCGCCCCGAGGCGACCCTCTTCCGCGAACCGTGATCCGAGGGGGCTCGAAATCAATCAGGCAGCTGCCAGCCGTCCTGCTTGAGGAGCGCAACGAAAATACGGGCCTCCTCACGTGCTCGTGCCAGGGCCACGAGGAAGTCCTTCTGGTTCGCGCGGATCGCCGCTTCGGCCGCCCTTTCGTAAGACTCCATGACCAACAGAAGATGAGGATGCGCGCGTCGCACCTCTTCCGGAACGTCCATTTCCTGTGCGGCGCTCGTGCGCGCGAGGGCGAGACGATGGGTAACGCGGGCCAGCTCCTTGTCGAAGAATCGCGCGCGAAGAACACGGGCTTCTTCTTCCGCGCCCTTGAGTAACATCGAGGCTCGACTCAGGTAGCTCCCGCCAAAGGCAGGACTGATGCGGAGAAGTGGCACGCTCAAGGCGGCTCCGGCGACGAACAGGGAAGCAAACGAACGACGGCTCAGCACGACGACTCCCCCTCCGCCGCGTCCTCTTGCGATGCATCTTCGAGAACCACGATCTCTTGCGCGAGGCGCTGTCGCGCGAGCGCTTCATACGACCGACTGGACAGCGCCCTCTGGGCAGCTTGTCTCTCTGCCAACCGCTTGGAACGACCGCTCCCCTCCGCGAGCCGGTGACCCTCCACGCCGACCTCCACCTCGAAAACGGCCTCATGGGCGGGGCCAGTGGTGCTCGTTACTCGATATGACGGCGCCCGGAGACCCAGCGCCTGCACCTTCTCCTGAAGCTCGCTCTTCGCGTCCCGTGCACCGGCCTGAGCGAGAGCGCTCAAGCCGAACTCCAAGATCTTGTGACAGATGACGCGCACCCCCTCGATCCCCGAATCCAGATAGCAAGCCGCGATGAGAGCCTCGACCGCGTCTGCCAAGACGTTTTCACCCTGACGAAGATTGCTTTGAGCAGCACCCTTGCCGAACCTCAGGACCGCGCCGACCTCGTGCTGTCGCGCAAAGCGGGCGAGTGCACCCGTGCTGACGATTTGTGCCCTGGTGCGGGTGAGTTTCCCCTCGTCGGATTCGGGGAACCGTTCGTAGAGTTCCTGGCTCACGACGAAGTCGAGGATGGCATCTCCCAAGAACTCGAGTCTCTGATTGTGGGGAGCGTCGGGTGTCTCGTGCGAGTAGCTCGGATGAGTAATCGCCTGCTCGAAGAGCGCGCTGTCGGGACTCAGCCCGAAAAGCAGAGCTATCGCCCCAACGTCTGCGCGCGACTGATCCATGGGCCAATCAACCTAGCACTTTTTGGGTGCGCTTTGTGCCAGGCGATGTAAATACCTGACTCATGGGGGAGCTCCTTTCCTGCCCATTTTGCCGCGAACTCTACACGGAAGAGGAGGGGCCCGCCTGCCCGGATTGCGATCTGCCGCTGGTGCCCTTGCGTGATCTTCCGCTCTCGATGGAGGGACGAGCCGAGCTCATGGCTCAGCGTGGCTCGATCGATCCGCCCCAAGATCAGCGCCTGCCCGCCTTCTACTTGGGGCGAGGGAAGGGAGCGGCGGCACTCCTCGGCCTCATCGGCGTCGGGCTCTTCTTTGCCCCATGGGTGGAGCTCGAGCGCCCCGACTCGGTGACCCTGAGCGGTCACGACCTGGCCACGACGAACGCACCGTGGCTGTGGGGGGGCGCGATAGGGTTTTTCCTTCTGGTTCCTTTGGTTCTGAGCCGCCGCAGCGTGTCGGAGATGTTCGGGGTGCGCGTCATCAGCGCGTTCTTTCCTCTACTCACGGTGGGAGAGGCGGCGATGCTCCTTCTCAATCCACCGAACGCCCACGGCTACTTCAGCTCTGGACTGGAGTACGCATGGGGTCTTTATGCGAGCGGCCTCGTCGCGTTCGCCGCAGTGATCGTGGGCGCCCGCCTCGGCGGATCGTTCAAGGACTTTCGCGATCTCCCGCTCGAAATCCCAGAAAGCGGCCCGACGGAATCCGATCAGGTCCACTGAGCTCCATGGACCATACCCCCGCGCCGCTTTGCGCCAGTGACGTGGAGCCCCTCTGCCGCCCGTCGGGACCCTCGACTAGAACAGCGCTCCGATCTGCAAACTGAAGGCGAAGTTGTTCGGCTCGCCCTCCAGAGCGGCAGCCTCTTCGTCGGAGTTGATCTTCTCCTTGTTGTTGAACGGATCGACCATCACCTGGCCGCCGATCGTGAGGATCTCGTAGCGATACTTGGCCCCGAAAATCATGCGCTGACGCATCAATCGCACGGGCGTGAACACCTTGTTGTTGTTGAAATCGTCGATGGTGCCGCCGGCGTCGCATACCGGCGAGCCGTCGTCGGCCTCATTGTCGGTAGTCACGCGATCCTCGGTGCCTGGCTGCTTCGGTCCACGGTACCCACAAGCCTGAAGAGCACTCTCGGCGGGAGTGAAGTCGATGATTCCGGAGTCGCCGAAAATGAACAAGTGTTGAAAGCCTACCCAAGGAGTGACCACGGCGCTCTCGGCAATCGTGATGGGCTTGGAGAGCACCCCGCTCACCCCCGCTACGGTGAGTTGCACTTGCGCCGTGCCAGTGATCGTTCGCGCCGAACCCATCACCGCAAAGTCGGGCAGGTACCCAGGCACGCTGCGGCGGAAGCCCTCGAGAATCGAAAGTCGAATGTCTGCGCCGCCGGAAATCAAGCTCGTCCCGGGCATGAACCCGAACTGAAGTCCGGTCTCGAAGCCGAATCCGAAGCTCTTCCGTGCCCGTAGCGAATACATCTGAAGCAGAGAAGCTGGCGAATCATTCTCGTCTGCGGCTCGGCCGGAGGTCGGATCCTCGATCCCGCGAGTGCCGCGTTTCATGTAGTCGGCGCTACCGTTCACCGTCGTATACGTGCCCTCGAGTACAATCTCGAATCCGCCATATCCCGTCGTGCGACCGTCGTACATTGCAGACGGTGCGATCGCCATGCCGAACTGATGAACGAGATTGAGGAACGCCTCGTCATCGGGTTCACACGTTTCGATCCCGGACGAGTAACCTTCATCCGTTCGGCACGTGTCACTGTTTCGCGCCAGACGCTCCAAGGCAAAGTCCATCTTTTCCGCAGAGGCGATCGAGCCCCAGGATGTGATGGCAGCGAACGCGCACAGCGAAACCCCGCGCATCGCGGTCGCGGAGGCCCGTCGCGGGCCGCGGGGCAGCGCATCCGATCGTGGGCTCAGCGCCCAGATCGAAGGTCGAGTTCGGCGAAACGTCATTGAGGAAGCTACCTGCACGGGAAGGCTACTTTCCGCGCCAGAGCTGCGTCAAGAAAGGAGCGGCGACGGGGTTCAAAGTGGGTCAGAAACGCCCACTCGGGGGGTGCCCGACGTTTTTTGGGGACAGCGACGGTTCTTCTTGGGTCGCTTGCAGAGCTAAAGACGATACATGGCCCACATGCCGAGCGAACAGAACCCGAGCGCTAGACTTCGAGCCCCGGGCGGAACCAAACGCCTCAACGTCGTGCTCGTCGAACCGGAGATCCCGCCCAACACTGGGAACGTTGCTCGCCTGTGTGCGGCTACGCGCGCGCGGCTCCACCTCGTCCACCCGCTCGGATTTCGAGTCGACGAGAAGGCCGTCCGCCGAGCAGGACTCGACTACTGGCACCTGGTCGAAGTTGTCGAACACCCCAGCTGGCAATCGTTCGAACGGACCGACCTCGAGCCCGAGCGCGCACATTTCTTCACCGGTAAAGCGAGTCGAAGTCACATCGACGTTCAGTTCGGCGAAGAAGATTTTCTCGTCTTCGGGCGCGAAAGTACGGGACTCCCGATTGAAATCCTGGACAAGTACGCAAGTCGGCTCGTCGGCATCCCTACCTTGGGGGCCGTTCGTTCGTTGAACCTGGCGAACGCCGTCGCTCTCGGCGTCTACGAAGCTCTCAGACAAACCGGTCAGCTGTCGGGAGCTCTACTCCGCGGCGACGGTGCGGACGACTAGCCGATCCCCGGCTACTTGAGTCCCACCGCTCGTTTGACTGCGTCGACCTGGGCCGTCGCGACGGCTCGCGCACGCTGAGCGCCTTGAATGAGGACGTCCTCCACCGCTCCGAGATCCTTTTCGAGCTCGGAGCGACGAGCGCGTGCTTCGTCGAACGTGGCATGAAACAGGTCGAGCAAGCGCTTCTTGTAGACGCCGTACCCCTCACCACCCTTGGTCCAGCTGGCCTCGATCTCGGCGAAGTCGGATGGTGACGCGAGCACCTGAAGGAGGGAATAGAGAGCGCTGCCCTCCGTGGGCTTCGGTTCTTCGACGGCCGTGGAGTCCGTCTTGATACCCATGATCGCTTTTTTGATCTGCTTGTCCGTTCCGAAGAGATCGATGGTATTTTTGTACGACTTGCTCATCTTCTGGCCATCGACACCCATGACCACGGCCGTACTCTCTTGGATCCGCGCTTCCGGGATCTTGAAAACGCCAGGCCGACCGTTCTTCTCGCCGTTTGGATCCTGTGGATCGTACTTCTCGGAGAACGTCTGGTTGAACTTGATCGCCCAATCTCGCGTCAGCTCGAGGTGCTGCTTCTGATCCTTGCCAACCGGAACGACGTCCGCCGAATAGAGCAGAATGTCGGCAGCCATGAGCACCGGGTAGGCAAGCAATCCAAAGTCGGGTCGAATGCCTTTGGCAATCTTGTCCTTGTAGGAGTGCGCGCGCTCCAGGTGGCTGAGGGGAACGAGGCTGCCCAAGATCCAGAACAGCTCGGCATGCTCGGGAACGTCCGATTGACGAAACAGCACCGATCGCTCCGGATCGAGACCAAACGCGAGGTAAGTGAGCGCCGCGTCGAGCGTGAACTCTCGGAGCAAGGAGGCATCCTGGATCGTCGTGAGAGAATGCAGGTTGGCGATGAAGTAAAAGCCTTCGCCCTCTTCCTGCATCCTCACGAACTGCGAGATGGCTCCAAAGTAGTTTCCCAGGTGGAGCCTGCCAGAGCTCTGAACGCCGCTGAGGATGCGCATAGGCCGGAGCCTCACACAACTACTTCTTCTTGAAAACACCGAAGAAGCCGGAATTCTCCGCCTGTGCTCCGCTGCGCTTTCTCATCGTGTGTACGCGGAGCTCCCGCTGCGCCTCCATGTGGCGTGGCTTGAGCTTGACGATCTCCTTGAAGTCCTTCACAGCGCGGAGAGTCTTGCCTGCTTTTTTCAGTAGCTGCCCGCGGTACCAGAGGGCGTTGACGTTTTCTTTGTCTTTTTCGATGGCCCTGTCCAAGAGCTCGATCAAGTCCTCGTAGTTGCCCGAGCGTTCGAGCCCCTGAATCCAAGCGTAGAGCGCCGCGTGGTCCGCCTGGGCCGGGTCCAGCTCGTAAGCGTTCTTCGCTTCTTTGAGGGCCCCCTTGTAGTCCTTCTTCTTCATGAGGACTTCTGCCTTCTGAAACGCGCCAGCAGCTTCGAGGATGGTGGCAACTTGTGCCTGCTCGTCGTCTGGAGTCTCCCTCAATGCGCGATCGTACTCGGCCCGCTTCTTGTCGTCCGAGAGGCACTGATGTGCTTCACCCATGAGCGCAAACATGCGCGTCACCTGGGGTCTGAGGTCGTCGAGCTCCTTTGGCAAACGATCGGGGTGCCACACGCGAGCGAGCTGGAAAAACGCAGCTCGAATGGTCGACGTGGCGGCATCCTTGTCGATGCCGAGGACCTCGTAGTGATTCTTCGGGTCCTTCTCGAGATGGGAGACGATCGTCTCGCGGAGACTGTCCTCGCTCGATGTGGCGGAACGAGACGCTGGACCTCTCGAAACCCGAGTTGTGGTGCCCGTGCGCCTGGAGGGCGGCACGCTGGGCAGAGGCCCGTCCGAATCGCCCTCATGGATTCCGATGTCGCGGGGCACGGCTGGTGGTCGAGAGAGCGTGATTTCTCGTCGGGCGGCCCGCGTCTCGGGTGGAGGCACACTCTGCGGTGACTCGGGGGGCTCGTGCAGGCCAACCGGGTCCTTTTGAGAACCAACTTCGAGCTGGCGGGACAGGAGCAGAGCGCAGACAACTCGTCGAACGAGGTCGGGGGCTCCTACGCCGGCTTGTTCGAGCTTTGAAAGGGGCACCGGCATGGCCCGCAGCATATCCACGACACCCTTTTCCTGCTTGGTGAGCGCATAGCGGGAAACGGGCGCAGAAGCCCGAATCTTCAGCGGGGTCTCGGCCAGCTTCGTGAGCCAGGCATCACGCCTCGCATCCGGCAGATGGTCGGCGAGAGCTCGCCACACCATTGGGAGAGGCTTCACTCTCCATTCCCCGGAGGGCCCCCATTCGGCGAGATAGTTCGCCTTGTAGAAACCAAAGCCCGTCGTATCCGGAAGATCGCACAAGCGTAGGACCTGCCTCTTGAGTTGCTCCCGTAGCGCAAGGTAGAGCGCGGTGTCGTCGAGATGACCTTCCTCGCGAAGGATCTTGCCGTGGGGAATGCCGGCCGCCTTCGCCTTTTTGTAGGTCGAGGCCGCGACCGGTGCCTCGATGAGTCCGAGGTCGGTCGCAACCTTGCCGAGCACGACCTCGTTGTTCGCGGGGCGGGCCTTCGCCGGTGCACCTCGCACGAAGAGTATGGCGCTTTTCTCGCGATCCTGTGTTTGCAGAAGCAGGGTTCCCTCGAGCCCGCCGTCGTAAGCTTGGACGAGAAATTCAGCGAGGGGCGTCTGGCGCAAGGCGCCACGAACGACTGGTGCGGGTGGAGTCGACAACACATGGAGATTAGCGAAAAGCACGACAATGTCTCGCCCCTCTGCAAATGCTTTGCTCTTGGGCTTCCGGGTGGAACAGAGTTAAATTGTGCCTATGCAACCCTACCGAGTCCTGGTCGTGGACGACGAACCCAAGGTACTCAGCACGATTCAGATGGCCCTGAAGATCGAGGGCTACCAAGTCGACGTCGCTGGTGGCATCGGAGTGGCGCGAGAACGTTCGGGTAAGGAAACGTATGATGCCGCCCTCCTGGACGTCTCGCTACCGGACGGGAACGGGGTCGAATTCCTTTCCCATCTCAAGTCCGAAACGCCGGACGTCGTGTGCATCATGATGAGCGGACAAGCGACGGTCGAGTTGGCGGTAGAGGCGACCCGCCGGGGCGCCATCGACTTTCTGGAAAAGCCTGTCTCCACAGAACGCATGCTCATTTCGCTGAGAAACGGACTTCGCCTCCGAGACGCGGAAAAGGAAGCAGGGAGCCTCAGGGAGGAGACCGGACAACTCAGGGAGCTCCGTGGTGACTCCCCAGCCATGGTGCAGCTGCGAGAGCTCGTCGCCCGGGCCGCCCGCTCCTCCGCGAACGTGCTCATCCATGGTGAACGAGGCACCGGAAAGGAGCTCGTCGCGCGGGCGATACACGACGCGTCTCCGCGCGCCAAGTTCGCGCTGGAGAAGATCAATTGTGCGGCCGTCCCCGAGAACCTCATCGAGAGCGAGCTCTTCGGCCACGAAGCAGGGGCTTTCACCGGGGCCACCAAGCGGCGCATCGGGCGCTTCGAGATGGCAAACCATGGCACGATCTTCTTGGACGAAGTGGGGGACATGCCCGCGCCGATGCAGGCCAAGTTGCTACGAGTCTTGCAGGAACAGGAACTCGAGCGCGTCGGCTCCTCAGAAACCATTGCCGTCGACGTGCGCGTCGTTGCTGCATCCAACAAGGATCTGGCCAACGAATGTGAAGAGGGCCGCTTTCGGGCGGATCTTTACGACCGCCTGAATGTGGTTCCGCTCCAGCTTCCTCCCTTGCGCCAGCGCACCGGCGACATCGAAACGCTTGCGCTCCATTTCTTCGACTGGGCGAAGGCCCGCAATGACAGACCTCAAGCGCGCCTGACCCGGGACGCTATCGAGCGAATCTGTCAGCATCCATTTCCGGGGAACGTTCGAGAGCTCCGCAATCTCATGGAGAGGCTGGTCATTCTGTGCCCAACGGACGAAATCGATGCCCATTTCATCGGAGACCTGACCTCCTCGGGAGGCAAGCTCGCCCAGGGGCAAAGGCTGTATCAGGAGGGGCGATCCTTCAAGGAACTCAGCGAGGAAGCCGAGCGCAACATCATCGAGCAGGCTCTCCGGGCTCACGATGGCCAGATGGCGAAGACTGCGCGCGCCCTCGGGCTCGAACGCAGTCACCTCTACAAGAAGGCAAAAAGCCTCGGGCTTCGGGATACTTGAGGGGAAAATGCACCAGAGGCGGCCCAAGCCACATTTCCATAGTGGCGGCGTGGTGATACGGTCTCGCCATGGGCGATGCGGCCATCGAGCTCAAAGTAGCGGGGAAGACCTACCAGGTCGTCACCTCCGCTGCCGAAGCCGAGCTTCAGCGTCTGGCACGCCGGGTGGAAGACGCCTTGGAAGGTGTCGTGCCGGAAGGACGACAGCCATCTCCTCAAGCCCTCGTCTTGGCGGCTATCACCCTGGCTCACGAATTGGAAGAAGAGCGCGCGCGGCGAATCGCGATCGAGGAAAGGCACGAGCGCGTGTTGCGGTCGCTCCTGGGCCGCGTCGATCAGCTCCTGGACGAGACCGCGCCGGCGGCGGCCAAGCGGGGCAAGAAGCTGGAGCCCGCTCAAGCGCACGATCCGAAATCCGTGTGACGACCCGAAAAGCCCAGCTGGGCGCACTCATCGTAGTTGCGGCGCTTGGGACCTTCGTCTCGACCACACGAGCAGAAGACGAGGTGAATTCGGGTAACCCTGAGTCATCTTACCTCCCGCCCGTCCCGACCGAGGAAATGACCTCGAAGGCCCCACAGCCTTCTTGGGACACGGGGCTCTTACTATCTGCTTGCGGAGTGGGAAAAGAGCGTCCGTTCGAGCGCACGAAGTTCTGTCTCGGCGCTCTGGGCGATGTCGTATTCTTCCGCGAAAACGAGGACGAGTTCGGTTTCGGTGGTTACGCGCAGCTCGGAACGGCGGGCTTCCGCGACGTCCGGGGTGGAGTGGGATTGAGCGCAGTTTTCTCCCTCGTGGACTGGTTTACACTGACCACGCGAGGCGGGGGTTTGGTCGTCGCCAGCGAGGGTGGAACACAACCGGGTCTCGAGGGATACGTGGAGCTGGGACAGCGAAGCGTGTCTCTGAAGTCACACTACGCACTTTCGCACAGCCTGTTCGGTGGCCTGCAGTACGCGCTCGAGACGACCGGGCTCCCTGCGTCGAGCACCATCTGGATCGGCCTTCGACTGGATGCCGTTTGGCTCACGGCACCTGTGGCGCTGTTCCGATGACCGAAGCCGGCGAGCCGCCTCGCGTTCGGGAAGAAATTCGAGCGGAGCGCGACCTGAAATCACGGCCCGCAGAGGTTCAGACAGGCTTCCGAGCTCGACCCGCCGCACGGATAGGTGTAGCCGTCCTGAGCCAGGGGCCCGCAGGGGTGAACGCTCTCGGACTCGCTCGTGGCCTGACACGAATAGAGCGACCCGGCGGGAAGCACCGTCACCGGGAAGTCGAACTCACCGCTCTCTACGTCAGTCCCACCCAGGGTCTCACCGAAAACCGTGATCCCCACCTGATAGTCGCCCGGGTTCAAGCTGAGCGAGGGCTGCAGGATTGGAATGGGAAGAACGGCGACGCCGGGATCCTCGGAGTCATCGGGGCTAATGGTCGCGGAAAAATTAATGGTGAATGCGGGCGCGGCGGCGGCCCCGGTCACTGTGCGTACCGATATTTCCGCGCCCTGAAGCTGGATCCGGCTTGTCTCGGGCCGCAGAGTGTCGTTGTCACCGAGAGGTTGCAGGCCATTGGCCACGATGACCCACGCGTAATAGGGAAACCCAGAAAGAGGGTCGTAAGACCCGGAAAGGAGCTGGTTACCTCCCAAGCTCTCGTCTGCTTCGCAGTCGCCGCCCGGCTCGAAGTAGCGCACCCCAGCGATGAACAGGGTCGTTCGATTGTCTGCGCAGCCACCGGTCGCGAGGGCGCCGAGGGAGCACAGGGACAGGAGGCTCAGGGCTGAGAAAAGCTGCTTCGGGCGCATGATAGGAAGTCCTTCAAGGGTCGCTTCGCAATGGGCGAACTGGGTACCGGACAAAAGCGTACCCGGCCCGGCGGGACCGGACCAATTTTTCGCCAATCGGGTCGTTGAGTTCCGAGCAGGCTCACCCCTCCGCCATCCGCCCACATACTTAAATGTCCAGGAGAAGTTGGGGCCGAGCGGAGTAGATCCAACCAAGCTCGGTCGAGCTTGGTCAATCGGCGAGGTCGGGCGACAGCTCGATGAGCTCCTCGAGATCGATGAGTTCGGTGAAAACGTCACCCGCAGCTCGAGCGTAGACGAAGCGGATGGATCCGCCCGCGCGCTTCTTGTCGTGGGAGAGAAGAGCAGCGCTTTGCTGGAGCGCGGATCTGTTGAGCGCGTGGGGTAGCCTCAGAGCCTGCAATAGGGCAAGAACGCGCGCCGTCAGATCCGCCGGTGTGTGCCCCTTTCTCTCGCCGAGACGCAAAGCCGCGACGAGCCCGAGGCTCACCGCCTCTCCGTGGGTCAAACCCGTGTACCCGCCCGCGGACTCGAGCGCGTGGCCGATCGTATGGCCCAGGTTGAGAGTGGCACGCACCCCGGCTTCCCGTTCGTCGAGGGCCACGACCCGGGCCTTCACTCGCACACATCGTTCGACGACCTCGGTGGTGACTTCAGTATCTCTCGAGAGCAGTGAGCCGACATTGCGCTCCAAGAAGGCCAAGAGATCCGGATCGCCGATGAGGGCAGTCTTGACCACTTCGCTGAGCGCGCCCACGAACATCCGCTCCTTCTCGGTCTTCAGAGTCTGCACGTCGCAAATGACTCCAGCCGGCTGCCAGAAAGCTCCGACAGAGTTCTTCGCAGCCTGAAAATCGACCGCGGTCTTGCCGCCGACGGATGCGTCTACCATCGATAGAAGCGTCGTCGGGCAGCCGATCCAGCGCACGCCTCGCACCCATGTAGCCGCTGCGAACCCGGTCATGTCCGTCACGACCCCACCGCCGAGACCAACCATCGTCGCCTTGCGATCAATGCCGGCTTCGAATGCCGCCCCGAAAATCCGCTCCAACCCCTGAAGGTTCTTGTGCTCTTCACCTGGTGTCAGCACGACCTGGGCCCGAACGCCATCGATGAGATCAAGGGCTTTTCGCGCTTTGTTCCCATGGAGGGGATCGACGTTTTCATCCGTGACCAGAAGAGTTCCGGAAGGATGCCCCACGAAGTCTGCCAAGCGCGATTCGATGAGCCCCTCGCCGATGACGACCCGGTACGATTCTTCCCCTGCAGCCACGCACACCGCGTCTTCGTCCCAGATGCGAAGGACGTCCTCGGCAATCTGCTGGAGCTCGCGGCCCTCGGTCGCGATCTGTGCGTGCGCTTCCAGATAAGCCAGCCGCCGTGTCGAGAGGAGCTGCTGAACGCGATGGAGGCGGCCAGGACCCGTAAGGAGTGGGCGCACGGCTCGGCTTCCAGCTTGAGATTCGGCCCGCCGCACGATTTCAGGAGCTGAGGCGATCAAGGTGACCACGACGGAAGCACCGAGCGCTTCGATGCGCAGGGCGCGGTCGACCAGGGCGCCACCGCCCAAGGCAACGACCAGAGGTCCTCCGGCCTGGCGCAGCTGGCTGCGCAGCACCTCTGCCTCCAGCCGCCGAAATTCGTCCTCGCCGCGCGTCTCGAAGATCTTTTCGATGGAAGAGCCCGCATGAGCTTCGATCGCTTCGTCGAGGTCGACGAACTTGGCGCCCCTCCTTTCCGCAACGAGGCGCCCTACGGAGCTCTTGCCGGTGGCCATGAAGCCGGAAAGGAGAAGCGGGCGTGTCATGGGCGGCCCATGTAGCACGCTCCTAGTGACGAGGGGAGGCGGCGACGGGAGGCTCGAAAGCCCTGCTGCAGGTGCTGTCAGCCGTGCTAGAAGCTCGCCACCCATGCTCCGTTTCAACAAGTACCATGGCATCGGCAACGATTTTCTCGTCATCGATGTAAAGAGCCCGGATGCCTTTTCCGTGGAGCGAGCGATGAAGCTCTGCGATCGTCACTTCGGAATCGGAGCAGACGGCGTCCTCTTGGTCTCGTCCGCTGGCTCGTCAGCGTATCGGGCACGCATGGATGTGATCAACGCCGACGGCTCGCGGCCAGAAATGTGCGGGAACGGACTGAGATGTGTCGCACTCCATCTGGCGCGCCTCGATCAGGCGACATCGACGCACTTTTCCATCGAAACGGGGGCCGGGCCGCTCCGGTGCGACGTCGAACGAAATGGTGACTCGGCTACGGTCGGTACGGAAATCGGCACAGGAGTCTCCGTGGGCACCGTCGAGTTCGAGCAAGAGGGTCGAGCCTTCACCTTTCATCGAATCCAAACGGGCAACCCGCACGCGATTTGCTTCGGCGCGCCCCTCGAGGCCGAAAAACTCGACGAACTGGGGCCTCGCGTCAGCGGATCTCTCCATGGTGGCGCCAACGTGGAGATCGCCACGATGAAAAGTCCCACGGAAATAGACGTGACGGTGTGGGAGCGTGGGGTGGGCAGGACCCTGGCGTGTGGCACCGGGGCAGCCGCCACCGTGATCGCCGCGACGCTCGAGAACCTCAGTCCAACGGAGACTCCAGTTGCCGTAAATCTGCCCGGCGGCCGCCTGAAAATCACCGTTTCCGAGGACCGGTCCGCGTATCTCGAAGGCCCCGCGGAGTGGGTCTACAGCGGCGAAACGACGAACTGACAAAAACTCGTCCCGTCCCTCGCCTTCGTGTTAGCCGCCGGGGAGCATCGGAGTTCCCCGAGCGCCGGAGGTATTTTGTCAGACTCGAACGAGCACGCCGGATTCAGCTTTCAGATCAGCGAGACTCCCCCGCCAGCGCGGGCGAACGGCAGGACTCCTCTCGCGGAGCTCGAGCTGGAAATGAGTGACTTCGGCGACGCGCCGGAACCCTCCCCTTTGCCTCCACGGGAGCCTCGAGCCGTGCCCAGCGCCTGGCTCGACGAACCGGTTCCCCCCGCTCCTTCTGCCATCGCCCGGGATCGTTTGGAGCCCTCCACGGGAATCGAGGAACGAAACGCCGCGCAAGAAGCCCCCGAGACGGCCCCGCGGCCCAGCGACGAGGTGGCCAAGGACGACCCGCCGGAAGGTGCTCGGGAAGCTCGGCCGCAAGAGCCGCCCCTCGTGCCCCGTATCAAGAAGATCTCCTTTCCCGCGGCCCCCGCCCCGCGGCAAAAACGAAAAGGAGAAACCAAACCCGGCCGGGTCAAAACCAAGTTCTCCCAGTCGATCGGCGCAGAACAGCCGCGCAAAAACCTGGACTCCGAACCAGAACTGGTGACGAGAGGTGACGCGCCCGAGCCTCAGCTGGCCGCACCGGAAGATCTGCCGGGAGCTGAAGAATCGCTAGCTCCGCCCCAGGCCGACTCGGCTGGGTGGAATACGGACACGCCTTCGGCCCGCGAAATCTGGAGGCGCGCGCGCGGAACCTGGCAGGCCGCCTCTCGTCAAGCTGTCGCGCTCAGCGGCCAGGGCCTGCGGGCCGGCAGGGCGCTCGCCGAGTCGATGAACGACAAGGTAAAGGAGCGCCTGCGGGAGGCTTCAGAGGAACGGGCCGCACAAGCCAAGCTCCGCGAGGAGGCGCCCCAAGTTGGCGAGAACCTGGAAGCTCCGGCTTCGCCACCTGGTCCTTCGGTGGCCGGCAAGATGATTCTGGGCCTGGCACGCTCCGCAGGCAGAAAAGTCGCCGCGCCTGCCTCGGCTCTGGCTGCAGCCGGCGCCGTGTACTTCGCCGGATCTCACCTTGTCGGCGCGGACGCTTCGGTCGCGCTCAGCAAAGCCGTCCAAGGTCCGGAGATTCCCGAGCTCGGTACGCTCGAAAACCGGGAACCTTCGCCTGATCCCGGCAAGAAGGGCGACGCGGCGGGTGGTGACTCTGGGCCGCGTCCACCCAAGACCGAAAAAGCCTCCCAGAGCGGCCCCCCGCCCATGCAGACCGAAGTGACGGAAATGCCGCAGGGAATGTCTTGGCCCGGGAAGGGTTTGATTGAGGTAGTGACCAGCCAAGACGAACTGGTCTATGTCGACGGGGTGTTTACGGGCCGCGGACCGCTGCGTCGTATCCCCGTGAGCCCTGGCGAACATGAAGTTTCGATCCGCGCCGATGGCAAGGAGCGCAAAGGCTCCGTCGAGGTTCAGGCCAACAAGAACACCCGCGCCGTCTTCAAGAGCGAGTGATCTGGGCGCCTGGAGCTCTTCTTTGATCCGTAACTTGGTCCGCTTGGCGGGCACCTTCATCGTCGTCTCGTCCACTTGCGGGTGCAGCTGCGAGGAGGAGCCGGAGCAATCTCCACCATCGGAGGAAGAGTCGGGCCAGGAGGCCCCCGCGCAAGCCGCAGAAGTCGACCCAACGGTGACCTCGGAGCACCTTTCTCTGCTTTCGATCAAAGACCGCTGCACCCTTTGGCAAAGTGGGCTGGTGCTCGACCTCGGAAACGAGTCGAGCGACTCCCGTCGTGCCTTTCGGCTACTCGATCCGGACCCGGTGCAGATCGAAAACCGCTTTGGCACGGGCTTCCGCCATCTCGATCAGATGAACACGGACTTCGTGTTCTGGCTTACCGAGCCGATGGAAGACTTCGAGGTAGCCGCCCGCGTCATCAGCACCGGATCGGAAAGGATGGCTGCTTACATTGATGGCAAACGCCTCGGAGCTGCCTCACTGAAGAGCGACCAACCCATCGTCGCTTCGATTTCCGGGCGCGATCGCACGCTCGAAAGGGGACGCCACCGGTTGACACTCTCTTTGTCTCGACCGACAAGTGGGAGCCTGGGGGCCGATTTCAGCTGGGTGCGCATCGGCTCACGTCCGGAGACGAACATCACTTTGGCATCGGTCAGCGATACGTTCTCCGAAGTCACCGTCGAGGAAACGAGAATGCGCTCCGTGGTACTCCGTCCGGGGGCACGCCTGCGCTGCCCGATTCGCATTCCCGCCCAGGCGCGCTTGAAAACGCAGTGGGGGATATGGGGTGAAGGCAGCGCCGAAGTCGAGGTGGCCGTGCACACCGACGACGGGCAGCGTATCGTCGTGGCGAGCGCCGAACGAGAGGCGGACGACCCCCGCGCCTTCCAAACTCTGGAGGCAGATCTCACCCCGTTCGCCTCCCAATTCGTGGATCTGGAGCTCACCGCACCGCGCGCGCTCGGACGATCCCAGGTCGCCTTTGCAGATCCAAAAGTCGTCAGTCCTGCTCCCGAAGAGGAGAAAGCCGTGCTGGCAAAGCGAGCCATCGTGATTGTCCTATCGGGGCTCGGCGCGAAACACATGCCACCAACTGCAGCCGAGCATGGTCTGCCCGTCGTCAATCAACTCGCCCAGAGCGCGGCCGTCTTCCCCCAGTACCGCGCCTCGACGACGAGTGTGCCGGGCGTGGTGGCCTCGCTCTTCACCGGCCTAGCCCCGTGGCAACACGGAGTGGACGAGGCGCACGACGTCCTGCCTAGCGAAATCACGAGCATTGCGAGCGCGATGGAGGCTCAAGGAGGTCGAACGGCTTTCTTCACTGGCGTCCCGCTCAGCGCCGCCCCACTGGGCTTCGAGCGCGGCTTTGCCAAGTTCGACAGCATCCATCCCCAAGAGGATGAGGCCGCGGTAGAGCCGCTCACACGAGCCATCAAGTGGCTCGGGACCCAGGTCGAGCATCCGGGGCCGGTGTTGTGCGTGGTCCACTTGCGCGGCGGCCATCCTCCGTTCGACATCACCCAAGAGACCACAGCCGAGCTCGCGCCAAAGGAATACGGCGGCGAGCTCACCCCCCGTCGGGCGGCCATTCAGCTGTCTGAGATTCGTTCCCGTCAGGCGAGCCGCAACCGGCAAATGCCACAAGAAGACTGGACCCGGCTATTTTCCATGCAAAAGGCGGCCCTTCTCAAGCAAAACGCCGAACTGAGCGCCATGATCGCCTGGCTCAGGAAACGGGACATCTTCGACGACAGCCTGGTCGTGGTGATGGGCGACGTCGGGGCGGGCGAACCACCGACGATACCGTTTTCGACGAAGTCGCCTCTGTCGGAGGAAGCGCTCGCCGTGCCCCTCCTGATCAAGTTTCCCGACGGTCATCTTGCAGGTGAGCGCATCGAGGGGTGGTTTGCGCCTCGGGACGTCGCAAAGACGATCGATTCGGTCCTCGGTCTGGAAAAGGACTTCGGGGACCTCGATCTCAGCCGCGAGTCGGCGCCGATGCAAGCGCGCGCGCGGCCCCACATGGCGTATCGCGCCGGCGAGTACTCGATGCTGTTCGACTCTTGGCTCCTTTTGGGACACGACGGCAAGGCCCCCCGCCTGTGCGAGCCGTCTCTGGACCCTACGTGTCAGGAGGATCGTTCCGAATCCCGCATCCTGGCGGCTAGGGCCCTCTGGCTTTCGGCTTGGAACATCTTGCATCCCGCCTTGTCCGCCCAGCCACCGAAGGAAAGTTCCGAGCCGATCGACGAACTTGTGCCCGATAGTCCGGAACAAGCTTTCGAAAACGCCCTGACGGTTTGGGGAGTCGACCGCTGAAGCTTCGCCCGAATTCAGGTGCCGCGTCGGCCTCCAAATAACTCCAAGTGAATGCGGCCCGAAAATCGGTAGCTCCGCTTCATGGCTTCTCCAGCAACCTCCGCGCTCCGCGCCCTGAGCGCTCCCACGTCCCGCGCCTCCGGCATCAAGATGACTCGCGTCGTGTCCCACGCGGTGTCGCGCACGAGCTCGTCGACCTCGCCAACATCCTCGGCGCCGCGAACGACGAACTTGAGATAGGCACGATGGCACGTCCGAAAGGCGTCTAGCGCTGCCAGGCAAATGCGGCGCTCTCGCGGCTCTCCCGAGTTCCCAAGCTTGGGCGACACGTTCCATTGGTCCACCCGCTCGAGGAGAAAACCGTGCGGAGGAACCGTTCCGTTCGTCTCCACCTCGATGTACAGACGCGCCGTGCCCCGGCCCTCCGACACCGCGTCCAAGCGCCGAATCAGCTGAGCCAATTGCTTCTGCTGGAGTAGGGGTTCGCCGCCGGTGACGATGAGACGTCCAGGCGCCACCTCGGAGATCCAACGCGAAAGGTCCCAGATTTCTTCTGCGTGAAGCTCCGAGCCGAGATCATAGCGGCTGCTGTCCCACGTGTACGGCGTATCGCAGAACGAACACGAGAGGTTGCAGTTCCCCAGGCGAAGGAATGCCGCCGGTGCCCCCACGCTCACACCCTCGCCCTGGAGTGAGACGAACTTTTCGCTCACGAGCAATCGATGACCGGAGGGCGGGAGGGTGGAGACCATGATGGGGAACCGGAAGGTGAACGAGGTCGCCGAAAGGCGCAATCCCTCGAACAAAAATACCTGAATCCGACCGAGCACAGTGGTAAGTCCTCTTCTATGAGCCATACGGATCGCCGCGGCGGCCTCGCCAAAGACTCCATTCGTCCCGTGAAAGTCGAGTGCGGCTTTCATCGAATGGCGGAGGGCTCGGTCCTCTATCAGTGCGGAAATACTCGTGTCCTGTGCACCGCCTCGATCGACGAATCGGTACCCGAGTGGATGAAGGGCAAGGGGAGCGGCTGGCTAACCGCCGAGTATCAAATGCACCCGCGCTCGAATCCAAGGCGCCGCGAGCGACGCGACGGGCGCGAGCGACCGCTCGGGGGACGCACGCGAGAAATCCAACGACTCATCGGGCGAGCGCTCCGCGCTGCGGTGGACTTCGAGCGATTGGGTGAGCGCACCATCGTCATCGATTGCGACGTACTCGAGGCGGACGGTGGCACCCGGACTGCGTCCGTAACTGGTGGATTTTTGGCCCTGGCGTTGGCGATCTCCAAGCTCAAGTCGACAGGCCTTCTGAAGAACGCCGTTCTCGTCGACCAGGTTGCGGCGATCAGCGCCGGGCACGTCGACGGCGAGCTGTGTCTCGACCTTTGTTACGCCGAGGACAGCAACGCCCGAGTCGATCTAAACGTCATAGGAACGAGTGCGGGCGCCCTCATCGAAATCCAAGGTACGGCCGAAGGGCGAGCGGTCGATCGCAAGACGATGGACGCAATGATCGATCTGGCCCTTTCCGGGGTGAGCAGCCTCTGCGAGCTCCAGAGGACAGTGCTCGCCGAGACGGGTATCGACGTCGATGAACTGCTCGTAAAGTCCGGATCATGACCGACGAAAAGAAATCTCCGGACTCCGGTTGGGCAGCGCCCGCCCCCGTCGAGCACGGCGGTCGTGTGGAGCTGCGCTTGGCGACCGAGGAAGACGGCAGCGTGCGATATCTGGCTCGTTGGTACACGTCGGAAGAAAAGCTCGATGGAGCAGTCTCGGTGGGCACCGAAGACAAGACCGTCGAAGTCGAGTCTCCCGAGAGCCTGCCTGCGTGGCTCGAATCGTTCACGACCTCCTTGGTTCGCACGACGGCCCGCCAGGCGGAAGCGTCGGGGACCTGGCCGCGTCGCCTGACCCGCTGGCGTAAGGCCCCCAACGAATCAGGGGATTGAGTTGACTCGTCGGGTCGTCACGCTCCTCACGGACTTCGGGATCCGCGATCCGTATGTGGGCGTGATGAAGGCGGCCCTCCATCGCTTGGCTCCGGAAGTGAGCGCCATCGACCTCACCCATGATATCCCCCCGCAGAACATCGGAGTCGCGAGCTTCTGGCTGTCGAAGAGCCAGCCCTATTTCGAACCCAGAACCGTCCATCTCGTGGTGGTCGATCCTGGGGTCGGGACGGAGCGACGTCCCGTCGCCTTCGAATGGGCTGATCACTTCTTCGTGGGGCCCGACAACGGAATCTTCACCGATCTTCTCACCGCGCGGCCAGACGTGCCCCCGCCTGTGGCGGTAGAACTCGACCGTACGCGGATCCCAAGCCAGCGCCGGGGCACCACCTTCGACGGCCGCGACCTTTTCGCGCCCGCCGCTGCACTCATCGCGACCGGGCAGCTGCTTTCGACCATCGGTAGACCCGTCCCCCCGAGGTCGCTCCGTATCTCCGAGCAGATCTACTCCTGTAGCCGCCCAAAGGTGCGCGCAATCGATCACTACGGGAACCTGCTGACTGACGCCCCGATTCCCGTACGACGAGGTGCGGTCGTCTCTATATTGGGTCGGACGCTCCCGTGGTGCGCCACCTACGCGGAAGCGCCCCCCCGAGAGGCCGTCGCAATCCGCGGGTCGTGGGGCACCATCGAAGTCGCTGTCAATCAGGGAAGCGCGGCCGAGCTGCTCGGTGCAACAATCGGTACGCCGATCCGAGTCGACTGAGTTCCCTTCTTACGGGCCTTCATTCCGCCGACTCGGTTTCCGCCTTATCGGTGGTGGGCTTGCTCGTAGCCTTCTTTGCGCCGGACTTCTTGGCGGACTTCTTCGCTGCGGACTTCTTGGTCGCCTTCTTCTTGGCCGACTTCTTCTTCGTGGCTTTCTTGGTCGGCGCCTTCTTGGTGGTCTTCTTGGCCGTGGCCTTCTTGGCCGCCTTCTTCTTGGCGGCCTTCTTCTTCACCGGCCCCCGCTCGCGTCTGAGCTGGAGCAGCTCCTGGGCCCGTTCCGGTGTGATGGTGTTCGGATCGTCTTCTTTGCGTAGGGAGGCGTTCGTCTCCCCATCGGTGACATAGTGACCGAACCGCCCTTCTCTCAGGGTGATGACTCCTTCGCTTACCGGATCCTTACCGAGCTCCTTCAGCGGCTCGGCCGCCTTGCGCTGACCCGCGCGACGCCGAGGCTGAGCGAAGATCTCCTTGGCTTGTTCGATGGTGACCGTGAAGATCTGCTCCTCGCTCTCCAGGCTCCGGCTATCCTTTTCCTTCTTGATGTAAGGCCCGTAGCGCCCGAGGAGCGCAAAGACCTCCTGGCCGTCGTCGGGATCCTTCCCCACCAGTCGCGGTAAAGACAAAAGCTGAAGCGCTTCTTCGAGAGTGATGCTCTCGGCCGTCTGGCTCTTGAGTAGCGAGGAAGTTTGCGGTTTTTCTCCGCCCTTCTCCATCTCACCCAGCTGAACGAACGCCCCGAAGCGACCATTTTTCGCGTACACGGGGAGGCCCGTTTCGGGATCGTTCCCGAGGAGTCGATCGCCGCTCGGTGCGGACAAGATCTCGATGGCCTTTTCGAGAGTCAGCTCGTCAGGCGCCACGTCATCCGGGACACTGGCGGTGTCCTCGCCGCGCTGCAAGTACGCGCCGTAACGCCCCACGCGGCCCACGATCAGATTACCGTTTTCGTCCTCTCCGATGGGTAAAGTATTGATCGCCCGTGCATCGATCTCCCCGAGATTGTTGGCGACTAGCTCATGCAAACCGACGTCGAGGGGACGCTCGGTGCTCTTCTTGTCGACGCCGTAGTAAAACCCCTTGAGCCACGGAACCATGGGCTGATTCCCTCCGGCAATCTCGTCGAGTTCGTCCTCCATACGCGCAGTGAACGCGTAGTCCACGAGATCACCGAAATGCTGCTCCATGAGGGCAATCACGGCGAAGGCGCGGAACGAAGGAACCAGCGCATTGCCCCGCTTCCACACATATCCTCGGTCGAGAATCGTGCCGATGATCGAAGCGTAGGTCGACGGCCGGCCCACGCCGAGCTCCTCGAGTCTCCGCACGAGAGAGGCTTCCGTGTAACGCGCGGGCGGCTGCGTCTCGTGTCCGCTGGCCTGAAGGCCATTGACCTCCACGACCTGACCCTCTTTGAGGGGAGGCAGGGGACGTTCACGGTTTTCGAGCTCCGCGCTCGGATCGTCGGAACCTTCGACGTAGGCGCGAAGGAACCCGGGAAACACGATGGTGTTTCCACGAACGGAGAACTCCGCTTGATCGGGGCCGGAGGCAAGCAGCTGAACGCTCACGCTCTCGCCGCGCGCATCTTGCATCTGCGACGCTACCGTGCGTTTCCAGACGAGTTCGTAGACTTTCGCTTCGTCGGGGCTGACGAGTTTGGAAACCTCTTCCGGACGACGGAACGAATCTCCCGCTGGGCGGATGGCTTCGTGCGCCTCCTGGGCGTTCTTCACCTTCTTCTTGTAGAGGCGCGGACTCTCCGGGAGGTAGTCGGCTCCGTAGAGCTCCTGGATGCACGATCGGGCAGCGACAATTGCCGTCTCGGACAACGTGGTGCTGTCCGTACGCATGTAGGTGATGTACCCGTTTTCGTAGAGGCGTTGAGCAGCGCGCATCGTGCGCGACGAAGAGAAGCGGAGCTTTCTACCCGCCTCCTGCTGGAGCGTCGACGTCATGAAGGGGGGCGCGGGCGAGCGCTTGTTGGGCTTGCGCTCGACGCTCTGGATGGTGACCTTTTCCTTCTCGAGATCGGCCGCGAGCTTCTTGGCCTCGGCTTCGGTGAGGTGAACAATCCCGTCCTTGCGGAGATTACCCCGGTCGTCGAAGTCCTTCCCGCTCGCAACTTTGCGTCCGCCAACGGCCGTGAGCTGGGCAGAGAATTGCTTCGGAGTTCCCTCCTCGACTTCGAGCTCCGCTTCGATGTCCCAGTAGCTGGCCGAACGAAAACTGATGCGCTCGCGTTCCCGCTCGACGATGATGCGGGTGGCCACCGACTGCACCCGCCCGGCCGAGAGGCGGGGCATGACCTTCTTCCAAAGGACCGGCGACACTTCGTAGCCATAGAGCCGGTCGAGAATGCGGCGCGCCTCCTGTGCGTCCACCAGGCGACGATCGAGGTCACGAGGATTTTGGATTGCCTCCTGAATGGCCCGTTCGGTGATCTCGTGAAAGACCATGCGTTTCACGGGGACCTTGGGCTGGAGCACTTCGAGCAAATGCCACGCGATCGATTCTCCCTCGCGATCTTCGTCCGTCGCGAGGAGGACTTCGTCTGCCGACGCAGTGAGATCCTTGAGCTTCTTGATGTGCTCCTTCTTGTCCGGATCGACGATGTAGAGCGGCTTGAAGTCGTTCTGCGTGTCGACCCCAAGACGCGCCCAGGCCTCCTTCTTGTATTTCGCAGGGATGTCTGCGGCCGAGCGCGGGAGATCGCGGATGTGACCGATCGAAGACTCGACCACATACCCCTTGCCCAAGAAATTGGAGATGGTCCGGGCCTTGGCGGGGGACTCGACGATGACGAGGGATTTACTCACGAGGGAGGCCAAATTGTTCGTCACAAGGCCGCTGTCAACCGGGCATATCGATAACTAGGCTCGAAAATCTGCCCAGAGTGAAGGGACTTTCCCCTTATTATTTCCAGCAGTTAGAGAAATCGTCTCGGCACCGCTCTTTTTTTCCTCGGGAGCGAGACATTCCGCCCATTTCGACACATTCGGCCCGCAGGCCGACAGCCAACGGATCATCCGTGCAGCCCTCTGGCTCCCTCGGACCCCGGAAAAATCAGCCCTTTTGATCGGCGCCGAAGTTGCACCCCCTCTTGCTGTCGATTAGCTTCCGTCCTCCGCGCACTTTTGCGACTAGGAATCTATGGCCCGCGTTACCGTCGAAGACTGCCTCGAACAAGAAGACAACCGATTCGCCCTCGTGGTGCTCGCCGCACAGAGGTGCCGAGAGCTCATGAAAGGCGATCCTGCCCTCGTGAATTCGAAGAACAAGGCGGCCGTCATTTCCTTGCGTGAAATCGCCGAAGGCAAGGTGCACTTCCACCGCCCCTCCGCCGAGGCCGTGCGCGAGTACATCGAAGAACGCGAAGCCACCTACTGAGGCGCGCTCGAGCGCGCCCTTCCGGTCTACGCGTGGCGTCCAAGGGTTCATCCGGAGCTGAATCGCTCGAACACTACGAGCAGGTGAGTCTTTACGAGACCGCCTTCAAGCGCCGCAAGGAGGACGTCAGCTGCTTTGTCAGATGGGCCGAGCGAACGGGCGGACCCATCCTCGAATACGGGGCCGGAGCCGGCCGCATCACGTTCCCTTTGGCACGGGCTGGCCATGCGGTGCGCGCCGTGGACGCCAGCGTACCGATGATCGAGCGACTGCGAGCTCGCGTCGAAAAGGCCCCCAAACGCATCCGCGAGCTGGTTTCCCCAGTCCGGGCCGACATGCGTCGCTACACGACCGAGGACCGCTTCCCCCTGGTTCTTGCCACCTTCAACGTGGTCGGCCATCTCGGGACCTACCGCGATTTCGGATCTTTCTTGAAGCGCGCCCGGACTCACTTGGCCCCCGGAGGCAAACTCGTCTTCGACGTCCCGATTCCGCAGCCCGAAGAACTGGAAGCGGATCCGGAAGAGCTCTTCCCCGCGCCACGTTTCAAACACCCGGACACGGGGGCCTGGATCCGCCAAACCGAGCGCTTCTCCTACGATCCGGCGACCCAAGTGCTGCTCGTCGAGAGCCAATTCCAAGAGGAAGGCACCGAAAACGTGCTGACGATACCGCTTCGCCTCCGCCAGTGGTTCCCCAAGGAAGTCGAGGCCATCTTGGAATACGAGGGCTTTCAGCGAGTGGAGACGTTCGCCGACTACAGCGACAGTCCGGGCCTCCTTTGCCGCGACACGCTGGTTTTCGTTGCTTCGAAGGACTGAGTTCGTAGCTCGTTCAGACGGAGCCCCGCCGCTGCTATGTTCCGGGCGTGGCCAAAGACTACTACGCCGAACTCGGAGTAAGCCGGAGCGCGACCGCGGACGAGATCAAGAAGGTCTATCGCAAGCTGGCCGCCGAGCTGCACCCCGACAGAAACCCGGGCAAAGCCGACATCGAAGAGCGCTTCAAGCGAGTCAACGAGGCGTACCATGTCCTGACCGACGACAAGAAGCGCAAGCTGTACGACGAGTTCGGTGAGGTCGGACTGCGGGAGGGATTCGACCCGAACATGGCCCGAAGCTACGGCCGCTCGGGGGGATTCGGTGGCGGGTTCGAGGACATCTTCCGAGGCGCTGGGGGGGCCGGGGGAGCGGGGATCGGCGACATCTTCGGCGATCTCTTTGGCGGCGGTGGCGCGAGACGACGTCGAACCCGTCGCCAGCCCGATTTGGAGAGCGAGATCACGATCGAGTTCGTCTCGGCGGTCCGAGGCGCCGAACTCGAGCTCTCCATCCACGGACGTGCCGTCAAAGTCCGGATCCCGCAAGGAGCTCAAGACGGAGACAAGCTTCGCGTCAAAGGAGCCGGTGGCCCCGCGGGCCCCGGCATGCCTGCGAGCGATCTTCTCCTGGTGGTGCGCGTCAAGAGTCACCCGTTCTTTCAGCGGGACGGACTCGATCTCACCGTAGACATGCCCCTTTCGGTGGGGGAGGCCTATTTTGGCAGCAAGATCGAGGTGCCGACCCCGAGCGGCGCCGTGCAGCTCAAGGTCCCACCCCACAGTCAATCGGGTCAGCTGCTACGTCTGCGGGGCAAGGGGGTCACCCGTGGTCAGAAGACGGGAGATCTGTACGTGCGCTTTTTGATTCAGGTCCCGAAGTCGGAGAGCGACGACCTGGAAAAGGCCGTCCGCCGGCTGGATGAGGCAATGGAGCCCGGGCTCCGTGACGACCTGAAGTTCTGACTGTGGCATTTTGCCACGATCCTGTGTGGCGAAATGCCACAGCCGCCAAGCGGGCCCGCATTCCGAGGATCCGATCCTCTCAAACCGTCTCGACCGCGTAGTCAGCAGCGCGGATCAGTTCGAGCTCCCCCGACACGCGTCGAAGCGCTGCCTGCTTGTCATGAAACGGCAAAAACGCCGACTTGAAGCCGGAGATCACCATCAACTTGATGTCGTCGAAGGACACGCGCATCTCACGGTGAACTCGGTAGAGCTCCTCGGTGACGGACGTCTTCGTGATGAGGCGGTTGTCGGTGTTCACCGTGACGCGCAGACCGAGGTTGAAATAGCGTACGAGAGGATGGGTGCCGAGACTCGCGACCGCTCCCGTCTGCACGTTGCTCGAAGGGCAGCATTCGAGCGGAATGCGGTGGTCGTTGACGTAGTGAAGGAGGTCGCCGTTCTCGCGTAGTCGGACGCCGTGGCCGATCCGATGCGCGCCACAGACGTGAATGGCTTGGTGAATCGACGCGGGCCCATAGGCTTCCCCCGCATGGATGGTGCAATTGATGTTGTTCTCGCGGACGAGATGAAACGCCCGTTTGTGGTCCTTGGCCGGGAAGTTGGCTTCCGCGCCCGCCAAGTCGAAGCCGACGACGCCTCGCCCCTTGTACGCGACTGCAAGCTCCGCCATCTCGTAGCTGGACTCGCTCGAGATGTTGCGGATGCCGCACAGGATTACGTTCGACTTGATGCCGTAGCTCTCTCGGGCGCGCCGGAGCCCGCTCAGCACGGCCTCCACGACCCGCGTTAAAGGAAGCCCGAGCTGCGTGTGGAGCATGGGCGCGTAGCGCACCTCCATGTAGCGCACGTTTTCGAGATGCGCGTCCTCAGCCAGCTCGAACGCGATTCGCTCGAGGGAGTCTTCGGTTTGCATCACGCTCAAGGTGAGGGCAAAGCCCCGCAGGTACTCCACGAGGGAGCCGAAGTGCTCTCCGGCGCCCACCGCCTTCTCGATACCTTCAGCAGTGTTCGCCGGCAGATCGACGCCCTGCTTGCGGCCCAATTCGACGATTGTCGAGGGGCGCAACGACCCGTCGAGATGCACGTGAAGGTCCGTTTTCGGCAGCGCCAGAAACGCCTCCCTCGACACCTCCTGGAAATGGAAAGGGTGTTTTGCTTCGGGACGGACTCCGTCCATCGACCTGCTTGGTGCTTCGTACTCGGAGGTGTCGCCCGGTTCGTCACGATCCAAATCGTTCACGGGCTCCCCATTTTTGATCTTCCTCTCGGTTCCCATCTAGTAGTCTAGCATGGAGTTTCGAGGCGCGCCCGGTGAGCACATGTGAGCAGACGTCGTCTCGGTGCGGGTTCGCTGGCGTCTCGATTCGCTGGCGTCTCCTGTCCATTTCGCTGCCGTCGTGATTCGCCGGCATCCCGATTTGCTGCCGTCGTGATTCGCCGGCATCCCGATTTGCTGCCGTCTTGATTCGGTCGCGGCACTGTGGCGCTCCCTCTACTTTGCTCTACAGTTGGGCCTCCCATGGCGTCCGTCGCTCGAAACTCCGGCCCTTCCGGGCTGTTCTCCCGCCGCCCCTTTTGGGCAAAGCGATTCGGAGCGGCTCCCTTTTTGCCGCGCAGCCGCAAGGAAATGGAGGCGCTCGGCTGGGAGGCTTGTGACGTCATTCTCGTGACCGGAGACGCCTACGTCGACCATCCGAGCTTCGGAATGGCGCTCGTGGGTCGCCTTCTGGAAGAGCACGGGTTCCGAGTCGGGATTCTGGACCAACCCAACTGGAACGACCCTGCAGCCTTCACCGAGCTCGGTGAACCGACGGTCCTGTTCGGGGTCACGGGCGGCAACATGGATTCGCTCGTGAACCACTACACGAGCGACAAGAAGCCGCGAAGCGACGACGCATACACACCCGGGGGACTTGCCGGAAAGCGCCCCGACCGGGCCACCATCGTCTACACACAAAAGCTCCGTGAAGCTTTCCCGGACGCGCCCATCATCATCGGTGGCATCGAGGCCAGCCTCAGGCGACTCTCTCACTACGACTACTGGTCGGGGAAGGTGCGACGTTCGCTTCTGGTGGACAGCGGCGCCGACATCCTCGTGTATGGCAACGCCGAACGCGCCATCGTGGAGTTGTGCCACCGGATCGCCCAGGGGGAGTCCCCTCGCGAAATCCTGGATCTGCGGGGAACGGTGGTGCGCCGATCGTGCTCCGACCACGGTCCGAAAGATGCCGCGCCGGGGCAATTCCTCGTCGAGCGGAGTGATTCAGTCGACACCCCTGGGCCCGTGGACGCGATGGTCAATCCCTACGCGACCGAGGAGGAGATGCGGAAGGGCGGTTCCGACTCCCGCGCGCCGGACGAGCCTCTGGTTTCATTGACGCGCAAGGAGCGGGCCTCGCACCCCAGGGACCTTACGGTCATCCGGCTTCCTTCCTGGGACCAAGTCCGGCGCGATCCCGTGCTCTACGCTCACGCCAATCGCGTGTTTCACCTCGAAGCGAACCCGCACAACGCGCGCTGTCTCGTTCAGCGGAACGGAGACACCGACGTCTTCGTGAATCCGCCTCCGTTTCCCCTGACGACCGAGGAGATGGATCGGATCTACGAGCTCCCATACCGAAAGCTCCCGCACCCCGCGCACCAGGATCAGAAGATCCCCGCCTACGAGATGATCCGCTTTTCGGTCACCATCATGCGTGGGTGTTTCGGTGGCTGCTCGTTTTGCTCGATTACGGAGCACGAGGGTCGCATCATGCAAAACCGATCCGAAGCGTCGATTCTCCGCGAGGTGGAGCGACTCCGTGAGGTTCCCGGATTCACGGGAGCGGTGAGCGACCTCGGGGGGCCAACGGCGAACATGTATCGCCTTGCCTGCAAGAGCCGAGAAATCGAGGCGAAGTGCCGCAAGCCGAGCTGCGTCTATCCGGGCATTTGCTCGAACCTGAATACCGATCACACGCCGCTCATCGAGCTGTATCGCAAGGCGCGCGCCCTGCCCGGCATCAAGAAAATCTCGGTCGCGTCGGGACTTCGTTACGATCTCGCCGT
Source organism: uncultured Polyangiaceae bacterium (assembly GCA_965652275.1). Taxonomy (GTDB): domain Bacteria; phylum Myxococcota_A; class Polyangia; order Polyangiales; family Polyangiaceae; genus NIC37A-2. Next base: position 265,611 of record CBFGUR010000003.1, on the reverse strand, counting down.
CGAGTCACCCGAGTACGTCAAGGAACTCGTCACTCATCACGTGGGGGGGTACCTGAAGATTGCTCCGGAGCACACCGAAAGGGGCCCGCTCTCCAAGATGATGAAGCCGGGCATCGGCACCTACGATCGATTCAAGGAGCTCTTCGAGCGGTATTCGAAGGAGGCGGGCAAGAAACAATTCCTCATCCCATACTTCATCGCCGCGCATCCGGGCACGACGGACGAGGACATGCTCGAGCTTGCACTGTGGCTCAAGAAGAACAAATACCGCGCCGACCAAGTGCAGGCCTTTTTGCCTTCGCCGATGTCGTACGCCACGGCAATGTACCACACGGACAAGAACCCCCTTCGGCCGGTAAGAAAAGACAGCGAAGAGGTCTCGACGCCCAAGTCGGCCGAGCAGCGCCGCCTTCACAAGGCGTTCCTGCGCTATCACGACGCGAGCAACTGGCCGCTCCTTCGAAAAGCACTACTTCGAATGAAACGCGGCGACTTGATCGGTAACAAGCCCCACCAATTGATTCCGGCGGAAAGCCAAAAGCCACGAGGCAACGGCCCTCCTTCCCGCCACTTCGCGACCCAACACACGGGGCTCCCGCGCGCACCCAAGAGGGCCAAACGCGCCGCCAAGGGGCGCACGCCGGGCGGACGCCGAGGCTGACCGCCGAAATCTCAACCGGCCTTCGAGGTGGACTCTCCGGATGGGAGCCTCCCCATCAGAACGACCGCCAGGGCCAGAAGGAGAATCCCCGCCCAGTAGATCTTCGGGTTGAGCCCCTTCTCGTCGCCCCCTTCGCGCACCCGGCGCATTGCGTCACGGTAGGCGAGATCTTCGTCCGCCCCGAGGATGCGGATGCCGCCAACGTAGGTCGTGGGCAGCCCCACGAAGCCGGCCTTCTTCAAGCTTTCGGTGTCCGACTCGATGCGTTCGTCAGCACGTTTGGAATCGAGACAAGCCGCTAAGCGCTCCCGGTCGGGTACGATCTCTGCGGCGATTCGTCGAGTTACGTCGGGGGAAAAATCGCGCACCTCGAAGAGTTGCTGCACGACTTCGTGTTCCTTGCCTTGCTCGCCCGCACAGATGGCGTGGCGCGCGGCCTCACGGGCATCCGGGTGGCCCGGGAGCGGCGTGTAGCCGTACTTCAGAGTAAACTCTGGATCGGCTTTCACCAGCCGTGCGAGTCGCGGCGAGAGATCTTGACAGTGCGGACACTGAAAATCGAAGAACTCGAGGACCGTGAGGCTTTGGGATGCGTACATTCCGCGGATGACCGCCGGCACTTCGCTCTTCCTCACCAAGAGCGGATAGAAAAGCGGCCCGAGCACAGCGATGACCGAAAGAAGCACCCACGAACGCAGCGGAAGGCGCATGACGTGAGGTGAACCCGACGCCGAGGCTTCCTCCGAAGCCGCACCCTCAAAGCCCCCGTTTCGCAGCGCGATGGTTGCAACCCCGATGAGCAGCGCACAGGAGTCCACGATCATGCAGAGCGAACAGAAGTGACCGATGTAGGCCTGCAGCCCAACCAGGATCGCTCCCACGGTAAAGACGCAAAGGCCGAGCGGAGTCGCCACCCTGGCGCGCGCGGACGGGCGCGCGAGCAGCGTCGACGCGAATAGAAGCGCAAACGCCAAGACGCCCAGCATGGGGACCGGCAGCATCCCAAATCCGACTGGGATGTAACCAAGACCGCTGCTTCTGACGGCTCCGCACCCAGAACCGAGACTACAGAATGAGGGATCGGGCCGGAGATAGTCGAGGAGCAACGCAACACTCGTGCCCAAAGCAACGAGCGCCGCAGCGCGAATCAGAAGAACCCAATGAGACGCTCTCAAAACTCGACAAGGTATAGGGCGCCCGGAGTTTTCACGCTAGCGCCGCGGGGCTTTCCCTAGCTACAGGCGTCAGGACAGGCTACTCACGCTTCTGCATGGCGGCATTCCCCTCAGCGAACGAGATTTTGGACCTGTTGACGGGTTTCAAGCGAGCGCTCCACCCGAGAGAGGTCGCATCCAGGCTGGAGATTGCGCCGGAAGAGTTCCACCTCCTCGTGCAGGTGCTGGACGGGCTCGAAGACGACGGCGCCATCAAGGTCCTTCCAGGTGGTCGCGTTCGGGCGGTGACCCGACGCGGAAAGCCGACCGCTTCTGCGCAGCCCCCGCGAGAAGAAGCGTGGGAAGGGGACATCTTCGTCCACCCGAAGGGTTTCGCGTTCGTCACCGCCAACGGCAAGGACGATGTCTTCATCCCGCCCGACGCGGTCTACGAAGCCTTGCACCGCGATCGTGTGAAGGTGCGGGTGACGGGTCGAAGCCGCAAGGGGCTCGAGGGAGTCATCACTGAGGTCGTAGAGCGACGCAACACGCGCGTGGCAGGTGTCATTCAGCGGCGGCGCAAGAGCGCCTGGCTCGAACCCGACGATAGCCGTCTTCGAGGACCCATTCTGCTCTCGGGAAACGTAGACGCGGCCAAGGACGGCGATGCTGCTGTCGTCGACATCACTCGCTTTCCGCAGTTCGCCGACGAACTGCCAGAGGGCGTCGTGGTGGAGATCCTGGGTCCCCAGGGTGATCCACAAACGGAAGTCAGAAAGATCCTGCTCCGTGAAGGAATCAGTGAGGTCCATTCGCCGGAGGCCCTACAAAACGCCGAGCAAATGGCTCACCGACTGCGGGCGACTCGACTCGGTTCCCGGCGCGACTTGAGGCACGTGCCGCTCCCCACCATCGATCCGGAAGACGCGCGCGATCACGATGATGCCATCTGGGTCGAACGTTTCAAGGGCGGGTATCGCGTCTACGTGGCCATCGCGGACGTGAGTGAGTACGTGCGTGCGGAGTCTCCTCTGGACGAAGAGGCCCGCGGGCGTGGCTGCACGATCTATCTGCCCGACCGCGCCATCCCCATGCTCCCCCGTGCGCTGGCCGGCGATCTGTGCTCGCTGCTTCCCGAGCAGGACCGTTTCTGCATGTGCGTGATTGCCGAGCTGGACCAGCGCGGGGTGACGCAGAAGTTCGAAATCGTAGAGGGTCTCATGCGCTCGTGTGCGAAGCTCACTTACGATGGCGTCGCGCGCGCTCTCGGCTTCGATCCGGAGTCACCTCAATCTCCTCAGGCCGAGGCGATGAAGGAGGACCTCGAGGTGTTGGCTGAACTGGCCGAAAAACTGCGCAAGAATCGCATGAACCGCGGAGCGCTCGACCTCGACCTGCCCGAGGCTCGCGTCGTCTTGGACGAAAGCTCGGGCGCGCCCGTCGAAGTCAAGAAGCGCGCCACCCGGCCCGGCCTGAAACGCGCGTACAATCTCGTCGAAGAGATGATGCTTCTGGCAAACGAACTCGTCGCCACGTGGCTCGGGGAGCGCGACATCCCTGCAATCTACCGAGTTCACGGAACTCCCGACGAAGAGAAGCTCGAGCGCCTGGCAACCATTACCAAGGATCTGAATCTCAAGATCGAGATGTCGGACCTCCTCGAACCCAAGGGGGCTTCCAAGTTCTTGAGCCGCATTCGGGACCACGAGCGCAAGTACGTGCTCGAGATGCTGCTCCTGCGCTCGCTCAAGCAAGCGGTCTACGACACCGACAACATCGGGCATTTCGGCCTGGCTTCGGAGCGCTACGTCCATTTCACCTCGCCGATCCGCCGCTACCCCGATCTGCGGGTCCATCGACAAATCAAGGCCCTCTTGCGCGGTGGGAGCGTCGATCGTTCGGATGAAGCCAAGGAAGATTTGGCAGCCGCGGCGGACGAATCGAGCAAGAAAGAGCGCGCCGCCATGGAGGTCGAGCGCGAGGTGCTCAACCTCTACCAGGCGATCTACATGAAGAAGCACATCGGCGACGAGTTCGAGGGCCGAATCACCGGCATCGGGGGAGCGGGCCTGTACGTATCGATCGACGAGCCGTGTGTGGACGTGTTGATTCCCTTCGAAGAGATTGGCCCCGACGAATACGAAACCGACGAGCAAGAGCTCGGGGTCTTCGGGGTTCGCTCGGGCGAGAAGCTGATGCTGGGCGATCTCGTCCAAGTCACGATCACCGATGTCGGCATCATGAGGCGCACGGTGTACGCCAAGCGCAACTTCAACGAAGACGATTACGATTTGGACGAAGCTCCCGGGCTGACGGCGCGCCGAGGGAAGACCTTTCGTACCGAAAGATCCCCGGCCGGGCGCGCCCCATCGAGGGGACGAACCGGCGGGAAGGGCCCGCGCAACAAGTCATTCAAAGACCGCGACGGGACGAAGGCCGCTTCTGGCACCCGTTCTTCCGGTGGCTCCAAGCCGGGTCAGCGCGGTTCCAAAGCCGCCAACAAGACTTCCGGCCGCAAGGCGGGGGGCACGCGCTCGGGCTCCGCTGGCCACAAGAAGACCGCCTCGGGCGGCTCCCTGCGGAAAAAGACGAAGACTACGCGCCGCCGATGACGTCAGCCCCGACGAGGGGACGCAAAGCAGCCGGGATCGACACGCTGCCGTCGGCGTTCTGGTATTGCTCGCACACCGCAATGAGCGCGCGTCCCACGGCGATACCAGAGCCGTTGAGCGTGTGCACGAAGTGGGGCTTGTCCTTGGGCGCCTTGCGGTACCGGATCTTTGCCCGCCGCGCTTGAAAGTCCCCAAAACACGAGCAGCTCGAGATCTCCCGAAAGCGCCCCTGCGACGGCAGCCATACTTCGATGTCGTACGTCCTCATGGAGCCGAAGCCCATGTCACCCGTACAGAGCTCGACGACTCGGTAGTGGAGCCCGAGCTGCTGGAGAATCGCTTCGGCATGGCCAGTGAGCGTCTCGAGTTCCTCCATGCTCGTTTCGGGTTCGCTGAAGCGAACGAGCTCCACTTTCTTGAACTGGTGCTGTCGGAACAGCCCGCGGACGTCCTTTCCGTAGCTCCCCGCTTCACTACGGAAACAGGGGGTGAGGGCCGTGTAGGCGAGGGGCAGATTCCCTGGTTCGATGATCTCGGCGGCGTGCAGATTCGTCACGGGCACCTCGGCCGTCGGGATGAGGTAGAGGGCCTCACCCTCCTCGGCCTGAGGCGGAATCTTGAACAAATCCTCTTCGAACTTCGGTAGCTGCGACGTTCCGAACAAGGCCGAGGCACGCACCAGGAACGGAACGGATACCTCCAGGTACCCGTGCTGCTCGGTGTGGACGTTGACCATGAAGTTCTCGAGCGAACGCTCCAGACGCGCGAGCTTGTCCCAGAGTACGGCGAACCGCGCCCCGCTGAGCTTCGCAGAGCGATCGAAATCGAAGAGCCCCTCGCAGAGTTCGTAGTGAGGCTTGGGTTCGAAATCGAACTCGGGCTTCTTGCCCCACTCCCGAACGACTCGGTTGTCCTCTTCACCAGCACCGAGGGGAACGTCCGGGTGGGGCATATTGGGAATCCCCGTCAGACTCTCTTCGAGCTTGGCGACTACCCCTGAGAGCTCGCCTTCGAGTCCCTTGATCTGATCCGAAAGAGTCTTCAGCTCCTCCCGGCGGGCCGCGAAAGCCTCTTTGTCGCCCCCCTTGGCCAGGGCCGACATCTCCTTGTTGGCAGCGTTGCGCCGCGCTGCCAGTTCCTCGGTCTGGCCGATGAGACGACGACGCTCCTCGACGAACTTCGAGAGCTCGGCCACGACGGGCCCCCAACTGGGAGAGCGTCGCTCGAGACTTGCTTTCACTTCGTCGAGGTTTTCAGCGACATAACGCGGGTCGAGCATGCCGGGGCCTTACAATAATTCTCGCCCCCATCCAATGTGAGGCGGGTTGGACCCGAAAGCGCCGCCGTCACGCTCGAAGGCACAGGTGAACGTCAGTCGCAGGTCCCGTCGAGGACAGCCTTCTCGCAGGCGCCAGCGTCTCCGTCCGCCGCCTTCACGGCATAGTATGTCCGGCACTGCAGGGAGTCGGATTCGGTCGCCGTCGAGGCTTGATAGTAGGCGTCGTCCTCGGCGCCGTTCCCATCGAACTCATCGACGCAAGCCTCCGTGCAATCGCCCACATCGGCGAAGTCAGCACCGAACTCGTCCGGGCAACCCGCTTCCAGGAGGAAACAGTGGGACTCACAGTTGCCCGTCATCGAGCTTCCCAGCTCTGCACCACAATGACCATCCCCCGTCGGGCCGGCGTGATCGCAGTGCACGGCGGGATCGTCGGCTGAGGCCGTAGCGTGGTAGATGCGGCACCCCACCGTGTTTTCGGTGCGGTCCGTCAGCTCGCCCAGGGGCAACGTCTCGCATGCCGCCATGCATTCTCGCCGCGAATCGTACACGGCGTTTCGCACCGTCTCGTCGTCCGGGTCGTCGAAACAGTTGCCCATGACGAGATCACAGTAGCGGTCGCATTCGACCGGTCCATCCTCGGCGGGCACGCACTGACTGCCCGCGAGATAGCGCGCATGTTCACAGTGCACCGAATCATCGGCGACGGCGCCTAGATGGATCAGACGGCATTGGATATCGTCCTTCGCGTAGCTGCCTTCGGTGTCGAACCCACCTTCGTCGGGAATGGTGGCGCAGGAAGCCATGCAGTCACTCAGGAGATCGTAGTCGCTCTGGCATTCGCTCTCCATGAGGTGACACCAGGCTTCACAGTTGGAGCCGCATCCCCCATCACCGCCCGGCCCTGCCGCAGTGCAAAACTCCTCGGGGGAGTTTTCCGCGCTATTGGCGCGTCGAAGGCGACACTCGACAGTGTTCCCGGACGGCTCGGAACTCGACCCGGCGGGCAGGGCGTTGCAGATGTTGATGCAGGATTCTCGGGACGCGTACACCGCGTGCTCCTCGCTGCAGTTTTGCATCACCGAGTCGCAGTAATCGATGCAGAGAAAACTCGTGGGTTTGCCCGTGTCCTCGTCGACGGGACCAGCTTCCGTGCGCTTCTCGATCCCGAGCACCAATGCGCAGCCGCCTAGACTCATCGAGAGCGAGACGAGCGAGGTTGCCACCCAAAGCCCAAGCCTGAGATTCATGTTGTGCTCAGCCATCAGAAGCTCGCCCCGTAGGAAAAGTGCCCGCCACCTGGTGTCGGTGAGAGCCGGAGCCGCGCTGACTCTCTGCTTTTTGGCGCCGTGAAGTAGAGGGTCAACCCTCCCACGAGAAGAGCACCTCCGGCGGCGAAGCCTATGGTCGAAACGAGGGCGTGTCTCCGCGCTTGCTCCGTGAGGTCAACGCCCTCGGTACCCGTAAGGCACGTGTCACCCTCGCAGAACTCGCTCGCATCGTTCTCGGCCTGCATCGCCAAGATTCCGAAGGCACTCCCTACACCGACACCAACCACACCGAGACCTGTCACCACGAGCCCAACGGTCCGCTGTCCCGATCCCGGCCTCCTAACGTCATCCGCAGTGACGGAGACTCGACTCTTTGGCTCCTCCTGGACCGGTTCCGGAGGGGGCGGAGCCGCTTCCTCCGGGAGCTTGACGAGCGGCGGCACCGTCAGGGTTGCCGCAGAGCCGCCCTCGCCGACGAGCACCGTCGTCTCCCAGGACTCATATCCAGGTGCTTCAGCGACGACCTTGAGCTGCCCGGGGTCGACGGGCACGGCCGTGCCCCACAGAGCTCGAACCACTGGCCATTCGCCCTGCCTCAAGGTCAGTCCCTCGATATTCAGGTTTTCCTCGGCCACGTCGAAGGTGACTCGACTCAAGGTCGGCTCGAGTTCATCGGCACGCTGCATCCCAACACGAGCGCGGTCCTCTTCACCCGCCGCCTCCGCCTTGGATGCAGCTTCACGGAATGTCGCCCACGCACTCGCCGTTCGGCCGGACTTCTTGTAGCACTCGCCCAGAAACAGGAGTGTCCCTATCCCCGGATCGACCCGTTGGCTCCCCTCGAGCTTCTTGCAGGCCTCCGCGTAGTTCCCCGCCCGAAGTAGCTTCACGCCCTCATCGAACAGCGCTTCTGCAGCAGCCTTGTCGCTCGCGCTTTGACCCCAGCCGGGCAGCGCAAAAAGCAGACTCGCGGACAGGAGCGCAGCACCCCATCTCCGCGGCGGTCGGGAAAAATCGGGACGTCGAGTCCGCACGCGGGAGCGGCAAGACCTGCTGAGCCTGGAGAACGCCATCATCGGGACGATAGCCAGGGACCAAGGAAGTAGGAAGTCAGCGCCGTCCGCCGAAATCGGAAAAGTCGTCCGACCTCTCCGGTTTCGGCGCCACCGCGGGCGCCGGGCGGGGGGCAGCGAGCTGGCGTGGCGCGGCCACGGGACGCGCCACACGAGGTGCGGTGTTGGTTTGGGGACCTGCCGCGTCGACTTCCGGCGGCAAGACGGGGTCGGCGTCCTTTTCGGCGGGCTCTGGGACGGCGGCGGCCTCCTTGGGGCTCGGGGACGCCGGGCGCTCATCGGGCACGCTCTCCGGCTTTCGCATCGGGTCCTCCTGGGAGGAGCCTGGACCAACCGCGGCAGCGGCCTCCACGGTCCCGGGAGCTTTCCCGCTACCTGTCAGCATGAAGAACCCAACCGCTCCTGCCGCGACCAGCGCGGCCAGAATCCATCGCGCTTTCCCGCCGGACCTTTTCTCGTCGCCCGCGTCGGTGGCAGCCCAAGCTGCGTTCGTGGAACTCGACACCTGGCCTCGACCGGCCGATACGCCATCGGCGGTCTCGGTCATCGCGGCGAACGCTCCCTGCGCTGGCGAACCGGCGTTGAACTCGGTCCGATCCAGTAGCGACTTTCGGAGAGCGGAGCCGGTGATGCTGCTCGCGTAATTGACCAGAACTCGAGCGAGCTCGGAGGTGGAAGCGGTCCGATGGTCCCGGTCGCGTGCAAGGCACTTCATGATTGCCGCGGCGAGCCCCTCCGGAATGGACGGGACCAGACTTTGAATCGGATCGGGATCGGTCGTGATCAGTAGATTGCACAGTTGCGGTAGGGATTCGGCCTGGTACGGCGGGCGGCCGGCAATCAGTTCGTACAAAATGGCGCCCAAGGACCAAATGTCCGCCCGGTGATCGACGTCCCGCGCCGACTGCATCTGCTCGGGCGCCATGTACAGCGGCGAACCGATCCACGCAGAGGTCTTGGTCAGACTCATCTCCTCGGCAGTCGCGCTGCCGATGGATTTGGAGATCCCAAAATCGAGAACCTTGACCCGCTGGCTCCCGTCCGGCCGCTCGGCAAGGTACAGGTTTGCGGGTTTGAGATCGCGATGAACGATGCCCACGGCGTGGGCGTGACCCACCGCGTCGAGGGCTTCGAGGATGATGCCCGTCGCCACGCCGATGGGCAAAGTACCCTTTTCGGCAATCTCCTCCGAGAGGTCGCGTCCCTCCATGTACTCCATGACCATGTAGCGTTCCCCCGAATCGAGGACGCCTACGTCCAGCACTCGCACGACATGGTCACTCTGGATCTTGGCTGCTGCTCGGGCCTCGCGGCGAAACCGCTCGGCTCCTTCCTCGTTGTTGGCGAGGTCATCGAGCAAGAACTTGATGGCGACGGGTTGGTCCAGCTCCAGGTGGTGCGCCGCGACCACCACACCCATCCCACCTTCACCGAGAACGCGATCGACTCGGTACTTGTCGGCGAACACCTCGCCAAGGGGGACGGGACTCGAAACCACGGGGCCAGGATAGCCGACACCTCGGCAGAAGTCCCATTTGCGACCTTGGGTAGACGCGGCTCGATTCAGAGGAAACCCGGTGCCCTTCTCGAAGCGTCGAAAAGTCGCGTGGTTTTCGGCGATTTTCACCATCCTGCCGTATTTTGGCGTGCCAGGAATGCAGATAAGGTCCCTTGCCATGGAACCCGCTGCGTGGACGCAATCGGCTCTCAGCCCTTGGGCTCGACTCCGAGCACTTGGATTGATTCTCGTGCTCTGCTTGCCGCTCCTCGCCCCCGCTCGTGCCCTGGCAGGAGCCGAACCGGCGCCTCCAGCCGGCGAGCCGGGTCTAGCCGAGAAGTTCGACGCCGCGATCGACGAAGTCAACGGGGTGCTGGGAGCATTCTTGTTCACCAATATTACGGGCGACCTGTTTCAAGCGGAGGTGCACGAGAAGGGCAAACCGGTCCTCGACGAGCATGGGAACGTCAAGACCCGCACCGTGCCCGTGCCTTTCGTGGTCGCCTTGCTGGCTCTCGGCGGAGTGACTTTCACTTTTGTGTATCGATTCGTGAACATCACCGGCTTTCGCCACGCCCTCGACATCGTGCGCGGCAAGTACGATCAAGAGGAACACGAAGGCGAGGTGTCCCATTTCCGCGCTCTCACGAGCGCTTTGTCGGCCACGGTGGGTCTGGGCAACATCGCCGGGGTCGCGATCGCCATCCAGCTAGGTGGACCGGGTGCCGTCTTTTGGATGCTCGCGGCAGCCTTCTTCGGGATGAGCACGAAGTTCTCGAGCTGCACTCTCGCTCAGCTGTATCGTCGCACGAACGAAGACGGAAGCGTGTCGGGCGGCCCCATGTATTACCTGGATCTGGGTCTCAAGGCTCGCGGGGGAATGTGGGCAATCATCGGTAAGGTACTCGCGATCACGTATGCCTTCATGATCATGGGGGGCGCAATGGGGGGCGGGAACATGTTCCAGTCGAATCAGGCCTTCGAGGCCGTTTCGAACTCGTTCGGCGTCAGCAAGGACCATGGTTGGATCTTCGGCCTCTTGATGGCCGGCCTGGTGGGAGCTGTGATCTTGGGGGGCATCAAACGCATCGGAGCCGCGACTTCGAGGATCGTGCCGGCAATGGTCGGAATCTACATTCTGGCCTCCCTGATCGTACTGATTGCGAACGCGCCGCAAATCCCGAGCGCGTTTTCTCTGATCTTCGAACGCGCATTCAGCCAAAATGCGGCCTTCGGCGGCGCCGTCGGAGTGCTCGTTTGGGGCGTTCAGCGCGCTTCGTTTTCCAACGAGGCGGGACTCGGCTCAGCCGCCATCGCCCATGCGGCGGCAAAAACGAACGAGCCCGTTCGCGAGGGTCTGGTCGCGATGCTGGAGCCGTTCATCGACACGATGATTGTCTGCACGATCACGGCGCTTGTCGTGATCGTGAGCGGCGCTTGGTCCGATCCGAACATCCCGAGCGAAGCGGGAGTCGAACTCACCAATGCTGCATTTCGCACGGTGCTCCCGTGGTTTCCGAAGGTTCTGGCGATATGCGTCATCCTCTTTGCCTACTCGACGATGATCTCGTGGTGTTACTACGGCGAGCGCGGCTGGATTTACCTCATGGATCACTTCGGGCTCGGACTCAGAACCCTTCCCGTGTTTCGTCTGATCTTTATCTGCTTCGTGTTCATCGGGGCAGTAGCAAATTTGGGCGCCGTCCTGACGTTCTCCGACATTTTGATCCTGTGCATGGCGTTCCCCAACTTGATCGGGAGCGCGCTCCTCATTCCCGAGCTCCGCAAGCGAACGTTCGACTACTTCGAGCGCATGAAGACGGCCTGAACACGCCGCTCCTACTACTTCGAGCGCATGAAGCCAGCACGGGCGCAGCGCTATCCTCGTCGCGCTCTCGCCGAGTAGCGCACGCTTACGCAGCGCGGGGCCACGAGAAGGGCGCCACCTACTTCACTCACATGGACGGAGGATCTTGATGCCGTCGACCATCACTTCACAAAGGGTTGGCCCCGACGCGGGACGCGGCGCAGGCCTGGCCACCTGAGCCGTCTTGAGACGAATCGTGACCTCCTGATCCTTCTGGGCGAGGACCTTCGCCTCCCCGCGGGCCGAGCCCTTTTCGGCCGTCAAAGTCACGGCTTCTCCAGGCTCGACCAACAGCTCACAAGGGGTGGAGTCGCACACTTGGAAGCCGTCCTTTTGGAGGATGGCTCCTTCGGGGACGGTCGAAACGTCGAGAGTCACTCGAGTCGTTGCCGGCTCCTCACCCGGTGGTTCGTCCGATTCCGCTCCGTCCTCGACCGAGCTCGGTGCGTCCTCGGGTTCGATCGGTGTGGAGGGCTCGGCGGTTTCGACCGCCGGGGAAGTGGGTGCACTTTCTTCGGGAGCCGCGCGACTTCCGAAAACGAAATAGCCTACTATTGCCGCACCCGCCGCCGCGAACAACAAGATCGAAAGCCCCAGCTTCGAGGAGCTTTGGGGCAGCTGCACCGGCTCGTCGTCGCTCGGCATTTTCGCCGACGCCTCGCCAGCACTTCCGAACATCGCCGTCTCTGCACCTTGAGGTGGCTTCGGATACCGCGAGTTTTCGATACGGTGCTGGCTCGCTTCGTCGTCGTCATCGTCGGAGATCGACGAAATCCGCGTGCGTGCCCTTCGTCCCTCGGGAGTGCGGACGAGTGCCGTAGCGAAGTCTTTCATGGAGGGGTACCGGTCCTCCGGATCCTTCTCCAAGGCCTTGAGAACGGCGTGCTGCAGCTCGGGCGATACGTCCAAGTCGGGATTCGCGGCCGTAAAGGGCGGCACGGCATTTTGCACGTGTTGATTCAACACCTCGAGGAAGCTTTCTCCGACGAAGGGGACCGTTCCCGTAAGAAGCTCGTACAGAATGACACCCGTCGAGTAGACGTCAGAACGATGATCGATCTTCGCTCCCCTCGCCTGCTCGGGAGCCATGTACTCCGGCGTTCCGAAGATCATCCCCGTCTTGGTCAACCGTTTTCGCCGTTCGTGCTCTTCTTGTTCCGCGGCGTCCTCGTTCGCCCGGAGCTGAGCGATGCCGAAGTCGACGATCTTGACGATCTCTTCACCCTCCGGAGTCATCTGCAAGAAGACGTTTTCGGGCTTGAGGTCCCTGTGCACGACTCCGCGTCCGTGACCAAGGCCAAGCGCCCGGCACATCTGCACTGCAATGCGAATGGACTCGTCCGGGGCGAAGTGGCGACGCCGTTCCAGGGCCGCACCCAGATCGACTCCCTCGAGGTACTCCATCGCGATGAAGCAGGAACCGTCGCCGAGCTGTCCGAAGTCGAAAACGTCGATGACGTTCTGATGTTTGATGCGCGAAGCGCTGATGGCTTCCTGTTTGAAGCGACTGACAACGTCGGGACTGGCCGAGTATCGTGCGTGCAGGACCTTCAGAGCGATCCGCTTCTCGATCGCTTCGTGAATCGCCTCGTAGACGATTCCCATGCCCCCCTCCCCAATCTTCCGCTTGATCCGGTACCGGTCGGAGAGCAATTTCCCGATAAAGCGATCGTTTTCCTGGGGTTGCTCGTTCACACGCCTCAGCCTCGAACATAGCCCGCAGGCCGCCGCTTCACCATAGAAGCTTGCGGCCAGGTAGCCCGGCGTGGCACAGGGAACTACAGCGTCATGCGCTTTGAGCAGCTCACCATCTTCGGCGCCGGATTGATCGGCGGCTCGATAGCCCACGCGGCACGAAAGCACGGTCTGGTTGAGCGACTCGTCGCGGTGGACGTCGCTAAGGCGCCGTCCGACTTTGCGCCTTTCGACGCCTGGGTGGATGCGTCCGACGAGAGGTCGCTCGGCCGCGAACTCGAAGCCTCGACGCTCACGGTGCTCTGTGTGCCCGTTCGGGTCATCTCGAAATTGCTGCCGACCGTACTCGATCGAACGGGCGGCCTCGTGACGGACTGCGGGTCGACCAAGGCCGCTCTCGTCGCCAGCGTTGGAACGCACCCGGGACGCGAACGATTCGTCGCCGGACATCCCATGGCAGGACATCCCGAGGGCGGCCTCAAGAACGCACGCCCGGATCTTTTCGTCGATCGGAAGTGGATCCTCTGCTCCGACGGGAGTTCTAGGGAGGCGACGGAGACAGTATCTCGCTTCGTGAGTCAGCTTGGCGCGACTGTCGTCGAACTCGAGGTGCACGAGCACGACCGTTCCGTTGCAGTCACGAGCCACGTGCCGCAAGTCATCGCGAGCGCGCTTTCGGTCTTTGCGGAGGACGAAAACGCCAAGCAGGCAGCAGGTCCGGGCTTCGCTTCCTCGACTCGTGTCGCTGGGGGAGCCGAGGCGATGTGGCGCGACATTTTCGAGACGAACGCCGAGGCAATCGGTTCGGCACTTGTGAAGATCGGGACCAAGCTCCAAAAGCTCGGTGTGCAGCTCGAGAACGCGGACGTCGAGGGCACCCTGGAGGTCCTCGAGCGGGCTCGCCAACTGCGAGACAAGGCGTAGAGCGGGGCGTTTTCCAAAAGCTCCGTGCTGCAAACTGACCGGCGCTCTCGAAACGATCGACCCGTCGCGGTGTGCCAGTGTGCCAGGCCCGAACCGGCAGGGTCGCAGAGGTCGGCGTTTGCCCAGAGTCTCAATTTTTCAGGCAGAAAGCAATTGGTGCAGCGGGATCGGCGCCGGCACACTAAACAAATGTTTGGCTCGTCCTATTCCGCCGGGTGGCACACTCCATGCTACACTATCAGCGGATGCGCCTTTGTCTCTTGTCCCTGCTGGGTCTGATTCTGGCGGCCTGTGGCCTGTCGATGAATCCGGATCTGCCTTCCACCGAGGAACGCGGCGGAAGTCCCGTGCTCGGTGGGGACGGTGATGGAGGCATCTCGATAGGAGACGGAGACGTCACGGGTCCTGGCGGTGAAGCTCCGCCTCTCGAGGGAGCCGGTGGAGCTTCGCAGACTTGCATGAATCTCGGAGGCGCCGGCGGAGAGCCGAGCTGCGAGGACGCGAGATGAGAACGAGCACCTGGCTGCGAGCGGCGCTTGCGAGCGCCTGGCTCTTGGGTTGCAACCTGTCGCCGGGTCAAGACCTACCGTCAGCTGGGAATCGGGACGAGGCGGGGGACGGGGGACCAATTCCCACGGGCCCCAACGATCATTCACCGGGCGGCGATGGCGACATCACCATCGGGGTGCCGGAGGCTCCGTGCGGATTGGGCGGCGCCTTCGAACTGGGCAGCGCGGGTGGTCACCCGGGGGCGTGCGGGGAGAACTCCGACGAGTGAGCACCCAACTCAACGGACCATGAGGTCTGTGTGAGTTCAGGTCGAGCCGTTCGCGGGGCCTTTGCTGTAGCCGTCTACGACATTCGCGATGAGGTCGGCCAAGATCCCGTCGGCCACACGCAACCGCCGGCTCATCTCGCGCGCAATGTTGAGCACGATGATCGAGTAAGCTTTGACGTCGAACCGATACAGCCGATCGAGATCAGCTGCCGTGATCTTGATGAACAAGGCGGGTGACACTGTCATGACCGACGCCGATCGAGGTTGCACGTCGATGACTCCCATCTCCCCAAACCAATCCCCAGGCCCCAGGACCGCCACCCGCGCATCCGGTCCATACTTGGACTTCTTCAGAACCTCCATGTCGCCTCGCAGCACCATGAACATGGAGTTCGCGTCGTCCCCCTCGCGGAAAATGTAGGTCCCTGGACCGACTTCGACGAGCTTCAGGTTTTCGGCCAAGTGCTGGAGCACGGACTCCGGCATTGCCCCGAACAATCCGAAGTTTCGCAGCTCCGAAACGCTGACCGCGTCGAGCAGCCTCGAGCCTTCCGGGAGGTTATTGGTCGTTTCGGTCATGTCAGAGCCTCACTTTCCCTTCTCTCGGTACAGCCCGCTGTGCTCACCGAAGTCTACAGGCTCTTGCTGAACACCAGTCGGGGCCTGGCAGGACCAGCGTAGTCCTCGACTTCTTTGTGCGTCCAGCCCTGGGCCTCATGAAATGCAACCGACCCGTCGTTACCGACGTTGGCGATCGCTTTGAGTCTTCGACAGCCCGCGGCGCGAGCCTCTTCCTCGAAGCTTTGATAGAGCACCTTGCCCACGCCACGTCGGCGATAATCTGGGTGAATGCCGACGAGATGGACGTACCCCGTCTTCGGTGGGCCCGGCGCGACGAAACCAAACAAGAACCCGACCATGATGCCGTCGTGCTCGACGACGCGGGCCAAGGAGCCGAGCTCGTAGAAGAAGATCGGATGGGCGAGGGCACTCGTGGGCCCCCCCCACCAGCGGTCGATAACCTGAACAATGTGTTGAAAATCGTTTTTACCGAGAGGACGGGTGATCATCTGAAGTTGAACAGTAACGCCGGAAGGGGCTTCCTTCAAAGGTCCACTTCGTTTCTGAAATACGCAAAGCGCGCGCGATCGCGCCGCCGCTGCCCCCCGAGGCCGTCCCGAGAGAATCCGTCGAAAGGCCTCAAAGAGTTCAGGTGAGACTGGATCGCGATTTGAGTGGCCACCGATCGGGGGGTCGGCTATCCCGCCCCCCATGTCCGGTCCGATCTTGATCGCACCCTCGATTCTCAGCGCCGATCTCGGCAATCTCGCCCGCGAGATCCAAGACGTCGAGGCGGGGGGAGCGCACTACATCCATGTAGACGTCATGGACGGACATTTCGTACCCAACATCACGTGGGGACCCCCCATCGTGGCTGCGGTGAGCAAAGTCACCCGGCTGCCCGTGGACGTTCACTTGATGATCGAGAACCCGGACCGCTACATCGAGCACTTCGCCGAAGCCGGAGCAAGTATCATCGGGATCCACGTGGAGGCCGACCGGCATGCGCATCGTACGTTGACCCGTATTCGCGAGCTCGGGAAGAAGTCCTGCATCACCCTGAACCCGCAAACGCCCCTCCAAAGCATCGACTATCTCCTCGAGTCCTCTGACCAGGTGCTCCTGATGAGCGTCAATCCCGGCTTTGGAGGGCAGAAGTTCATCGATTCGGTCGTGCCGAAGATCGAGGCGCTCCGGAAAACCGTCGATTTTCGGGGTCTTTCCCTGGACATCGAAGTCGATGGCGGAATCAGCCCCGAGACCGCCAAAAGGGTGGTCGACGCTGGCGCGAACGTGCTGGTAGCGGGGGCTGCAATCTTCAACCACGAGGACCGCAAGTCGCGCATCGCGGCCATCCTCGAAGCGGCGCGGTGAACCCCATGCAAGCTTGGTGGTGCGGAAACTCTTTCGTCGCCATCGCGATGACGCTGTCGCTGGCGTCGGGCTGCGCCGGCACCGTCCGTCCTGCAAGCGAGCAGGACAGCAGAAACGACGGAGCCGGGAACGACCCCAAGGAGACGGCGACCGACAAGGAACCCCTGCCGATGCCCAGGGGACGGGAGGTCTCGTTCGCCCGAGAGATGGACCACGTGAGTCGGATCCGCGGGCTGTCTCACCAAGGCACTCTCAGCGGCCTGGAGGTCGAGCGAGACGAACTCGTCGCTCACGTCACGCGTGCCGTCCGCCTCGAGATGCCGGAGAAGGCACTGAAGGGAACCGAGGCCATGCTGATCGAGCTCGGTCTCGTTCCCCGCGATTTCGACTACGAAGAGACGATGCTGCGACTGCTCTCGAGCAAGCTCGCAGGGCTCTACGACCCACATCTCAAGGCGATGCTGATCCGAGCGGAGCTCAGCCCAGCCGATCGCGAGATGACGCTCTTGCACGAGCTCGTGCACGCACTGCAGGATCAACACTATGATGTGATGGACGTCGTCGAGTGGGAACCGGACGACACGGACCGCTCGGGAGCCCTCTCCGCCCTCGCCGAAGGAGACGCAACCAGCGCGATGTTCGACGGGATGATGTCGGAGGGAAAAACGGCTCTCTCGCTGCCACCCGGCTTCATTCAAGAGCGAATGCGGGCGGACACGGACGCTCCCGAAGGGGTCCCGCCCATCATCCATCGCTCGCTCAAAGCTTCGTACATCGATGGTCTGACGTTCGTTCATCAGCTGCGACACCGTGGCGGCTTTGCGGCCGTCGACGAGGCCTGGAAGCGTCCGCCGATTACGACCGAACAAGTCCTACATCTCGACAAGTACGATAGCGCCGAAGAACCCTTGGCCGTTCCCGTTCCCGATCCGCCGACCCCAGATCATGAGCTGATCCTCCACGACACCTGGGGCGAGCAGAATCTCCGTCTCGTGTTCGAAGAATGGATGCCCCGCGAGGAAGCGGAGCTTGCCGCGGCCGGGTGGGGCGGCGACCGTATCGTCACCTACGGATCGAACAGGGGCGGCGTGACGATCTGGCACCTCCGGGCAGACGACGCACAGGCCGCGGCGCGTCACTTCAAAGCGTTCGAACGAGGACTCTCGCACGATCGAGAGACTTTCGATTCACAATTCGAAACATGCGGACGTCGGTCTGACACCACCCCGTGGCTAGCCGTGGTCCGGTCGGGCCCGGATCTATTCGTTGCGGGAAGCCCCATCGGCGCCGGGGAGCCACCCCGGATCCAATGTCTAGCTGCGATTGGGTACATCAAGACCCAGTTTGAGTGATTTGCGGTCCTTCTAGACCCATCTCGGCTCCAACGTGCGTGTGGAACCGAGCGGTCGGCCAATCAGCGGTAGATGCGGACGACTTCGGTCTGACATTCCGATCCGATCGGACATCCGTGAATATGCCTTCCCCATCATGAGGCACACCCTTTGTGGCGTTTGCGACCCGGTGCGCACATGTGGGCCTGCCGAAGCATGACGCTGATTCCCCGGTTTTGTTGGAGATTTCGACAAAGGGAATATTTTGGCACGAGATTCGCTTTACCCACAGTCATGATGGGACAGCAGAATCACCTGGCTCGCAGCTCATGGCTTTCCTTGGTCGCGGAGACTGCGGGAGTTTCCGGAGCAACGGTCGCACGTGTGGAGCTGTGCGCTCGGATGCCCGAAGGACAATCCCCTCATCAACCGGCCCACGCCGTTGTCCAAATCCTCGACGACTTCGGTCGCGTGATCGCGGCCGCAGCCTGGGAGGGTGAAAGCCGCGAGCTCGAGCGCGGCGTGTGTCTCGATGTCGGGTGCGACCTGGGCAGTGCGTGGGGCAGCCTCGTCGTGGCCTGGATCGAGCCAGGCTCGAGATCCAGGCGTCCGGAGCTCGTCACAGCTCCGAAAGACGCGGCAGCGCGATACTTCGAGCCAACGCGCGCCATGAAGTTGATGCTTGCAGAGCCCTCCCCCGTATCGGTGCAGCTGCGCGAACTGGTTCCGATGGAAGCTGCCTGAGTGCGTTTCGAAGACGTCTGAGCGCCTTTCAAAGCCGTCTGCAGGTGACGAGTCGAACCGCGCGCGCAATCAAGCTGCTTCGGATTCCGAGGCGAGCGGGATACGTCGAAGCGCATCGACGCGAGCGACGAAATCGCGCGCGGTCTGATCAGTGATCGGTTCGTTCCCGAAGCGAGCACCGACGTAGATCTGCGTCAGAGAGAGCGTCTCGGGTCCAAGCGGATGTCCGGAGTCACGCAACGCACGGGCGTGAGTGAGGGGCGGAGTCGAAAGCGGACGCGCGACACCACGGACTTCGAGGACGCGCTCGAGTTTCTTGTAGAGGTCGATGGCGCGTGCCACTGCGGCCGCGACTTCGGTCGGCGGTCCCTGCTCGTCCCGCTTGCGTCGAAGGAAGATCACCACTGCGCCGGTCAATAGCGCAGCGCCGAGAAGCACCAGTCCCCAGCGTCGCTTGTTCACTCGGGCCGCAACCGACCGATCCTCCCTCTTGTCCCCCTGAGAAAAGAGCTCGCGGAGCGATCTCACGAGGCCGATCTGCTTGTTGACGTCGAAACCCTCGACGTTCTGTCTCCAGCTCTGGGATGCGGCCTCGAAGATCTCTCGCATCAGGCCCGCGACGCCTCCCCCAGTACTCTGGGGCTCCGCGCTCGATGGCGGAGTGGGGTCGAAGCGGATCCAGCCTCGATCAGGGAGATAGGCTTCCACCCAGGAGTGGGCATCACCCTGCCGCACTGCATAGAAGCCTCCGAAGCGGTTGTAGGTCCCACCGACGAAACCCGTCACGTTGCGAGACGGAACGCCCCTGATTCGAAGCATGATGGCCATGGCCGTCGAGTAGAACTCGCAGTGCCCACGCTTGGATTCGAAGAGAAAATGGTCGAGTGGGTCCGCGGCTCCACCCGAGGGCGATCCCAGATCGTACTTGTAGTTCTCACGAAGGGCTTGTTCGAGGGCGCGTGCGATCTCGAGGGGAGCGTCCTTGCCTTCGGTCAGCCGACTCGCAAGCTTCTCCACCCGAGGAGAGAGCTCCGGCGGCAAGAGCAGGTATCGCCGAAGGTTCTCTTGGCGTTCGAACTCGGGAAAGATGAGCCCCTTGGGCGGGAGATACACTCGGTAGGTGAGCCCCTGTTCTTCTAGGTTCGAGTAGTGGAGCTGCCCGTGGGTATCCACCGCAACGATGGTGGTCGACTGCCGAAGCCTCCGCTTCCCGGAAAGAACGTCGAGCCCCACTGCCTCGCCGGGCACGAAGACCACCGGAGGATCGATACGATCGAGATCAATCAAGAAGCTCCGATCTCCGGGACGGTGTGGCCGCTTGAGAAGAACGTGGTCGCCCTGGATGATGGGACCTTGACCGGCGCGACCATGACGGGCCCACACACCCCGTTCGTAGACGTCGAACACCGCTCCGCGCAGATAGAAGTTCCGCCGGGGGGGCGGCTCCTGGTCCTCGGGGAGATCGCTCGGATGGACTCGCATGACGAGGGTCGGATCGGTGCGGATCGTCCCGACGCCCCCGAGATTCACGCGATTGGAAAACCCCACGACACGGGACGGCGCGATGGGTGGCACCGAGAGCCAGGCGAACCCGACGCGCGGAAAAAGCATGAAGAGCAGCGCGCTGAACAGAAACACCGGGAGTGACAGGCTGCACGTGAAGAGCAGAAACCCCCGACCGATCACCCTCCGGCTTCGCAGGATGCGCGGAACGTCGACGGGCATCCCCGTTCGGTCGCGCGCTCCCTGGCGGTAGTTTCCCTCGACCTCGCGACGTAGATGGCTCAGCACCAAGGCGCCCGGCGTGAAAATCAAAAAGCCGAGCAGCGCCACCGCATACGTCAGACCTCCCCCGAGCACAGTCCCAGCAATGAGATGGAGGAGCGAGAGTAGGATGACTTGATGATCGTGAGCAGCGCCGCGGCGGGTGATGAGACGGATGACCTGGAGCGCAGCGGCGAATTCAACGACGATGGGGATGGGATCGCCCCCGAACGAGATGCGTCCGACCTGAACGGCCAGGACGACGAGCGGCCCTACC
The DNA here is from genome assembly GCA_965652275.1 of uncultured Polyangiaceae bacterium. Taxonomy (GTDB): domain Bacteria; phylum Myxococcota_A; class Polyangia; order Polyangiales; family Polyangiaceae; genus NIC37A-2. The sequence continues at coordinate 244,748 of CBFGUR010000003.1, read as the reverse complement.
ACACCGGTCAGCTGAAACACTGCGCCCTTTCGGTAGTGATCGGGGAGAAACAAGCCGATCAAAAGCCCCACCAAAACCACCACCGTGGCGATCGGGTGAAGCTTGCCGCTCGTCACGAGCGCCAAAATTCCGAGGGACGCGAGGCTACCGGTCATCACCCGGTGGATCACTCCAAACCTCACGACCGCCCTCCTTTCTCCCGAGGAACGGATTCGGGGGGTGGGGGAGCAAGCTGCTCGGGACGGGCGGGCCGCGATAGATGGACCGGCGCCACCGTCACGCTTTGCTGAGGCGGTCGGTGAATTCGGCTAAACCCCGTGTTTGGCTCGGAGCCGGCAAAGTGGACGGACGGAACGCCATGCACTCCTTCGTGTTCCATCTCGAGGAGCGCCAAAAACCGCAGGGTCGTATCGGAGCCGCTCGAGGGGGACGCGGTGACTCGACCACCCGAGGTCGTGCGAAGGAAGACGTGCTCGCCACGACGCAAGTGGGCCACGGCCAACGACGCTGTCTCGCGGATGCGCTTTTCGAAGAGCTGGGCCTCCTCCTTGCTGGGCTGCTCGCCGCTCATGAGATTGTCGATGGTCAGGTGAGCACGATCGAGGACTTGGCTCGCCCGTTCCATCACCACCTTCGCCTCCCCGGCCGTGCTCCTCTTCCAGTAGATATCCCGGGGATCGTCTCCCTCCCGCATCATTCGCAGACCCGTGATTTCGTCGCCGGCTCCGCGACGTTCGGTGTGGCCTCCCACCGCGTTCATCCCGCCCGGCGAAGGCGGGAGTTTCACGGGGTCCACGGCGGGGTAGATGATCAGATCTCCGGAGAGCTTGAAATCCCTCGACTTTTCGAAAAACCCAAAGGGAAACCGCGTAGCGACCCGAAATCCCACGTGCCGATCCAGCCCGCGCCGCGCGGGGATGCGTCGGTACGCCGCGACCTGAGACGCCCCAGGGCTCACTTTCAAGAAGAAACAACGTTTGTCCGCCGGCTGACCTGCGCGCAGGTCCTCGACCTCGATGGCGTAGGAAGGCATGCGTTTCTTGTCGTTGTGCACCTCGATCTCCACGAGGTGCGGACGTCCGACCTGCGCCCGGTGGGGCAGCTTCCGAGTCACACGCAGCGACCGGAGACTCGCTTCGCTGAGCATCCCCGAAACGACAATCAATGACAGCAAGATCCCGAGTAGTACATAGAGGAGATTGTTCGCCGTGAGGATCCCCACGAACCCAACCCCGAAAGTCACGGCGATGAAGTACTTACCCTCGCGCGTCAGCTTCAAGCGACGCGGTGGTCGCAACATCGAAAAGACTCGTTTGAGCCCTGCCACAAACGCCGGGGCCGTCATCTCACCCTGCCGAATCAGAGAGGCACGGGCACGCGCGCCACGACGTCCTTGAGCACTGATTCGACTTCATCGCGACCGGGAGCGTAGCCCTCCGAGTGAGCTGAAAGGCGAACGCGATGACCGAGCAGAGGCACGGCTAGGAGATGGATGTCATCGGGAATGCAGTGGTCGCGTCCCTCGAGGAGAGCGCGAGCTCGGGCCGCATGAGCCAAGCTCATCCCAGCTCGAGTGGAAGCCCCGGTGGCAAGCGCGGGGCTGCTGCGGGTCGCCGTGATCAAGGCCTGAAGGTAAGCTCCGAGCGCTCCATCGAAGTGCACTCGGTTCACGGCTCGCTGCAGCTCGAGAAGTCCGGCGGGATCGAGAATTCGCGGAACTGAATCGGCCCGATCGACCCGCGGTTCGAGCATGAGTCGGGTCTCGACCTCCGGGGGCGGATAGCCGATTTCGATGCGCATCATGAATCGGTCGAGCTGAGATTCCGGTAGCGGAAACGTCCCAGCGAAGTCCTGCGGATTCTGGGTCGCGACGACGAAGAACGGCTCGGGGAGATCCACGGTCGTTCCGTCGATCGTGACCTGACCCTCGTTCATCGCCTCGAGTAGAGCGGACTGAGTCCGGGGGCTGGCGCGGTTGATCTCGTCAGCCAAGAGAATGTTGGAGAACACCGGTCCGCGGCGGAGCTTGAAGTCGCCCGTGTCGCGATCGAAAATCGAAACCCCGAGCACGTCGCCTGGCAGCATGTCGCTCGTGAACTGAACCCGGCGCATCTCCCCCCCGACTGCCTGAGAGAGCGCACGCGCCAGAGTCGTCTTGCCCACACCCGGCACGTCTTCGAGGAGCAAGTGTCCCCGAGCCAAGAGTGCCGTGAGCGCGAGATCGACAACGTCGTCCTTACCCTCGATCGCCGTCCCGACGGCACGACGAAGCTCCGTGAGTCGACTGAGTCGGTCTGGGGCAATGGCGAGCACAGACGAGTTCATCTTTGGTGCACCCTAGCATCGTCCGCAGGAAAAGCGCGGCCCCCAATGACAAACCGTCGAAATTACTGCGCCCGGTGACTGTGGTATGCAGTCGTACCCATGACGGACGAGCGCTCTTCCACCTTGCAGACGGTGATCGTCGAGGAGTTAACGAAGCTCTTTGGCGCAACGCCTGCGCTGAGAGGAGCCTCCCTCGTCATGAAGCCTGGTGAGATCGTCCTGCTTTCGGGTCCGAACGGAGCGGGCAAATCGACACTGCTCGGGATCCTCGGAACACAACTCAGACCGACACGAGGTCGCGTCTCTTATCTGGACGAAAACGGGAGGCAACTGTCCCGACCCGAAGTGCGCTCACAGCTCGGATGGGTCTCACATGCATCTCACTGTTACGGAGAACTCACCGGACGACAAAACGTCGAGCTCGCTGCAGAGCTCCAAGGTGTGAGCCCGACGCTCTACCGCTCCCTCGCAGACCGACTCGGACTTGGTAAGTTCGCCGAGAGAAGGGTGAGCACCCTGAGCCGTGGACAGACGCAGAGAGTGGCGCTCGCGCGCGCTCTCATCCACACGCCTCAACTCATTCTCCTCGACGAGCCGTGGACCGGACTCGATCAGAAGTCCAGCCGTCTTCTCGAACGAATCGTCCTCGAAGAACGGCAGCGGGGCGCGCTCATCGCCATCGTCAGTCACGAGCCAGGTCTGGCGGCGCGTCTCGACGCCCGTGAGGTCACCATTGTGCGCGGCCAGGTTCAGAACCAGAAGCCGACGGCGATTTCTGTGTAGCTGGAATTTCTTCAGGGTGAAGGCAGGAGCCGACTGATGCGGTCCGCGAGTACGTCCGCCTTTTCATCGGGTGAAATCGACATCACGCCCCGATCGTGAGGTGCTGCGTTCCCGAGGCGCGGGAACACCACTCTCTCGAGTTCGGTGGCGTTCCGACCAGTGCTCTCATCGGGCGGACGAGCCGCAGAAAGGCTGACGAGAGTGGGCGGACTCGTCGCCATGGCGCGCAGTGTAGCCCCGACATCATGGAGCACCCCGAGGCTGTCGGGGGCAACGAGCAAGACGAGCGCCGGCTGGAGTTGCAGGGCGAGGTCGAAGTTCGTCGCCTGCTCGTTCAATGGTGAGAAGGCGCCACCCGCCGACTCGATGAGTGTGATGCCCCCCGGATCATCGGGATCCAATCCAAAGAACTGATTTTCCTTTTCCCGGACCCATGTGGCAACCACTCCGAGATCGATGCGCATTCCTACTCCTTGGGCGGCCAGGTGAGGGGAGATGGGCTCAGGGAGCGCATAAAGGGGAGCCGCGCCCGCATCAGCTGCCTCGTGGAGTCGCCCAGCGTCAGTCGTGGGAAGAAGGGGCTGGCTCGGGTCGATGCCCGATTCGATCGGCTTGAGGGCGAGAGTCCTCGTGCCCGCCCGGCGCCAAGCGCGGCACAGTTGGGTAGAGACGTACGTCTTTCCTACCCCGGTTCCAGTTCCAAGAAGAATGACTCGACGTCTATGCATCTGACTCCTGAGGGCACGTTTCACGTGCAACAATTTGGGCGAGGCGATCCGCCTGGGCATCCGTGAAGCCGGCGCTCAGAACCAGCCGAACCCGGCTTGCATCCGGTGGCACCGTGGGGGGGCGAATGGCTTGGGCAAGGACTCCCTGCGAGCGCAGTCGTTCCGCCAGCTCCAGGGCGCAGTCTTCGCCTCCGCACAGAAGGCCCAGAACGGGTCCGAACGAACCGGGAATCAACGGAGCGCCCCGTTCAACCAGCGCCCCCCGGACCCGGGCGGCTACCCGCGCAAGCCTCGACCTCTGCTCGTCCGCCGCACGGGTGAGTTCGATTTGGCGACGGAGTCTTGCTGTGTGAGCGGGGCTGGGAGCCGTCGAGAAAACGAAAGAGCGCGCGCGGTTCCACAACCAGGAGCGCACGTCTCGCGAACCGAGCACGCACGCCCCCTGACTCCCGACGGCCTTCCCAAAAGCCACCATCAGCAAGTCGGGGCGGATCCCCGCCTCCCGGCACCGCCCGGCGCCCGAAGCGCCGAAGACCCCAATGGAATGTGCCTCGTCTACGTAGAGATGGGCGTCGTGCTCGTCACAGATTGCCCGCAGACGCGCAAGATCGGGCCCGTCGCCGTCCATGCTGTAGTACGCCTCCACGATGACCCAGCGGGCGGGTGCCTCCGACGCCCGGGCAAGAGCCGCGTGCAGCTCATCGAGGTCCAGGTGATCGAACACCCGGGGTCGCGCTCGAGACAGTCGAATCCCATCGATGAGGGAGGCGTGGTTCAGCCGATCCGAAAAAACGGCGTCGTCCGGGGAGAGAAGACAAGAAAGCGCTCCCACATTGGCGGCATAACCCGAAGCGAAAAGGAGACCTGCCTCCAGCCCGGTCCAATCCGACGTCAATGCTTCAACGTCCAGGTGCTCCGGGGAGGTGCCGAAGATCAATCGGCTCGCACCTGCTCCAGGCGCTGGAGATGTTTCACGTGAAACATCGGAAGGGCCTACAGACGCTAACCCCAGATAGTCGTTGCGTGCGGCGTCGACGAAGTCGGCGCCCCACTCCGAGCTCAGAGTCGCGCGAAGGAGCGAATCGTCCGGTTCCCTTAGACGGTTCTGCTGTTGGAGGGCCCGCAGAGCCGGTGCCAGTTCACGCAGGTGCATCTTCAGATCTCTGCGGCGAGAAGACGCCGGAAGTCGTCCCGGTTGGACATGAGATTGAGCCGAAGCTGGTGAAGGACGACGCTCTGCCCCGCATCCCCTTGGTGCGAGAATAGGAGTTCGGCGACGCCGATGCCCTCCTTCACGTGGCGCTCCAGGGCGGCTCCCAAACCCTCGGCGCTGGCGGCCGCGCGCGCGTAGTGGGAAATCAGCACCGTCATCAGCGCGAGATCCGCAACCACGCGTGAGAGATAGGTCTGCTTCTGCATGCCCTGGCGCCGCTGAAGGACCTCCTGGAGGTACGCGCTGACGAGGCGTCCGAGCTCCGAGCCGAGGAAGCCGGGCACCGCATCGATGCGTCGCACCCGAACCGGGGGATCCACGAAGAGCAGCTTGACGCTACCCCAGCGGAAGAGCCAGACGAGGCGGTTGAGCCACGAACGAACCTTCTCTCCAAAGGTCACCGGGGTCATGCGGTGCGCCAGCATGACGCGCGAGGGGTAACAGATACCCCCTAATAGATGCGAGAGAAGGACTCGACCGCCGAATCCCAGACGGCTCGGAGCCATTTTCTGAACTTCGATGGCTCGGGCTTTCTCGATGGCTTGTCGGAGCTCTTGGTCATTGGGCTTCTTCGTCTTGGGGAGGTGCTCGTCGAGAGCGTCTGTGAAATCGTAGATCTGAGCCAGAGCTTGGGCCGCATCGGTTGTTTCGAGTAGCGCCCCCCAGCTATCGACCACTGCGACATACTGATTTCGCGGAAGGACGCGGCCCGAGCGCAGCCCCATCTTCTCAGCCATGGGTTTGGCGCCCCCCGCTTGGCCGAGTTTCTCGGAAATGACGTTTTCGACCGGCTCGCCGTAGTTGTCTCGAATCGACGGACAGTAGCGCGAGAGGAGCGCGACGGGCTGCTGGTTCTCGTTTTCCGAGAAACCGAAGGGGAAGGCCTGACACGGCGCGGGGATGAAGTCGTGACCGTGCCGCTTATGTAAGCTACAGAGAAGATCTTCGTCGAGGAAGACACATGCGAGCTTTTCGTTCTGCTCGCGCATCGGGAGAATGCCGGCCTTGAGAATGGCAGTGCCGCGGGCCCCCAGTCGCGAAGCCGCCTCTTCGTCGGCAAGGATTCGATCGCACTCTTCCTGACTGACCGGGATCCCCCATGATGACGTACAGCAGCGAGCTGGACAGTCCCGGCAAGCGTAGTTCCTTCCTTCGGGATGGATGATCGTGAGCTTCTTGGCGCGGCGCCCCATCTGTCGTCCGCCGGCTTATCACATGGTAGCCGGGAGCGGCACGGATTCATCAAACCGAGGCGCCGGCCCAGCGTTAGTATTTGTCAAGACATCTTGATGTCAAGACATCTTGACGCCCCCATAGCAGCCCTCCCGGACTTCGGTGACCTCCTCTCACGAACGGAGCCAGCCGATCGACGGCCAGGACGTGTGGATCTCGCAGCGGACCGCTTGATTCCGAGGAATCGTCGTCCCAAGGGCCGCCTGGGGCGCCCCAGTCGAACGAACGAGACTCCCATGGAACGTCTGAGGCGCCCCTCGATGGAGCTCGAACGGGGAGCCGCTCCGGGACGCCGCGGCGGACCTCAGGGGCCCGGCGACAGATCCGGCATTTCCACGTCCGGGATGTGCACGCCGGCGGGCGGCGGAGCGCCCGATTTCTTGGCGGAAAATCGCCGACTGCCTGCAATCCTAGCGGCCACTTCGGCAGCGCGAGCCTTCTTACCCACACGCTCGAGCTCGGAGATCCAAGTTGCGGTCAGGCTCTGCAAGTCCGTTGGCAAAGCGGGGCACAAGAGAGCGCTTTCGAACTCGTACTCGGCCCCCTTTTCGTCGCCCGCTCGAAAGAGAGCGAGGCCGTAGAGACGATGGGTTTCGAGACCCGCTAGATCGGCCCAGATTGCTAGTTCACCCGCGCGCTTCGCCTCCTCGTACTTCTCGTGGTCGATGAGAAGCTGAATGAGACGACGATGCGGGGTCGGATCGTGTTCCGAGAGCGCCGCCCAATTGCGCAGAGCCTCGAGCTCGCCTTCTTCGTTTTCGAGCTTGTTGTAGATGGCCGCAATGATTGCCCAAGCCTCTTCTGCGAGAGGGTCGAACTTCACGGCCTGCTCCAGGTGAGACAGTGCTTTCGTGCGAGCGGCCGCGGCCAGATCGAGGCGCCCCAAAATCATGCGCACCTCGTAGCCATCGTGCCCCTTGTCGATGAGCTCACGCAGCATGACGCGCGCCTTCTTCTGTTGCTCGGTAGCCAGGAGGAGTCGGGTCCTCGCGAAGCTTACGTGGGGGTCGAATTTTTCGCCGAGGAGCTTCTGCAGCTCGGCATCTGCGCGCTTGAATTTGCGATCGGAGAAGTGGAGCAGAGCTTTCTGAAATCTAAGATCATAGTCTAGGGGATCTTTTCTCAGACCCTCTTCGATTTCCTCGGGTGTGAGAAAGAGTTCGACAGAGACGAACTGGGACTCGAAGCGCTCGAGCTCTTCCCTGACGTGGGAACGAAACTGCTCGTCGAGCTCCTCGAAGGACGCTCCGAGGAGTGGCGGAACGACCTCGGGCGGTAGCTTCTTCTTTCCGAACTCCGCCAACAGACTTTGGGCCATTCCCCGGCCGTGAGTATCGACAATCCATTCGGCGATCTGCCCCGAAGCGTAATAGGCATTCGCCACGTCCGACATGCGCCGCGCGTGGGTGAAGGCGCGACTCATCGAGCCCAAGCTGGGGACGGCGTTCTGTCGGAGAGCCCGGTACAGCTCGAGGTCCATCTCCCGGCTCCAGCCCACGTCGCGCGCCGCAGTCTCCCACTCGGCCAGGCCCTCGGTCAGCCAGCGGGGAACTCGATTTTCGCTGAGTCCGATGTGGAAAACGTGGGCAAGCTCGTGCCACAAGGTCATGCCCAAGTTCCCTGGAGATCCGATGGGGCTCACCGTGGCAAGCTTGCGGCCGAAGCAGACCCCGGCGATGGCCGTTTGCGGAAGGCCGCTGGTGCGCACGGCGAACTGATCCCGAGATTGGTAGATCTCGATGCCGATGGGCGCCACGGGCGTGTACTGGTAGCGCTCGACCATCTCCGCATGAGCCTTCTCCAGAAGCTGCGGGACGTAGCGCTCGAGCAGCGGCGCTTCGTCCTTGGGGAAGCGGAACGAAAAGGGCCCCTCTCGCTTTTCGACGTACTCCTCGGGGATGGTCTTCTCGTAGAGGTTGAGCGTGTTGAGGACCCGAACGTTGTACGGATCGAGCTCGAAGGCGCGCCGCAGTTCGACCAAACCCGCAGCGTCGCTTCCCGAGCGCACCAAGGTGAGGCCGAGGAGACTGCGCGCCCTACCGTCTTCTCGATCCAGACGTACCGCGCGCCGCATCAGCTTTTCGATGTCTGGATAGCGGTGTTCCCACTCAGCGTATTCACCCACGATGCGGAAGATCTCCGAGTATCCGGGAGAATATTCCAGCGTTTCGTCGACGACCGCCTCGAAGCCTTTCGGATCTTCCGCGAGAAAGAGCACGGCGGCTTTCATGGAGAGGAGCTGAAGATCACGGGGGTTTTCCCCAAGTCCCTTTTCGACGTGGGACATCGCGTCTTTGATGGCCAAATCGCGAAGCGCGACTGCCGCCAGCAGAAAGCGCGCGCGGGTGCTTCTGGGGTTGGTCTCCAAGACTCCCTTTGCGATCTCTTCCACTTCGGCGAAGGCAAGCTGTCCGTAGAGCGCGAGGTGAGCCTTCAGAATGAGGAAATCGGGGTGATGGGGTGCGATTTTTTCAGCCTCGGAGAGGACCTCTGCAGCGTGGGCGAAGTCGAATTTCTCCAGGAAGAGCTCGGCGCGGAAAAGAAGGGTTGCCAAGTCGGCGCGCGCCAAGGTCTCCGACTCGTTGAACGCTTCGTTGGCATCCTCGGCGCTCCGAAGGAGATGCGCGGCGCGGCCCACCTGTGCCCACGCCCGTGCTTGGTCGGGCTTCTCTAGGGCGTCGAACTCCCCCGCATTGGCCGCCTCGATGACCTTCATGAGGACTGACTCGGCCTCGCTTCGTTTCCCCTCCTCGACGAGGATTTCGCCAAGTGCAACCGACCGAGAAAGGGAAAGAACCGTGGTGGTCTCGCGCGGGACGGTCAGGCGCTCCTTGGCCGCTCCGAGCTCGCCACGTCGACGCAAGGATTCGGCGATGATGAGGTCGGCCGGCGCGCTCTTCACCGCCCCGAGGAGGGCGTCGACCTCTTCGTGCCTGCCGGTGAGAAGGAAAAGCTCCCCGAGGACCAGCACGGCTTCCTTTTGGTGTTTGCCGCGAACCGACTCCAGCAGGGTCTGCGCGTCGGACCACTTCCCGGCCTTCAGGGCGGCGAGCGCCTTCTCATAGGGGGTGGCACGGACGGTCTTCTCGGTCTCCCCTTGCGGCGGCGCGGCCGCTTTCTGCGCAGGGCTAGACGCACCGCAGCCCAAGCAGCTGAGGAGAACAAGGAGCCCCATCGCGCTCCTACATCGATTCGACCGACGAGCTGTCATGTCTGCATCGTGAGATCCATCGGAAGGATCGACAAGCAAGCGAGCGAGATGTTCCAAAAGCGCGAGGCCCCGCTGCCGCTCAGCCGTCCGCACCCTGTGGCGAGCGCGGCCTCAGTCATCCGGATCGTAGTAGTCGACCTGATTCCCACGCGGGGTGCGTACCCGAGTCACGCCGGGGGACCGGTCCACGACGTAGTCGGGACCAAGTGGGATCTTCCCGAAGCCGCCCGGCGTGTCCATGATCAGCTTGGGGAGGGCGATCCCACTCAGACGACCCTGGAGCCGCTCCATGATGTCGATCCCCTCCTTCACGCTCGTGCGCAGATGGCCGGTGCCGCTGACGGGATCCATGAGGAGGAGGTAGTAGGGGCGCGCCCTCTCTCGGACCAGCGCGCGGAAAAGTTCGGTCAACGTCTCCGCATCGTCGTTGACTCCCCGGAGAAGTACCGTCTGATTCATGACAGGGAAGCCGGCGTCGGCCAAACGACGTAGAGCGGCGCGCGCCTCGGAATCGAGTTCTCGAGGATGGTTGAAGTGGGTCATGATCCACAGGGGGTGATGGGGCCGGAGTGCAGTAACGAGCTCGCGGTCGATGCGCATGGGGAGCGCGACGGGAACTCGGGTGGCCAGGCGGATCGTCTCGACCGAGGGGATTTCTCGCAGCCTTGCGATGATTCCGACGAGACGAGACGTCGACATGGCGAGGGGGTCCCCGCCGCTGACGATGATATCTTTCACCTCCGGATGCTGCTCGAGATAGGCAAACGCTGGGGCGAGCTTTTGGAGGCTACGCGGTCCCCCACCCGATCCCACCATGCGGCTTCTCGTACAAAACCTACAGTAGACAGCGCAGCGATCACTGACGAGGAGCAGGGCACGATCTGGGTACCGCTGGATGAGCTCGGGTGCGACCTCGTGCGCCTCCTCTCCGAGCGGATCGCGCAGATCGCCTCGGGTGGCCAATCCTTCGCGAGCACTCGGGACCAGCTGGCGACGTAGCGGACACTTCGGATCCTCGCGATCGATGAGCGCTAGGTAATGGGGGGTGATCGATATGGGAAAGCCGGCCGCTTCCGCGCGACGGGCCGCTTCGTATTCTCCGTCGGTGAGCCGAAGCGCCGCTCTTAGGCCATCGGCCGAACGCACGGCGTGCTGCATCTGCCACTTCCAGTCACCGGGCTCGGAACTGAGGGGCAAGGCCGTGGGAGTCGGTTGGGTCATTCGTCCTTCTTTTCGACGGGAGGGCTCCCCGCCGAGAACTTCTCGATGGCGGCATCATCGATCTTGACGGGGTATTTTCGCCGCAGCTCCGCCTCGAGTTTCTTCTCGGCTTCCAGGAACTTCTGCCGCCGAACCTCAGTGCGAATGGCGCGATCGGCTTCGGCCACGGTGCGGTCGCGCGCAGGACTGATGCCTCCCAGGCGCACGATGTAGTAGAACTTCCGCTCCGAAACGAGGCGCGGAAGTACTCCTCCTATGCCATCGATCTCGAACACGCCTGCCCGGGCGCCCTCGGGAACGGCTTCGTTTTCCCCCCGCTCCTCGCCAGGCGCCGAAACGAACCCCACGTCCCCAGCGAACTCCTCGGGGTCTCCCTCTTTTGCGGCCGCTCGTTCGAGTGAGTACTCGCGCGCAAGCTCCGCCCAGACCTTCCCCGGAGCCCCCTTTTTGTCGGGGCCGAGCGCCTTCTCGAGTACCTTTTTACCCAGCTCCTCGGAGCCGACCTTGATGAGCAGCACGCGTCGACGCTCGGGCTCCTTGAATTCGTCGCGATGGGCATCGTAGTACTCGCGCACTTCGCGTTCGCTGATTTCCTCGACCGCGGGTAGCTTCGCCTCGACGAGCCGCAAGAGTTCATCGCGCATTGCTTGTTGGAGACGAAGTTGAACCTTCGGATCCTTGTCCAAGCCGCGTCGCTCGGCTTCTTGAGCCAAGAGTTCCACCTCGATCATTTCGTCGAGGAGCTTCTTTTGGCCGGACTCGGATTGGTACCGGAGCCGTTCGAAACGATCCATTCGAAGCAACGTTGCCACGTAGTCGCCTAGGGTGATTGTCTTTTCGCCGACGCGTACCAAGACCTCCTGCGTCTCGGCGGGAGTGAGCCCGGTCACCGGATCGCGTTCTTGATCGGCCGTGGACGCAACGTCTTCGTCACAACTGCACCCAAGTGCGCCAAGGCCAGAAAGCGCGAGACACACGAACGACAGCCCCACTGCAACCCTTCGAGCGACGGTTCGGTCCCACCTCCGCATCACGGAAGAGACATCCGACCGACGCCCCAGCGTCAGGGATTTTCGCAATGTGGTCATGAGTTCGGACATAACGGCGAGAGAATCGGAGGGTCAAGGTCTCGGCTCATTGCGGCCCGAGCCGGACCAGTCTAACACCAGGTTTCGTGACCCACGAAAGCTCGCCGTACGACGAAAAGCCGCCCCTGCGTTACAAGCGCGTCCTTCTGAAACTGAGCGGGGAAGCTCTTTCGGAGCCAGGCCAAGGCGGGCTGCATGTCGATACGCTCCGCTCTACGGCGGAAGAAATCGCCGACGTGCGGAGAACCGGGGTCGAGATCGGCCTGGTCGTGGGCGGCGGGAACATCTTCCGCGGGCTCAAGGGCGCGAGCCAAGGCATGGACCGGGGGCAGAGTGACTACATGGGCATGCTGGCCACGGTCATCAACGCCCTGGCACTTCAGGATGCGCTCGAGCGAGCGGGCGTTCCGACGCGGGTCATGACAGCCATCGAGATCAAGCAGGTGGCCGAACCGTACATCCGGCGCCGCGCGATCCGGCACCTCACTCGTGGCCACGTGGTGATTTTTGCTGCCGGTACGGGAAACCCGTATTTTTCCACCGACACCGCCGCTTCTTTGCGCGCCATGGAAATCCGCGCGGACGCGCTTTTCAAGGCCACCAAGGTCGACGGGATCTACACGAAGGATCCGGAGCGTTACCAAGACGCCGAATTGCTCCGCAAGGTCAGCTACGACCGCTTCCTGACGGATCGCTTGAAGGTGATGGACTCGACGGCCATCGCCCTGTGCCGAGAAAACGGTCTTCCGATCCGCGTCTTCAAGATGGCGGATGGGAACATCCGACGCGTTCTCCAAGGAGAGAACCTCGGCACGACGGTGGGCGAAGTCGAAGCGGCGGACTAAGGTCCCCGAACGGGTGAGCAGCCCCGAGCGCACTGCAAAACCGATCGGATCGAGCAAAGGCTCAGTTTTTTGGCTCCCGTGACGACTGGCGGGCGTTTTCGCGCCCGGCGCGGTCATTTTTTGAGATGGGTCTGGAATCGGGCACTTTTGTCGCCTGTTCGGTCGATCGCGCCTGGTTCGAAAAAAATGGCGCGTTAAGGTTCTCGCGCCATGTGGCTTTCTCTTCCCGGTTTCGGAACGCTCGTCGTCTTTTCGATCCTCGTCCTGGCCGCGTACACCTTCTCGGTTGCGACCCTGGCCGCCCGAGGCAACGCCCGCATGCTGGCCTCCGCGCGGCTGGGTGCTTACGCCACGTCGGCGACGATTCTCACGGGGGTCATCCTACTGTCGTACGCCTTTGTGACGCACGACTTTCGGATCAGCTACATCTCGCGCTACTCCGATCGGAGCATGTCGACCACCTACCTCTTCACCGCGCTGTGGGGGGGACAGGACGGATCGCTGCTCTGGTGGACGTTTCTGCTGGGGGGTTACACGGCCGCGTGCGTCCGCTGGATGAGGGGACGCTACCAAGCGCTACAACCGGCGGTGATTGCGACGCTCATGACCATCATCGCGTTTTTCTCGATCTTGATGATGTTCGCGGCCAACCCGTTCGCCCAGAACATCTCCGGCGCGCCCCCCGACGGAAACGGCCTCAATCCCCTCCTGCAGAACTACTGGATGATCATCCATCCGCCGATGCTCTACATGGGCTTCGTAGGCTGCGCCGTGCCGTTTTCTTTCGCCGTGGCAGCGCTGGTGACGGGACGCCTGGACAACGAGTGGATCGTCGCGGTCCGGAAATGGATGCTCGTAGCGTTTCTGTTCCTGAGTATTGGCAACGTTCTGGGGATGATTTGGGCCTACGAGGAGCTCGGCTGGGGCGGATTCTGGGCCTGGGACCCGGTGGAGAACGCCGCCTGCCTCCCGTGGTTCACGGCGGCCGCCTACGTGCACTCGACCATCATCCAGGAGCGCCGCAACATGTTCCGGATCTGGAACGTGGTGCTCATCTGCGTGACGTTCCTTTTGACCATCTTCGGCACCTTCCTCACGCGCTCGGGCCTCATCGCCAGCGTGCACTCGTTCGCCAAGAGCGACATCGGGCCCTACTTTCTCTACTACCTGTCGCTCATGGCGGCGGCGGCCATCGGCCTCATCGTGTGGCGCCTCCCGAAGCTCCGGGGAAAGACTCAGATTGAATCGATCGTGAGTCGCGAGGGGATGTTCGTCATCAACAACTGGGCCCTGCTCGGCGGCATGACTTTCGTGCTTCTGGCGACCCTCTCCCCGCTCTTCACCGAGCTGTTCATGGGGCAGGAAATCACCGTGGGTCCACCCTTTTACAACAAGTGGATGGCACCGATTGGTCTGCTCATCTTCGCTCTGATGGGGCTGGCGCCCCTTTTCGGCTGGCGCAAGACGAGCCCGAGCTCGCTCAAGTCGGCGTTCCTTTTCCCCGGAATCGCTTTCGTGGTGACGGCAATCGTGCACCTGGTTCTGGGCGGTCGCCTCGGATATCCAGCGATTGTCCCGACTGCGACCGTCGAACCGGGCCTCGGCGCGCAGATCTACGGCAAGCTGAGCAGCGTCTTTCCGGGTCTCACGGTCGCGCTTTCGGCCATGAACATCGCCGTGGTGATTCAGGAATTCTACCGCGGCACCAAGGCGCGCATGTCGTCGACCGCCAAGAAGGGCGAGCCGGAAAGCCCGCTCGTCGCGTGCCTGCGTCTAGTCGCCAAGAGTCGGCGCCGCTACGGGGGCTACATCGTGCACCTCGGCATCGTCGGGATGTACCTTGGCTTCGTCGGCACCGCCTGGACGATTGAGGACGAGGTTGCCGTAAACCCCGGCGAAAGCCACGTCACAGCGGACTACAAACTCACGTACGAGGGCACGCGCATGTGTCCCGGCAGCCCCAAGTGTTCGCCCGAAGAACAAGCCACCAAGGGAGTGCGGATGCTCTTTGCTGACGTCATCGTGCATCAAGATGGAGAGTTTCTCACCCGGCTCTCCCCCGCCAAATTCATCTACCAAAGTCCCCCCCAAACGACGTCCGAGGTGGGTCTTCTGCGTGGCTTCCGCGATGACCTGTACTTGGTATTGGCGACCGCCGACCCCAAGACGAAACGCGCCACGTTCACGGTGCACGTGAATCCGTTCGTGGGCTGGATCTGGATTGGACTCGGAGTTCTGATATTCGGTTGTTTCGTCTCCCTGTGGCCGGAAGTCAGCACGAAGAGGGTCACGGCTTGGACCTATGTGCGCAGCGGTCTTTCGGCGACCGCGGGCATCCTCATGACCATTTATTTCGCCACGAGCTTGTCGCGACCGTTTTCCACGACCATCGACGCGAACACTCCGAGACTGCTGCTTTCTTCGGTCGAGCGAGGAGCCGACCAGCGGTGAGCAGCCGGAGCGTTTCCCGGATCGTTCTGGGGGTCGTCACTCTTGCCATCAGCGGAGCGGCAGTCGCTGGCTTCGTGTGGGGGCTGCCCACTTTCCTCATTGGTCTGGCGGCGGGCGCCCTGAGTCTCGTCATCGTCTTGATGTGGGCGAGCCTCCAGCAGATGGACGAGGACGGCGACATGGAGTTCGAGCAGGCGCTTTCCTACGCCGCACCTTCCGCCGAAGAAGAGCAGAAGCGCGCCCTACTTCGCACGTTGAAAGACCTCGAATACGAGCTCTCCGTGGGGAAAATCAGCCGCGAGGACTACGATCTGGTCTCGGCGGAAGTGCGTGAGAAGGCCAAGCGGATGATCGCTCTGACCGACGAGACGATGAAAGAGAAGCTCGAGGCGGCCGAGAGGCGAGTCGAAGCTCACCTTCGCGAAAGGGACCAGGCTGAGTCCAAAAAGCGCAAGAAGAGGAAGAAAGGCTCGAAGAACACGGCTAGGGCGAGCTCCCCGCCGAGTCAGAGTGCTGACGAATCTTCAGCAGACGCCATGGCGGACGAGGCATCGAACGATGTGTCCGTCGAAGACTCGAGTGTCAATCAAGGCGACGAGAAGTCGAAAGAGGAAGAGATCCGATCATGAGCTTTTCGGCGAGTCTCCGCCCCTTCCTCCTCCTACTCTTGACGGCAGCGCCAGCGCTCTCGCAGGACGGCGCTCCGGAGTCCTCTCAAGCTCAGCCCCGGCCGGCCGCAGCTGCCGCCGAGCAGGAGTCTTCGGGCTCTGAGGTCGACGAACCAGAGCAAAGCGCTGCTGCCCCGAACCCACATGCTGCCAACCCTCACGGCATGCAACCGGGAGAAGCGCCGAAGGACCGCTCTTTCGTGGACGAGACGCTCCCCGAAGGCACCGTCGTCGTCGAGGTCCGGGACGAATCGGGGCGACCTTTGAAGGGTGCCAAGGTCCGACTTCTGACCCACTTTCAGAGCATCGCCGAGGGCAACGACGAGGACGTCACGGAAAAAACGACGGGCGCATCCGGTGAAGCCAGGTTCGATGGGCTCGATCCGGCGATCCGGTTTTCGTACGCGATTGCCGTCGAGCGACAGGGGGCGAGCTACGACGTTCCTGGTTTTCGTCTTTCGAAGGCCGGGCAGCGCGTCATCGTGCACACGTTCCCAGTAGTACGAGACCCGCGGGATGCGTTCGTCGGGATTCAGGTCTTCATCACCGTGCGCGTCAACGACGATTTGCTGCGGGTCGATGGCGGATATCGCGTCATCAACATGAGCCGAACGACGTGGAAGCCGGAGCCGATTTTCCTCGAGTTGCCCGACGACGCGCAAGGTGTCGAAGCCGAGCTCACGATGGGAGACGCCGGTTTCGAGGACGCGCCAGGTGGGATGAATCTCGTCGGAACGTTTCCGCCCGGCCAAAAAGACTTGGCCTTCGCTTTTCACGTACCCAACACGAACACCGAAACCCGCTCCATCGAAATGGCGGTCCCGCCCCACGCGGTCGACGTGAACGTCTTGATCGAACAGGCACCAGGCATGGGGCTCAGCGTGAGCCCCGGCTTCGAACCGACCGAATCGCGCGTCGGACGAGACAACAAGAAGGTTCTTCTCACCCGACGAGTGATGCGTCCCGGGGAGGGTCAACTGTCGAAGATCGTCATCGAGCTGTCGGGGCTTCCCGTGATCGGTCCAGGACGGTGGATCGCAACCCTCGTGGCCCTTTGCGTCGCCCTTTTGGGCCTCGTTGCCGCCCTACTCAAGAAGAGGGAAACCGACGATGAGAAGGTCGAACAAAGGGACCGCGCGCGAAGCACGCTTCTGGACGAGATGAAGTTGCTGGAACGCGCCCATCGAGAAGGCGAAATCGGACCCCGAACCTACGAGCAGACCAAGCGGGAAATCCTGATGGCGCTCGCGCGTCTGGAACCGGGCTGAAGCCTCAGCTGATCGACTGCGCGGCGGACTCGAGACCGAGCAGTTGCCCGGTGTCACTACGCGCTCGAACTCGCGACGACTCGGCGGTGTGATTCTCGATATACGAAATCGTATGTATCGATGGATATTATTCAGTTAACCATTCATTTTTGAATACATCGAAGGACGCGAAATTCCGGCGCGCAGAAAAAAAGAAGGGCCTCCTTTCTATTGTCAGAGGACGAACAATGACGTCCAGTGTCACCGATTGTTCGCCGAATAGCCCTGGTGGAGACTTGGGGAAAACCCCTCCCTCAGCCCTGTGGAGGAGCAGGGGTGGTGCCTCTTGATAGAGATTCCTCCACAGCTGGCGTGCCCGGAATGGGAGGAACAAGTACACAGGGAGGAACTAGATATAGCCAATTAAATTCGAACACTTAACACACTTCTACCCAGTTTCCACAGGGCCTAAGACTACGATGGAAATTTAAATTTTACTGTTCTTTATTCTAGATCGTCCCACCTCTCGGCACAGCTGTCTTCATGAAGCTACCTGAACTGCGACAGGATACTTCGAGCCCACGAGCTCCGGCCTCTTGGCACTAGCGGTGTGGAGCTTCCACGACTAGGAATCGTCAGGCTCATGCACGTCACCGTCGCTAAAAAAGAACTTCTTCGCGTTCTCGGCCGCTGTCAGGGAGTTGCCGACAAGAAAAGCACGATGCCGGTGCTCGGAAACGTGCTCCTCGAAGCTTCCGACAGTGCGCTCGGCCTTTCTGCAACCGATTTAGTGCTTGCGGTGAGCGGCAAGATCGACGCCGAAGTCAAAAAGCCGGGCAGTGTGGCCGTCGGCGCCAAGGATTTGTTCGAGCGCGTGCGGATGATGCCCGACGGTCAGCTTTCGCTCGAGGTGGACGAAGGTTCGACGATGGTGATTCGAGCGACGAGTTCCGCGCGTCGCTACACGATTCACGGCGTGCCCGGTGAAGAGTTCCCGAGTCTGCCCAAGGCAGAGGGCGATGACTGGATCGAGCTCGAGGCGTCGGTCATGTCGCGGCTCATCTCCAGCACACACTTTTCGATTTCGACCGACGAGACCCGTCTCCATCTCAGCAGTGCGCTCTTCGAGCTCGAGGACAACCGTCTGCGTATGGTGACCACAGATGGTCATCGGCTGTCCAAGATGGAAATCCGAGCTGCCGAAATCAGCGGTGAAGGATCGATGTTGATCCCCCTCAAAGGTATTTTGGAGCTGCGTCGTCTGTGCGACGAGGCTGTCTCCGACACGAGCGGCGATGAAGCACCCAAGATCAAGCTTCTGAAGTCGGGGCCGAACGTCTACTGTCAGCTGGCTGGATTTCGCTTCAGCGTGAAGCTGGTCGATGCGCAGTTCCCGCCGTATCAACAGGTCATTCCTGCTCAGAGCGCCAACGCGGTGCGCGCTCCGAGAAGTGCCCTCTCCGACGCTCTGAAGGCCGTGTCCATCGCTGCAAGCGACCGTACGGGTGGTGTGAAGATCTCACTGTCGTCAGGCGCTCTGCGCGTCGAGAGCGAGAGTCCCGAGGCAGGTGAGGGTTTCGATGAGCTCTCGGTGGATTACGAAGGCGAAGGTCTCACCATCGGTCTCAATGCCAAGTACTTCCTCGACGTTCTCGGCGCGATCACCGACGACGAAGTGATCTTGGGCCTGAGTGGCGAGCTCGATCCTGCGGTCGTTCGCCCTGGCGGTGAGGCATCGGATCGCGACTATTTGGCCGTGATCATGCCCATGCGCATTTGATGGACGAAGAAGCGTCGTGAGCTCCATGGACGGGCGAACTGGTGGAAGAACATCGGTGCGTCGGCTCAGGCTTCGTGATTTTCGCAATCTGGCGAGCGCTGACGTGGTTCCGGCGCCGCGCTTCAATCTCGTCTACGGAGACAACGGTCACGGGAAGACCAGCCTCATCGAGGCGCTCTATCTCCTGTGTACGACCAAGAGCTTCCGATGTCAGAAGCTCGGGGAGACCATCCGGCAGGGAGCTGATCAGGCACTCCTGCATGGAGAGATCGAATCGTTCGGGTTGCGCCGAGAGCTCCGCGCTCAAGTGGGTCATCGGGGTAGGTCGTTTCTCGTCGATGGGAAGCGACCCAAGCGCCACCTCGACTACGCTCTCAAGGCACCGGTCATTGCATTTCATCCGGGCGATTTGAGCCTTGCGAGCGGCCCGGCGGCGGGTCGTCGAACGCTCCTCGATCGCGTCCTCTTGCATCAAGATCCAGGCGGTGCCGACGCTCGGCTCTCGTACCAAAAGGCGCTCAGAGACCGTCAGAAGCTGCTGGCGGAGAAGGGCGTGCGCGCTCCGGAACTCGACGCTTACGAGGCAGTGTGCGCCACCCACGGAGCGCGTCTGGCACGTGGTCGCGCTCATGCGGCAAGCAGCGTCATCGATGCACTGGGGCCCTCATTTTCGGAGATGGCCGCCCCGGGGTTGGTCTGCCGCTCCGTCTACGAGCCGGGTGGGACTTCGGATGTAGCGGTCTTTGCATCGGAACTCGCCAGCCGCCGCCTCAAGGATCTGCACCGACGTGCGGCGACGTTCGGTCCGCAACGCGACGAGCTGTCGTTTTCGATCGATGGCCGACCGGCGCGCAGCCATGCGTCCCAGGGTCAACAGCGGCTGCTCACCCTCGCGATGAAGATGGCGGAGCTTTCCTGCGTTCGGGAGGTGACGGGCGTCGAACCGATGCTCCTGCTCGATGACGTTTCGAGTGAGCTCGACCCCGAGCGAACCCATGCGGTTTTCGAGCTCCTTCGTCACTCGGCAAGTCAGATCTTCGTCACGACCACGCGCCCCGAGCTCTTTTCCGAGGTCAGTCTGAAGGGGGAAGATCGGGCCGATTTCAGGGTCGAAAATGGGGTCGTTTCGAAAGCCACAATCTAGCTGAAAACAGCTACGATGAGCCGCCAGAGGAGCTTGTGAAAGACCCCCCCTCGGGCTATACCGGAGGGCACCTTTTTCGAGCTGGCAGAACTACCCTTGAGCGACCAAACATCGAGCGCAGAGCGAGCGGCTCCTGCCTCTTCGAGCAGCGAAGAGTACGGGACGAACAGCATCACCGTTTTGGAGGGCCTCGAGGCCGTCCGCAAGCGTCCCGGCATGTACATCGGTGACGTGCACGATGGTACGGCGCTCCATCATCTGGTCTGGGAGGTCATTGACAACTCGGTCGATGAGCATCTCGCGGGGCATTGTTCGGGGATTCACGTGGTCGTAAACCACGACAACTCCATCACTGTCCGTGACAATGGGCGCGGCATTCCGGTGGGGATGCACGAGATGGGCGTGAGCGCGGCCGAAGTCGTGATGACGGTTCTTCACGCTGGCGGCAAGTTCGACAACGCGAGCTACAAGGTTTCCGCTGGTCTCCACGGAGTGGGCGTGAGCGCGGTCAACGCCGTGTCCAAGTGGCTCAAGCTGGAGATCAAGCGTGAGGGGAAGGTCCACAGACAGACCTACCAAAAAGGCGTACCGGACGGCCCCCTCGAGGCTGTAGGCGAGACGACCGAGACCGGCACGAAGGTTCACTTTCTCCCCGATCCCGAGATCTTCAGCAATACCGAGTACAGCTACGAGATCTTGGCCACTCGCTTGCGCGAGCTCTCGTTTTTGAACAAGGGATTCAAGATCCACTTGTCCGACGAGCGCGGTGAGGGCGTTCACGAGGAGTTTCACTACGAAGGCGGCATTCGCCAATTCGTCGCCCATATTGCGGAGAAGAAGGAAGCGATTCACGAGGACGTGATTGCCTTCGACGTAACGGTTCCGTCCGGATCCGATCTGGCGGATATCGAGGTGGATCTCGCGATCCAGTGGTCCAACTCCTTCGCGGAACAGATCTTCTGCTACACGAACAACGTTCACAACAAGGACGGCGGAACCCACCTCACGGGCCTCCGGTCGGCTCTGACTCGCACCTTGAACAACTACGGGCAGGAGAACAACCTGTTCAAGGACGTGAAGAACGGCCTGAGCGGCGACGATTGCCGCGAAGGAGTCATTTGCGTCATTCACGTCAAACACCCCGATCCGAGCTTCGACTCTCAAACGAAGAGCAAGCTCGTGTCGAGCGAAGTGAAGAGCATCGTCGAAGGCGCGGTGAGCGAACAGGTCGGGCGCTACTTCGAGGAACACCCACAGACCGCCAAGAAGATCATAGAAAAGGCCGTCATTGCGGCCAAAGCGCGGGAGGCGGCTCGCAAAGCTCGCGAAGTCGTCCGCAAGGGCGTGATGGACACGACCTCGCTGAGCGGCAAACTGGCCGATTGTCAGAGCAAGGATCCGAGCATCAGTGAGCTTTACATCGTCGAGGGTGACTCGGCAGGTGGGAGCGCCAAGCAAGGGCGTGACCGACGCTTCCAGGCCATCTTGCCCCTCCGCGGGAAGATCCTGAACGTCGAACGTGCTCGCCTCGATCGCATGCTGGCTTCCGAGGCCGTGGCGACGCTGATTTCCGCACTGGGGTGCGGCATCACCGAGAAGGGCACTTTCGAGCTCGACAAGGTGCGCTACCACAAGGTCATCCTGATGACGGACGCCGACGTCGACGGAAGTCACATCCGGACGCTGCTCTTGACGTTCTTCTATCGTCAGATGCCCGAGCTCATCGAACGCGGTTATCTCTACATCGCCCAGCCACCGCTCTTCAGCGTGAAGAAGGGCAAGAAAATGCTCTACATGAAGGATCAGGCGGCGCTCAATCGCTACCTCATCGAGAGCGCAATCTCGGGCATCACTTTACAGTCCCAAAAGGGCCCGCCGCTTTTTGGAGCACCTTTGTTCCGTCTCGCCAGCCGTTTGCGTACGGTCGGAGATCATCTCGCTCGACTCGATCGGCGATGTGACAGCCGGATCGTTGCTGCTGCTTTGCAGCTTGCCGACGTCCGGATCGAAACGTTCGAGGACGCCTCCAAGGTCGAAGCTGCGCGCGACCGGCTCGAAGCTGCGCTCATGGAGCGCCATCCGGATCTCGTGCCGATGAAGATCACAACGGGGCACGACTCTCTCCACGGCAACTATCTCGAAGTGAAGTTTCGCCCGGGGGCGAGCTCGAAGCCGAGTCGGCTCACCGCAGAGATTGCGGACACTGGAGAATATCGCGAGCTCGTCTCCATTCAGGAGGACGTCCTGTCCATCGGCCCGGCTCCCTATCGAGTCATCCCCGAGAAGGGCGAAGAGGTGACCGTGAACACTCCGGAAGCTCTCGATGCCTATCTCGCCGAGCGAGGTAGAAAGGGTATCTACATCCAGCGCTACAAGGGCCTCGGCGAAATGAACGCTGATCAGCTCTGGGAAACGACGATGAATCCCGACGGCCGCACATTGCTCAAGGTGAAGGTCAATGATCCGGTGCGCGCGGAAGAGCTGTTCAGCGTGCTCATGGGAGACCAGGTCGAGCCGCGCCGCAAGTTCATCGAAGACAACGCGCTCAATGCGCAAAATCTCGATATCTGAACGAAAGAAGCCTGTCCGGCCCGCGGGCAGAACGCTCGTTCGCGGCAAACTGATCGGCGCTCTAGGGGTGACGTTGCTTTCCCGTCGGGGGGCTCGTGGGATAGATTCGTGACCACTGGCGGCACGCCCAGGTGAATGATGGACCTTCGAGATCTTCTGAAGGAATACTGGCCGATCGTGGCTGGAGTGTTTGCAGTCTTGGTGACTGCCATCGTGTTGTGGCCGTCAGGTAAGCCAAATTCTCCGACTATCGTGGGGCCAGAGCAGCGCACACTGTTGCCCGACGATTTCAAGGAGCTCACGCGCGAGATGTCCGAGCCGGATGTGTCCGAAAATGATGCGAGCAAAGATGCGTTCGTTCTCGATCGAGCCGAAAAGTCTAAGCCACCCGAGCCGGACCCTTCTTCCATGGAGATGCTGGAAATCGTCCACGCGGTTCCCCTCGAGGGGAAGCAGGGCTCGCCTCAGACCTTCACTACCGACGATCCCGAGGTCCAGAAGGCCTTGGCGCAGGTGAAGGTGGTCTTTTACGAAGAGAACGATTGTGAATCGTGCGATCTTGCGCGTCGTCTTCTCGAAGCCAACGGAGTGCCGCTTTCGGTGATCGACGTGGACGAGGATTCCAATCAGAGGGAGCGCGCACGTCGCCTGTCTGGAAAGCGTTCGTTTCCAGTGGTCGTCGTCGACGGCAAGGTCTTGACCGACGTCTCGGAAAAGGCGCTCCAAGGGGCGCTCACCGCGGCAGTGAAGCAGCGGGTCGCCGCTCGCAAGTGAGGGGCCTCTGAGGGCCCTCGGGAACTGGATCGTCAACTGGATCGTCCGGGTCGCGGGGTGTTTCGGACCTTGCACTGTCGCGGGGCGGACTTAGGTTGAAAGCACGGGTCGAGCAGATTCCGCCCACTTTTCGTGGTCTCCAAGCCGCGCGCTGACGCGTTCGCGGGGCCTTTGGCGGGTCCGGACTCGGAGGGGTGCATTCGTGCGCCGACTGTGGACGGGCGTCGTCCGTCGTTCAACATATGGGGATTTGTCATGAATTTCGATCGTTTGACCACCATGAGCCAGCAGGCTCTTCAGGAAGCCGCCAGTGCTGCAACCAACGCAGGGCACCCAGAGGTCGTGCCCGAGCATCTGCTCCTTTCCGTCCTGAACCAGTCGGATGGGATCGCACGACCGCTTCTAGATCTAGCCAACGTCGACGCCGACAAGCTCGAGTCTCTGATGAGTCGCGAGCTTTCGCAGTTTCCGCGGGTCGAGGGCGGGTCGGAACCGCGCCTCGGTCGGAGGATGCAGTCCCTTTTCCAAGACGCCGAAAAAGAAGCCAAACGTCTGGGAGACGAGTTCATCTCGACGGAACATTTCCTTTTCGCCGCGGCTCGCGACAAGGACAAGCTCGCTCCGCTCCTTCGTTCGGTCGGAGCGACCCCCGAAGCACTCTCTGAGGCTCTGAAGAAGGCGAGAGGAGCGCACAAAGTGACTGACAAAAATCCCGAGCAGAAGTTTCAAGTTCTCGACAAGTACACCAAGGACCTGACCGCTTTGGCACGCAAGGGGAAGATCGATCCGGTCATTGGCCGCGACGAAGAAATCCGCCGCGTGATGCAGGTCTTGTCTCGACGCACCAAGAACAACCCCGTTCTCATCGGAGAACCGGGCGTGGGAAAGACGGCGATTGCCGAAGGGCTCGCCCACCGGATTGCTCAGGGGGACGTGCCCGAGGGCTTGAAGAACAAGAGCCTGCGCGCGCTCGATTTGGCCAGCATGGTGGCCGGAGCGAAGTTTCGTGGCGAGTTCGAGGATCGACTCAAGGCCGTGCTGAAGGAGGTCGAGGCCGCCGACGGTCAGATCATCCTCTTCATCGACGAGCTGCATACCCTCGTCGGTGCGGGTGCGGCCGAAGGTGCGATGGATGCGGCCAACATGCTCAAGCCAGCGCTCGCCCGTGGTGAAGTACGGGCGATTGGTGCGACGACGCTCGACGAGTATCGCAAGCACATCGAGAAGGACGCCGCGCTCGAGCGCCGCTTCCAGCCCGTCCTCGTCGACCAACCGAGCGTCGAGGACGCGATTGCCATCCTGCGTGGCCTCAAGGAGCGCTACGAGGTGCATCACGGTATTCGCATTCAGGATGCGGCGCTCGTTGCGGCCGTCACGCTCAGCACCCGTTACATCTCCGATCGATTCTTGCCCGACAAGGCCATCGATTTGATCGACGAAGCGGCCAGCAAGATGAAGATCGAGATCGACTCGATGCCGTTCGAGATCGATCAGGTGGAGCGCAAGCTCGTTCAGCTCCAGATCGAGCAACAAGCTCTCAAACGAGAGAAAAACAAGGCGAGCCAGGCACGTCTAGACGAGCTCAAGGTCGAAATCGCAGCTCTTTCGGAGGATCGAGACTCCAAGAAGGCGCGCTGGATCAAAGAGCGGGAAGTGATTTCGAGCATCCAAGAGCAAAAGCGTGCGATCGAAGACTTGCGCACCAAACAAGAACTCGCGGCGCGCTCCGGCGACCTCGGTAAGGCGGCCGAGATCCAGTATGGTTCGATTCCTGCTGCTGAAAAGCAGCTCGAGGAGGCGCGCTCCGAACTCGGTCGTCTCCAGGAGGGCGGCTCTTTTTTGAAAGAGGAGGTCACCGACGAGGACATCGCCGCCATCGTCAGCAAGTGGACCGGCGTTCCGGTGTCCAAGATGCTTCAAAGTGAGATGGACAAGCTCCTCTCGATGGAGGGGAATCTCAAGAAGCGCGTCATCGGTCAGGACGATGCCCTCGTGGCGGTGGCCAATGCGGTGCGTCGCTCTCGAGCGGGTCTCGGAGACGACAGCCGACCGATCGGCTCGTTCCTCTTCCTGGGACCCACGGGCGTCGGCAAGACGGAAACGGCGCGAGCTCTCGCTGAATTTCTCTTCGACGATGAGCGTTCGATGATTCGCCTCGACATGAGCGAGTACATGGAGAAGCACTCCGTTTCTCGCCTCATCGGAGCGCCTCCCGGTTACGTTGGGTACGACGAAGGCGGCCAGCTCACCGAACCGGTGCGCCGTCGACCCTTCAGCGTCGTGCTGTTCGACGAAGTCGAAAAGGCACACCCGGACGTGTTCAATACGCTGCTGCAGGTACTCGACGACGGTCGCCTCACCGACGGGCAGGGTCGCACCGTGGATTTCAAGAACACGGTGGTCATCCTCACCAGCAACCTCGGCTCGGCGGAGATGGCGGCGGTCGAAGAACGGCGCGACATCACCGACGAGGAGAAGCAGCGTCGT
This sequence comes from uncultured Polyangiaceae bacterium, assembly GCA_965652275.1. GTDB lineage: Bacteria > Myxococcota_A > Polyangia > Polyangiales > Polyangiaceae > NIC37A-2. Next base: position 218,979 of record CBFGUR010000003.1, on the reverse strand, counting down.
CTCGACGAAGCGGCTCACGAAGCCTTGCGGACTCAGTTCCGGCCTGAATTCCTGAACCGCCTCGACGAGAGCGTCGTGTTCAGGCGATTGGGCCGAGAGCAGATCCGCACCATCGTGGATGTGCAGCTCAAGCGACTGTCGGCGCGTCTTAAGGCCCGGAATCTATCTCTCGTCGTCACCGACGCGGCGAAGGACGCGATTGCAGCGCAGGGCTTCGATCCGCAGTATGGGGCCCGGCCCCTCAAGCGAGCCATTCAGAGGCTCGTGGAAAACCCACTAGCGGAACAGGTACTGCGAGGTGAGTACGGAGCAGACGAGACGATCTGCGTGGACGCGGTGGATGGGAAGATCGGGTTTGCTCGCAAACCGGCGGCGGACGAGCCTCCGACGACCGGCTACCATCGTACCCGCCCCGAGGCTTGAGCCCCGATTCAACTCGGGTTCGGGGCGTCCTCTTTCAAGAGGGCGGCCCGGACCTGCCACAGGCCGAAAAGTGCCGAGCGCCGTTGGATTTGAGCGCGTGTTCCACGGAACACGCGCTCAAAGCTGAACGTCCCAGACTGGGTCGCCACGGCGAAATGCACCAGGCCGACGGGCTTTTCCTCGGTTCCGCCACCCGGACCCGCGATTCCCGATACCGAAAGCGCGACGTCCGCGCTGAGCGCGCGTCGGGCTCCTTCGGCCATCTGTCGCGCAACGACCTCGCTCACGGCGCCTTCGCGATGAAGCGCCTCCTCCGTCACGCCGAGGAGCCCGATCTTCACGGAGTTGTCGTAGCTGCACACCCCGCCGAGATAGTACGCGCTGGCACCGGGGACTGCAGTGACCATTTCACTCACGAGGCCGCCCGTGCACGATTCGGCGAGGGCGAGCTTCTTTCCCTTTTCGAGTAGGAGCTGTCCGACGACGACGGGCAGAGAAGTCGTCCCTTCCGCGTAGACGGCGTCTCCCAGCCGACTTCTGACAACTTCGGTCGTGTGGTTCACGCGCCGCTCCAGATCTTCTTGCGTTTCGCGTTCGCGCGCCTCGGCGAGTATCTTCACTTCGATCTCGGAGTGGGAGGCGCGGTAGCCGACGATGACTTCGTGATCCTCTTCGACGCCGACGAGCCGGTCGTTGACCTCGACTTCGGCAAGTCCAAATGTCCGTAGGCGCTGGCACAGGATGCGCTTCTTTGGCGGTGGAAGCCGCGGAATCACCTCGACCTCGAACATGCGCTGCATCTCTGCGGGGACCCCAGGCATGAAGAAGAACGTGCAGCTTTCGATGTCGACGCTGAAACCCGGCGCCGTCCCCAGCGGGTTGTCCAAGACTTGCGCACCGCCCGGAAAATCAGCCTGTTTTGCGCTTGCTGGCGTCATCGGACGGCCCCGCGAGGCCATGAACGCCGAAAGCTCGGCAAAGGCATCCTCGTTTCTCGCGAGAGGACGGCCCGACGCTCTTGCCGCGCACGCGCTGGTCTTGTCGTCGGTCGTTGGACCCAGTCCACCCGTACACACGACGAACCGGTGACACCTCGAAAGTCTCGTCAGGGTGTCGACGATGCGGTCGTCATCATCGTCGACGGTACACATCTCAGTGACTTCGTAGCCGCGATCCGTCAACGAAAGAGCGAGGTCTCCCCCGTTCTTGTCCCGAAGCTCGCCCCGAGTCAGCTCGGTGCCGATGGTGAGAATGGCGCAGCTCACCCGAGCCACCCTACGACGCCCAGTCAGTCGGGGGAATAGACGCAGCGAAAGCCGACGTCGTCGGAGGCAACGGGACGCCCGGTGCTCCAGACCTTGAGGTCGCCCGCGTTCTTGCTGCGAAATGAGCCTCCGTGAACTGACGTCCGTCCCTCTTCGTCCACCGCCCACTCGGACACGTTTCCGGAAAGATCGGCCACTCCGTCGGGGGTGGATCCGTCAGGATGCAGGCCAGCCAGGTCAGGAGCGATTCCCCCTTCGGCGCATGGGCCGTCGGTAAGCCCAAAGGCGGCTCTTCGACAAACCAAGCCGTGAGGTCCCCACGGATAGCGTCGCCCCTCGGGCCCGCTTGCCGCGAAGAGCCACTCAGCCGGGGTAGGAAGTCGGCCAGCGACGGATGCGCAGAACTTCTGAGCTGCTCGATGTGAGATCCCGGAGACAGGTTGGCCTGGCTCCGTGGCACTTGGCAGAGGGTCGCAAAGCCCTTCGGCGACACACTTCCCGTAGCGGTGCGCCGTGACCTCGACTTGATCGATGAGGAAGGAACGCACCACGACTGTGTGTTTTTCGACGACTTCGACCGAATCCCAGTCCGTCGGACCCAAGGTGACGCGGCCCCCTTTGATCAGGATACGACCCCCAGGATGTACACAGCCAGGTGTTGGCTCCTTCACGAGAAGGAAGGGCGCGGGGCATGTGCTCGGCGCCCCAACGCACTGCCCAGCGGAGGAACCCTGCCCTTCCGCGCAACAGCGAGCATCCATAGGGCGGAAGCCGGAGCCGCATCGGGCAGGCTCCTGCCTGGCCTTGGTTCCCAGAAGCACGACCCAAAAGATCGCGCTCAGACCGAGCGCGCCAGTGGCCCACTTCCAACCGCGAAAGCCGAGATCGAGCTTGCGGTCCCAGCTTGTCATGTCGTGCCGGCAGTCATTGAAAACAGATTCGCAGCGAGTCTACCGAATGCTCTCGGGACAAGCGAGGCAGCCCGACGACTAGTCCCCAATGAGAGCGAGCAGCTGTGCTTCGGTGATCACTTCCGTTCCGTGCTTCTTTGCCGCGGTCAGCTTGCTTTGGCCGACTTTTTCCCCGGCGACGAGGTAGGTCGTGTCCTTTTTCATCTTGTCGTGGACGATGCCTCCGGCCGCTTCGATATCGGCGTGGACATCGGAACGTTTCCGGCTGAGCACCCCCGTCACACAGAAGCTGGATCCCGAAAGAGCGCCATCCTGGCGCACGAGCTTCTGGGGCTGTGCGCGCGAAACCCCCAGCCCGACCAGGCGCTCCAGAAGCGCTCGAGAGGCGTCGTTTTCGAGGTACGCGCGCACGGACTCCACCATCTTGGGGCCAAAACCGGAGATTTCGTCGGCTCTCGCCACCACCTCATCCACGGGAAGAGCGACGAGGTTCTCGAGTGACCCGATCTCTTCGGCGAGTTGAGCCGCAGCCACCTGTCCGATGAGATCGATGCCGAGCCCGGTCAGCAATCGATCGAAGGTTCGTTCTTTCGAGCCCGCTATTGCGAAAATCACGTTCTGAGCGCTCTTCTTCCCCATTCGCTGGAGGCTCCGGAGTTGCTCTTCGGTGAGGACGTAGAGATCTGCAACGCTTTTCACGAGCCCAGCTTCTGCGAGCTGATGGATCAGGCTCTCTCCCAGGTGATCGATGTCCATCGCGAAGCGACGTGTGAAGTGAAGCACGGCGCCCTCGACCTGTGCCGGGCACGTGGGGTTGATGCAGCGGACGACCGCTTCACTCTCGGCGCGTAGCACCGCTCCCCCGCAGCTGGGGCACGCGATGGGGAAGATGAAAACCCGCTCCTCTCCGGTGCGCTTGGTGCGGTCGACGTCCACGACTTGAGGGATGATTTCGCCTGCCTTTTCGACCCCGACCAGGTCGCCGATCATCACATCGAGTCTCTCGATCTGGTCTTGGTTGTGGAGCGAGGCACGCGATACCGTCGTGCCGGCGAGCTGAACCGGATCGAGATGTGCCACGGGAGTGAGAGCGCCCGTTCTGCCGACCTGGACCGTGATGTCGAGGAGCCTCGTGTAGGCGCGCTCGGCGCCGAACTTGTAGGCAATTGCCCAGCGTGGGAACTTGGCGGTGTTGCCGAGGATGCCCTGCTCGGCGTAGGTGTCGACCTTGATGACGGCGCCGTCGATCTCGTACTCGTAGTCGGGACGCGAGGTCTCGATTTCCGAGATGGCTCGTAAGAGCTCTTCCTTCGATTCGCAGACTACGTGTTTTCGATGTGTGGGGATGCCCAGCGATGCGCACCGGTCCAGAGCGTGGGAGTGACTTTCCGCGAAGTCTTCTTCGACTACCTGCCACACCAGGGCGCGTAGGCGCCTCTCGGAAACCACGCGCGGATCGAGCATGCGGAGACTTCCACTCGCCGCATTGCGTGGGTTTGCAAAGAGCGGCTCGCCGCGCTTCTCACGCTCGGTGTTGATGAACTCGAGATCGCGACGATAGATGACGACCTCGGCGCGCAGCGTGAGGCTCCCCGTGTACTCGATTGTCAGAGGAAGGTTCTTCAAAGTGCGGAGATTTTCCACGATTTCTTCGCCGGATTTCCCGTCTCCACGGGTCGAGCCTCCAGCAAGTTTTCCGTCGCGATAGAGAATCTCCACGCTCGCGCCATCGAGCTTGGGTTCGACGCAGTAACGGACCTTGGACGTCTGTGGCAGACCTTCGACGACGCGTCGGTGAAACTCGTTCAGGTCTTCTTCCGAGTAGGTGTTGTCGAGCGACATCATCGGCACCACGTGCGGTACCGTTCTGAGCTCCGTTCGAGGGCCTGCTCCGATCCGCTGTGTCGGCGAGTCTGCGCTGGCAAGCTCGGGATGCGCGACTTCGAGGGCGCGCAGTTCGGCATAGAGCCCGTCGTAGGCGACGTCGTCGATGATCGGGTCGTCGAGGACGTAGTAGCGGTAGTCGTGGTCGCGGATTTCGCGCACGAGCTTCTCATGTTTCGACTTGGGATCGGACACGTCGCGCCGGCCATAGCATCGAAGTCGGAGGGCGATGAGCGGGCCGCGCATCCCGGGCCACTGTGCGACTTCGAGCGTCGTGACCGGGTGACGACCGGGCGACCGGGGGTTTCGAAACCATTTCGAAGGGCGTGGCCCCGTCCGCCTAGATTCAATGAGAGCGTGCAGTTTTCGTTGTCATAGAATTGCAGCGCACAAAAGCGCCGGCGCTGCATAAATCTTGGCCCATTCCAGCTGAACTGGGTGACTCTATGGATGCGGGGTCCCTGAGCGAGCGAGATGCACATCCGCTGCCCCCGCCCCTGACGCGTAGGAGATCCATGAAGCCACAAATGAATCGCAAGACCTTTCTGCAAGCCACCATCGCCACCACACTCACCGGAGTCGTTGGGTGCGCAGGAGAAGACGGTGAAGGAGGCGGTACCGGCGGAGACGCGACGGGCACTGGCGGCGATGTCGGGACCGGCGGCGCCGGGACTGGCGGTGCGGGAACTGGCGGCGCCGGGACCGGCGGCGCCGGCACTGGCGGAGCTGGCACTGGTGGTGCAGGGACTGGTGGCGCCGGGACCGGTGGTGCCGGAACCGGTGGTGAAGGGACTGGCGGCGCAGGAACTGGTGGAGACGGCAGCGGCGGTGATCTTGGCACCGGCGGCGATGGCACGGGCGGTGAAATGGGTGCCTCGTGTGGGTCTGTCATGTCCGACATCGAGACGACGCATGATCACCCGTGGATGGACGGAATTGAGGCAACTGTGGAGGACGTCGAGGCGGGAGTCGAGAAGACCTATACGATGGACGGTGATCACACCCACGCTATCACCGTGACGCCAGCTCTCTTTCAGGAATTGGCGACCACAGGTATGGTGATGGTTGAGAGCACGGGTGGTGGTTTTGGAGATCACACCCACATGGTGACGATCACCTGCGCGATGTGAATCGAACCTCATAAGATGAAAAAGGCAGCGCCGGAGGGTGCTGCCTTTTTCGTTGGTGACTACGAGGTGGTCCCGGGCGCCGCCCTTCACGCGACGCGATCCGCTCGGAAGTCGTCAGAGGCTACATCGCGAGGACCCAAATGTCGTAGAGCGCGTGGGTCCACACGGCGGGAGCAAAGCCGCGGAATTGATAGATCAAGGTGAACACCAGCCCACAGACGCCGCGGAACAGGAACGTCATCATGTCGAAGGCCTCGCCCAGCTCGCCGATGTAGTGCCAGCCGCTGAAAATGCACGCGCACACGACGGCCCACCCGATCCGATACAGGAACTTCGTAGTGGTCTTGGTGATGTTGAACAGAAAGAGCAAGAGCGCTGCACCTGCGCCATAGAGGAGGACACGAAAGAACAGCTCCTCGTAGAAGCCGGCACCGAGAGACATGATCGCTCCCGCGAGACGGTCTCCGACTTGGGAGGAGGCGCCGGCGGCTTCAACCGATGACGAAAGTGCCGGGGCGGCGCTCATCATACCGATCACTCCCAGTTCATCGGTCGCCATCGCGGCCAGCAGGTGCGCCACCGCGTACCCGGCCAAGAGCCTCATCGCCAGGGCGTAAACGATGCCTTCGGTGCCCATCCACGCGAACTTGTCCAGCTGCAGATGCCGACCTCTTCCGGCGAGGAGCAGGGGCGTCACGTACCCTGCGCCAATGGCAAGCGTCAGCATGAAATAAGCCCAGATGTTGTAGTTCGCCACCTCGTGCAGCTGTCGGGTGACCACGTCCGCTGCATTTCGGACTGGCAAGAAGATGACGCCAAGGTGATAGCCCACGAAGATGGGCAAGGTCATCGCCAGGTCGGTCAAAGGACCGGATTTGGCTGTCGGAGTCTGTTCTTCGGCGGCCTCGGCCATCCGGACCCAGTTACCGGAAAAGCCGCGATGCGGCCCAATTTGCGGCGGTTCGTGCCTCTGACCTACGGCTAGAGGGGCGCTTCAGAGCCGGACGGTCGCGAATGCCGAAAGCATTTCGGTGCCGATTTGGTGGCTGCGTTCGGTGTAGCGCTTCTCCTCTTCCTCCGTGTCGTCCGCTTCCTTGGGGTCGCGGTAAGGAAGGGAGATGCGAGTTGCCCCGATGATCGCCGGGCAATTCTGGTCCGCATCGGTACAGGTCATCACCGCGGCGAAGTCGTCGGCCGCGTTGTGCGGATCGTCGAAGGTCTTGGAAAAGCATTCCAGGGTGGGACACGAAGATCCGAGTGACACCTGATAGTGCGGATTGGCCCCGCCCGGTTTCGTCACCGAAAACCCATCGCGCTCGATGGCAGCAACTGCGCGCGGATTGAATGCCGTTGCTTCGGTGCCCCCGGAGAGAGTCCGCACGTCGGGGATGCGAAAATGTGCGGCTGCCACCGCCGCCCAGATCTGACCGAGGTGCGAGCGCCGCGAGTTGTGAGTGCAGATGAAGCTCAATACAATAGGCCTCTTCTGTCGAGCTCTCTCGGAGACGAAAGCCGTAAGCGGGGTGAGCAGCTCTTTCCGCGCCGCCGGAACTTCGTTCATGCGACTCAGCAGGAGATCGACGGTGCGCTGTAGCTGGGGGTGAAACATGCCTTCGACGCTCATTGGCTCGATTCAGGTTGGATGAGCGCGGCGACCTCAGGTCGCCGCGCTCGCGAAGGCTGGCGCAGCCGCGACGCTGAGGCAAGTGGCCATCGCGCGTAGAAGCTCGGCCTCACTCGGTCGGACGGTTCCGTCGTGGGCGGCAATCGTTTCAGCGGCCTCGAGCAGCTCGGCCCGCGTGACGGTGGGAAGACGAAGTAGCGTCGAAAGCGCGGCATCGAGTGCGTCGACGTCGAGGTCCTTCGGATCAGGCATTTTCAGGTTCTTGCCTCTCTTGCCCAAACTGCCCACGCCAGACGAAAACGCACCACGCGCTTGCTCGATGGTGTCCTGTCCTTCGACCGCCAAGATGCCCAGAACCGTTTCAATGGCATCCTTGATGAGGACGGGTGTTTTCCTCTCCGCCTGGGTGCCTTTGTTCAGGTGTCGTAGCGCGAGAGCCGCTAAACAATAAGCGCGGTAAGATCGCTTCGAGAGTTGTGCCGAGACGGCACTCAGAAGTGAGAAAAATTCTGTTTTTTGTCGGTCCGACAGAACGAACAGTGTTCCAACCGCAATGTCGAACAGAGGTAGGATCGCTACCGGATCGAGCTCGGGGAGGTGCCCGCTCAAGCGCTCGGTTTCCTGGGCCAGCGCATCGTCCCGTCCGACCAGTGCCATTTGGGCGGTGCGGTCTTCCGGCTCCTGGTCGAGCACCCAGGCAAGGATGAGCGCGCGCGCCGAGTACGGGTCTTGGGCAGCGTCGCGTAGACCCGCGGGCACTCGCGAAAGGACCCCACGCGCCTGCTCGACGAGCGGACTCTGATTCTGTGCGGGGCTGACTCGATCGAGAAGCAAGGCGCCAACCATTCCTTCCTTTGGCTCTCCGATGCCGAAAGAGCCGCCGAATGGGATTTCCTGGGCGATATCATCTTCCTGGTCCTCCGCACCTCTGGCGCGCCCCTCGAGTGCCCGCCGGACGGAGCCCGGGGGCGTAGCCAGCGCCGAAAAATCGCCATTCCACCGCGGCAAGATGCGTGAAATCCGATCGAAGAGCGGAGGATGCGAAGCGAGGGCTCCGAGGAAATTGCGCGCACTCGGCTCGCCGATCAGCATGTGGCTCGCCTCGCTCCCGTGCGGGCTCACCAAGGCCGAACTCTGCGAACCGATCGTCGCGAGAGCGCCGGCGATACCATCGGGGTTTCTCGTGAACTGCACTGCGGACGCATCGGCCAGATACTCGCGTTGGCGTGAAACTGCTGCCTGAATGATACGAGCGATGAAGACCCCAAAGGACCCGAGCAGCCAGATGGCAAGCCCGACAATGAAGAACTGCACCGCACCATCGTTGCGACGGGTGCTACGGTGTTGGCTTCCGGAGCCCAGGTGCATCACGATCCGCCCGATGATGCTGATCACGACAATCCCGTGCAGCACACCCATCAAGCGCATGTTGAGAGCGCAATCGCGGTTGAGGATGTGACTGAATTCGTGGGCGATGACGCCCTGCAGCTGGTCGCGTTTGAGCGCCTCGAGAGCGCCGCGCGTGACTCCGATGACGGCGTCGTCTGGGGACCACCCCGCGGCGAAAGCGTTGATACCGAGTTCGCTCCTCATCACGTACACGGGGGGAACCGGAAGGCCGGCGGCGATGGCCATTTCTTCGACGATGTTCACCAGGCGTCGTTCGAGAAGGTCGGGGCTTTGCGCCGTGACGAGTGTCCCGCCGAGCGCTTCAGCGACTTTCGAGCCGCCACCGCTGAGCTGTGCCATGCGGTACGCGGAGCCGAGGAGGATGATGCCGAAGGTGAGGATCGTTGCCGTCGCGACCAGGCTGTAATGATTGTCGGAGAGAGGCTCCCCTGGCGCCCGGTCCGCGGCCAGGATGAAATGGGTTGCGCTGCCAGTGAGCGTCCCGATAAGCAACACGGCTAGGATGAACAGCGCCACGAGGAGGGTCGTCCGTCCGCGCGCTTGGTCTTGATGCTCGAAGAACTGCACCTACGGCACTCCGCGACTCGATCCAGGCCTCGTAGATCAACGAACCAACAGCACGCTCTCGCGCCTCAGAACGAAACCTTCGGTGCAGCTTGGATGGCCTTCGAGTCTTCGAACTCCAGAAGTGAGGCGTCCTGGGCATGGCCAGACATGCCAGCTACGATGACGGGGGGGAACTGCTTCTTGTAGGTATTGTAGGCGGTGACAGCATCATTGAATGCTTGGCGCGCGAACGACACTTTGTTCTCCGTGCTGGTCAGTTCTTCGGTGAGCTGAGCCATGTTTTCGTTGGCCTTGAGATCCGGGTAGCGCTCGATCACCATGTTGAGGCGTCCGAGGGCGCCGCTGAGACCGGCTTCTGCCGAGGCGAGCTTCTGCATGGCAGCCGGGTCGCCTGGGCCGGCCGCCGCCGCCTTCAGCCCACCGAGCGCGGTGTTTCGGGCTTCGATGACGGCGGTCAGCGTCTCCTTTTCGTGGTCCATGTAGCCTTTGACCGTTTCGACTAAGTTCGGGATCAGGTCGTAGCGGCGCTTCAGTTGTACTTCGATCTGCGAAAAGGCGTTCTTGTGGCGCTCTCTCATGGTGACCAGCTTGTTGTACACGCCGACGAAGTAGCCAATGCAGATGATGACGAAGACGAGAAAGACGATGGCGATGATGAGTCCTGCGCCCATGTAGAGACCTCCCTAGATTGCTGGGCACTTTAGGGTGGAACGGATAGCCAGTCGAGAGAGGCGCCGAGAGCGGCGGGGTGTCGGTGTGGGTGTGCGGCTTTAGGTTCGTTCGGCCAGCACGAAGTGCTCGACGTTGCCTTTGGGTCCGTGAACGCGACAAGGGTGGTCGGAGATTGTGCGAAAGCCGGCTTGGTTCACGGCACTGATGGCTGCATCGACCGCCTTCTGCCTGACCTCCGGATCGCGAATCACTCCCCCGCCCCGGGTGGCCTCCTCGCGACCTACTTCGAACTGAGGCTTGATGAGCGCCAGCAGGTGACCCTGCGGCTTCGTGATCTTGAAAATGGCGTCGAGCAGCTTCTCGAGATTGATGAACGACGCGTCTACGACCACCAGATCGACGCCGCCCTGCACCTGGTCCCGCTCCAAGTGCCGAGCATTGGTCCGCTCCATGACAACGACTCGATCGTCTTGTCTGAGTCGCTCCGCCAGCTGACCATGACCGACATCAATGGCGTAGACGCGTGCGGCGCCGCGGGAAAGCACACAATCCGTGAAGCCCCCCGTCGAGGCTCCGATGTCGGCGACAGTCATTCCGGCCGGGTCGAACCCAGTGTCGTTTAGAGCTCCCTCGAGTTTGAGTCCGCCGCGTGAGACGTACTTTTGCTGCTCTCGAACCCGCAATGGTGTGTCGCCCGGGAGTTGTTCCCCGGCTTTTTCGATCCGGCGATCCCCCGAGAACACTTCGCCTGCCAAGATCAGCGCCTGAGCGCGACTCCGCGAGGCCACGAGGCCGCGGTTGACCAGAAGCTGATCGGCACGGAGTTTCGGTCCCTTTGGACTCATCGACCTCAGTCCTAGCCGAAGCGACCCGGTGTGCGCGAGCCGGGCCTTGCGTCGGCTCGACACGGGCGCGCTTTGGATTCGGTTTGGGGCATGAGGGGCGCTGAACGTACAGGAGCTGGCGCCCTTCTGGCCCGAATACCCGCGATTTCCTCAGCCCTTGTTGCCCTGTTGGCGAACTCACACACTGCCTCGAGAGGGGGCTCGAAGAGTTCGGGGATGCGACTGGGTTCATTGCTGTTTGTGTCTGCCAGATGGCGAGGCACGGCGCTGGTTCTTCTTTGGGCTCGTGGGCTTTTCGCGCAAGCCGATGACGCCGCTCGTGACGAGCAGGTACCGGTCGAGGCTGAGCCTCTGGAGGACCAAGGAAAGGAAGGCGGAGCCACTTTACCGGAGGGCCAAGATCCGGACCGGCTTCAGGCCATGGAGGCAGCGCTCGCGGAGCAGTCTGCGCAACTCGAAGAGCAGGCTCGAAGGATCGAAGAACTCTCTCGGCGGGCCGAGGCAGCGGAAATCACGGCAGCGGCGGCTGAGGAGACCGCCTCCATGTCTCTGGCGGTGGACTCCAGCACGGAACATCTCGAAGAACGCCGCCTGAATTTCTATGGTTTCGCGGAGGCCGCGTTCACGAAGCTGTACGTGCCAGAGGGCACGCGTTTCTCCGGAATCGTCGACCGAGACTCGAGGTTCGCCATGGGCAACTTCAACCTTTATGTGGACGGAAATCCGAGCGAAAACTTCCGGTTCTTGGGGGAGGTGCGCTTCACCCTCTATCCCCACGGGGACTACAACGACAGCTTTCAGCGGGGCGACACGCGCACGTTCGATCAGACGAGCGCCACCGGGCGCAACCGCGTCATCCGCTCGAGTACCGTCATCGAACGCGCCTGGATCGAGTGGAAGAAGTTCGATGCATTCAAGGTTCGTTCGGGGCTATTCCTGACGCCCTACGGCATCTGGAACGTGGATCACGGGTCGCCCACTCTCATCTCGTCGGTGCTTCCTACCTTCTGGGCCAGCGAATACTTCCCGACTCGGCAGATTGGAGTTCAGGCGCTCGGAGAAGTGTTTCACAAGGAGTGGGAGCTTGGGTATCGAGCCTACGTTTCCAACGGTCGAATGGACCAGTCTCAGCTCGAGGTCGATCCGTTCAAGCTCTTCGGCGGGCGGCTCTACGCGCGTTACACCGGCGAAGTGAATGCTCTGCTCGGAATGTCGGGGTTTTACAATCAAGAAGCGACCATCGAAAAATCCATCGAGTCCTTCGACCCATTCCTCGTCGGGAGCGAACGCACTGAACAATACGAAGAGTGGGGCATCGCGGGAGATCTCTCGCTCGATGTCGGAGACCTCAGAACACGCACCGAAATCGTGCTGAATCAGCGTGAATACGTCGACGGATTGCGCGCTCAGGTCCCAGGTTCGCCCGTGTATCGGATCGATGAAACCCGCTGGAACGTGTACAACATCCTCGCCTACCGGCTTCCGTGGGGCGGGCTCGAACCGTTTTCTTACATCGAGTACGCGCGCCGCCCCACCGCGACCGACAATTCGTCCTGGGTGCTCTCGGGGGGGCTCATTGAACACCTGGCGGAGGGCACGCAGCTGAAATTTCAGGCGTTTTACGTTCACTTTCCCGACGACGACGTATTTCCAGAAGCGAGCGAGGCGGACTTCCCCGGCTGGGACCTGCGCCTCGTGACGGCATTTTGATGGAAAGGAAGAGGATCGGATGAAGAAGGCAGACTGGATCATCATTTCCTTTCTCGTCATGAGCGCGGCCGGCTGCGCGAACGGAAACGCGTGCGATCCAGAAATGGAAAGGGATCGGAACTACTGCGTCGAGCAAGCGCCGGATCCACCAGGAGGCCTGGGCGGGATGGGGGGCGAGTCGACCGAGGCGCCTGAACCCGCGCGGCCGAGTGATACCTTCGGAGTTGCCTGCACTCTCGAAAATCAGGCTGAAGTCTGCGGTGGCGACGCGCCCGATTGCGGGCTCCAGCCGGGCGCCGACGCAGGGATCTGTACGGTTTTCGGGTGCCAAACGGAGCCTGAGTCCGTCGTATGTCCCATCGGCTGGAGCTGCTTTGCACTCGCCGACGCGTGCCTGGAGGATTGATGTCGACGTCGATGCGCAAGTGAGCGGGCGATCGGTTAGTTTTCCAAAGTTTCGGAAGGCGGCTGAACGGGTGTAAAGGTCCTCCGATTCGGGTGTCCCTGCAGGGGCTTGTGCGGGCTGGGCGGGCCCGGTATCTGCCGAGCCAGCATGACTGAAGCACCGACCATCATCTACACCGAGACGGATGAAGCCCCCGCGCTGGCGACGTACTCACTTCTGCCCATCATTCAGGCGTTCACCAAGTCCTCGGGTATCGTCGTACAGACGCGCGATATCTCACTGGCCGGTCGCATCGTCGCGAATTTCGCCGACAAACTGCCAGACGATCAGAAGATCGGCGACGCGCTCGGCGAGCTGGGCGAGCTCGCCAAAACCCCGGAAGCCAACATCATCAAGCTTCCGAACATCAGTGCGTCCATTCCGCAGATGAAGGCAGCAATCGCCGAACTCCAGAAGAAGGGCTACGCGCTTCCCGACTATCCGGACGATCCGAAGACCGACGAGGAGAAGGACGCCAAAGCGCGTTACGATCGAGTCAAGGGCAGCGCGGTGAATCCGGTTTTGCGCGAGGGCAACTCGGATCGTCGCGCGCCGCTCGCGGTCAAGGAGTACGCGCGCAAGAATCCTCACTCGATGGGCGCTTGGTCGAAGGATTCTGCGTCTCACGTCGCGACGATGCAGAGCGGCGATTTCCGCAGCAACGAGAAGTCCGTGACCCTCGATGCGGCGACGACGGTGAAGATCGAGCACGTGGCAAGTGACGGCACGGTCACGGTCCTGAAGGACGGCATCCCGCTACAAGAGGGCGAGGTCTTCGACGCCACCGCGATGAACACCGAAGCACTGCTTTCCTTCTTGGAAGAGCAAATCGACGACGCCAAGGCAAAGGGGGTCCTTTTCTCCCTCCATATGAAAGCGACGATGATGAAGGTGTCCGATCCCATCATCTTCGGGCACTGCGTCCGGGTTTTCTTCAAGAACGTCTTCGAAAAGCACGGCGCCCGGTTGGAAGCAGCGGGTGCCAACCCGAATGACGGTTGGGGCAGCGTGCTTGCGAAAATTGCCGAGATGCCCGCACCGGACCGCCAGGCGATCGAGGCCGAGATCAAGGCAGCTTTCGACACGCGTCCCGCACTTGCGATGGTGGACTCCGATCGCGGCATCACCAACCTCCACGTGCCAAGTGACGTGATCATCGATGCGTCGATGCCGGCGATGATCCGTACCTCCGGACGGATGTGGAACAGTGAGGGCAAGCCGCAGGACACCAAGGCTGTCATCCCCGACAGCAGCTACGCGGGCGTGTATCAGGCCGTCATCGAATTCTGCAAAGAGCACGGCGCTTTCGATCCGACGACCATGGGGAGCGTGCCGAACGTGGGACTCATGGCGCAGAAGGCCGAGGAGTACGGTTCTCACGATAAGACCTTCACCGCGTCTTCGGCTGGTACGATCCGAACGGTGGACGCTTCGGGTCGAGTTTTGACGGAGCACGCCGTCGGCGCCGGAGACATCTGGCGCGCCTGTCAGGCCAAGGATGCTCCCATCCGCGACTGGGTCAAACTGGCAGTCTCCCGCGCCCGGGCGACTTCGTCTCCAGCCGTGTTCTGGCTCGACAAGGAGCGCGCCCACGACGCGGAGCTCATCAAGAAGGTGGAGCTCTATCTCCAAGATCACGAGACCTCGGGGCTCGAGATCAAGATCCTGTCCCCCGTCGAGGCGACGAAGTTCAGCCTCGAGCGCATCAAGAAGGGTCAGGACACCATCAGCGTGACTGGCAACGTGCTGCGCGACTACTTGACGGACCTGTTCCCGATCCTCGAAGTCGGCACGAGCGCCAAGATGCTCTCCATCGTGCCCCTGATGAACGGAGGCGGGCTCTTCGAGACCGGAGCCGGTGGTTCGGCGCCAAAGCACGTTCAGCAGTTCGAGAAGGAGAACCACCTGCGCTGGGATTCACTGGGTGAATTCTTGGCTCTCGTAGCTTCGCTCGAGCATTTGGCTGATCGCTTCGATCTGCCGCGCGTGAAGGTTCTGTCGAAGACTTTGGATCAAGGGACGACGAAGTTTCTCCTCAACGACAAATCCCCATCGCGCAAAGTCGGCGAGCTCGACAATCGTGGGAGTCACTTCTACCTTGCCCTCTACTGGGCGGAAGCTCTCGCAGCTCAGAGCGAAGATGCGGCGCTCAAGGCAGAGTTCGAAAAGGTGGCCAGGGCTCTTTCGGATGCCGAAGAGAAGATCGTCGCCGAGCTCAACGGCGCCCAAGGATCACCGGTGAACATCGGAGGCTATTACTTTCCGGATCGGGAAAAGGCGGCCGCCGCGATGCGACCCAGTGCTACCCTCAACGCGATCATCAATGCAATTTGAGCGCGTTGCTCGGCGAGAAATTAAGAAAGCGGCTGCGTCTCTGGACGCTGCCGCTTTTTCGTCGAATGAAGCTCATTGAGGTGGCGGCGGCGGAGCTGGCGCTGGGGCCAAGGTGTCAGGCAGCTTCGGTTGAGGACCGCCAGCTGATGAGTCGGCGGGCGCGTCCTTCGACTTGACCCCCTTGTCCTGCGCGTCCTTGTTCTTTTCGACGGTGGCCTTTTCCCGCTCCTTGAGCGCCTCGCGGGCCGCTTCCTCGATGGCGTCTAGTGGATCTTCTGTGGGCTCGTCGCCAGCGCTCGCTTCGTCGTCTCCCGGCTGCTCATCCACAGGCGCGGTGGTGCCCTCCTCGGTGGGATCACCGTCCGCAGGTAGAGGCTCGCCGCTCTCCGCCGACGTGTCGGCGGCGTCCGCGGGTTTCTGGTCCTCGGCTTGGGGCGCCGAGGTGGCTGGGCTTTCCGGTTTCGTTGCTGGCGAGGTCGCTCCCATGGGCCGAGGCCGGACAGTTTGAGTTTCGTCTGCGCTGTCCTCGAGACGGGCCTGGCGCACGCCGAACGCGATAGCGCCTCCAACCATCAGGGCGATGATCGCCACGAAAGCCAGGCTTCCGCCGCTCCCTTTCTTGGTTCGGCTCGGCAGACCTGCGGGGGATTCGAGGGCTGTTGCGTCCTCGAGAGCTCGCGTCGTCTCCAGATCGGGATTGGATTCGTTCTTGCCGTGGGGGACGATCTCCCACTGGGAATCGGGCTTGTCTTCGTCATCGCTGTCGAGCGGATCGATCTGGGTTGCTCGAGTGTCCTCGAGATTGCGACTACTCGGATCGGGCTGGGTCGTTTCGCTGCCGAGCGTGGCAGTCTCCGAGGCCAGGGTAGCGAGGGGCACCGGACCAGAAGCGCTGATCCATTTGGACTCGGGCACCGAACCACCGGCTTCAGATCCCAGATCGAGCGCCTCCCGCAAGGATTCGGCCAGGTCCCGAGCCGTTTGAAAGCGGGCGTCTGGGTCCCGGTTGCACGCCTTTTCGAACCACGCGTCGAAACCAGGCGGTACGGGAACGATGCGACTCGGTACGGGAATGTCTCGAATGCAGATCTGCAGCACCAGGTCGCCCAGGCCATCACTCGAAAACGGTCGCCGTCCCGTCAGACACTCGAAAGCGATGACGCCCAGCGCCCAGAGGTCCGAACGAGCATCGATGTCCTTGTTGCCCTGAGCCTGCTCCGGGCTCATGTAATAAGGCGTCCCCAAAAGCGAACCGGTGCGGGTGTGACCTTCCCCGTCGAGCTGTGTCGCTTCGACCTTGGCCACACCGAAGTCGAGCACCTTGGCGATCTCGTCGCCCTCGTTGTGCACCAAGAAGACATTGTCGGGCTTCAGGTCACGGTGGATGATATCAGCTTCGTGCGCCTTGGAGACGGCGCGGGAAATGTGGCTGATCACCCGAAATGTTTCGTGTGGCGTCAGTCGTCCCAGCCGCTTGAGTCGGTCTGCGAGGGGTTCCCCCTCGAGCATCTCCATGACCATGAAGGGCCGCTTGCCCTCCATGCCGTAGTCCAAGATCTGTACGACGTGGGGACTCCGCAGAGAGGCCGCAGATTGCGCCTCACGCATGAACCGAGCCAGAGCCACATCGCCTTCGTCGACTTCACGGTCGATGACCTTGACGGCCACCAGTGCCTTGAGCGCCAAATGTTCCGCCTGGTAGACGGTCCCCATCCCCCCCGTACCGATGACGGACTCCAGCCGGTATTTGTCTGCCAGCACAGTCCCGGGTTCCAGGCGGACGTCGTTCATGGGCGGCCCAACGATAGCTTTCTCAGTGGCCTGCGGCGAGGGCCATCTGGAGGCTTCTCAACGCCTTCAGCCCAGTTTCCTCCTCGGAGAGCCTGGGGAGTTCAATGAGTGGCACCTGCCACTCATGGATGCGCCGCATGTACCTTTCCTGGGCCGCCTCCCGCGTGGCCTGCGCGATGCTCGCACTCTCGCAAATGGCCGCCCGCTCGGCGTCCGTCAGCGAAGTCCCAGAATCTTGCGATGGACCTCCCCGAAGCACTTCGGCGTCGAGTTCCAACGGCGGCCGCTTCAGGAGGATCTCTCGGTCTTCGGAGGAGAATTCTCGTGACAGCACCTGATTGACGAAAACGGGGCCGACCGGCATCGAAAGGCCGTTACGCACGAGTTCGAGGTTTTCTTCCGTCTCGGTGATGGGAAGGTGTTCCACCAAAGTGACGAAAACAATCTGCGCCCGGCGTTCGTCTTGCAGGAGTCGGAGGCAACTTTCCGCGTCGCGTCTGAGACGGGCGGCCGGGGCCAGGTCCAGGATGACTTGAGGGATGCGGAGCATCCCCGACCCGTCCCCCGACGCCGGAGCATCCATCACCACCAAATCGTAGGGCTTCTCCTTTCGATTTCCGTCTCGGACGCCGCCCTTCGTATAGGACCAAGCTCTTCCAAGCAGTGCCCAGTCACTTGGGCCTGGGATCCCCGTCAAGAGACCTTGGGCGATGCGCTGATGGAAGAGAAGCGACGCGAGCTTCGTGCTGCCGAGTACTTCCGCGACGTATTGCCGCATCGCGGCTTCCGGCTCGACCGCGACGATGTCGAGGTTTCGCGCGGCCTGCTTCGGAACGTCGTTCAAGCTTTGGTTCCAGAGCTCCTCGGCGGACGGAGAGCCCTCGGGGTAGACGATGAGCGTGCGCTTTCCGCGCTCTGCGGCGGTCAAACCGATGAGGGCCGAGACCGTGCTCTTGCCCACACCCCCTTTTCCGGTGACGAACACGAACTCCGAATCGATGAGTTGATTCAAGGCCTTGTTTTGAGAGTCGTAGTCGCGCTTGTCTTTCATCCGTACCGCGATGAGTCTGTACCAACGTCCGAGCGCCCTGTGGACCTTAGCATGTGTCTTGGCTAAGGCTCTTGGCTAGGAAAAGATGATGTCGATTCGTTCTACTCTTCAGCCCTTTTGGCGCACCCTGCTTCCTTTCGGGGCCTGCTTAGTGATTTTCACCGGAGGCTGCGACAGAGAAAAGGATCCCCCGCCAGCGGCCAAAAAGGCGCAGGAACAAGACGGCAAGGCACCCGAAAAGCAAGAGCCACCAAAGCCCCTGGCCTTGGGACACCGATTTCCCGTCGGGCCGCGACTCGTCTTCTTGCCCGGCGAAGGTGTGAGCGCCATTCGGTTTGGCGCAACGGTCCAGACCATCGAACGCCACATGGAGGCGCCGTGCGACAAGAAGACCGAAGAGCGCTGCCTCTACGTGCGTGCTGCGGTGGAGTTCTTCTTGGAGGACGGCGTCTTGGCGCGCATCAAAGCCCATCGTCGAGATCGAAAGGTGGACGATCCGCCGGCCGAGGGTGACCAATACTTCGGAAGTCTACGAGGGATCGTTCGCCCCAAAATCATGCTTGGGTTGCACCAGCACGTCGTGCTCGAGGAGTTCGGCGAACCAAAGAGGAAGGAGACTATCTCTCCACCTGGGTCTGATGGCCTCGTAGCGAGGCACTACTACGACGGGATCAATCTCGAATACGACAAGATCGAAAACGGTAACACGGTGCTTTCCGGGATAGAGATCTACCCATCGGATAGTCCTCATGAGCCGCCACGGCCCGCAGGCGAGTTGATACCCCCCAAGAGACGACCGGCCCCAGCAGGTCCGCTACCGGATTCCGAGCGTGCTCGCTGATCGAAGCGTGGAGGACGTCTCCATTTCAACCAACGCGCCAATCGCTGCGGCGATCCCGGCGTAGGAGATTCGTCACCGACCGCTGGGCTGCGGCCGTGTCGATCAGGGTCCAGGTGTCGAAGAGCGGGTTTTCGCCGGCGCACTCGAGCAAGATTTCCGCAGCGGTCTGGGCATCGATGAGGTCATCCAACCTCCCAGGAAGCTCCACCACCGCTCGTCTCACGTTCAGCTCTTCCAAGGTGTGGAGCAGATCCGTCACGATCCCTGCGTAGAGCTGCTGGTTGAAGACGGAAAGCTCTCCCACACCGAAGAGCAACAGCTTGTCGAAGGGAAGCTTTGGGCGGCCCGAAAGGAAGACCTTCTCTCCCACTTGCCCAGTTAGCGTTCCGCTCTTCAATACAGCCGAGATCCTACCCGCGAGTCGGTAGTCGAGAAGGCCTGCGCACCCGCGAGGCGGGCGTTCCTCGAGGGAGATCGGGACGGCCAGCACCTCGCTGACCAAGAGGTCGAGGCGACGCAGGTCGGGTTGGACGAAGCGCAGCTCCATCGGTCAGCCGTCCGCGGCTCCCAAGTCGTTGGCGACCCGCTCCAGCACCCCATTGATGAACTTGCTGCTTTCTTCGGTGCCGAACTTTTTGGCGATCTCTACCGCTTCATCAATGGCGACGGCACGCGGCACGTCATCGACGTACGCCAGTTCGTAGACACCGATGCGAAGAAGATTGCGGTCGACAGGGGTCATCCGTTCGACCCGCCAATTTTCGCTCGCTGCGGAGATGCGAGCGTCAATCGCGGACCTGTTTTCGCAGATCCCGGACACCAGCGCGTCCGCGTATTTCCGCCCTTCCGGATCTCCAGGTGTCTCGCGCCAAAACTCCCGGATCACGTGTTCTTGAGACTCCCCGGCGGATTCGACCGCGTAGAGGAGTTGGAGAGCGGCCTCTCTTGCCGTGGTGCGTGCGCCCATTTCAGACCCGATGATTCGATGGAGGTTGATTCAAAGATCGTGGCTCGAAAGAATGCGAGCCAAGTTCACCATTTCGATAGCGCACGTCGCCGCCTCGGCTCCCTTGTTTCCCGCCTTCGTGCCCGAGCGCTCGATGGCTTGTTCGATGGTGTCCGTCGTGAGGACCCCGAAAATCACTGGTTTTCCGGATTGTTCTCCGGCCGCGGCGATGCCTCGGGCGGCTTCCCCCGCCACGTAATCGAAATGGGCGGTCGCCCCGCGGATCACGCAACCTAGCGCGATTACCGCGTCGAACTTCCCACTCTTCGCGAGCCTCAGGCAAACCGGGGAAAGCTCGAAGGCCCCAGGAACGCGCACGTGGGTGATTCGTTCCTCAGTCACGCCATGACGGCTCAGCGCGTTCTTCGCTCCACCCACGAGTGCGTCGACGATGAACTCGTTGAAGCGCGCCGAGACGATCGCGAATCGCGAATCGCTTGGGGTCGCTAGCTGACCTTCGATGTGGGCGGGAAGTTCGTCGTTCATGGGAGGCATATTTGATGGCAGCTTGGTCGGGTGCAAGATCAACAGGGATTCGTTGCTCAGTTCGTTGATTGCTTATGGAGCGCTACGGGCAGGATGCTCGGAATCATCCGGCGCTCGTGTTTCGGCTCTCCAGGGCCTGGAAATCCTCGCTCACTACGCTCAGGCCATAGCCGTGGATTCCGGCGATCTTACGAGGGTTCCGCGTGAGAAGTCGGATTTTACGCAGTCCGAGGTCGCGGAGCACTTGGGCGCCGAGGCCGTATTCCCGAAGCGTCCCTCCGTGGGGCCGTGTCGGCTCCTGAACCTGCTCTCGGTCTCGCTTCGACCAAAGGGCGAGCTCTGCGGCAAGGTTCCCACGGGGCGGGAGATAGACGATCACGCCGCGCCCTTCCCGCTCGATTGCGTCGATGGAGGCGAGCAGGTTCTGCCGCCCCTCGCTTTTCGTTGACGAGAAGGTATCGGCCAAGGTCGAACCGGCGTGCATCCGGCAGAGAACGGGATGGGTCGTATCGACGTCCCCCTTCACGAGAGCCAGGATTTGTCGGTTGTCGAGGGAGGATTCGTAGACGATGGACCGCCAGGGCGTGCCCGTTTGATCGAGTACGATGTCCGCTTCTTCGATGGAACGAACGAATCGCTCCGTCTGTAGTCGGTAAGATATCAGGTCCGCGATCGTCAGGATGCGCAGGCCGTGCTGTTCGGCGAACGCTTCCAGGTCGGGCATCCGCGCCATCGTGCCGTCCTCCCGGATGATTTCGCAGATCACGCCCGCGGGGTTGAGTCCCGAAAGGCGAGCGAGATCGACGGAGCCTTCCGTCTGTCCTGCCCGGACCAGCACGCCGCCGTTCTTGGCCTGGAGGGGAAACACGTGTCCTGGGACCACCAGATCTTCGGGCTGGGCATCGGGGTGACTCGCGACACGAATCGTATGGGCTCGGTCTTTGGCGCTGATCCCAGTCGTGACACCGCGGCTGGCCTCGACGCTGACCGTGAACGCCGTGCCGAGCGCCGGTCTTCCGCGACCGGGGGCGGTCATCAACGGCAGCTCCAGTTTTTCGATTTGGCGACTGGTGAGGGTGACGCAGATGAGGCCTCGCCCATGGGTGGCCATGAAGTTGATGGCTTCGGGGCTGATGCGATCCGCTGCCATGCAAAGGTCCCCTTCGTTCTCGCGGTCTTCGTCGTCGACGAGGATCACCATCTTCCCAGCCCTGATGTCATCGAGAGCCGCCTGTACGTTCTTCAGGTGTTCGGGTGTGATGTCCAAAGGTGGCGGCGGCTCGGAGGGTTTTTCCATGGTCTGCTTTGGGGGGGCGACATGGATGGCGCTCAGCGGGTCCTTTGGCAAGGAGAATCGGGGAAAATCAGCGGAAATCCGGCCCGCAGCCTGTCTCGATGATCAGCGATCGGTGACCTCTGCTCGGAGCAGGCGCTCGACATAGCGAGCCACCAAATCGACCTCCACGTTCACGCGACGGCCGACCGAGAAGGAGCCGAGCGTCGTGACGTCCAGGGTGTGGGGGATGATCAGCAAACTCGCGCAGTTGCCCGCGACGGCGTTCACGGTCAGCGAAACCCCGTCGACCGTGATGGATCCCTTGCGGGCGACGTATTTCGAGAGCTCCGTCGGCAGCTCCAGGGAAACTCTCGTCATCTCCCCCTCGGGTTCGAGCTTGATCACCGCGCCCAACCCGTCGACGTGTCCGGTGACCATGTGTCCCCCCAGACGATCAGAAGCGCGCAGCGCTCGCTCCATGTTTACCTCGTCCGAGACGCGGAGCTCCCCGAGGTTCGTGAGCTTCAGAGTCTCCTTGGAGAGCTCGACGTCGAAGGTCGCGCTCTCGAACGCCACCACGGTCAAACAGGCTCCGTTGATGGCGATGGACTCCCCAATCGATAGTTCGGAAAATCCATGGGAAAACGTCATCCTCTCCCCGCCCACCATTGCCGTGCGGGCCAAGAGAGCGTTCTTTGCTTCTACGAGTCCGGTGA
Organism: uncultured Polyangiaceae bacterium; assembly: GCA_965652275.1. GTDB lineage: Bacteria > Myxococcota_A > Polyangia > Polyangiales > Polyangiaceae > NIC37A-2. The sequence continues at coordinate 196,592 of CBFGUR010000003.1, read as the reverse complement.
ACAGAGGAACCTTCCCTTCCGGTGGTGATGTCCTCTATTGCACGAAGGTGCGACACTTCGCTATCTGAAGAGAGCAAATGGATGAATCTGACGGCTCCTCGGGCGCTTCACCTGCTGATGACCTTCCCGGGGCGGGTGAAGTGCCCCGCGTGCATCATCCTCGCCGGGCGTTGCCAACGGACGTCGTTCGCCCCACCCGGGCCGAAGTGCATCTCGCTCATTTGAGACACAACCTCAGCCTCCTGAAGAAGGCCGGCGGTACGACCCCGATCTGGGCCGTCCTCAAGGCTGACGGTTACGGCCACGGAGCGAAGGCCGTCGCGCGCACTCTGGAACGGGCCAAGGTCGATGGTGTGTGCGTCGCTCTCGTCGAGGAAGGTGTCGAGCTGCGGGAAGCCGGGATCAGGCTGCCGATCCTCGTGATGGGCGGATACTACGGTGACGCGTTCAGGGAGCTGTCTCATCATGCACTCACGCCGGTGCTCTCCGATCCTGGTCAGGTCGAGGCGCTCGACCGAGCCACGCGGCACCTTGGTTCAGACTCGTTTCATTGCCACGTGAAAGTCGACACCGGCATGGCGCGTCTCGGCACGCGAGCTCCGGAATGGCCTCGCTTGATCCAGGCCATCAAGAGTAGCGGTGCTCTGCATGTGGAGGGGCTGATGTCGCACCTGGCGAATGCCGATGTCTCCGATGCCGAGGCCCTTTCGCTGCCGCTCGCCCAATTCGAAGAAGCACGTGCGCTTTTCGCGCGGGAAGGGGTCCAGCCGGAGCGCGCACATCTGGCCAATAGTGCAGCTTTTCTGCGGGATAAGCGCACTCATTATCAGCTGGCGCGCCCCGGGATTGCTCTTTTCGGTGTCGACCCGACCGAAGGCATCCCTCCCTCCATGCGCTCCGATTCCTTACTGAGCGGTCGCCTCAAGCCCACGATGAGCGTGTTGAGCAAGATCGTGAGCATCCGGGAGATCCAGGCTGGCGACGCGGTAGGGTACGGCGGCACCTTCGTCGCCAAGGAGCGCACGGTCGTCGCCACGGTGCCCATGGGGTATGCCGATGGTCTCCCGCGCATCATCTCCAATCGCGCGTCCGCCTTGGTCGCCGGTACGCGAGTGCCCATCGTGGGTACCGTGAGCATGGACATGACCATGATCGATGTCACGAAGATTCCGGGGGTCAGGATGCGAGATGAGGTCGTGCTCCTAGGACATCAGAAGGGCACGCTCGGGGAAGATACGATCACCCCTTCCGAGATGGCCAAGTGGTGTGACTCGATTCCTTGGGAAGTCCTCACGAACATCTCGCGGCGCGTTCCGCGATTCTATCGAGAGGCCTAGTCGCGTTCCTCCAAGGGTACGTCCAGGGGATGGTCGAGAAGAAGTCGCGCAAGGTCCATCTTTTCTGCGACTGCGGACACGCGTTCGTCCTCTCGGGCCAATCGGATGAGGCCGCGCATGGCCGAAAGATAGGCAGATTCATCGATTTCTCCGCGCAACAGTTGCACTCGAAGGAACACGCCGGTCGTCTGAATGACATCGCACAAACAGTAGTTCCGGATCTCGTCGATGTGGCCCTTGTGAAAGAGCGGGCCGACGTCCTTCCCATCGACGCCGACTTTACCAGGCATCCCACACAGCTTGGCCATCACGTCGAGCTTGGTGGGCCGTGACGCTCCGTAGTCGGCGAGATAGTCCATGAGATCGAAGTGACCCGCTTCCGTGAACCGATAGCGCATGTCACGGCCTCGGTAGTACCCTCGAAACGAGATCCCATGGCGGAAGCAACGCATCGCGAGAACCGGAAGATCGAAGCCCCGCCCGTTGTACGTCACCAGCGTGGGTTGATGTTTTTCCACGAGGTCCGAAAACTCCCTGAGGATGGGAGCTTCTTCGTCCGTTTCGCGTCCGATGATGCCGAGACGCTTCGGCGATAAGTCGGAAGCGTTCAACAACAGAGCGCCGATCGCGATGACTCGGTGGTGGGGCGGAGGCGGAAGCTTCTGCGCGTCGGGTCCGTCGACGATCGGCAGCTCGGGATCGACGATGGTTTCGATGTCGAAGATCAGAAAGGAACCCACGTGGTCTTCATTAATCGGACCCGGTGGGGGTGGCGAGGGGTCGGTTCCTTTCCGGCCCGTCAGGCCTCCGGGTTTTCCGGGCCTGTGGGAAAAGTCTGCGGCGGAACAAGGGAAATTCTCCTGGAGTTGACTCCGAAAGGGCTCCGTGGTGCCTTGACATCAGCACTCCCGGCTCACACCCAGTCCAGGGTCAAGGACCTCTGCCGGCCTTTCGGTCCCGCAGCAGACCGAGCCGCAAAGAGTGTGCAACAGGTTTTTTTCATGCCCACTTTTCGGAGCATTGTTTCCTATTTCGAAGCCGACGGGGCGCAAGCCGCGTCGAGCGGGCCCCGGCCGCGGCGAGCCGCCGGGAGGGTAGCACCAATTGCGCCCGCTATTGCCTTGCCGCAAGGAGGCGCCGAGTTCGGCTGCGCTCCCTGGCGTCGAGGATCTCCTTCTAGCTTAGGAGCAATGAATCGAAAGGGTGGGCGCACCAGTCCCCACGTTCCCCGAGGCGGCTTGCCGCCCGAGAGCAACGCGGGTCGACGGAAAGAAGATTTTCATGTCATCGCCCAATACCCTCGTCATCAATTGCGATCTGCGGGAGACCCGCGTTGCTCTCATCGAAGATGGCGTCATCGCAGAGCTCCAGATTGAGCGCGCCGCCCATCGCGGCACCGTAGGAAACATCGTCTTGGGGAAGGTCACCCGCGTTCTTCCGGGAATGCAGGCTGCTTTCATCGACGTCGGCATGGAGCGCGCGGCGTTCCTACACGTCGAGGATCTCATCCGCCCGGACGACTTCGAAGCCTATCTCTCCGGGGACTATGGTGAGATCGACAAGTCCGATAGCGGCAAGGATGCCGGTCGCGGCAAGCGAGACACAGACGAGGACGACGAAGATTCGTCGACTCATAGTGTCATCGACTCTGTCCACGAGCATGAGGATGAAGACGAGGACGATGATGAGGACGATGACGATCTCACCGGCGCTCATCGCGACGAACTCCTGGGCGAAGGTGAACCCCGGGTCGATGCCCGTGCTGACGTCGACGAAGACGACGATTTCGACGAAGACGACGACTTCGACGAAGACGACGACTTCGATGACGAGGATGACGACGATGATGAGGAGGACCTGGAGGCCCGAGCGGCAAGCGGTGCCGAGGCTCGACGTTCGGGTCGGGTAGTCGGGCGCAAGAAGGCTGTTTTCGAGGAGGACCAGTCCGAACCCGACCGAGAGCCCGTCACGGACGACGAAGACGAAGAGGACGACTTCGACGAAGACGAAGACGAAAAGGACGACTTCGACGAAGACGAAGAGGACGACTTCGACGAAGACGATGACGAAGACGACTTCGATGAGGACGATGACGAGGATCCGGACTCGGAAGCGCGGCGGGAGGACGGTAAGCGGCCACTCGAGGAAGAAGAGGAGGAAGGCCGGGGATCGGGCCGTCGCCGCCGTCGTCGTCGTCGTTCCGGTTCCGGATCAGGCTCCGGCTCGGGCTCTGGTGCGGGAGAAAACGGTCGGTCGAATTCCAAGCGCCGTTCGGGATCGTCCCGTTCTGGGGCCCGGACACCATCGCGCGGCCGCGATCGGCGTGGGGGCGGTGGCGGGGGCCGGAGTGGTTCCCGCGTGTCTCGCAACGTTCCGATTACCGACGTCGTGAAGGAGGGAGACGAGGTCATCGTTCAAATCTCCAAGGAGCCCATTGGAACCAAGGGCGCTCGCGTAACGAGTCACGTTTCCTTGCCCGGGCGATACTGCGTGTTTCTCCCGACTGTTGATCATATCGGGATCTCCAAGCGTATTGGTTCTTCCGGCGAGCGAGCTCGGCTCAGAAAGGTCATCGATGCAATGAAGCCGAAGACCGGCGGAGTCATCGTGCGAACGGTTGCAGCGGGCCTCACCAAGAAGGCGCTCAAGGCCGATCTCGGCTATCTCATGCGGCTCTGGTCCGACGTCAGCAAGAAGCGCGAGAACGCCAAGGCTCCGACGATCCTCTATTCGGAGCTGGATCTGGTTCTGAAGACGGCTCGCGATCTCTTTACGGACGAGATCGACAAGATCGTCGTTGACGACAAGGATCAGTACGCGAAGCTCGTTCGTTTCATCGAGATGTTCCTGCCCGAACGCGTCAAGGACATCGAACTGTATCAGGGCGATGAACCGATCTTCGACGCTTACGGGATCGAGGACGAAATCACGCGTGCTCTGAGCCGTAAAGTGCCTCTTCCCAGCGGCGGATACCTCATCATGGACCAGGCCGAGGCGCTTTCGGCGATCGACGTCAACACCGGTCGTTTCGTGGGCAAAGGTAGCTCCAGTCTCGAGGAAACTGCGCTCAAGACCAACCTCGAGGCGGTCGACGAGATCGCCTACCAGCTTCGTTTTCGCAACGTAGGTGGGCTCGTCGTGCTCGATCTCATCGACATGGAGGATCGTAAGAATCGGGAAAAGGTCTACCGTGCTCTCGATCAGGCCCTCAAGAAGGACAAGGCCAAGACGACGATCAATCGGATCTCCGAGCTTGGGCTGATTGAGATGACGCGCAAGCGCACTCGCGAAAGCCTGTCGAGGACGATGCACGAGCCGTGCTTCTATTGTGACGGAACGGGGCAGATCCAGTCTCGCACGACGATTGCGTACGAGATCTTGCGACAGATGCGACGCGAACGAAAATCACTCCCGGGTTACTCGATCATCGTCAACGCTCACCCAGCAGTCATCGATTTGCTTCAGAGCGACGAGAAAGCGTCCATCAAGGAGGCGGAAGCCCTCTACATGCGTCGCATCAAGCTCGTTCCCCGCAAGGAATACCACATCGAGCAGTTCGATCTGCAGGGGCAGTAAGGGCGCGGTAGCTCCGCTCAATCAGTCACGCATGAGTTGGTTCGCTAGTTGTGCCTTCGTCTGACGGAGATACTCCTCGATTCTCAAATCGAAGAGGTAGAGTTGGTAGGGGTTGGGCCTGAGGTCCTCCACCGCCATCTCGTCCCAATCCAGGAGTTCCGGGTGCGTCTCTCGAGAGGGCAGCTCAGGCTCGAGTAGGTCGTCGAGCTCCGCTTCGACGACCTCGTCCAAGTCCGGCAACTTGTCGTGTTTGGGCAGCGAGCGGTACGATTCCAGGTTCAGAAATCGCGCTACTGTTCGGAGAGCCGGGAAGGCGTTTCCCATGTTGATCTTCGCCGCGTGGGCGAAAAACCCCGACCGCATTGGGGTTTTGGGGTCCTCCGTGGTGGACTCGGAATCGACATCGGCGCGTCCCCGCGGAGCGAGCTCCCGGATATGGGAATGGAGAGGTGTCGTGCCGGCTGAGGAAGTCTTTCTTGCCCCAGGTCGGCGTTTCCGCTCAGTGCGCGCGCCTTCGCTCACGATTGGTCTCCCATCGCTGCCATCCACCTCCAAAGGTTTCGCCGTCTGGAGCGCGGGTCAAGGCATTGGGACAACGGGCCGGAAATTGCACAAGTTCAGCTTGCAAGTGTTCGCTGGGGGCGGAAACTGGGGGAATTCTTGGCCTCGGAGTCCCCCTGCCCCCCAGCCGTACACGGTGGGTCCACAGGTGGCAGCTTCATGAAGTGCGCCAGTGCCGCCGGAACTCGGGGCACTCGCTTGCACGCACCCCGGCGGCACCCTATATGGCTCGCCTCATGTATCTCCCTGGAATGAAGACCGGCCCCCGCAAGACGAACCGCAAGCGCTGCGCTCGCAACAAGGCCAAGGCGGCCGCCAAGAACCGCCGTCGTCGCGCTTCGCTCAAGAAGTAACGCTCCTACTTGATGCGGACCGCGCGGCTGAGCGCTGCGTCCGCCTCATTGGTATACTTCTGGAACGATGCGTACTGACTCACGGGCACCCGACCCGCTCGTGTGCTGACGACGCGCTTCAAATGGATCCGTCCGGACCCGGCCTCATCCTCGATGTGGTACGAGGACAGATCCGTTTCGTCGCTGATACGAGCGGCCGTGGCTTTCATTCCTTCGGGTAGCTCGAGAGAGAGGTCGAGGCTCTGTGATGTCTCCTGCTGGATGAGCAATGGAGTTGCTCGACGTGCGAGAGGAGTGAGACCCGTGAGGCGCGGCATGAAAGGCGGGCTGAGTAAGAGGCCCATCGTCGAGGGAGTCGCGAACTGGGGCACCTCGGTCTTGACCTCGATGACGAGCGGCTTGTCGAGTTCGTTTTCGTCGACGACCTTGAAGTCCCGTAGTCGGGCGCCCTGCAGGTTTTGTCCGAGAAGCTTCGACTCGATGATGTTGCCGAGCTGATTCTCCGGGATCTGCGACAAGCCGTTCCTCAGTGAAGCGGCGAATGCGCCGACGAACACGATGCGGAGCTTGAGCTTGGCGCTGCCGTCCTTGTCGAGAATTCCCTGGCCCTCGTACCGAATGGCGTCTTCTAGACCACTGTCGGGGACCTCTGACGTTTCTGGGTGCGCGCCGCCCAGAATGTATGCGGGCTCACCCCGAAGATGGCCGGGGGTCGTGCCAAAGGGGGCAAACTTGTCATCGATAGTCAGCCAAGTCCTGTCCTTTTTCGGGCCAACGACGAGGAGTGGATAGAGCGGGCGCTCGGCTGAGCCGATGGGACCGACGATGGGCGATGACAGGCGACTCTCCGCCAGAGCCCACCTTACGGGAATGTCCAAAGCTTGGCAGAGCGTTTGAAAGCCGCGCCACCGATTCCCGTTCCGAGAAACGACGACCCGCCGTCCATCGGCTTCTTCACCTTCCTGAACGCTGTCGAGGACCCAGTGATAGAGAGCGCGTAGCTTCTGGGAGGAGGTTTTCTTGCCTTTGACGATGTTCTTCGCGATCCGCACGATCCGAGGATCGTTGGCTGTGAGCGAGACCATGTCCTTGTTGACGGCTTGGATTCTTTGGTCGAAGTCCATCCCCCACCCGACGGATACGCGAGGAAGAAATTCCTTCTCGGGCGGACTGTTCGGTTCGACCGGCGCTGCGGGGCTGTTGTCTACTCGATACCGATAAACCACGACCGAACCCGTGCGCTCGACCTTCGGCTCAGGGACGCCGTTGTGCGTCTCCAGAATGAGCTCCTTTTCTTTCGGAGCGATGACGACGAATTCGCTACGATGATAGGCGATATTCTGTTCCCTGAAGAACCAACCGGGACCCGAATACATGTCACCGACTCCGTCTCCCCAACGCGAAATGATCCGCTCGGTTTCGACATAGTCGCCGATCTCCAGGTGAGGCATCGTCACGGTGGGTTTGCCCGCGACCGCTTCAGGTTCCTTGATGGTGCCGTCCCTTTTGATCACGCGGAGGTGTAAAGTCAGGCCGTTCGTATGTGTCTCGGTGAAGAGCTTGATGGCCTCTTCGCTTTGGATACGGACGATCTCGTGTTCGAGGAACCGACTGGACCCGTCGCTTTGGACCCAGATGGCTCCGTAGTCCAGGATACGGGCTGCCGTGCCTTCCAGTCGTTCGCCCGACTTCTCGTAATCGGCGATTACCGCGAGTCCGTCGATACGATACGGTTCGAGTGCGGTGATGCCCTCCATGAGGTCGATTGCGCCTTCGATCAAACTCGGATCGGCACCCGCCTGAACAGCCTCGACGAGCGCAGCGGGAAGAGGGTTCTTGTGTCCACGGGCGAGCTTGGCGTCGGCAAGGGCGAGACGGGCGTGCACGTCTTCGGGAGCACGTTCGACGGCCTTCTTGAGTTGCTCGAACGTGCGTTCCTTATCCCCTGCAGCGATGAGGATGTTCTCGATGCGGGCCGCCAAGTCTTTGCGTGACGATCGTCGCTCTTGGAGCCTTTCTAGTTCGGCCAGGGCTGATTCGTAGTCTCGACGATTGAGGGCCCGCGCCACGAGGATCTCGCTGTCGGGGTTGAGAATCATGAGCTTGTCGAGAAGCCGGTCGACCTTTTCCGTGTCGCCGCGGGCTTCGAAAAGATCGATGCCCATCGTGATCGCATCCTCGTCGTTGGGGAAACGGCGGACGAGGCCTTCTACCGTCCTTGCGTGCTCGGGTCCCCAACCAAGGCCTTCGTAGAGCTGGGCCAGAGTGAACGGGATCGCGGAGACTTCTGGAAATTCGCGTCCGAGAGTCTCGAGAGCCGGGATGACGGTGGTGGTGCCCTTTTGCCGAGCCTCCCAGACGATGTTTTGAAATTTGGGGTACCAGAGCTCGGGATCCTTCTCGACCGCGAGCAGCTCCAGTTCATGAACCAGGTCTTGCGCCTGCGTTGCGTCGTAAATCGGGTCGTCCGCGACGAAACCAGCAGCGGTGGCGAGGGCGAGGCCCGTGGCCTCATCCGTTTCTTCGACGAAGGGTTCGAACAATACGGCGGCTACATCGGCCTGGCCTTCCTGCTTGGCCATGTGCGCGGCAATGAAGCGCGTGAGATCGTCCCCGGGGTCGTTTACCCCCTCCGGGTCGATATAGCGCATGAGATCGTTCGGATCTGGTCCCACCTGAGGCGGGACCAGATCGTAGCCAGCCCGATCATCGGTCGATGTCCGCACCTTGGCAGGACGCCCGTCGAGCTCTACGACTCGCAGCGCCGAAGAGGGATCACCGAACTTCCACAGCACGCGATGTCTGCCTTTGGGAAGAGAAATGCGCACGCCGAACTTCGGCCAGATTCCCCACACGCGCACGTCTCGCTCCAGAACGAGCGCATCGTTGACCCACAGCGCCGTTGCTCCTGACGCACTGAGAATCAGCTCTCGGTCCTCGTCGAGCTCCAGAAACGTCTGACCATAGAAGACGCCCTGACTGGTGGACTCGTCGGTTACGACGTCGCATCCGATGCGATCCGTCTCGAGACGACGAGGGACGGCGGTTTGTCCCTGTTCACTGGGGAAGATCTCGGGCCACACCCCCGCGCGTTCTGCAGGGAACGGGCGGAGAATGTCGGTCGTCGATTCCGTCCCAAAAGGACCGGCGAGCGAGATGTCTTCGACGCAGCCGAGTTTTTCGGCGAGCTTGTCGTCGACGTCGCTCTTCGCTTCGGTGAAGGCGTCCGCTGCCCACAGGTCGACGACCGTCGCGTAGGCGCGAAAACCGATGTTTCCCGGGCTTTTTAGGAGCTGGTCGATTTGTTTGCGATGCCGGGGACCAAAGTCCGAAGTGAGGCCGCTGAGTTGTTCCACGCGAGTGGCCGCGAACCAAGCGTAGAGAGGTGCTCTTTGATCGTCCCAGGTCCGAGCCGCCATCAGCGCTGAAAAGAATTCCTCTCCTGCGCGTTTCGATTTCCCATGGGCCAGAGAATCGAGGCCACGTCCGAGCGCAGCTACGACTCCCTCGGCTTCGATCTCGTCGAGGTGGGCGCGTGCCTTCTTGGCTTGGCTAGGTGATCCGCCAGGCCGAAGAAGCTCGGCCACGAGCCAATTCGCAACGAGGTCCTCCTTGTCGGATTTGGCTCCATGCTTTCGGAGATCGTCCCAGCTCGCTTCAGCGCTTTCGGCGCTCTTTCCACAAGCGGTCACCAAAGGGACAGCCAAGGAGAAACAGAGGACACAAGTGAGTGTGCGGAAGCTTCGGAACATGCCAGTCGAGGTCTTCGGAGAGGGTACGTAACGGGAGGATGCGCGGCTCATGGGGTCACCACTAGTCGGTGTCCCAGAGCTTGGTCCGCTCCTTCGCAGAACTTCTTGAAGGCGGCATAGTCCTTGGGGATGACCCGATCCACTTTCAGCGCCAGGGACGACGTCACGGTGATGGTTTGACCCTCTTGCTCGACTTTCACCTCGTAGTTCCCGAACCGTGATTTGTGGGTCGTCTCGGGGGGGAGTGACTCCACTTTGGCCCCCGGAGGGAGCCTGACGGTGACCGTTTCTTCGCGCGTCGAGAACCCTTGGATGCGCACGTCCTGCGTTCGGGAGGAAAGCACCGCGTAACGCGGAGTCAGCCGCATGTTGAGGGTGACCGGCATGCTCAATGTCTCGCCTTCCTGGCGCGCGAACCGCGGAGCCTCTCCTTTGATGTCCATCACGACAGGTGCTTCGATGTCGCTGAGGTCGCTGGTCTTGATGCCGCGATCGTCGATGTCGATGCCGGGGAACTCCGCGCCGAGGCTTTGTGCCACGCGCTCCTCGAGAGTCGCCTTGGCCTCGAAGTTCGACCGGAATCCCGGAGCTGCGTGCCCGGTGACGTGGTAGTTCAATTCGATGCGGGCAGTGCCATCCTTCTTCAGTTTCACGTCCAGATTCCGCGCGATCACGTTCTTCTTCGGGTCGGGCGGAGGAAGGCGCACGAGCTTCGCCTTTCCATCGAGGATCAACAGGCCGAGAGCTCCTTGATCCATGATCGGGAGTTCGTCGATTCCAGTGTGCTCGGCCGTGCCGTCGAGATACAAATCCAAAGAGGGCACATATGCGATGGCGTGATCGAACGGCGCTAGGCTCGGTAGTTCCGAATCGAAGTCGCCGCGCATGCCGGTGCGGAGGATGACCAAGTTTGCGTCGATTCCGAGCTCACGCAGGAACGTGACGATGACCGTGGCTTTGTCCTTGCAGTCGCCCCAACCGCGGTTCACCGTCTGCACGCAGCGTCGAGGCTTGTAGCCGTAGATGCCGAATTCGAGGGCGACGTAGCGGGTATTTTTCGTGACCCATCCGTAGACGGCCTTGACCTTTTCGACATCGGTCTTGGCGTCCTTGGTGATTTCACGAAGCTTCTTTCGCGTTTCCTCGTCGAGATCGAGCTGTTCCTGGACGAGCCCCCAGTACCATTTTCCAAGCTCGTTCCACGACGAGTAGGTCGACACGTGCACGAATCCGAGAACCTCGGTCCAGGGAGGCATGTTCGCCTCCGGAGTAACGGGCGGGACGTTCTTGGCCTCGAATTCGTAGATTTTCGAATCCGCGGTCTTGGTCACCGTCTTCTCGAGTCCGGGCACCTTTGCGTCAATGTTCAGCTTCCGCTTCTTCGGGGTGACCAGAACGTAGTGAGCATGAGCGACGGGTTCGTCGCTTTGCATGTAGACGACATCCCCGAAGTAATCGGCGAACTCGTTGCGAGGTGTGATATCATCGACGCGATAGCGAAGCTCCACCACGTCTCCCGGCTCCAGCCGGGGAAACTGTACGTAGTAGGTGCGCGCTGACGTATACATCGAGATCGACGGGTCGTTCGCGGCGGCTTCACCGCTCTCCACGGCTTCGTCCACGCTCCCGTCCGCCCGAAAAACTCGCGCGCCCTTCAGCTGCACTCGTTGTGTGTCCGCCTGGTACTGGAAGGCATACTGGCGGGAGGTGGCGGCCGCTGCGTCGGTGAGCGGCTGGAAGACGACCTGGCGGAATTGGCTGGAGAGACCGTTTTCGTAGACGGTACTCACCGTCAGATCTTGGAGCGTGCGCCGGGGATGTCCGTTCGCTGGCGCATGACGCTTCTTGAGAAACTCCTCCTTCTCCATCGCGTACTTTTCGTCCGCCGGCTTTTCGGGGGGCTCGATGTGGTCGACGTACTTCCTCACGTCGACCTCCTGAGGCCTGAGTCGCAGTACCTCTTGGAGGAGGGCGAGCTGCTCGTCTTTTTTGCCCAACCGTCCCTTCAGGTCGGCCAGGCTCTGCAGGACTCCCACGTCCTCTGGTGCAATGTCCTTCGCTGTTTCGAGGCTCGACATGGCGCGCTGCTCGTCGCCGAGGGCTCGGTGCACTCTCGACGCGACCGTATAGACCCACAGGCTCTGTGGATCGGACTTCTGCAGGCGCGAAAGGTAGTGCAGCGTCGACGCTTTGTCGCGCCGAGCGAGGGCCAGCTCCATGCGACCCGTGAGATACGAGTTGTCGTCGAAACGTTGAGCGGAGTATCGATCTTCGGCCTCCTGGGCAAAGGTCGTCATGCCCAGAGCAGAACGTTGGGATGCCACCATGTTGGCCAACAGCACGGAATGCGGTCTCCGTACATATGCCTTTTCCAAGAGAGCGAGCGCGGTGCGCCGGAGGCCAGCTGCGTTGTAGAGTTCGACGCGGCCTTGAAGGGCCACCAGATTGTTCGGGTCGATGGCAAGCACCTTGTCGTAGATCGAAAACGCCTGGTAAGGGCTCGGCCCGGTGCGACGGTGGTGCGCGCGGGCCAGAAGGACGTCGATGTCGTCATCTCGCGCAAGCTTTTCCGCCAAAGCGATGGAATCGTCCTCGGCGTTTCGGTCTTCTGCGAACGTTGCGAGGAGCAAATGGCGGTCGATCGTCGGGGCCGTGTCGACGGCGCGGCGTGCGAGATCGCGCGCTTGGTGGACGGTTTCATCGTCTCCTCCAGTGAGGAGCAAGTAGCGGCTGGCATCCTCCAGATCGCTGGCGGAGGGTCGCGTCTGATTCGATAGCGCGTCGATCAAGTCGAGAGGGCCCGCGAGCTTCTTGGGGTGGGCGGGGAGGTCGCTCTTGCCCGCCTCGATCACGTTCGACTTGGCTTCCTCACTGGCGCGTACGTCGGCGGTTACGGTGATCGAGTCGTCCGGACCACCGTTTTCGTCGGCGAGACGCACGGCGAACATGGGCGAGGAATCTGCACCACAGACCTTGATAGACAGACGATTTTGGCCGGGACGGAGCATGACGGTTGCCCCTCGCCGTTCGAAGTCGAAGCCGCGGTAGGACGAATCGGACAAGGTCTCCTGCCCGTTGAAGTCCAGTTGATAGGCGCCGTCGCTTCCGACCCAGACGGTCATCTTCCTCGGCTTTTCCAAGGGTTCTTTGCTGCTGACGAAGGTCGTCGCGTGTCCGCAGATGTGCGTCGACGGACGGAATACGTAACCGAAATCGACCCATCCGTAGCGGAAGACAGGCGGCAGGAGACGGTAGCGGACGGGTCGCTCCTTTCCGGAGAATGCTTGTCCCGGAACGATTGGCTTCTCGGGCTCGGCATCCGGACCGAACACTTGCTGAAATCCTCCCTTGCCCTCGTTGTCGAAGGGTCCCACGACGAGCCAATCCGTGACGTAACCGGCTTCGGAAAACCCTCTCTGAGCCGCGGTCAGGTCGCCCCGGCGAAGACGAGAATAGGCGGTGAGCATCTTCGCGTAGGCGCGGACGTGGGCCGGCTTCTGTTCGTCCTCCGAAGCGAGGATGAGTGCGTACTCGACGCTCAGGGGATTGACGTTTTCCCAATGACCCCAGATGTCCCGCAAAGCGATGTATGCGCCGATACCGTCTCGTTTTTGGTAATCCAGTTGGGCTAAAACGAGCTCCTCCTCCGGGGTCTTCGGCGGGGGCGCCGCCAGGGCTTCGGGGGTCGTCACGGCTGCTCCCGCCGCAAGTGCCAAAGAGGCGGACAGCGACATACATAGGCGTGTCCGGCGCTCCCATTGTTTCCGGAGTAGTCCCTGCGCCCCTCGCTCAAGCCGTTTCATCATGGAAAGCCTCCCCCACTCCCTACCGCGCTCGGCCCAATCGACCAATGACAAAGGCACAGAAGCCTGAGGGTTTACGGAACACCATGGCTCATACTACAAGCCTAAGCTGTGTTGGGGCGTGTTCCCCAAACGAATTCAGCTCCCCCATCCGCCTCGCCCAGTGTGCGAGTAGGATTTGTCGGGGGGCCGTGTGGAGGCAGAAATGGTTAACCCTCAGATGGTGATGTACGAAGAGGAGTTCACCCAGATTCAGGGGGTCGTCGACCGCCTGGTCCGGGAAGCGAACGCCAAGGTCGTCTTCATCGTCGACAAGAATGGTCAGCTCATCGCAGCAAGCGGTGAAGTAGAAGAGATTGACACCACTTCCCTCGCGTCGCTCACCGCGGGCAACATCGCCGCGACGGGCGGTATCGCGAAACTTCTTCGCGAGAACGAGTTCGCGACGCAGTTTCACGAGGGCGAAAATCAGAACATCCACATCCAGCTCGTTGGCAATCGTGTGATTCTGGTGGTCATCTTCGACACGAAATCGAGCCTCGGCTTGGTGCGTCTCCGGGTCCGAAAGGCGACGGAGGAGCTCAACAAGATCTTCGAGGAGCTGATGGCCAAGGCGGAAGCGCCCGGTGAGGACTCTCCCTTTGGAGAGATCACCGACGACGACATCGATAGCTTGTTCAACGACTGAGGGGCCCGGGACAGATGAGTTTCATCAACTACATGGCTCGGGAGATCAACTGTAAGATCGTCTATTACGGGCCGGGTCTTTGCGGCAAGACGACGAACCTGCAGCACATCTACGAGCGCACGAACCCTGACGCTAAGGGCAAGATGATCAGTCTTGCCACTGAAACCGAGCGAACTTTGTTCTTCGACTTTCTCCCTCTTTCGCTCGGTGAGATTCGAGGATTCAAGACGCGCTTTCACCTGTACACTGTTCCGGGGCAGGTCTTTTACGACGCAAGCCGCAAGCTCATCTTGAAGGGAGTCGACGGTGTCATCTTCGTCGCGGACTCTCAGTTCGAACGCCTCGAGGCGAACCTCGAAAGCATGGATAACTTGCGCGAGAACATGGCCGAACAAGGCTACGATCTCGACAAGGTGCCCTTCGTGATTCAATACAACAAGCGGGACCTGCCCAACGTCGTCGACTTGGAAGAGCTCCGGGCGGAGCTCAACCCCAAGGGTGTTCCCGATTTCGAGGCCAACGCTCGCGACGGTGTTGGCGTGTTCGAGACGCTCAAGGCCGTGAGCAAGCTCGTACTCACCGAACTCAAGAAGAGCGGCGCGGGCTGATTCCGCTTCCGGGAGGGCGGTTCGTTGACGACGAACGTGTGGGAGCAGCGGCGTGGGAGATGAGAATCATCGCCCCGCTCTGCGCTCCTATGACGAGTTCGAGGTCAAACGGAAAAAGCGTCGACCTACCCGGTCGGAGGACGGGAACCGCCCCAAGACGGACCAGGCAGATTCGGCGAAAGTCACCGAAGAGGCGCTGGGTGAGGCCGCTCTCAGGTACCTCGATCGTCAGGACGCATCGGTGGAACAAGTTCGCAAGGTCCTGCGCCGCCGCATCTACAAGTATGCCGAAGTAGATGGTCGGAGAGACGCCTACGAGCGAGCCGAGCGGATCTTGAGTCGGCTCGTGGAGTCTCGCGTCCTCGACGACGAGAGGTACGCTCGAGCCTACGCAGAGAGCCTACGACGTCGGGGGGCGTCTCGACCCAAGTTGCTCCAGAAGCTCAAAGGACGCGGACTCGGTGACGAGATCGTGCAGGGGGCTCTCGAGGGTCTTTCGAGCGATGACGAGGAGCTCAGCGACGAGGGGGCCGCGCGCACCTACGCGCGCAAACGCCGCCTGCAGGAGCGTTTCGATTTGAGCGACCCCAAACAGCGCCAAAAAGCCCTGGCGGCACTTGCTCGTCAGGGCTTTTCGTTCGACGTGGCCCGGCGCGTTCTCGGGCTTTGACCGGGCGCTACTCGTCCTTCTTCGTGCCTGCGGCAGCGCCCGTTGCGGCATCCGCCTTGTCGATGTTCGCCTGGATCCGCTCGCGCACTGCGGCGTACTCTTCGTCGAGTTTCTTCTTCGCCTCGATCGCTGCGATGCGGCTGTCAGCCGTCTCGGCGTAGACGTGCGGTGGGAGCGGCCCCTTGCCGGTCTTGTTCGGCTTGTCCGCCGGCATCTCACTATCGATGGCCTTGTACCGATTCCACGCGTCGATGGCGTCGTCGTGCATCTTGAGACGTTCCTGGAGCTCGGCCATGAGAAACGATGCTGCGGCTTTGATTCGCACGTCCTTTTCCGCAAACCGGAGGGCAGCGGTGATGAACTCTTGGGCGCGCTCCGGCTCGTTCTTCTTCAGGCTGACTTCGGCCATCCTCAGGTGCCCTGTCGGATTCTTGGGCGAACCGGTGATGGCAGCTTGGTAGTGATTGGTCGCGCCGTCCAAGTCCTGGGCCAAAAATGCAGCGTCGCCCTTGTTGATGGATTCCCAGAACGGGGAGATGCCGGTGACGCCGTTCGGGTCTCGAGGGGTTTGTGTGGCGGGCTCCTGAGCGAAGAGGGGTGTCGTCAAACAAGCACTCGCGAGAAGGAGCAGAGGTCCGAGCTTTCGAGACATGGCTAGAAAATACCTCTCCCCGGGCTGGGGTGGCAACCATTCGTCTGGCGAGCGTTCATGCGAGTGTCGGACCATGCGATTTTGCCGCTTCCCCGAGGCGTTTGTCGGCTCGAGTTCGTTGGCCTTGCCCCCCGCCGTCGCAAGTTCGATGGTGGGTACCGGTCGATGAATCGCAAGCTTCAGATTCCCGGTTGGTTCGTTCTCGCGACTCTTATTTTCGTGTCGGCCTGTGAAGAAAAGGAATCACGGAGTGACGCCCCACGTGCAACGGCGCCATCGCCGGAGCGAGAAGGGGTAGATCCAGCGCCCGCCGAGAAGGAGGCGGTTCCCCCCGCTCTTCGCGGCGCAGCTGACTTGGAACCCCTTCCGTCTGCGGTGGAGCGCGACCGCGCCGAGCGTGATGAAAAAGAGCCTCCCCCGGGGAATACCCGGGCGCGCAGACTGACCCTGGAGGTGGTACTCCACCCCGGTCGAGTCACGGGCCAGGGGACGTTCGGCGAGGAGCAAGTGGATGTGA
Source organism: uncultured Polyangiaceae bacterium (assembly GCA_965652275.1). Taxonomy (GTDB): domain Bacteria; phylum Myxococcota_A; class Polyangia; order Polyangiales; family Polyangiaceae; genus NIC37A-2. The sequence goes on along the minus strand of CBFGUR010000003.1, from coordinate 180,075 downwards.
CCGGAAGCGTCGAGGGGGACACGTTGCGCCTTGTCGTTTCGGGTTCGGACACTCGAGGAACGCTGGTTGCCGAAAAGCACGACGGATCCAATGCGCGTTCTGGAGAAGTCAGGCTCTCCACAACCCAAATGCAGGCTACGAGCACGATCGTTCAGTCGTATTCGGGAAAGCTTGCTTTGAATCCCGTCGATTGAAGGCCGGTTTCCTTGAAGCCTGCGACGAATTGGTGACACGAGGGAAGACCCAGGGGAAGAAGTTGACCGAGGAGCGAATTCAGACAATGAATAGCCAGCCGCGAGGATTTCCGTCTCGCAGATGGTAGAAGGCATCCTTGGGGTTATTTCATCACCCCACGAATCCACGCCACATGAATGACATCGCCGCCCGCCTCGCCGAGCAACGAAAGCGGATCGTCGACGCTGCCAAGCGATCAGGTCGAGATCCGGAAGGAGTGCGACTGATCGCCGTGTCCAAACGCCATTCGCCGAAAAGCATCGTAGAGGCATATGAGGCCGGTCAGCGCGATTTCGGCGAGAACTACGTGCAAGAGCTCGTGCAGAAGGCTGAGGAGCTGCGCCACCTTGCTGGACTTCGCTGGCATTTCATTGGGCATCTCCAAAGCAACAAGGCTCGGTTCGTCACCGGATTAGTCGAGCGGGTGCATACCATCTCGAGCGCGAAATTGGCGATTGAGCTCGGGAAACGTATGGGACAAAGACACCGCACCATCGCTGGTTCACCTGGTGGCGCTCGTTCCCTTGCCGAAAAGGGGAGAGTCTTGCCGCCCGCGAGCGCGCTTCCCCTCGGCGTTCTGGTAGAGGTGAACGTCGGAGGCGAGGACAACAAGAGTGGCTGTCACCCGCGGGACGTTGGTGAGGTGCTTCGAGCCATCGACGAGCAGCCCTACTTGGTGGCGCGAGGGCTGATGACCATCCCGCCCGCCACCGAAGATCCGGAAGGAGCTCGGCCCTACTTCGAGCAACTCATGGCCCTGCGCGAACTGAACGGGGGAGCGGGGCGCCTTCCCGAAATGAGCTTCGGCATGAGTGCCGACGTAGAGGTTGCGGTGGAGTCGGGTGCGACCTTCGTGCGAGTGGGCACCGCCATCTTCGGTGAGCGCCCGGACTGAGGCGCGTCGAAGGACAGGTGCGGCGGGTTTGCACTAGTCGGTCGATAATCGCCCTGCGGTTTCGTTTCGCGCGGCACTTGCACCAAGTGCCGCGTCGGAAGAAAGTGGCTCGTGGCCAGCCGTCAGGATCAGCCTTCCCTCCTCGAGCACGCGGGGCGCACCGGTAAGCTTGGCGACGCGCTTGCCGCGCCTTTGGCGGACCGAATGCGGCCCCAGATCCTCGACGAAGTGTGTGGACAAACGCACCTCGTTGGCCCAGGAAAATGGCTCCGTCGCGCGATTGAGGCCGATCGACTCGTCAGCCTGATCTTCTGGGGTCCCCCCGGCGTAGGCAAGACGACGCTGGCCCGCGTGATCGCCGAGGCGACCAAACGAAGGTTCGTGCCCTTTTCCGCAGTGCTCGGTGGCGTGCCGGAGCTGCGCGCGATCTTGAAAGAGGCGAGTGAGGAGCGGCGCTACCGAGGGGCCGCGACGGTACTCTTCATCGATGAAATTCATCGATTCAACAAGGCGCAGCAGGACGCTCTGCTCCCGCACGTGGAAAGCGGCACCGTCACGCTGATCGGGGCGACGACCGAAAATCCGTCGTTCGCAATCAATGCCGCCATCCTCTCTCGGGCCAAGGTGCAGCGCCTCCGCGCCCTCTCCGAGGAGGATCTCGTGGTCGTGCTCGAGCGCGCTCTTTTGGACGAGAAGCGAGGCCTCGGAAAGTATCGGGTGACGGTCACGGACGAAGCACTTCGTACCATCGCCTCAACCAGCGGTGGAGATGCGCGGCGGGCCTTGAGCATGCTCGAAGCGGTCGTGCAGGTGTTTGCGCAATCGAACGACGATGGATCATCCCGTCCGCTCGAGGCCGTCGACCTGGAAGAGTTCGTGGAGAACAAGACGCTTCTTTACGACAAAAGCGGCGACGAGCACTACAACGTGGTCAGTGCGCTGATCAAATCAATGCGAGGAAGTGATCCGGACGCCGCGATTTACTGGTTGATGCGCATGCTCGAAGCCGGGGACGACCCGCTCTTTCTGCTACGGCGACTCATGATTTTTGCGAGCGAAGACGTGGGAAATGCCGATCCACGAGCGCTTCAGGTTGCGGTGGCTGCCGATGACGCGTTCCGCAGGATGGGACTTCCAGAGGGGATTTATCCCATCGCTCACGCGTGTTTGTATCTGGCGAGCTGTCCCAAGTCCGGGGCAGTCGGTCGGGCTTGGCACGCCGCACAGGAGATGGTGAAGCGTCGGGGCGCGCTCGAGGTGCCTCTCAAATTGAGGAACGCACCCACGTCTCTGATGAAGGACGAGGGCTACGGCAAGAACTACAAGTACGCGCACGACTTCGACGAGGGGTTTGTCCCCGGAGAAACCTATCTCCCCGAGGACATCGTCGGGACGCGCTTCTATTTTCCGACCCAGCAGGGTCTGGAGAAGGCGATTTCCGAGAGGCTTGCAAGAATTCGCTCCGCTGTGGCTCGTGGCGACGAAGACGGCTGACGAGACGCGCCCCTGGATCATGCATCGTTCGTCGGGACGTCAAATCTTGTCGTGGACGCTGGTGACCTTTTCGTTCATCGTCTGCTCGCGGTCGATCCTCGTGCCCAACTTGAGAGTCGTAGTGATCCGAGGGGCGCCCATGGCGTGCACGGCCTCGTGGCATTCTTTGATCGCTGCCATCACCTCGTCCCACGGGCCTTCGATGTTGGTTCCATAGGCATGGAGCGAGGTGGATAGACCACGCTTTTTGAGAATCCGCTGACATTCGGCGATGAAAGGCGACAGACTCACGCCGACACCGATCGGGACCACACAGAGATCGACGATGACCTTCATGAGACGGACTGTAGCGCGTGAGTCGGCGCTCGCACGCCTCAGCTTACGTCTATGGCGCCCACGTACCCGAGATTGCGCAGACGCTGCGCCCAATCCAGGCCGTAGCCGACGACGAAGTCGTCGCCGATCTCGAATCCGACGTAGTCCGGTTTGATGGGCGAGCCTGCTGCGGGCTTCTCAAGGAGCGCACACACACGCAGGGAAGCCGGGCGGCGGGCAGACAACACGCGCGTGAGGTATTGGAGGGTGAGTCCGGTGTCGACGATATCCTCGACGATGATCACGTGTCGCCCCTTGATCGGCTGGCTCAGATCGTGCGTGATGCGTACCGCTCCGCTCGACCTGGTGTCGTCGCCGTAGCTCGTGACGCCTAGAAATTCGATGTTTACCGGTCCCGGGATGGCGCGACACAGATCGGCCGTGAAGATGAAGCTCCCCTTGAGGATGCAAAGGAGAGTGATTTCCCCTGGCCCCACGTCTTGTCTGATTCGTGCGCCGATTTCTTTCACTCGACGGGCGATCTCCGTTTCTGTGATGAGGGGGGAGACGGTTCGCCCGTCACTGGGGTGGATGGTTGCCGGATCTTCCGTGTCGCCACTTTCCATGAACTTACGATGGCCGAGTCGCTCGCCGTGGTCCATTGGTTTCGCCCGTCCGTGTGCCAGCTCAGGGAACCGAGCAGATCGGTGCGCAGGGTGAGGATCCCCCTTCGGTCCAGGTTTCGCAGCGTGCTCGAGCGGGGGTGGTCGAAACGGTTGCGGACGCCACTGCTGATGAAAGCGACGCTTGGTGCCACGGCTTCCAGGAATGGCGGGGTCGAGGACGTGTCGCTCCCGTGGTGCGGCACCTTGAGTAGGTCCGCCCGAAGTCGGCCCCTGCGAGTCGCGAGCAAATCCGCCTCGCCCGCCTTCTCGATGTCACCTGTGAGAAGAGCCGAGCGTTGCCCATATTCAAGGCGGAGGACCAGCGATGCATCGTTTGCGCCCATGCTTCGGGATGCTTCCGTGCAGGGAGCGAGAACCTCGATCGAGATGCCCCCAATCTGGTGATTTTCGCACAGGGTGCTGGCCGTACGTACCTTCGCCCCCCGTTTCTCGGCCTGGGACAGAATGTCTTCGAGTGTGCCCTTCTTGGGCGGATGAATGCCGGGCAGCCAAACTTCGGACACCGGTATGTGTCGCGTCACGCTCAGAAGGCCCATCATGTGATCGGGGTGCGGATGACTCAGCACGAGAAGATCGAGCCGTTCGATCCCGCGCGCCCGCAGCACTGGGAGGACAACCCGCTCCCCGGTATCGGGAAACCCGGTCGCGAAGCCGCCGGCATCGAGGAGGGCTACCTTACCGTCGGGGAAATCGATGAGAAGGGCGTCGCCTTGTCCCACGTCGAGCGCGGTCACGGAGAGGCGCTGCGTCAGACCATCTCCCCTACTCGTGACGACTAAGACGATGAGGAGACATCCGGACACTGCGGTGGCGCCGGCTGTCGCCCGGCCAAACAGGGGCGCGAGCTGCCGCCGGATGAGCGGGATCAACGGAATGGCAGCTACCATCGAAGCCGTGTCGTACGGACTCGGGAAGGGAACGGGGAACTGAGCTCCCTCAACGGAAGCGCTAAAGAGGGCGATGGCTCGCACCCAGTAGAGGGCCCCTGAGCCGATCAGCCCGAGTCCTCGTTCGAGAGCGGGGATCGGCTCGGTGAGTGTATGGAGCAGGCAGGCCGGAAGCGCTACCATTTCACCCATGGGCCCCGCGATGACGTTCGCAAATAGGGCTGCCCAGGTCATGTCTCCGTCCATCATCGAAAGGACGGGAGCGCAGGGGAGCGTGCTCGTGATTGTCGCGACGAAGCTGAGGACGAGGGGTCGCAGGAGCGGTAGGGCCAACACGCCCCTGCTCAGGTGACGCGCAAAGGGCTGACCAAGCGCTATCAAACCAGAGGTTGCGAGGGCCGAGAGGAGAAACGAATAGTCGGAGCCGATCAGGGGATCGATCCCAAGGCCGACGAGCAGGGACGCACCGAGCGCCCCGGCTCCCCCAACCTTCAGACCCAGGGCGCGCCCGCCGCATACGAGGCAGAGCATGAACGCTGCGCGCCAAGCCGAGCCGCTCCCTCCAGAGAAGTCGGCGTAGAGAATGCTCAAGAGCGCTCCGGTGAGCGACGCTATGCGGCGCACGTCGAACCTTCGGGCAATGGGCCCTATCCGAACGAGCAACGCCGTGAGCCCCTGCACGAGGGCAACGACGGCAATGACCAGGTGCGTGCCGCTCACGGCCAGGAGGTGCAAAAGACCGCTGTTGCGGAAGGCCTCCGCATCCTCCGGATCGAGATCGTTTTCTCCGAGAACCAAGGCGCGCCCGAGTGGAGCTGACTTGGGCGAGTACGTCGCCCATATCCTTTTGCGGATGCGCGCTCGTTGATGATCGATCCAGGCAAGGAGCCCACTTCCGGACTGGACGCGCTCGGAAAAGACGATGCTGCCGCTCAGGACGGGTCCCCTCCGGGCGGCTCCTGGCCAAGGGCTCGACAAGGGCGCGTTGCGAAACAAACGCAAAGGCGCAAGCTGTGCCACGAACTCCACCCGGTCTCCGCGTGCCAGATCTTCGGGGCCTCCATAGAGGCGCAGGGCCCGCGGGGTGCCCAGGATCTTTCCCTCGCAGTCGAGCCGTGGTGCTTCGCCTGTCCAAACGACCACGTTTTCCTCTCCTTCGGCCGCGGCGCGCACGGTCGGGCTTTCAGTGACGCGCGCGACGCCTGCACAGCGGGCGGGCCTGCTGATCTCGAGGCGCGTCTTGTCGTAGATCGTTTCGTATTCGGCCAGCGCTGCGGTCGTTCGTGTTCCGCAGACCAAGAACCAAACGAGAAGGCCCAAGGCGCGCCCCAGATTCGCCGCATGAAGCGGCGCGCCTCGAGCTTTGTCGACGAGCAGACAGAATGTCCATGTCAGCGCGACAAGAAGCGCGGGCCAGGGCGCAAGTGGAGCTACGCTTCCAGCAACCCCGACCACTCCGGCGCCAATCAACGGGTGTCCGACGAACGGCGGAGATTTCGGATCGGCGATTTCGGTCGCAGCGGGCACGTGCGCCGAGGGTGCAACTTTGGTGCCGGGGAACTCGGAGGGCGAGGCATTCGTATATCGTATTGTCCTTTCGTGTGGCGCGCCGCGAGATCTCCGTGGTGCGTCGCGCGACGTCGCTCTTTAGCGGCCCCGAGGACAAATGTTACAATGACGTCACCTTGCACCTTCTTCTTTCGATGACCCCTGTCTGGTCTTCGGCGTTGGTGGCTCTTTCGATGGCCACGAGCGTCGCCGTATCACCGGCGACCAAGCGGCATCCTTTCCATGAGCCCCTGCCGAGTGTCGAGGAGCGTCTCAAGGGCCCCGCTTCCCGCTTTGCGAATTTGTCGCCGACCGAATGCAGGAAGCAACTGAAGCTGACGGGCGAACTCGGGAACGCCTTCAAGGCCCAAGGACCCAGCAATGGTATCGCGAGCCCGATGCGCGTCGTTGCTCCCCTGCGCGCGGTGCACTTTCAGGTGCCTCCCGCGAATACGACCTTCGGGCTGCTCGATTGTCGTCAGGCGCTGCTTTGGATTCAGCTGCTACCCCTCCTCGAGAAGCACAAAATCGCCAAAATCCGCATCGACAACTTCTATCGAGATGGCGCCCGCATCAACCGCCGGGGCAAAAAGAGCCAGCACTCCTACGGCCTTGCCGCAGACGTGGTCTCAGTGACTCTCGAAGACGGGCGTGAACTCGACGTCAAGGAGGACTTCCTGGGCAAGCGAGGTGAACCGCCGTGCGGCCCAAAAGCAGCAGTCCACCCGATTCAGGGCACCACGGCGGAGCAGGTCGACGAAGCAATAGCCTTTCGCAATTTCGTCTGCGAACTCGCCAGCACGGGCTCGTTCCATCACATCCTGACCCCGAATTACAACAAGGCGCACGAAAGCCATCTTCACCTGGATCTGAAGCGCGACAACAAGTGGTTTTCCGTAGACTGAGCCGGGGCGAACGCATGGCGGTGTGAAGACACACCTTGTGCCCCTTCGGAGGTCGGCTATCGTCGGGTGGCGCCTTTGGGAGCGTGGTAGTCGATGGCCAATATTCTCGTTGTCGAAGATGAAGCTGACCTGCGGATGGTCATCGAGTTCAACTTGAAGAAGGCGGGGCACGACGTGCGCTTGGCTTCTTCGGGGGCCGAAGGGCTGCGTCTGATTGGCGAACAGACGCCCGATTTGGTGCTGCTCGACCTGATGCTTCCCGACATCGGGGGCCTCGACGTTTGTCGTCAAGTCAAGGAGAGCACCGATACGAAGAAGGTTGCGGTGATCATGCTCACGGCTCGCGGCGAGGAGGTCGATCGGGTTGTCGGTTTCGAAGTCGGTGCCGACGACTACGTGGTCAAGCCCTTCAGTGTGCGTGAGCTGCTGCTTCGCATCGATGCCATCTTGCGCCGCTCGGTCGGACCGGCGCCGGGTGACGTGGGTATGGTCGTCTTCGGTCGGCTGAAGATGGATCGCGCCGCCCACAGGGTGTGGGTCGACGAAGAGGAGATCGAGCTCACGGCGCTCGAGTTCAAGCTTCTCATCACGCTCTTCGAACGGCGCAATCGTGTTCAGAGCCGCTCCGAGCTTCTCGACGTGGTTTGGGGGATCCGCGCGGACGTGACCACACGCACCGTGGACACTCACGTCAAACGTCTCCGCGAGAAGATCAAGGGCGCCCGCGACTATCTGGAGACCGTAAGAGGGGTCGGCTACCGGTTCGTAGCCGACGTGGAAGAGGCCAAGCCGTGAGCCTCGGAGCCCTGCGGCTCCGGATTCGTTCCAAGCTCTTCCTCATTTTGGTGGGGCTGATCACGCTATCCGTTCTGGTCGCGTACTTCGCCGCGCGCTCCGAGGTCGAGCGAGATGCCAAGCAGCGTATCACCGACGACCTCATCGTGCGGGCGCACCTGGTTGCGCACACTGTGGAACGCGCCACGCTGCCCTTCGACGACTTGGTGGCTTGGGACGCTTTGGCAGACCGCTTGGGGGCGGATGCCTCCGCCCGCGTCACGATTGTTTCCAAAGCAGGTGTCGTCATCGGAGACTCTCAGGTCGACACCTCGGATCTGAAGTCGGTCGACAACCACGGCTCTCGTCCCGAGATCATCAAGGCGCTGAGCGGAGAGGTGGGCAAGAGCCGCCGTCATTCGGCCACCGTGGATGGAGAGCTCGTCTACGTCGCCGTGCCCCTGGAGCGCGACGGTGAGGTATTGGGGGTCGCGCGCGTTTCGATGAAGCTCACCCAGATCGACACGACTCTGTCGACGCTGCGCGAGGCGCTCATCATTGCTGCCGCCCTGGCTCTCACGGTAGCCGTGCTCGTGACGTCTCTCGCGGTACAACTGGTCTCGCGGACGGCACTCTCCTTGACGGCTTCTGCTCAAAGGATGGCAGCCGGCGATCTGCACGTGCGTAGCAGCACGGAGGGTCATGACGAATTTGCCGATCTTGGCCGAGCCCTGAACCGAATGGCCAAAAACCTCTCTTCCACGCTGAGTGCGCTACGCGAAGAGCGCGATCGTTTGAGCGGCATCTTGGCCAACATGGACGAGGGAGTCCTCTTCTTGGACGAGGAGGGCCGGGTGGCTCTCATCAATCCCAAGCTGCGAGAGATGCTCGTCCTACAGGGGAAGCAAGAAGGCAACACACTCCTCGAATCGATTCGACACACGGAGCTCCTGGAGCTGCTCGACAAGGCCCAAGTGGGACGCCCCGTCGAAGGTGAGATCGAGGTCACGGGGCTTCGCCCGAGCAAGCTCATGGTGCGTGCGACGAAGCTCGAGGGAGCGCATCGGGGCGTTCTCGCGGTATTCATCGACGTGACGGAGACCCGTCGGCTCGAGGGAATTCGGCGGGAGTTCGTCGCGAACGTCTCTCACGAACTCCGCACACCCGTGACCTCGATTCGCTCCGCAGGAGAATCGCTCTCCGCCGCTTTGAGCCAACCCGAGATCGCCCAGAAGTTCGTCGACATCATCGATCGCAACGGAGAACGCTTGCAGGTTCTCGTGGAGGATCTCCTCGAGCTGTCGCGGATCGAGTCCAAGCAGTACAGCCCCACGCCGGAGCCCCTGGATGTCGGACCTTTCGTGCTTCAGATGCTGTCGCTTTTCACCGAGCGGGCTCAGCGAGACAACGTCCGTCTCAGCTCCGAGTTCGAGCCCAACCTGCCTCTCGCCCACGCGGATCACCGCGCGCTCGAGCACGTGGTGACCAACCTCATCGACAACGCAATCAAGTATGCAGGCCCGGGTAAACAGGTAGTCGTCTCTGGGCAAGCCACAGAGAAACGCGTTTTGATCCGCGTCTCGGACAACGGGCCGGGGATCCCGGAGCAACATCTTCCGCGCCTCTTCGAACGCTTCTACCGCATCGACGCCGGGCGCTCTCGAGAGCTCGGCGGCACCGGCCTCGGGCTCTCGATCGTGAAAAACCTGACCGAGTCGATGAAGGGGTCGGTGAGAGTCGAGAGTCAGGAGGGGGTCGGTACCACCTTCGAAGTCGCGCTGCCTCGGGCTCCCGGCTCTGGTGTCAACGCGGCCTGAGCCCGGGCGTCTCTCGTCGGGTGCCGGCTGTGTGTCACTTCATGAAATTGGGCAGGCGTCGAAATCGTCGCTAGACTTATGGTTCTTCGAGGGTGGACCATATGCATCGACTTCACACGGATACCGAATACGAGAACGAACTCAGCGCCTTACGCGATCAGGTGCTTCGAATGAGCGCCACCGTCGAGAAGATGTTCAGCGGCTCCGTGCGGGCATTCCGTGAAAAAAGCGTGGAAAAAGCTCGAGCCGCTCACGCCCTGGACAACCAAATCGACCAAATGGAGCTGTCCATCGATGGGGCCTGCCTCCGGATCTTGGCCCGTCGGCAACCCGTGGCATCGGACCTGAGGTTCATCACCACGGCCCTGAAGGTTGTTACGGATCTCGAACGCATCGGGGACCTCGCCAGCAACATCTGCGAACGAGTCATGGAACTCGGGGATGTGGATCCGCCCATGGGCGCGGAGGAAATCCAGGAAATGGCGGACATCGCTACCGCGATGTTGAAGGATGGCCTCGACGCGTTCGTGGCGCGTGAGGTCATGAGAGCACACGGCGTTCGGGAGCGGGACCGTCGGGTCGACAAGCTCTATGCGGACATGTTCCCGAAGATGGTCAGGTGCATGTCGGAGAAGCCTGAGGCTGCGGACTCGGTGATGCGCGTTCTCTCCATCGCGAAGTACATCGAACGGATCGCCGACCATGCGACCAACCTCGCCGAAATGGTGATCTTCATGATCGAGGGCGAGGACATCCGTCACGAAGGCGCAAAGCGCGCTTCGATGGGCTGACCTGGAGTCCGGGTTGCAAGACGCGCCACAAGACAGCGAAGGGCGAAGTGGCATCGAACGTTGGCGCTCCAAGGTAGCGCTCGTTACTGGCGCAAGCAGTGGCATCGGTGCGGCGGTCACTCGGAAGCTGGCCCAAGAGGGATTGACGGTCTATGCAGCAGCGCGTCGTAGACAGCGGCTGGACGACTTGGCTCGCTCCTCGGGTGGCCACGTCATTCCCGTTTCCGTTGATCTGAGGGATGAGGGGTCCATCCGCCATCTTTTCGCGAGGATCGAGGAGGAGCAGGGAGGTCTCGACGTCCTCGTAAACAATGCGGGTCTCGGGCATCAAGAGTCGCTTCTCGAAGGGGCGACCGAGCGATGGCGTGAGATGCTCGAGGTAAATGTCCTATCGCTGTGTGTCTGCACGCGCGAAGGTGTGCGTCTCATGAGGGGCCGATCTGAGGGACATATCTTTCATCTCGGTTCCCTCTCCGGCCATCGGAACGTGGCCGGGAGCGGCGTCTACGGGGCGACGAAGTTTGCTGTCCGAAGCCTTACCGAGTCCCTCCGTCAAGAAATCGTCGCCGCCGGACTCGCACTCCGCGTGACTTCGGTGAGTCCGGGGTTCGTCGAGACGGAGTTTCACGAAAAGCATTTCAAGAGCCAAGAGAAGTCTCGGGAGCTCTACACTCGCTATCGAGTGCTGCACGCGAGCGACGTGGCCGATCAGATGATTCACGCTCTTGCGGCCCCGGCTCACGTCGCGATTCACGACATTTTGGTCCGAAGCCGCCACCAACCATCTTGAGTGAAAGCAGAGCGCGAAGCTCCCTGTCGTCTCAGCGCGAGGCCGGCGATTCGTCGACGAGAGGCCTTGAGCCCTTCCCCTGGGAGGCGTGGTCGCCGGTCATCTTTTCGATACTGACGCGGATTGATTTGGACGTAGGGGTCAGGCTGCGTTCCGCGTAGCTCTCCAGGAAGATGAGGGGGTTGGCCTCCGGAAAGTACGCAGCTGCAACTCCCTTGGGAATGTCGTAGGCCACGGCCGAAAAGCCCTCCACACTTCGTGTCTGTGGCTCCCCGGAGGGACGCGCAAAGTGGCTTTGGATGCGAATCCGGTCCCCACTTTTCAGGTCGCGTTCCTCGAGGTCCAACGGATGCAACAGCAGCACCTTTCGGTCGCTCCCGACGCCTCGGTAACGATCTTCGTTCGTGTACACCGTCGTGTTGAACTGATCGTGGCTACGCACCGTCGTCAGCAGAAGTTCGCCCTTCTCAGGGTGAAGCCGGCGCAGGGTAGTCGAGACGAAGTGCGCCTTGCCGCTTTCCGTCGTGAATCGTCGCTCTCTCGGACCATTCGGGAGTTCGAATCCAGCTTCGGCGCGCACTCTTTCGGAGAAATCCTCGAACCCATCGATGACCTCGGCGATCACGTCACGAATACGATCGTAATCCTCGACGAGATGTCTTAGGTTTTCTCTCCAAGCAGGACCCTCCAAGAGACGTGCGCCGAGCTCCGCTACGATCGCCGGTTCGCTCCAGAGGCCTCCAGAGGCGGGTGGCAGATGCCCTTCGGAGCGGTGCACCACTCCCATCGAGTTTTCGACCGTGACGAACTGGGTTCGTCCTCCCGTCGTGTCTCGCTCCGTACGGCCCAAACAGGGCAGCACGATCGTCGTCTCGGCCTCGCTCAGGTGGCTCTTGTTGAGCTTGGTTGCGATGTGAACGCACAAGGAACAATTCGAGAGAGCGCGCGCAGTGTAGGTCGTGTCCGGGCTGGCGCTGAGGAAGTTGCCACCCAGGGATACGAGGACCTCGACTTCCTTGGTGAGCATCTTGGAGATGGCGGTGACCGTGTCGAAGCCGCGCTGCCTAGGGACTTCGAAACCGAAATGTTCGCCGAGCTTCCGCGCAAACTCGTCCGGCAGCGTTGGGGCGATCCCAACGGTGCGATCTCCCTGGACGTTGCTGTGGCCTCGCACCGGGCACGCACCGGCACCCAGGCGCCCCACGTTTCCGCGTAGGAGGAGGAAGTTCGTGACCTCCTGAATGGTGACGACGGCATTTTCATGCTGCGTGAGTCCCATCGCCCAGGTGCAGATGATGCGCTTGGATCGAAGGACGATGCCCGCGATGCGCTCGATCTCCGCGCGCCCGACGCCGCTATCGCGCTCAATCTCGGTCCAGGACGTTTCCCGAACCTTCGCGACAAACGTGGCGAATCCTTGGCAGTATTCTTCGATGAATACGCGGTCGATGGCCCCGGACGCGGGGGACTCGAGCAGCGACTTGTTCAAGCCACGGAAGAACGCCTGGTCGCCGTTCAGATCTACGCGGACGAACTCGTCGCAGATTTTCACACCGTCGCCCAACAAGTCTTCTGGCTCTTGTGGATGCGCGAACAGGACGAGGCCCTTTTCCACGAGCGGGTTCACGCTGATGATGGTCGCGCCGCGCAGCTTCGCGTCCCTCAAGGACGAAAGCATCCTCGGGTGGTTCGTGCCGGGATTCTGACCGATGACGAAGATGAGATCGGCATGCTTGAAGTCATCGAGGCGCACCGTTCCTTTGCCGATACCCAGTGTTTCCTTCAGGGCGACTCCGCTCGACTCGTGGCACAAGTTCGAGCAATCGGGCAGATTGTTCGTGCCGAAGGCGCGTACGACGAGTTGGTATAGGAAAGCAGATTCGTTGCTTGCTCTCCCCGATGTATAGAACGCAGCCCGATGAGGGCTCTCTAGGCTTCTCAGATGATCAGCGGTGAAGTCGAGAGCCGCTTCGTAGGTGAGCGGCTCGAAGTGACTGGCCCCTTTGCGCAAGATGACGGGAACCGCGATGCGTCCCTGGGCGTTGAGCCAGCGCTCGCTCTTGGTCCTCAGGGAGTCGACGGAGTGCTCTCCGAAGAATCTCGCGTCGACGGAGCGGGTCGTCGCCTCGTCCAGGATGGCCTTGGCACCGTTTTCGCAGAACTCGAAGGGCGAGCGCGTCTCCGGGTCCGGCCACGCGCAGCCGGGACAATCGAAGCCGGATGCCTGGTTGGCGGAGCTCAGCACACGGAGAGCTCGCACGAGACCCGTTTGTCGACGCGCGTGATGATAGGTGACCGAAAGGGCCTTCCAACCAGCGGCCGGTGAGTCGCTCATCGGATCCTCTCCGCTCCCGCGTAGATGCTCAAGCGCCCGGAGCGAGCGAAACCGACGAGCACCATGCGCGCGCGCCGAGCCAGCTCCACGGCGAGCGACGAGACGCCTCCTATCGCGATGACCGCTGGAATCCTTGCAGCGAGTGCCTTCTGGACGACTTCGTAGGACGCACGTCCAGAAACCACGAGGCATGCTGGGCCCATGTCGAAGCCGGCGCGCGCCGCCGCCCCGACCACCTTATCGACGGCGTTGTGGCGTCCGATGTCCTCGCGAACGTGCAGAAGTCGCCCGTCCTGGTTGCTCAACGCCGCAGCGTGGAGTCCCCCGGTGACGGCAAAGACGGGTTGCGCCTCGCGCAGACGCCCGGGCAACTCACAAAGCGTGGCAGCCTCGAACGTCACGTTCGCTTTCATCTCTGGTGCCTCGCGCATTGCTTGTTCGATCGAGCGCTTCCCACAGATCCCGCAGCTACTGGTCGAGTACAGATTGCGCTGGAACCGCTTGGCATCGATGTCGACCTGGGGTCGGGTCACGATGCGCACGACGTTGTCTGCATGTTCGCCTTGGTCGCAGTGCGAGACTCGCTCGATGTCCTCTGGCCCCGCAACGATGAGTTCGGTGATTGCGAACCCGGTAGCCAAATCCAAATCAGCACCCGGCGTGCGCATGACGACGGCGAGAGGAGCGTTTGCCAGACGAATTTCCAGGGGTTCTTCGACTACCAGGACATCGAGATCTCGTGCGATGGTCGTGCCGCCTGCGGACCATGTGGCGCGCGGACTTTCGATGATTGCTTCTTCTAGCCGCTCCGGGTCAGTCAGTGTGGCCGCCATGGGCCGATTGTTCCTCGGCTTGCCGTCACTGACAATTGAGATTGCGCGACGCTCATGTTCCTCTAGGTTGGCGCGTGTGATTCAAAAAATCGTGACGCACCCTGGCGGTGCCCATAAAGACGACTTTCTCGCAGTTTCAGTTCTCGTCGCCAAAACAGGTGCCCCCGTCGAACGTCGGGCGCCCCACCCAGGTGAGGTGGAGGATCCCACAGTCGCCCTCGTAGACATCGGGGGCAGCCACGACCCGGCCCGATCCAACTTCGATCACCACCATTTTCCCCGGGAGCACGAGCCTACGTGTGCGCTCAGCTTGGTCTTGGATCAGCTCGGACTCTACGAAGATGCCAAGACGTTTTGCGATTGGCTCGAGCCAGCAGAATGGTTCGATTCGCGCGGCCCCAACAAGACGGCCGAATGGCTCGGGGTCAGCCGCGAGGCAGTGGCGCGTCTCAACTCGCCCATCGACGTCACCATGCTGCGGCGGTTTGCCCGGGAGAAGCGCCTGGAACCTGGGCAGACCCTGTATGAGGTCATGCGCTTCATCGGAGATGATTTGCTGGAGTTCTTGTCTACCGCGAGGGAGCGCCTCGACCGAACCGAGCTCGTGGCCGAGACTTGGGATTTGGACGTGACGGAGTCCGGCGCCAAGGTCGTTTTTTTGCCGCGTGCAGCATCTTCTCCTGACGAACCTTCCGCTTCCTTGAGCCGCTACGTGAGGGCCAAGGGGCTACAGGATCGAGTCGTGGCGCTCATCTATCCCGATCGACGCGGGGACGGCTACGGCATCGCGCGCTTCGACGATCATCCGCGGCTCGATTTTTCGAAGGTCGAGCGCGAGGACGACGTACATTTCGCTCACACCAGCGGCTTCATGTGCAAGACGACCGCGACCGAGCCCGCCCGACTCAAGACTCTCGTTCGCGCCGCTTGGAGTTGACGCGTCGTCAGCGGTTCTTGGCCTGCATCCGGGCCAAGGCTGCCGGCAAGACGAAGATGGCCGTGAAGATGCAAGCGATCTCGCCGGCGATGGCGTAGCGACCGAAGGACTGCAAGGCCATGTTGTCGGCCAGCGTCAGCGCTCCGTATCCCAAGATGGTCGTGAGTGAACACAGCGCCACGGGGCCGCCGATGGAAACCACGCCGCCGGAGACACTTCCCGACGAGCGAATGCGTTCGTAGAGATTGATTGCGTACTCGACGCCGATGCCGAACGTCAGCGGTAGCGCTACGAAGTTCAGAAAGTTCAGACGTACGTCGAGCCAGGCCGCTCCTCCTACCGTCAGGAGGATACCGCACAGGAGTGAACCCAAAATCGCCAGCGCCGTGACCACACGGTGAGTCACGACGATGGTGACGACAGCGACGGTCAGGAAAGCGACCAAGGTGGCAAGAGGACCGTCCTTTTCCATTGCTCGGATCATGGCCGCGAAGACCGTCGAACGACTTGCGTTGGCGGCCACCTCGCCGTCGGGCTTCTTCACGCTTTCGAAGATCTCCGCGATCCGGAGGAGATTGTGGCCGTTGCTTTGCGACAGTCCTCGGGACAAATACACGTAGATGGGTGTGCCGACGGTGCCGTCTTTCTCCGTGAACTGAGAGCGGACGAGCTCGGGGAGGTCGTCTGCGGTGAGCGGCCTCAGGTATTCTGGCGGGCGCCAATCGCGGGCGATTTCCGCGTCCTTCTTGCCGAGGCGGGGTAGTGCGTCATCTATCTCCTCACGAATCTCACCGAGGAGCGCCAGCTTTTCCGCCACAATCTCGGGCGAGCCGCCCAAGCGGTCGTGAATCGTCTCGATACGCTCGATGTACTTCCCGCCCGTGACCCGCTCGTCCTCACGACGTAGCGCGCGCTTGAGGTCCGAAACCTGGTCCATGTCGTCGGCGAGGACGAGCATGGGAGAGCCCCGTGACTTGAAGACCTTGTTCGCCTTCTTGCTCCAATTCCCGGCGCCCTTTTTCTTGCTCTTGGAGCTCCCCAGGCGAGAGAAATTGTACTCCCACGGATCGCTCAGGTAGTCCTTCAGGGGGTAGCAAGCGACGGCTGTGGCCACGGCCGCCAGCACGAGGACTGCGACGCCGTGCTTGTGGGCGAGCTTCCCGACGAACCCCAAGGGAATTGGGAGCGTGGGCCTCGCGTTCTTGTCGGCGCTGCCACGGATCCGTTCGCTCAAAGTGATCTGGGCTGGGAGTACGACGAACGTCGCGAGCCAACAAAACACCATACCGACGCCTCCGATGAGCCCGAACTCACTGAAGCCGCGGAACGAGGTCAACAAGAGCGCCCCATAAGCGCCCCCCGCTGCCACCGCCGCCAACCAAGTCCCCTTGCGGCAGTTCTGTGCGGCGATCACGAGCGCTGACTCCCGCGGCATGCCGCCCGAGCGCAGCTCCCGGTAGCGAGCCAGGTAGATGATGCCGTAGTTGATTCCGTTGCCGGCGATGATGGCCCCGAGAAAGCTGGTCGCCGTGTTGAGGCGGCCGTAGGCGGCCATCGCGGTGGCAAAGGCCAAACCGCAACCCACGGTGACGCAGAATCCGATTTGCAGCAGCGACACGAAGGAGCGAAAGAACACGACGATTGCCCCGAGGATGAGCCCCACGGCAATCACCGAGATGACGGCCATGTCGGAAATCAACGCGTCGCGCTGTTCTATGGCGTTAGGAATGTCCCCCGCGTATCCGACTTGGATCCCGCGCGACTTCGGATCGAGCTCCTTGACCTTCTTCTTCACCGCGGAAAAAAGGCGGTCGCTCGAGAACTCACCCATCCCTTCCGAGGACGCCCGAATCATGATCGAAAAGAGCGTCCCGTCGTCCTTCTGGAAATACCCCGTCGGATATCGATCGATCGAGCGGAGTCTGGGTTCGAGGCGTCGCTGGAATGCCTGCAGCTCCGACTCGTTCTTCGGTGCGTCGCTTTCCCTGTCCTCCCCGTCGTCATTGCCAGCGCCATCGCTGGCTTTCTCGGCGCTGTTTTCGGCGGGCGCAGTTAGCATGATGAGGTCGCGCTCGTCCTCGTTGGGCTCGACCTCGACGGTTTCCTCGCACGGATCGTCCAGATCCAAGTATCCGGGCTTCCGCTTTTCCTTCTCACGCTGGATTTTGCACTTGAGAAGCGCCAGATCCTTGCGAGATGCGAAGAGCCACCGCCATTTTTGGAAGAACTCCCGCGCGTCTCCCGGCCCCTTCTCGACCGCCCGCACTTGAGACGGCGGGAGCTCCGAAAGGCTGCTCGCGAGTTCGTCGACGAAGGCGCGGTTCTTTGCTTCATCAGGCGAACTCGCCATGATGATGAGCGTGGCACTGC
Source organism: uncultured Polyangiaceae bacterium (assembly GCA_965652275.1). Taxonomy (GTDB): domain Bacteria; phylum Myxococcota_A; class Polyangia; order Polyangiales; family Polyangiaceae; genus NIC37A-2. The sequence continues at coordinate 162,464 of CBFGUR010000003.1, read as the reverse complement.
CGCCGCTTCTCCGGTCCATCGCCTCCTGGAATCGCTTGGCGGTCGGGCTATCGCTGGGGAGCAGCGCCGCGAAGCTTCCCTCGATGCGAAGTTGACTTGCGAAGCCCCAGGACGCCAGCGCCACGAGGGTCGCCAGCACGAGCACCAAGACGGGGCGCCGAGCGGCGAACTCGGTGATGCGACTCAACAGCCGGTCGGAGGCGCGAGTCGAAGGGGGCGGCAGGTTGGGCATGAGCAGAATTGGGATCCGAGCCTCGCCTCTTCAACGAAGCCCGAGGGGCTCGAGGGTGTCGGATGAGGTGCGCTGGCCGGAGTGTCACATTTTGGCGGTCGGGGGAAGTTCTGCGGTCGGCAATCGCAGAAGAAACGCTATTTCTGGGAGCGTCTCGCACGAGCAGACGGCTAGTTGGACCAGTAGTCGAACCAGCGGTTGACGGAGAGATGGGGCGGATCCACATTCTGGCGGGAGCCGCAGACGTTCCCTCATGCCGCGCCCGCGATTTTTCAAGTTGGACGAGCATCGTCGTCGAGACCTCCTCGAGAGGGCGACCGCCGAATTCGTTCGCTACGGATACCGAGGTGCGTCTCTCAACCGCTTGCTCGAAGCCGCTGACCTCAGCAAAGGGACATTTTATTACTACTTCGACGACCGTGATGACTTGTTCGGAGCGGTCCTCGGGCGATTCGTGAGGCCGGGCGGCGCGCCCGAAGCCCTTCTCCAGGTGAGTTCGTCCGAGGACTTCTGGCTGAACCTTGGTCGCTGGATGGAGAGCCTGCATGCTGAGCGCCTCACGTCCCCTGCGGACCTTGCGCTCGGACGTGAGGTTTTGACGCTTCTCGGGGCCGCGGAGCTGCCGAAGCCGATCGATGAGGTGCTGTGTCGAGTGCGACGAGAGATCGCGCGCATCGTCGAAGTCGGACAGCGGGTGGGCGCCGTGCGCGTGGACCTCGAGAGCGATCTACTCTTCAGCCTCGTCGTGAAGCTGATCGAAGCGATGGACTTTTGGGCAGCAGAACGAGGACATCAAGCCATCGACACGGATCCCAGAGAAACTATCGCTCGGACGCTCTCTCTCCTTTGTCGGCTGCTCACGCCCTGAGGACGCACAAATCAAAGGGGCGCCGGGTGGAGGCTGGTGATCGCCGGGGTGAGGTTCAAAACGTCGTCGACCACGGCGTCTGCGCCTGATGCATGGAGTTCATCCCGGCTCCCGAACCCCCAGAGGACGCCGAGCGCTCGGATGTAGTTGCTTCGAGCGCCTACCATGTCGTGCTTGCGGTCTCCGATCATCAAAGCTCGAGTCGGGGCTGTACCCGTCACGTCGAGCGCATGACTCAACAGCGCAGCCTTCTCCCGGCGGTTTCCCTCGAGATCGGGTCCGAAAACGTGGTCGAAGTAGCTCTCGAGATCGAAGTGTCTGAGGATCTTCTCGGCGTACACCTGCGGCTTCGAGGTCGCGACGCAAAGCCGATATCCGCGCTCCTTCAGTTTGGTGAGCTCCCCTACGATACCTTCGTAAACGCGGTTTTCGAACATCCCCACAGCTTCGAATCGCTCGCGATACTTGCCGATGGCTTGCTCTACCAGGCCCGGGTCAGTTGCATGCAGGAAGTCGGCAAAGGTCTCTTGAAGCGGAGGCCCGATGCAGTTGAGCAGGCGTGCCGCGTCGGGTATCGGCGCGCCCGCGTGAAAGAGGGCGTAACGAATGCAAGCGGTGATGCCCTCGGCCGGATCGGTCAACGTTCCATCGAGATCGAAGAAGACGAATGAATCCACACCCGCGTTTACAGCGCATCTCGTTCGTACGGAATGCGTTGAACAGAGCTCGGAGGTTCGCGCAGAAAATGCGCGAACCTCCGCTTCGAAAAGCAGCGGATCGAAATGGTGCGGCTTCGTTCGGCCATCGATCACGCAGGTGACATGACGATGAAACAAGCGGCCCTGAACACTGATCGCGTGTCGGAGAGGTCTCTCTCCTTGCTAAGGATGTGTCATGGCTGGGAAGAAGAATTTGGAGCGTTACGTGGGTCTTCGCGAAGATGGCTCACTCCCTGAGGTCGATCGAGACGAGCTGCATCGCAGCATCGTGGTGAAGCTGGCGGCGCAAGGATTCGCCGTGCCGGACACCGGTGCGGAGAAGAACGTGCTCGAACTCGCCGGAGATCTTTTCCTCCGCTACGCCGAACAAAGTCGGCTCCTCACCGGCCATTTGCCTCCTCCAGACGAGCGGATTCAATCCTTCTTGGACGATGTCCTTTCCGAGACGGGCGAGACAGCCCGACTCCCCAGTCGCACGGTCGTCGTCGATCGTTGTGGACTCGCGCGCGAACTCTCCATCCCGGACGGCGAAACCGAGTATCACAACGAGCAGGTGTCGAGCTACCGTCTGCAAAATGGCGTGTTGCACAATCCGCTCAATGACCGGCGCACGACCAAGGGCGTCTTTCACGTGGCCGACTACGGATTGCCCGTCCCCGCCGACAAGGTAGCGGTGCCGCTCGTCACCTATGCGCGTCTCCTCAAAGCAGCTCTGAGCCCGCCGGCTGACATCAAGACGCTCCCCTATACGGCCAACTGGGAGACGCCGGTCGAAACTATGGTGTCGCTGCTCTTGCGACCGCTCGTTGCGCCCGAGGTTCCCGGAGTACGTCCCGAGAAGCGTCTCGACGTTCGATTCTTCGCGCCGGGCGGCCTCATTTCCAACTTGGATTTCGTCGAGAGCATCTTCGGCAATGCGGGGGATCCGCATCTTCCGGAGAACGATGCGGCCCTCGACGTGGAGCATTGGACCGGGCACACCGGCTGTGTGATTTTGGCGCCCCATTTGCGCGGCCTCCGCAGTAAGGAGCTTGGTTTGCCTCACGTGGACCAAGCGACCGATCGCCAGAAGGCGCAGGGAATGTTCTGGGTCGAGCCATACGAGCTCTACAACAAGGGCCAACCTTTCAAGATCACCCTGCGTGACGAGCGGGGCATCATGGTGACGATTCTTGCCGACAATTACTTCGGGTACTGCAAAAAGGAGGTCAAGACTCAGATCGGACTGTCTGCCAATCTCTATGGTCTCGCCGAGGAAGAGCATGCCGGCGGTGCTCTCGCGTTTTCCACTTACAGCCTAGGCGCCCGATTCCTCCCGAGTTCACGGATGATCGGATCGGAGCATCGTTTCAGCGATGCGATCAAACTCCTCGGAGACACGGTGACGGTTCACGAGACGGGTTACGCAACGGACAAGCGCTTTCCCACCATTCACATCGTTCCCGAGGATACGCACATCGAGCTCGGCGCTCAGGAAGCCACATGGACGTGCCGTGGACAAGAGCAGAAGCTTCGCGTCTTACCTGGTCACGTTTACGTGCATCCGAGTGGCTTCAAGGTGCGGATGCAAAAACATGCGAGTGCTCCGATGTTCAAGCTCGTGGGGACGGTGGCCGAAGGGACGTTTTGTCACAAGCCGTCTACCGTTTCTGGTGGCGGGAAGAGCGAGATCTCCAAGAGCCTGAACGACGCGGTGATCTTCGGACCGATCTACATCGGCGACTACGACAAGGACATGGAGTACGTCGAGCAGATCATCGAGCGCGACTACTCCGAGTGCGTTCGCCCCGAGGTGCGGGAGACACAAGCCCGGGACCCGGCGCGCCGGATCCTCTCGAGCGAACGATCACTTGGTTCGGTCATCAAGCTCTTGACACCGAACGACGAGATTTACACCGATGACCACAACCATTACGTTCGCTCGATCCCCAATCATGTGCGTGCGATCGTGTTTTCAATCAAGCAATCGTATCTGGCGAGCTGGGGCGACGACTGGAAGTCGCATTTCACCGTCGACATCGTCAACGGTGCGCCCGGCCATGAACTCAAGCTCGATGGGCGTAAGCTCGTCGGGTCGTATTTGCGCGTCGGCTTGTGGAAGAACGGCGCCTGGCGCACCTACAAGTTGCGGCAGGACTTCGTGGCTGCCGACAAGGTACAAATGGAGGACGACATCACCGCCAGCACGGTGGTCCCAGCTCATCAGATCCGGGGCTTACCGAAAGAATACGCCGCCCATCCGAGTTTGAAGATTGCCGAGAACTGCGAGTATCGACTCTTCCAGCGTCCTGACGAAGCAATTCATCCGGGATTCGACAAGCAGACGGAGGCGGATATGTCTACGAAAGGACTCTTCGCGTCCAATTTCCAGCCCCTTTCGCCCGCAGAAATGCAGGACATCGTCGAACAGGCGGCGCAGTTCGAGTTTTTCACGGATCCGATGAAGACTCACATGCTCGCGGCCGCGGCCTCTGGTCAAACGAACGTCTGCTCTGCCAAGCCTCGCCTCGTCGGAGGTAAGCCCACCAAGAACCCGCGCTACTTGCAGGTTCGACCCGACATGGCAAATCCGCGCGACCGCCACCTGGCTGAAATCGGCGCACGCCTTTATCGCGGCATTTCCGTCGAGGAGCCCTGCGTGTTTCCCGTCATCAGTGTCCTCAGCGGGCGCCGCAACAACCCGCCCGACGAGATCGACGGCAAGAAAATCCGTCCTCTTTGCGTGTTCAACCCGATTCACTACCAAGAGCTTCCCGAGCTCTTCATGGACTACGTGTGTTCGGTTACAGGCAAATCCCCAAGCACGACCGGCGCGGGATCGGAGGGCGCGCTCACCAAGGGTCCCTTCAACGCGATCCCGGCCACGGCCGATCTGAACAACGCCTTGGTGTCCATGATGCTCACTGGCTACGGCGGGTTTTCCACGGCCGCCGGCTGGATTGGTCCGAACTGTCGGGTGGATCACGACATTAGTCTCCTCATTCCCGAGGTCTGGTGCCGTCTCTTTCCCGAGGAGCGTGATCCGGAGCGCATGATCAGAAGGGGAGAGCTCGAGAAGATCGACGACTTCGAGTTCGAGGGACGACAGGTGCTCGCCAGTCGTCTCGGTTACCGCATCACCGCGCGTTTCGTTCACACCTACTTCGGGCGCGTGTTCGACAACCCGGTGGCAGTGTTTACAGAAGACCTGCTGCGGCCAGAGAGCCAAGATCGCGGCGTGTTTGCCGACGGGGTGGACAACATCGTCGAAGCTCAACAGAAGGCCGCGAAGCTTTACTTCGACGACGGCAGCGTAGAAAACGCCTGTCCGCCGCTCAAGGCGTTGCTGCACATCATGGCACACGGAAACTACGAAGGGAGGGGAGTTTCGGATCCGGAAGTCCGATGCCTCTTTACTCGTGAATCGCTCTTGGCGTCCGATTGGTACCAGCAGCGTCTGTTGATGAAGCAAGAGCGAGAAGTTGCGCTTTTCCGGCGTCACGTGCATGAGCTTTCGTCGTTCCTCGAAAGGCCGGGATATGATGCCGAGGCGGAGCGCCTCGACATTCGACGACGCCTGGAGGCAGCTCGTGAGGAGCTCGAGCGCGTCAGCGGCAGGGGATACCTCGAAGAGCTTCACGGCAGTCTCGGCGCCGATCCGATCGTGAGTCGAAACGCGCCACGCGTGCAGCCGGCGACGCCGGGTGGCGAGGCGCAGATCTTCAATTGAGGGGCGCTCGATGCGAGCGCGGGCAGGCAGATGCCGAATTCAGGGTCAGACGATGCGTTCGTGGCCGTGCGCGGCGCTGCGAGGGGCGCTAGTCTGAACGCATGGCCGTGACCTCGACGATGCTTCCCCTCGGCACCCCGCTGCCGGAATTTGCGCTTCCGGACGTGGTGAGCGGCGCGACCGTTTTTTCGGCAGACATGGCGGGGAAGCCGACACTACTCATGGTGATCTGCAATCACTGTCCCTATGTCGTGCGCATGAAGGCGGAGCTCGCGCGGCTGGGTCGAGAGATCCTGGAGCGAGGGGTAGGCGTCCTGGCGATCAGCGCAAACGACGCAGGGCGCTATCCCGACGACGGTCCCGCGCAGATGAAGGCAGACGCCGAAGGGTTCGAATACCCGTTCCCGTACCTTTTCGACGAGCAGCAAACTGTGGCGAGCGCCCTTCAGGCGATGTGCACGCCTGAATTTTATCTCTTCGACGCTGACGGCAAGCTCACGTATCGCGGTCGCTTCGACGATTCGACACCCGGCAACGGCAAGCCGGTCACCGGAGCCGATCTCATGGGCGCCGTTGCGGCGCTCCTTTCAGGGGCGCCACCCGTCGACAGTCAGTTTCCGAGCATGGGCTGCAGTGTGAAGTGGAAGCCGGGACGTGTGCCTAGTTACGTGAGCGGCTGAGCACTGAGGCTCCTAAATGCCTGCGGCTCCTGAGAAATGCGCGCAGACCCACCATGGAGTGTGAAGAGCCCCCCCCGAACCAGGCTGCGGAACGAAAGAAGCCGCCCCGAGGGGCGGCTGATTGGTTCCGGCACATGGATTCGAACCATGATTCAGGGATTCAAAGTCCCTTGTCCTGCCATTAGACGATACCGGAAAACACCACCGAAAAGTGGTTGCAAATCACGGCCCAGGGCCGCGAGGGCGCCCATGTCAGCACCAGAGGGGCCCTCGCTCAAGGGCTCTGCGTCGGTTTTTCGTTGGTTGTTCGCTTTGGCTATTTTTCCGTACTTTCGTGGTCTCGGGCGGTGTCCGCCGCGGGCCCCTCCGTGGCAAGCGGGTCTACGGCGGGAGTTTGCAGCTCGATCTCCTCGGGCGCACTCACGAGTGGCTGCATCACCAAGAACACTGCAGCGAGCAGGATGAGCACGAGCAGGGCTGCCATCAGAATGAGCGACACTGGGTTTTGCGCGACGCTCCAGCGGTCCCGATAGAAGCGTCCACGCGTGCGAACGCGTATCCGCTCCTGAATCTTGGGAAGGAAGCTTCGCTTGGGTCTCGGGGGTTCGGCGAGGGCGCTTCTCAGAAGTCCCCCCAAGGGATCCGAGAGCCGATCGCTCGGCGGCGACCCATCTCCTCGTGGGTCTCGCTCACGCTCTTCTTCTGTCATGAGATCTTCCCCCCGAGGCGCGCCTCGACTTGCGTCTTCAGTAGGCTGCGTGCCCGGTGCAGCCGGCTCTTCACGGTTCCCGGGGCGAGCCCCGTGATGCTTCCCACCTCTTCGTAGCTGAGGGTCTCGACATCTCGCAGAATCAGAATCTCACGGAACTCTTGGTCCATCTCACCCAAGCATTCCAGCACGATACGCTCCGCTTCGTTGCCCATCGCGTCCCAATCGGGGCGCCGTGTTTCGCCGGTCGTGCGGCCCTGCGCTTGGTTGTGGGCTTCGCGCGGCTCCTGTTCGTCGAGCTCTGCATGGCTCTTGTGGTAGCGCCGGGCGAGATACTTGGTGCGGTTCCGGGTGAGATTCATAGCGATGCGATAGATCCACGTGCTGATTTTCGAGTCGCCGCGAAAACTATCGATGCTGCGGAAGACCTGCACGAATACTTCCTGCGTCATGTCTTCGGCTTCTTCTCGGCTGCCCAGCATTCGCCATACGAGCCGATAGACTTGAGCCTCGTAGGCGAGGACGAGTTCGTTGAAGGCGTGCTCATCGCGCCGCCTGAGCCGCTCGATGAACCGCGGGCTCAACTTCCTCTCCTTTTCCCCTGCGGCATCTTCTTCGTATGGACACGAGACGGAGTCGAAAGTTCCCGCGCCGGGGCATCAAGATTGGCCCCACTCGTCCCCATGTGCTGAAGCGTTACGATGCCTTTTCGTAGTGAGGAATTTCTTACCTGATGCTGCCGTAGACGGGCCCTCAGACCCAGCGAGCCAGAACCGCCGTGACGTTGTCCGGACCGCCGTTCTCGTTGGCCTTGTTGATCAGCTGTGCAGCCGCAGTGGTGATGTCCGGGGCCGCCTGAATGATGCGGAATATGTCCTCGTCCGTGACGGGACCCGCCAAACCGTCGGAACAGAGAAGAACGATGTCGCCCGAGCGTGGTGCGTCGAATCGGGTGTCGACCTTGACGGTCTCTTTCATCCCCAGCGCACGTACGATCACGTTTTTGTGAGGGAAATTCTCGATCTCCTCGTTGGTGAGCTGCTTCATCTTCATGTAATCATTCAAGAGAGAATGATCCTCGGTGAGCTGCTCCATGACGCCGTCGCGGACGCGGTACACTCGGCTGTCGCCCACGTGCGCCGTGTATACGCCCTCTGCAGAAACGAAGAGTGCGCAGATGGTCGTGCCCATACCCTTCTGTTTCGGGTTGTTCTTTGCGGCCTCGAAGATGCGCAGGTTGCTGAGCTTGATGCCGGTGAGTAGACGGTTTTCCTCGTAGCCGCGGTCGCGGTCCATCTTGTAGGGCCAGGTCCGATCAGGATCGTCGGCGGTAGCGGCAAAGAACTCCCGCATCGTGTCGACGGCGAGCTGGGACGCGACCTCGCCCGAGGCGTGTCCCCCCATTCCATCAGCGACAATGTAGAGTCCATACTCTGCCAGGATGGCGAAGTTGTCCTCGTTGTGAGCTCGCTTACGTCCTACGTCGGTTTGTCCGGCTACTTCGATGCGCAAAGTGGATCTCGCTCAAAAACGGGTGAAAGTGTTGGCCTGGAAGGCGCCTTTTGCACCCTACGATATCGTCCACAAGACGGGTGGTACTTGTCAATGCACCACTTTGCCGGAGGGCCAGAATGGCCCACACTTTCCCACAACGGCCGATCTTCTGGGAAGGAAACCCCAAAAGCCCGCCCAGTCCGGGATCCTGCGGTTCTTCATGAAGTTCGCGAAAGCTTGCGGACTCCCGCTCCAGAAGCGACGAGAACGAGGTCCGTTCTACCGCAGAATAGTCCGGTCTCCACCACACCGGGGACTGCGCGTATTTCCGCATCGAGCTCGGCCGGCTGCTCGATGACCCCACAGTTCAGGTCGTAGATCAGGTTCCCCGAGTCGGTCACGAGCGGCGCCCCATCTCGGAGCCGTAGGGTGGGGGTTCCGATTGTTGCCAGCGCCCTTCGGGTGGCTTCGTGGGCAAAAGCCAGCACCTCGACCGGGACGTGCCACTTTTCTCCCAGCTTTCGGCTGATCTTCGACTCATCGACGACGATGATTCTCATGCGCGTCGCGTGATTGACGATCTTTTCGCGGGTATGCGCGGCGCCACCCCCTTTGATCAAGTCCAGCTCGGCACTGACCTCATCCGCACCGTCCACGGTGACATCGATGTCCCACGGTCCGTCAGACGGTGCGAGACGGATCCCCAGAGCCTCGGCCTGACGGCGGCTCTCTTCACTCGTCGGCACGCCCAGCAGCTCGTAGCCCTCGCCGACCAAACGTCCGACGCCATCGATGAAGAACTTGGCGGTCGAGCCCGACCCCAGACCCACGACCCCGCGCTGAGGAACGAAAGCGAGTGCAGCTTCGGCAGCGGCCTTCTTGGCATCGTCCTGAGAAGTCATGGCACGCCCCATAGCCCAAAGAGATCACGCTTGCACCGGAAAGCCGTGGAGGGGCCCACCCGGGCTACCTCAACGCTGGCACTTTCGGCAAAAGTGCGTGCTTCGTCCACCGATCACGACCCGGATGATGGGCTGGGAGCAGACCACACAGGGCTCGTTTCCCTTCCCGTAGACGCGATGAAAATCCTGAAATCCGCCGAGCTCCCCATCGGGCTTGAGGTAATCGTTGATGGTCGAACCACCGCTTTCTACTGCGCGCAAAAGCAACGAGCGGATCTCGACCGTCAGCCGATCGATCTCCTTCTTGGAGAGGCGGCCGGCCGCGCGCCCCGGTCGGATGCCCGCATTGAAGAGCGCCTCGTCGGCGTAGATGTTGCCGACTCCGGCCAAGATTTCTTGATTGAGAAGCGCTGCTTTGATCGCGATTTTTCGACCCCGCAGGCTTCGGGTCAGGACGTCCGATTCGATGGAGAGGGCGTCGGGTCCGAGCTTGTCGAGGCGGGAGCTCGACTTGTCGGGACCAATCCACTCGACTTTGCCGAACTTTCTCACGTCGCGAAACGACACCACCGTCTTCGAACCAAGGTAGAGCACGAGATGGACGTGACCATCGTTGGGTAGCGCGCGGGCGACGAGTTGTCCCGTCATACCCAAGTGCAGGAGCAGTTTGCTCTCGTCGTCGAGGTGAGCAATCAACGCTTTGCCGTGGCGTTCGAGCGCCCGCACCGTTTTGCCTTCGAGCACCTGTCGCAAGCGACGAGGAGGCGTCACGAAGAAGTAGCTCGGTCGTGCGCATTCGACGCGTGTGATCTTCCTCTTCACCAAGGCAGAAGCGAGTTGTCGTCGAACTGTTTCGACCTCGGGAAGTTCTGGCATCGACGCTCCTTATACGCGCGCAGCGCTCCGCACCCTAGCGATCGAGACAGGGGACGGTCACGTCGAGGGTTTCGGCGTCTGCCAAAACGAGCGCGCAATACTCGCCGACGATCTCGACGTTCTGATCTTCGATGACGTACGCTTCTTCAGGCAACGGCGATCCGTCGAGGTAAAGCCGGAAGGATCCAGAGTAGTCGACGCCCTGGCCCAGGGGGATGTGGCACGTGCGCACGTCTCCCAAAGCTCCCCGGATTTGCTCCGACAAGATGGCATGGTCCTCGGAGGCGATGATGGGACGCACCGCATCCGCGTCCTCGCCGTACACCGCCTCGACGCGCACCCCTTGGGCGGCGTTCGCCATCTGTTGGAGGTGCGACGGGGCAATGTCGTCCGAAATCCCGACGACGAACATTTCGATTCCGCTTGAGAACGCCTCTCGTGCACCCACTAGAGCATCCAGTTGTCCCTCCTGGGGGTCGGGGACGGCACACGTGTCCGGTTCGCCGTCCGTGATGAGAATCAGGTAGCGGGGACCGCTCGCGCCGTCTTCTTCGAGAAATGACACGGCTTCTTCCAGTGCTTCTCCCGTAGGGGTGTCACCGTCTTCGAGTGGAGTGACGGTGTCGAACAGACTCGCGAGTTCGTCGGCAGCCCCCAGCGCCACGTCCGAGTAGGACATCATCGGACAAGCGCCCCCGGCGAACCCGTTGAGGCTCGTGTAGAAGGCGAGGCCGAAGCGCGCCGACTCGGAAAGAGCCGGCACGAGCCCCGTTTCTGCGTCGAAGAGCGCATCGCGCACGACGTCCCACCTGACCCGAGCGCCGAAGGGGATCTGCATGCTGCCCGAACGATCGATCAGAAGAAGAACGGTGGCGGGTTCGATGGCGTAGTTGAACGATAGATCGGAGCAATCGAGCGGATCGAAGACTGGAGGGGGAACGTCTCCGGGGGGACCCGTAGGTGAATCGTCTCCGCCCGGATCTCCGTCTCCGGACACTCCCACCGAATCCTCGGACGGTCCCTTTCGCAGGCTGCTGCGCGCCCCGCAGGCAATGATCGAACCTGCGACGATCCAGACTGCGCCGAGTCGTCGAACGGTTTCCGCACGAAGGACACTCATCGTCCGGTCATCATCACCGATGCGGCGGCGCAGATGAAGTCCTCGAGCCCTCGGTGGGCGCTCACGCTCGTCACCTCGCTCAGCCCGCGAGGCGCGCCGCCACCTCGTCCGCCTGACGGATGCAATCAGGGATGCCGGCGCCGCCGTAGCCTGACCCAATCAGCGAAAGCCAAGGGCGCGCGTCGACGGCTTTTCTCACACGGGAGAGGAGCTTCGTGTATCCGATCTCGGGTTGAGGCGTTCCCCGTTCGTACCGATGTACCCGGCAGAACTCGGGCGTGCCCAAGTCCCCGAGGAAACGATGAAGCTCACGGCTCGCAATTTGCTTCAAGTCTTCATCACTCAGGCCGCGAATTTCTTGGCGCGCTCCGCCGATGAAGGCCCGCACGAGGGCTTTGCCCGCGGGGGCGCGTCCCTCCCACTTGGAAGAGATGAAGGTGGAGGCGAGGATGTCCGCTTCGCCCGGTGGGACGATGAAGCCGCTCCCTTCGAGGGACCGGCGCCCCTCGTTCGCAGAGAGTCCGAAGAAGACGGTCGCCGTCGAGAAGCCATTTACCGATCCGAGTGCCTCATCGAACGCTGCCTCGAGCTCACCGAGGACCGGGCGGGCAGCCCAAGGAGGGCCTGCGACGATGACGTGAGAGGCCTGAAGGGTTTCTCCGTCGAGTAGGATCTCGACCGCACCCGAGGCGGTCGGGCGCACGCCACGCACCGGTGCGTTCAAACGAATGGAGTCGTTCGGCAGGTGTGCAACAAGGGCGTCGATCAACTCCGAAAGGCCCCCCCGCAGGCTCATGAAAGGACTCGCTTGGGGCGTATTTTTCTCGAATAGGACGCGGAAGACGGATTTCCCTCCGTTCATTCCCGAAAACAGGCTCCCGTGCTGCTTCTCCAGGGCTACCAGCTGCGGGAACGCCGCGTTGATGCTGAGGCGCGTCGCGTCGCCGGCGAACACACCCGAAAGGAGCGGGGCGGCGAGCCGCTCGGCCATCTGTGGACCCAAGCGCCGCGCCAAGAACTCCTGAATCGTTTCCTCGCCGGGATCGTCGCTCGGCCGACCGACGAACGGCTCCATCAAGGCACGCATCTTTGCCCCGAACGACAAGAGCGGTGTCATGAGAACGGGTCCGGGTCGCTTGGGTACTCCCAAAGAGAGCCCCTCGGGCATCGGGTGGAGTCGTCCGGCGCGGGCGACATGGACGAGAGTTGCGCCCGGCAGAGGACCGATGATCTCGTCACCGAGTCCCAAGTCTTGGCAAAGCTGCGCCCCCGCTGGCTTCGTCCTCAGGAACGAGTCCGGGCCGAGATCGTACAGGTAGCCGTCGTGTTTGACGGTCTGGATGTTACCGCCGACGCGGTCGGTCGCTTCGCAAATGAGCGTACGTCTACCCCGCTCTTTGAGACGGTAGGCGGCGGTCAGGCCCGTCACTCCAGCGCCCACGATGACGATGGGAAGTTCGGAGTCGGTCACGGTCTCCCCCGAAGCTCAGCGCGCGCTTTTCTCGTGGATGAACTCGACCAGTCGCGTGACCACCTCGGGATCGACCTGAGGAACGATGCCGTGACCAAGGTTGAACACGTGACCTGGCAGCTTCTTCCCCTCTTCGATGATCGAAAGCGCGCGGGGGGCGAGTACTTCCCAGGGCGACAGGAGCAACATCGGCTCGAGGTTCCCCTGGTAGGCGACGTCGTCTCCGAGACGTCGGTGCGCCTCGGTGAGGGTCGAGCGGAAGTCGACGCCGATCACCGTCCCGCCAGCCTCTTTCTGCATTTCGAGGAGAGATGTGGTTCCGGTTCCGAAATGGATGACGGGAACGCCGGTCTTCTCGACGTCCTTCAAGATGTGCGCGACGTGAGGCATGACGCGAGCTTTGTAGTCTTCAGGCGCCAAGGAGCCGACCCAAGAATCGAAGAGCTGCACGGCTTGGGCGCCCGCTTCAATCTGCGCGCGCAGGTATCGCCGCACCACCTCGGCGAGCTTGCTCATCAGCTGATCCCAAGCCTTTGGCTCAGAAAACATGAACTGCTTGGTGAGGATGTACTGAGACGACTTGCCTCCCTCGATCAGATAGCTCGCGAGAGTGAATGGTGCGCCAGCGAAGCCGATGAGCGGCGTTTTCCCGTCGAGTTCACCCCGGATCATCTTGATCGCATCGAGTACGTACTGCAGGCCCTCCTCGGCCTCGATGACGCGGAGTGCTTCGACGTCGGCGGGCGTGCGCACCGGCTTGTGGACGATCGGACCCTCACCTTTCGCGAATTCGAACGGAGCTCCCATGGGCTCGAGGGGAAGAAGGATGTCCGCGAAGAGGATCGCTGCGTCGACCTTGTGTGCCAAAACGGGTTGGAGCGTCACTTCCGTGCACAGCTCCGCGTTGCGGCAGATGTCGAGGAGTGTGTGGTTCTTCCGGATGTCCCGGTATTCCTGCATGTAGCGGCCAGCTTGGCGCATGAACCACACCGGAGTGCGGTCGACGGGCTCACGACGGCAAGCCCGCAAAAAACGGTCCCACATTGGATCTTCCTCTTACTTTTCTTTGGCCGGGACGGTGGGCTCTTCCTCCATCGGAGGCGGAGTTCCCATCATGTCATGCGGTGCCTGCTCGCCGTTTTGGGCGCGCTGTTGCATTTCGTACTTCGAAGGGCACTTGGCCATGATGTGCGTCGCTTCGAAATGCCCCTCGGAGCTCAGTTTGCCCTCGGCTGTCACCTGGACGTCGATACCTGGGACGTCCTTGAACGTATCGGGAACCACGCAGGCCGGATAGCGGACCGCGAGCTTTTCGCCGTTCTTCTCCATGGAGAAGCGGTACTCGCACGGTTCTTTGCGGAAGCGGAGCGTTCCGTCGACGAGTTCGCCCTCGACCCGCACGTTGCGCTCGAGGTAATCGGACTGGTTGTTTACCAGTTGGTCCGTGGACACCGAATAGATGGCCGCGTCGTCGACGCTCGTGAAAACGAGCGTGAGCACCCCAGCCATCACGACCAGAAGGCCTACGAGAAGACCGAGGTTGCGCTTGGGAGGTTCTTGCTTCGGTGTGGTAGAAACGAAAGGCGGCTCATCCCGCGGATCGGATCCTGCTTGAGACTTGGTCTCATTGAGCGCGTCGCGCAACTCGTCGTCGAGGTCGGCCATGGGGCTGTTTGGAATGTAGTCTGGCCTAACCGGCGGGTCCACTTGTGCGGCGCAGGAATCTCCACCAGCCTTGGGGCGAAATCCGCGCAATTTCGGCGCCTTCGTTACAGATACGGCATTGAAACCTCCGCAGGCAGTAGAAACTTCCCGGGACCCGGTGACCGCGGTCTTCACGCTAGCGCAAAATGAGATGCTGCCGGCGGTTTGCCCGGCTTGTGGAGCACCCGGAACTCGGGCCGAGACACTGCGCACGACCGCTCGGGGCGAGTCTTCGACGCAACTCGGGGACCTGGATGCACACTATTGCGACATCTGCGCCGATGCTCGTGCGGCCGAGAGGACGCGACACGTCGGTTTCGTCGCAGCGTCCGCCATCCTGGTCGTGGCGGTGGCGACTACATGCGCTCTGCTGCTCGGAACGCGCGATCTCCTTTTCCAAGCGATGGCGACCGCGGTCGCGGGAGGGCTGCTGCCAGAAGTCCTTCATCGAACAGGGCTTTGGCCGTCGTCCCTGCCCCCTCTGGAACTTTGGAACACCCGTGGGGAAAGCATCCTTCGGTGCCGGTCGACTCGATTTGCGCGCACGTTGCGTGAACACGGGTTTTCTGAACGGACGCCCGAAAAAGAGCTCCGGCCCGTCTTCTGGAGTGGCAGGCTTGCGCCAGCTCTTGCCGGCGGAGGCCTGGCTTGGCTTGCTCTGGTGCACTCCCTCGGCGGCGCTCACGTGCGCGTTATCGTAAGTGGCACGAATAAGGCTGTCCTTCTCGTGGATGCGCGTCATTCTGGGACCATCACCCCAACGAATGCCGAGGACCCTCGGGCGGGGCAGTCGTTGCGCATCCTCGGTGGGCGGCGCCAGCTCGAGTTGGTTTCCCACACCGGGACTCGGCTCGGCGGAGACACGCGCACCATCTGGCCGGGGCGCACCTACATTGTGGGACAACTTCCGCCCGGGCGGTGTCTTTTCTGGGAGAGACGCCGGTATGGGCAGGACGGGTCGGGGAGCATCGTTTTTCCAGTCGCAGGAGAAGGACCGGTCTGGGAACTGCGTGATCCGGTCGACAGTTGGTTCATCCCCCTCGAGTCGCCACAGGGACAAGAGGACGCGGATTGGGAGACGAGCGGTGGCATTCGCCGTGCCATCCGACTCTTGCCATGCCGCGGCGCACTTTAATAGGCACCTTTCGGCTTCGTGAACCCCTTCCCCCGATGAGTTGTGACCCGCCGCGACGACTGCTTATACTCCGCGCGCCGTGACAGAAGAGACCAAAGAAAACACTTCTCAGGAGTCAGCTGCAGACGAGACCTCGGAGCAAAGTGGGTCGACCGATGAGTCCACCGCCCAAGCAACCGAGCCGGTCGATCCCCTCGAGGCTGCGCAGGCCGAAGCCGCCCAGATGAAGGAAAAGCTGCTCAGGATGGCGGCGGACTTCGACAACTACCGCAAGCGCTCCCGTCGCGAAGTGGCCGATGCGGAAAAGAAGGGGCGGGACAGCCTCCTCAATGATCTCCTTCCGGTTTTCGACAACCTGGAGCGCGCCACCTCGCATGCAGAAGGTGGAGCCGAGGATGCAGGAAAGGTGAAGGGGCTCGTCGATGGCATCAACCTTGTCATGAGGCAGTTTCGTGACGCTCTCGGGCGCCTCGGCATCGAGCGAGTGGAGTCGGTAGGACAGCCTTTCGACCCCAGTGTTCACGAGGCGATTCAGCACCTGGAGACGAACGACTTTCCCCCGGGATCCATCGCCGCCGAGGTTCAGCCGGGGTACCGACAAGGTGACCGTCTCGTGCGCCCCGCGATGGTCGTGGTTGCCAAAGCGCCCACGGTACCAGTGACTACGGGTGACGCAGGCGCTTCAGCGGCGGCAGGAGCGACGAACACGGGCGAAGGCGACGGGACGACCGGTGATGCGGACGAGCCCTCCTAAAATGGCGAAGGGCAGTCCAAAGGCGCGCGAATTTCGCTAAGGTGCTTTGACGATGGGCAAAATCATCGGCATCGACCTGGGTACGACGAATTCGTGCGTCTGTGTGCTCGAAAGCACGGATGCCAAGGGCGTCCCGGAGATCGTCGTCATCCCGAATGCGGAGGGCGCCCGCACGACCCCCAGTGTCGTCGCGTTCACCGAGGCCGGCGACCGTCTGGTGGGCCAAGTCGCCAAACGTCAGGCCACGACCAACCCGACACGCACGGTCACCGCGGTCAAGCGTCTCATGGGGCAGAAAATCACCGACGCAGAGGTGGTGAGTCACATGGGCGTCGCCACCTACGAGATCGTCCCAGACAAGAACGATGACGCTTGGGTGAAGATCGACGACAAGTTGATGTCGCCCCCCGAAGTGTCGAGCTACATCCTCACTGCGATGAAAGAAGTCGCCGAGACCTATCTCGGCGAAGAGATCACCGAGGCGATCGTCACGGTCCCGGCGTATTTCGATGACGCTCAGCGACAAGCGACCAAGGACGCCGGGAGGATCGCCGGCCTGGACGTCAAACGCATCATCAACGAGCCGACTGCGGCTGCCCTTGCGTACGGTTTGGATGAAAACTCCGCGGGCCTGATCGTCGTGTACGACCTCGGCGGCGGTACTTTCGACGTCTCGATCCTCCAGATTGCCGACGGAGTGTTCAACGTCATTGCTACCGGTGGCGACACGCACCTCGGCGGAGAGGACTTCGATCGACTCATCATCGACAGGCTGGCTGAGGAATTCAAAGCGAAGCACGATATCGATCTGCGCGCCGACCGCATGAGCCTGCAGCGTCTTCGTGAGGCTGCCGAACGCGCAAAGCACGAGCTTTCTTCCTCTTTGGAAACGGAGATCAACATCCCGTTCATCGCCAACGGCCCTGGCGGCCCGGTGCATCTCGAACGCACTCTCAAGCGCAGCGAGCTGGACATTCTGGTGCGCCCACTCGTCAGTCGGACCCTCAAGGCGTGCAAGGCGACCCTGAGCGATGCCAACATGACCGTCGACGACGTCGAAGAGGTCGTGCTCGTCGGTGGGATGACGCGCATGCCGGGCGTGCAGTCGGCGGTGACTGACTTCTTCGGGAAGCCACCTGCCAAGAGCGTCAATCCGGACGAGGTCGTGGCCTACGGGGCCGCGCTTCAAGGGGCCGCTCTCAGCGGGGCGATCGACGAGATGCTGCTTCTCGACGTGACGCCGCTCTCGATTGGTGTGGAGACGGGGGGTGGAGTTTTCACGAAGCTGATCCCCCGCAACACGACGATACCGACTCAGAAAAGCGAAATCTTCACGACCAGCGTCGACAACCAGAGCTTCGTGCCCGTGCATGTTCTTCAGGGCGAGCGTGAAATGGCTTCGGACAACAGGAGCCTCGCCGAATTCGAGCTGACGGGGATCCCTCCGGCCCCCCGCGGGGTTCCCAAGATTCAGGTGACGTTCAGCGTTGACGCCGAGGGGCTCCTTTCCGTCGAGGCGATCGACCTTGGAACGAATCGCTCTCAAACCGTGGTCGTGACGCCTGCCAGCGGACTAACGCAGGCCCAGGTGGACGACCTCATCGAACAGGGCGAGCGCTTCAAGGACGCTGATCAGCTCCGGCGCAACCTCGCCGAGCTGCGCAATCAGGCCGAGACGCTCATCTATACGACCGAAGAAGCCATTACGGCATATGGGGATCTGCTCGATCCGGACCGGGCAGCGCAGGTCCAGGTCGACATCGACGAACTCCGCGCCATGTTGGCCAGCGGATCGGATCTCGAGAGCCTGCGGGAGGCCCACGCGCAGCTCGAAAACGCCGCCTTCGAGATCGCCGAAGCCATGTATGGTGGTGATGACGGGGGCACGGCCCTCGCACCTGACGCGCCCGAAGAATAGCTTCGGCCGCACAAAAACGCATCCGTCGCCAGTGGCCCCGCCCCGCTTGATCCGCGCTGGCTGGCGCCACTGGCTCGGTGCTCTCAGGACGCTTCCGACACGTCGGAAAGCAGCTCGAGGCTCACTTTCGCGATGCCGGGTCCTTTTGCGTCCCCGGTATAGACCGATACTTCGGTCCTGTTCGCCGGGAATGTCGTGTCGACTCGAACAATCTTGCCCACACGACCATCCTCCAGGCGCACGACGGACCTTTGGTCCTGCAGCGCTTGTACTCGTCGTAAGGTCAACATGAGTTAAGTATATGCCATAGCTCCGGAAATTGTCAGTTTGTGGACAAATAATGTCACTCGATCGTTTCCAGACAGACGTTCAGTGACACGATCTCGCCGACAAATGACGCAGGAACGACACGTTCCTCGCGTGGTAGTGCATCCGTGCTCCTCCCGAGGAGGCGAAGCGCGGCGCTCGCGCTATCCGCGCTGGCTCCCAAAAAGTAGGCCCTCACGGCAGCGGTGCATTAGCGTCGCCGGCATGAAGAGCGACACTTTCTCGAAGGCGCGTTTGGGGCGCTTCACGATCCTCTTTGCCCTGTCGAGTTCGGCAGCGACTTCGCTTGCCTGTTCGACTCACCATTGGGCCCCCATCGAGGCAAGTCAGCTGCCGCCGCCACCCGGAGAAAAGGTGCTGCACACCGACCGCATCGTCGTGCACCTCACGGACGAGGCTGCAGAAACTCAGTGCGTTGCCTACGACCGATATCGTCCAGTCTGCTTTTACAACATCCGACGGGCACTCGAGCAAGGACTCGCGCGAGGACTCTGGCCTTCCTTCCCCGACGTCGTCTTCGGCGATCCCAAGGAGGCGGGCCCGAGCGACTACCTGCTGCAGGTCGAGGTGACTCTCGACGCGCTACCTCCTGATGACGCCGGGCCAGGATGGTCGGCCGGTGCTCGCAGCCGGTTCCGCGTTCTCCGTGAAGGACGAGTCATCGCTGAAGAGACTCTCGCTTCGCGTTCTCGAGCTCAGTTTCCCTACGGAACGCCCCTCGGGGAAGGGGCGACGGAAGTCGTCGACGCTACGATTCTTCACGTTGCTCATGCGGTCTCGCAGATCCCCGAATCGCGTCCCGATGAACCAAAACCGCTCCCACGCGTGGCGGCGCGGCGCGTCGATGCCCCGAAAGCAAAGGGCAACCCGCCGGAGCCAGACACGAAAGTCGCTTCACACCCCGATAGCGACCAGGCCAAGACCGACCCCACCACGTCACGAGCCGACGAAGCCCCAGCGCCGCCGCCGCCTGACGCCGACTGACGCTGCGCTGTGTGGTGTGATCGTGATGGCTGAAAATCAGTCCTCGCTTGCCGCGAGGCGACTCTCGATCGCCTCGAGGTGGGCGTTCACCTGAGGGTCGCGCTTGCGGAGTGACTCGACGCGGCGCACCGCACTCATGACCGTCGTGTGATCGCGATTCCCGAAAGCGCGCCCAAGCTCCGGGAAGCTCGACTTGAGGCGCTGGCGACAAAGATACATCGCGACCTGCCGGGCGAAAGCGACGCTCTTGTGACGATCCTTGCTCAGGAGATCGGCATTCGTGACCCGGAAGTGATTGCATACCGCTCGCTGGATGTCGGAAACGCACACCAAGCGCTGGGATGGAGGCGAGACCAAGGCGATTTCTTCACGGATGAGCGTCTCGTCGATGGCGCGACCCGTGAGAGATGCCTTCGCGGCGAGGCGGATCAACGAACCTTCGAGCTCTCTGACGTTACTCTGCACGTTCTGTGCGAGCATGACCGCCACGGAATCGGGTAGATTGATGTCTTCGATCTGCGCCTTCTTCTTCAAGATGGCGACTCGTGTCTCGAGCTGAGGCGCCTGGACGTCCGCGACGAGACCCGAAGTGAATCGGGACACCAAGCGTTCAGGCATTCGCTGCAGTTGCTGCGGATACTTGTCGCTGGTGACGATGATGGGCACGCCGGCGTCGTGGAGCGCGTTGAAGGTGTGGAAGAATTCCTCCTGGGTCTGTTCACGACCCGCCAGGAACTGAATGTCGTCGAGCAGCAGCACATCGCACTCGCTGCGGTAGCGAGCACGGAACTCCTCCATGCGATGATTCTGGAGGGCCTCGATGAACTCGTTGGTGAAGTGCTCGGCGCTCACGTAGACGATCCGCGCGTCCGGGCGATCCTGCAGGATCTTGTGAGCGATGGCATGCATCAGGTGGGTCTTGCCGAGACCCGTCCCCCCCGCAATGAAGAGAGGGTTGTAGCGCGGTCCCCCGCCCCCTGCAGACGCGTAGGCCGCGGCGTAGGCAAGTTCGTTGGAGGGGCCGACGATGAAGTTCTCGAAGGTGTACTTCGGATTCAGCTGACCTTTGGGGCTGGGCGCCAGGGAGAGGCGCCGGGGAGGAACGCTCGATCGGTGAACGGGACGTCCCGAACTCGAGGGCTGGTCACGAAGCGAGAGCGGCCTGGTTTGCGTCGTAGCGCCCCAGTCGTCCTCGATGTTGTCGGGGGCATCGTGGCCGACGGTTCGCGTCGGCTCACCGTCGCGGTGCGGTGCGGTTCCCTGGTGGCGCGGTGCGGTTCCCTGGTGGCGCGGCGCGGTTCCCTGAAAGCCCGAAGGACGGGCCACCTCGACGCGTCGCGACTCCGTCAGACGCCGTGGTTGTCTCGGGGGGCAGACGGGACTTTGGAGTTGAGACTCGATGCTCCAATCGACCCGGAAGTC
The DNA here is from genome assembly GCA_965652275.1 of uncultured Polyangiaceae bacterium. Lineage (GTDB taxonomy): Bacteria > Myxococcota_A > Polyangia > Polyangiales > Polyangiaceae > NIC37A-2. Next base: position 141,440 of record CBFGUR010000003.1, on the reverse strand, counting down.
TTCCCCCGTCAGGGTCCTCAATTGTGACATGAGGGTGGGGAGGAAGTGCTCCCGCACCCAGTCGCGCACGAATTCGTCACGGGCGACGAGGCGCACCACGCCACCGTCGAGTCCGTCGAACTGAATGGACGAAAACCACTGCTCAAAGGTCGCCGGAGAAAGGCTCCTCGTGTGCTCGATGGCCTGGGTCCAGGAATCTTGGGTAGCGGAGGAAGACAACACGAATTCAATACGGGAAAAGGCAACTTGTGCCTTGGAACAAGCAACTGACAGAAGAACCCCAAGTTATCCACAAGGTGTGGATACCAGGACTCGATCCGGCTCTGGGAGATGACCCAGGGCGAGGCACCCGGGTAGAAGGATACCTGGTGACGACGCGAGAGGCGGAAAAAGAGACAACTTCTGAAGGCGGCTCGGTGGAGGGGATTCCAACGACAGGGCTTTGCTACTTCCCCCTTTGCCGTCCTCTCCGCTTTCTTCCCCCAGGCTGGAATCCGCTTGATGCGGTAGCTGGGGTGGAGCTCGTCCCTTGGGGTTTCGTGACGAAACGAAAGAGAAGGGTGCAAGCTTGCGGTGAGGGTGACACTCAGGCTGGGGCGTAGCGGCCCGGCCGGAGTATTCGATTAACGCCGTGACAAAAGATCTTCAACCCTCGACTTTCATGAAGACTTCGTTCTCACCCGCTTTTGGCTTCATTTATTTTTCACAATTTTCTCGAACGCAAATAGAACTGGATCCGTCGCCCTGAGGGTGGGCGAGCGACAGCTCGCGGTCGAGAGCCCGTCGCGCGACGTTCTTGCGAAGTCGTCGCGGTCGGGGTCGCACCATCGCCTTGTGGCGATCGATTTGTGACGGTCACTTTGTTGGCCCGCGTCGCCGACCTTCGATAAGGCAGGGGAGCATGCGTGACGACCCAGTTTTCGAGCCGAACGATCGCGAAGCGACTCGTCGCGGGGGCCCCTTCGCGGCGACTCGACCAGGCGGCTCAGTGCTCGGCTCGTGCGCGCTATTGCTTCTCTTCGTCACCTGGTCGTCGGACGCGGCGGCTGAGCCGAGTCCCGAAGTGCCGGAAGTCGGACACAATTATGGCGAGCACGAGACGCCCCGCATGACGGCTCTCGGAGGAGCGACCCGAGCTGGGGCCAACTCGCTTTCGGCACTGTACAGCAACCCCGCGAACATGGCGGCGGCGCAGGTCTATCATGTGGGCGCGTTCGGCCAGATTTACCCTGAAGCGCGCCGCCAGAGCTACGGCGGCGCCATCGTAGATTCCCTCATCAGCAGCACCGGTCTGGCGGGCGGTTTGGGCGGAGTTTGGACGATGCAGGATCCAGACGGCATTCGTCGCGAATGGATGGATCTGCGCTTCGGTTTGGGGATGCCTCTGGGCGACACGTTCCTCCTCGGGCTGACCGCCAAGTATGTCACCTTGCAACAGAATGGCACGGGGCCGCTTGGAGCCAGCGAGGCGAGTGGTGGTCTTCCGGACACCAACATCATTCAAACCGTCACCTTCGACGCTGGCGCCACGCTCCGGCCGGTGGACGAACTCTACATCTCCGTCACGGGTCAGAACCTCACGAATCCCGAGACGACCCTACTGCCGCTCATGGGTGGAGCCGGGATTGGATACATCACGCCCGAATTCGGCATCATGGGCGACCTCGTTCTCGAATCGCGCACGTACGAGAAGACTCGACTCAGGGCCAACGTGGGTGGCGAAGTGCTCCTTGCCGATCGCATTGCAGTGCGCGGGGGCTATCGGTTCGACCAAGGTCTCGAGAGCCACGCCATCAGCGGTGGACTCGGCTACGTTGACCCGCGGTATGCCATCGACCTCGCGTTGCGCCGTGGCGTTTCGGGTCCGGGCTATTTTGCAGTCGTGTTCGGCTTCACCGTTCACATCGAATCCATGGGGCTCGGTTCGAGCTCCCCGGACGCCTACTGACGCAGGCTCTTGGAAAATGCAGTGAGAGCTGCCTCGCAATCGGACGCCGGGGCCGTGGTCTCCGCTGGCAATCGGGCGATTTCTCGCAGCTCTTCTTGAGCGCGGGGGTTTTCGTACCAATCCTCGTCGTGCTCCTCCATCAAGACTCGTTCGAGGTGAAGCGCGCTCAAGTGAGCGACGAGGTGGGTCGGGCTGTCTACCTTGACGTCGAATCGCGACAGGGCGGCGCCGGGTGGGAGCTCCTCCCGACAGAGCAGGTGACAGATGATTTCCCATGCCTCTTGGAGTTCGCGTGAGCGCGCAGCTTCCCGGGCGAGGGTCCGAGCCGCCAACAAACGCAGGTGGCACAGACGAGCGGGGAGTAGTGCCCGCTGGGCTTCGCGCACCTGCGCCGGGCTGAGTCGAAGACGCTTGCGCAAGAACGGCGCCGAGGTCGACCAGAGTCCGAAGAGTTCCCCGAAGCGTTTCCCAGGGAGATCGTGAGGCTCGTGTGCGATGACCCAGGGCAGCTCGTGGTTCGCCAGGGAGCGGCGAGTCGCCTGCCCCAAGTGCGCCGCAGCTCGAACGAAGCTCATCGGGCTTTTGCGCATGGGCAAGCCGCCCAGTCGTACGTTTTGGCCACGGAAAAGCTCACTGTCGCCGAAGAGCGATCGCAACGTGTCGGGGGAGAGCCGCGCGGGCCATCCCTCGGACGCAGAGCGAGCGAGCGCGGCTTCGACGAAGGCGGTCCAACCTGCTTCGGTCAAACTTTCGGCGGCATCTCGCGTCTCGGAGAGCACGGTTCGAGCCAGATCCTTCACGCTAGCATCCCCTCCCAGAGGGTTGAACGCAGCAGCCAGGTCCTTGACCCCGAGCCGTTCGCCGACTTCTTCTCGGCGTCGAAACACCTCTTTGCGATGATCCGACAGCGCCGTCTCGCAGCGCGCGCGCTGCCGCCACCAAAGAGCGGGAGCTCCCTCCTGACCGTCGATGGCCAAATGGGTCATCTCGGAGAGACTGAAGAGCCCCTCCTGCGGTTCTTTCACACCGTGCTGTTTTCGTCGCAAGAGCTCGGCGTCGTGGTTTTCCCATGGAACGTGGATGCGGGCGTCGATGAGAAAATGAGTCCAGCGAAGCAGAGCTGGTCTCAGGGGATCCGAGTCGTTCAGATCCTGGACGAAGTCGAAGTGCGTCTTGCCAGGAAACGGTCGAGCTCCGAAGGGATGCAGAACGCCGGGGCTTTCCCGGAGCCCGTGGCAAAATGCGACGTAGTTCGCGTGTGCGGCGGCCAGCTCTCGGCTCAAAGTGAACGGATCCAAATCCCGCAGAGTCATGAACGTCACGCTCTTAGGCGTCTGCTCGGTTTTCAGCCAGTTTGCACTCGGAGCCAAGAGAAAACGCAGCAAATCAGGCTTGGCTTGGCGCGACGCTTCCGCGCGGCTCGGGTCCTCCGAGGGTCGAAAAAAGACGGTTCGACAGTCCGGCGCTCGGAGGCTAGCAGGTCGAGGACCCATGACTGGCGGAGAAGCTCCTTCACTGAACCAGCCGCAGCTCGCCGCCGCGACTCATCACGATGGGCCTTTGTTGATTTTTGCTGGCGCGGGCAGCGGGAAGACGAGGACGATCATTTTTCGGATTGCGAATTTGATCGCCAATCATCGAGTCGCGCCCTATCGAATCCTGGCGGTGACGTTCACCAACAAAGCCGCCGGCGAAATGAGAGAGCGACTCGAACACCTCGCTGGACCCGAGATTGCGAGGGATCTGTGGGTGGGTACGTTTCACGGAACATGCGCCAAATTCCTCAGACGTCATCACGATGCGGTTGGCCTCGATCGCAACTTCGTCATCTACGACGACAGCGATCAGAAGGCGGTCATCACGCGGGTGGTCAAGGACCTCGGGCTCGATGACAAGCTCTATGCTCCGAAGGCGCTGCGCGCGATGATCAGCGGGGCAAAACGCGACGGGAACGATCCGTCCGAGATCGATCTCGGGGACGGTTTCGACCAGAACCTCGTCACGATCGGCCGGGAGTATCAGGCAGCGCTGCGTCGGAGTAACGCCGTCGACTTCGACGATCTCCTTCTGCTCGTGCTCAAGATCGTCGAAGACCCGGACTCCCTAGCGGGCGCGGAGCTCAGACGAAAGTTCAGTCATGTTCTCGTGGACGAGTTTCAGGACACGAATATGGTGCAGTATCGCATCGTGCGCGCCCTGACTGCGGAGACGCGCAACCTGTGCGTGGTGGGCGATGACGACCAGTCCATCTATCGTTGGCGCGGCGCGGACGTGCGTATCATCCGCGGCTTCAAACAAGACTTCCCCGAGGCTCAGGTGGTCAAGCTCGAGCAGAACTACCGTTCGACTAAGAACATCGTCGAAGCGGCCCTCGGGGTCATCGCTCCGGCCAACGACCGAGAACCCAAGGAACTCTGGACGGACAAGGAAGACGGCGAAAAGGTTCGAATCATCGCGTGCCCGGACGAGCGCAACGAAGCGGCCGTAGTCATCGGGGACATTCAGACCGAGATCGCGCGCGGGAATGCAGCAAGCGAACTCGCGGTGTTCTACCGGACCCACGCCCAATCCCGCGTCTTGGAAGAGTCTCTACGCGGGGCAGGCGTTCCGTATCAAATCATCGGAGGCATGAAATTCTTCGAGCGTGCCGAGATCAAGGACATGCTTTCGTATTTGAGGCTCATCGCGAATCCGGCGAGCGACACCGACTTTCTCCGTGTGGTCAACGTCCCGGCGCGCGGAATCGGGCAGAAGTCCGTCGCCAAGGTGCTAGAGCTCGCGGCAGAAAACGCGACATGCCTCGTCGACACGGTCCAGAACGCATTGCAAGATCAAGCGCTGAGTGGATCTGCCGCCAAGAAGTTCAAGGCATTCCACGAGCTCTTGCTCGAGCTCCGGGCAGCCCGGGAGAACCTCTCGCCCGGCGATCTCCTGGAGCGAACTCTCGACGCGACCGGTTACAAGGCCGCGCTCGAAAAGGAAGACACGGCGGAGAGCGACGCGCGCCTGCAGAACCTCGCCGAACTCGTCGGTTCGCTCCGCGAGTACGAGCAGGAGGCGCCCGAAACGGGCGAGGAAGTGAGCCTGGAGGGTTACCTCGAGCGAGTGTCGCTCGTGGCGGCGGTCGATACTCTGGAAGACGTCGCCAAGGTGTCCCTCATGACGGTGCACAGTTCCAAGGGGCTCGAGTTCGACTACGTTTGGATCACCGGGATGGAGGAGGAGACGTTTCCTTTCCGAGGGCTGGATGGTGAGGATCCGGAGGAACTCGACGAAGAGCGCCGCCTCGCGTACGTGGCCATCACGCGCGCCCGGAGGAAACTCGTCATTTCTCACGCCGGGACACGATTTCTTTTTGGCAGGACGAAGTACCTCTCGAGGAGCCGATTCTTGGACGACATTCCCGAGGACGCGTGCGAACTGAGTGGCGAGTCGCGGCCACGGCTTTCTGGACTCTCGGGAGGCTCTTGGGGGCAGACCGGCTGGGGCGGACATGGTGCTCGGGGTTCGTTCGATCAGGGCGCGTTTGCGGGGCGTGACGGCTGGGGGGCGACAAGCGCGCGTCCCGGACGCGCGGCACCCGTCGAAGCTGCCTCCCCAGCAGGCCGCAGAGCCGCGCGCCAAATCGAGGTACCTCGCTCGAGCCACGATGCGGTCGACGAAATCCCACGAGATGACTTCTATCAGGAGAGCTACGACGAGGCAGAGTCGGTCATCGTGCGCCCGGGACAGAAGGTGAAACACAAGAAGTTCGGTCGTGGCGTCGTGGAGCGAGTGGAGACGGGCGTCAAGCCTACCGTCGTCGCGCGATTCCCTGGCTACGGACCCAAGCGAATCATCGCGGAATTTTTGGAGTTCGAATCATGAACAAGCGAAAAATCATGCTCGAGAAAATGGTAGAGAGCGGTCAGGCCGACTCCTTTGCGCGCTATGCTCTGGCGCTCGAGTACAAGAAGGAGGGACAAATCGAACTTGCGGTCGATGCCTTTGCGGCGCTTCGCGCCGCCGATTCTGAGTACCTTCCTCAGTACCTCATGGCAGGCCAAATGCTGATTGACGTCGGGCGAAAAGAGGAGGCTCGGACCTGGCTCGAGGAAGGTCTTGCTCTGGCGAAGAAGGTCGGCAACTCGCAAGCTGCGGGCGAACTCGAAGCGGCGCTTTCCGATTGTTGACTCGGCGTTATCCCACCGCCGGTGGGTTGAACGAAAACGCCGGGTCTCGATCGGAGCCCGGTTCGGGCTCCGAGTCTTCGGAGGCGGCCAAGAAATCGCAAATTCTGTCTCTCTGAGCACGGGCGTCGGAGCGACCGAGCTCGATGAGTTGAGAGGCAAACGCGCCCTCGAAGAGCAAGTAGCTGGCGAGATCGGCCTCATCACCGGAATCCAGCCACTCGAGCAGCTTTCCGAGGACTTTCGAGCCGCGTGGTTTCCGGGTCTTCAGGTACTCGGCCCCGAGCGTGCCGAGAGAGATCGAAGGCCGCAAGATGAGCGTTTGCACGTATTCGAACATTCGGCTCCCTCTTCGTGCGGCAACCTTGCGCATGCGCTCGGCGAACTGGGGACCGAAGGCTTCCTCGCCGGTCTTGTGTAGGTCGTTCAAGAGCGCCACCTGGGCGAGGTCGTTATCCAAATGATCCAACATGAGGGCGTTCATGACCTTGCCCATCACGGAAGCACCGGTAAGTTCGGCGTTTTCGTCCGGATCGAGAACGCCAATCACCTCCTGAGAGGAACCGACCACGAGGACGTGGGTCGCACCAAGTCGCAGGGCGGGAGCAACCGGCGTGTTGTGACGAAGACCCCCGTCCACGTACAGGTGACTTCCTACGCGAACCGGTGGGAACACGAGCGGAAGCGAGGCCGAGGCTAGGACGTGTCGCGGGCCGATCGTTTCGCTGCGCATCAACGTGCGCGGGGGCGAATGGGCTGGCAAGCTCGTTCCGGGCCCGGTTTGCATGAAGAGGACGGCGCGGCCGGTGCGGACCTCAGTGCACGTGACTGACAGCGCTCGAAGGCGCCCTCGCCGGAGGGCGCTGCTGATTTGTCCCCAGGGCACCTGGCGCCTGAGGAGTCGCTCCATCGGTGCGGAATCGAAGACACCCGTGCCGATCCCGTTGCCGTAGACTCCGGTGAGCGAGGCCGCCTGTTTCCAGCCGAAACCGAGAACGCGGTCCATCTCGAGCCCCGACCAAAGTCGGACCAGGTGCTGCATCCCCTCGCGTTGCTCGATCATGCTTGCCGCGAGCGCGACCGAATTGATCGCTCCGACGCTCGTCCCGCAAATGATGTCGAGGTGGACGGGCTTGTCGCGCGTCTCGCGGAGCTCGTCGAAGATGTAGCTCAAGACTCCCGCCTCATAGGCGCCGCGAGCACCACCGCCCGCTAGGACGACAGCCAAACGATTGGGGCGGTCCGTCACCCCGGAGCTCCAATCGATTTGAGCTTGGGCGGGGGCGAGTCGGGTCGGTCTCCAAGCAGGCTCACGACGGGCGGACGCTTCATGAACGACTGCCACAGATGGGGGTCACGGAGTCCGTCTGCCGTCGCCTGTGCATGTCGCGACGACCGACGGCGCATCTCGTGTGCCTGGGGTGACCCAGCGCGACTGAGTGCTTCACAAGATAGAGCGCGCACCTCCAAAGAATACTCGGTCCCCTGCAGAGCTTCCACTGCTCCGAGGGCCGTCGTCGCAAGAAGAATACCTGTGTGGTGTTCTCCGACCTCGACGCGGCAAACCGCCTCGAGGGCCATCGCGTAGAACTGAAATGACGCGTACGCCTGAGATTCCGCGGCCTGCCTGGCTTCGAACGCGCGGCTCACGGCCTCGCGGCTGTCGCCTTTGGCGCGCGCGAGCAAGGCCCTCAACAGACGTTCGTGCGTGGCGTCATAGCGGCTCTCGGTGACCTGGATGAGCGCGGCCGCATCGCCGACGTAGCCTTCGGCTGATGCAACGTCCCCCGTCTCTAGCAGCACCTCCGAGAGTGCCAACAGGGTGTCCGCCCGAGAGTCGCGTTCCCCGTACCGCTCGTGCGCTTCACGCGCCTGATGCAAAAAATCCAGTCCCTTTTCGTAGTCGCCAGCGCCCGCGTAGCATAGGCCCGTATTTGCGAGGCTTTTGGCGACTCGGAACCGCCCGCCGATGGCCGAATCGATTCGGACGGCCTGTCGAGCCAAAGCGATGCCGTCTTCGTAGCGTCCGAGCACATACATGGCGAAGGCCATCGAGGTCTTCGCGCGGGCTTCCATACGACGCGCGCCTACTTGTTGAAAAACCGCGATCGACTCTGCGTAGGAATCGAGAGCTTCGACGACGCGCCCGACTCGTCTCAGCAGCGTACCTCGAGCGCGCAGCACTTCGGCTCGCAGGCGGGACGTGATGTCGGGGTGATCGGAGGAAGCCAGGGCGCGATCGACGGCAGCAAGCGCTCCTTGCATGTCGCCGATGTCGCGGAGGACTTCGGCCTGCAAGGAGCGCGCTTGCAGCGCAACGACTTCGGATACGGACTCGATCGCCGCCTCCTCGGACAGCCTGGCGAAGCGCGCGGCCCGAGCCAAATGACCGCTGTCGAGTTCGTAGCGGGCCGTGCGGAGCAGAGCCATCGCCACCCAGTATCCGCTACCGCTTTCCTTGGCGGATTCGCGCATGGCCGCAAGGTGCCTGAGTCGATCGCGCCAACGGCCTTCATTGCGCGCGATGGCCTCGAGTGCTTCGTGTGCCTCTAGTAGCCGGGTGTCGCCGAGCGGAAGAATGGCGATGACCTTGTTGTAGCAGCGAGTTGCCAGGGGGATCTGGTAGCTTGCGCGTGCCACCCCGCCGGCCTCCAAGAACAGCTCTGCGGCCTGCTCGACTTTGCCACCTTTGGACAAGTGGCGTGCCACGACGGCGGCCTGAATGCCCTTGCTTTGGCTTCCCGATGCAAGGAGCTCGCCCAGCCCACGGTGGAGCTCCTTGCGTTGCTCGGTGCCGATGGAGCGATAGGCGACATCGCGCGTGAGGGGATGCTGGACGTCGACTTCGCCGTCGCTCATCGTCGTGATTCCGCGGGCTCCCAGCCGCGCCAGCACGACCTCGGTCTCCTCGCCGAAGAGCTGCTTCAGATCGCTGATCCGAAGGGGCCCTCCCGCGACGGCGATCCAATCGAGGAGTCTTTGCTCCACCTCCGACAGCTCCGTCAGGCGGTCGGCGATCAGCTGCTCCAGGGTCGTGGGGAGGGCAACGACGCTGCCCGCCACGTCGATCCGCTCGAGAACCTGGTTCCCGTCCGAGTCCTCGTGAATCTCAAGGACGCCACGCTCGAGAAGCGCGTCGACCATTTCCAAAAGGAAGTAGGGATTGCCGGCCGCCCGCGGGAAGACGTCGGCGCAAACGCGCTCCACTCCGGGCCCTACCCCGAGGCGGACTTGGAGAAGGCGCGCCTGACTCTCTAGGGTCAGCCCACCCAGCTCGACCCGGAGGAGACCTTCGATGTAGGGCGCGACCCGCTCCGCGGGACGGGTGACGAGGAGCAGCAGCACCGGCAGGTTGGGCTCGGATTGCAACAGCGCGCCCATCACCTCCAGGCTCATCTGGTCGCACCACTGCATCGAGTCGAGCACGACGACGAGGGGACCCGACTCGGTGGCTCTTCGGACGAACTGGCCGAGACCCATCAGAATGAGCATGCTTTGATGAGCGACTTCGACCTCGTCGTACGCCGTGCCCAGCCGTCCCGTGCACAGTTCGCTCAGGCGATCGATTGTTTCCTGGGACTCGGAATCGCCGGCCCAGTCGAGGGCGCTCTCGACGAGTTGACGGGCTTTGGAAAGCGGTTGATCTTGGAACGTGCCGGTGAGCTCCCGAAGCCACTCGGTGATGATTCCGTAGGGAACGTCTCGTCGCGCCTGATTGCATTCGGCCCGAAGGACACGAGCATCCGGCGGGAGCTCGTTCACGAACGCGTTCACGAGCGCTGTCTTCCCGATGCCGAGCTCACCGGAGACGACGCGCGCCGAGGCGGCCGAGTCTCCCTGAGATTGCCCCACCATTTGATAGTAGGCGGCGTGGAGGTCGGCAATTTCCGCATCACGACCGATGAGCTCGTCGGGTGCGAGGGCAATCTCTTGGAGCTTTTCCTCTCGCGAGAGCGCGCGTACCAGTTCGTAGACGCGCATTTGCGGTGGGAGATCCTTGGTCGCGGCGTCCTCGATTTCGATGTTGGGAGCGTCGCCCCATAGAAAATCTCGCCGAACCAATCGGTACAAACCACCAGCCACGAGGCTGGTCCCGCTGTCTGCTCGATCCCGGAGGAGGTCGGCGAGTTCAATTGCTGATTCCGCCAGCTCGTGCTCGTTGAGGTGCCCGGACTCATTGCGAAGACCGGTGGCAAGGCTTCGAACCACACCCACGGCCACCTCGAACTCTGCGTTCAGGTCCTCTCGTGCGGCGCGCACGCCGTCGTGGAGATCCACCACGAACCACATGGCGTGCGCTGGCGCTCCCGCAGGGTTTTCCATGAGCCCCGCGACCGCTCGCGCGCGCACCGGAAAGCCATCGTCGAGATCCCAATCGATGCGGAGGTTCCGCTTGAAAGCGATAGCTTCCAGGGTGCTCGAAAGGCGCACGAATGCATCCGTAGCAGCTTCCTTTCCCAGGCGTGCGACCAGGCCCTCGTAGTTGCGCAGAGTGAAGGAGACGACCGCGACGTGACGGACCTCGCTGCCCTCCTCTCGGGCTGCCAAGAGCGGTTGGACAGGCGTCCCTTCGGAGGGGTCGATGCCCGCGGAACCGACCTCGGAGCCGTCACCTTCGGCGCCAGTTTGCTCCTGAACCTCTTCGGGAATGCGGGGACCGAGGAGCTTCACGATTGTGCTCTCGAGCGTGTGAGCATCGACGAGTTCACCGATTGAAAAGAGCACTCGGCCGAGAGCTGTGGAAAACTCGCGCGCGCTTTGGAAACGATCGTCGGGGTCTACGGCCAGAGCCTTGAGAGTCACCTCGTCGAGTTCGGTTGGAATCCCCAGGGCGTAGGTGCTCGGCGGTTCGACACGGCCCTTGCGCACGGCGAGGAGAAGATCGTCTCCCTCGAGATCGCCATGCAGCGGTCGGCCCGTGAGGAGCTCGTGCAGGACGACCCCCATCGAGTAGATGTCCGTGCGCCGGTCCACCTTTTCGGCACGGGCTTGCTCGGGCGACATGTACCCCGTTTTTCCCTTGAGGACCCCCGATTCTTCGCGAAAAAGGTTCGCCGAGGCGATGCCGAAATCGGCAACCTTGACGGCCCCGTCGTAGCTGAGCAAGACGTTTTGCGGAGAGACGTCGCGGTGGACGATGTCCAGAGGCTCACCTCGCTCGTCCTTTCTCTCGTGCGCATAATGGAGCCCCTTGGCCACTTCAGCCATGACGTAGGCTGCCACTTGGGGAGCTATGCGCGTACCCGCGGCCTTTGCAGCCTTCCCCAGTGCTCGCAGATCCGGACCGTCGACGTACTCCATCGACAGAAGTTGCCCATCGTCGCCGTAGTCCTGAAAGTCGTAGACCTGGACGATGTTCGGATGATTCAAGCGAGTCGCGAGCTGCGCCTCCTCCGCAAACATGACGCGGAAGCGTCGACTGCTCACGTGCTCCGGCAAAATCCGCTTCAGAACCAGGAGCTTGTAGGTCCCTTGGGCGCCGCGCTTCTTGGCCAGGAAGACTTCCGCCATGCCTCCCATCCCCAGCCTCCGGACCACCTCGAACTCGGCCAGCCTGCGCGGAGTCTCGTCGATGTGTGGGCGCACAGAGCCGTTGGGGCCCTCCGCACTCCTGCGCACCCCCGGCTCCGAGTCATCACCACCTCGGGATCCCGAAGAGTCATCGGTGCGATGTTCACCACCCATGCACTTCGACAATACAACTCATTTTCGTCCGCTTCCAACGGGCCGAATCGCGGGGTTTTGTGCCGACGGGGGTGTTCTCCTGCCTTGACCCGCACACTTCTCGCCCGACAACGGCGTGCGCCCTGGCGCTCGGTGCTCCGGCTCTCTAAAACGGTAGTGTGAATCGAATGCGTTCGCCGGATTGCCGTATCGCTTTGGCATCGAAAAGCCGCGGGAGATTGTTCTCGAGTCTCATTTTGATTTCGGTGAGCCTGAGTGCCCTTCCGGGCTGCGGCAAAACCGCTCATGTAAGCCCAGTGGTGCCTGTGGAGACGTCCAATGCGCCCGCCATCCCAGTGGAGCCCGAGGAGTTCGCTAAGGAGGCGCACTCGTTGCTTCTCAGCACCGATCGCGACCAAAAGAGCAAGCTTCGTCTGGCCGGGGTCGTGCAGTACCAGCTCTCGCGCGCCGAACGGCTCTTTCAAGACGGCTTCACCGTAGAGGCGGAAGACATGGTCACCGGCGCTCTTCTCCTTCTGCGGCACGACGATGAACTGATCTCGGCGACGCGCGGACAAGAGTCGGCATTGTTTCAGGCTGCCCACGCGGCGGCCAAGACGGGCGACGCAGGCCGCGCCGGAGCGCTTTACGCACTCACGCTGAACGTCGCGACGGATCCGGCAATCGTTGCCGACGCCAAGGACCACCTTGCGGCGCTCGAGAAATGGAACGAGGAGACCGACGGTCCATCCGCGCTCGAACGGAACGGAGAGGCGACGAGACGCGCCCTAGCGAGAGCGGTCGTCGATCCGCAGGCGAACGCATACCTCGACGCTCGCGACGGCATCATTCAGTGGATGCACGCGGCGCTGTCGAGCTCGGCAGGAGAGACGCAACCGGAAAACCGCGCGCAACGGGAGCTGGCGCTCGAGGCGTATCGTGCGATCCGGACGGGGGCCCCAGCCCTTGTCGCGTTGAGCCTGCGGCAAGGCTCTCCAGCCGCGGCAATCGGCGCACTAGAAGACGCTAATCTCGATCGCGCGCTGCCGCCCGGATTGGCAGCCCTCATCGACGAGGCGTCGCGCAAGGACAACCCCGAAGCGTGGCTCGAGCTATTCCGTCAGCTCGAGAGTCTTCGTGAGGACGAGGGCTCCGAAACGAGCCTGCCACGGTATGTCATCGATGGCGCGACGCTTTGGGCGGCCATCAAACTGTATCGCTCGTCCCCCGGGCGGCTCGACCATGCCATGCCGCTTGCCATGACTCTGGTCGAGTTCAAGATGCCCGCAGTGGCCTCGGCACTTCTCTCGCAGAATGCCGATGAGAAGTCCGACGCCCAAGCCATCGCCTGGTCACTTTCCCTTGTGCTCCGTGGGCTCTTGGAGCTTTCCTACACCGATCAACTCTTGGCTGCCCGGCGGAGCTACGATGAAGCGTCACGATTGCTTCAACTCGCCGACCGTCTGCAGGGCGGAGCGTCGGATGCACAGTCACTCATGGCTGCCCTCGAAGCACGACACGGACACGTCGAACGGGCCCTTCCTCTCCTTCGAAGTGCAGTCAAGCGGTCACCTTCTCCCGAAGAACTGCTCCGTCTAGCCCAGCTTCAAGAACAACGGGAACTCGGGAAGGAAGCTCGACGTTCCATCAGGGCCGCCATCGATCTCGCGCAGACGTCCGGAAATCTGTTGGTCGAAGCACGCGCCGAAGAAGCCCTCTTCAGGAACCTTCGGGCCGCTGGGCAGCCCCAACAGGCCGAAGAGGCGCTCGGCCGCGCCCTTTCGCGGACGCTCGTGCTTCGGAAGATGGAGGTGTCGACGGTGGAGACTGCGACCGTGGAGCGCCAACTCGCGGGTCTTTTGGAGCACTACGGCAAGACGACCGAAATGCGTCAGGCCTACTTCCGCGCTCTCGACGCGAGCCGCAGCTCGGCCCTCGAACTCGAGATTACGTTGACGGACATGTCGCGCGCGGCACTCACGACCGGTGACTTGAACCTCGGGCGGCGCGCTACGCAAAGTGCCCTCGATTTCGGCCTGCCACCGGAAAACTCCATCTACATTGCCCTATGGCAGCAGATCTTGGAGCGCCGCGCTGGGGCTAACGAAGACGGTGTGAGCCGTGAAGTTCTCATGCGAGCTGGGAAAGCGCGCGGATGGCTCGATACTCTGCGGCGCTTCGGGCTGGGAGAGCTCGAAGCGAAGGATCTCGATGAGATTGCCAAGAGCATCCCCGAAAAGACAGAAGCCCAGTTCTACAGCGCACTTCTGACCGGTAAGGGTCAGCCCAAGAAGGATCGACTCGTCCCAGTCGCCGAAAGCTCGGCCGTGGATCTCGTCGAAGTGCGTATCGCTCAGGACCTCATTTTCGACGAGAAGACCTATGCCTTGCCTGCAGATGTCGAGCTGCCCTAGTGCCACGGTCATGTAAGACCGGGCGGTTTCGACGCCTTCCCTGGACGGGGTGAGGGGCGGCATCGTAGCCGCCAAAGAGGTTCTGCTTGCCTTAGCTCACCCTTGTTGTTTCGGTGCGACTACGTAATCAACCTGAACCGTGTAGCGCGGCTCGAAGAACGAAAATGAATCGATTTCATCTTATCGCAGCACTAGCTCGCCCATTGTCGCGGATTCAGTTGCGGTGCGGTTCGCGACCGAGCAGACCGCGCGCAAGCTCTTCGCCCAACTCTGCGGTGAGCAGCCGTTCGACGATCGACTCAGTTGCCCGACGTTCGGCATCGTCAGCGTACTGAAACTCGATTCCCATGCCGGGTGGATTCGCCTTTGTCGCGCTCTCCGGTTCGGTCGTCCAGATCACGCGACCATTCAGCCGAAGCGGTTCTTTGAGGCCTGGCACTTCGAGGGCAAAAACGAATTCGGTCCCCATCTTCAGCGGTCGCTCGGTTCCGATGAAGGTTCCCCCCCGGGAAATATTCTTGGTGTAGTCCGCGAAAAACGAATTCACCCGCTTGTACGAGACTTTGAGTTCGATCGGGGCTCGCCCCTGCTTTCGCCTATCCGGACCGTCGTCAGCCACCGCCGGAGGTTAGTACAGGGCCGATTTTTTCGCGACCACCTTTGCTGTACCCTCCGGCCGAAATGGCAGACCTCAGTGGACATCACGAGACCATTGGTTTCATCGGGGCGGGAAACATGGCCGGAGCGCTCATTCGGGGTCTCATCCGGGCGGGTCTCCCGCCAGCCCAAATTCGTGCGACAGACACCGACAGTGCCAAGACGGCGGCGCTCGCTCGAGAGCTGAGCATCGGTCAAGAGATAGACGGCGTCTCCGTCGTCGCTGGCTCGGACGTGATTGTCCTTGCCTTGAAGCCCGGTCTCGTCTGCTCTGTCGCGCAGGACCTGGCATCCAGCGCTTCGGACAAGCTCTGGATCAGTGTGGCCGCCGGGGTGACGACATCCCAGCTTGAAGACGCCCTTGGCAGTCAGAGCCGCGTCGTTCGAGCCATGCCGAATACGCCTGCTCTCGTCGGTCAGGGCGCGACTGCTCTGTGCGGGGGGAGCCGCGCCACCGATCAAGATCTCCAGCTCGCCGAGGTTCTGCTGAGCGCGGCCGGTATTACCGCCCGGGTATCTGAGGGGATGATGGACGCGGTGACGGGGCTTTCGGGCAGCGGGCCCGCATTTGTGATGATGATCATCGAGGCGATGACGGACGGGGCAGTACGATCGGGCTTGCCGCGACCGCTCGCCCAGACGCTGGCGGCACAAACCGTCAAAGGTGCCGCGGTCATGCTCCAAGAGACAGGAAAGCATCCGGGCGAGCTCAAGGACATGGTCACGAGCCCTGCAGGCACGACCATCGCTGGAGTCGAGGCGCTGGAAGCTGCCGGCCTGCGGAGTGCGCTGATCGCTGGAGTGACGGCAGCAGCTCACCGGTCCCGCGAGCTCTCGGGGAAGTGAATTTCATTCGCAGACGGCCTGCGACCGCTCGCCGTCCGAGTCCGAGTTGAGGATCGACAGCGGAATCGAGGCGCTCGCAGGGGCGCTGCCGGAGATTTCAGTGAGCCCCCGTCCTTGAGCGCGGAGGCCTTGAATACAGGCTCGGCCATAGCCCACGATCATTTTAGCGCGGACTCGGCTTACGGCGACGCTCTCGCCCTCGGACGATTCGATGTAAGGAGCCACTGCCAAGTCACGGTCGACGATGAACCCGCGGGCCTCCGGGGCACAGGGCGTCGCCGTCACGGATCCGTGGGGCACGATCGTCGGCTGCCCGAGGTCCCCCGCGGGTGATACGGGATACACGAAGAGGCCCGAGTCGCCTTCAATCGCTATACCCAGGTCTCCGTGCACGGATCGGACCAGTTGGATCCCCCGTTCTCCGCTCTCGCCCAGGTTGAAGTCGGCGAAGGGCTGCACGGCACCGCCCGAAAGGTGCACGAGAGAAAACGTCGAACCCTGATGGAATGCAGCCACGAAGCTCGAGTGTGCTTGAACCGCTCCAGCCAGATTTCGATGTCCGAGTTCGTGGGCTCCGCTGAAAAGCTCCAGCGGCTTGCCTTCCTCGAAAGCGATGAGCTCCGTCGTAGACGCTCCGCGCAGAAGCATGACACCGGCGCGCCCGTCCGGATCCATGGACAAGAACCGAAAGCCGCTGCTCCGATCGACGAGTCCCAGGCGAGTCTTCGCGTCGAGAGATGACGAGAACAGTTGCAAGGTGGGGGCGCTGCTTCGTACCTTCGTCACGTCCCAAGGGTCGACGAAAAGCACCTGCGCGCGACCGGTCCGGCTCCAAGCTCCATCCGCCGGGCCCCAAGCGTAGAGCCTTGCAACCTCGCCAGGGAAGCCAACCGAACTTCCCTCGTCTCCGCCGGTGAGCGTGGGAGGACGCTTGTCCCAAAAGCCCGGAAAAGTCGCTTCGTCGCTTTCGCGGCGGTGAGAAGAGCTCATCGCGCTGCCACAGGTGAAACGAAGCCGACTTGCGCCAGGAATCAAGAAGGGTCGCGAACGAGGGAGTTGCTCTTCTGTCGTCTTCGGCACCCGCCACCCCAACTTCAAGAGCCGTCCCAGGGAACAGCCAACTGCACTACACCCCATCACCACAGCGGATCTCGCGTGGTCGACTATGGCCAGCTCGGCGTCGCCGCTCCTATAAGGTAGAGCAATTTCCTCGAAAGTTTGTCCGCCGTCTGTGGTTTGTTTCGCAAAACCAGCAGCCCCCCACAGCATCGCCCGGGGCCCGTCGAAGATGGCCCGACGCAGCGGCCGTTGCACGGGTCCGAACGAAGGCTTGTCCCCGTCACCCAGGAGGACTCCGACGAACCTCTCGCGATGAGTCGTCCAAAAGGAGAGTCCCTCCCTGGTGCGGCTCGCTCGGGGCAACATCGTGCCCTGCCGGAGGAAGTCGGAGATGGCGTGGTCGGAGGGGAGCTTCCAGCTTCGGATCGTGGCGGTCTTCCCTCCGGCTGGCGTCATGCTCCCACTCTTGATGACGGAGGCTTTCTGTTCGAACCACATCAGGTCACAACCGCGGCTCGTCGTTGCAAAGGCGAAGCTGCGCGTGTCGCTCGAGAGCTTCTTGGGCAAACGAAGCGTCCGTGCTCCGCTTTCACCCACGTGGCACGAAACACCCTGGTTCGGTTGGCCATTACAGTCCCCCGAAAAGAGAGCTCCACCGTCCCCCCAATCGAGCAGCCTCTGCTCTGTGCCGCTTTCCCAGACGAGGTCGAGCGTCTGCTCGTTCTTGGCCAACGTTTTCCCCCTCGTCAGGCGAAACACTTGCAGGCGATCGCCCTGGCAAATGAATAGCGGAGGCGATGGTTTTTCCGCGGCTTTGGAGGTGCCGATGCAAGAAGCGAGGGGCGACACGCCCGTGTTCACACTCTGAAGCTCGAGGGTATCGTCCAAGCTCAGCTTCAAGAGCTGACCATCGTCAATTGCCCATGCGTGTCCCTCAAAAGGCACGCCGCGGGTGAGCAAGGACACCCACTGCCTCTCGTGGAGATCGCGCGTTGCTGGTTCGAGCATCGAGCCGCCATCTTCGGATGTACCTGAGGCATCCATGTCGACGTGTCCCGCCAGGAGACGGTCGAAGTCCACTGTCGCCACGTCGGCACGCTCCAGATCGAGGGTTCCCACCGGAACCGCTTCACCGTACTCGTCCACCGCCAAAAGACCCGAAGCGGTTTGGACGAAGAGGTGTCTTTTCTTCAAATCGACCTGAATCGCTTCGGCGTTCGGAACCTTTTTCCACGTCAGTCCCGCATCGCCCGTGTAGAGAACGCCAACGAGGGGACCAGACACGAGCGCGCGTCGCGGCCCTAGAAAGGCAACCCCCGTGATGGTGGGTAGGGCCGGCAGAGGAGACAATGGAAGGAAATCGCCCGTCTGGGGATCGAAGGCAGCCTGAAGGCTGACCCCCATCACGTAGACTCGATCGAAGCCTGGAGCGACGTAATGAACGGCAAACGGCAGACGACCGAGGGGCTCCAGGTCTCCCGTCCAGGTGCGGCTACGATAGAACGCCGTGTAGGTCGAACCGTCGACAGCCACCGGCTGATAGAAAAGGTAGCCGCCCCCCAAATGGCTGGGAAGCGAGGTTCCGCGGGGCTCACCTCCTTGGGGAAAGACGCGGCGCGCGACGCGCACACGTTCGCCCAGAGTTTCGATGCGAAGACCGCTCTCGATGCGGCGGCCATCCGCACGCAGAAAATGGCGCGGGACGACGTGGGGTGCCGCGCTCGGGTCGTTTGCTTGGGGGTTTTCGGGCTCGCGCTCGTTTGGATCGGCCGCAGCGACGTCGCACACCAAGATGGAAAGGGCGACCCCTTGCATCCAGAGGGGGGTCTTCATGCCCGGCTGCTCCGATAGTCGCGCTCGGGCGTCTGTCTCTCGAACCGTTCGACGATGAAGGCATGCTCGTTCTCCTCGCTCTTTTCGCCCTGCAAGAGCTCCTGGCCGTCCCAGCCTTCGAGAGAGAGCGCGGGAAACTTCACGTCACCGTCAATTTGGGCAAGGACGCGGGTTCGGTAGAAACAGTGGGCGTACGGAGCGGCCAGCGCATAGATCTGGGCGCCGCCGATGACGAATGCCTCGTCCTCTCCTCCTCCTTCTGCCATTTGCAGGGCAGCTTCGATGCTCGTGGTCGTTTCACAGCCCTCGGCCACGTAGTCTGGGTTGCGACTGACTACGATGTTACGTCTGTGGGGGAGAGGTCGGCCCATCGCCTCGTAGTTCAAACGGCCCATGATGACTGCGTGCCCCTTCGTCGTTCTCACGAAGAAACGCATGTCATCGCGGATGTTCCATGGGAGGTCGTTGTCGCGCCCAATTGTGCCGTTTTCGGCTACTGCCGCGATCAAAGTCACCTTCATGAGGAAGTTCCTCCGTCGTGGGCCGGGCTATACCGCCACGGTGCCCTTGATGTGCGGGTGCGGATCGTAGTCACAGAGCTCGAAGTCCTCGAAACGAAATCCAAAGATGTCCCTCACCTCTGGATTGATTTTCATGGTCGGTAGCGCTCTCGGTGAGCGAGTGAGTTGTAGCGCGGCTTGCTCGAAGTGATTCGAGTAGAGATGGGCGTCGCCGAAAGTGTGGATGAAGTCGCCCGGCCGTAGGTCGCACACCTGGGCGAGCATCATCGTCAAGAGCGCATAGGAAGCGATGTTGAATGGCACACCCAGAAACACGTCGGCGCTTCGTTGATAGAGCTGGCAGGAGAGCTTGCCGTTTGCCACGTAGAACTGGAACAGACAATGACACGGCGGGAGCGCCATGCTTTCGATGTCTGCGACGTTCCAAGCACTCACGATGTGACGACGCGAATCGGGGTTGTTTTTCAGTCCGTCCACGAGGCGGCTGATCTGATCGACGTGGCCGCCGTCGGGTGTCGGCCAAGAGCGCCATTGATGTCCGTAGACGGGCCCCAAATCGCCGTTCTCGTCGGCCCATTCGTCCCAGATCCGAACGTTGTTCTCCTTCAAATAGGCGACGTTCGTGTCGCCCCGGAGGAACCACAGAAGCTCGACGATGATCGAGCGAAGATGGAGCTTCTTGGTGGTGAGGCACGGGAAGCCTTGGCCCAAATCGAACCGCATCTGGTGCCCGAAGATGGACTTCGTTCCCGTTCCCGTGCGGTCGCTCTTGAGTACGCCTTCGTCGACGATGCGACGGAGGAGGTCGAGATACTGATCCACTCAGGACTCCTTGAGAGCTAGCACTTTCTGCGCGAAGTCGTTGTCGACGCCCAGTTCGGTCACGATGTTGACCAACATGCGTCCTTCGCGGAGCCCGATTCGGTTGTCCGAGCGGGCCACGTCGACGGCCAGGCGGAATGCCTCGTTTCGCAATTCGGGACTCGGAAGTTTCTTCTTGAGGTCCAAGATGCGGTCACGGCGCCAGTTCCCCGAGCTGCGCGAAAGCGGAGGGAGCTCCTCCATCAGATCCTGCATGTGTGCGTGATCCACCCGTCCTCCGGCAAGTCGTTGAACGTTTTCGACGAGCACCTTTTCCTCAGGTTCCGAGAGATCACCATCGGCGTAGGCCACTAGAACCACCACTTGAACGAATGCTTCGAGTTCTTCTTCGGTGACGTCCTTCAGATCCGCCTTTGCGTCCATGGCGGCATCTTCGTCCTCGACCATGCGCCGGGCAACCCCGGATTCAGGATTTGTCCCAGACGAGCAAAAAGTTGTTGGCTGGCATGGGGATGGGCATCCGAAGCGTCAGTCCGACGTCTCCTGCCAAGCGTCGGAGGTCTGTGACATCGCGCACGCCCCACGACGCGTCGCGCGCGCGCAAGGATGCGTCGAATCGCTCGTTGCTTTCCGAGGTATGGACGCCGTCGAACTTGTAAGGCCCATAGGTAATCAAGAGCTGGCCGCTGCCCAGTAGGCGCCCGGCACCTCGGAAAAGGCCTTCAGCGGCAGCGAAGGGCGCGATGTGTACCATGTTCGCGTTGTAAATGACGTTGGCCTTGCCGACGGGCCACGTCTCATCCGTCACATCCAATCGAACGGGTGGCATGAGGTTTTCTACGCCTGCTACCAGGCGCCGCTTGATGAGTGTGGCGAGATGCTTTTCGTCGCAATCGGTCGGGATGTAGGCGTAGCCAGGAAAGTGGGGCGCGAAGTGAACCGCGTGTTGCCCCGTGGCTGCGGCGATCTCGAGCCACACTCCACCCGCTGGAGGTACGATCTCCAACAGCTTCTCTAGGATCGGCTGCTTGTTGCGTTCGGCCGCCGGAAAGATCGCAAGGCCGTGGGCGTCTTGGTCGTCTGCCATGATGGTCGGAACTAATCCGCCTTCGGGAGTTCGAATGAAAAGATGTAAGATTCCAGGGCCGGGTTTTCAACGCCGGCTTCCCCTCGCCGCGCCGAGACTGCAACGATGTTTTGGTCCCAGAAGTGCATCATTCCCGAAATCTCGGTCCCATCCTTGCAGACGGTTTCGAAGCGGGTGTGCACGACTCCCTGGGTCTCGTAGCGTCCATGCAGTCGGAGTTTCGGCTGGCAATCGTTGCCCACGTATTGGGTGGTGGCGCGCAGCAGCGTCTTGGCATCAAGCTTCTGGGTGTTGGTTCGGCTGACGCCTTCGATGACGTACTCGAAGCCTTCGTGCTGAGCCGTCGCCTTGAACAAGCCGCCTTCGAGAGGCTTCACGCTTGCTCCTTTGGGCGCCAAGTTGGAAAATCCACCGGCCTGAACGAAGAGCCGAGTGAAACCATCCGGAATGTTGTCCGCGGTGGAGCTCTCGCGCTTCTCGCCCCAAGGCTTGGGTGCGGACACGCCGCTGCGGCAGTCGGTCATCTCCTTGTAGAGCGGCGCGCAGCTTTCGGCAGCAATGTTCGAACAAAGTAGAAAGTCGTCTGCGGACGTTTGGCAGCTGAGAGCGGCGTGCACCTCCGTCGGACAGTCTTGTGCACCCGAGACGTAGTCACCGCAACTCGCATTGCAAAAATCGGCCGCCCGAGCGCTGCAGCTCTTCTTCACGCGGGAACAGATCTCACGACAAATGTCGGCGACGAGCTCGGATGGTGACGGACCTTCTGGTTCGGCCGGAGCATCGTCCGCGGCCCACTCGTCTTTGGGGGGCGGCGGCGCAGGTTCGTCCACGGGCTGTGCCGCGTGCTCCGTGTCGTCGGCGACAGGTGCGTCCGCACTTGGTTCTGCGGACTCGGCGGGGGGCTGTGCCGCGCATCCCTCCGCGAGGAAGCCGACGAACCCAGCGGCCGCGGCGAGGAGTGCTCCTCGTCCGATAGACCGCGATTTCGGTTGAACGTCCCGGGGCATCACCATGGCGGGCGAGCATACACCATTGAAGGTTCATGAAAACGACGGCGCACAGCCACCTCGCTGTGAGACCCGTGGCCGGAAAATGTCCGACTCAATCCAAACGACGCTCGAATACGGACCAGTGGAACGGCAGGATGCGCCCATCGGGAGCCTTGTGATCCTCCGTGAACGCGCTGTGGCAGACGAATTCCTCGCCGAGAAAATCTTCGAGCTCGATCCGATCATACTGCCGTACGGGCAACCCGTTGCAGCGCTCGGGTCCGCCGTGAGCGTAGGTCGCGATGATGAGCGTTCCCCCCGGTCGCAATCCCGAGAGGAGGGCGGACTTGTAGCCTTGCCGTTCGCCGTCCTGGACGAGGAAGTGGAAGGCCGCCCGGTCGTGCCAGACGTCGTACATCCGTGTTGGTCGCCAGGACGTGACGTCTTCGATCAACATGTTCACCCGTTCGCTCTCTCTACCCAAACGAACGCGCGTGGCCTCGAGGCCCGACTCCGATATGTCGAGCAGGGAAACGTGCGCGTACCGCTGTCCGATCAAGTGATCGACGAGGGTCGACGCACCGGCACCGATGTCGATCACCGCGTCCCCGGGTCCGCTTCTCGATAGAATGATTTCGAGCGAGCGGTCGGGCTTGGACTCGAACCAGCTCAGTGAAGCTGCTGGAGTCGTCTCGTACCTCTCATTCCATTTCTGCGGATTTGCCAAACTTGGTCCCCCGTCGACGTCTCCCCGAGACGCTATTTCTGCTCTTCTCCCGAGTCTCCGGACAGTTCGCTCAGAGGCACGGCTCGCTCGGCGGCGGCTTCCAGTTGCTCGAAGGCATCCTTCGCCTCGGCCCCCGGAACATCCGACAAAGTGATGTCTTCGCGGAGGAGAAAGGCTCCGTCGAGCTTGTCCTCGAGGCGCTTCTTTTGAGCAGCTTCGCGGGCGCGCTCCGCGTTCGTGCGGCCGTGAAGCCTTCGGTTGGTTTCGGCCTGACGCTTCTTTTCTTCGCGCGCCTTCTTCTTGCGAAAGCGGCCCAGGTTCACCACGTCGCCCATGGGGACCCAATGCCATGGAGAGAAAAAAGAAGCAAAGCGTTGCTACAACGGGCCCAGATGGAGTCTTCCCGTGGGCGGCGCGCGAACGAACGCGCGGGCGCGCCGTGTGGACGGGGCCCCGGTTCGCACCGGGCGGACCTCGGAGCCTAGTCCGCGCCGGACTCGCGGAACGTCGCCGTCTCGAGTTCGACGTAGTCGATGCCCATGCACCCGGGGCTACCGCTGCCGCCATCCGGCGACTCCTCGATCTCGGGCTCGTAGTCCGGACGAGCGCAATCGGGAACGAGCAGCTCGAACACCGTCAGGGTGCCGCTGGCTGTTTCGTCACTTGGTCCGAGGGAATAGGTGAACTCGAAGGCCAGATCCGTGGCATCCGTCTCGATACCACTGATCCCCGACTGCTCGGCAAAGCTCGCGGCGTCTGTTGCTTGATACTCGCTTTCTACCGACGTGACGGACACTGACGTGATCGCGTCGCCTTCGACCCACGCCCTCACCTCCGCTTCCCACGTCGCGTTCACGAGTCCGTCCTCGGTGGAGACGATCGACACCGCGTCGCCGGCGATTGTTCCTCCCGATTCATAGGCGCTCGCTTCCAGACAGAGCTTTGCGATGGTCGTCTCGACCGCCAGACCTGTTGTGTCGCCGTTTTGCCAGGTGAGCTCGAAAGCGGTGGCTGCCTCTACCGCTTCGAAGATCGCGGCTCCCCACGGCGACTCTTCAGTCACCAAAGTGCCCCACTCGCAACCGTCCGCAGGGAATCGCGCGTAAGTCATGAGAGCACCGCTTACGAGGCTATCGGGATCGTCCGGGTCGCCGTGCACTTGCTGCCAGATCCCGGACACGGTGCCGCTCAACGTCCCGAAGGAAAACGATAGGGAGATGGCTGTCTGCACTGGCTCACCGCCCGCAGTCGAAGCGATGTCGAACGAGCCTGCGAGCTCGCCAGGAACGATGTTGATTCGAGTGCTCGCGACGCTTCCCGTTTTGGTCGAGAAGGTCGCCTCGAAGGTGTCGTCGAAGGCTCCGTTTGCGGATGTGATGACGACGTCCGCTGTTACACGAACCTCATCCGTACATTGGTTTCCACCGGGCTCGTCGATCAACACTCGGCCATCCTCACCATCGGATTCTTCGACTTCGAGATCGACGAAGACGGCGGTTTCGGGTCGCGGAATGACTTCGACCGTGATCGTCGTTTCTCCCGAGTCGGGTGTGAGCTCGTAGTCCCCCTCCTCTAGGTCTCCTCCCCACGAGAGCGTCGTCTGGTGAACACCCGTGATTGCGTCAATCAACTCGCGCGCTGAAACGCCGATGACGGTTTCTTCGTCGAGTTCGATCGCTTGGCTCACAACCTCTTCGCAGCTCTCTCCGGACGCTTCTCCGCCGTTGTCGGTGTGTTCGATTTCGCCACCGATCTGGCCCGTCGTGCAGCTAGAAACCAAGAGCGTAAGCAGCGCACCGGTGCATCCGACGAGCGAAAGGGAACGTGAGGAGTGAAGCAGATGGGACATGAGAATTCTCCAGACTTCATGGACCTTCCCACCGACGGCCCCCCTGCACTATGGGCAATCTGCGCCAAATTCGCGCCTGATTGCCCGTGTGTGTGCAATTTGCCACGTTCGCCCCATGGATTTTCAGCTGCTCGCAGCCCAGCTCGTGCGCGAACGTCGCGGCGCGCGGACGCAGAAACAGCTGAGTCGCGCCCTCGGGTACAAGAGCAATGTCGTCTTCGCCTGGGAGGCGGGGCGCGACATCGTGAGCGCGAGCGCCTTCTTTCGGTTGGCAGAGAAGGTCGGACCGGCCGCGGATCTCGATTCGTTCTTCGGGCATCCTCCACCCGATCTCACCGACAAGGTCGGAGTCGCGTCGCTGCTGAAGGAGTTGCTCGGCAAGCGCAAGGCTGGCGAGGTCGGGACGCTTCTCGGGCGCGATCGACATGCCGTGGGTCGATGGCTGCGCGGACAAACGGAGATCCCTCTCGCTGATTTCCTGCAATTCATCGAAATCACCACTCTTCGAGTTTTCGATTTTCTAGCTCTGTACGTCGACCCGGCGAAACTACCGGAAGCTGCTCCCGGCTATGGGCTGCTCGAAGCCGCGCGCGAATCTGCTCGGGAGATGCCTTGGTCTCACGCCATCGTGCACATGGTCGAGCTCCCGTCCTACCAGAAGCTCGAAGCTCACCAGCGAGGTTGGTTTGCGTCCCGTCTGGGGATCAGCACGCAGGACGAAGACGGGTGTCTCGCACTCTTGGTGAAAACGGGTCAGCTGAAAAAAGCAGGAGAGCGCTACTTGGGGACGAAGTCGATCAACGTCGACACGAGGCGGGACCCTCTTGCAACTCGTGAGTTGGCCTCGTTTTGGATGAAAGAAGGCGCGCGTCGGGTCCTCACTCCGGGGCAGGGGCGCTT
The DNA here is from genome assembly GCA_965652275.1 of uncultured Polyangiaceae bacterium. Classification (GTDB taxonomy): domain Bacteria; phylum Myxococcota_A; class Polyangia; order Polyangiales; family Polyangiaceae; genus NIC37A-2. The sequence goes on along the minus strand of CBFGUR010000003.1, from coordinate 115,955 downwards.
TGCCTTCAACACCTTTGCGCTCAGCAAAAAGGACGTCGCGCGGGCCAAGGAGCTGCAAAGCGAGTATTTCCGCCAGCTCCGCGCCTTGGTGGCAGAATCGGAGCCCGCCGAGGCAGTCGCGGTCGCCACTTTCCAGTTTTTCCCACTCTACGAAGATCCTAAGGATCCGGAAGCCTAGTTGGAACCCGAAACACAAGAAGGCTTCGGCCACGAAGACCGAAAGAAGACCCACAAAGGAACGATCCTGAGCGTCATTGGCGGGGTGGTTCTGGCGGGGGTGCGCGCGATGGGGTTCTTTCTGCGTGCGATTTTCGGCGGCGAAATGTGGGGGCTCTATGCCATCGCATGGGCGCTCATCGAACTACTCGCGTTTTTTCTGGTTGGTGGGTTCAATGACGCGGTCGTCATTTTCAGCTCTCGTCAGAAGCACGGCGAGAGCTCGACCGACGCTCACTACCGTTCGCTAGGCACGATCATCTTCGCTCCGCTCGTCGCTTCATTGTTCGTCGCCGGCACGGTCCACCTCTTCGCGGGCGCGCTCCATGCTTCTCTCTGGAGTGAACACGATCCGCTGATCATTCCCTTGGTTCGAACGCTGGCCTGGGCGCTTCCGCTTCTGGTTTTGGTCCAGATCCCGGTCGAAGCGACGCGCGCCACGCTCCATTTCGGGTTCGCTGTTGGCATCGTTCAGATAGCGTTTCCGATTTCGTCGCTGCTTTGTGCCCTATTGCTCTACTTCACGACGACCCCGAACATCCTGGCCGTGGCCCAAGGAACGCTTGTCGCGCTAATCTTGTGTCTTCCGGCGTCTCTTTACGCTTATGGCAAGCACTTCGACTTGGCGGCGACCTTTCGTGCAGTCTTCGGCTTCCGTTGGGATCGCGAGGCCCTGTCCTTTGCCATTCCTCAGAGCCTGAACATGATGCTCAATCAGGGCCTGGTCCGTTTGGACAGCCTCATGCTTTCCTTCTTCGGCGTGAGCGCCAATGCCATCGGAATCTACAGTCTCGTGAGCGATCTGACTCAGCTGATTCGCTTGGCGAAAATGGCATTTTCTGGCGTGTTTTCTCCGCTCGTGGCCAAGTATCGGGCTCAACGAAACAAGAGGGGTGTGGTCGAAGCGCTCGACGATCTCGTCCGCAAGACGAGCTCCCTCGGCATCGTCCTGCTGCTCTTGGTGATGTCCGTCTGGCCCGTGGTAATCTTCAAGGCTGGCGAGAGCTGGGACGACTCGGTGCTCTTCCCGTGGTTGCTCGCCGCCGGGCCGATGATGAGTTGTTTCTTTGGCCTGTGCGGAAACACTCTTCTCATGTACGGCTACTCCAGGCCGCTCCTGGTAAACGCGATGATCACTGGTTTGATCAACGTCGTACTCAATGCGCTGTTCATCCCGCTCTGGGGATTGTTCGGCGCGGCCCTGGCGACCGCCATCGCCAACGTCGGCATTTCGGTTCTGCAAATCGTGGAACTTCGGAAGTTCGAAGACCTCGGTGTCCGAGCCGAGTATTACGGGCGTACCCTTCTGGCAGCGGCGATTCCCCTCGCCGCTGTGTTCTTCTTCTCGGCGCTTTCTTGGCCGGCGACGGGCGAGAAGCTAGGACTGTCGAACCTCGTGGCTCGAACCTTCCTCGCCGTTTCGGCCGTCGGCCTCTACGGCATCCTTCAATGGAAGCTCCCCGGACGAAGGCCGTTCGCTTCGTTTCGACCCTGACCGCGGCGTGCTTTCGCCATTGTTCCCCTAGACCATGCCTCTCTTTTACCTGCGCGCTTTTGCCATCTTCTTCGGTCTCCGCGCAGTCAGCGTCATCCTGCACTACACCGGCCCGAGTCCGTGGGGCGGGAGGCTGATTCTCAGTCCCGACAGGTTCATTCCCGAAGCGCTCACCATCGAGGCGGGGATATTCGGGCTCGTGTTCGGAGCCGCGGCGCTCGTGGAGATGAAGGCGGCGAAGCTGTCGGTCTGGCGCCGCGAGTGGAGCACGACGATGCGAGTTCTGACGCTTTCGTTTGCCAGCATTCTCAGCGTGTTTTCCCTCGTCGATTTCGAGGTGGTCCGCTGGCTCGGACAACACATGACTGCATCGTACATCGCGAATTTCGCGGGCGCGCGAGATGGGCAGCTCTTCGTCCGAATCCTCTCGGGAGATCGATTGTTCTCGGCGCTCGCGGCCCTTCAGATGGTGCTCGCAGTGGCGGCAGCGGTGTTCACCTTCATGCGCTACGGCCGCTTCGAGACGATTGCGAGCAAACGGGCGACGGTCGTCTTCTTCGTGCTCGTGCCGCTGACTCTAGCGTCGCCCTTTTGGCTCCGCCCATCTGAGAAACGTTGGCGGCGCATTCGCCCTGCAAGCATCAGTATCATCGAGGAAGTTGCTGCGCGGGCATTTGGGCAGGATGCACCCGAGGACGCCAAGCGCGCGCACCAAGATCTGGTCGATCTCGTTTTCGCGGGGAAGTACGACCAGAAGATTCATCCGCCAAATCCCGAATATCCCCTTTTTCGAGATACGAACGTCGGAAAAGTGCTTCCCGAGGCGTTCGAAAAGCAGCCTCTCGATGAAAAGCCCGACGTCATTTTGATCGTGTTCGAAACGATGCGTGGAATGAACACCGGGTTTCTCGGAGAGGGGCCGGGCGCGGTTTCTGCCATGCCGCGCCTCCATCGCACCATCACCGAATCGGCTCGCTACTTTCCGCGCATGCACTCGGCTGGGTATCCATCGGTAGCAGGCGCGATGGGCATGCATTTGGGGATTTTTCCTCACCACTCGCGCATCGTTTTCAGCAGCTACCTGCACGTAACCAGCGTCGCCTTCCCGGAGATGTTGCGGGCGGCGGGCTATGAATCTCATGCTCTCTTGGGAGCCGATCCATCGTTTTCGAACTTCACTCCCTGGTTTCGTCGTTGGTACGACGACATGGAGTACAGCAAGGAAAATCACCACGATGGTCCGCTCGTCGATCGTTTCATCCAGATCTACGAAGAGAAGCGCTCCTCCTCCTCACCTTTGCTCCTCACGCTTTGGACCGCCACGACCCATCCTCCGTACGACGTGCCCAGGGAGTCGGGCCAAACCCCGGCCGACACGAACGAGAAGCGCTACCTTCAGGCGATGCGTTATGCGGACGAGCACATCTCTCGGTTGCTCGACCACCTCGAACAATCGCCGCGTTGGGACCGGACGCTCGTCTTCATCCTGGGCGACCACAGTCAACCCGTCCCGTGGCAATGGACACATGGTGACAGAATCGGAGACCTGAATGCAGGTCACACGTGGACTTCCCTTGCGATCTTGGGTGGGCCGAAGGTAGCTCCGGAGCCGAAGCGAGACGACCGCGCCGTTTCCCACGTGGATCTCGGGCCTACCATTGTGTCAGCCATCAATCTCCGCCACGGGAATCACTTCTTCGGGCGCGACCTTCTCCGTGGTGCGGACGAGCGGCCCGTGTGGGCGTTCCGCTACGGCAGCATCAGTCGCGAATGGGCCGACGTCCGCGAGATCTTTCGCATCGAGACGTCGGGACAGGAGGGCCTGGCGTACCGATTCGTGCCCGGCGAACTGCTCTCGTATGGGGCACTGGAGGGTGGGCAGCGGACGAAAATCCAGCCGACGTCGGATCTTGCGCGGCACCGCGACATGGCGCGCGCCTGGGCCGAGCTTCTCGCCGAGGATCGGCTCGCGCCCCACTGATTCCAAGCGAACGGCGCTAGTCCTGGGACAGCGAGATCGATTGCCGAAACCGCTCGGCCGCCGAAGCCGCTCGAATTCGAGTCTCCGGCGCGCTAGTTGCGCCGGCTATTCGGATGGCTGGTCGCCAGGCCCGCGACTGGCGCCTGGCTCGCCGGAGCGATGTGCAGTGACGAGCGAATCCACGCCGTCACGTCCACCAGGCGAAGCTGGGCGCTCTGAGCGAGCTTCTGGTCGATTTCAAAAAGAGGCTCGATGCCCTGTGCAGTCCTCTTGAAGAGGATCGCCGGCACGATGCCGAACTCGTCGATGAGCTGGGATCGGTAGTTGATTTCGGGAGTTTCGACCCGAGACCAATGATCACCGTAGACGACGACCACGGTCCCTTCGGGCAGCGCGTCCACGTACTTTCCGACGACGCTATCCACGTAGTTGATCGTGTCGAAATACGCGTATTCGCGATCGTCTGCCTCAGGGAAGAACTTTCGCTCGTGGTCTTCGAGGGAGAAACGGAAGGGCGTGTGGCTCGTTCCGGTGATGGTGAACTCGAAGAAGCGGTCGTCGTTCTTGCGGGTCTTGGTCGCATAGCGAAACACCAAACCGTCCTCGAGGGTCCATTGTGGATCCTTGATCCCGAGCTCCTCGATGAGCTCTTCGCGGAAGACGATGCGGTCGAACTCCATCTCCTCGAATGCTGACCGCCGCTCGAAGAACGTTCCGTTTACCCCGTGAAAGGCGGCGGTGGAAAGTCCGCGCTCGTGGAGAACGTTCACGATGGAGCGCTCGAAGGGGAAATTGGGGATCCGGTAGGGCGCCATCTTGTTCGATGGGAGCGCACCGAAGAGAAGAGCAAAGTCCGAATCGCAGCTTCCGTTGACCTTGGGAGCTTGGACACGCATGTACGTGCCCTTCTTCGTCCATTCCTCGATCCGCGGGATGACAGGTTTCCCGTCGATGGTAAAGCCGACGAGCGCGTCATCCAGGCTCTCGACCTGAATGACGGCAAGGCGCTCACCGAGCTCCGCGGGAGGCACCACCTGGAGCAGGCGGTCGACAGGCTTCTTCAGGCGCGAAAGCGCGTGCTCGCTCAAACCGTCGTAGTCGACGTAGTAGCTCTCCGCGAGCCAGGTCAGGGCGTAACCGTAGCTGTGGGCGATCCCGTCCGCCGACTCGAAGCGTTCGAGACGATGGAGCGGCTTGTGATCGAAGTGCATCCCGAGCACGACCAATGCCCAGGTCGCCACCGCGATCTTTGCGACACGGACCTGGCGGCCCATGCGGGGGCGGAGACGATGGAATCCGTAGGTCAGGATGACGCTCAGGGGTAGTAGGATCGTCAGATACGGAGCAGCATCCTCGAGCGCCACCGCCGCCACGGCAAAGCCTTCGCCCGATTGGTTGGTGATGGTGAGCCAGGAGAGGGCTCGTTGGTAGTTGACGAAAAACGAGAGGACTGCTGTGGCCACCCAGAGGTTGAGAGCCATCAGGACCGAAATCGTGCGCGTCGAGAGCACTGCGAAGCAGGCCGTTGCCAGGCTCCAGTCGACCAGGAACCGGAACACGATGTCCTTGATCCACATGGAGGGCTCCTTCCAGAGGGTCGGAGCCGTTGTGAGCTGCTGAACCCAGAAGACGGAAGCCGCCCAGACCAACCCCAGGCCTACGGCAACGGCAGCGGCCTTGGCCTCGGTGAAGGGCCGCACCTGGTCCGAGGAGGGATCGGCGGCTTCGGGGGCGTCGGACCAGGTGCCATCCTGGGTGTCCAGAAAGCTCTCGGGGAGCACCAGATCGGCCGAGGCGCCCGGTGCCTCATTCATGGTCAATTCGGATTGTGACATGTCGAAATTACCCGAGGGCGCTGGGCCGTCTCGAGAATCGTAAGAAGGCGCCGATTCTAAACTGTTTCACACAATCGGCTAGCTTTCTTCACCGGATTTTCATCAAGAATTCCGCGTCTTCACCAAGCGGAGGACCTCACGGTTCGGGGGCGAGATCTCCGGATTCAGCCTCAATCCCCTGGAGTCGCCGTCTCCCGGGTCGGATCGCAAATCCAATGTGCCCAGAAAATCCCGCCAAGAAAGAGTGCTTTCGGCTCCGTCGACTCGTAAGCGGATTGTGTCTCTTTGTCATAGAACGTCGCCGGACCTGCTGGTCCCATGACGACTACCGATGGTGCTGACCCTCAGGCCCTACCAACAAAAGGCGGTGCGCGAGACGATCGAGCATTTCAAGCGCTCGTCGGATCCTGCTTGCGTGGTGCTCCCGACCGGCGCGGGCAAGAGCATCGTGATTGCCGAGCTCATCCGCAGGGCACGAGGGCGGGTGCTTTGCCTCGCTCACGTGAAGGAACTGTGTCGCCAGAACTTCGAGAAATACGAAGCGCTACGTGGTTCGTCCGGACGAGAAGCTGGCATCTTCAGCGCCGGGCTGGCGAGCAAGGACACGCGGCAGGAGGTGCTGTTCGGTAGCGTTCAGTCGGTCGCTCGAAACCTCGAGCGCTTCGTCGAGCCCGTGTCGCTGCTCATCATCGACGAGTGCCACCGGGTGAGCGGACGTGATGAGAGTCAGTACGAATCGCTCATCGCCCATTTCCGGGCCGCGGCCGAAGGGCGCGGCGCCCCCGCCCCGAAGGTTCTCGGTCTGACCGCTACGCCGTATCGGCTGGGACTCGGATGGACCTACCGGCGCCACTTCGGCGGACTCTTTCGAACGACGGAGGCACGACCCTTCGAAACGTGCGTCTTCGAAATTTCGCTTCGTAAGATGGTGGAGCAGGGCTATCTGACGCCGCCGCGTTTGGTCGATGCACCGATCGCCGAATACGACTTTTCGGCTCTCGACGAAGACCTGCTTCTTCCCTCGTCGGGGGACGACAGGAGCGAACGGATCGATTCGTTGCTCTCGCGACATCCGCGTGTGACACAATCCATCGTCGAGCAGATCTGCTCCCTCGCCGAACGACAAGAGCGAAAGGGATGCATGATCTTCGCGGCGACCAAGAATCACGCTCAGGAGATCAAGAGCTATCTACCCGAAGGTGAAGCGGCGCTCATTTTGGGTGATACGGACGGCGAACAGCGAGATGCGCTGATTCAGGCCTTCGTGGATCGGAAGATCCGCTATCTGGTCAACGTATCGGTGCTGACGACCGGATTCGATGCGCCGCACGTCGACTTCATCGCAATCCTGCGCAGAACGGAGTCCGTCAGCTTGTTTCAACAGATCGTGGGCCGGGGTCTTCGGCTTTTCCCGGGCAAGACCGATTGTCTCGTCATCGATTATGCCGGAAACGGTTTCGACGTGTTTGCGCCGGAGGTGGGCGAGGTACGTCCGACGGCCGACAGTCAAGTCGTCGTGGTGGCATGCCCGTCGTGCGGCTTCGAAAATCAATTCTGGGGGCAGCTCGATGGCGAGGGTCACGTCATCGAGCACTACGGCCGACGGTGTCAGGGTGAGATCGAAGACGAGCGGGCGCGGGCGACGCGCTGTGACTACCGTTTTCGATTCAAGGAATGCGAAAAGTGCGGGAGTGAAAACGACATTGCGGCCCGCGTCTGCGGCGATTGCCAATCGGTCATCGTCGATCCGGACACGCAGCTCAAGGATGCGCTGGGTCTGAGAGACGCGTTGGTGCTCCGGGTGAGCGGCATGACCTTGAACGACGAGGGCACGCGCCTTCGCGTGACCTATCACGATGAAGACGGAGCCAGCGTGAGCGAGATATTCGATTTCGAAAATCCACGTCAAAGATCGGTGTTCAATCGACAGTTCGGTCGTCGTATCGCCTCCGGTCGTCGTCCTCTACAGCTCGAGCTTCCCCGGCATGCACTGACCTTGCAGGGACTCTTGCCGGTGCCGGATTTCGTCGTCGCGCGCAAACCCAAGTCGAGGAAGAAGCCCTGGTTTCGCGTCGAAGCGCGCATCTTCGACTACCAGGGGAGGCGCAGGCGCGCCGGGGAGCTCTGACGTGCGTTCAGGGAGATCCCTCCCAGGCCATCATTGCCCTGAGGACGAGGTTACCGACGCCGCCGGCATAAGTGTGGCCCACCCCCGCTGCGTATTCGTGGCGTGCCTCGAGGCCCGCTTGCTCGAGAACCGCGACACTTGCACGACCGCGCTTGTCGCACCCGGGAGTCCCGCAAGCCAAAAGGACGCGCTGGCCCCCGCTCTCCTCGAAATCGAGCGCTCTCTCGAGAGACCAGTTTTCGCCGCCGCCCTCGATGAGGACGAGATCTCGAAACACCGAAATCTCGCCCACGATCGCCAGGGCTCCCATGGTGGCGCCCTGAGAGTAACCAACGTAGCGCCATCCTCGATCCGAGATGCGACTTCCCAGTCGTCCGCGTACTGCATCGATGAGCGCCGTGAGTTCACTCCTCAGAGCGAGATGATCGGGGAAGAATGCACCACCATCCGGGTCGCCGCGGCGAAGCAGCGATCCTTGTGGACAAACGAGGACGATGTCGGGCGGCAGCTGCGGTTCCCAGAACGAGCAATGGTGCTCTCCTCGCCCGCCCGCCCCGTGGGCGAAGACGAAGACGCGCAGCTCCCGCGTGACGTTCTCTGCGTTTTCCGGGATGAACATCGGCGCTGGCAGAAATCCCGGGATCGGGAGTGCTTCGAACCGTCGCACCGCGGGTTCGACGACCGGGGGCCGTTCGGGTGGCGTGTTTCGGGTGGGCGCCTCGTCTTCGCTCGGAGGTGTCTCGCTCTCCGTTTCGGCCGGCGCGGTGGCTCGAGGCGACTCGGGCTCGGGGACACCGCACGCGAGCGCCGCCATCGTCGGAATCAGCCACGAAAACACGAGCGGTGCGCTGGCGGTCTCATCGCGGGATTTTAGTCGCCGTGCCATGGCGCCATCTTCGACGGTCGAAAAACCGCTGACAAGGAGTGCGTGTTCGTGGCGCTGCCATTTCGGTGTTTACACGTTCACGGCGCCAAGCGAAAAAGCACCCATGAGCCTCACCCATGCAGACGCCCTCGCCCTCGTGCAAAAATCTGCTGGCATGACGGCCGAAGAGACGGCTGATGTGCTCGCTCTGCTCGTCTCGGCAATCCTCGCCGAGGACGAAGGCGCCCAGCTCCTCAAGGGTTGGGCGGCAAGGGGCGAGACGGGGGTCGAGCTCGCAGCGGCGGTGCGCTTCCTCGAGGACAAGGCGCTCCGGGTACCGACGGTAGTGCCGTGTTTCGATCTCTGCGGCACGGGGGGGAGTGGCCTCTCACGCTACAATGTATCGACGACCGTTGCCTTCGTTGCGGCGGCGGCCGGGGTTCCCGTCGCCAAGCATGGCAACCGCGGTTCACGTCGTCCCAACGGGAGCTTCGACCTTCTCGAAGCGCTTGGCGTCGCCTTCGACCTGTCGGTGGAGCAGGAAGCCACCTTACAGAAAGAAACGGGCGTCTGTTTTCTGTTCGCGCGGACTCATCATCCCGCCGTCGGCAAAGTCGTTCCCTACAGGAAGAAGGCGGGCTGCCGTAGCATCTTCAATTTGGCGGGGCCGCTCGCCAACCCTGCGCCCATCCGGCACCAAATCATCGGCACCGTCGATGAGAAGACGGCGCTCGTCGTGGCGGATGCATTGTCTGAACTCTCGACGGAGGGCGCGCTGGTCGTCTGGGGAGAGCCGGGTATCGACGAGATCTCGGTGACCGGACGAACGGGCACGCTTCACGTCACTCCGGAGGGGATCCGGAAGGGGACCTTCGACACGCCGACGCACCCCGGGCTCGACTACACGGCGCTTCCGGGCGGCGACGCCGAGCAGAACAAAGAGACTTTCATGGCGCTCCTCTCCTCGAAAGAGACGGGCCCGCTCCTCGACATGATTTGCGAAAACGCGGGAGCGTCGATCGATCTGTGGGAAGGGCGCCCGCCCACCTACGGCGGCGAGGGTGCCAAGCGGGCCAGAAGCGTGATCGCGAGTGGGGCCGCCCGAGACGTCTTCGAGCATCATCGGGACCTGGCGAAGAAGCTCGCGGGGTGACCAGAGGCCTCATTTTTCAGCGCTTGAACATACAAAAACGTATCGTAACGGCTCAACTTGTGTCTTAAACATACGTTCATGAATATTCCCTGGGAGGATCTCGAGGTGCTGCTCGCCGTCTTCGAGGAAAAGAGCTTCAGCGGTGCGGCCCGGCGCCTCTCCATCACTCAGCCGACCGTCAGTCGGCGGGTGAGTGCCCTCGAGGCGCGCCTCGCGGCGCCCCTCTTCATTCGCGATGTCGAGGGAGCGAAGCTCACCGAAACGGGCGCGCGCCTTTTGCCGGCCGCGCTCCAGATGGCGCGCTTCTCCGAGGAGGCGAACCGGCTGGCAGCGGGCGAGGCAGCTCACGAGGGTAAACTCGTGATCGGCACCTCCTCGAGTGAAGCCGACGAAGTGCTGCTCTGGTTCGTGCCCCGGCTGAGCCAACAGCTCCCCGATCTCACGCTCGAGACCAGGAGCGCATCGTTCGATCAGCTGAGGCGCGCGGAGGTGGATTTGCTGCTCGGGGGGTCCGGTGAAGATTCTCGCGAGCTCCAGGCGCTCGGGAAGATCACCATTCAGATGGGAGCCTACGCCTCGCCCGGCTTCATCGAGGAGTGGAAGAAGACATGTGGCAAACGGGCGACCCGTCCCGAGCGATGGCTCACGCCCCGCAAGGGAACCAGCTCGCATCTGAGTACGGAGGATCACCACATGCGAGTGCGAGCCGCCACTCTCGGCCTGGGTGTGGTTGCGCTCCCACGCGTTTCGCATCCCGGTCTCGAGGAGCTGGTCGAGTTGCGCGGCGAGCTCGCACCGCGAGAGCTCTACTTCTGGGCTCATCCGGCGGTTTGCTCTTTGGCTAGAACGCGCGCGCTTTATTCGCTGTTGGTGCGCGACCTGGCCCAGGAGGACGGCTTCCTGTTCACGCCCAAGAAGGGATCCCCTCTGTCGGCGATGGACGATAGTGGGCTCGCGCCGGGCCTCGACGACTGAGCCTCCTATCGGCGCGACCGGACTCATGGACGAATCATGGAAAACTTTCCCTTTGAGGCGGGAAAAAGCGGCACGTCTGGTCGAGACGGGTACACTCGATGTGTGGACTGGATGCGTCGCTCTTCGAAACCCGGGGAACCATCACGTCGAGCTTTCTCTCGAAGACTGATTGCGTTCGGCGTGGCGACCCTGGGGTGGAGCCTGGCTCCGCTGTCCTCGAGCGTGGCCTGGGCCTTCCCAGCGGAGGTGGAGGTCGTCGCCAAAGTTTCGATCGGCAAGAATCCCAAGCTCATCGTCAGAGCGTTTCAGCCGGCTCTGAAGGCGGTCGTGAACCTACGAAGGGACGACGGTAAGACCTTCAACTTTTCTCTGGGAAACATCGACGCTGGTGCCGTGAAGGAGCTGCGTCTCGACGGACGGATGGGGCGGTTTTCGTACAATGGGGAGATGGTTGCGATCGTCGGGGACGAGAAGATGGAGTCCCCTCTGACGTTCGAAACGGTCGTCGCCAAGCCGATTACCATCCAAGTCAGCCGCCGCGACCTGGACCTGGAGAACAAGAAGCTCGAAATCTTCACGAATCGGAGCGTGAGCACGGCACAACTCGAGGTGATCGGTCTGAGCGGACACCCCATGGAGGAAACGACGGTGAACGTCGAGGACTGGGCTGCCACCAAACCCATCGTACTCGGGTGGCAGCACGCCAGCCCGGACGAGCTGGTTCATCTCGAGGTGCGCGTCGAGGACGAGGACGGGTTCTTCAACGCCGTCAGGCTCACTCCGTGGCAAGTCAGCATTCCCCACGAAGAAGTCCTCTTCGCTACCGGCTCCGCCAAGATATCCTCCGACGAGGTCCCCAAGCTTTCTGACAGCCTCGAGCAAATCAAGAGAGCTCTCGAGCGCTATTCACAGATTCGCGGGGTCCAGCTCTTCATCGCTGGTCATACGGATACGCAGGGCTCGTCCGCTTCCAACCTGAACCTCTCGCGAAGGCGCGCTCAGGCGATAGCTGCCTGGTTCGTTGAAAACCGCGTGGACATTCCCGTTCACTTCGAGGGTTTCGGCGAGTCGGCTCTCAAGGTCAAAACGGAGGACGAAGTCGACGAACCACAGAACCGCCGGGTCGACTACATCCTCGGTGTCGAGCCTCCTTCGCTCCGCGGCGGGAGCTGGAAGCGCCTGAACTGAGAGCGGCTGAACCGAGCGCTCCTGGTTCAGAACTCCATCTGCAAGCCGAGCTCGCGTTCCGCGTTCGCGAGCTTGTGCGGACCCGAGTAGACTTCCGTCTTCGCACCGCTGGTCGTCATCAGGTAGATGCCCGGACCAATTTGCACGAGCCCGACTCCCGCCGTGATCGCTCCAGCCGCTGTCAGTCCCGAGCTCTCGGCGAGGCCCCCGAAGAGCGCCAAGAATCCACCCATGAACATGAGACCGCCCCCGACCCCGGTGAGGGCGACTCCCGTGACGAACGCGCCCTGCTTCTTGTCGTACGCCACGACCTGCAAGTCGGCGGCCCCCACGTAGGGGCGAAGATCGGGAACATCCAGGGTACGAAGCTCGAAGCCGTTTTCGAGACGCAGCTCGTGGGGTTCTCCGGGGGTCATCCACCGGGTGCACGGCGTTCGGCATACGAACTTCTGATCTGCCCGGAGTTCCCAGGCGACATTCGAAGTTCCGGAAACGAAAGTCGCCTCCACAGTGCCCTTTCCTCGACGTTTCGCGAAGCGCGGAAGTGGCGCCAGAAACGCTTGAATGGGGGAGCTGCACTGGATGTTGGGGGCGATCTCGTCCGTCTCCGTACACGCATCGGGGTCCCCCGAGCGGCGCAGGACGGACTCGGAACTCGTGGTGCTCGCTCCGCCCCCTCGCTCGGCCACATCGACTTTGGCCGATCCGGCGATGTTGTCTCCGCTGTCGAGTTGAAACGCACCGATCGAGATGCCGCTCAGGATGTGCGTCGCCTGGGCGCAATCGCCATAGTCGGGAACGTCGGAAGCCGAACTCCCTTCCAGGATGTATTGGCCCGCCACCGTCGTGTGAACCTGCAGATGTCCCGAGCGCGCCAGCTCCCCCTCGAGGTTCACCGCCCCGAGCGGGATCTTCGCGAAGAGTTCGTCTTCGCTTCGGATGTCGATCGTGTCGCTCGAGAGGGTGGTTTGTTGCCAGCGGTAGCTTCCGCGAACCTGGCACCCGGTGATGGGGCGCATCTCGCAGCCCGTATACTCCACGGCTACTGCACCCTCTTTGAGGCGTGCCTGCAGGTGGGCCTTGTCCGCCGCTGACCATTCAGTGACGATTGGTGTTTCTCTGAGCGCGGCATTGCGGCAGCGATCGGTGTCGTCCGATTGTGCGGGGGCATGGGCGCGGGGCACGTAGGAACGCCCCCCGCATCCCAGCGGTCCCAGACTCGCTGCTCCGAGCAAGAGCACGCCCCATTTCGTCCTTTCCCCCATGGTTTAGGATAACGAGGTCTCGCGACACGTCAGCTGTGCTTGCGGCGCCTCATCAGAAGCGCCGAGCCGAGTCCCAGCAGACTCACCAGGCCGCCACCGACGGGGGCGCCCATCGTGGAAGGGCTGAGCGAGCAACTGGCGCTGGCGGAGGCTTCACCCTCCGCTTCGGCTTCGCACTTGCCGCCGTCGCAACTGGACGAAGAGCTTCCCGAGGAGCTGTATTGTACCTCGGCGTCGATGGCGGCTTCGATGGCGGCAGCACACTCAGCCAAGTTTCCGCCGTGGTCCACGTATTGGCTGTCGCAGAAAAGCGCGCCTTCTGGGCTCGAGCACTCCGCTTCGCAGCCGCCTTGAAGATCGGCTTTGCACTCGGCATAGCCTTCGGACTGGCAATCGATCTGACAGTCCATGTTCGCCTGGGCGCGACACTCGCCTTCGCAGCTACCCTGACACTTCGCTTCGCAATCGGCCTCCGCCGGGACGACCTCACAGCGGCCGCTGCATTCTGCTGAACAGTTCCCCTTGCACGAAGCCTCGCATTCAGCGCCGTCTTCGGACCCTTCGCAGCTTGCCTCACAATCGGATTCGCAACTCGCGCTACAACTGCCCTCGCAATCGAAGGTGCCTGGCTCGACTTCGCAATCTGCCCTGCAATCGACCTCACACGTGGTCGAGCATTCCGCCTCGAACTCGGCGTTACACTCACCTTCGCAACCCGCACGGAGTTCGGCGGAGCATGCGGCATTGAAGGCGATGGGTTCGCACCTCACCTCACAGCCCCCTTCGACCTCGACGGTGCAGCTTGCTTCTGCTTCGACGTCGATGTCGCCGCAGGCTTCGATGCCCGCGAAGGCTGGATTCGTCAGTCCGATAGTGCCCACCAGGGCGAGCCCAAAGATCAAGTGCCTCGAGTTGTTCATGTATCCTCCGAAAGAGCCAACCAGTCGTACGCGGTCGCAGCAGGGGTTCTCCCCAAATCCCGCCGTCCGAATATACCGCGACCTCGGGCGGATTCATCGGCGTGAAAAGACCCACATCACCTTCCATGTGGTGCGACCCGTTCGCGAGGATCGAAGCGCCCTCGGGTCTCGCCAGGTTGCTTGGATCCTCCTCGCAAAGGAAAGCGGCGAAGACTTTCGTCCTCGCCGCTCATCGTCACTCAGGTCACCCAGAGGGTCAGCTCACTCGGGGGTCACGACCAGCTCGACGCGCCGATTGTTGGCCCGCCCATCGGGGGTATCGTTCGAGGCGATGGGGCGAGACTCGCCCAAGCCCACGGCAGTGATCTTCGCGCCTTCCATCCCCTGGCTCACGAGATGCGAACGCACGGAGTTGGCCCGCTTGAGGCTCAGCGATTCGTTGTTGGCTTCGGTGCCGCGAGAATCGGTGTGCCCTTCCACGATGATCTTCTTGTAACCCTGGTCTTTGAGAGCCGTGGCGACCTCGTTCAACTTCTCTTTGGCGATGGGGAGCAGCTCGTACTTCCCGCTGGCAAAGAGTACCGAGCCGGACAAGGTGATCACGACGCCGCGCTTTTCCTCTTTGATGTTGCCGATCTCGTTGAGGCTGGTGATTGCCGCTGTGAGCTTCTTCTCGGCATCGACGCGCATTTTGCGCTCGGCCTCGAGCTCGGCGGCCGTCTTGTTGAGGTCCTCCTGCTGAGCGGCGATCTGGTCCTTCTTCTTTTCGAGCTCGGCGCGGGCTGCTTCGAGCTCCTCCCGCGTCATGTTGGCCCGGCTTTTCTCGAGCTTTTCGAGCTTCTCCTGAAGTTGCTTCCGCTCACGGCGCTCCTGCTCGATGAGCCCGGCCACGGCGGCCAGCTGAGCGCTGCGCTCGGCGATGTAGGCGTAGTCTTTCGTCTCGTCGCTCTTGTGGTTCTTGCGGAATGCTTCCTCAGCGCGCTCGAGGGCTTGCCGCGCGCTGTCGAGGTCGGCGGGAGCCAGCTCGGCCGCGGGTCCTTTCGATGCTTCGTCGTAGGCGTCGCGAGCCGTGCGCAGTTCGGGGCTGATGGGGGGAGAGCCGCAAGCGACCGATGCCAGAGCCGACACGGCAACCCATCCTGATACGATACGCTTCATCACTTCGACCCCTCCATCATCTCGTCGATCTTCTCGAGGATTTTCTCAGCTTCGGCTGCAGCCTCGGCGTGTTGGGCGAGAGCGAGCGCGTACTGCGCGTCGATCTCGGCACGGCTGAGGACGAGCTCGGCCTTCTCGTATTCCTTTTCCTCCATCAGAGCAGTCGCTTCGGCGATCTGATCCCGGGCGTACTTCAGGTGAAGCTTGCCCTTCGGAATTTCCTCGGCGCCGCCGACTTCGGCGGCTCGAATTGCCGATTGTGCGGCCGTCATTTGAGTTTGTGGCGGCGTCCCACCACCACATGCCAACATCATCACTCCACCCATCAGTGCTACCGAAAGGTGGGCAAGTTTCACCCGGTCTCCCAACATGAGCCGCAGTATAACGAGGCCCCACGTGCCCACAATACTTGCCCAGGGGAAGCTCGACCGGGCCGATATCCAGTGTCCCTCGACGGACGGAGGACTGCCGCAACCTCTCGAGACACTTACATGAGCGCCCGGTGAGTTTCCCGCTTGGAGCGCTCGATTTCGCGTCTGATTTTCTTCGTTCGCGTGGGCGGCGGACGGGCTCGCTGCCCGTCAGCGTGCGCACCCTGGTGTTACGGATCTGAGCGTAGGTCTCCGTCGCCTTGGCTGATCCCTGTCTCTCGCCGCGGGGACAGACGTGCGCCCCAGGAAGTATGATTCCTTCCTCACGGAAACGGCAAGCCGAGTCGAGTGATCGAGCGCTCTCGGATGAAGGTCGTTTCCTCACGTTTCTGCAGCGTACTTGGAACGCGATCCAGCACCGTCCGACTTACGACTCACGGCTCACAAATCACGGCTCACAAATCACTGAGAGCAGATCGATGGCGATGATGACGATCATGCGCGCGGAACGCTGTCATTGTAGTTCTGAGAATCGACGCGCGCTTCCTTGTCAGTGGACTCGATCAGAATCATATTGAAAGCATGGGTGACGTGGTTCGAATTCGACAGCGCGTCCCGGTGACCAAGAGCGTCATCGCGAAGCGAGTTCATCGGGAGCGCGAGCGCGCTTTGGCGCATGCGCAGATGATGATGGTGGGCGCAATGTTGACGACCGGTTTGATGATCGTCGCTGCCGCGCTCATCGGTCTCGCCAACTGAACGGGTCAGCCGCGTTTTGGTGGCGTTGAATCAGGCCCTCTCTGCGGGCCGCGCGGACACCGGACCATGCATCGAATGGTGCGGCGTGGCCGCTGTTTCGATGGGAACCTCGTCCAGGCTCACGACATAACTCCCTGCATGCACCGTACATTGCTCGCCTGCCGTCTGCGGAACGAGGCAGGGTGCGACATGACGAGCGCCGGAGATCGTGAGTGCGCCGGCGGCGAGGAAGATCGCGTTGTTTTCGGTCGCCAGGATTGTCTTGTCGGTCGTCAGGTGCTCCCGGCCCGAAAGATCGTACCAGGCGCGTCGAACGGCGCGCTTGAGATGGGCGTACTTGGGGTGAACGCGGAGTGCGTTGTCGAATCGTCGCCACGCCACTTCGTTCCAAACACGTTCGGACAAGGTGGGGAACTCCTTCAGCAAAGACTCGAAGTCCGCGCGATTGATGAGACCGACCGTGACGCTGGTGCTGGCGATTGCGGTGGCGGTCCTGGCTTCACCGGTCAGAAGGGCCATCTCCCCGATGATGTCTCCGCCCCCGAGCACATCCAGGGTGATGTCCCTTCCGTCGATGAGCTTGCGGACCTGGATCGCTCCACGTGCGATGACATAAAGCGAGTCACCCTTGTCGCCCTCCCGGAACAGAGTCTCCCCCCGAGGAATGATGCGCTCTTCCGTCAGGTCGGTGAGCTTCTGAATCGCGGCAGGCTCCAGTCCCGAGAAGAGCGGCGTGTTCGCGACCAAGTCCGCAGTTTCGGGGATGGCGGTCTTCGTAGCGGACTGCTTCAGGCGCGCCATTCGATGCGACACTTCTTCGATCTGTTGGTGCGCCTCCGCTTCGCTCACGAGACCCGAGTGCTCGAGCTCTTCGAGAGCTTCGCGCTCGAGGTTCAGTTCGATGCGTCTTGCCAGCCGCGTTTCGATGGCGGACGCGACTTCGGGGAGGTTGGTCCTCAGGTCTTCGATGCGTTCGCGCGCGTTGTTTCGATAGTGGGAGTACGTTTCCCTGATCTTTTCGATGAGTGCTGCATCGCCGCTGTCGAGCCGAGCGAGGTTGTCGAGCACGCTCGCCGCCGCGCGCCCTTCGGCGCGTGACAGATCGTAGAGCAGTGCCAGCTGATCGAAATGTGCGTTCTTGCCGCCCAGCACGCGCGAGAGCCCGCCAGCTACCTTCTGCGGCGCGCGGAGAGTCGGTGGTGTCGTGTCCCCTCGCGCGATCCTGTCGAGCTGCCGCGAGACTTCGCGCACCAAGAGACGTGCGGCATGCGCGCTCAAGGTGCCCTCACTCAGCCCGTCCCAATACGACTGCTTCTCCAGGGCCAGAACGCGCCGCCAGGTAGCAGTCGTTCGTTCGAGCTCACTCGCCTTGGAGAGTTCCGAACTCACTTCCGCCAGATTATCCGTGACGCGCGCGCGCCTCTGGTCGAGGTCCGAGAGAACCTCGTTCCATTGACAGGTGCGTAGGTCCGGCGACTGACTCACCTCACTGAGTTCGTCGTAAACCCGGTCCAGCACGTGCACTTTGGCCGAGAGGTTTTCAACCTGTGCGCTGAGCTGAGGCTTGTCGAAGCCGAGGAACGACAAGAGCTTCCCGATCGTCATGCCGTTTACCACGATGGTCAGGAGCACCACGCCAGCGGTCACGAGCAGGATCTTGCTACGCAGTTCTTCGGGGATCCGCTGGTCCTGCGACACGATGAGACCCAGCGCGAGCGAAACGGCTCCACGTAGTCCGCCCCAAGAAATCACCAGATTGTCGGCCCCAGACACCCCGTCGCTCAGCTTGTTGGACAGCGGTCCGAAGAGGAACACGAGGGCGAATCGAATGGCCATTACACCGAGGTAGATCGCAACGATGAGGGCCAGGTCGGACAAGCCCGTGTGGTGGAGCCGCTCGGCGATGACGATACCGACCAAGAAGAAGATCAGCGTGTTGGCGATGTAGCCGAGGGTTTCCCAAAACCGGTGCAAGAAATGGGAAACCTCGGGGCTGATTTTCGTGCGACCGGTGCCGCTCATCCAAAGTCCAGTGGTGACGACGGCCATGACTCCCGAGACATGAAAGAACGCCTCGGCGATGATCATCGACGAGTAAGCCATGACCAACGTGAGCGTGATTTCCGCGAGCGGGTCGTTGAAGAGCTTCTCGATCCAGAGTGAGCCCAAGTAGGCGATGATGAACCCGATCCCGATGCCGCCCGAGACCACCGTCAAGAACGACATGATCGCCGAGCCAGCGTCGAACTCTTGCTGTTCTCCCGTGAGGATTGCGATGAGGACGCCGAAAACCACGATCGCCGTCCCGTCGTTGAGCAGACTTTCTCCCTCGATGAGCACGCCGAGGCGCTTGCTCACCCCGAGCTCCCGCAAGATTGCCACGACAGCTACCGGATCCGTCGCGCTGATCAGAGCGCCGAACACGAGAGCTGCTGGCCAACCCCAGCCCCAAGGCTCGGCAACGAGCCCCATTACCAGAGCGCCCGTAGCGACCGTCGCGAGGAGAAGCGCTGGCACGGCAAGTAAGACGACGGCCCCTACGTTGTTCTTGAAGACGTGGACGTCGATGGAATAGGCGCTTTCGAAGACGAGCGCGGGCAAGAACACGAACAGAATCAAGTCCGGTGAGATGCGGCTCACCGGCTCCAAGGCGTGAACCAGCATGCCCGGGTGTTCCGACTCCTGGGCCCGTCCCAGCAGCAAACCGCACGCCATTCCCAAGAGCAGCATCGCAATCGTGTACGGCACACGCGTAAAGGATGAGATTTGACGGGTAGCGACGCCCACGAACAGGGCGACGATTGCAAGAATCACTGCGGTGAGTTCGACACCGTGATGCATGGGTCGTCCAGGATGTTCCCGCCCCCAAAGTACCTTCTCGACGCCCTCTTGCGTAGACCCACGGCCGCGATCGCTTTGGAAACCGCGCGGCTCTAGCAAACTCCGAGCACCTCTCCTCAGGTTGGGGACTCGTGATACCCTGAAGTGCGTGTGAGTGCGGCAAGCGCCCGACGCCCCTCGAGGTCAGTGAGCAACTACGTCAGACAGATCGACCCCATTTGGATGTTGGTGCGCCCGATGGCGCGGGCCACGGTGCTGCTCGTCGGGCTCTTCATTTTAGGGACGGCCGGCTACCTGCACTTCGGCGGCCCCGAGACGACGTGGATCGATGCCCTTTACATGACGACGATCACGCTGACGACCGTGGGCTACGGAGAGGTGGTGGACCTTTCCCAGAGCCCCAACGGACGCCTGTTCACGATTGTCCTTCTGCTCGTCGGAGTGGGGTCGTTTCTCTATTTCTTCTCCAACGTAACTGCTTTCGTCGTCGAGGGAACGCTCGATCGACTCTTTTGGAGACGTCGTATGGCTCAACGACACTAGAGGACCACTACATCATCTGCGGTGGAGGCACGACGGGAGAGCACATCGTCAAGGAACTGATCGATACGCGGCGACCCTTCGTACTCATCGAATCGAGCTCCGAAAGGATTGACGAGCTCTACTCGAAACTGGGTGTCGAGTTTCCTGTCGTGATCGGTGACGCGACCGAGGATGCGATTTTGCGCGAAGCCAATATCGAAAAGGCTCGCGGAATCATCGCCTGTATCAGCAACAACAAGGACAACCTGGTCGTCACGTTTTCTTGCCGACATCTCAATCCGATTCGCATCGTCACCAGATGCAACGACATGCGAGACACGGAGAAACTGAAGCTGGCAGGGGCAGATGCGGTGGTGCAGCCCGATCAGGTTGGCGGTCTTCGGCTCGCCTCGGAAATGCTCAGGCCTACGGTCGTTTCTTTCTTGGACACCATGCTCAGGGACAAGCATCTCGGGTTGCGGGTCGAAGAAGTGCTCGTGGGGCCGGGCGCAAAGATCAAAGACACGACAGTGGGCGAACTCAGGGCTCGCGGCATCTACGGGCTTCTGATCGTGGCGCTCCGTATCGAGTCCAGTGGTGTCTGGACCTACAACCCGGGAGACGATGAGAAACTCACGGAAGGCACAAGCATCGTTTTCATGGGACTCCCCGATACCCAGGAGAGTCTGCGCGCGCTCGTATGAGCCCGAGAGAACGCGTCACGTGACGTGTCCGCTCGAGAGCTCGGGCGGAGCCATAGACCCGTCGGGATCCGCGCTCGGCTGGGACTCAGGCGAGGCGCTCGAGGGTGCGTGCTCCGGTTCCTCCTTGGGCAAGAGAACCCCGAACCGTTCCTCGAGACCCGGATCGAAGAGCAACCCGAAGCCGAGAACGACGAGGAATGCCGTGAGCTGGGCACCGATGATGAAGTTGTACATCAGCGTCGTGTTCTCGTAGGTCGCGAAATAGAAAAAGTCGAAGGCCGAGGAGCCGAAGAGCAGCGCCCCTGAAAGGAGGAGCGTGCGGTTTCGCAGGATGTCTCGGTCGACCAAGAACACGAGAGCGAAAACGCTGTAGTAGTAGCGGGTCGATACCACGAGCAGGAAGAAGGCAGCGGCCCCGAACAGTGAAGCGAACGTCACCGCATTGAGCCGTCGAATCGAGGAGAGCAGGGGCGCGAAGAGCAACAAAACCGCCGGGATGTACGAGCCAAGGCGCGAGTGAAACTCCTTCTGCATCTTACCGTAGTGCACCCGCTCGAGTGACCCATCGAGCATGAAAAGGTGTCGGAAGCCTACGCGGAAACTCGCTGACTTGCTGTTGTGCACCTGCATGTTGTGCCACCAGCCGAGCCAGTCCTCCGTACCTCCTTCGAGACCTACGAAGCTAACGATGATGAACACGGCGAGGCAGCCCGTAAACGACGCCGCAAAGAAGGTGAATTTACGATCCCATCGCCGCGTCGCGACGAGGTCGGCGAGTATCTTCAGGAAAATCCCGCCAGCGAACACGATGGGAAAGATGCGCACCATCGTGGCCCACGCCATGAGCGCTCCGGCAACGCCCCACCGTTCTCTTTTGATGGCTGCGAGCGCTACGGCGAGTGCTGCGACGTAGTCGAAGCGGAGGATGGAGCCCCCCATGTGCACGTAGCGATTGGGAAAAATGTGCAGAAGAAGATCGCGAAGATTGCCGCGCGCCTCACCCCGAAGGCCCACCCGACCGCGATGAATGCCGAGTACATCAGCCCGACGTCCACGAGGGCCGTGCGAGTCAGGCCTTCGATCGTCGTGCCGCCGACGTTCAACAGAGCGGTCACCACCACGGTGTAAAAGGGCGTCCCGTTGAAGCCCTTGTCCTTGAAGAGGCGTTCCCAATCGCGGGACCTCATGGACGGCCCGATGTTGTTCAGGTCCGCCTTGAACTCCTCGAGGCGCTCTTTGGTGAAGCGCTCCTTGCAGTCGTTGCCACGGAGATGTTCGCGCACGTCGACGAACTCACGTGTACGGAGGTCTCTCACGGTTTTCACCGTGCGGAAGTGTCGTCCCGACGTCCGATCGATGGCAATCGAGCACTTGTACAGATCGAAGTAACCGAGCTCATCGTGGTACTTGGCCCCGAGCACGGTGTGGTAGGCGTCCCACCGATGCAGATAGTGCTCGAACGGGACGGCGCGCGCGAAATACGTCGCCGAGAGGTACAGCGCGCCGCCCACGAGCACCCCCGTCATGACCCTGCCGGAGTTTCGCAGGAAGCGTGCGCTGGCGAAGAATCGATCCAGTCCCCGTAGTTTCTCCGCATGAATTTCTTCACGACTGAGCAGCGTCTGCGCGACGAGGGCGAACAGAAAGATGCACATCATCACGTACGCGAAGCCTTGCTTCAGATCGTACGCGGCTCCGCTGTCCGAAAATGGCAGGGTCAGAAATTCCCAGATGGTGGTCATGGTCGCTTGGCCTCGAGCAACGGGCGTGCCAACGAAGTCAGCGCCGTCCCGGCAGATTGGCTTCGGTCGTCGCCGGCTCGAGTGAGCCAGCTTGTGCCAAGCGGGGCAAGGGAGTCACCCCGAGCGGGGAAAACGGCTCACTCGCTCAAAGGGCATCTGAAGGCAAAGCGGTAAGAACTTCGGCGCCGCCTGAGACGACCAGTACCGTGTGTTCGAACTGCGCCGACCAGCTGCCGTCGGCCGTCTTCACGGTCCACCCGTCTTCACAGAACACGACTCCGGGACCACCGAGGTTGATCATCGGCTCGATGGTGAGCGCCATCCCTTCACGCAGTCGAAGACCTCGTCCTTTTTTTCCGACGTAGGATACGTGAGGTGCTTGATGCATGCGGCGTCCAATACCGTGGCCTCCCAGGCGATCGACCACGGAGCAGCCGCCTTCTTTGGCGACTTCCATGATGGCATGCGCGATGTCGCCGAGGCGCGCACCTGGCGATACGGCCATGATGCCCGCCGCGCGACAGCGCCGAGCCACGTCCACTACGTGAAGAGCCTCGGGAGTGACGTTGCCCAAACACACCATCGTCGACGTGTCACCGTGCCAGCCTTCGACCTCCGAAGTGACGTCAACGTTGACGATGTCGCCGTCCTCGAGCACGTCATGCTGCGACGGGATGCCGTGGCAAACCACGTCGTTTCTGCTCACGCACACCGCGGCAGGGAACCCCTGATAGCCGAGCTGACTGGGTCTCGCGCCCCGAGCGTCGGTATCCTCCCGGACCCATTGGTCGATGGTCGCCGTGGTGATGCCTGGTCGTATGCGTTCCGTCACGGCCAGCAAGGTCGCGGCTGCGATTCGCCCGGCCTGACGGAGGGCCTCGACATCCGGTCCGGAGTAAATTTCAACGCTCACCCGGCGAAGCTGCCGCATGCTCGTTCAGCTGACCAATACCCTTTTGATATGCATCGTGGCGGCGCGCCGCGTGCTATGCTCTCGCGTATGAGTTTCGCTCAGCTGAACTACTTCATTGCTGTCGCTGAGGAACAGAACCTCACCCGAGCCGCGGCTCGGTTGCACATTTCTCAACCTCCGCTCACCCGGCACATCAAGAGCTTGGAAGAAGAGCTGGGCGTTCCGCTTTTCGTTCGCTCGAAGACCGGGATGCGTCTCCTACCAGCCGGACGACTGCTGCTCGACGAGGCTCGTGCGATTACGTGCCGAGTTCAGGCGCTTCCTTCGCTGTTTCACGGGTCGCTTCGACCAGCTGTCGAACCCACATCTCGCCCTCCCGGGGACATCCAAAGGCCCTGACGGGAAAGGGGATCGGACACATCCAGTCGATGGTCCGGAGTACTCCCCGCTGCAGCGGACAACGACTGATGACGGCGCCGCCCAGGCAGGCAGAGCGGATTCGTTCACCGTGGTCGCGAAACACGGAGGCGAACAGCAGCGCCTCGCGATACGACAGCACTCGCGCTTGGCGGATGTCGTAAATGAACCCGACGGGGCCTCGCTCGACGAATCGCAGCATCTGTCCGAGATGTGCCTTGAGATCGTAGGTTTCGAAACGACTCACTTTCACGTGAAGCAGGTGCGGTTCGCGCAGGTCGTGCGAAAACGGAACGTTTCGTTCGGGGAAGGGCTGGGAGCGGAGGTGGCTCAACTCCGCGTCAGAGCGGTCAGGTTCAGAGGCCGCAATATCCCCCGATTGGGTCATTTTTCGCTGCCCGCGGTGGGCTACTCGGTCGCGTCGCGGGCTGTTCGTTGCTGAGCGCATTCGGAGTCTCAGCTCGAGGTGTTTCCTGCTTGTGATTGAGTCTGGGGGGTCTACAAGCGTGTTTGGCTGACCTGGCCCGCGTCTGGCATCGATTTTTAGCCGAAGGAACGCGTGACCATGCTAAGGGCACCGGTGGCGGCATGAGAAAGAAGAACAAACCGACCATTGCCGAAGTCGCCAAGGCGGCCAACGTTGCGACCAGCACTGTATCTCGAGTCCTCAACGGAGGATACGCCAGCGCGTCCGTGAAGGCGCGCGTCGAAAAGGTCACTCAGGAGCTCGGGTACATCCCCTCGCCCACGGCGCGCAACCTGAAAATGGGACGCACTGGGATCATCGGACTGGTGGTGGGCACGACTCAGGGAGCGTGGTTTCACCAGCTGCTGACGGGCGTCGAACTCGAACTCCAGGACAAGCGCGTGAGCGTTGCCCTGTGCTCTCTTTCTCTCACCGACACGTACGACTCCTCGGCGGTCGAGGCTTGGATCACCGAGCGACGCGTCGATGGTATCATCATGATTCGCGCGACCGAGCGGGAACGGCCGCTCATCAACGAGGCCAAGAAACGCGGAATGCCGCTCGTGTTCATCACGCCCGACTACGCGATCAACGACGACGAAGAGCACATCGTCCGCGCTCGCAATCGAAAGGCGGGCCGCGAAGTCGCTGCCCATCTCCTCGATCTGGGACATACCAAACTCGCTTACGTGGGCGGTCCCAAGGTTTCGCTCGATTCGCAGGAGCGCTTGATCGGGATTCGTGAGGTCATGAGCGAGCGCGGTCTGACATTGGAGGACCGACACGTTTCAGCGGCCCGCAACTATCTCCCCCAGAGCGGCATCGAGTACACGAAGATCTGGCTCACGCTGCCGCCATCGGAGCGACCCACGGCCGTCGTGCTGGGAAATGACGAAATGGCGCTGGGTTTCATGGGAGCCGTTCAGGCGCAGGGGATCAAGATCCCCGACGATGTGTCGGTCGTTGGATTCGACAACATCGTCGAAGGCGAGTTGTGGTGGCCGGGTTTGACGACCTCGTCCCAACCTGCCCGACAAATGGGACGCGAGGCCTGTAGATTGCTCCTCGAGGAAATCGAGAGCGACGATCTCGAAATCGCGCCGCCCCTCGAGCTCGAGATGGAGCTCGTCGTACGGCAGAGCACGAGCGTGCCCGCTGGTTCCCAGGGCTGAGGCGCGACCCAAGCCAAGGGCGCGTGGTGCTCTCGCTTCGGATGACCGCGTAGCCCATCTTGGCCCATAGATTGGACTATACGCGCTGGGGTCCGCGTACCGCGTCGGCCGCCAGCCGGGCCTGTTCTCTGCGGATGGATGCTTGTGCCGTCGCCAAGCGAGCGATCGGGATCCGAAACGGGGAACACGACACGTAGTCGAGCCCAAGGGCTTCACAATGCTCGATGGAGGCGGGATCACCACCATGCTCACCGCACAGTCCGAGCTTGAGGTCCGGGCGCACGGCCCGCCCACGTTCGGACGCCCATTTGACCAGCTCACCCACACCGACGATGTCGAGCGTCTTGAAGGGATCGTGAGCCAAGATGCCGCGCTCGATATAGCCCGGCAAGAATCTCCCCGAGTCGTCTCTCGAGAGGCCCAAAGTCGTCTGGGTGAGATCGTTGGTTCCAAAGGAAAAGAACTCGGCCGCCGCGGCGAGATCATCCGCCCGGATGGCCGCGCGCGGCAGTTCGATCATCGTTCCGAACTTGAAAGCGACGGAGGTCCCGCTTTTTTCGAAGACGCTCGTGGCGACCTCGTCCACGAGGGCCCTCATCATGTCCAGCTCACGACCGCTCAGGACGAGAGGGATCATGATTTCGGGGTGCACTTCCAGACCCTCGGACTTCACCTGGGCCGCGGCGCCCAGAATGGCGCTCACCTGCATCTTTGCGATTTCCGGATAGCTCACGGCAAGGCGCACGCCCCGATGCCCGAGCATGGGGTTTTGCTCCGAGAGCTCGGTGACCCGCGCCTCGACCTCGCTGACGTCGATACCCAAGCGCCCGGCCATCTCCCGGGCGGCGCCCTCATCGTGAGGCAAGAACTCGTGAAGAGGAGGATCGAGGAGACGAATGGTCACTGGAAGTCCCCGCATCGTTCGGAAGAGGGCTTCGAAGTCGCCCTTTTGGTGGGGCAATAGCTTCTCCAGTGCCGTCTTCCTCGCGGTTTCGTCGCGCGCGAGAATCATCTCCCGCACGTGAGCCAGGCGTTCCTTTTCGAAGAACATGTGTTCGGTTCGGCATAGACCGATCCCCTGAGCACCGAATTTCAGAGCCTGTGCAGCTGCTTCTGGGGTGTCCGCGTTGGCCCGGACTTCCATCCGGCTCGCGCGGCTCGCCCAGGACAGGAGCGCCTCTGCATCGTCGCCGAGAGCCCCCTCGCGTGTTTCGAGAGCCCCCTCGTAAAGCGCTCCGGACATTCCGTCGATGGTGACGACCTTTCCCGCGGTGAGCTCGACGGGCCCGCCGGGTGATTGAACGACGAAACCGTTCTTGGTCGGGACCAGCGCGCCACAACCCACTACACACGGGCATCCCATGCCCCGGGCAACGACTGCGGCATGGCTCGTGGCTCCACCCCTGGCGGTCACGATACCGACCGAGGACTCCATTCCGAGCAGATCCTCCGGGGAGGTTTCGAGACGCATCAGAATGACGTCTCGGCCAGCGGCTTTCTGCTTCTCCGCTTCTTCGGAGCTGAATACGAGAGCCCCAGTGACGGCCCCAGGAGATGCCCCGATACCCCGTGCCAGGGGGACATGAGAGTCGGCGTTTTCGAGCGTCGGGAACATCAGTTCGCGCAACCGTTCGGGGTCGACAGACAAGATCGCCTCACGATGGCTGAGCAGACCTTCCTTGGCGAACTCGACGGCAATCGTCACCGCCGCCCGAGCGGAGCGCTTGCCTCGACGAGTCTGGAGCAAGAAAAGCTGCCCGTCTTCGATCGTGAACTCGAGATCTTGCATGTCGCGGAAGTGACGTTCGAGTCGATCCTGGACCGCAAACAGCTCGGCGTAGATCGCCGGGAACTTGCGTTCGAGCGACTCGTCTCCTCCAGCCGCCGCAGCCAAAGGCAGAGGAGTGCGCACGCCAGCCACGACGTCTTCACCCTGAGCATTCTCCAGCCACTCGCCAAAGAACCGTTTCTCACCGGTGCTTGGATCTCGCGTGAAGGCGACACCCGTTGCGCTCGTGGGACCCAGATTCCCGAACACCATCGCTTGCACGTTCACCGCGGTCCCGTGAGCGGCGCTGATGTCGTGGAGGCGCCGGTACAGCTGGGCGCGTGGATTGTTCCAGCTCGAAAACACCGCACCGATGGCTGCTCTCAGTTGCTCTTCGGGAGAGCTGGGAAACACTTTGCCCGCGGCCGAGATCGCGGCCAAATAGCCCTCGATTGTGCCTTCGAGCGCGGCTTCGTCGAGACGCGAGTCGGGCACCACCCGCGCCCAATCTTCGCCCGGTCCCGGTGCCCTGAGTGACGTGCGTTCGGCAAACTTTCGCCGCTGTTCGTCCAGCACCGTCTCGAAGGCGTCGCCGTGCACTCCCAAGACGACGTCGCCGAACATCGCGAGCAGGCGACGATAGCTATCGAGCGCGAAGCGACGTCCTGCGAGCTTCTCGAGTCCCCTCAGCGAGGCTTCGTTGAGTCCGAGGTTGAGCACGGTGTCCATCATTCCGGGCATCGACGTAGGCGCGCCCGACCGGACGCTCACGAGCAGAGGGCTCTCCTCGGAGCCGAACTTCTTCCCGGTGGTTTCTTCGAGCCAAGCCAAGCTACTCGCTACCTGCTCGAGGAGTTCCTCCGAGAGGGCGCCCTTGGATTGATAATCGCGACACGCGCTCGTCGCGATCGTGAAGCCCGGCGGTACGGGGATGTCCATTCTGGCCATCTCCGCGAGATTCGCGCCCTTCCCACCGAGAAGGTCGCGCCACTCGGCGCGGCCTTCTGCTGAGCCTCGGCGAAAACGATAAGTCAGTTTGTGTTCGCTCTGCTCGTTTTTCACGATCCGTCTCCTCTTCTGTTTTCAAGTCCCACGATACGCGGGCCTTCGGGGGCCGTGCACGCGCAAAGATTGCCCGATGACTATCTTCTTGAGAAGGTGCCGGGCTGGAGAACAACAAATGCACAAGGCTTTGAAATGGGGACTCATGGGTCTCGGTGGTGTGATCGTGCTCGGTGGCGCATCTGCAGGGCTGTTCGTCTGGTCGCAGGTGAGCGCCTTCGATGAAAGCATGGGCAAAGTTTACGAGGTCGCCCCGGTCAATTTGAAAGTCGAAACGGATCCCGAGACTCTCGAGCGCGGCCGTCACCTGGCCAAGTCAGTGGGCGGTTGCGCCATCCGCGAGTGTCATGGCGCGGCGCTCGACGGCGGCGACACCATCGAACTCGGTCCACTCGGTACGATCACCGCGCCCAACATCACCTCGGGAGGCCTGGGAGCTGTCTATTCCGATGGCGAACTCGGGCGCGTCGTGCGCCACGGCATCAAGAAGAACGGCAAGTCCGTCACGTTCATGACGTCGCACGAAGTGAACTGGCTCCCGGATACCGATCTCGCAGCCATCATCGCTTACGTGCGCTCCGTCCCCAAGAGCGACAAGCCCAGCGGCAAACTCGAGCTGGGGACCCTTGCCAAGATCCTGGATCGCCAGGACGCGTTCGTCGCGGATGTGGCGCGACGCATCGACCACGACAACGTCGAGGTCGCCATTCCGCCTGAACCCACCGCCAAATACGGCAAGTTCATCGGGCGGCTCTGCGTGGGGTGTCACGGTGAAACTTTCGGTGGCGGACCGATTCCCGGCGCGCCACCCGAGATCCCCATCCCGTCCAACCTGACGCCTCACGAAACCGGGCTGGGGAAGTACAGCTACGAGGACTTCACGCGACTTCTCGACAAGGGTACGAAGAAGGACGGAAAACCGCTCGACAAGTTCATGCCCCTCGAAGCACTCTCGAACATGGACGACACCGAGCGACGCGCGCTCTACTCGTTCCTCGTTTCGCTTCCTCCCAAGGAGTTCGGTAGTCGATGACCTCGAGACTCACTCGACGTAGGCTTCTCGTCGTGCTGCCCTTGGCCTCGTGGGCGCTGGCCTGCGACGACGAGCCCGGAGGCTCTTGTCCGGAGCCGAAGCCCGCCTCGCTCACCGACGAACAGAAGAAGCTGCGCTCTTCCATCGGCTACGTGCACGGAGGGGCTCCGGCAGACAAGGCGTGCGAGCACTGCCTCTACTTCGTGGCGGCGGCGGGCTGCGGCACCTGTGAGGTGATGCCAGGTCCGGTTCACCCCGGCGGCACTTGTCAGCTGTTCCGCAAGAAATCTTGAAGGCTGCGCTCGCGCCGTCGCGGGCCCGCGTCGCCGAGCTTCCTGACGTCGGAGGCGCCGCGTCGCCGGCCTGTCACAGAAACGTCACAAAAGTCAGGGCAAGCAACCGACGCCGAACGGCGCGAATTTGGCTCTCGGGGGCAAGGGGAGCCAAATTTCGAGCGATGCGAAGCTGAACCTCCTCGAAAATTTGCCGTTTGTGTGTCACGTATGTGACAGATCGGTGACACGATCCGAGGCCCGACCACCATGCAACCCGCCCTGCAAGAGACCTACGAAGAAGTTTCCGGAGTCTACCGGATCACGCCCGAGGGTCCCGTCGCGGTCGAGCGTCTTCATCGTTGGTTTCCAACCCTCAAGCGTCCCGGCCGCATCGCGCGATACATCGAGTCGGCCGTCGTGACTGCGACGGTCGTGGGGCTCATGGGGCTTTCGGTCCTGCTCGTTGCCGCGCACTACGACAGCGTTCGAAGCGCCGCGGCCTTGCCGTCACACGCCGCACCTTGAGTACGCGACTTCGTCGAGCGAGGCGACGGTGCGGCGGTGCGCGACTTGCTCGCTGGAGCAATGTTCGAGCGACGACGTTCGAGGTACGATCGACCCGCCGCGATGCGAGTCTCCGCGAACGGGCCTGCGTGAGGTTTTGCGGCGGTGCGTGCTCGTATTGGGCTGCCGAAGTAGTCCGAGAGGATGCCCCTTCGGGCTCTCGAAATCCTTCGGGCGAACGAATGATCCGAACCTCTTGACCTCAGGGTCCCCCATGGTAAGAGCAGCGGCCCCGGGCACCTGGTCCGGGAGCCGAGAGGCCCTCCGTCAGCGCGGAATCGCCCCTCAACATTCGGGTCATTAGCTCAATTGGTAGAGCAGCGGACTCTTAATCCGTTGGCTGAAGGTTCAAGTCCTTCATGACCCACTACTGGGTTCTTCGAAAGAAGAACCCTTTTTCTTATTCAGGACTTGGAGGCGCGGTGATCCCACTGAGTCATTTGTCCGCGAGACTTCAAGGAGCTCCGTTTCTTTGACGCGGCGGCTACAAGTCCTTCATGACCCACTATTAGGCGAAGCGAGAGCTTCGCCTCTTTGGTTTCAGGACTTGGAGGCGCAGGGATCACACTGAGTTATTTGTCCGCGCTTCTTCAAGCGAATCCGTTTCCACGACGCGGCGGCTACAAGTCCTTCATGACCCACTAGCGCCGGATGCTGAAGCACCGGCGCTTTTTCTTATTCCGGACATGGAGTCGCGGTGATCCCACTGAGTCATTTGTTCGCGCTTCTTCATGCGACTCCGTTTCTTTGATGCGGCGGCTACAAGTCCTTCATGACCCACTAGCGCCGGATGCTGAAGCACCGGCGCTTTTTCTTATTCCGGACATGGAGTCGCGGTGATCCCACTGAGTCATTTGTCCGCGAGACTTCAAGGAGCTCCGTTTCTTTGACGCGGCGGCTACAAGTCCTTCATGACCCACTATTAGGCGAAGCGAGAGCTTCGCCTCTTTGGTTTCAGGACTTGGAGGCGCAGGGATCACACTGAGTTATTTGTCCGCGCTTCTTCAAGCGAATCCGTTTCCACGACGCGGCGGCTACAAGTCCTTCATGACCCACAAAGACGGCCAGCGTTTTCGTCTCGTGGTTCAGTGGGGTGGTTCGGCTGAACCAGTTGCTGAACCAACGGAAGATGCCGGGCGACTGGTGCGTCCTGTACGATGTAGGGATGCGGAAGAGGGACAACAACCGCGTGGACTGTAGCGGAGTGATCGGACTCCTGGTGCTTGCGACCGCTTGCCATCAGACCTGAGCCGCCTCCTGATGCCCCACAGGCCACCACCTCAGTGAAAGCCGCTCCCACAATTCCCACGACGACTGCGGGAGCCGGTGCTCGAACTGACGAAACTCCACCCTCCTCAGAGACCAAAGAGCAAGTGAAGGAGGAACCCTCATCCGAAGTAGCCGCACCTCCACCCGGTACGGTCGAGCGTCCACCGGAAAAGAACTGGTCCTGCTCCCAATGCAAGGAGACGGACCGCTCGGGTCTGTTCTGGACGACGCCCAACGAGGAGGCTGATGGTGCAGTCTGGTCTTTGACGGTGCGTACCAATGCGGACAAGCGCTCAATCGCTCTCGGGCCAGATGCCACTGCGGTACAACTGCCCGATACTTCCTCGTGGTCCTGCGTTGTCGGGGCGCATTGGTACCGCGTGATCTACTTTCGTTCTGACTTTGGGATCCCACTCTGGTTCAGGGAGATCCTCTGTACTGATTCAGCCGCGGACAAGACGATCCTCCTCTCGCAGTTCGACTGCAACGGCAGGGGCGTCGACACCAACAGCGACGAGCTGTCCCTTTGGACTGATGAGGATGTCGTCCATGTTGAGATGCGTTGCACAATGAGTCGGGCACTCAAAGAGTCGGATGACTCCCTCTCGAACCGTTCCACTCCCGAAGCTGAGGAGTAGTCTCGCACAGCGGCAAACATCAGTCGTGAATTTCCTCGCCTCTTCCATCCCCTCTGCACACTGAGCGGACTCCATGACGAGAGGAGCCTTTTTCAGGACGAGCGACCAGCGAGCGTCTGTCCTTCCGGAAATTGCTGCGATACAGTTGCTCGATTGTGAAGAGACCGATGGGATTCGTCTCCGTGGTGCTTGTCGGTGCGTCCGCATGTGCGAGCAACTCTCAACCTGAAACAGTCCCCCATGCTCCCCAAGCCACACGGGAAAGCTCAGTCCTGCAACAAGAAGGATGCTCGATCGAGATGCCTGGCAGATGGAACGCAGCGAGTACTCCTGAGTTTGAGGAAAATGGAGACTGGGCAGAGTGGGAAGCGACTTCCGTGGACGGGGAGAGTCACGTTCTCGTCTCCGTGGTGAGACCCGAAGCAAGTAAGCTACCTGACCGAGAAGCGGTCGACGCCCTCCTGGGGCTGAGGCAGGACGCTGAGAGGATGCAGTCTGGGGATGAGGTGGTGTTCTCTTCTCGCCATTTCGATGAGGACTCCGATGCACCGGGTGGGTTCTACGCGTCCGAAATTGCGGGGGCCGAACCCATGGTGACTTTGGTCCGATGGACTCAGGGCCGCACCTGCGTCTTCTACGTCACGGGTCAAACTCTTTCTGAGTCGAACCCAGTCGAACTTGGACGGAGGGTGCTCGGGACCGCAAGTGCCGAGCCAAGGACCCAATGAGCTAAACGACCCGTGCTCGGCTCACTGCGAGAATCACGGAGGGTCGATCACCTCTCGTCACGAGTCGATCCCGCTACTCGGCAGCGCTTCTCGACACCTGACGATAGATCGCGTCGGGGGCAAGATCCGCTCCGTTTGGCCAGGTCGGAGCGCCATACTCATCGACGGTGACCTGAGCAAAAAAGGCCGGGTCCTTCAGTGGCTCGAACATGGGTCCGAAGAGACGATCCGACAAGTCGATCTCACCGCTCGTTCCGTCATCGAAACGGACGAAGAGCCGGGCAACATCTCGTGCTGTGGCTTCGGTCAATCGGGGCATAGTCAGTCCAGAGGAGGAATCGTGCCGAGCGGCTCGTGGGCTTCGGCTCGCTGCCAGGCCCTGCGCAGCTCGTCTTGGTGTAGTTTGGCCCATTCCTTCACCAGTGCAAGGGCACGTCGGGGCACCTGCCCTTCCAGCACCTCCAAGCTCTCGACTGCTATGAGGACTTCATCTCCGCCGTAGATCGCATGCAGATGCGGAGGAGCGTGATCGTCGTAGTACATGCGGATCACGATGCCATAGAAGGTACTGAGGGTGGGCACGAAGCAAGCTTACCATGGGGAGTGACCGCAGCAGACCACGCGGGCTGCCGAGGCTGACAAGAAGCGGCCGTGGCGGAAGCAAGTGCGCGAAGAGATGGCTCGGTTGATCGCCGCTCTCGCTCGACCCTCCCCAAGGATCATCGAGCTAGAATCGGGGCCAGCCCTCCACGAAATCCGGCACAAGTCGCACCTTCCCGGGCTGTATCGTCAGGTTCTTCGTGTCCTAGAACCGGACGGTGTTCTTCTCGTCTGCGACCACAACCCCATGAACGAGACGGAAAGGAGTCGGGCCTTGTACGCTACGTCCGATGAGCAGATCGCCTTCATGGAGGAAGTTGGATTCTCCGACGTCCGACTGAGGACCACGATTGAGGGGCTCTACCTTGTCTCAGCCCACCGTCCATGATCGCTGACCCCAAGGGACCCCCGTCACCGGACTCAACCTCACCCCGTTAGTCGTCCGCATCGGCGACACCATCCGTCATTCCCAATCCCCCTTTTTGGATTGGCCTACAAAAACTCCTCATGCTCAAGGCAGCCGGTTCCTCCTTCACGGTGGGCGACGTACTCTCCCCATCATGAACGCTTCCGCCACCCTTCGGCTCGCCGTTGTGACCCTGCTTGCCGTTTTCGCTGTCGCCTGCGCAGGAACCCAGGAGCCCAGGTGTATCTCCTATGGCCCAGCAGGGGCGGAGCCCACTGGAATCCACAATGCGGTGCCCATCTTCCGCTCCTCCGACCTGGAGAAGTCCCTCGACTACCACGTCAACGTTCTCGGCTTCAAGCGAGACTGGTACTACAAGACGGACCCGAACAGTGCGGTCATGTACGCCTCGGTGTCTCGTGGCGGGGCCTCGGTTCACCTCTCCAAGAACATCCACGAGAAGGTCATCGCCTACTTCTACGTCAGCGGCGTCGATGACCTTCACGATGAATGGAAGGCAGCCAGGGCGGAGATCATGTACGACCCCCACGCCAAGAAGAAAGGCCCGGTGGACCAGCCCTGGGGCGTCCGGGAGATCTACCTCACGGACCCAGACGGCAACATTCTCAAATTCGGCGAGCTTCTGGAGGAGTAGGGCACCTGCCATCTGCTTCGTAGCCCGATGGGCTCACCGGCTCGTGAACTGCACGATGTTCCCCTCAGGGTCCACGATGTCGAAGAACATGAAGTCATCGAACCTGTGGATGTCACGAACCGGGACACCTGCTTCGCTCAGGGACTGACGTTTTTCCTCCACATTGTCGGCCTGAAAGCAAATCTTGGTGGGCGCCCCTTCTCGAGGGTTCGGAGGGTCTTCGATCTCGATGTCCTTTGCGATTCGTTCGGGAATGCCATGGAGAGCGAACAAGCTCCCCTCACAGTCGAACTCCTGCCAGGCGGGGTCTTCAGATGAAAATGGATTCAGTCCCACCACGTCCCGGTAGAACTCGACCATCTTGGCCATGTCCTTGGCGAAGAGGATGACTCTGGCGATTCTCGTCATCTTGGTGCTCGCTGGTCTTTCGGTGTGGCAGGCCGCCCAAAGAACAGGACGTAGCCATCGGGGTCCTCCACCTCGAATCCACGAAGTCCGTCATCCGTGTTCGCCAGCTGGGTCCTCAGCCTCGTCTTCTCGGAGAACTCCTTGGCCAGCGAATCGGGGTTTTCAGTGAAGACAGAGGCGTCCCACTTTGCCCACTCGTGCCTTGTTGGGTTCGGCTGCGGGGGGACGTCTGGGCCGATCTCCTTGAGGGACAGCTCCACGTCGTCCCGATAGATGAGAGCGAAGAAGGGCTCAGGCTCTGGTACCGCCACACGGACGGAAAACCCCAAGATCTCGGTGTAGAAGCTGAGGGACTTCTTCAGGTTGGAGACGATGAACAGGGGGGCAATCGAGTGGAGGCGACTACGCGTGGTCATCGTCCAACCCCATCCGTGGACTTGGGCTTAGCAGCTAACCACAACATGTTGCCATCAGGGTCCGCGATCTTGACCTGATAGGCCCAAGGCTTGTTTTCTGGGCCTTCCAGAATCCTGAGATTCAGCGCGTCGGCTCTATTGAGCAGGTCATCAACATCGAAGCCGATCCACGCCACCGATGGCCCCTGTGATTCACCCTGTTCGCTCAGCATGAGAGTGTGACCGTCTCGCCCCACACCGCAGATGGTTCGGTTGGTCCACTCCAACTTGAAGCCCAGGACCTTCTCATAGAAGGCGATGCTTCTAGCCAGGTTCTTCACCTGGAACACAGGTGTCACACATTCGACGGGGGCCCTCATCTCAGCAGCGATCATGCAGCCATCGGGCGTAGATGTCAGCCGTCGAGATTGCTGGCCTTATCAAGATGCCGCCCACAGACCAGACGTGGGGGGTGCGGGAGCTTCACCTCGTTGACCCGGATGGCAATGAGTTGGTCTTCGGCCAGGCGCTCTGACCCAGACGACAAGGGCGGGTCGATCACAGCTGGTCCACCCCTGGTCCAGCGGTCCACCAATTCAAACGACTCCGTTTCTTCGAAGCGGCGGCCGCAAGTCCTTCACGACCCACAAGTGGGAGAACAGGAGCCCCTCGTCTCCCCGTCGAGCCCGGTCAACTGGTGATAGTCATCAACGACTACCCACCGCTTTCTGTGCTGGACCGTTCCTGCGCCGGGCGTTTTCCGCAGCGCGCTTCTTTCTGTTGTAGGGGCTGGCGATGCGGCGAAGCAGGTCGGGGTTGTTTCGATGCACGTAGCTCAAGGTGGCCCGGTAGCGTTTGACGCGCTCCCGGATCTCGTAAAGGAGCGTGTCTCGGAAGCTCGTGGCGTCGCGTCGTTGCTGGAGATGGGCTGCGCGGCGCGAGGAGAGCTCCAAGAGCTCTTGGCTCAGGGACAGCCCCCGTGAAGAAAACTCTGGCCCGAAGCCGAGGCGCTCGAGGGCCTGAGCGTTGCGCTCGAAAAGTGTCGCGACGGGGTGAATCGCTAGGGCGAGTCCATCCTCGGACGCGCCCTCGGACCGGATCGCCTCGAGCTGGGCCTTGAGATGTGAGTCTTCGTTGAACTCG
The DNA here is from genome assembly GCA_965652275.1 of uncultured Polyangiaceae bacterium. Taxonomy (GTDB): domain Bacteria; phylum Myxococcota_A; class Polyangia; order Polyangiales; family Polyangiaceae; genus NIC37A-2. Next base: position 79,925 of record CBFGUR010000003.1, on the reverse strand, counting down.
GCCAGGAAGCGGAGCGTTTGGAACGCTTCCCCAAACCAGGCGTGGGTCGCGGCTTTGGTCGCCGCGGCGTGCCTTGTCTCCCCGCGATCAGCACGGAGGCTCAGGCTTCGGTGGTGCAGAGAGCGGGCGACGAGACAGAGCTCGCGGAGCTGCACCGATGCTGACGCCGGCAGCAGATCCGAAGTCCCGGCTTCGTCCATCACGGACGCGATTTCGAGGGCTTCGGTCAGCTGGCTCGCCACGGGAACACGAGGCCGCCAGTTGCGCGGGGCCTCGATCTGGCCGAGCCACTTGCGCTCCAGGGATCTGAGAGCTTCGGGAGTGAGGTTGAGTACGTGTTCTTGCGCCATTTTCCCTTGTTTCGGACAAGAGCCCACCCCGTTGCGTGTTTTTCCCGCCGAGGGCGAAAAACTCGAAAACGGGGGGCGGCAGAGCCCGAGGAGGGGGCGGCGGCTCTCAGAGAGGGGGGCGCTGTCACCCTAGGATGGAGACGGCGTCGGTCTGGAACAGGGCGGGACCATCATGTTAGTTGGCGTTGATTGATATGAGTCAGACGAAAACGCGCGCGGCGGAAAACACGACTCGACTCCGCTCACTTCGACACGGGTGGATTCCCTCGTCTCGGCATCTCCGCTCGGGCGCGCAGGTTCTGGCGATTATCGGCGCAGAAGCCCTGCTTCTGTACTGGGTGAATCGATTCTACCCGCTCGAGCACTGGCTCTTCTTTCTCTACGCGCAGACCTGGCTCTGGATGAGCCTCTTCGCCCTGAGTGCGCTGCTCTCGGGGGTCGCGCTGCTTCGCGCGGTAGCGGGAAAGAACTGGCGTACCAGCGAGGAACTCGTCCTCGGTGGAGGACTGGGCGTCTTACTCTTCTACACCGGCACGATGCTCGCCGGATTGCTCTCCCTCTTTGGGCCCGTTTTCGCGGTGGTCTGGCCGCTCTGCTTGATCGCGATTGGATCCCGGGACGGGTTACGATTGGCCAAGCGGGCGAAGCGGGCTTGGCGTCGATTTGGTGGACGATTGGTTGCTCCACGAGGACCGATCGAGATCGCCGCCTTCGCCCTTCTGGTTCTGAGCCTGGTGGGCATCTACCTTCAGGTGCTCAATCCCCTGAACCCGGCCGCAGATGCTCATTGGTACCACCTGGGCATCGCCGATCAGTATGTGGCGGCTGGAGGCGTCACTCGCTTCAAGGAGGGCTGGTACCTCGGTGCTTACCCTCAGCTCGCCACCATTCTCTACACCTGGGCCCTGCTCCTGCCGACGATCGGCGGACACTTCGTACAGATGGCCGTCGCTTCGCATCTGGAATGGTGCCTGCTCCTTTGGACGCTGTTTGGGGTGACCGTGCTCATCCGCCGTCTGCTGAGAGCTGGGCGTTATCCTTACGCCTGCGCGGCCCTTTTCCTCTTTCCGGGCATCTTTCTTTATGACTCGAGCCTGGGCACTGCGGCCGACCATGTCCTGGCATTTTGGGCTCCCACCATCGCCCTTTCCTGCCTACGCCTCAGCCGGAGCCATGACTTTCGATCAGCCTCAGTTCTCGGTCTCCTCCTCGCCGGCGCGATGCTGACGAAACTCCAGGCACTCTACTTCGTCCCCTGCGTCACTCTCACGATCGTCGTTCTTGCGATTCGTCATCGCAGCATCCTGCCGATGGTGACTTCAGCTGGTGTATTCCTGGTCGCGCTCAGTACTCATTGGCTGAAGAATCTCATTTGGTACGGCGATCCCTACTATCCGCTCTTGCGGCGCTGGTTTCCGAGCCACCCGCTTCACGAGGGGGCATCTGCGCTCCTCGAGGAAGTCTTCTGGTACGACCGCTTCATGCTCACTGGGACGCCCCGGGAGAACACGGTCGCGACTCTTTCCGCGCTGGTGAACTTCTCCTTCATCCCGAACAACTGGGAGTCCTTTCACCGGAACGTGCCTGTTTTTGGCTTCCTGTTCACTCTGCTGCTTCCGGCCCTTCTTTTTACGAAAGGCACGCGGCGCGCTTGGTACCTCGTCCTTGCGACGCATCTGGGTATCGTCGCCTGGTATGTGACCAGCCATCAGGATCGCTACCTTCAAGCCTTGCTTCCTTGGATGGCGGCTGTCGTTTCAGCCGGGCTCGTACTGCTCTGGCGACAGGGGGCACTTCAGAAGATCTCGGCCTTCGTCCTCGTTTGCACCCAACTCGTTTGGGGCTCGGATGTCTATTTTCTCAGGACTCACGGGATGATTGGGGGCAGCCCCCTGAAGTCGACGACCGACTTCATTTCTTCGGGATTTTACGCCAACAAGAACGAGGCCCTCTACGAGCAGAGGCTCCGAACTTGGGGAGGTCTCCAGGATGTTGGAAAGGAGATCCCGAAAGGGTCCGTCGTCCTTCTCCACGACCTTCAAGAGCGCATGAGTCTTGGACATGTCGCAATCAAAGACGAGCTCGGTTGGCAGGGTCTCATCAGCTACCCCCATCTAGGTTCTGCAGAAGGAGCCCTCGCTCAGCTGAAGGAGCTCGGAGTGACTCACATCGTGTGGCGTGCGTCTCGTCCGGGTCTGCCTCGCCGCCAATTCGCGTCCGAGGCCGTGTTCGCAGAAATGATGAATCGCTACACTGGACCCGCCAAACAGGTCAGCACCTACTTCGTCTCGGAGCTTCTTCCTCCGTCGGCTCCCACTGCGGCGGGGAGCGATTCGAGGATCCTCGTTCTGAGTTGTGCGCCGGAGCCTCGCTCGGGCCTCTACACGCCGATTCAACTCCACGATCGAAAGGCTCCTTCCGAGGCCCTGCCCGAGAAGGCCTCTGCCAAACAGCTGCAGCAAGCCCTCGACAAGGCGAGTTCTGTCATCCTCTACACCGGCTGCCCCGACAGCAATCAAAGTAGTCGCTTCGTGCGGAAGAGGTTCCGAGAGCACGGTCGTATCAAAGACACGGCTGTATTCGTGCCCAAGTAGCCCTGCAGGGGCGAAGGGGCCCGGATTTTTCCAGTGATTGTCGACTACCGTCGGATGGCGGGCGACTCGTGTACACTCCGCCGCCGATGGATCTCCGCGAACGTGCCAACAACGACCGCCGCCACCCCTGGGAGCTTTCGCGAGCTGAGTTCTTCTGCAATCTGATACTCGCCAAAGGAGAAACTTCTCCCGTGCACGTGCTCGACGTAGGTGCGGGGGATTGTTTCTTTGCAGAAGAGCTGCTGGCGCGGCTCCCCCCGCAGAGCTCCGTGACTTGTGTGGATCCGGGCTATCCGGAAAGTTCGCTCGGTGAGCGAGAGCTGGACGACGCGCGTCGTCTCGTTTTGTGCCGGGAGACGCCCGACTCCAAGTATGACTGGATCGTCCTCTTGGACGTTCTGGAGCACGTTGAAGACGACAGCGCGTTCTTGCGTAGCTTGATTCCGAAATTGCGGCCCGAGGGGCAGTTCCTCATCAGCGTGCCGGCGTTTCAGTGGCTCTACACGAAGCACGACACTCAGCTCGGTCACTTTCGACGCTATTCCCCGGCCGAGCTCATCGGACGACTCCGTGGAGCCGACCTCGAAGTCCGCACTCATGGCGGGCTCTTTTGCTCCGTTCTCGTCCCCCGCTCGCTTTCCAAATTGGGCGAACTTGCGCGCGGTCATCGCGCCAGGCCCGACATGAACTTGGCGCAGCACATAGACACGAGCGTGGGGCAGTGGAAAAAGGGCAAGCTCATCACCTCCACGATCGTCCGTGCGCTCCGGTGGGATAGTCAGGTTTGCCTGTGGTTCGCGCAGAAATCCGTTCCCTTGCCAGGCCTCAGCACATGGGCCATCGCCGGGAAACAACCATGAACGAACCAGCTGCCATCGTGGTCCCTTGCTACAACGAAGCTCGCCGGCTCCCCCAGAGCGAGTTTCGTGGGCTCTTGGAGAAAGACGCCAGCGTCAAGCTGGTCTTCGTCGACGATGGCTCTTCCGATGGCACGCTGGACGTACTGCGCGAACTGGAGCGAAAGTCGCCTGGCCGCGTGTTCGTGGTTCAGCAGCCCGTCAATCAAGGCAAAGCCGAAGCCGTACGCAGCGGGCTTCGCCACGCACTCGAGCACCTCTTCCAGAAGAACGACGATGTCATCGTCGGCTATCTCGATGCCGATCTCGCGACCCCTGTGGATGAAGCGCTGCGGCTCCTCGCGCGCATCCGAGGCGCGCCTTGCGACGTTCTTTTGGCATCACGGGTCGCTCTGCTCGGCCGTGACATCCGGCGCACGACTCCTCGCCATTATTTGGGCCGCGTGTTTGCATCCGTTGCCAGCGCGATCTTGAACATGCGGGTCTATGATACTCAGTGCGGGGCAAAATTCTTTCGCAAGACTCCAGCGCTCGTCGCGGCTCTCGAGGAGCCATTCAATTCCCGGTGGGCATTCGATGTGGAGCTCTTGGGACGACTGACTCGAGGCGCGCACCCAATCCCCACTGACAGAATCATCGAAGAGCCGCTCGTCGTATGGCGCGACGTAGGGAACTCGAAGCTCGGGCCCCTGCAGATGAGCGGAGCTGGGGTCGACCTGGTGAAAATTGCCTGGTTCTTGCGACGTCGCTAGCTCTCAACCTAAAAGGATGGGAGATCGGGCGCTCCAACTTTGTCCGAACCAAGCAAGACTGGACCCATGAATAGCCAGACGTCCGAGACGAGCTCCTCCACTCGAACAGAGGCGGTGGGGCCAGAGGCAGTAGTGCCAGAGGCAATGGACGCGGATGCTCGTTGGCTGTCCATTTTCAGGTCAGCGACGCTCCTCAGTGTAACATTCGCAGCCTGTGCCTTGGGCCTCGGCCTCCTGACGGACGAGTTTCGGACCCTCGCGTACGTCTGGCAGAACGTCACGCCGGAAGGCAGTCCGGCCCAGGCGAAGCTCATCCTCTCCATCCTAGGCGCGGCAGCGATAGGTGCGCTTCTGCTACCGCTACTGCAGATCGCACGACGTAGGGATCACGGACTGGCGGCCAAGGCCGCCTACTGTGTGCGGAAGGTACTACCGCTCGGACCGCTTGCTCTGATGCCGGTGCTGTTCGATTGGAGACTTTGGCAGCACCACGATGAAGTCTTCCTGACTTTTGTCCTACTCAATGCTCTAGCCATGGGCGGCGCGGTACGAGCGTGTCTCGATACCGAACCGCTCGACGTCATCTTTCCCAGCCTGGCGACGCGTTTTCGAACACTGCGGGAGAGCTGGAAGGCCCGGAGGGCGAGAAGCCCTGCCTCGAAAACCGCCGACGCGATTTCACGCTACTCGAAGCAGGGAAGACCGTGGCTTGTCGTCGCTGTGGGTGCCAGCGCCGCCTACGTCGCGTGGTTTGGTTATCATACGACTGTCTGGCACCTCTCTGCGCGCTCGGGCTACGATCTCGCGATCGAGGACAACATCCTCTACAACTTGCTTCACGGCGGGCCCTTCTTCAAGGCGACCCCGACTTTGGGTCCTGAAGGCTCACATTTCGGTCGGCACGCCACGCTCATTTCGTACCTGCTGCTGCCCTTCTACGCGCTGCATCAGTCGGCCGAGACCATTCTGATCCTGCAGTCCGCATTGATGGGCATTGCAGCGATTCCGTTGTTCTTGTTTGCGCGTCGCCGGGTGGGTCCTGCCGTCGGCTGTCTCATCGCGTGCGCCTATCTGCTCCACCCCGCGGTCCAGCAGAGCAATCTTTTCGAAGCTCATTACGTCAAGTTCGGCTACCCGTTCGTCTGGGCGCTTCTCTGGTTGCTCGATTCGGGGCGAATCCGCACAGCAGTACTGTTCGCGGGACTCACTCTCGCCGTGCGTGAAGATGTGGCGGCGTGGATCGTGATGATTGGCCTCTGGGCAGTCTATTCGGGACGCTCCCTGCGCTTTGGAATGCTCCTGACTCTAGCCGCCGGCGTGTACGTGGTCGTCATCAAGCTCATCGTGATGCCGACTTTTACCGGCGGCGCGGACTCCCTGATGTTCATGTACAAGGGTCTCCTTCCGCCAGGGAAGTCGAGCTACGCGTGGGTCTTGGGCACGGCATTGAGCAACCCCGGGTTCTTGCTCCAAACATTACTCGAGGACGGCAAGATCATCTATCTGCTGCAGATCTTAGTGCCGCTCGGACTTCTCCCCCTTCGGCATCGCTTGGGATGGTTCGCGCTGCTTCCCGGCGGGATATTTTGCCTTCTGGCGACCAAGTACCCGGCACTCACCGACATTCACTTTCAGTACTCGCCTCACTTCATCGCGTTCCTCTTCCCCGCACTCGTCGTGGCGCTCGAGCAGCTACCCTCGGCGCAGACGCGAGCCAGAGCCGCGCTCGCTTCGCGGGCCGGTCATCTGGCCCTCCTGGTAACGGCATTGCTCCCCTGCAGCTACCAGTACGGCGCCGTCTTGCAGGGTAACACCTCACGGGGCGGACCCATCCCCTACAGCTTTGGCTGGGATGATACGGGGCGCATGCGGCGCGCCGCGGTCAACAAGTTGCTCGAGGTCTTGCCCCAAGACGCACGCGTGGCCGCCTCCGCATTCTTGGTCCCACAGATCTCCGCGCGGCCCAACGGTTATTCGCTCTCGCTGGGTCTCTATGATGCCGAATGGATCTTTGCGCCGTCCGATTTGCCGGAGTTCATCACCCCGGAAATCGGAAGGATGCGCGAGGCGCTGCGTTCCGGTGAGTTTGGCGTCGTCGTCATCGAAGGCCCGTTTTTCCTTGCCAAGAAGGGGCATGATACCTCCCTCAACCGGGAGATCTTGAACAAGATCGGGCGAATGCGCGACCCGAGGGGCAAGCGCCCGATTGGAAAATTCTGAATCAGCCTCGTTCGCTTCGCGCGTTCACGAATCCGGAAGGAGCACGCGGCGGAGTTTGGGGGCGAGATCGACCTGATCGGAGTCGCGGCTCAGGTGCGCGCCTTCTTCGACTTCAACGTCGCCTCTACGGCGCCCGGACCAAACGCGCGCCACCTCGGCGCCGAGGAAGACCACGTTTGCGCTCGCGTAGAGCCACACGAGCAGTGCGATCAGCGAGCCCGTGCGCCCGTAGATGTCGGTCAGCTCCTGCTTGCTGAGATAGATGGCAACGAGAGACTTGAGAGTCTCCAGGGCGCATGCAGCAAAGAGGGCGCCTGGAAACACTTCACGCCACGCGATCTTCGCATCGGGCAAGAACCGATAGATGAGCGACAGGGCTCCCGTCGTCAGGACGATGGTGACCAAGGTCACCAGACCGGCATCGATGGGCCCGTGAAAAGAACGCGGGAGATACTCGAAGATCCTCTCCTCGAACGTTGCGAGCAAGGTCGTCAGAAGTGTGGAAAATCCGACGAAGACCACGACTCCGAGAACGACGCCGAACGAGACCAGCCGCTTGAACAAAAAGTCCACCACGAAGTGGCGCCCTTCGGGCTCCGAGATCGACCAAGCGCGGTTGAGCGCTGTTTGAAGCTGGACGAACCCACGCGTCGCGCCGAAAGCAACGCCAGCAAATGAAAGCACGAGGCTCCCCCAGGTGCCGCTCTCGACGAACTCGTGGGCTCGCCGCACGAGCTCGACGGATTGTCCGGCGAAGCGTTGGGGGAACGTGTGGCTGACGCTTCCCGCCAGGGCCAATTGAACCTGTTCGGCATCGACGAACACCCCGACGCACACGACGACGATGACGAGCAGCGGCGGAATGGAAAAAAGCGCGTAGTAGGCGAGGGCCGCGGCGAGCTGCGGACAGTGGTTGGCGAGAAAATGTTCGACGACCTCGACACAAAAAACGATCGTGCGGGCCGTGAGCGTCCCGAGCGCCGACAGGCGGCCACGGATCCACTTCTCCAGGCCCATATGGCTCAGGTGGAGGTCCCCGGAGGCGACTCCATGGTCGAAAAGGAGCCAGCATCCCGGCGGGTTTCGGGGGTGTCATCCGCGCGCTGTATGGAAAACGCGTAGGCCACGCGCAGTACAATCGAATGTTCGTGCACCTGAAAGAAGCTCCCGTCGCAGTTCAGATTGAGGCTCTGAAGCGGCTCGAGCCGGTCGGACATTTCGAAGGAAGCGGCGAGAGTGTCGGAGAAGTTCCAGTAGAGTTGGCTCGAGCGCGGCGTGAGCGCGCGATTGACTTGAGCGACGAGCAGATCGTCGATGAGGTTCGGAATCATACGAACGTCCGCCGACAGGATTTCGATGGGTACGGCTGCGGCATCACGCCCTTCCAGCTGAATGATTCGCGGCGAAGCCATGAACTCGATGCGGTCGAGGTGCGCGGGGATCGTGATCTTTCCGAAGTCGAAACGAAAGCGACCGGTGGTCGTCACCCTGATGCCCTGACCCGGACAGAACTCGATGTTGGCTGGCGGGTCGAGCTCAATCCAACGCCGGTTCTCACTGGGGTCTGTCATGTGGATCTTCAGGGGCGCGAGACGTCTCAGCGTGTGCTCGACCATCGAGCGCGGAAGCTCCGCTTCCAGGTACACGTGTTCGGCCCGTTCCGAGGGCCGTGGGGTTTCTGGGCGGGGTGCGTTCATCTGCGTTCTCCTGTTCGTCGAGGAGGATGCAGACACCGTGCCAGCGGGCAGAGTCTCGAAACGAGCGGTGTTTGCCTGAAAATGTGGCATTTTGTCACAGGGGTGAGGCAAAATGCCACGGTCTTCTGGGCTCTACTTCGAGCGACGGGCGGCGTCTTTCTTCCCGATTGCTTCGGCCTTTCGCACCCACTTCTCGCGGGCCTCTTCACCGAGATGGAGCATGTCGTAGATGCTGGTGAACTCGACCGGGGAGATCCCGCAGAACGCGAGTGACCCGGTCCCGAAGCTACGATGCACCGAACGGCGGTAGTGCAGCGTGTACCAAAACCCGGGGCTGTCCATCGTCAGGAGCACCCGCGCGCTGCGTCCTTTGAGCAGCCCCACGGGCAGCGCCTTGCCCTTTTCGTAGCGGAACGCAAAACCGGGCAGAAACACTCTGTCGAAGAGCCCGCGCACGAGTGCTGGTGGCGCAGCCCAGTAGGTGGGAAAGACCCAGGCGAGGTGATCGCTGCTTTCGATGGCCTGGCGCACGCGGACGAGATCCGGTTCGAGAGGCTGCGGCTCTCGGTAGCCTGTTCTCAAAATGGGATCGAAATCGAGCGTTGCGAGGTCGAAACGCGTCACATGGCCGCCGGCCTGCGCGAAGCCGCGCGCATAGGCATCGGCGAGTCTGAAGTTGAAGGACTGGGGATCGGCATGGCCCACCACGAGAACGGCTCGCTTCGTCATGTAGGAACGATGACGTATCCACGCATGCATGAGTAGACGGTCTATGGCATCTCAGGTATGCGTCTATGCATGTCATGGGCCTCCACTGAAGTCTTGGCTCGTTGGGACGATGTCCGCGTTCTCCTGGCCGTGCTTCGCGCTGGCAGCTTCACGAAAGCCGCCCAAGCGCTCGAGACGGATCAGTCGACGGTCAGTCGGCGCATCGCAGCACTCGAGGAAGAGCTTGGAGTGGTGCTCTTCGAGCGGGGCGCTCGGGCTCCTGCTGCGACGGCAACGGCTCTCGCTCTCCGGGAGATCGCCGAGACGATCGAGATGGAGGTGGGCCGCTTCAGAGACACGGCAACGGAAGAGTCCGCCGAGCATGTGCGGGGCCGAGTTCGACTCGCCCTCACCGAAGAGATGGCGACCTACTTCGTCATTCCGCATGTGCTTCCGCGCCTCCGTGATGAATACCCGGAGCTCAGAATCGATCTCGTCACCAGCTACGGCGCGGCCGATTTGATGGGACACGAGGCTGACATAGCTTTGCGGTTCTTTCGCTCGGAGCGAGGAGATTTGGTGGGCAAGAAACTCGGTCAGCTGCCGACGGCGGTCTTGTGTCACAAGAGTCTGCGTGGTCGCTACGCGCGACGCGCGCTCGGTGAGCTTCCCTGGGTGGTGGTCGATCTGCCGGGAATGCCGGCTCTCGAAACGCAGTGGCTGGAGGGCAATCTCGCATTGCCTCCCGTCCTCTCGTGCTCGAGTTACCAGGTGCAGCTCGCGGCCATTCGCGCCAAGCTAGGAGTCGGCGTGGGACCGGCTGTCGCAGCGCGCCTCGACCCCGATTTCGCAGCGTTCTCGCCCAAAGAGGTAGAGATGCCTCGACTCGAGCTCTACCTGTTCACGCGCCGCTCGATCCAGAAGCTCCCGCGGATCCGCACTGTCTTGGAAGCTCTGGAGAGCGGACTTTCGCCGTTTCTGGAGTAGTGCCCGTGAATTCGAGTTCGATCCCGTGCTAAGTTCGTCTGATGAAGTCTCTCAGCTCCGCTTCCTTTGCCCGAGCCGCGATGGTTGGTCTTCTCGCCGCGGCACAAGCGGTAGCTTGTACCGATGACGACAGCTCGACGAACACGGGTGGCGATGGGGACGGGGATGGCGCGTCGAGCGGCGGAGAGCGCAGTGGGACGGGCGGAGAAAGCGAAGCCACGGGAGGACGCGCCGGTAGTGGTGGTGAAGAGACGGGCGGAGCCCCTAGCGAAACCGGGGGAGTGCCGGGCGCCGCTGGCGAGGGTGGAGCGGATGGTGGAGCGGGGGGCGCACCACCCGTAGAAGGGGTGACCTCGACCGAGATCGTTCCGGATCTCTCTCTCGAAGAATTTACCGAAATGTGCGACGAAGCGGGCGGTGTGGTGGAGACCCACGCCGTGTGCGGTGGAGTCGTGAGTGGCCCGGGGTTCTCCTACGACGACGCGACCCATGAACTGACCGAGCACACGTGCGCCGGGTACAACACGTGTTCCGGGTTCAGCTGCGTCATCGACGATTGAGGCCGGAGGCCGAGCCTCTGAGCACTTCCGTGTGCACGGGAACAGAACCACTTTCGAATTGGGGCGTCCCGTTTCGACGTCCATAGTTCAGTTTTTCTGAACGGGACTACAAAACGTTCGATTGGAGGTGCGGCTCGGCAGTCGGCACCATGGAGCGCATGAACACTCCGAACTGGTTCCCCCGCTCATCGTCGAAAACTGCCCTCGGCATCGTGCTTCTGTGGTCGGCCTCGGCCATCGGGTGCGCCTCCCACCAGGCAAAGGTCGCCGAGGTGCCTCCCGCAGACTCCGATGCCGAAGCCTCCCAGGACAACAAGATGGATGCTTACGACAAACACCATGGCCATCACTTCACGACGAACGAAGACTGGTGGCCGAACCGCCTCGATCTCCGCGTACTCAAGGCGACCTCACCGAAGGGTGATCCCGTCGACCCCGATTTCGACTACCGGGCAGAGTTCGAGAAGCTCGATCTGAAGGCGGTCAAGAAGGACATCGAAGAGGTTCTCACCACCTCGCAGGATTTTTGGCCAGCGGACTACGGACACTACGGCGGTTTGATGATCCGCCTCGCCTGGCACAGCGCCGGCACCTACCGCATCACGGATGGACGCGGTGGTTCGGCCGATGGCACGATTCGCTTCGCACCGCTCAACAGCTGGCCCGACAACGCGAACCTCGACAAGGCGCGGCGTCTGCTTTGGCCCATCAAGAAGAAGTATGGTCGCAGCCTTTCCTGGGCCGACCTCATGATCCTGACCGGCAACGTGGCCCTGGAATCCATGGGATTCGAAACCCTCGGCTTCGGGGGCGGTCGTGAGGATGTGTTCGAGCCCACGGACATCAACTGGGGTCCGGAGACCGAGTGGCTCGCGGACAAGCGCTTCTCTGACGACGGTAAGAATCTCCAAAAGCCCCTCGGAGCTACCCAGATGGGCCTGATTTACGTCAATCCCGAGGGTCCTGGTGGGAAGCCCGATCCTCTCGCGGCCGCCCAGCACATTCGGATCGCATTCGGACGCATGGCAATGAACGATGAAGAAACCGTCGCCCTGATCGCGGGCGGACACACTCTCGGCAAGGCCCATGGGGCGCACAAGCCGGCAGACTGTGTCGGACCCGAACCCGAAGCCGCACCTCTGGAAGACCAGGGTCTCGGTTGGAAGAACAAGTGCGGCAAAGGAAATGGTCCGGATACGGTGACGAGCGGCCTGGAAGGGGCGTGGACCATGACACCCGACAAATGGTCTCATGACTTCTTCGCCAATCTGTTCAGCTACGAGTGGGAACTCATCGAGGGCCCGGGCGGCGCCAAGCAATGGCAACCCAAAGGCGATGTGCCCGCGATGGTTCCCGACGCGCACGATCCGAAGAAGAAGCACAAGCCGATGATGCTCACGACCGACTTGGCGCTCGTTACGGACCCGGCATACCACGAGATTTCCAAGCGCTTTTACGACAGCCCCAAGGAGTTCGAAAAGGCGTTTGCGAAGGCTTGGTTCAAGCTCACCCATCGAGACATGGGACCGCGCTCGCGTCTCCTCGGGAGCGAAGTGCCAAAGGCGCAGATTTGGCAAGACCCGGTGCCAGACGTCGATCATCCCCTCGTGAACAAGGCGCAGATCACAGCTCTCAAGAAGCAGATCCTCGCGTCTGGATTGAGCATCTCCGATCTCGTCGTGACGGCTTGGGCTTCGGCGTCCACCTATCGGGGGACGGACATGCGCGGTGGCGCCAACGGAGCGCGCATTCGACTCGCTCCGCAAAAGGACTGGGACGTGAATCAGCCGAAGGAGCTCTCCCGTGTGCTTCAGAAACTCGAAGAGATCCAGAAGGAGTTCAATTCAAAGAGCGGCAAGACCAAGATCTCTCTCGCGGATTTGATCGTTCTCGGTGGGGCGGCGGCGATTGAAGAAGCGGCGAAGAAGGCGGGTTCCGCCATCGAGGTTCCGTTCACTCCGGGGCGCACGGACGCAACCGCCGAAATGACCGACGCCGAAGCCTTCGACGTTCTCGAGCCGGAGGCGGACGGCTTCCGAAACTACGCAAGCAAAGACATCAGTCGTACGGCGCCAGAGCTGCTCGTGGACAAGGCGCAGTTTCTCGAGCTGACCGCCCCGGAGATGTCCGTGCTGCTGGCGGGGATGCGCGTGCTCGGCACGAACCACGGAGATGCAAAGCACGGGGTGCTCACCGATCGACCCGGAACTTTGAGCAACGACTTCTTCGTGAATCTCATCGACTCCAAGGTCACTTGGCGGAAGTCGAAGTCCGCTGAAGGCATCTATGAGGCGGTCGACCCTTCGGGCAAAGTGGTTTGGACCGGGACCTCGGTCGACCTCGTGATGGGCTCGAACTCACAGCTGCGAGCAATTGCCGAGGTGTACGCGGCGGACGACGCAAAGGACAAGTTCCTGCGAGACTTCGTCGCCGCGTGGGTCAAGGTCATGATGGCCGATCGCTTCGATCTGAAAAAATAGGAACCAGGATCGTTGGTCGAGCGGGACCCGAGCCCCGAGTGGTGCTCGGGTCCGTGCGACCGAAGCTGGGGCCTGGACCGTGTGACTGCCTCAACTACTGGCGTAGAGCGCCTCGAGCCGCTCGCCGTATTTCGCCGTGACGTTGCGTCGTTTGAGAGACATTTTCGGGGTGAGCATCCCGTTTTCGGTGGTGAAGTCCTCGGTGATGAGAGACACATCACGGATTTTCTCGTAGCCCTTCATGGCACCCGAGTACTTCTCGAGTTCCTTCAAGATGAGCTCCTTGACCCGGGGCGACTGCGTCAGATCGCCCTCCGCAGCCCCGTGTTGCTTGGCCCAAAGCTCGACCGCCACCACATCGAGTACGACGAGCGCAACGTTGTACGGTCGGTTGGCTCCGTGAATCATGATGTTCGCGATGAACGGAGACAGCTTGAACTCTTCCTCGAGCGGCGACGGGACGACGTACTTCCCGTTCTCGAGCTTGTACTGTTCCTTGATTCGCCCAGTGATGTGAAGGAAGCCCTCGTCATCGAGGTATCCCATGTCCCCCGTGCGGAACCAGCCGTCTTCGGTGAAGACCTGCTGGGTGTCCTCGGGCTTTTTGTAGTAGCCCTTCATGACGTTGTCGCCGCGAACTTGGATCTCTCCTTGGACCGGGTCTTCGGTAGCGGCAATGTCGATGCGGACGTCCACACCCGGAAAGGGGGGTCCCACGGTGCCGATCTTGCGGTGGTTCGGGTAGTTCGCGGCGACCACGGGGCTCGTTTCGGTGAGGCCGTACCCTTCGAACACGTCAATGCCGAGGGCGTCGATGAACTCGGCCACGACCGGACTGAGGGCGGCGCTTCCGCTCACCACGAAACGAAGACGGCCGCCGAACTTTTGTCGCACTTTGGAGAAGATGAGCTTATCTCCGAGGGAGAGCGTGATTCGCTCTAGAGTCGAGAGCGGTTCCCCACGGCTGCGTCGCGTGGCGAGCTCGACCGAGGCTTTGAAGAGAGCTCGGATGGGTGCAGGCTTTTCGGCCATCTGCTTACCCACTCCGTCGTAGATCCGATTGAAGATACGCGGAACCGCAACCAACACCGACGGCCGCACCACCGCCAGGTTGCTTACCAGGTTGGGGACTTCGTCATTGAGCGCCAGCGACGCGCCCGCTCGGAGGAGCGAGTAGAGCTCGCAGGTTTGGCCGAAGACGTGGGCCCATGGGAGGAAGGCCAAGGAGCAGTCGCCCTCCCGAAAGTCGAAACGCTCCAGAGCGCCTCGTACGTTGGAGCTGATATTGTCGTGGGACAGACAAACGCCCTTCGGGCTCCCCGTCGTCCCCGACGTGTAGATCAGAACGGCCAAATCATCGGGCGCAACCTCCACGACTGGTACATCCGGCGAAGCCTTCATGAGGCTCTTGTACGAACGGGGGTCGCTCTCGGGTAAATCGAGGCCGATGACGTGGCGCACGGAGCTTTGCGTCGCGCAGATCTCCGTGAGTTGTTCGAAAACCGGGCCGGTCGCGCCGACGACTATGGCAGCTTCGGAGTCTTGGATGATGTACGCCCACTCGTCCTTGGCCTGCGCTTGGTACATGGGAACGTAGTTCGCGCCGAGGCTGTAGGTGGCAAACGCCAGCACGGCCCATTCGAGGCGGTTGTCGGAAACGATGGCGACGCGCTGTCCCCTTTCGATCCCCAAAGCATGAAGTCCCGCTCGAGCCCGATCGATCAAGACCCCGAGCTCCTCGAAGCTGACCCATTCGAAACCGCGCTCCGTTTTCGTTCCGATCGCGGGGCGTGTGGAAAACTCGGCCCGGCATTCGGAAAAGAGTTCATTCAACGTTCGGTAAGATGACGAGTTCATGCGCGGAGCATCATAGGACCTGAGGGCTCCGAGGCCGAGCCCCACCCCGGACGGTTCATGAACCGAGCCTCTTCGGCCGGGTCGACGGCGCTCGGCCCCGGCCAGATCGGGCGGAAGTCGGAGCGAAGCCCGTAAGTAATCGTACATTCGCGCTCCGCTTGTGGCATCGGGTGCCGATCGGTAGCCCTGAACTCTCGAGATTCGTAAAGAATCCCGCTCCTTGGAGGAAGGACTGATGAGATGAGGATAGCGACGAGAGCCGCCCTAACCGCTGCGGCAGCGGCCTTGAGTATTTCGTGCGGGTCGGTGGCACCCAACTGCGCGTGCGCCCAAAACCCCACTCACCCGGGATGCCAGAAGGCGGAAACACCGGAGGCTCCAGACGTCGAGTACATTCTCGCCGAGGCCCGCTTCGGCGCGGCCCTCGGGAAGCCCCGCGAGGTGGAGATCAACCAGACCGCCACCTACGACGCGGCCCGCGAGTCGTTCACCTCTGCGGCCATCCGACCTCCCGACAACTGCCTGACCGAGACGGCTTCCGAGGTAAAGGGTGAAGCCCGGCAGCCCTCGAAGCAGCTCGCGTCGCAGCGTTGTGGAGTGTGGTTGAGTGAGATCGAAAAATCTCTGGCCAAAAATGGCTTCCGCGTCGTGTCTTGGGACGCGCTCCGCACCATTGAGGAAAACGAACGTGTTCCGCCGTACAAGGCTGCAAAGAAGCTAGGTGCCGAGGTGCTGTTCCTCTTCAACAGCCTGGAGATCTCGCCCGTAGCTGCCGGTGGCGAGAGCGCTTACCGCATCGAGTACGCGACTTCGAACGAACGGGGCGAAAAGGGTCCTCCCAAACCCATGACCGAGGCGGAACGATCTCAGCTCAAAGACGCGGTCATTGCTCGGTCGCAGCTGAGTGCTCCCGACGGCTCGTCCCTCATCGTCGCGGGAGTATTGGATGCCACGGCGATCCAGACCCAGAACGGTGAGTCCATTTGGTTCTACCGCAACACCGAGATCAAGACTCTCTCGGAGCAGACCGGCCAAGCATTCCTCTTCGGACGCATCGAAGGTGAACAGATTTGGTACCTGGCCGAACGGAAGACCCCAGAGCAAGCGCCGCAGACGGTCGTTGCTCCGGCGGAGCAGAAGAGCGCCGTCGATACCGGAGGACAGAGCATTTCGGCGACTCAGGATCCGGGCGCAGCCGAACGTCTTGCGTTGATGCGAGCCGTCACGGCCGATTTCGTAGATAGCTTCCGCACCGGAAAGAAGGGCGACAATGAGTAAGAAGACTTGCACAATGGCCGCATCCGCCCTTTTGGCATTCGCATTCAGCACTCAGGCTTTGGCACAGGGGGCGACGCCGCCTCCACCTGCCAAGGACAACGGCTCCACCGTCGCTCCACCGCCTCCCGTCCCGGCGCCCGTCGATGAGCCCGCCCCCCAGCCGAAGGCTGCCCCCGCTGCCCAGACGTCAGTGGTTGCGCCGCCTTCTCCGGGGAGCGGAGCGGTCGCGCCTGCAAGCGCTCCGGAAGAGATTTCGGGTCCGCCCAGCGATCTCCCTTACTACGTACCGCAAGGGGCCGAGCGGCTTCCTTCCGTCGAGGCTCCGGCTGCGGTCGCTCCGCCTGCCCCGCCGAGTGTACAGTTCGGGGTAGGACCGCTCTTTCGGTACCACGTTACGACGAATGGTCTCGGCGGTTATGCGGAGATCGGCGGCGTCTTTCGTTTCAGTTCCACCGGAGTTGGGCTTTCGACGTCCGTGACGGCCGGTGGAGGCGTGGGAGTCAGGAGCCTGAATTTCGGCTTCGAGTCGCCCATCCTGACGGGCATCCTGGTGTATCAGGGTCCCGTCACCGTGGGGATCGTGCCCCGCTTCTATGCGCAACTCGCCTACTACACCGACAACGTTGGGGGCGGATTGGGAATGAACGCCGGCGCCATTCCTTCGGTCCAGGTCGCCGGTTGTCAGGGGATTCCCTGGTACTTCAATGCGGGAGCGCATCTCACGGCAAACCTCTACTTGCCGACGGATGGCGGGGATCCTCAGGCCATCGGAACGGTGGGCCCCGCCATCGAAGCGGGTGTGCTCTTTTTCTGACCAGGCGCGTTTCCTCGACGAGCACGGAGTCCGCTACAGGGCTCCGTGCTCGTTTGGTGGGCAAATAGGGAGTCCTCCGGACGCCGCAGAGGGCGTCGAGGCGTTGTCGCCGCTGCTCATCTGAGATTCGGATAGTCGACGGTGAATTCGCCCACCCTGCGTGGCTCGAATGAGACTCCGGGCCGATTTCGTTCGACGAACCAAAGAGTCTCCCCAGTCTCGTCTCGAATCACTCGGCCCGCTCGGTAGTTTTCGCGCAGGCCCACCACCGCATCGATGGCTGGACCCTGAAAGATCTGACGGATCAGCTGATGTTTGGTGCGAAAATCCTTCGGGCCACGCAGGAGCGGCACGATGGAGTGGAAGTAGTCGGGCTGGAACTCGGCGTAGCAGGGAACGCAAGTCTTCCCGTAGATGGGGGAAACGCCGTCGGTGTTTCCTCGCAGGGCGATGTCCCGATTCGCGAGGCCCCACATTTCGATGACGGTCGCCTCGGTGTCGTAGGCGAACACCCCCCCATAGTCGGTGGCCAAGCGATCCCCGGGCTGGCGGATGATGGCGTTGACGAACGGTTCTGCGCTGATGAGTCCGAGCGTGTGATTTTTGATGTGCTCGGCGCTGGCGAGCTTGGATTTTTCGAACGGAGTGTCGACCAGCGCCTGATTCATGAAAATCGCCGACCAGGCGTGACCAGCAATGAAAACGACGCCGGTCGCGAGCTTGTGCGGTTCGCGCACGAGTGACCAGCTGGGCAACGGTTCGGCGAAAGCCGTCGCACTCAGCATCAACAGGGGCGCAAAAACAGGCAGTAGCATGCGGTTGACGGGCATCCAGTCTCCTCCAACGTGGATCACGTACCCGGTCATGCCGACGATGAAACCCACGACTACGAATTGGGTTTTTGCCCGTCGACTGCCGAGTCCGAATGCGGCCAAGAGAGCCACGATCCATAGGCCCGTATCCTGAACTGTCGTCCACACGTAGGTGGCGCCCCGGTACTCCATTTCCTGCGCGAGGCTCGCCTTGGCGTAGTACGTCAGCGGGAACGGGAGACCGTAGTAGGAGTACCGCCACACCCAATACGTCGCGACCGGCGCGAGGCCGATCGCCGCCCACTTGACCAGAGTGACCAGGCTCTCCTTGCGTCCGGTTGCGAGCCATCTGAGCCCTTCGAGCCCGAGGAGCAGACCGAGAGCTCCAAACCCGTCGATGCGCGTCAGGGCTGCACCAGAAAACCACAGAATCGACCATTTTCGGCGTTCCGGCGCTTCCAAGAGGTAGTGACAGAAGCCCGCGGCGATGAAACCGCAATAGGCCACCGTTTCGAGGCCGGATTGCACCGAGCGGTGGAAGTCCGACGATGCGGCGAGGCAGAGCGTGACGACGACGGCGGCGATCGGTCCGGCCCATCTGCGCGCGACGACCCACGTGCTTGCGAGGGTCAGCGCGAAGAACGCGTGCCCCAAGAACCTTGCGAACGACAAAGGATCGATCCGAAGAATCTCTCCTACTGCGATCAAGAGCATCCACAGGAAGTTCGAGTAGCCCTCGACCTTCATGTCGTGTCCGTAGATGGGTCCACGACCGTCGGCGAGGTTGTGCGAATACGCGAACGTGATGTACGCGTCGTCGATCCGGTAGTCACCCACGAGAGAGGTCCCGTGGATGATGATCAGGGTACATGCGACGCACAAGAGGGCAGCCTCGACCACCCGCGCGCGATTCCATCTCAGGCCTAACCTCACTCGGACCGGTGTAGCGAGCTTCACCATGAGAACCAAGAGCGGCGAAGTCGTCGCAAACATCCGCGCTGCTCGTCACCGCGTCTTCGTTTGTGCAAGTCGCGAATATGAAACGAAACCGGACGTCCGTGTGGGGAAGCCCTCCGTTTGAGGTAGGCTCCTCTTTGCCTGTGCCTCGTTGGATCTGGATCTCAGTGCTTTCGTCCCTCGGAGTCGTACTCCTCGGACTCGTGTCAGCATCGCCCATCTTGGAAAGTCGCGTCTACAGTGAGGCCTCCCGGCGGGGTGTCGTGCTTTCGATGGACGATTTCGACCTCGGCTGGTTCAAGGCAGAGCTCAGCGGTGTCCGCGTGAAGCTCGAAGGCGTGAAGCACATCGACGTGCGGATGGAGCGCCTCGAGATCGAGTTCGGGCTCACATCGCCTCGGCTCCGGAGCCTCGAGGCGGAGGGGGGGCGCGTGACGATCACCGGGGACTTCGACGACGTGCGGCAGGCGATTTCGAAGTGGCGCGACACCCACCGCAAGAGCGAAGCGAAGACGACGTCCGACGACGCGACATCCTCACATCGTCGAGAAGTGCTGCGAAACTTCGAGATCGAGTGGCGCGGAGCTTTCGATGAATCCGACAATCAGCTGGTTTCCGGGCTCCAGGTCGAGCGTGGGCCCCAGGGACTCCGCGTCGGCGCGGATCTCGTCGAAGTCTCGAAGGGTGGTTTCACGGCGCAGGTGGCCGGTGCCCTCTTGAGTTCGAAAACACCTAGTTTCGACTTGAGCCGAGCGGATGCTCTGGGAGCTTCCGAGATGCGGGTGACCTATCACGCAACAGCGGACGAAGAACCAGAGAATGCGCGCGCGCCGCCTTTGCCTACGGTGCCCCCATCCGCTCGCTCCCAGGTCGCGAACGCGGACGAAGGTGATGAAGAAGATCGAGAGGAAAGCGGTCTCGACCAACAGCTCGAGAAGGATTCTCTACGCGTCCAGCGGCTCCTCGACGCCATCACGTTCATTCGAGAAAAGCTGCAACCGAAAATCCCCCAAAGCGCGAAAGTAGAAAAGTTCTGGATCACCTACAAGCGGGGCGACGAACGTCTGCACGTAGGCCCTAGTCTCCTTTCGGTCGAAAAGAAGGACGGGCTCACGGTCAAGGTCATCCCCAAGGGTAATACCAAGGGCACCCCCCTCACGCTGTCTCTATCGGTTCATCCGAAGGACCACGCTGAGGCCGCCATCTCGCTCGATCTCAAGGGGGGGCCGGTTTCCCTCGCCACACTCGGAATCGCCGAAGACGCTTTCGGGCTCAATGGCGTCGAGCATACGATGGTTTCCGGCAGCATTTCGGCCAAGCTCGACCAATCCGCCTCCACCGTGTCCGGAGCCGGTGAAGCGTTCGTCGACGGACTGGCGCTCGACAGCCCAAAGCTCTCCGATAGCCTCGTTACGTTTCCCAAGCTTGCGATTTCGGGCAAGGGCCGGATGCACGTCGACGGGACTCTCATCCATGTCGAGGAGGCGAGCCTTCGCATGGGTGAGACGAGCTTTCGAGGAGCGCTGTCGATGGAGGGAGGGGAGGACTTCGTTGTCCTGGAAGCACGAGCCAGCGCGCCCCTGGTTTCGTGCCAAGCGCTCTTGGATTCGGCGCCGCGGGGGATCCTGGGAGCGGCAGAGAGGATGAAGTTCGACGGCACTTTCTCGCTCGACTTCGGTGTCGAAGCCGACACGCGCAAGCTCGGCGACATGAAGGTGCGCTGGGACTTCAAGAACGGATGTCGCGTCACCGCCGTCCCCTCCGAGCTCGATCCCGAACAGTTTCGGACGCTTTTCCGTCGTGAGGTGATCGGGGCGGGCAACTTCCCGATGGAGCTCGAATTCGGCCCATTTTCTACGAATTGGGTTCCTTGGGAAGAGGTCAGCCCGTATGTCGAAAAGGCTCTGCTCGTGACCGAAGATGGCCGATTCTTCCGTCATGATGGCTTCGATGATCGGGCGATCGAAAGCGCCATTCGAGACAACGTCAAGACGGGTAAATTCGTGAGAGGGGCGAGCACCATCAGCATGCAGCTCGCCAAGAACCTTTATTTGTCCCGCAAGAAAACTCTGGCGCGGAAGTTCCAAGAAGCGGCTCTCACTTCGCTCCTCGAACAGAACTTCGAAAAGCGCCAGCTCCTCGAGCTCTACGTCAACGTCGTCGAATTCGGTCCCGGGATTTATGGCATTCGTCAGGCGGCCCAGCACTACTTCGCCACGACCCCCGCTCGGTTGACCCCGGCGCAGTCGTTCTTCCTCGCCTCGATCCTTCCGGCGCCCACGCGAAACTACTTCGAGGAAGACGGAACGCTCACGGAGTCGCGCGCCGCGTTCGTTCGACGGCTCCTGCGGATTTCGCACGGGCGCGACGCCCTCACCGAAAGCGAGCTCGAGCGAGCCGTCCAGGAAGAGCTCGTTTTTGGTCGAGCCGAAACACTCCCGGAGGACGTCGCCGCAAAAGAAGGTGCGGAGGGCGTCGAGGGAGAGCCGCAGAGCGGCGATGGGCGGGAGCCGTCCTCGTCACCATCGCAGCGGGCCCCTCTCGTCCCACCGCCGTCGCCACGTCTATCCGACGAGCCGATCTTTCCCAACCGTCGAGAACGATGATCTCCGAGGACGAAAAGTGGATGGAGCTGGCGCTCGCCGAGGCTGATCGGGCAGCTCGGGACGGGGATGTTCCCGTCGGAGCGGTCATCGTCGACAGCGACGGAGATCTGCTGAGTGAGGGGCGTAATCGGAGAGAGTTGGAAGGAGACCCAACCGCACATGCGGAAATCGACGCGCTGCGTCGAGCAGCCCGGCGCCTGGGGCACTGGCGCGTGGAGGGGACCCTCTACGTGACGCTCGAGCCTTGTCTCATGTGCGCTGGGGCCCTCGTGAACGCCCGCATCCGGCGCGTCGTCTATGGGGCGCTGGATCCGAAGGCGGGGGCCACCGAGAGCCTCTACTCGGTGGGTAGCGACACGCGACTCAACCACCAATTCGACGTCGCGGGCGGCGTCCTGCAGCAGCAGTGCGTCGAGCGACTCAGGCAGTTTTTCCAACGGCTTCGAGCCGAGGGCCAAAAATAGCAAAAACGCCCCCTACGATTGTAGAAAGGCGTCTTTTAGCGCACCCGGAAGAGCACTCGCGCGTAGCGCGAGCACCAGCAAACTCCTCTCGAGCGCATTCACAGATCAAATGCGACGAGCCCCGCACAGCTCGCCCCTCACGTTCGTGAGGGGGGCGAGCGAGCAGGGCTCGTATGTGACGGTGTGGCGCACCCGGAAGAGCACTCGCGCGTAGCGCGAGCACCAGCAAACTCCTCTCGAGCGCATTCACAGATCAAATGCGACGAGCCCCGCACAGCTCGCCCCTCACGTTCGTGAGGGGGGCGAGCGAGCAGGGCTCGTATGTGACGGTGTGGCGCACCCGGAAGGAGTCGTAGCCGAGCCGCGCGAGAGCGCGCCGAGGCTCGTGCCGTAGGCACGACACAAAGGTTCGACCTTCCGGGTGCGAAAATAGCAAAAACGCCCCCTACGATTGTAGAAAGGCGTCTTTTAGCGCACCCGGAAGGAGTCGAACCTACGACCTCCGGTTCCGTAGACCGGCGCTCTATCCAACTGAGCTACGGGTGCTTGGGGACGCGCTATCTAGCATCGGGTGTCTCAGTGTCTAGAGCGAACGAAGATATCTGCCAGTCGTTTCGCTGCCCACCCCGCCCTATGCAAAAAGTAGCGACCCAATCTGGCACGCGTGACAGCAATGCCCTGGATCGAATTGGAATTGAAATGCTCGGGAAATGGCCAAGATTTCAGCTTCCGCTTTTCAGTAGGTTCCGCTAGAGGAAACTGCCCGTTTAGGCAGCGCTGGCACGGCTCATGCTTAAAGGGCGGTGAGGATGCAGGAGGACGTGACCTGCAGACTCGGACTAACTTCGTAGCTTTGCTTTTCGCTTTGCGGCCGACTGGTCGCCACTTCCTTCTCACTTTCCTAATCTTTTCGACTACTTATCTCTTACTCATCCATATCTTAGCGCTTTGATTGTCTCGCTCACCTGCGTGGATCGAGCTGTAGACTCACCCGGACCGAGATCAGACGGTCCCTACCGCCAAGAGGCGGACCAAAATCGAGTCAATTGATTGGCTTTTTTGTGAGATTGGATAACCAGAGGCTCGGCATCCCCGCTGAGCCTCTGCTCTTTTGTTTCGAAATCTTCGAAACACGGAAGCGGCTCCCGGGCGAGGAGAGGCACGAATGAAGGGTCGCTGAGGTCTCGGAGGAGAGCCTCGCCCGGGGCGCGTTCCTGAAGGTGTAACGGGTCCGTCGAGCTTTCTATTCCGGGGCGGTGAAAAAGAGTCCAGACGTCCGCGTGCGGCCCACTTGGTGCTAAGTTGGTCGCGCCCGTGAGCGCCCCTGTGCCCACTGCGTCAGGTACTTTCGATGAAGCGAACACCCTGGTCAAAGCGCCCCCTACTTGCGGTGCTCGCCGCCCTGGCGCTGCTTGGGTGTGCCGCTCGAAGGCCGCCCCCGAGCCCGAAGCCGGAGCCCTCGACCCTGCCGGCGCCCGGCGGCGCCACAGGGAACCGTGTGGGTGAGCGCCCTGGGCCGCGGATGGAGGGACGTGATGTCGAGCTGCGCTTTCCCAGGGCGCCGTCGCCTTGGCTCGGGGTGGAGCTCCGGGCGACCGAGGGGGACGCCCCGGGAGTCCTCATCACACGCGTTCTGTCTGGCTCCCCGGCCGAGCGAGCGGGTCTTCAGGCGGGGGACGTGATCACTCAGCTCGGAAGCGATCCCATGACCGAGCCCGTCCAGGTCGCAAACTGGGTCACCCAGCAGGAATCCGGGAGCGAACATCCCCTTTCGGTTCTGCGGAACGACGAGCCCCGACTCCTGCGCGTCGTGCTCGAAGGAAGGCCCGAGTTCGAGGACCGACTGAGACTGGAATTGGTCGGCAAACCCGCTCCCGAAATCGCGGGCGTTGCGACGTTTCAGGGAGAGGCATCGTCGCTCCGTGAACTGCGCGGTCGTGTCGTCGTCTTGGAGTTCTGGGCAAGCTTCTGCGGCGTGTGTCGGTTCTTGGGGCCGAGGCTCGATGCTTGGCACCGAACGTACAAGCCCCAGGGGGCGGAGGTCGTGGGCATTACGGTCGATCCTCCGAGCGTTGGCTTGCAGGTCGCTGCCCGCACTGGAATGTCTTACACCTTAGCGAGCGATCCCGAGGCAAAGGTGACCGAGGCCTATTTGGCATCGCAAATCCCCGTGGTCGTCGTGATCGATCGGAGTGGTATCGTGCGGGATGCGATGGTTGGCTACTCCGAACGCCGCATCGCCGAGACCGAAGAGTTGATCGAGCGGCTGGTGAGTCGAGGCTCCTGAGCCCAGATGCCCCTACTTCGTGCCGCCGCATCGGCCCTTGCCGTCTCGCTCCTGCTCGTCACGGCCGCCGCCCAGGGGGAAACGTCGGCAAGTCGTTTGGCACGGGCGCTCGAAGCTCTGCCGGACGGCGGAGAGCGGGCGCTCCGGGGGTGGTCGGGCTCCTCGACACCGTCACTCCTCGTCCACTCGACCGACGACGCAGAGAGTGGACAGAGAGGCTTCGTGCCGATCGTGCCTGGCCTCCTCGTGGGCGAAATGCCGCCGCAGCAGTGGGCGAGTCTCAGAGGCGGCGCGGGTCGGAGCCGATGGTTCGTCCCCACCAGACGGGAACTCTTGCTCGATCGGGTCGGCGAGACGGTTGCGCTTGGCTCGGCTCACCACGACTCCGGACTCCGCGGCGAAGGGACGATCGTCGGAGTGGTGGATACTGGCGGCGATGTCTTCCACCCCGCGCTTCGGGACGACGATGGTCGAACGCGCGTCGCGTGGTTTCTGGTGTTCGACGAGGAGCCCGCCGGGCTGCACCCGGAGCTCGAGGAAGCATACGGGTGTCACTTTGCCGACCCCTGTGCCGTATTCGGCCGTGAAGACATCGACGCTGCGCTCGAACTCGGGCGGCGCGGCAGCCTTCCCGACGATCCGATTGGGCACGGGACTCACATCGCGTCCTTGGCAGCGGGGAACGACGCCGAGTATCCAGGAATCGCACCATCTGCCGATTTGATCCTCGTCGGTGCGGCTGGTCGCGAAGGGGGCGCGACGGACGCGCGGATCCTACTCGGCACCAAATTCATCTTCGATCGCGCTCGGGATGTCGCCCGGCCAGCCGTCGTCAACGTCAGCCTGGGCTCGAGTTTCGGGGCCCACGACGGTACGTCGAGCATCGAAAGGGGGCTCGCGATGTTGGCTCGGGGCGAGGGCCGGGCCATCGTGCTCGCAGCGGGAAACGGTGGCCAAGTACATGAGGGCGTGTCGCGCCGCTATCCCGGGCCCTTCGGGGTGCACACCGAGGTTGCCGTTCTGCGTTCTTCGCAGGTGAGAGTTCCCCTGCTCACTCCCGATCATCCCTCCGGGACGCAAACGGGAACCGTTTTCGTTTGGATCTCCACGCGACCCGGCGATTCGATCTCACTGGGGTTTTCCAATGGTCAGGGGGGCGAAACTCGCCAGCTCGCACCGGGAGAAGCGCTCGCATATCACTCGGACTCCCTCGACGATGGAGACGGCTACGATGTCATCCTGCTCAACGGCGTTGACGAGGAGCAGGACTCGGATGTGTTTCCGGAGCATCTAGTCCTTGCGGTCGTCGGCACTTGGCAAGCGGGGCGCGTGTTCGAAGTCGTCCTCGAGGGCCACGGCAATGCACGGATGTGGGTGGCCGGCAGCGGAACACTTTCGCCGAATGTGAGCCGTTTTGGCCCTCTTTTTCCTCGCGCGCGTCGGGCTGGAACCGTCGCAGTCCCGGCGTCGCATCCGGACCTCATCACTGTGGGCGCGACCATCAATCGAAACGAGTGGGAGGACTTCTCTGGGGAGCTCGTCGGCTACGGTGGGCGTCGATCGGGTGCGGCGGACTTCAGTGCTGCTGGGCCGAATCAGGGGCGCGTCCTCAAGCCCGAACTTGCTGCGCCAGGCGCTGGCGTCATCGGCGCCCTTGCAAGTGCGGCCGATCCCAGGACCAGCTCGGAGCCGAGCCAGTTTTCCGCCCACGGATCCTGTCCCGATGAGAGGGAGTGTTTCGTCATCGACGACGAGCACGGGATCGCGACCGGCACTTCGATGGCGGCTCCGCTCGTGGCCGGCGCCGTGGCCCTGCTCATGCAACGGGACAACTCTCTGACGATGGAGCAGGCAAAGCGCTACCTGATGGCGGGAGCTCACGGCCTAAGACAGCGAACGACTCCTTCCTTGGTGGGCACGGGTGAGCTCGACGTGGTGGGCGCACTCGTCGCCCAGGAGAGGCATTTGAGCGAGGAACCGATCCCGATGCGTCCCGATGCGTCTCGTTCTCGCGTGGTGTGGGCGGATGACTTTCTCTATCCGGGAACGGGCCCCGCCCTCGAGGGGTACCTTCTCGTGCGCGACGCTGACGGACAGCCGCTCGGCGTGAGTGATTCCGACGTCGACGTCACGGCCACAGGTCCCGCGCGCGTCACCTTCGAGCGTCTCGGGCCGGGACTCGTGCGGCTCGTGCTCGATGGGGACGAAGACGGAACGTCCGAGTCCGCGACCATCCGCGTGGCGCTGGACGGCCAGGTAGTGGCGGAGGACACGTTCGTCATCGAACGAGATCCGATCTTGGCCGAGCACGGCTACGAGATCTCGGGTGGCACCTGTTCCGCCGTCGGGTGGAGCCCGGCGCGATCGCACCGGAGCTGGCCCACTAGCGCCTGGGTGCTTGTCGTGCTGCTCAGCGCTTGCCTAAGTCGTCCTCTGGTACGACGTTGATCGACAGCCGACATCCGTGGGCTTCGTGAGGTTCGTGATCGGGATCGAAAGGATGGGTCAGAGCCACGCCTCCCAGGTTGGTCCCGACAACCAGAAGCGCTTCGAGTCCTTCGACGGGCAGCACTCGGCCCGACGCGTCCGGATTACGCTCTTGGAACGTGATTGGCACCGTGGATAGCGCCGCATCCCCAGCCCCGAGCCGGGTCACGGACCACACATAGCTGACCGGCGTCTCGCAACTCGCGCGGAATCCGAAAACGTTCTTCCGCATCGACGGAGGCAGCCTGACCAGGGCATAGAGTGAGCCCGTTGGTTCGATGGGACGGCTGAAGGCCACAGTTCGAGGCAGGCTTTCTCCCGATACTTCCCAGTCGACGTACATCGGCTGTGAGCGCGACCTCGCTTCGAAATAAGAAGCCTGAGCGAAGTCGTCGTAGAAGCGAGCGACTTCGTCGCGCTTGTAGTGGTGCGTGGCGCGTACCACGTCTGCAAGGTCGGGCTCTGCCTCGAAGCGCGGAGAGCCGGCGGGCGTCGTCGTTGCCGCGAGGGCGAGCGACAGAAACCCGACTTCGAGAGCGCTATCTCGGGCGCGCTTTGCGAGATGAGAATAGAAGCGAGCGGAGCGGAGAGGCGAAACCCAAACCTCGGCATCATCCGGGCGCCCCGGCGCGACGCGCGTCGAGGTGAGGACTCCTGCGCCCGGTCGAGAGTAGGAAGTGCCGATTTCCGCGCTACTCTGGGGCGCCGCGCCCAGCTCTCGGGCTGCCTCCGCCGCCCAGCCATCGCGCAACCAACTAGCCGTTGCGGGCGCTCGCCCTGCGAGGCTGGCCGCCAGCACGCAACGGCGAGCAGTCTCGAACGTGGGCTCTCCTCCTACACATCGGGCCACGCCCTCGTCGTAGCCCCGACTCTCGCGAAGCCTCACTTCGATATTCAGGCGTTTCGTATCGTCGAGCTGCCAACGTAGCGGCTCTTCCCACGTGACGAACTCCAGCGGTAGTGCCGCCCCGTAGACGACTTGCTCGAAAGCTCGTTCGAGCTGCTCGAGAATGGATCGCGGTAGGCGTCCAGCCGCGGCGGACTCGACGCACACCGGTCGTTTGAGCGAACACGAGTGGTTCTTCAGTAAGGGGGGCGGCTCATCGAGCCTGAGCCGGCCGCGGGGAAGTCGAGGATCGAGCGGAGTTTCCGCCCTCTTGTGCTCGATGGGACCGCCCAACAGAAGTGGTCGATCCCTTCGAGTCGTGGAGGCGGGATCCTGTGCATGGGCCTGGGAAGCGCCCCAGACCAGGGCCAGCGCGATGAGGCCCAGCGCACACATCCCGCCCCGAGTAGGAGGAAAAAATGCACTGGATTTGACAGGTTGTCGGGCCACAGCCCTATACTGCCATGAGCGATTTCGCTTTCCGAGCATCTTATGATTCCCCGTTTCGATCCCACCCGCGCCATCATCTACGATCTGGCACGTGGTCAACTGCGCGACGACGAAGGTTCGTCTCGGTTGAACCTTCCCGCGCACCTCCTGCTTCGTTTGTGCGAGCATGCGGGAAAGGAGGCAGCCTCCGAGTTTTCGCGCTCTCTGGGAGCGGAGCTCGGTCGCCGTGTCACGGACAAGCTCGGTAACGAAAAGGACGCGGCCAACGTCGAAGTTTGGACCGAGCATTTGGGCGGTCAACTTGCCCTCGTGGGCCTCGGCGATCTGAAGGTCGAACAGTGGGGACGCGCGCTGGTCCTGCGTATCTCGAGTCCTCCCAAGGGCATGGCCTCGATCATCGAAGGAGTCCTAGAAGGAGCACTTCAGCGCGGCTTGAGCCGGAAGGCCACGGTGATTGCCTTCGAGCGCGACGACCAGCTCGAGTGCTTGGTCGTTTCGGATGACACTGCTGCCCGCGTTCGTTCACTCACGCAGAGTGGCGCGGGACTCGGACAGGTCATCGAAGAGCTTCACAAGGGGGCCGCATGAGCGCGCGTGTGGCAAAGCTCGAGGCCCTTTTGGCACGAGTTCAAGAGCGAGCGAATGAACCTCGACCCACGGTCGACATGTCGTCCGCCCATGTCGAAGGGGAGGAGTCCGCTCCCGCCGAGACGCCGCCGACTGACGAACTCGAGCCAACAAGTGCCGAGTCGGACATGGTGGAAATCGACGAAATCGACGAGGTTCAAGAGATCGAAGACGTCGAGCTCGATGAGCCCGGAACACCAGAGTCCGGACCGATTCGCTCGGCGACGCCCAGCATCGACGATGCCATGGACGATGCGGCACACCAGCCGCCATTGACTCCTCCCCCCGAGTCCGGCGAAGAGATCGCGAGCCCCCAGATCCCGCGGGACGATGGGCCGACGATGGAGCAGCTCGGCGAGACGATCGCCTTGGAAGAAGGCAACCGTCAGGAGTTCGAACTCGACGAACCCAGCCTGAGCGAACCTCCGCCGCCCAGCGGACAAGCATATGTTCCGGCCTCGGTTCCCCCTTCTCAGGAGCAACTCACGGTCCCGGAAAACGCCCAGGAAGAGCTCGACCGTGTTCGCCTCGGGGATAGCACGCCGCTCGAGGCGCGTGTCTCCTCCCGGCCGGTGCTCTCCACCAACGTGGTCGATCTCGTGAGCAGCGCGCGGAAGTTCACCCCGCAGAGCTTCTTGGAGCTCTTGGACGCGTCGCTCGAGTTGAAGTGAGCCGTTCTCGAAAATCGCCGAAACGCGCGTCGGCGAGGATCAGACGATCAGACGTGTTCCGGAAGCTGCAGTGATTGCCGGAGCTCGCTTGCGAGAGAGACGAGCTCCTTTTCCGATGTGAGAACGGTTTGGCTCACCTCGCGGATTGACTCGTCGCGCAGCCAGGTGCGTTGTCTGCGTGCAAAGATTCGCGTCACTCGAATGATTTGGTCGGCCAGCTCCTCATCGGTGGGGCCGCTCTCTCCTGCCTCGATTGCTTCCTTTACCTGTCGGTAGCCGACTGCGTCCATCGCGCGCGCCTTTGCGTAACCTCGCTTCAAGAGCTCCTCGACCTCGCCGCGGAACCCGTCGCGCAGCATTTGCCGCACGCGCGCTGCGAGGCGCGCTTCGTAGTCCTGTCGATCCCAGGCGATCGAAACCAATTCAGCTCGGTACCTGGGTTTGTTGAACCCGTGCTCCTGCTGGATCTCCGATAGGGGGCGCCCGCACAGCTCATAAACCTCGAGCGCTCGACTGACGCGCACGAAGTCGTTGGGGTGCAGGCGTTCGGCGCTTTTCTCGTCGACCTCCTGTAGCCGCTTGTGCAAGCTCTGCCGACCGAACTCCTGCGCCTGGCGTTCGTGCGCTTCCCGAATGCGCGGGTCTGCGGGCGGGGCTTCGGCCAGGCCGAAGATCAGGGCTCGCACCCACAGGAACGTTCCCCCACACACGATGGGGAGGTTCCCCCGGTCAGCGATTTCGGTGACCTTTTGCTCGGCGAGCTTCGCCCATACGGCGGCCTCGAGCGGCTCCAACGGATCGGCGATGTCCAGCATGTGATGTGGTGCGCGTGCAAGCTCCTCGGCCGAAGGCTTGCCGGCGCCGACGTCGAAGTGACGATACACCTGTACGCTATCTGCACTGATCACCTCACCGCGCAGCTTGTGAGCCAATAGAGACGCCAGCGCGCTCTTCCCGGAAGCGGTGGGTCCCACCACCACCAAGAGCGACTGCAGCGATTCGTTCATGAGCGACCGGCCTTGCGCTCCAGCTCTTGGTCCGTAGTGGTCGCGAGCACGACTCGTCCGTGGCGGCACTCGACCTCGAAATCGACGCCGTTGAGCGACCGTAGGAGGCCCTCCGCGACCTCCCGCGAGAGACGATCTCCTGGGCGAATCGCCTCCGCGCAAGCCAAGTGAGCAAGGAGTGGCTCCAAATCGGGAGCTTGGTGGTTCATTGGCGCAAGGTCGTCGACCAGCTGGCGCAACAGCATCTCTGCGGTGGTACGGCTCAGGAGCCGCGGCGCGCTGTGAATGCTCACGGTATCGCTTCCACGCACGCGCACGTCGAGCCCCAGTCGCCCGAGTACTTCTTCCCAGCGTTCTACGGCTTTGACCTGCTCGGTTCCGATGGCGACGACTTCAGGAAAGAGGAGTGCCTGCGTTGCTACTTTGCCCGAGAAGAAGTCGCGACGCAGCTCGGAAAGGAGGACCCGCTCGTGGGCGGCGTGTTGATCGAGCAGCAGCACTCCTTCCTCTCCCTCACAGACCAGATAGCGATTGCGCGCCACTCCTAGCAGGCGGAGGCCTCGCCAAGTCGCGCCTGTCTTTTGCGGAGGTCCCTTCTTGAGGGGTGTGCGGGGCTGGATGAGCACGGGCGCGTAGCGCGCGCCCGAAACCGGCGCGTCGGGCTCACGTAGGATGCGCGCTTCGTGTGCGGGGCTTGCGCCGTGTTTCTGTGTTGCGTCACTTCCTCGTTTCGAGAAACTTCGCTGTTTTTGCAAGTTCTCGGGTGTGACGGGCGAGCCCAAACCCGCCTTTGCTTGGTTCGGGCTCGATTGGGACTTCTGTGGCGCGCCCTCGCCGGCATAACCGGCCTGCAGGAGCCCCTTGGTGACGACCGAGTACACCGCGTCTGCGACGGCTCTCGGATCGGCAAACCGCACTTCCGTTTTCTGAGGGTGTACGTTGACGTCAACCAGACGGCCGGGAAGGTCGAGATAGACGACTCCCCGCGGATACTTGCCGCGCTCCAAGGCGCCGCGATAGCCGTGAGCGATGGTCGCCGCCAGCGCTCGATCCCGCACGGGCCGACCGTTGACGACGAGACGCAGGCCCGATGCGCCTTGCCGTCCGCGCTGTGGCCGCGAAAGATACGCTTCGATGCGAAGGGGGCCGCGCTCTCCCACACAAGACGCGAGGTCTTCGTCCGGCAGCGCTTGTTCGACACGTAATTTGCGCTTTCCCACGCGCTCGAACGTGCGGATACGGCGTCCATCGCGCTCCCACGTGAACGAGACGTCTGGACGACTCAAAGCGGCATCGATCACAATCTCACCAACGTGCCCCGATTCCGTGTTCGAAGATCGAAGGAACTTGCGACGCGCCGGCACGTTGAAAAAGAGATCACGCACCTCGAGCGTCGTCCCCACCGGACTCCCCACTGGCGAAAGAATCGGTGTCGTTGTTCCGATGGACTCGAGGAGAACCCCACCGTCGGCGCCGCGCGCCCTGGTGCGGATGGAAAGACGGCTTACCGAGGCGACGCTCGGTAGCGCCTCCCCGCGAAACCCGTAGCTCGATATTTCTTCGAGGTCGGAGAACGATCGCAACTTGCTCGTAGCGTGTCGCCCGAGGCAAAGGGGTGCTTCGGCCTCGCTCATTCCGTGCCCATCATCCGACACACGGATGACCGCGATCCCTCCGCCCTCGATGGCTACGTCCACGCGCCGCGCCCCCGCGTCCAGGGCGTTCTCGATCAATTCCTTGACCACGGATGCAGGACGTTCGACGACCTCACCCGCCGCGATCTGACTCGCGAGGTCGTCGGACAGGACTCGGATCGGGTGGGGCTGCTGCACGCTCGGGGTTCGGTCGAAAAGAAAAAAGGCACTCGACCACTTGGTGAGTGCCTCTCAAAGTCTCGTCCAGTTTGCACGAGACTGTGGGGAAGAAGACTTATGCCTCGACGACGGAGACCTTCTTCTTCGTGCGGCTGGCCCACTCGAACTTCACCTTGCCATCCTTGAGGGCATAAAGAGTGAAATCCTTGCCGATGCCGACGTTGGTACCGGGGTCCACGGTCTGACCCACCTGACGAACGATGATGCCGCCAGCGAGGATGTCCTCACCGCCGTAAACCTTCACGCCGCGATGCTGTGCATTCGAATCGCGACCGTTGCGCGTAGAGCCGCCGCCCTTTTTATGAGCCATTAGCCTTTGACCTCCGTGATCTTCACCGCGGTGAACGACTGACGATGGCCAGCCTTGCGGCGGTACTTCTTGCGGCGCTTGAACTTGAAGATGATGATCTTCTCGCCACGCCCCTGGGAGACGATCTCGCCAGAAACCTGGGCACCCTTGACGAGGGGTGAACCAAACTTCGGGCTCTCGCCGCCGAGGAAGAGAACTTCGTCGAATGAAACTTTGTCGCCTGCTGCGCCTTCGAGCTTTTCCACTCGAACAAGGTCGCCTTCTGCGACTCGGTACTGCTTGCCGCCGGTGCGGATAACTGCGTCTGCCATGGGAAGGGCCGCGAAAGCTAGACCCAAGGTCCTAGCTGCGCAAGGAACAACCCGGCCTGATTGTGGGATTTTTCTTCTTTTTTGGGGCGACGAAAGCCCCTCGTCGCCGGACATCCGAGCGATCACCGACCATCCGAACAGTGTTTTCTAGCCACAGTGGAGCGCGCCACTGCAGATCGGTGCAGGCTGTCCTCGGGCGGGTCAGGGTCCGAGGGGCCCGGACCCCAGGAATTGCCCCAGGAGGGTTCCGAGAGAAACCTGAGACGGGTCCCAGGTGACGGCGATGCGGCCAGCGCCTCGGACGTGCTTCAAGCGCAACGCTTCTTGGATCGCCTGTCCCGTAGCGGGGGGAAGCTGATCCAAAAAATCGGCCCGCGCTCGGTTCAAGAATTCCAGGACTTCGGCGCATCCCGATTCCTCGCAGTCGATGCCCCCTTGGGCGCTCCCGTCCGCGTGGGACGACAGAAAGGCCGAGCTGATGAAGCGCAGAGGAGTCTTTTCCTGGTCCTGCCCGACCGAGGCGAGCCAGTCCTTCGGAAGGGACAGCGTCAGGCTCATGACTGCGTCCTTTTCCGCGTCGGGTTTCGGGTGCATCCGCGCGTAGAGCTGGGCGTGGGGTCCCGAGCGGGCGGCCCCGGGTGCCAGTTCGGACAGAACGGCAAGCGCCGCCTCGAGGTGCGCCTCACTCGTGAGGAAGACGAGAGATCCCTCGGGCCCGCGTGCCACCACTCCGCTGGGGCTCTTGAGAACTTCGTAGCGTTCGTTTTGGGCGAGTGCCGTTCCGCCCGCGCGCACGATCATGTCGCGGGCGCAGCCCCAGAAAGCGTCCTTTACGTTCTGCGCCGCGATGAGCAAATCGGGCTCATTGTCGACTTTCGGAGGGAGGACGGCCATTGCGACGCGCTCTGGCGCCGGAACCGAGGCGCAGAGTCCGGGCTGGTCGGAGAACGGGGTCTTGCCGGTGATGTCTCCGCGGAAATCCACGACGAGCCAGGCCCCGGGGGGTACGAGATTACGGGCGGCTTGGGCCACAGACAGCGGGCCGTCGAAGGTCGGGCCCTCGTCCTGCGGCGGCTCGTGTTCGTCTGAACGCCCATCCTCGGGGCTCGACGTCGCATCGCTCGGGCCGCGGGAAGCAGGCGAAGAGTCGCTGCGTCCCGCGAAATACAAACCGCCCACCCCAGCGGCAACTACCAACGTCGCAAGCGCTGCTTGCTTGGGAAAACTCACCCGCGCGCCTCCACCTGCTTTTCGACCCATTCGATGACGCGCACTTCGGGGCTCGTACCGGTGAGTCGTCCGAGCTCCTGGATGCCCGTCGGACTCGTCACGTTCACCTCGATGAGCTTCCCCCCGATCAGATCGAGCCCCACGAAATCCAGGCCGGCCCGGTGGAGCTGGGGACCGATTGCTGCGACGAGTTCCTGCTCGGCCTCGGTAAGCTGGGTTGCGCGAACGCTACCGCCTACGTGGATGTTGGCCCGGAACTCATCCGGTCGTGGCACGCGCAAGATGGCGCCGAGGAGCTTGCCGCCCAGAAGAAGGACCCGCTTGTCGCCTTCCGTGATGCTTTCCTGAAACTCCTGAACCATCGCCTGCTCCTTGCCTTCGTGGGTGAGAAGATCCACGAGCGCTCGGGCGTTGGTGTCGTGAGTACGCAGAGAGACCACGCCGCTCCCGCCCGCACCGTCGAGCGGTTTGAGAACGGCCTTTCCGCCGACGTTCTCCACGAACTGGAGGATCGCTTCCCGATCGCGGGTGACGAGGGTTCGCGGCATCCACTGGGAAAACCTCAGAGCGTAGAGCTTCTCATTTGCATCACGCAGGGCCCCCGGATCGTTGACGACGAGGGTCTTCTCCTTGACCAAGTCGAGTTCCTGGGTGAGGTGCAGGTACGTCGTATCGAAGGGGGGATCCTTGCGGACGAAAACGGCGTCCAGTTCGCTCACGTCGAAAAGTTCGGCTTCATCGAGGGAAACGTGTGGTGCTTCGTCGCTCACGCTGAGAGCCCTCGCGCTCACGAAGAGCTGATCGCCCGTGGCGGACAGGTCCTCGGGGGCCGCATGCAGGCAAAGGTGCCCGCGCGCTCCGGCGGCGCGCAAGAGCGCGAAAGTAGTGTCTTTGTCCGGGAGCATGCTCTCGGCGGGGTCCATGATGAAGAGGAATTTCATGCGGTCCTGATTGCAGTGGGGCGCACGCATGTGCGCGTCACGCGAGCGATGGTACGACTCTCGGCATGAGCAAAGGTCGAAACCTGCGCGGAAGCAAGAGCTGGATCGGCTGGCTTCTGACGACCGCAACCCTGATTTCGACCGCCGCGCTGGCCCGTCCCCCATTGCTTGCCACTGCTGCGGGCGCGGTTCGAGCCAGCGTCGTCGCGACCGAAAACGGGACCGCGTCCAGGGACGCCGCTCAGGTCTTGCGCCAGGGAGGAACCGCCGCCGACGCCGCTATCGTAGCTGCCCTCGTTGCAGGAGTGGCATCGCCCACTTCGAGTGGAATCGGTGGTGGCGGATTCGTCGTCGGTTGGGACGCCAAGAGCGGGCGGCCTTTCGCCCTCGACTTTCGCGAGGTCGCGCCAAAGGCAGCGGTGCGCGAGCCGTTCGAGAGACGCCCCCTCGAGGACGACGAAGTCGCGCATCTCTCGGGCGTTCCCGGGGAGGTGCGCGGTCTGTTTGCGCTTCATGAGCGCGCCGGCAGGTTGCGCTGGCGGGCCCTCGTCGACAAGGCTGTCGACCGAGCCAAAAACGGTTTCTTCGTCGAGCGCCATTTGGCGTCGATGCTCGGTTGGGGTGCCGACAAGCTGAAGACGGCCCCGGGTTTCGGCGTCATCTATTATCCTGGCGGCCGCCCGGCTCCCGTCGGCGCGCGCCTCACCAATCCCAACCTGGCCAAGACGCTCGAGAAGATCGCTGCTCAGGGGCCCTCGGCCTTCTACGAAGGTCCAGTCGCAGAAGATCTGGCGGCCACTTCCCAGGCTCATGGCGGCAAACTCACAGTCGATGACTTGAAGAACTATCGGGTTCGAGAGCGCGAGCCGCTCAGCGTCGACTACGAGGGCGACACCGTTTTCACGATGCCTCCGCCGTCCGCGGGGGGCCTCATGATGGTGCAGACGCTCAAGATGTTCCCGGCGGATTATCTTCGCAAGCTCGGGCACGGGACGCCTGCTTACCAGCACGCGATCGCGGAGGCGATGCGTGGGGCGGTGGCCGATCGCATGCGTTACCTGGGCGATCCGGATTTTCAGCAGGTGGACGTGGATGCGCTGCTGTCGGATGCGCGTCTCGAGCGACGAAGAAAGAGCATTGCTCTCGATCGGACGCATAGCATTCCGAGATTCGGGCTCGAAGAAAAGGGCACTCACGCTCTGGTCACGGCCGATCGGGACGGAAACGTCATCAGCCTGACGACGACCATCAATCACATGTTCGGAGCGAAGATCATGGCCGAGCAGTCGGGGGTCGTCCTCAACAACGAGCTGGATGACTTCGGCGACCGAGATCAGGCGGCCGCATTCGACATGAAAGATTCTCCCAATCGACTGCGCCCCGGAGCACGACCGGTTTCGAGCATGACGCCTACGATCGTGGTGCGAGACGGCCAGGCGGTTTTGGCCTTGGGCGGCTCGGGCGGCACGACCATCGCAACGAACGCGACACAAACGCTTCTAGCTGCGCTCGTATTCGACCACGCGCCCCAGCGAGTCGTCTCGGCCCCGCGCGTCTACATCCCGACGGACGGCCAGCACATGCTCGTCGAGGCGAGCACCAGCGAGCGTCACATCGAAGATCTCGCGCGGCGCGGAGAGATTGTTGGACAAGTCCGCTTCAACGGTTCGGCGATCCAGATGCTCCGTCTCGATCGCGGCAAGCCTGAAGCTGCTTCGGACCCTCGCAAGCACGGCGTTGCCATCGCGTATTGAGCTTCCTCGGACCGCTGAAAAGAGCGGGCGTATCGTACTCTTCGTGTGACTCCGCGGACTTCGTCCACCTCGTCGAGCACTCTTCGCGCACTCTTCGCCCCAGGCCCCCCTGATTAGCGATAAACCGCGGCCACGAGTTCGGCCGATTCTTCGTCGCTCAGGTCACCCGTGAACGCGTATCCGACGCCTTTCTTTTCACAAGTAGCAATCGAGTACCCACGCCTGTTACCCACGAACACCGCTCGGCTTCCGACCACATGAGGATGAAGAGCCCTCTGCGCGCGCAACGGCAGTTCCTCAGGGTCGTACACGTAGAGCGTCACGCGACGTCCACCCAGGTTGTAGCGCAACTTGGCAAGGCGCGTGTCATCGACCGGGATGAGGTTTGCGCCCTCGAATCGCGCGCCGAAAGCCGCGAGATCAGGCGCCCGCACAGGAAACCCCAGCTCTGGCTCGAGGTGGGCAACTGTGCTGGGGTCGCTGGCTTCCGGTTCTTCCGGGCTGGTGTGGTAGTCGACGAGGAGGTCGACGAGTTGATCATTGGATGCGCGTGCGACGGGTGCTTCGTCCGTGACACGAGTCTCTCGGATGCCGAAGAAAAGGGCCATGGCCGCCGCTGCTGCGAGCGGGGTGATGACCCAAATGGACAGGGGTGCTGTCGAACCACCCTCCTGACGTCGACGCTCCTCAGCGAGGCACGCACAGAGCCGAGACTGGAACTCGGGACACATCGCGACGCCAGCGACCGAGGTGCGAGTTGCCCGACAGAGAGAGCGGGTGAGCTCGACTTCGGCGCTGCACTCGGTACACGAACCGATGTGACGCTCGACGTCGATGGCGCGCTCAGGAGAGAGTTCCTGGTCCACGAACGCCTGGAGATAGGGGCGGATTTCAGCGCAGCTCACTGTACCCCCCTCCTTTTGCTCCGAAACGCCTCGAGTTCAAGAGGTGCGGGTGGAGCTTCCGAGCCCGCCGTGTCATCCGAAGGGGTGGCCGCCTCGGTGGCGTCCGCAACCATGTCGCCCGGCTCGACGAGCCCCAACGATTGCGCTTGGTGCACCAAGCGCGATTTGAGCATGCGTCGACCGCGATGCAGGCGGCTCATTACGGTGCCAATGGGGCACCCGAGCGCCAGCGCTGCTTCCTTGTAGGACAGCTCCTGAACGTCGACCAACAGCACTGCCATACGGAAATCCTCAGGGAGTTCGTCGAGGGCGTCGCTGATTTCCTCAGCCAGCATCGGACGCAGCATGTGCGACTCGGGGTCACGGAGCGCGGATAGCGCTGCCGAGCTGGTCCACCCGTCGCTCACTGGATCGAGCTGCTCGCTGCCGAGGACGGACTTCTCCAGGACGCCCCGCTTGTATTTGTTGATGAACGTATTGGTCAAGATCCGTACGAGCCACGCTTTGAGGTTCGTCCCGACCTGGAACTGGTGCTGAGCCCGCATGGCCTTGAAGAGGGTATCCTGGACCAAATCCTCGGCGTCCGCCGGACGGCGAGTCATCCTCAGGGCGACCCCGTAGAGCGATTCAGCGTGGCTCAAGG
Organism: uncultured Polyangiaceae bacterium; assembly: GCA_965652275.1. Lineage (GTDB taxonomy): Bacteria > Myxococcota_A > Polyangia > Polyangiales > Polyangiaceae > NIC37A-2. The sequence continues at coordinate 41,549 of CBFGUR010000003.1, read as the reverse complement.
CCTGCTTCTCGAACTCCCCGAGATCCAGTGTCTTTTTCCTTCTCGCCCACTTCATGAAGTAAAACCGAACCCGGCCCAAGACCGGAATTGTTCGTTCATGGTGCCAACAAGGCTCCCCTGGTGGATATTCCCGTCAAGTTTTCGGCGCTCTGCTCCAATATTTTCGAAAATCTGCATTGTGCAAGTACGCGAGGAGGATGGGATTGCTCCCAGTGCCATCAGGCCCCTTCGGGCGACTGGATCTCGGACGAGCCGCCGCCGTAGTGCTGGTGCTTTTTGCGCTGTTTTTTTCGGGATGCGCAGAGCAGAAGACCCCCGACCTTCTTCAGGTCACCGAGGTCGGGCCGGGGGCACTCGAGGCCGATTCCGAGGTAAAAATCAGTGGGAGCGGATTTCCTGAGAACCGCCGCGGGACATTGCTGCTCGAAGGCGTGGCCCATACTCCGGCTCGTCCGCCGCGTCGGGTCGCCTGGGAACTTCCGCTCGTGTCGGAGTCCCGTACGAGTCTCGTCGTCCGACCCGGGTCGCGCAGACTCCGCGAACTCACCGAGGGAGCGCCTCACGTTACCTTTCGAGGCAGCGCTCGGGTGCATTTTTCACCGCTGATGGAAGGCCGCCCTCCTCTGCGAGGGAAGAAGGACTCGGTCGTCCTCGATCTTTTCGTGCCGGCCAGCGGAGTTCAGGAAAACTCGCTGGCATTTTATGAATACCTCGGGATCGAGCTCGGAGCGGATCTGGTCGTTCGGGAACTCGTAAAGGACTCCATTGCCGACCAGGCGGGACTGCGCGTGGGCGATCGCCTGCATTCACTCGACGGAGTCCGACTCGATTCGTTGCGCGACTTTCTACCTCAGGCCCAAGCTCGCACGAGCGCCATCGAGTTTACCCGGGTCGGCTTCTCCGATGTGGGCCAAGTGCAGATCGATCGAACCGACTTTCAGCTTCTCGAAAGCGGCATGGCTGCACGCGCATTGTCGATTCTCGCGGGTGTGGCGCTCGCTCTGATCTGGGCGGCGCGACCACCTCGCTTCTTGCTCTGGCTTTTTGGAGACAAGACGCGCGCCCGGCGTGGGCGGGCCGTGTGGCTCTCCGACATCGGCCAGCGCTCGCAGATCCTCGCGTACCCTCTGTTCTTGCTCACAGTTCTCGGCTTCTGGGGACTCATGGAGCTCGGAGGCGATGAGATCTTAGGCTTGGCTCTGCTTGGCTCGCTTGCAGCCGGGGCGCTGCTTCTTTGTGGAGCAGCATTCATTCTCGGGGGCAAGCGGAGCGGAAACCTGGGCGGGTTCACGCTTCTTGGCGCGTTCAGCGCCACATTCTTGCGAGCACTGGTGCTCGTTCCGATCATCGTGGCGACGGTCTCTCGGGCAAGCGAAGTGGGTAGCCTCGGACTCGTCGAAATCGCGCACGAGCAAGGCGTCTGGCCGAACGAATGGGCGCTCGTTCGTTCGCCGGTGACTTTCGTCCTTGCCGTGAGCTACCTCGTTGCGCTCCTGCCGCTGTCAGGTCGTCGCGCGCCCCTCGAGGGACACCGCGCGGCCCAAGACGGCGGGCTCATCCTGGGGCGCTGCGCAGAATGGGCCGGGCAACTCGTACTGATTTGCTTGTGGGTGGTGCTGTTCTTCGGACGGAACGAAAGCGGCTCGGATCAGATCGTCGTCGGAGGCACCCTCCTCTCTCTCAAGGTGGCAGCCGTCGCGCACGTCATCGCTTGGATCCGGGCACGGTCCGGTCATCTCCGCCTGGGCGAGTCCTGGAGTTTCTTCGGAGTGGCGAATCTCTTCGCTTCGGTGGCCGCCGCCGCACTCAGCGTGGGCCTCGTCGTGACGGGCGTGGCGGACGCTCATGCAGAGCTGTTTGCTCTGTTCGCTTTGGCTTTGGGCGCATCAATGCTGGTGCTGGTTCTCGTCAGCAGTCAGCGATCTTGGGCCCACATGGGTCGCCGCATCGACCCCTGGATCTAGACTCCGTCACCCACGAAGCGGTGAGACGCGTCTAGCCGGACAGCCGAACCTCCGCCGACGCTTGCCTTACCCCTTCCGGGTGACTGGCGGCTCGGCACGATGAGTGTCCAAGCCGTGCTAGAGCGGCATTTTGGCGTGCGGCGTCAACGGGGTCGTGCCGAAACACGATAGATCGGGCGAGTCCTCCGGCCCTTTGACGTATCGGTGCAAGAGTGGGGCGATCCGGCGCCGTGCGGATTCGATGCGCTCCGGCAGGATCTCGCCGGCGCGCACGCCGCGCTCGATGGCATCGATGAGTTCGAAGGCACTTTCGGGGCGCCTTCCGCACAAGAAACAGTCCGCCCCGCTCGAGACACCCAGGCGCGCGATCGTGTCTCGGGAGTAGTGGGTGCAAAACGCATGGCTATCGACGTCATCGATCATCAACAGACCGCGGTAGCTGAGTTTCTGACGCAAGAGTCCGAAGACGATCGCGCGATGCAGGGATGCCGGAAGCTGATCATCGATCGAATCGACGACGATGTGCCCCAGCATCATCCCCGCGACGCGTGCATGCGCGGCAGCCCGGAACGGGATCAGTTCGACGCTCTCGAGGCGCTCGAGTCCGTGTGACAAATGGCTGAGCTCTCGCTCCTGGCTCGTGCATCCGCTTCCGTGTCCGGGGAAATGTTGCGCGCATGCCGCGACACCCTCCGACTGCTGACCTTCGATGAGAGCTGCCCCCAATCGCGCGGCGAGCTCGGCGTCAGAGCCCAGGCTCCGATCGCAAGGCAAGGTCGAATCCAGCGGACCGATTTCGACGCAGGGGCCCAGGGTCAAGTCGATACCGACAGCCCGCAGCTTTCGGCCCAGCGTCTGTCCGACATGTCTCGCGAGTTCCGTGTCCTTGCTACGGGCGAGATGCAGTCCGAGCGGGAGCGGGGAAAGGCCCAGTTCACGCTGCTTTTCCTGCAGCGTTTGGTGATCGACGCCCACGAACAGGGGGCGTCGCGCGTACTTTTTGATCGACTGAATGAGCTCGAACAAGGAGGTTGGGGACTCCACGGCAGGTGGCTGCAGGACCACGCCGCACACCCCTGCGTCGAGAAGCGCGCGTGTTCGGTCGCATAGCGACGTCGACGAGTGCCCCACACACATGAGACCCCCGGCTTTGTCACGCCAGTCCCCACCCATTTGGGGCCATCGTCTTCAAGAAACGAGGGCGCCGCAAGCGCGAAGTGACTTTTCTTCTTCACCAAGCCGTGCGATTGCTTCCATGCACTTTTCCGAGATCGCTTTGTGCGTTTTGAGCGATGGCTCTTCGTCCAGTAAGTCCCCGAAGTCGATGGGCTTTCCAAACACGATGGCGATGGGTTCGCCGGTTCCGTCGAAGTTGCCGCGCACCTGCTTGAGCAGGTCGTTGCAGAGCCCGTTGATGAAGACGGGCACGACCGGCACGCGTGCCGCCTGGATGATGCGGCCCACCCCCGGTTTTGCGGGGAGGAAGGTGTACGGGTCATCGTCTTTCTTGCGAGTGCCCTCGGGGTGAAGGCCGACATACATCCCACCACGCGAAAGGAGCCATGCCATCTCCTGAAGGGCAAGCGCATTCAAGGCTTGCTTTTTTCTCTCACGAAAAACCGGCGGATACATGGCCAGGAAGCTCATCAAGAAATTCACGACGAGTCCTAGGATCGAGTCGTAAAAGAACTCGGCACGCACGAGGAAGGCGATGCGCTTTCGCATTTTGCGGCGAACCAGCTCCGCCGTCACGACGTACATGTCGAAGAAGCTTCGGTGGTTGGCCACGACGATCACGCTTTTTTCGTCGTTCAGATCGACGATCCGGTCCAGGCCGACCACCCGACGGAGGTGTTTGGTGCAATGGTGGATCCATGCTTGGCCGACGCTCCATTGGAAGAACCGGAGAACGGAATAGAACCAACCGGGCTGAAACGAAGCCCGCACGATGCGCAAGTTGAATCGTTCGACGAACGTGAGCTTGCCACGTCCGGCGGCGACGAGATCGGGACGCGGTCCCAGGGCGGAGTCAGTTGGGTGCGTCACGGAAAACGATGTCGGCGTATCCAGGAGCCGGCAGATGCGAGGCCGCCTCGTCCATCACGGCCTCGGCAAGGGCGCCTCGATTGAGATCGTGTCGACCGATCACCGTGAGCACGATGGTCAGATGCGGCTCCCGATCGCGCTCGGGATCGAACGTGGTCGTCACGGAAAACCCGACCAAATCGGCATGTTCCTCTTTGGCTCGCCCGAGGGCTTCGAGGAGAGCGGGCGGCGGCGGGGCAGCTCCTTCTATGATGTGCGCTTCGTTGTCGGCGCCGGGCTCGAGCTCGGAAACGTAGCCTACCAGGGGAAGCGCCGAACCCTGCGCCAAGCTCGCGACCTCGTCGCGTCGTAGAACCAGCTCGGACTCGGTCCCAGGGTTGAACACGAGGCCCGTGACTTGCTCTCCGTCGATTGTGACCTGGGCCAGATCGAGCGCCACCGCGGCGGGGACGCAGATGAATTTGAGATCGCCGCCCGAGGTCGACCAGTCGAGCGTCGATTGCATGGCATCGACGAGGGCAGGTTCGGAGTATGCAACCGCGAAGATCGCTTCCTCTTCTCCGAGGATCATGTGAGGACGGAAAGTCAACTCGCCGTCCATTTCGATTTGCTCGCCTTCGGGCGTATCAGGGAGGTCCTCGGACAGCGGAATGTAGACGTGCGCTTCCTGGAGGAGTTCGACCAGCGAGGCGACGTCGCTCCGGAGACCGCTCTGAGCCGTGTGCAGTGCGGCGGAAAGCGCCTTCTCGCGAGCCTCCTCTTCGGCAGGATCGATGGAATGATCGTGGTCAGAACCCTCGCTCATGCGGGGGAGGTATCACGACGCTTTGCTCAGCGCACCTTTCCCATGCGTCCCCCGCCGACTATCGTAAACTGGCCCATGGACGCCCGCAGCTTCCTGTCGCTTTTCGCCAAACACTTCGCCCCCAGACAGCGGCGAATTTGGATGGGTGAAGGTCGCGCGCATATCGAGCTGCGCAGTGCGGACAGCCATGAGCTTGCCGAAGTCGGTGAGCTTCTGTCCCGCCAGGTCCAACGATTGCCCGAGCTGCACTGGGCGGAAGTCCATCAGGGCACTGGCCGAGCGGTGCTGGCTTTTCGCAAAGGAGCTTTCGACGAACCAGCGCTGCTCGGAATGGTCACCGAAGCGGAGCTCCGCGTTGGACTTGGACGAGCAGATTTCCAGACGGGCGACCATCCGGGTGATATCGAACCATCGGAGGTCTTGTTGCTCGAGCTCATTGCCGACGCTGCGGGGGTGCTCGTCGGCACGGGGCTCAAGCTCACGTTCCTTCCTCGCAGTCGCCTGGCTGGTGCGCTGGCATCGAGCTTGGCGGTCGTGAGAAGCGTCCCACGTTTGAGACGACCCCTCGAAGAGCGTTGGGGCAGAGAGCGCGCGGACCTCGGTTTGGGACTGGCCATTGGCCTTCTCCAGGGTCCGGCTCAAAGACCGCTGAACGCGTTGGTCGGCTTCGCCGAGAAGGGGGTGCTTGGAGCGGAGCGGAGTGCGCAGCGTCGCCTATGGCAGAACCGCGAGGCGGCGCTCTGCGCGGGACCCGGTGCGTCGCTGCCGCGCCCCGTGCCGGCGCGCCCGGTTCCAATTCCGCGAGGCCCCATCGAGGACTATGCCGATCGAGCTTGGGCCGTCGCACTCGGAGGCTTCGGAGTCAGTTTCCTCTCGACACGTAGCGTACAGCGAGCCTTCGGAGCTCTTTTTGGCGGACTTCCGCGCCCCGCGAAGCTCGGGCGAGAGGTCTTCAGTAGCAACTTGTCGCGCCTGCTCGCGGAACGACAAATGCTCGTGCTCCGGCGCGACGCTCTGCGTCGCCTGGATCGCGTCGATTGTTTGGTTCTGCAGGGCGACTTGATGCCTGGCGGCGCCGCGGCGGTCGGACGCATCGCGTTTTGCCAGGATGTGGACGAGGTGGGAGCCAAAAAGGCAGTCTCCGATCTGTTCAATCCTGATGCGCCGCTGGAGATTCACGAGCGCGATGGCTATCGACTGGCGCCGCTCGGGCGGCTCGACGTGGGTCTGCCGGCGTCGATGCGTGACGAAGCCCACCGCCTTTCGGAGAGCGGCGAACTGGTCGTGGCGCTCGATAGGAACGGCCAGCTCCTCGCTCTGGTCGAGGTGCGTATCCGTTCCAGGGTGGGGCTCGAGGAACTCGTCGAGGCGGCGCACGACGCGTCCATGCGCGTGGTCGTCGCGTCGGATGATCCCGAAGTTTTGCAGTCGGTGCCGGCCGACGACACTCTGGGTGGCGGGGATGCGCTTTGGCGCGGCGTGCGACAATTGCAGCGCGAGGGGCGTGTCGTCTGTGTAGTAGCGCAGGGCGATTCCAGAGCACTTGACGTTGCCGATCTCGCGGTTGCCCTCGTCCCACCGGGATCGCAGGTCCCCTGGTCGGCACACATCCTCTGCCGTGACGATCTGACCGACGTCCGCCTTCTCATCGAGTCGAGTCGTGTGGCCCACGAGGTGAGTCGACAAAGCGTCAATGTCGCTCTCGGAGCAGCGAGCCTGGGTGCGCTGGCCTCGGTCGGTGGACTCTTGCCGATGACGACGTCGCGCGTTCTCACGGTGGTGAACGTCGCGTCCCTCATGTCCATGGCCAATGGCTTCCGCCATGCGGCCGACTTCGGGCGTCGTCCATTGCCACCAGCTCGCGACCCGACACCTTGGCATGCTCTCGATGCGCAGGGCGTCATGCGACGCCTCGGCACTCAGCCCGATGGACTTCTGGGTACCGATGCGCTCGCGCGTCTGCGAATCACCGATACGAAGAAGGGCACTCTGGCCGAACTGACTTCAGCCATCAGCGACGAGCTCTTCAACCCGCTCGTTCCGCTCTTGGCTGCGGGGGCCGGGCTCAGCGCAGTGGCTGGTTCCGTCGCAGATTCGATGATGGTTGGTGGGGTCGTAGGTTTGAACGCCGCGGTTGGCGGCGTTCAGCGCTTCCGAACCGAGCGTGCCATCGACGCCCTTTCGCAGATGGCGAAGATCCCCGTGCTCGTTCGTCGCGAGGGGAAAACCGAGCAGATTGATTCGGATAGGCTGGTGCGAGGAGACATCGTCCTTTTGTCGAGCGGCGACGTCGTGCCTGCCGATTGTCGTATCGTCGAGTCCTCGGGTCTGGAGGTCGATGCATCGGGGCTCACGGGCGAGTCGCTGCCCGTACCGAAGAACGCCAAACCCTCGTTCGAAGACGGCATCGCCGATCGTTCGTCGATGCTCTATGCGGGAACGACCATTGCGAGCGGCAAAGCCACGGCCGTGGTGGTGGCGCTCGGAACCGCGACCGAAGCTCATCGTGGGGCCGTCGCCTTCCGGACCCCCGTTCGCTCGTCGGGGGTCGAACAGCGGATGCGGCAGCTCATGGATCTCACGGCTCCCGTCGCCCTCGCATCGGGGATCGGCGTCGTCGGTGTCGGCTTACTGCGCGGGCGAAAGATGGACGAGCTCGTTGGGTCGGCGGTTAGCCTGGCGGTCGCGTCGGTGCCCGAAGGGCTACCGCTTCTCGCCACCGCTGCACAGCTTGCGGCGGCGCGCCGCCTCCAGAAGAAGGGCGCCCTGGTCCGGAACGTCCGCGCTCTCGAGGCGCTCGGACGCGTCGATACGGTCTGTCTCGACAAGACGGGGACCATTACGGAAGGTTCGATCGTTCTGGGCGAGGTGAGCGATGGCGCGACGTCCCAACCTCTCGAAGCCTTGGGTGAGTCGCAGCGGGCAGTTCTTGCCGCCTCGCTCCGCGCCAGTCCTGCGCGACCGGGAGACTTGGGCAGAGCCGATCCGATTGACGCCGCGCTTTGGCGCGCTGCCGAGCAGGCGGAGCTCTCGGTGCGGACCGGAGCAAGTGGGTGGCTTCGGACGGGAGAAATCCCATTCGAAGCGGGACGAAGCTACGTTGCCGTACTCGGTTCGAGTGATGACGGCCCGCTCCTGTCGGTCAAAGGAGCGCCCGAGGTCCTTCTATCTCGTTGTACGCATCGCCTCGCGGAAGAGGGCGCCATCCCGATTGATGCAGCGGGGTTCGAGGCGCTCAAGGAGACCACTCGAGAGCTTGCGCTGCGCGGTCTTCGAGTCTTGGCAGTCGCCGAGCGGAGGTTGCCCGAGGGGCACGAGCTCACTGTAGACTCGGTCACCCATCTCACATTCGCGGGCCTTGTCGCCTTTCGAGATCCGGTTCGGAAGACTGCCACGAAGGCACTCTTCGATTTGCGTCGAGCCGGCCTCAGGCCCTTGATGATCACCGGTGATCACCCTAGCACCGCTCAAGCGATTGCCGTGGAACTCGAGCTCTCGAGCAATCCCCAGGTGATGACGGGCGCGGAGTTGGCGGCCTTGGACGAGGACGAGCTCGGGCAGCGAGTGGTGGACATCGACGTCTTTGCCCGCGTTTCCCCCTCCCAGAAGGTGCGCATCGTCCGTGCTCTCATCAAGGCAGGGAAGATCGTCGCCATGGTTGGTGACGGTGCCAACGATGCTCCAGCCATCCGTTTGGCCAACGTCGGCGTAGCGATGGGTCAGCACGCCGCAGAGGCGGCGCGCAATGCCGCCGACATCGTCTTGGCTGATGCCCGCGTGGAAACGCTGGTCCGGGCCATCATCGAGGGGCGCGTGCTTTGGGAATCGGTCCGCGACGCAGTGTCGATCTTGGTCGGCGGCAACCTCGGGGAGATTGGGTTTACCCTTTTCGGTGGTCTCATCTCGGGGCGACCGCCGCTTTCACCCAGACAGCTTCTCCTCGTCAACCTCTTCACGGACGTGGCTCCCGCCACTGCGCTTGCAGTGCGTGCTCCCCAGGAAAAGGAGATGGCCGAACTTGCTACCCAGGGACCGGAAGCTTCCATGGGCTGGCGTCTCGATCGCGACATTGGGGCCCGCGCGCTCGTGACGGCCTCAGGGGCGGCGGCAGCCTGGCTTTGCAGCAGTTTCATCGGGGATCGCAAGGGGGCGTCCACGACAGCCCTTCTGTCCCTCGTGGGAACTCAGCTCGGTCAAACCATGACTTCGGGCGAGGCGAACAGGCAGGTGGTTCTGACCAATGTGCTTTCTGCACTCGGCCTAGCAGCCATCGTGCAGACCCCGGGTCTGAGTGGCGCTTTCGGTTGCCGACCGTTGGGCCCGCTCGGCTGGTCGATCGCGATCGGCGCTTCGACGGCCACGACGCTCGCGGGGCGCTACGCGCCCGACTTGATCGAAGATTTCATGAAGAGCAGAGGAGCAGATCTCGCCCCGCTCTCCGAGTCCATGTTGTCGACTCCGCTGCGAAGTCCCTCCCGTCCGCCTGTCCTGGAAGACGTCGACTTGGACCAAATCTGACAGAGTCACACCGGGGCCAGCCTAGGTGCCGAAGCACGAAATCGGTGGCGGCCCAGCCGCAAAACTTGGCCCAACTGGGCTGGCCTCGGCAAAACGAAGCGCATGGCTCTCTCTCGCGCTTCGTTTCGCCCCGTTTCCGCGGTTTCCATCGGCTGCTTTGTCTTCCTTTCCGCCGGTTGTGCCAAGCACGCCGCTCCTGCTCCGCGAGTCGCAGTGCTGGCGGAGACACCTGACCCGGACGAGTCGTTGCCCGCACTCGAAGGCGAGTCCGGTCCCATCGCCAAAAAGGAGTCTCCACGTCGAGTGGGGGACCTCTGGGTGCATCGCTTCAGCGGGAGCTACCGAGCCAATGCGCTCATTCTCAAGGAAGAAGTCGTAGCCGAAGAGGGTGATCTCCTCGTAGTAGATTTCACGCTCCAGGAGGGCGACAGCGAAACGCAGATCCGCGTGCGCATGGCAAAGCGGAGCGAGCGAATCATCAGTGTGGCCAAAATGGTCGACGGTGAAGAGAAGGCCGGCGAGATGAGCGACTTTGATGCCCTGATGACGAAGACCACGTTCGTGCCTGATCAGAATCACGGCAAGGTCGCGGAGAAGTCAGAGACCTGCCTCGTCGGTAAGGACGAGCTCAATTGTGAACTCTCCGAATTCAAGGTGCTTCTCGGGGACCAAGAAGCCACGCTCACCGTCGCCCACAATGACGAACTCCGCCGCGATATCTCGGGTGAGATTACTGCGGTCGATGGCACCGTGCTCTATCACGCGGAGCTCATCGAGCTGAAGCGTGGAGAATCCGGGGCGCCGTCCGACGCGGGTGTAGCCTTGATCGACGAAGATGACGTCGATTTCGGCTCACGCGACTGACCCCGTCAGGGGCTCACGCGTGTGAGCCAGTCGATGCGGCGCGGATCCTTCCCCGTCGCGGCGTGCAGATAGGACACCTGGAGGCGGGCGCCAGCCGTGTTGCGGCCAGTTTGGTACTCCGTACCATCGAGTTCGCGCACGGGAGTCACCTCCGCAGCAGTGCCGGTCATGAACACCTCATCGGCTCGCATCAGGTCTTCGCGCGTGAACGCCCGAATTTCGACCGGCATTTTCAAGTCTTCTCGCGCAATCTTGAGGATCGAGTCGCGCGTGATGCCCGGCACGATGGAGGACGTCTCGTCATTGGTGATGAGGCGCCCGTCTTTGACGAAGAAGACGTTCTGGCCGGTGGCGGCTGATACGGTGCCGTCACCGTTGAGTAAGATTGCGTCGTCGTAGCCCCGATCCATTGCCTCGTGAGAGGCCAGCACGGCCGACGAGTAGTGCCCGCTCGCTTTGGCCATCGTGGGCTGCATGGTGTGGTGGGTCTTGCGCCAACTACTGACCGTTACCCGCACGCCGTTACGAAGGGCCCCGTCTCCCAAGAACGTCCCGAGCTCTCGAATCGCGATGAAGACATGCACGGGGCAGCCTCGCTTGGGCTTCAGATCGATCGGCCCTTCGCCGAAATACGCGACAGGGCGCAAGTAGCCATCGTTGACGCCGTTCTTGCGCGTCACTTCGACACAAGCGCGGGTCAGCGTCTCGGCGTCGAATGGGACCTTCATCCCGTAGAGTCGACCGGACGAGAGCAGTCGTTCGATGTGATCTCCCAAGCGGAAAAGCACGGGACCTTGATCACTTGGGTAACAGCGAATGCCCTCGAAAACGGCGGTGCCGTAGTGCAGCGCGTTCGCGTAATAGTGCACACGCTGTTTCTCCGCCTCGCGGAGCTCACCGTTCCACCAGATGAAGCGCGTGAGCGCTTGTCCCTTGGGGCGTGAATCCCCCAGTACGTCCCTCTCGGGAACGATCGAAAAACTAGGCCACTCGTTGTCCATCCCTGAGGTCCTCGGCGAAGCACTCTACCTGGAGGTGGCCCCGCATTCAAAGGAGCGCCATCACCCAGCCGAGGCCTACCCATGCTCCGAGGGCGGAGCCGAGTGACGCCAGCACGACCACGAGAAATACGCGTGTCACACGATTCTTGTACAGGGAACCGATGCTGACCGCGGCTTTTTGAACGCCCTCACAGTCTTCGACCGTGGGGCGACGGAGGTAGGCCTCGACCAAGCCGGCTACCATCCCGGCTCCAATGGTTGGGTTCAAGGAGGTGATCGGTGAAGCCACGAAGGCGGTGAGAATCGTCAGAGGGTGGGCGAGGGCCACCATGGAGAGAAGTCCCGCGAAGACGGCGTTCGGGAGGACCCAAGCGTAGAGCATCTCTTGCAGGCCTTCTCCTTGGTGCTTGTAGTACCCCACGGAGAATGCGCTCAGCATGATCAGCGGGATCACCCATTTGAGCAGCGCGGTGACCTTGGAGGGCGGCGGGATTTCGGCGAGCTTCTTCAGATCGGGCTTTTCGCCCAGATGTTTCACCATGCCGGCGACGTGTGCGGCGCCGACCACACCCACGATCGTTTTACCCGGAGCGTCTTGGATCATCGACATGAGATACTGATCGCGCTCGTCGATGAGAGGCACTTTCACGCGGGGCATCTGCTCGGCCACCTCGTGCATCATCTCGCCGATGGTGTCCTTGTCCTTCAGCTCTTCGATCTTGGCTTCGTCGATTTCCTCGACGGCAAATGGCGCCGAAACGAGACCCGCGCTCATCTGCATCTTGTCCCAGAACGAAAGGTTCGCCCAAGTGCGTTTCAAGGTCGCCTGGACGTCTCGATCCGCGAGGACGACTTCTGCGCCCACCTCTTCAGCCGCGCGGACTCCAGCGAGTAGTTCTGCACCAGGAGTCACGCCCAGTTTCTCGCCCATGCGCCTTTGGTAGGCTCCGAGTGCCAAGCTGCTGAGTAGGAATAGGACCCGCTTTTGGCGAATGACCTGGAAGATATCGAGCTGTCGCCAGGCGCTCTGGTCGACGAGCATCTTGTATCGGCCCTCGTCGAGCTCGACACAAACCGTGTCGGGCCGCACTTCTCGGATCACCCGCTGTACTTCTTCGACGCTCTTTTGGGAGACGTGTGCGGTCCCGACCAGATGGATTGTCTTGCCTTGGTACTCTAGGGTGGTGACGTGACCGACGTCGCTCATTGACGGCGGAAGCTAGCTACTGGCGCCCACAGGCGCAAACTTTCCCCTCGGCGCCCCACTGCAAACAACGTTCGACCAACGGAAAACGATGGACCAAGGGCAATTTGTCGAGTTTTCTGGACGGACGGACTTCGGGAGCCCCGACCGCGCCTACGACCGTCTCAAGATGGTGGCAAAGAGCCACGGATCGTTCGTCGACCTCACGCATTCGAGTCCGCGAAGCGCGGGCATCTCTCTCCCTCATCCTGTCGAGTGGTTCGAAGGAGTGCCCGCCGACTACGAACCCAGTCCTCGAGGACTCCCGTCGGCCCGTGAGGCGCTCGCCGGTGCCTATTCGGCACGCGCTTCCGTTCAAAGCGACTCGTTCGTTTTGACTGCGAGCACGAGCGAGGCCTACTCGTTTGCGCTTCACGTCCTGTGCGATCCCGGAGATCGCATCCTGGTGCCTTCTCCGAGCTATCCGCTCTTCGAGCAGCTCAGCCAGCTCTCTGGTGTCGAGCTAGTTCGCTATCGGGTCGCTTACGACGGGGCATTCCATATCGATCTCGGGTCTCTCCCTTCCAAGGAGCAAGCCAATGCGGATAGCATTCGCGCGATCTTCTGCGTGAGCCCCAACAACCCGACCGGAAACTCCTTACGCCCCGAGGAGCTCGATCGACTTCGGTCGCTTGCTCTGCCGCTGTTGGTGGACGAGGTCTTCCTGCCTTACGCTGCAAGGGGACCTTGCGCCGATCCACTGGCGGGCGCGGAGACGACCGACCTCACGATCGTCGTCGATGGATTGAGCAAGAGGGCTGCTTCTCCCGGGTTGAAGCTGGGGTGGTTACTCGCCTTGGGTCGCCGCGCCGAGGGGTTTCTCGAGCGCGTCGAATGGGTGAGCGACGCCTATCTTTCTCCGGGTTCTCTCGTGCAACATGCTCTCCCGAAGATCTTGGAGGATGAAAGCAATCTGCAGAGCCGAATCCAGAGCCGTCTCGAGGCGGCACGAAGGAGCTTGGCGGATGCGGAGCTCGGGCAAGTCGGGGTCAGTGAACTCCGAACGGAAGGGGGATGGACAGCGCTCCTTCGATTGCCCGCGACGCTTTCCGAGGAGGACTGGTGGAAGGTGATCAGCGAAGCAGGGCTCTGGGTCCAACCTGGTCGCCTCTACGGCATTTCGCCGGGGCCCGTCTTTGCTCTCAGTCTTCTCACTCCACCGGAGGACCTGGCCGTTGCACTCAGAAGGTTACGAGGAGTCGTTCGGTCGCATCAATGAAAACACCCGCCACCTCCGAGGAGGGGCGGGTGCACACGGGTCGTGAGTCGACTCAGGAGCGGCGTCGCACCAGCAGCGACGCACCGAGTCCAAGCCCGAGCAAGAACCAGAGCGGTTCGGTGGGCGCCGGCGCGTAATGACAGCCGCCGCCGGGCTTCTCCTCCACGCTGGGAGGAGTCTGTCCCTCGTCGAGCTCCGGCTCTCCCATGTAAAGCTCCTGCTCACCAGATTCCGAAGAGCCATCTGATGGCGCAGCCTCGTCACCTGAAGACTCGGACTCGGAAGACTCTTCCTTCTTTTCCTTCTTCTTCGACCCCTGGAAGACGATGCTACGTCGGTCGACGACCTCGTTCTCACCCTCGAGGCGGAGGGTCGTCTCGGTACCGATCACTGCTCCCGTGTCGCCGTCCTTGATCTTCACCTTCCAAGTGCCGGCCTTGTACCCGTGCGCCCTCGTGACCTTGAAGGAAAAGCGTGTGCGCGACTGGATCTTGCCCGTACCGGGATCCATGAAGCCCACGGTCTGTGACTCGATGATGGACTGTTGATTCGTCAGGGGCACGGTGCGGGTCTGGGGTTCTTCGCGGCCATCGACGAGAGAGCGCTCGAATTCAGCCGTCTGAGTGAACTCGAATTTCATCGACTTGTGGGCGATGTCGGGGGCCCGAGGGAGATGGATCTCCATTTCGAGACGCCAGGACTCGTTCTTCGTTCGCTCTTGAATCGTCGTGCTCTTCCAGACGACTCGCCCAGCAGCGCTGGCCGTCGAGGGAACTGCGAGCACGAAAAGCAGCGCGCAGACTGCAAGAAGCGCCTGCATCCAGACGGCGCGATCCAACCGATATTCCAACGTCTTCATGAAACCTCCGAGGCAGACGCTACAACGGTCAGCTGAGGTTTCAATAGTACTGGACCGGGAACTCCACCCGTTCCGCCTCAGGATTCGTCGTCGGGCAGCCGCGGTGCAGGGATCGTCTCGATCCCTGATTCGAAAACCCGCGCGTAGCCGATTGCCCGCTCGTCGCTCTCCGGCACCTCGGTGGGACGCTCCGAATCCGATGGTTCCAGCTCCTGGAAGGAACTCCGGACCGGTCCGCCGTCTTCGGACGAATGCAGTTCACCGCTCACCGTGCGACGCGCGGGACGCTTCCGACTGGGGGCACGCTCGATGCTGAATTCACCGCTGATCTTCGTGCTGGTCGCGGACGGCGGGGGCAGGATTGCCCACCTTTTCCTGTCTGCTGAATTTGACACCGAAACCCCAATCCCCCCGAATCGATCGCATGCGGAGCGTGCGATCAGGTGAGCGTCCCGCCCACCTGAGTGCGTCCAGACCTACACTACTTCGCGAAGATCGAAAACAGATTTCGGCCGCGGGATTTCGGCGTCTTCGTTGCGAGACGGCCTCGGCGCGGGCACGTCTCTCGTGTGCCACTTACCTAAGTATTCAGAAGGATTCGGGAAGATCGATTGGAGTCGAATGGGTCCTGCACCTGCTTCGTGTCGTTCCCGGGCGAAGAACGCCGGCGCGCGGCTTAGGTCGCGGGACCGGAATCAGTCCTCGTCGTCGAGAGCACCCGGCGGATCCGGGAGGGCCACGCAGCGGCACAAGAGCAGCGCCGTGTTCGAGCCGGCCTCGTACGTCGTGGTCTGTCCGCGGCCCGCGACCACGAGCCGACCCTTGGCCGAGCCGTCGACGATGCTCTCGAGACGATTGTGGTCCTCCGCGAAGACGACCGATTGGCCCGGCATGACGAGGACCCGCTCCACGATGCCTTCGGGGCTCCGGAGCAGTTCGGAACGCGTGCCGTAGGCCGTCTCTTCCTCGCTCGATCCGAAAGCTCCTCGAGACCGGGTCATCTCCACGGCGGCCGATCGGGCTCGTCCGGCCAAAGCTTCGGGCTTGTCGAGTCGCATCTGCACCTGTCGGATCGCCGGATGGGCGGCAAAAAGGAATGCTGTCGCCTCTTCCGCGGCGACTTCGAGCAATCGATACTCTCGAAAACGAAGCAAGGCGGTGACCTGGTCGGCGACCGTGGCGTAGTCGACGCTGTCCCCAATCCGTCCACTTCGACCCGCCGTCGAGAGGTCGAGGCCGAGAGAAACATCGACGCGCAGGGGCTGCTCTCGTCGACGTTCATAAGAGCGAATGCCCACGATGCATCGGAGTTCCAGCCCCTTGACGTGAATCAAATCCATGGGGACCGCTTGCTAGCTCATGCGACGAGGGCGGCCTAGAGGACGCGGCTTTTTTGGTGGGAGCGTTCAGGCCCACGACGATGGCTGTACAGGCGTGCGGTAGTGTCCGCGTGGTTACGAAAAACCCCATTAGGTACCAGCAAATCTCGCTCGGTACGCTCCCGGGAGTTGGCCTCTTTGTCGGAACCCTTCTAAATTGGTTAGGTCGAGATGAAGAAACTCTCTCTGTCCCTGATCTTGGTCGCGGCCGGAACGGTAAGCGGTTGTGGAGCTCGTACGAGCGAGGACGACCTCTTGGGCCCGAATGGTCCCAATGCCGCCACGGGAGGCCTCACGGGAGATGGTGATGGCGACACCGGCGGGAGCGTCGCAGTCGGGGGCTCGATTCTACCCAGTGGAGGCAGGCCGGGGGTGGGTGGCACGTTCTCTTCGGGCGGAGGCTTCGGGACCGGCGGCAGCGGGGGCGGCCCTGCTGGCAATTGCTGCGTGTCCTCGACGAGCCCTGGATGTGAAGAGCCCGACGTGATGGCGTGCGTCTGCGCCTTCGATGATTTCTGCTGCGCTCAAGCGTGGGACCAACCCTGTGTGGATGAAGCCGATCGCTTCTGTGGCGCCGGCTGTTCGATGGGAGTCGGGGGCTCGACAGGTGGCTTGCCCAACACGGGAGGAGTCATGAACACCGGTGGCGCCGGCGGTACTGGTGGTGCCGGAGGCAGTGGTGGCGCTCTCGGAACTGGTGGTGTGGGCGGCACCGGTGGCGCGGGCGGCACGCCCGGTGGCGACTGCTGTGAAGTGCACGACGGGACGGGGTGCCAGGTGCCCACGGTTCAGGACTGTGTCTGCGGAATCGACCCGTTTTGCTGCAACAACCGCTGGGATCAGATCTGCGTCAACGAGGCCATCAACGACTGCGACGCCCGCTGCATGACGGGAACCGGTGGTGTGCCAAACACGGGCGGCGCACCCAACACGGGCGGCTCCCCCGGGACGGGCGGTGTGGTCCAGCAATGCGAGCAGATCTTCAACGACGACTGCGGTGAGTGCATTTGCAACGACTGCTTCATCGAGCTCGAAACGTGCCTGGGCGATTTCGGATGTATCGCCATCCTGGCGTGCTTCGACCAGACGGGCTGCAGCGGCTTCGGCTGTTATCAGCCCGGCACCTGCCAGGGCGTCATCGATCTCTTTGGTGGTCCGCTGGGTACCTCGGTCCAAAATGCCCTCAGCATCGGATCCTGCGCGGCCTTCTCCGGGTGTCCCTGCAACTGACTCCCTACCAACGAATCTTCGCCCGTCGCAGCCGCCACCCGGCGTCATCCGCTCCCGCGTCGGCGAAATAGACTTCGTCCCCTAACAGTGTTGGCGAGACCCCTTCGGCGCCCGGAGCCCACAGGGGCAACAAAGCGGCACCTCGGGGAGCGTCGCCGTCGGGGATTTTCAAAGCCCAGAGGCTCGTCCGCGGCGCGGAGTCGTGGTCCAGGACGACCACCGCCACGGCCCGACACTCCGCATTTCGGCACTCGAAAGAGAAATCTCTCACGTCGCCCTCGGTGTCCCAGATCTGGGCGGCTGTCAGGCGGCCTTCCGGTTCGAGTGTAGCGATCCGGAGCTCGGAGCGGCCTCTCCCCAGTGTGTCGGAGATCCAACCAATCGCAATCTGGCCGCCTTCTTTCGTCACCAAGCGAGGCGAGTGAGCGTGGGCATCGCTAGAAGTCAGACGACGCTCGACTCCTTGGGGAGCTGCTGTCTGCGGGTCGAGCTCAATCGAGTAGAGATCGGCGGCGCCGGTCGATCCCGATGCGCGCGCGTCGGACCAGACGCACACGACCCCTCGCTCACTCGTCAGCAGTGACGCACCACTGGGCGAGATCGCGTTGGGAGTCACCACGTGGGGATTTCCTGATGGAACCAGACGATCGTTTACGCGTAGCGTCATCAGTTTGGCTGCGCTCCCCTCGCCCTCGACCCAAGCGATCAAATAGCCCCCGGGAACGCGGGTCGCAGCAACGTCGCTCACTTCGGCGTCGCTCCGTGTGAGCATCTTCTGGCTCACTTTCTTCCCTTCCGCGTCGATGACCGTAGCAAACAGTTGCGGCACCTTTTGGTCGAGGGCCGACCACACGAGAAGACCGCGATTTTCCTCTGGCGCGACGAGGTGTACGCCGCCCAAGGAACGCGCACGATAGGAGATGACGCTTTCGGCGCGCGGTCCACCGCCGTCACCCGCCGGCTGGACCGTGGTCAAGCGCGCGCGGACGGGAGCGCGCCGTCCGTCGGGGGCGGGCTCCTCCGGGATGACGTAGGGGAGGTCGGGTTCGAAGTAGCTGACCCAGGCCAAGAGCGACCGTGCTCCCTCGGCCCAGGTCACCCCAGTAAGCTCAGCAAGCTCGGGTATTTCGCCGAGGGTATCATGACTTTCGATGCCTGGGCCGTTCTTCGGAGCGTGCTGCACCAGCCCCTCGGGAGGAGCACTGCTCGCATCGACGGCACCGAGATACACGTGCGCGGGGGTTCCGCCATCACTCAGCAAGTAGCGGCAGGTGCTGTTGTGGCAGGTCAGGTCCCAGGCCAACGCCGCGTGTTCATCGACGCTGATCTTCAGTTGCTTTCCGCGGGGTGGGCCCTTGTCTGGGAGTGAGAGCACCATTCTCCCCGTCGATGACGCACACTCGGAGGGAGAACACCCGTAGTCGATCAGCGCTGAGGTACCGCCACGGTAGGTGGCGAAGATGGGAAGCAGCGCGTCCCTGCGCGCGGCACCTAGAGCCCACGTGGGCTCCACGGGGAGCGCGTCGGGCGAAAGTCGTCCCAAAAGGACGGAGGGGCTTCCGTGATAGGCGTGGCGCGGTTCGTGCCATGCCACGACGAATCCACCAGTAGTCGCCGCCTTCACGGAAAGCAGGGCCTGCTCGCCCCGCGGTTTGGTGAGGGGAAAGCCAGCGTGGAGCACATTTCCGCTTCGATCGAGGAGCGTGCCCATGAGCCGGGCTTCGTGAGGCCCCTCGTCGCTGTAGGCAACCAGGATGCGGTCCTTGCCTACGGCCAGATCGAGGTCCTTTCCTCCAACTACGTTGCGAGCGATCTCGATGGGGCTACCGATCACTTCTCCGCGATCTCCCAGCTGATGGAGGCGCAACGTCGGTTCCTCGAAGCCTTCCCGAGTAGCAATGGTCAGAGACCCGTTCGTCGCAGCGACTTGCCAAGCGGTGATCCCGCGGATCAATCGCACGGGTCGTCGTGGGCCCTTTTCGTCCACCAAGACGGTGTACAGATCGGCGGCTCCTTGCGCCCGTTCGACCCAGGTTACAACAGCTCCGAGGGCCGTGGGGACGACCTTGGTGTAGATGATCGAACTTGGTGTCGTCGCCAGCACGGAAGGTCCGGATTGATACGCGGCCAGCGGACCCAGTCTCGTCACCGTGAGCACTTCCTGTCCGCCGCTCGTGTGCACTCCCACCGCGAGGACCTGGGCATCCTTGGACAGCCCGACCGTCAGGTGCTTGAGGGTGGGGTCGACGTCTGCGACACGACGCGCCACCGGTTTTTCCCCAGGTCGTGCATGGCTGGCATAGAGCCCGGAAGCCTCTCCGGCGACGACGGCCCAGATTGCGACGTCGCCCGCTTCGCTACTCACGAGTCGAGGGCCCAAGCTGCCGGCCGGGACCTCGGCCAAGAAGCGGTTGGTGTTCGGCATCTCGCCCCCCGATGGTCCGTCGAGCACCGCGTCGGAATGCGGCACCTCTCGACTTTCCGTCATGTTGGGGGGAACCTCCGCCACCGTCTTCTTGCAGCCGGAGGCCTGCCACATCAGAACGCACGCACCGATGCCGGTCAGCTGCGAAACCGCTCCTCGACCGAACGGGCGACGGTTTGCTCGTCGTAGTGGAGACTCGGTCGTTTCGGGGGCACGCGCCATCGACCCGAAGTTAGGTGCCTGAAACCGGACGTTCAAGCAGTGAGCGCAGAGCCATTGGCGACGTCGATTCGAACTGCCTATAGTGCTTCGGCAAGTCGAATTCGAGCGGTTCGGTACCTTCTCAGGAGGGGTGAGAGCGGCATCGAAACCGCCCAAGGGAAGCTATTTGCCTCGGTCTTGCTCTCCACTTGGGTGCCGCAACCATGAAATGAACCAAGCACGTCGCGCATGTTGAAGAACGAGACCGATCGATTTCACTCCGTCGCAGCGCTCGAGCGCCGATCAGTTTGCCGCGAGGAGCTCTTGAAGAACGCCCCGCCCGTCTTTCGAGGGGGCGTTTTCCGTCCGCTCGGCTTTCGCTCGCTGCTCGAAATCGGCGCTCTCGTGTCTCTTTGCTTGCGACGACCTGTCAAACCGGTCGTCGCGCTCGAGGATCCGTGACCCTTCGAGGACGGCTCCTGTTGTCTGCGCTGCTTCTCAGCTTGGCTACGACTGCCGCGCTCGCCTTCGTCGTGCGGGGAAGCTGGCAGAATGCCGAATCGGAGCGATTCCGCGCCGAACTCGAAAGCGCGATGGTCGATCTCGACTCCAAGTTCCAGAAGGTCGGCACAGAACTCGAGCAGCAGCTCGCGCCACTTTGTGATCACGACCCGATCGTCG
Source organism: uncultured Polyangiaceae bacterium (assembly GCA_965652275.1). Lineage (GTDB taxonomy): Bacteria > Myxococcota_A > Polyangia > Polyangiales > Polyangiaceae > NIC37A-2. The sequence continues at coordinate 21,114 of CBFGUR010000003.1, read as the reverse complement.
ACAGTGCTCTCATCGGTCACCAAGGCGGCACCTTGGGTCAGCGTCTGTTGTCGCTCCGGACGCGTGTCCGAGAACTCAAGAAGGCGCTCGGGGTGGACGAGCTCTACCTCATCACGAGTGACGGGGCTGTCATTGCGGGAGACACCCCGCTGACCGACATGTCAGCCGACGAGGTTGCCGCTTGGGCGACCCAAGTGATTGAGAGTCCCGCGCTGCGGACTTCCGAGGCGCTGGCGTTCGAGGCGGGCTGCAAGAAAGAGGTTCGTGGAACGTGGGTCGCGCTGCTTGCAGCGCGACACGTCGCTCCGCTCCTCGAGCAGGCGGGGCGTAGCTCGGACCTCGAGCTTTCTCTTCACGAGAAAGAGGGCATGATCGACTTCGATGCGTCTGCGCTTCACATCGAAGAACGACGAGTGTCCGCTCTGGGGAACGCCGTTCTTCGCGCGGCGCGCTCGCGCAAGTCTCTTCGAGCCAACCTCGCGCACCTCGACTCAGAAGTGCTCACGGCGGCCGCCACGACTTTGGGCTTTGCCCTGTTCGTGGCATTTTTTCTGAGTCGAGGGCTGGCTCGCCCGGTTGCCGCTTTCGCCGAAAAGACGAGGCAAGCCGTGCAGGGACGCGTCGAAAAGCTTCCTGTCGAGGGGGGCCCCGAGCTCGAAGAAGCCGCGCGAGCTTTCAACGCGACGCTCTCGGATTTGGCCGCCCTCAGGGAGCGGCTCAAGCTCACCGAGAGGATTGCGGCTCGCAGGGAAGTGGCTCGTCAGATCGCTCACGAGATCAAAAATCCACTTTCGCCGATTCGGACGTCGATCGAGACGCTCATCAAGCTCAAGGAACGAGACCACGAGGATTTCGACGAATACTTCAGGGAAACGACCCGCACGGTGCTCGAGGAGGTACGGCGAATCAGCACCCTCGTCGGACATTTCTCCGAGTATGCGCGGGTCCCGTCACCGTCCCCGAAGAAGACGGATCTCAGAGCACTGGTCGAAAAGATCGCCGGAATTCATCAAGGGCTCGGCGCTCAGGTCGTCTTCGATTCGAGCGAGGTTGCCGAGATCTCCGTCGATCCGGACCAAATCTCTCAGGTCGTCACCAACCTCCTGAAGAACGCCATCGAGGCAACCAGCGATCGGGAGGCGGCTCGGGTGTGCGTCTCCGTTCATCCGTCGGAAGATGGCAAGGACGTGCTCGTCTCGGTCGCAGACAACGGTCCGGGGCTGCCCGCGGAATCCGTGGGCAGGATCTTCGAGCCCTACTTCACTACCAAGTCCGGTGGTAGCGGGCTCGGGCTTCCCATCTCGCACCGAATTGCCGTCGAACACGGTGGCGATCTCACTTATACAACCTCCGGCGATGGTGGGGCCATGTTCTCGTTGCGACTCCCCCTCGCCGGGCCGCCAGTACTTGATGAAGCGGGGGAGGGCTAAGGCCCATTGTCGTCTCGTTAGATATGGGGCACGCGCCTTGATCGGCCGCTTTGTGCGCATGGAACGATTGTAGTCTCGATCACTTTCCGAAAATGCAAATGTGCCGTTACTCTGAAGAGTGAAGGACCATTCATGACGAGCATCTCATCCCGGCAGATCATGGCCATCGCGGCTGCGGCGGGCGTTCCCACAGTCTTCAGCTTCATCGCCCCGGCTCGTACCGAGCTTCTCCTCGCCGCATTCGTCGGTGGCGTGGCCACCTATGTCGCGAGTATCGGCACCGATACGGAGCCTCTGCGTAAGATCAGGACCGCCGTTCGACGAATCTCCCAGGGTAAGGAATTCTCACGTCCTGAGGGCGCCTCGGATGCGGTAGTCGCGGTCTACGAAGAACTCGAAGAACTGCAAGAAGCGATGAGGGCGGCTCCGTCGATTGCTCCTGTTGCCGCCGCGGCCGGTGGTCCCGCCATCAACGTCGAATCCCTCGAGGCGCTCAAGGTTTCTCTCGATGAGCTCGAGGAGTTCATGAGCGAAGACGAGAGCGCGAGTGCGGAAGCAATGGCCGCCATCGAGTCCGCCAAGCAGAATCTCTCGGGGCTTGCGGCGAGCGTACAGACCTTGGCGACGAGCGCAGACGAGTCCAGCTCATCCGTCCTCGAGATGTCCGCCACTACTGACGAAGTTGCCGAAAACATAGGGGAACTCGCGACCAGCGTGCGAGAGATGGTCGCCTCCATCGAAGAGATGGCGTTTTCGATTCGGGAGGTCGCGACCAACGTCGACGAGCTTTCTCTCACCGCCGAAGAGACGAGCTCCAGCATGAACCAGATGGATGTTGCCATCGATCAAGTGCAGTCGAACGCCGACGAAACCTCTCGCCTCAGCGAAGAGGTTGCACAGGACGCAGAGCAGGGGGCCGAATCCATCCTCAAGACGATGGGCGAGATCTACCGGATCAAGGAGAGCAGTCAGGAGGCGCTCGGGGTCATCAACAGCCTGGGTTCGCGCATCGATGCCATTGGCGAGATCCTCAACGTTATCGACGACGTTGCCGAACAAACGAACCTTCTCGCCCTGAACGCCGCAATCATCGCGGCCCAAGCCGGTGAGCACGGCAAGGGCTTCGCGGTCGTTGCCGACGAAATCAAGGATCTTGCAGAGCGCGCGGGCGCGAGCACGAAGGAGATCGCCGACCTCATCAAGACGATTCAGGCGGAGAGCAAGAATGCCATCTCTGCCGTGGAACAGAGCTCCCAGAACGTGGATCGCGGAGTCGAGGTTTCGAACGAAGCCGAGAGGGCGCTCAAGAAGATTCTCGAGAGCTCTCAGAAGAGCACCAACATGGTGCGGGCCATTGCGCGCGCTACCGTCGAGCAGGCCAAGGGCTCCAAGCAGGTGACCGACGCAATCAGCCGCATCGCAGAAACGGTGCAGCAGGTCGCGGCGGCCACGTCCGAGCAAGCGCGCGGCTCCGAGCTCATCATGAAGAACGGCGAAAAGATGCGCACCATCAGCCAGCAGGTCGAGCGCTCCAGCCAGGAGCAAGCGCGCGGTGGACGTAGAATCACCGAAGCAATCGAGTCGATTAACAACATGGTGAGCGAACTCAACCAGGCGCAGCGCGACTACAGCGCGGGCTCCGACCACGCGCTCAAGCTCCTTCGTCGAGTGAACGATCTCACCAAGCAGCAGCGTCAGGCGCTCGCGGCTGCCGCATCAGCGACGAAGAAGCTGGGCTGAGCTCCCGGTCGCAGGCCGGCTCAGTCGCATCCCCCGGCGACCTTGGCCGAGAGCTCCAGAGTGCCGACGGGAGTGGTGGGCGGCAAAGTGACGTGACCTTCGAATTTGCCGTCGCGACCCGTTGCGACGGAGCCGATGGCTCGTGGTGCATCCGGCGCGTTTACGTAGATGTCGACGCGAGACAAGCGGCAGGGTCGTCCGTCCTTCTCGGCGCTTCCTTGTACTTTGAGGGGTCGCCCGCGAAGGAGCTCCTTTTCTCCGAGGCGCAGAATCACGGTGGGCTCCTTGGGTGCTGCAGGGCCGAGCGCCGAGGTGGACGTGCTCAGCGATGGGAGCGCCCCGGGCCAGCTGCCGGACGCGTCGCGGCCCGAGTTTCGCTCGGATTCGTGGGACGCGTCGGCGGAGCTTCCAGGATCGTCGTCCCGAGCTTCTGAATCCGGCGTTCCGTCGTCGTCGGGCCGTTGGGCGGCCGCGTCGGTCGCCCGAGACGGTGAGATGGGGCGGGAAGGTGTGAGCTCGCGGGCCGAAGTCGCGCCCTCGGGCCACGAATAGGGATCGTTCGGAGGCTTGTGAGTCGGTGCGAAAGGATCCGGCCTCGACTCCTGGACGTCCGTTGCGGCACCCCCGAGGTCGATTCGATGCCAGAGCTCCGAATCGTACACCTCCACCCAGGCGTGTGCTTCGTTGTGAACGACGCGAGTTGGGATCCCCAGGGCCAACGCCGTCACGGCGAAAGCGTACGCACGATGTCGACAGACGCCCTTTTGTTCCAGGCTCAGCTCGACGTAAAGATCCGCAAGGCTGTTCGAAGTGGGCAGCTCGGACGATTCCCGGAATCTCCGAAAATAGTCGACGAGGGTCATGACGGCTCGCGCCGGCGAATCGGCCCGACTCACGCCGATGTGAGCCGCCACCTTCCGGGCTTCTTCGGCGATTCTTGCCGGGATGGGCGGGGCATGCGGCCCGAGGCTCGCCCATGCGACGTTCCGAAACATGCTTCCAAAGACCTGTCGCTCGATGGAGAGCTGCATCACCGCGCGCACGCGGGCGTTGTAGCTGCCCTTGAGGAACCAGTTCTCGGCGCTGTCCTGGAGCACCTGGACTTCTTGAGGCGGGTCTACATGAAGAGCCCGGATGCGCGCGCCCGGCCCTACGGAGGGGATTCGTACAGGCACGCCTCCGACGACGTCCACGGCGAAATCAGCGAAGAAGGCGTCTTCGGTGTGTTCGACGGTTCCGCCGACTTCGACCGGGTCGAGGGTCTCGTCCTGGACGCCGAACGAGAGCCCCGGTTCGAGCCGATCGAATGCGTAAAGTCTCTTGAAGGGCAGCACCGAAGGGCGGAAGGGCTCGTCGTACTTGACTCGTTCCGGTCGCGTGGTCAGCCGGTCCAGGTGGTAGCTCGAATCCGCGCTGGAGGGGGTATGAGCCCCGCCGTACGCGTGGGCCTCTGGACCGGGTGCCGTCAGGGTTTCGTCCGGGGCAACGACCAATCCGCTGCGGGTCTCCATGCTGGCCGGCATCTTTCCGCTCGGCGTGGTAGCCCCGTAACGCAGATCCTCGGCCGGATCCGGTTCGAACCGCTCGTGCAGCACGGGGCCAGCGACCACAGGGAAAGCCACCAAAAGCGGCAAAAGCCACACGGGTCCACGCAGAGTTCGAGCCAGCGGCCTCATCCTTCCCTATAGTAACCGAAAATGAATCAACGCGCCGACGAAGAACTCCAAAACGCCCTGAATCAACTCCCGACCTCGGCGAAGAAGTCTCTGGATGACCATGGATTTTCACACGACTGGCTTCTTCGACAAGCAGGCCTCTCGAGAAGCGGTGCCCGCTCCAACATCGTCTCCGGCGAGGTCGGTCCGCCGGCGGCCGGAGACGTGCTCGATGTTCCCGAACCAGAAAGTCCCCGCTACAAGGAGCTCCGGGAGAGGGGCGAGGAAGCACTTCGTGCCGGTGAGTGCGCGATGGCGGTGCTCGCGGGTGGTATGGCCACCCGCATGGGTGGCGTCATCAAGGCTCTCGTGGAAGCCGCCCACGGAAAGACGTTCTTGGAACTTCGCCAGGCCGAGCAACGGTCGTTGGCCAAGGCGTACGGGCGCACTCCTCCTCTTTATCTCATGACGAGTCACGCCACGCATGCAGGTATCGAGGAGACGCTGCGGGGCGATTTGGGAGGCGCAGATCTCGCACTCTTCAAGCAGGGGCTGTCTGTCCGCCTCGACGAACGATTCGAGGTGTTCCGAACCGAGTCGGGCGAGCCGAGCCTTCATGCACCCGGTCATGGGGACTTCGTAGACTGTCTGCGGCGCAGCGATTTATTGAAGCGGTTCGTCGACGGAGGAGGCAAGTACCTTCTCGCCACGAATCTCGACAATCTCGGGGGGGGACTCGACCCGGTTCTCATCGGCATGCACCTCGAAAGCGAATGTGCTGTAACTTGCGAGGTGGTGGACAAGAACGATGGCGATCGCGGGGGGATCCCCGTGCGGCTCGATGGCAAGCCCGTCGTTCTCGAGGAGTTTCGCATTCCCGAATCGTTCGATCCGGCGACGGTCTCGGTGTTCAGCGTCAACACGTTCGGATTCGATGCCCGTGCTCTTCTCGACTTCGACGCGGAGTGGACCTACTTCGAGGTCAAGAAGAAGGTAGAAGGGCGGACTGCGATTCAGTACGAGCGTCTCATCAACGAGGTCACCTTCCACCTCCCCACGCAGTACGTCCGGGTTCCGCGCACGGGGGTCGAATCGCGATTCTTCCCGGTAAAAGATCATGAAGAACTCTCCAGAAGGAAGTCCGATATCGAAGCCCTAGCCCAAGCGCGTGGGATGGTAGAAAGCACATGAACACCAAGCTCAAGCAATCCAGTATCTCGTCCACTGCGTGTCGAGGACCCGTGGGCTCGAGACCCTGGAAGAATGCGACGAAGGGGGCCCTGCTCACGCTGGTTGCGCTTTCGACCTCGAGCGCCATCGCTCAGGAGCAGGCACCCCGTCCGGCGCCGCTGCCCGCTTTTGGCCGAACTCTCGTCGGCAACGACGATAGTACGGCCATCGTACAGAACCCGGCAAACCTGGCGTTCATGCCTGGTGCCGAACTGCGGTGGACCGGGGCGTTCTTGAGTGAGGATGCTGCGATTCCGTCTCAGGGTCACGCCATCGGACTCGCATTTCCTTTCGGATTCATTCCTCTCGCCACGGGCTTCCGATTCGACATGATAAGTCCACCGGCGGCCGCCTCTCGTGACATGTTCGGCAGCTCCGTGAACTATCAGTGGTTCACGTGGGCGCTTGCCATGGGATCCGACACGGCATCCATCGGGTTTTCCTATCAGACGTCGTACTCCGACGCGATCGAGGTCCACGGAATGAATTCGTGGACGTTCGCCACGAGCCTTCGGCCGAGCGACTATTTCGGTTTGGCTGGCGTCGTTCGAAACGCAAACTCACCACGCAGCGACTCCGACGCCGAGCTCGGGGTCTCCTACGATCTAGGCACCGTGTTTCGACCGACCGGGACCGACCTCGTCGAGATTGGCCTCGAGACGAGCTTCGTCGACGAAAACTCGGGATATTGGATTCCGCGTGTCGTCGCGGACGTCGGGATCCCGACTCTGGGTCGGTTGCGCGGAGACGTGTCGATGATCGATCCCGTGGGGGACGCGTTCGAGGAGCCGGGGTTCACTGCCTCCACTTCGCTCGTGGTTCACATGAACAGCCGCCACGGGTCGGGTGAAGCTGCCCTCGGCACCCGGTACGGCAATTCTCTCGGCGTCGCTCAGGACCGGCCGTACGACAACCTTCATGCCGAGGCTGCATTCCGGTCGTTCCGACAGACTCGGGCCGCGGACAATCTACCGTACGCTCTTCGCGTCCGCATCGAGGACACTCCAGACGTTCGTGGCCACGTGAGGCTCCTGCGCAAGTTGTGGCACATGGCCGATAACGAGCCGAATCTCCGTGCCGTTCTCCTCGAGCTTCGCGCGTCGCCGGCAGGGTCGCTTGCTCATGTTCAAGAGCTGCAGGATGCCATTTATCACCTACAAAATAAGGGCAAGAAGGTGCTTTGCCACCTCGAGACCGGCAGCGGCGCGGCGCTGTATCTTTGTTCGGTTGCCGATCGGCTGCTCATCAATCCGGCTGGCAGCATTCTGTACGGTGGTCTCAAGAGCAGCCGGTACTATCTCAAGGGACTCCTGGACAAGGTGGGGGTGCGCGCCGACTTCGTCCGCATTGGTAAGCACAAGAGCGCGCCCGAGGGCATGGCGCGCACCGAGGGATCACCCACGAGCGTCGAAGATAGGACGGAGCTGCTTCAAGAAGTCGAGCTCGAGCTCAGCCACGGGATCTCCAAGGGCCGAGAGATGACCATCGAGGAGGTTCGGCAGGCCGTGGATCGCGGTCCGTTCACCGCCGCGGAAGCGAAGCGCGAGAACCTCGTCGACGGCTTCGCCTTCGACGACATGCTCGAGGACAAGACGCGAGACTTGGCTGGGGATGAACTCATCTTCGAGGAGGGCTCTCAAGCGCCGACCAAGGACGAGCGCTTCGGCCCGACTGAGCGGCTCGCCATCGTCTACGTTTCTGGCGACATGGTGGACGGTCGCAGTCAATCGTTCCCGTTCTTGGGGATTGAGACGGCCGGATCGTACACCATCGCGGAGTCTCTGAAACAGGTCCGCGAGGACCCGAGCGTCGCGGCCGTGGTTCTCCGTATCGAGACCGGGGGTGGTTCAGCCATGGCAGCCGACGTGCTTTGGCGCGAGGTCCAGCTCACAGCGACGAAGAAGCCAGTCGTCGTCTCGATGGGGTCCGCGGCGGCGAGCGGCGGGTATTACATCGCGGCTCCCGGAAGCTACATTTACGCTAACCCCCTGACGATCACGGGGAGCATCGGCATCTTCTTCGGGAAGATGGACTTTGCGGGCCTCCTCGGCAAGGTGGGCGTCAACGTCGAAACGCTCCGTACCTCCGAACATGCTGACGCCCAAAGCCCCTTTCGTCCCTTCACCGACGAGGAGCGCGAGATCCTGAAGAAAAAGATCCAGCAGTTTTACGGACTCTTTTTGCGTCGAGTCGCGGACGGTCGAGGCATGTCTCGGGAAGCAGTGGATGCCGTGGGTCGTGGGCGTGTATGGACTGGACGTCAGGCCAAGGAGCACAACCTCGTAGATGGCTTGGGGGGTCTCCGTCAGGCTCTGGCAAAGGCGCGAGTCATGGGCGGGCTACGAGATGACGCACCCATTTTGGAGCTCCCCAAGCAGCGCACCTCGCTCCTCGGTAAGCTCCTCGGTGTCGAGGGCTTGAAGGCAGAGCTCGACAGCCGTGCCCCCCTCCCCAAGGAACTCATGGACGTCGCCAAGGCTTTGGCTCCTTACGCCCTTTACGAGGATTCCTTGCCTCTCGCGCGTATCGAGTTGCTTCCCGACCTCATGCCCTGAAAGCGTTCCCGAGGTCATTTTGGAGAGCTCTGTTCCCGCTTTGGAAACCGTCGCCCTGAGCCTTGGGGGCGAGACTCCCCTCGAGGTCGGGTCCCTCGTTGCGAAGGGTCCCAAGGTGGCCTTGTGGGACGACAGCGCCGCTCTGCTCCAGGCGATGATCGATGACACGCGAATCGCGAGCGGTTCGCTTCTGCTCTTCGGGCAGCCGGCGCAGGTCCTGCTCGCGTCCGGAAAGGCAGCCTACGTCCCGAAGAAGCTGCCTTTGCCGGGGAGCGTGAAGCTGCTCGATGCGATGACCTTGAGCGCACGTCTCGTGGGCCTCACGAAGTCGGACGCGCGGCGAGCTCTCGGTCGATGCCGACTGGGCGAGCTCGAGAAGAAGCGACTCGGTGAGCTAACCCCGCTCCAGTCTCGTCTTGCCTGTATTGCGCACGGCATTTCGAGCTTCCCCCGGGTGCTACTTCTCGACAACGTCTTCGCGGATCTCGACGAACCCGAATCGGCTGTCGTCGAGGCCACTCTCGAAGCAGAACTGGAGGATCGGAGCGTTCTGGTCGCCTGTCGGGCCCGCGATCCGTCGTCCCGAACACTCGCCCTCAACTGCGACGAGGCGATCACGACCGCGGGAAATCAAGTTCTGCCACCGTCGAAGCCCAGGGCCAAAACGGCGCCGGGCTACTGGGTTTCCTGCACTTCGGAGGCGGCTCCCCTGGCCGGACTGCTCGAGAGCCAGGGCGCAGAGGTCGCCCGAAGCCCGCGCCCGTCGGTTCTCTTGGTCCGACGGGCAACGGGGGCCACCATCTACCGGGCCGCGCGGGAGTGTGGCCTCGTCGTCTTGGAACTGACGCCCGCGGGTCTTGCGTAGGATCTTCAGCTGGCTCGACCGGTCCGGAGATACGTTCTAAGAGCAGGCCGTGACCGAAACGGAGCAAGACGTCCGCGCTGCCTTGAGGAGTGCGCGCCGCATCGTGGTGAAGGTGGGTTCTAGCGCGCTCGCCGCCCGACCGGACCTTCCCGTGCTCCTTGCGTCGCAGTTTGCAGAATTACGCAAGTCGGGAAAATCGGTCGTGCTCGTCTCGAGCGGCGCCGTGGCGCTCGGGATCCAACGTCTGGGAATGAAGACCCGTCCTGCGGAGCTCGCCGGTCTTCAGGCTGCGGCATCAGCCGGCCAATCGGAGCTCATGCGTCGCTACGACGAAGCGCTCACCCCGTTTGGAATCACTCCCGCGCAGGTGCTCCTCACCCATGGCGACCTGGCGAACCGAAAGCGCCTCAACAACGCTCGCAACGTGCTCGCCTCCCTGCTCGACTACGGGGCGCTGCCGATCATCAATGAAAACGACGCGGTTTCGACCGACGAGCTACGCTTCAGCGACAACGACCAACTGTCGGCCATGGTAGCGCCACTGGTGGACGCCGACGCGCTCATCCTCTTGACCGATGTCGCGGGGGTGCTCGACAAGTCCGGCGCGCGAATCAGCCTGCTCAGCAGTGTGGAGGACTTCTTCGACCAAGGAAACGGCGAAGGCTGGGGGCGTGGAGGGATGAGCAGCAAGCTGAACGCCGCCGAGAAGGCCCGTCATTCGGGCGCAGCGGTGGTCATCGCCAGTGCTTTTGCCGAACGTAGCATCGAGAGAGTTCTCGCAGGTGAAGACGTCGGAACGTGTTTCCCGCGCATTCAAAGCACTCTGCGCGCGCGCCAGCACTGGATCGCCTACACTCTGCGCCCGCGAGGTACGGTCATCATCGACGAGGGGGCCGCCTCCGCTATCGTCGATCACGGAAAGAGCCTCTTACCCGTTGGTGTCGTGGGCCTGCGAGGTGAGTTCCGGCGCGGCGATTCCGTCTCTCTCGTGACTCTTGCGGGGCGGGAAGTGGCACGTGGCCTGACCCGCCTCAGCGCCCTCGAGGTGGCACGCGCAGCGGGGAAAAAGGGCTCCGAGCTCACCGCTTCGCTCGGGGGAGACACGGAGGTCATCGTGATCAAGCGCGACGATCTCGTCCTCACCCACTGAACTCCTCTGTCGGACACCCGAGGTTCCGAGGCGCGAGCCGGGGAGTTTTCGAGAGCGTGAGGATTTCTGTATGCTGGGCGCGTGCGGAACTTGGTGCGTTTCCTGGTTTGGACCATCGTCATCGTCGGAGCCTTCGTCGCTGTCCTCCGTGCCACCGCCATTCGTTGGTTCAGGCTGCCCGTGGATGACCCGGTCTTCGAGGCCTCGATTGCGCCGACGTTGCGAGGGGGCGACTTGATCGTCGCCGTGCGGATCACCCGACCACTTTTCGGTGATCTGGTGGTCTGTCCGGAGCCGGGCGCGCCCCATCGCTACATCATCGGTAGGATCGTAGGAGAGGCGGGAGATTCGATACGAATCGCCGATGGTCTCGTTTTCGTGAACGAAAAGGGATACCGAATCGAACGGGCCTGCGACCCACCCGACTTCACCCATCTCGACCCGAATACGGGCGAAGAGGTGACTCAGGCGTGCCGCTGGGAAGCCCTGGCCAGCCACCTGCATCAGATGGGCTCCCTCGAGGGACACAAGGTCTCGCCCATCGAGCGACAGTACAACGTCGAGGAGGGGACGTTCTTTCTTCTCAGCGACAACCGACTCTTCCCCTACGACTCCCGCGACTACGGACTTGTGGAAGTGGAGTCCTGTAAAGAGACCGTGGTCGCACGCATCGTGAGTAAGGACGGCTGGATGGACGTCGAGCGGAGGCTCGACTACATTCAGTAGCGCTTCGGGAACACGGGCCTTCCCGCGACCGCATGCATTCGGTAGCTTCCCCGAAGGACGAGGTCAGATGGAACAAGCGAAGTACTATCCGTGTCGAGCCCCGGGGTGTAGCTCTCCGATCCCTGCGGGACACAAGTTCTGCGGCCGCTGCGGCGAAACGACTCCGGACGAGATTCTCAATCTGAAGACGGAGTTCTTCGGTGAGCTCCAAGATCCGAGCAAGGCGAGTCTCGTGGTCGTGCGCGGTATGGATCTCGAGGGTCTGAGCTATCATCTTCGCGCGAGTGAACACCAAATCGGAAGCGACGCTCAGATCAAGATCGAAGATCCGTTCGTTTCCGCTCAGCACGCCAACCTCTTCTATCGTTCGGGCGAACTGACGCTGCGTGACGAGAACTCCCTCAACGGTACCTACTTGCGGATCCGCGACAAGGCGAAGCTCGCCATGGGCGACACGTTCATGGCGGGTGATCAGGTTTTCCGGGTCGAGCCCATGCCGACGATCAGCGAAGAGACCGACGCCACTGGGACTTATTTCTACGGGTCACCGGTGTTCAACAGCCCCTTCCGCATCGTGCAGATCCTGGAGGGGAACCGTCCCGGGACGACGCTGTGTCCGCGCACGACCCGCGCAACGATCGGTCGCCAGGGTTGCGACATGAATTTCCTGGCTGATCCGTTCATGTCGGAAGAGCACTGCGCGATCGAGAAGGATGCGGATGGTTTTTCGTTGACGGATCTCGGGTCCAAGAACGGTACTTTCGTGCGGATCAAGGGCGAAAAGCCGGTTTCGCACAGCGACTACTTTTCCGTCGGTCGCGCTCTCTTGCGCGTCGAACTCAACGCCTGAGCTCGCACTCGAGCGGGCACTGTGGCAGCCAGCGCGCGCTAGTGCTCACCTCGAAGTGAGGGAGGCCCTGCCGCCGTTCGCCCGCGAGGGGGGAGGCGAGCGTTGGAGCCGCGGCAACACGTGGCCGAGCGGTTCTGACACCTTCCCAGGAGGGGTGACGTCGGTATCGAGGTACCGTGCGTTGAAGAACGATACCGACCGACTCTGTCGCGGCACTAACGAGGACGCTTGCGTGGGTGGCGCCGGTTTCGGCCGCGACGCTTCGGTTCGTCGGATTCGAGAAGCGCATCGTCGCTTGCTTCGTCGCCGCGCGCCCGACGGCGCATGTCGAGAAGTTGGATCGCAGGCGAGTAGAGCGCGCTCTTCTTGAAGCGTGGAGCGCGCCCCTGGTGGAGACGCGGGAGGTTGGCCACGATGCGGCGCACCGCGTCCGATGAGCGGCGTGGCAGATTGAGGCGCTCGACCACGGGCTCCAGGAATTCATGCGCTGCTTGTAGACGGTCGCCCGAGCCCTCACACGCCTCGAGGAGTGGTTCCAGCAGGAGCGCTCCCCACAGCAAGATGTCATCCAGGGGCTCTCCCTGTGCCCGTGTCAGTCGGTCGACTTCACCGAGGAGACCCCAAACGACGTCATCCTGAGCGTCTGCGAGGTACGCCGAGAGCTCGGGGACGAGGATGTCGAGCATCCCCATTTCCCAAAGCAGCCAGATCGACCGATGAGCGGCACCGCCTCGCATGAGCCGCAGGATCTCCTCGGATAGTCGCGGTCGTGCGGCCATCGCCAGGGCACCCCGGCACTGCACCGCTGCCTCGTAGACCTCCGGTGAGATCCCGAAATCGATGCGCGCGGCGAACTTGACGGCGCGCAGCATGCGCACCGGATCCTCTTGGAATCGAACGACGGGGTCCCCGATCGTGTGTACCACGCGGGCCCCGATGTGCTTCATGCCGCCGACCCAGTCGAGGACGACGCGTTCGTCTACGTCGTAGAAGAGCCCATTGATTGTGAAGTCACGCCGCTTGGCGTCCTCGTGCGCATCGCCGAAGACGTTGTCCGACCGGATCAGGAGATCATCGTCGGAAGCGCCGCTCGAAGGGGGCGGACTGCGCCGAAACGTTGCCGTCTCGATCACGTGCTGGGCGGGAAAGAGTACGTGCACGAGGCGGAAGCGCCGTCCGATGATCCTGGAGTTCCGAAACAGCGCTCGGACCTCCTCGGGGCGAGCGCTGGTTGCGACGTCGAAATCCTTCGGGCGATGGCCGACGAGGAGGTCACGAACACAGCCACCCACGAGATAGGCTTCGTGCCCGGCCTTGGTCAGGCGCCTTACGACCTTTTCCGCCGCGTCGTCCAGGGCGCTGGGGTCGAACCGTACGGGGATCCGCACCGGCTCCGGACCTGAACTTCGGACGCGCCGCGGGCGAGGCTCGGCCCGCTCCTCGGAACCCTCGTCGTCCCAGAAAATCTTGCGCCCCGGGGGAAGGCGTTTTCTACGGGGCGCCTGGTCCGAGGTCCGCTGCTCGACCCGCGCGCGCCGCCTTTCGCGTCGCCTCTGCAATCGGCGCAGCACGTCTTCGTCGCGATCCGAAGCACCCGAAGGCTTATGATTGTCAGAGGGCATTTAAGGAGCGACAGGTGGTGGATTCGCGCGGGAGGAACGTACCCTACCATGAAGACACATTCCAAAATCCTGTGCCGCCTCGCGCCGAGCGCTATCGCGAGCTCGAAAGACGCTGATTTCGCAGTAGAAAAGGGCGGCCGCGAAGTCGACGGAACTTGACCGACATTTAGGTGGATCTCGGCAAACCGGCAAGCTGCCCGCTCTTGCCTGCAAAGGGAGCCCTTTGGTCTAGTAGGAATCGTCGGAAGTCATTCCGGCAAAAGTGCCCCACCAACCAGGGACACCGGGGCCGGTCTGCCCCAGCTGCTATCCTTCGGACCGAGAACTTTTGGCTCCTGCTCTGCTGAAATCGCCCCCCCTCGTCGGGTCGGAAGACGCCATCGTGGTCTTGGGCTGCCGCGTGGTCGAGGGAAGTCCATGTGCCTCCCTTCGGAGGCGACTCGAGCTGGCGGCGGCTGTCCACGCGGAGCACCCAGATCTCCCCATCGTCATGAGTGGGGGGAAGACCTGGGGCGCGGTGGCGGAGAGCGCGGCCATGCGCCGTTGGTGGATGGAGGTGGGGCCGGGAACTGGGAAAGTCGTAGAAGAGAGCGAGTCGCAAACAACTCGCGAGAACGCGCTTCGGGTTGCACAACTGTGCCGAGAGCTCGACTATCGTCACGTCTTGTTGGTGACATGCGACTTTCATATGAAGCGAGCTCGCTGGCTGTTCTCGCGCCAGAAGCTTCTGGTCACCGAAGCACCTGCAACGAGCCCCCTCTCCACCCGGCGACGACTCGGGCTCATGGTGCGCGAGTGGGGAGCAGCACTCCTGGGAGAGGTCGACGGATGGCTGCGCTGAAGGCCTTGCTTTTCGTTGCTTCTCTCGGGCTGCTGGGTTGCGAATCGCAAGACAAGAAGAACGAACAGAAGCCGGCGAGAACGATCTCGAAGGCCACGGCTGCGCCCGCCACGGAGCCGGCCAGCGCACCTCCGGGGCTGACCGAGGATCGGCTCCGCGCGTTGATCCACTCTCCTGGCGGCGCAGAGCGAGAGCTCTTGTTCCGCCTTCTCACGGGCGACGCCGCCGCCCGACGCTGGGCTCCACTCGGTTTGGGTCTGACCTGCGATGAGAGCAACGCGGCCGAGACGGAGCGGCGGCTGGTCGGTGCTGCTGCCGCGTGGCTCGGGGCGGAAACGCCGCCGGAAGGTGCAGAGCTCCGTACCTTGGGCTGGGCGATTGGCGTGTGTGCCTCCCCATCGGCCGAAGACGTCTTGCGCGCCTGGCTCACCCCCGAACCTGCCGCCGAAGAGTCGGGGCTGATCGAAGCAGGAGTGTTCGGGCTCGGCGCCCTTGCCGACAGGAAGGGCAAACTGAGCGAACGAACTCAAACGACACTCCTGGAGACGGCCTCACGCGAGGGGCGCCCCAGCTTGCTTCTACCCCTCGGTCGGATCGGGCGACTCAGTGAGGCGGTTGGCGCGCACATTCTCGAAGTAGCTGGGACCTTGCTCACTCAGAAGGAGCGAGAGGGAAGTCGTCACGCCATCTATGCCTTGGGAGGTGCGGGTCCCAGCGCGGCCGCTCCCCTGGCCCAGGTTCTCGTCTCCGACGGCTATCTCAAGGAAGAACGGGCCGCCGCGGCTCAGGCGCTCAGCCGACTCGGCGAGGAGGGACAAGAGGCACTCGATGAAAGCCTGCGCGATCTTCTCAAACGGGGACTGCCCGTCAGCTACGACCGGGATCTGTGGGTCGTTCTGCGGGCGATCATCGAAGGACTCGAGCGTGCCAAGGCCTCGAGAACCGAGCTCGGGAAATTGAGTTCGGTGGTGCTCTCCGAAGCAAAGGATCGCGACAAGGCTGCGCAACGCCGCCGACTGGTCTGGCTGAGGTGCCAGGCGGCCCAGCTCCTGGCTGAAGACCGCTACGAGTCTCCGGCTCTCTTGGCCTGCGATCCCGAAAAGGGCGGCGATTTCCGTCTTTCCCAACTTGCCGTTCTCGGTCGGAAGCGGCTCTCTGGGGCTCGGGAAAAGGCCTACAGGCAGATCCTGGAAAGCGACGACCCCGTCGTCTTCCAAGCGGCCCTCCGGTTGTTGGCTGCTCACCCAGAAATCACCGACGCGGGAGAGATCCTCGAGAAGGCCTTGAGTCACGAGACCGGAGGAACCGTGGCCACCGCCGCCCAACTCATCGCGGCTTATCCGAATCGCGCTCTCGACGAAAAGAACGAAGGTGGCGCCCGCGAAGGCATCCTGCGCGCTCTCGAGTCGCTTCTCGACCCCAAGAACGAGACCGTTGCGAGTGAGGCGAGGGCCGCCGCGATTTCGGCGGCTGGCGCGCTCCGCGCTCTATCGCTCAAGGCGAGCATCGAGGAGTTCTGTCGGGGACCAGCGCAGGCGCTTTGGTCGCCGTCTCAGCGAGCCCTGGCTCTTTTGGGGAGTCCAAACGCAAAGTGCCCGGTCAAGAGTCCGGGCGAAGTCATGGAGGCGCCTCCCGTCGATCCGATCACCTTGGTCGCCCAAACCGACGTCGGAGACCTACTTCTCCACGTGGACCCCATTGATGCTCCATTGTCGGCTGCGCACTTTCTCGAAAAGGTAGATGCTGGATTCTACGACGGGATGGCGGTTCACGGCGGGCGACCAGGGTTCGCCGTCCAGTTCGGCGATCCCGACGGGGACGGATACCAGGACGCGCCGTCGAAAGGTCTCCCGCACGAGGTGTCCCCCCGCGCCTTCGAAGCAAACACCTTCGGAATGAGCGCGTTTTCCCCGGGATCTCAAGACAGCCAACTCTTCGTGATTCTCAGCGACGCGCCGCAGCTCTACGGATCACGTGTTCACCTCGGTACGGTGGAGGGTCCTTGGGGGCTGCTCGTGGTGGGCGACGTGATCCATTCTCTGAAGCGCAAGTAGGACGAGATTCTCCCTCTCCCGCTCTCGAGGGAGCGTGCTACGGTCCGCCGCGACATGCTTCTGACTGTCGACATCGGCAACACGAATCTCGTCGGCGGACTCTTCGAGCAGGATCGCCTTCAGCAGACTTTTCGTCTGTCGACCACCAGGAGTCGAACCGTCGACGAGTACGCTGTCCTGTTGGCGCAGCTTTTCGCACTTCGAGGTGTGGACCGCTCGAAGATCGTTGCCTGCATCGTGGCGAGCGTCGTGCCTCCCGCAACGGACATCGTCACCCGAGCCATCTCGCAGGTCGTCGGAATCGACCCGCTCGTCGTGGGCGGACCGGGGCTGCGTACCGGGATTCGGATCCGCTACGACAATCCACGCGAAGTCGGGGCCGACAGGATCGTCAATGCGATTGCCGCCTACGCACGTACCAAGGACTCGGTGATCGTCGTCGACTTCGGTACGGCTACTACCTTCGACTGCGTTTCCAAGGAAGGCGACTACATTGGAGGGGTCATCGTTCCTGGTGTCCAAGTGAGCCTCGACGGGCTTCTCGGTCGAGCAGCGAAGCTGTCGCGCATCGAGCTTTCCGAGCCACCCCAGGTGATCGGGAAGAACACCGCCCACGCCATGCAAGCGGGCATCTTGCATGGTTATGCGTCTTTGGTCGACGGGTTGCTCGACAAGATTCAGACCGAAATGGGCGGACCTTGTCGCACGATGGCGACCGGAGGGCTGGCCGAAAAGATCTGTAGTCACACCCAGCGAGTCCAAGAGATCGTCCCAGACCTGACGCTCGAGGGGCTCCGTCTGGTGTACGAACTCAACCGTGGGGCCAACTCTCGTTGAGCTCTCGTCCCGTGGCTTCCGAACGACTCTCCAGCAAATCCGACAGACCCCGACGAGCCGGTCGCGCGTGGACCGTGGTAGCCGTGCTGATCCTCGGTGCGGCAATCGCAGCGGCCATTTGGAAGGGCCAGGGGTCTGGCCGTTCGGAGAGCGTGTCTCGGCGTGGGGACGCCGATGGTGGGAGTCTACGGCTCGTGTCGTTGTCTCCGGGAGTGACGGACACGATCGACGCGTTGGGAGCTGCCGACAGGCTCGTCGGACTCAGTGATTATTGTGCGCTGGTTGGCGAGTCAAAGCTGCCACGCGTCGGGTCGGCTCTCACTCCGAACTACGAGATGATTGCTGGGCTTTCTCCGGACGCCATCGTCACCAGCGAGGTGAAGGGGGAGATGTTGGCGCCCCTCGAGAAACTAGCCCCCACACACCGGCTCCCCTGGCTCAGCCTCGCGGAATGGAGAGCCTCCATTTTGGCTCTCGGTGCCATCCTGCATCGACCGGAGCGTGCCGCCGAGCTCGAGCGCACCGTTGCCGCGACCTTGGACGTATCGCCTCCACCCGGTGCACCGCGCGTGCTGCTCGCACTCGACTATGGTGATTCGGGTTCCTCCGAAACGTGGTTCATTCGGAAGAACTCCATCCACGGGGCGGTGCTGCGCGCCGCTGGAGGCCAGAACGCGGTCGATGAAGATGTCACGGGTCACCCCAAACTTTCGCCGGAACAGCTCCTCGCTTTGGATCCCGACGTCATCGTCGTCCTCACGTCGAACACGGAGCGAAGCCGCAACGAGGTGAGACAGCATTTCGACAAGTGGTCACCGCTCCGTGCGGTGCGGGATCGTCGCATTGGGCTCGTCGCTTCCCGGCGAGCGCTCGACGTGGGCCCGACCATCTTGGAGCTCGTTCCCCTGCTCGAAAAGGAGTTGAGCTCGCTGGGCGGTGGGGGGACCCCATGAGCCGTTCGGACCCTTGCATCGCCGTCGACGACGCCAAGCTTCCGGGTCGCATCGAGGTTCCCCGCTTGACCATCAGTCAGGGACAGTGCGTGGTGCTGTGCGGTCCCAACGGCTCCGGGAAGTCGAGCTTTCTCCGAATGATTGCAGGGCTCGAGCCCCAGGCGAGGGGAAGTCTGAAGCTCGGGGCTCTCGATCTTCTTCACGCAGCTCGCGCCGAGTTGGCGGGTCAGGTCGCCTGGCTTCCCCAGCGTCCCTACCTGGGAGAATTCATCACGTGTGAGTCGATCGTCGCCGCGGCGCGTTTCCGCTTCGGCGAAGGTCCGGAGCGTGCGCTTTCGAAAGCGTACGAGATCCTCGCCGCTCAGGGCATCGCCCACCTGGCCCCGAGACCCGCGAATCAGGTTTCGGGTGGAGAGCTCCAGCGAGTGCTCATTGCGGCACTCATTGCCCAGGATGCGCCGTTTCTGCTCGTCGACGAACCCGCCAATCATCTGGACCCCCGCCACCAAGTCGCGACTTACAGGCGGCTCGGCGAGCTGTGGCGACACGAA
The DNA here is from genome assembly GCA_965652275.1 of uncultured Polyangiaceae bacterium. Classification (GTDB taxonomy): domain Bacteria; phylum Myxococcota_A; class Polyangia; order Polyangiales; family Polyangiaceae; genus NIC37A-2. The sequence goes on along the minus strand of CBFGUR010000003.1, from coordinate 2,055 downwards.
GGACGAACGATCATCCTGGTGACTCACGACGTTCGTTTGGTCAAGCTCCTCGGTCCACCCGACGAGATCCGCATCCTCGGGATCGAGTCCGGTTCCCTTCGCTTCGAGACCACTCTCGCCGATCCGAATCTTTCGCGGGTGCTCTCCGAACTCTATGGAGTCGCCTACGTGGAGCCTTCACTTCCGGGGGGGCTGGCCATTCACCTGGACGAAGGCTTTTCGGAGCAGAATCGGTGAAGCGAACGATAGTCTTATTAGGGGCTTGCTTGGTTCTGCTGGCTTCGAGCGCTGCCCTTCAGCTGCTCTGGGACCTGCCCGAACTCGACCCCGTCGGAAAAGAGTTCCTCGTCGTGCAGCTGCGGACGCCGCGCCTCGTCGTCGGGTTTCTCGTGGGCTCGACGCTCGGATTGGTAGGTGCTGCTTTTCAGGGTCTCTTTCGCAATGCCCTGGCCACCCCGAGCACCGTGGGCACGACGGCCGGCGCGGCACTGGGCGCTCTTTTCGCCCTGACCTTCGGGCTGCGCGGAACCGAGGTGCTTCCGGCGGCCACGGTCTGTGCCTTCGTCGGTGCACTCGTCGCCAGCGGACTCGTCTTGTCGGTGGCTACGAGCGCTCGAGCACGCGTCGAAGAGATTCTCCTCGCCGGGATCGCCATCACCCTCGGCGCCGGGGCGATCGCCCAGGGACTGCACTCCATCGCCGATCAGGGAGCGCTCTTTGCTGCTGCGCAATGGTCGCTCGGCCAACTCCCGCAGGTGGGCTACGACAAGCTCGTACTATTGCTCGGACCGGCAGCGCTGTGCGCAGTTGCGATTTTTTCACAGTCTCGGGCCCTCGCCGCACTCGCGCTCGGAGAGGACTGGGCGCGTAGCGTAGGTGTCGAGACTGGACGAGTTCGCCTCTTGCTCCTCATTGGTGGCTGTCTGGGCGTTGGCGCGTCGGTTGCTCTTTGCGGTCCGATTGCCTTCGTCGGACTACTGGTTCCGCACCTGGTCCGACTCGGACTCGGATCGGAGCAAGCCCGGCTGCTACCCCTGTCGTGGCTGGGTGGCGGAACGTTCTTGGTATTCTGTGATCTCTTGGCGCGCGAGATCTTACCGAAGGGCGAGCTTCCCGTGGGTGTACTCACCGCCGCGCTCGGTTCTCCGGCCTTGTTCTACCTCGTCTTACGCAGGCGCCCGCGGACTGGTACGTAGATCTGCAGCATTTGTGGGCGCCGGGTGCTAAAGTATTGGCGCTGAATCAGCGAAGACTTCGTGGCAGAGGACCAGCAGATAGAAGTTGATCTAGGAGAACTGGAAAACAGGCTCGAACGAGTGCGCGTCCTGTACGAACAGTACTTCATGGGGATCGAGAAGCGCGAGCCGGGGGTTCAGCGTAAGGACGTCGAGCGCCGGATCCAGCTCCTCCGCAGAGTGCGTTTTCCGAGCACGGCTGCACGATTCAAGTTTCAAACGACCGTTCAGCGCTTCAACACCCTCCAGCAATATTGGAACCGAACGTGCCGCGAAATCGAAAACGGCACCTACCGTCGCCACGTGCTCCGCGCCGAGCGTCGGCTAGCGACGAACCCTCCGGAAGCCTCCGCAGACGAAAAGATGGAGCAAGCTGCGACAGCGGCGGAGGCCCGCAATGCGACTTCCGCCGATCTGGCGGCAATGCTCGATGCCGATCTCGACCTCGAAGCAGAATTGGCGGGCGCCCTATCCGCACTCGAGAAGCCGAAAGGGGAATCGAAGACGTCGCTCAAAGACCTCGGGGTGAAGCAAGATGGGACCAAGAAACCCGTCAGCCCCACGTTGCACCTCGGCAAAGCGCCGACTTTGAAGAGCGCACGCCCCGAAGCGCGGCCCAGCATCAGCCCCCGCCTCTCCACCAGCCCCAAGCCCAAGGGCCTCGAACCGTTGAAGGTCCGCCCCACCCCGGGCAACCCGTTGGCGGCGCTGGGGAAAAAGTCTCCCGCACCTTCGGGGCCCGCGCCCGCCGCGACGAAGCCGATAGCGCCCGCCGCGACGAAGCCGATAGCGCCCGCCGCGACGAAGCCGATAGCGCCCG
>CBFGUR010000002.1:0-310218 GCA_965652275.1 uncultured Polyangiaceae bacterium | reverse complement strand
GGCTCATCGCGCTTCAACAGGCGTGACAAGTTTTCAGACCGGCTCTTAGTGGAAAAGCCCGTCTTTGCATCAGCTGCAGGATCGAATCGAGGATCGCGACCGGCGTCGAGGATGAGAAACCGTTCACCGGTCTGCGCGACTGTTCCCGAGACCCCGCGGCCCAGAGGTTGAACGAGACGTTCGACTTCTGGGAGCGTGGCCACCTGGGTGACGAGGCCTCCCTCGACGGGATCCGATATCCAGATTGTGGCCCGTTCAGCATCGAGGGCCTCGGCGATTCGCGTGGCTGCTGCGTCGAGAAGCGTATCGAGGTCGATGCGCTTACCGAGTGCCGAACTCAAATCGGCGAGGAGAGACAACCGCGACATGTTCGTCGATGTTATCTTCGTTCCTCCGATTTTACACGATTCGTCGTAGTCGCAGCGCCCTTTCAGGCTACCTTTTCCTCGGGCCTGCGGCTCGGAGGGCGCGACGTCTTCGTGCTCAGGGAGCGACCTTCCTGGGCGGCGACGATGTTTCCGAAGCACTTTTGTGCCCTCGAGACGAGCTCGTCCAGCTCTTCGTCACTTCGTTCCGGATCGTGGTGAAAGAGCACGAGCTTCTTCACTCGGGCGGCGGCGGCGACGCGGGCTCCTTCCTCGTACGTCGAATGACCCCAGCCGCGCTTCGACGTCCCCGAGGTCCCTTCGTACTCCTCTGGCGTGTACATCGCGTCGTAGATGAGGATGTCGGCGTCTCGCGCCAGAGCGACGAGTCTTCGATCGGCGTCCGTCCCGTGCTCGTGATCAGTCGTATAGACGACCGTTCCTCCTGGTGTTTCGACCCGGTAGCCCAACACACCGCCGGGGTGATTCAGGCGCGCGGCGGTCACACGCATTTTCCCGATCATATAGGGGCGCTCTGGGTGGATCTCCTGCAGGTGGATCTCGCTCTTCAGATCCTCAAAAATGATCGGAAAGTTTGGTGGCTTCATTTGGCGGGCCAGAGAGCTCTCGAGCTCCTCCTTCGGTGCTGGGCCATATACGTGCACCTGGCAGCCGGGAGTGTAAATCGGCGCGAAGAAGGGGAATCCTTGGATGTGGTCCCAATGCAAATGGGAAAACAGCAGGTGGATGCTCGTGCGCCCTTTGGCCACTAGGTTCGCCCCGGCTGAGCGAATCCCTGTTCCTGCGTCGAAGAGCAGACTTTGTCCTCCGTAGGTGACCTCGACCGAGCTGGTGTTTCCGCCGAATTTTGCCGTCCTTGGGCCAGGGGAGGCCAAGCTCCCTCGAACTCCCCAAAACTGTACCCTCATTTCCAATGACCGACGGTTTTCCTGATCCGTTTTCATTCTGAATCTCCTTTCGGTTCACGTATTGCGAGCGGCGTGCCACCGTCCGTCGGTGAAAACGTAGGCCAAAATGCAGAGGAAAAAGCGATGAATTCGGCGCCAACTCCCGCTGAGGTGCCATGCCCTGCTCCAATTCGTCACTAGGCTGCTTCGATTCGGAGCTGCCTTTGCCGGGGACGTCCGGCCCCGACCGTTCTAGCGGTCGATGACTACGCTCGTGCCGAAGCCAAATGCCTGGGAGGCGCCGACGCCGTACCAGCCTTCGGGGAGTGGGGGATCGGCGAACGAGAAAAGGCGATGTCCGTCCTTGGGGGAGACGTTGACGCATCCGCCGCTCATCGGTTCGCCGAACGACTCATGCCAGTAAGCCACGTGAATTGCGAAAGGTTGTTTGAAGTACATCGCGTACGGCACGTCGGCGATCCAAAACGAGCGATCTTCGGTTTGCTCGGGGCTCATGTCGTCCGTCCTGTGTTTGAACTGGATCCGGTAAGTTCCGACAGGCGTCGTTCGCGTGCTCAAGGGGTCCGCGCCAGGGGCCGGCACTCCCCCGATTCCCGGAGACGCGAGAGTGGCAAAGAGAGGCTGGTCTCCGGCGTATGTCACAAGGGTGCCTTGGCTGATGGAAAAATGGATCCATTTCGCATCAGTCCCAAGCGTTGCCCTTCTGCTGCGCTTTTCAGCGAGGAACACGTAGCGCAAAGGGATCCATGTCGAGTCGGTGGACGGCGCGTGACCGACTTCGACGAAGCGCGTGCCGGCTACGTCGAGGACGCGCCCGGACAGCTGGGTTGGCGTTCTCGTGTTTGCCCACGTCTCTTCCTTGATCAGGCATTCCGCGGGGAGCTGAGCAGGACTTGAACCGAGCTTTCCAGGACTTCCACGCTCTTCAATCGTGGGGCGCGTTTTCGTCTTCGATCCATCGACGGCGCAGGCCTCTGACTTCGAGATTGAGTAGAGTCTCGTTTTCTTTCGGGGCCAAGCCAGGGGAAGTGTCCACCCGTCGCTCTCCTCGTTCGAGAGCTCCACCCCTTCGAAGTTCGAACGTCTGAACACGCGAAACCGCTCGGCGGAAACCACCGTACCGTCGGCACTCTGAAGGAACCGTCGGCCTTCGCTTTCGAAGCTGCTTGTCACCGCCAGCATCGACCCGAAAGGGACGTCGCGCCGGACGAGGCGACCTTCTGGTAGCCGGGCGACCGAGCCGCCGTTGGCCAGGAAGTTCGGCATTGGGCTCAGATCCAATGTGTCGTCGGTGACGAGTTCTTCGTGCCCGCGCCAATGGGGAGGCAGAGGGCGTGGTTTCGCGTCGCCGAAGATGCGCTCTTTACGGGTCCATTCGGACTGGGTGGGGATACGCCGGTACGACGGTGCGCCCATCGAGAGCGCGAAGTCGAACGGGTAGGGGCCCGGCCGGGCAGCGAGAGTTTCCATGCTTGCCGAGTAGCGAGTCCGCTCCAGGCTAGCAGTGTGGTCGAGGCAAACGTAGCCGGCCGGCTCGACCGCGTACCAACCTTTGCCGCAACCTCGTTTGACCACAGCCCCCGGGGGCCGTGAGCCGTCGGCCCTCAGTCGCACAGAGTCCCCCGCTCGGATGTAGCCAATCGGAGCGATGTCGCGGGCGGGCTGCTTGTAGATCCACAGAAGAAACCCATCAGCGTAGACGTGCGTCGGTCCCTCCGGTTCCGGCGGCTCGGCTCTTGATTCCTCCGGCCCGGTTGCGGCAAGGGCGAGGGCAAACAGGAATGCGGCGAGCGTGCTCTTGTTGGGGACTCTGGAGAAAAACGTACGGCCGCGCACCGGCCGAGCCTAGCAGCCCCACCATCTATCGCAGCCTTCTTCTCCAGTTTTCGTGCCCCTCGGACGCCAAACGTCACACCATTGCCATGCTCCCTTGTTGTGCGTCCCGGGGCCCGGTAAGAGCGGATCATGGATCACGGATCCGATGGCGAGCTTCTGCCGGAAGAACGGTTTCTCGAGGGCGGGTTCCAGTCCGAAGACCAGAAGTTCGATAGGATCTTCAGGCCCAGTCGCTTGGGTGAGTTCGTCGGCCAGGAAAAACACAAGGACAACCTCAAGGTGTTCGTCGAGGCGGCCCGCAAGCGTGACGAGCCTCTGGATCACATTTTGCTTTGCGGCCCTCCCGGTCTGGGCAAGACGACCTTGGCTCATATCTTGGCCGCTGAGATGGGGAGCAAGTTACACGTCTCGAGCGGTCCCGCCATCGAGCACAAGGGCGTCCTTTCGGGGCTTCTAACCCGCCTCGACAAGCATGACGTGTTGTTCATCGACGAGATCCACCGCATGGCGGCCCCTGTCGAGGAGGCGCTTTATCCTGCCATGGAGGACTTTCGCATCGATGTGATGATGGGGGAGGGAGCGTTCGCCGAGAGTATCCCTCTCGACATCAAGCCGTTCACTTTGGTCGGGGCCACGACTCGGACGGGGCTTCTCACCAAGCCCCTCCAAGAACGGTTCGGGGTCACCTTGCGCCTCGATTTTTATCCGCCCGAGGACCTCGCGAAGATCGTACAGAGGAGCGCGAAGCTTCTCGGGGCTCCCTGTGATGCCGAGGGCGCGCTGTCCTTGGCCAAGCGGTCTCGCGGCACGCCGCGCGTGGCCAACCGCCTCATCCGTCGCGTTCGCGATTTCGCTGATGTGCACGGCTCCGGCCAGATCGATCGGGACATCGTCGAGATGACTTGTGAGCGCTTGGAGGTCGACGCAGCGGGCCTGGACGTGATGGATCGACGTCTGCTGCATCGACTCATCGACTACTACGATGGCGGGCCCGTGGGGGTCGAGACCTTGGCTGCAGCGCTCGCGGAGCCACGCGACACCGTCGAGGACGTTTACGAACCGTACCTCTTGCAGCAGGGGTACTTAGCGCGCACCCCGCGCGGCCGGGTCGCCACGAAGAAAGCCTACGAGCACCTTGGGATTGACTTCGGACGCAAGGGAAAGAAGGGCGGCCCCCAGGGCGAGCTGTTTTAGGTGCGGGACCGCAATCTCCGCAGCGATCCCATAGGTGAGCAGAACTATGCCTCGCGGATGATGGTATCTCGGACCACGGGAATCTTGGGGATGGACCCCGCGTAGGTCGGCTCTTCGATCGGAAGACGGACCGTCATGGTGGTGCCCTCGCCGAGGCGACTCTGGGCCTTCACGGTTCCGCCATGCATCTGGACCAGACGCCTCGTGATCGAAAGTCCCAACCCCGTGCCCATGCGACGGACGCTATTGTTGTCGGCCTGCCTGAACTCTTCGAAAATCGCCTCGAGTTGCTCCTCTGCGATTCCCGGACCGCTGTCGGAGACCTTCGTGACGACCTCCTCCCCTTGCCGCTCGAGTGTCACGGTAACGCCTCCGGTGCTCGTGAATTTCACGGCGTTGCTGATGAGGTTGGTGAAGATCTGTCGAACTCGTCTGCGGTCGGCGTAGGCGGTAGTGCTACCGGGCGCGCCATGGACCTGGAGCTTGATCGAAAGTCCCTTCGACTCTGCGGTGACACGGGCTTCTGTGACGACATCTTCGGCAACTTCCCGCAGCTCGAACTGTTCACGGCTCAACCGAAACTGACCCGACTCGAGGGCACTCAACGCGAGGATATCGTCGATCAACGAACGCAGATGTTCGCCGCTGGTACGTACGACCGTGAGATTTTCACGTGCTTCGGACGAGAGTGGACCGTCGATTTCGTCGAGTAGCACGTCTGCAAAGCCCAAGATCGCGTTGAGCGGTGTTCGTAGCTCGTGGCTGAGTGCGGCCAAGAACGCCGCTCGGTCCTTGTCGAAGTTCTTCGCCTCCGAGAGATCCTGTCGGTACGCGCGCTCGGCGGCTTGAAACCTCTCGACCAACATATTGAATGACGACGTGAGCTCGCCGACTTGGTCGATCGTGCGGACCGGAACGGGCTCGGTCGTCGAACTCGTGCGCGCCTGCGCCATCCTCACGATTTGGTCGCGAACGTAGAGAACGTCGGCGTGTACGTCACGCGCGAGAGCCCAGCCGACGAATCCACCGGCGGTGAGTAGGAGCGTTGAAAACGCGATCATCGACGAGATGAGCCGCTTTTGGGCCAGGGCGATGTCGGGTGGAGCGACGACGGCGGTCAGCTTCTGGGTCGTACCCTTGAGAATTTGAGTAGCATAGAAGACGACACCGTCGCCTCGTTGTAGCGTCCCTTTGTCACCTAGGAGGCGGTCGAGATCGCGGGGTTCGATCGGGAGCGTCGAAGTCACGTGCAACGGCTCCTGGTTTTCGTCGGTGAGGATCAAGCTGCAACGACAATCTTCCACGGCCCGGTCCAGCGCCCATGAGCGCTCTTCCTCCGGGAGTTCCGCGAGCCGTGCGCCGAGGGAGCGCACCAAAACGATGGCTCGAAACTCGCCCGAGTCGCTCGCGTGTGAAGACAGCTCACGAAGTCCCAGAAAGGTCGATGCCAAGGTAACGGCCAAACCGAACAGGACAATCGTCGCCGGTGCAACCAGGGCGAATGGTATGGGACGCATTCGTGGCATCGCTCAACCCTTGTCCGACCCTGGTCCGGGGCCCGGGTCGGACGTCAGGCGAGCATATACGACGTGGCTCACCCATCGGCCGCCCACTCGTTCGGCCTCGCGCGCGACCCCTTCCTTCTGAAACCCGAGTCGCTCGATGACCCGCTGGCTGGGAAGGTTGTCCGTCGCAGCAGCGCAACGTATGCGATGAAAGTTCATCCCTTGGAACGCAAAGTCCAGTAGAGCCGTCGCCACTTCGGTCATGATGCCGCGACCGGTAGCGGTCGGACGAAGCCAGTAGCCGAGGTCACAGCTTCGATGCAGATCGGAGATCGACTCCAGCGTGATGACTCCGATGAAGTCGGGTTCGTTCTTGAGACGAATCGAGAAACGCAGGGCGATCCCTGTGCGCCAGTCTGACTCACATGCCTCGGCGTAGCGGAGGCAGGCTTCTACGGAATCATTGTACGGCACCCAGGGAAGCCATGGCTCGATGAACTTCCGTGAGTCCTCGATGGCTCGGAAGAGCTTTCTGTGGGTGCTCGCAACTATGGGTTCGACAATGGTGCGTTGTGAGACCAGGGGCTGCCGCGTGAGTTCGATGCGCGCGGGAATGTGCAGTCGGGGGGGCGCAGAGTGAGCATTCACTCGGCTTCCCCCGCCGCGTTGCAGTGCGCGCGCGCGACGAAGACTTCGTGCTGGCCTGCCTCGAAGTCTCGCCAAGCTATGAGCCACTCACCCGGTTCGAGACCCGCGACTAGGCTGGGCTGTGGTTGGAAGCCGCTGACTCGGCTGATTACACTCGGGTGTCCGATACCGTCTTCATCCACTGGGGCGATGAAGAGACGGTCGCCCGCGAAAAACGCAATGGCTGAACGACCGTCTGAGCTACGAGCGACGACCGGTCGTTTTCCCTTCGTCGAGAACTCGCGGTGCCAAAGTGGCTCGCTCGAGTTGCGGGGAACGAAACCAGCGAAGGCGCCGGAGGCTTCGTCATCCCAAACGACGAGGCATCCGGTATCGTCGCAAACCATCGAGGGCTCCGCTTGACGGGGTTGAGTCCGAAGTACGACGGTTTCTCCTGCAGACCGATCCTCCCCATCTTGGCTTTCAATGCCCTTGTGCAGCACACCTTCGCTCAGCGTCTTGTCGTTCAATGGGATTCGCATCAAGCGAATTTCGCTCGTCGACCCCGTAACTAGATAGCGGTAGGCGATGAAGAGCGTGTTCCCGAAAACACGCGCGAAAGGCTGGGTGGCGTCCCCTGAATGGAGTGATGTCAGTGCTACGGGGTTGCCCTGCGGCGAAAGTTCGCGGTTGAGTCGTCGCGCAATGATGCTGCTTTTCGCCGCTGGGTCGAGCTTCTCACTCCAGACGGACAGCAAGTCGCCCCCCGGAAGTACGGCTAGCGTTGGGAAGTACTTGTCTCGCTTTTCTTCGGACAAAAGCTGCGCGGGCGATTTGATGCGTCCATCGGCGCGAATCGCCCGAACGTAGACGCCAGCCTCGCTCTTTGCAGAATCCCAGTACAGTGTGGCAAATCCGTCCGGTAGAGCCGTAAGTGCCGGGTGAATCGCCATCGAGGCTTCGGGAGTGGCGTTGCGCACGGGGCTCACGCGCCGGAGTGCGTCGTCCATGAGTGCGCTGTAAACATTGCGCCTTTTTGGGTCTTGGTGCGAATCCGTCCACATGGCCAAGATCCCCTCCGGGCCGATTGCGACGCGAGCGTGGGACGCCGGATCGGTGACGTTGAATGGGCGGGGGTGGCCCAGGCCCGCCAAGCGGCAAGCCCCTGTATCCTCCAGGGCGACCTCAGCGTGGCGGATCAGGGCGCCGGCAACGTTTGGATTCTCGCCTTTGGCCAACGCCAGAGTTGCAAGGGCTTCCTTGTGTTGATCGGCGCGCAGCTGCTTCTGAGCACGGTTGATGAGCTCCGCCCCCGGCCCCTTCTCCATGGGCGTTCTCTCTTGGGGTTGCTCGATCTGTTCAGCCGGTGTTGCGCTTGGTGATTGATCCGCGACCGCCGTTTGTGGCGGGTGAAGGACGTACAGCCAGAACGCGAACCCTGAGAGCACGCTGACCGATGCCAGTGCGAGCCATGCGATCGCCCTTCCGCTCGTACCTCCCGGTGCACGATCCGAATTCGGACCGGCCGGCGGCCTGCCCGTGAGGTGCGGTGCTGGGTCCGGGATGTCGTAGGCACTCGAGATCGGGGGAGGGTCGGCCGAGGAAATGGGGTCACCGTCGGGAGCCAGTGCCAGCTCGAGTCCCTCGATGAACTCGCGACCCGACTGGAAGCGTTCCTCCAAGTTCGGGTGAAGGGCCCGCTTGAACCACTCGGAGAACTCCTCGGGAAGATCCGGTCTGTAAGTACGGGGTTCGGGGAGCTCCCCCTTGGCGATCTGGGCAAGGATCATCGCAACGCCCTGCTGGACGTCCCAAACCGTACGCCCGGTGAGGCACTCGTAGACAATGCACCCGAGTGCCCAAAGGTCCGCCCGGTGATCGACCTCGCCCTGGCCTTTTGCCTGCTCCGGACTCATGTACGCCGGCGTGCCGAAGAGGGCACCCTCACGTGTGAGGCGAATGTTCTTTTCGTCACCGCCTTCGCGCCCCTCGTAGAACTTTGCCAAACCAAAATCCACGATCTTGGCTAGCAGGCGGCCGTCAGTGTCCCTGGTGAGAAAAATGTTCTCAGGCTTCAGATCTCGATGGACGACACCTGCCTGATGAGCTTTGGCCAGCCCCCGAACGATATGGCGCAAGATCTTGAGACACGTGGACACCTTGAGCTGCCGGACGCGGGTCATCCGGTCGTACAGGCTCTCCCCATCGAGCAGTTCCATGACCAAAAATGGCCGCTCGTGATACATCCCGGAGTCGTAGACTTCGCAGATGTAGGGGCTGTGGATAGCTGCGGCTGCGCGGGCCTCGCGGATGAAGCGCTCCCGGACCACCCGCGAGGAGATCAACTCGGCGGAGAGGATCTTCACAGCGACTCGTTTGCCAATGTCGATGTTCTCGGCCTCGTAGACGGCGGCCATACCACCCCGTCCGATCTCCTGGGTAACGCGGAACTTACCCTCGAGAACGGTGCCGACGGGGACGTGGGAACTCTGAGCGTCAGACATCGAAAGGGGGGCGATGCGGGCCCCCGTCGCGACCCTAGACGGAGCACCGCGCCCCGCCAAGTCAGGCAAATAGAGCCGCGTTGCGAGCCCTGAATTCGCACGAGCCGGACGTCGAGCCGGAGCGCCCATTGGGCGGAATTTGGCTGATGGGAGGCGGACGGGCTTCTATTTCAAGAATCTGTCTCAGTTCAGGACGGTGAAGCGAACGGGAAACATTTCGGAAACGTAGGGACCGCTACCTGTGGTGGTGAAGTCACCAAGCGGTGACTTTCACCTGGAATCAGGCCTTTCGGTTGCAGATCACACCGAGGGAGCCTGACCATCAGTGCACAAATATTCAGTGTTCCTCTGAACACTGGCCCTTTCACCCACGCGATAACCGGTGGGTCAAGAACCCCCCTAGCGGGACTTTTACGGGAGAACCCAAATGAAGAAGGTCGAAGCGATCATCAAGCCTTTCAAGCTCGACGAGGTGAAGGATGCCCTTTCCGAGGTGGGCGTTCAGGGCATGACTGTTACCGAGGTCAAGGGCTTCGGTCGCACCGGCGGTAAGAAGGAAGTCTACCGGGGCAGCGCCTACGTGGTAGATTTCGTACCCAAGGTGAAGCTCGAGATCGTCGTTTCCGACGACCTCACCCACTCTGTATTGGACGCCATCGAGAAGAGCGCCAAGACGGGACGAATCGGCGATGGCAAGGTATTCGTGACTCCAGTTGACGAAGCAGTCCGCATCCGTACCGGCGAAAAGGGCGACGAGGCGATTTAAGTTTCCGCCGTGGATACAACTCCCGATGGTCCTCAGGCCGTCGGGCGGGATGGATCTCATGAAGAGTTCGGCATGCCTCGAACTCAGCATCGAGGGCGCTTTTGGGGCGCCCTCCTGTTTTTTGTGGTCCTACTGAGCCAAGGTGGCTGAAATGTGCCGTTTCCAACCGATGCTCCGGTGCGGAGCCGTGTAGGAGAGTGAACCACCTTGCGAAACGTCGCCGAGTGGTGATGTGATCGGAAGACGGCTGAGCTGATCGGCTCGGTGCTGGAGGGGATGGTCTCGTTCTGTGATCGGGGGCACCCGGGCGGCCATGTCTGACGATTTTCTCGAATCCACTCAGGAAGTGACGGTAACGACCAATCGCGAAGCGATCGTCGCCAAGTCGTCAAGGGGCGGGTCGGCGATGTTAATCGTCCTCGTGGGTGGAAGGCGCGGCGAACGGGCTATCCTGGGTGACCAGAAGTTCGTGCTCGGTCGAGGGTCAGCCGCAAATCTCGTGATCGACAGCGATTCGGTGAGCCGGGCACACGCCTACATCGAGAACCGAGGAGGCGCCCATTTTCTCGTCGACAACGATTCCACGAACGGCTCGTACGTGAACTACAAGAGGGTTCGCGAGAAGCAGCTTCGCGATGGGGATCAAGTCCAGATAGGACACGCCATGCTCAAGTACCTTTCCGGCGACAACATCGAAACCGCGTACCACGAGGAGTTTCGAAGGCTTGCGCGCCGTGACGCCCTCACGGGTGCCCTCAACCGGACGACATACGAGGAGGAGGTCCGCGTCGCGCTCGGAGCTGCTGAGCGGAAAGGCCGAGATGTGTCCCTCATTCTTTTCGATCTGGATCACTTCAAGGCGATCAATGACACACACGGGCACACGGCGGGCGACTTGGTGCTTTCCTTCGTCGGAGAGCTAATGGCAGAAAGAACCAAGGAACCGCATCTCTTCGCCCGTGTCGGCGGGGAAGAGTTCGCCGTGCTTTTCCACGGAAGTCGCGTGGAGGCGCTTGGCGAAGCCGAGCGGATTCGTGCCGCAATCGAACGCATCGACGTCGACTATGATGGCACGAAGATCCCCGTCACGGCGAGCATTGGCGTCGCTCAATTTCTCCGCGGCCAGACCGCGAGTGAGCTCTACGACGAAGCGGACGCGCTCCTTTACCAGGCGAAAAAGAGCGGACGGAACCAGGTGAAGCCGTAAGGCGGCGGAGCCCCTCGAGGATCCGAGGCGGGCCACCTCCCTTTTCTGGGGCCCCCGTCTGCCGAAGCTGGGTCACGCAGGGGGCTGCAACGCCACATCGCTTGCCGCAGCGTCATGAGGATGTCTTTGTGACAAGATGACAAGATGTCAAGACAACAAGACATCAAGACGTCTTGCTGCCTGCGAACACTCTCCGGCCGAAGAACGAAAAAGTCAGGGCCAACAACAGCCATGCCCACGTGTGGACGTAGACGGGTGTCGTGTCTCCTGGAAGTGCGAGATGGGAGTTGTTCAGGTGGACCCCCAAGTGCAAGAGCACCGCAATGAGGAGACTCCCACCCGTACGAAAGTAAAACCAAGTGAACACGACGCTCCCTGCGCAAAGCTGGACCAGCATTACTGGCCAGAGAGACGGTGACACCCCCTGGCCGAGGAACATCGGGATGTGCCAGAAGGTCCACACTGCTCCGATGACGAGACTCGCTCGGAGTCGCCCCATCGTTTTGGAGAGCCTCGGCAGAGCAAAGCCGCGCCATCCGATTTCCTCGCTCACCGAGATCAAGAGCGCCGGCACAATGCGAGCTAACGGGATGGGATAGGCGAGTTGCCCTACCGGCTCGAAGAACGAAGCGACGAAAAGCCCTCCGCTGAGCAGAATTCCCGAGAGTGAAAGGGCCGCCAACATCCAAAGCACCCCCGGCGAGCGCGACCAGAGGGAGCGCAAGAGGAGCGCCTTGTCGCTCGGAGTCTTGCGTACGAGAAGGTACGCAGCGACGGCTGGGCCGAAGATCCCCAGAACCACCAGAACCATGAAGCTCTCGTGGTCGCCCGGCAGTATCCCCTCCTTCATCAGTACGGGGGGCAATTGCAGGCCCCAGGTGATGGCATGGGTCAGCAGAAAGAATGTGGCGACCGCGCGAGTTTCAGGTTTCACAGCCCTTGCTAGACACATGAGCGGTCGCGAAGTTCCCGCGGTCGGAACGGTTCGGAAACAAAAAAAGGCGGCCTCGCAGAGGCCGCCTCGATCAGCAAGGGTGAGCCCCTTACTTCCTTGTCGTCTTCTTCGCAGCCTTTTTTGCGGGCGCCTTGCCGAGGAGGTCAGAAGCTACTTTAGCAGCGCGCTTGGTGTCCTCCCAAGGGAACTCCTTGCGGCCGAAGTGCCCGTAGGCAGCGGTCTGACGGTAAATCGGACGAAGCAGGTTCAGCTCCTTGATGAGAGCGGCCGGTCGGAAGTCGAAGTTCTTCTCGACGTAGGCGGCGATGACGTCGTCATCGACCTTACCGGTACCGAAAGTATCTACGAAGATTCCCATCGGCTTGGCGACGCCGATTGCGTAAGCGACCTGAACCTCGCATTTCGAAGCGACCTTGGCCGCAACGATGTTCTTGGCTACGTAGCGAGCGTAGTAGCAGGCGCTGCGGTCCACTTTCGAAGGGTCCTTGCCGGAGAAAGCGCCGCCGCCGTGACGACCCATGCCGCCGTAAGTGTCCACGATGATCTTGCGGCCGGTGAGCCCAGCGTCGCCACACGGACCACCGACGACGAAGCGGCCGGTGGGGTTGATGAAGAACTGGGTGTCCTTCGTCAGCATCTTCTTGGGAAGTGCCGCCTCGATGACGAACTTCTTGATGTCCGCGGCGAGCTTCTTGTGGGGCACTCCGTCGGCGTGCTGGCTCGAGATGACTACGTGGGTGATGTGCGTGGGCTTGCCGTTTTCGTAGGCTACGGTCACCTGGCTCTTTCCGTCCGGACGGAGATAACCGAGTTTGCCGCTCTTGCGCACCTTGGTGAGCTGCGCCGTGAGCTTGTGGCTGTACATAATGGGAGCGGGCATCAATTCCGGCGTCTCGTCGCACGCGTATCCAAACATCAGGCCTTGGTCACCGGCCCCTTGCTCCTTGTGGAGACCCTGACCTGCCGTTACACCCTGAGAGATATCGGGCGACTGCTCTTCGACGGCATTGAGGACACCGCAGGTGTCTGCGTCGAAGCCCATGTCGCTGTCGGTGTATCCGATTTCGCGAACCGTCTGACGGACGATCTTCGCGTAGTCGATTGTCGCCTTGGTCGTGACTTCTCCCGCCAACAGCACGAAGCCGGTCTTGACGGCGGTCTCGCATGCCACGCGGCTATTTTTGTCCTGCTTGAGCAGAGCATCCAAGATTGCATCGGAGATGTTGTCGCAGATCTTGTCGGGATGACCTTCGGTCACGGATTCGGACGAAAAGACGTAATTCTTCATATTGGTTTCCTAGGGGCGCGCGATGCGAGCGACCTTCGCGCACGGGTGGTCTTCGGCTGGCTCGTTGGTTGTTTTTTGGAGGCCTACTCGCTGTGAACATCGACGACGAAAGAGATCTCGCCGACCAAAACTCGCGCCCTTCCTACGCGATCTTTAGTCCTAAATAAAGGTCGGCGTCCTGTGGGGATTTCAGGCTTCTTCAGCCGTTTTCCGCTGGAGCGCGACCCCGGACCCCTCGGCCGAGGGGCCGCTCCGTCACTCGAGCCGGTACGGCTCGGCCATCGAGCGCCGCACCGTCACTCGGAGAACTTCAGCCCCTCGCGACAGTGTGAGCTTCACTTCTTCACCAACCTGTCCGCTCAGGAGTCGTCGCAGATCTTCGTCGCCGAGGCGTCGCACGTCCTGCCCCTCGACGAGCAACAACTCGTCCCCGGACCGGACGCCCGCCTTGGCGGCGGCGAGATGAGGTGGGACGTCGCGGATGAACACGCGCCCGTCTCCTTTTCTCAGAAGGACCGCGCCAATGGTGCCCCGGGGCGGGCGGCCACATCCAATGATCGCCGACGTCCCCATCCAGGCAATGCCGAAGACTAGTCGACGCCGGCTCGTCGTACATTCAAGTCCGGTAGCCGGCATTGACGTCGATGTATGCGTGTCCCATGTCCGAGGTGATGTAGCTGAACGTTCCCGGTCCCTGCCCCAGGACGAGTTCGATTTCGTACTCTTCAGCCTTCATCTTCTCAGAAGCTTGGCGGTCGGCATCCTCGCTCGTCGGGACGCCATTTTCGCAGATGCACACACCCTCGATGATGACCGTAGCGACCGTTGGATCGAAGGGAATTCCGGCCCGACCGGCCGCCATCAAGAGACGCCCCCAATTGGCGTCCTTCCCGGTCATCGCCGTCTTGACCAGCGGTGAGGTGGCGACGACACGCGCGACGTCGCGCGCCTCCGCATCGTTGTTCAGCCCACGGACGGTGATCGTGACGGCATGCTCCGCGCCTTCGCCGTCTCGCACCATCGACTTGGCGAGAGGAAGACAGACCTCGACGAGTGCCTTTTCGAGCTCTTCTTCATCGAGCACCACCCCACTCCTCCCAGATGCCATGAGGATGACGGTGTCATTCGTACTCGTATCCCCATCGACCGTTGCGGCGTTGAAAGTCTTGTCGCTTCCACTGAAGAGCGCGCTCCTCAGCGTTTCCGCGTCCGCCTGAGCATCTGTGACGATGTAGACCAGCATCGTCGCATGCAGGCCGGAGAAATCGGCGTCGTCGTAGTTGTCGCCGTTCGGCTGCGGGAGCGTCCCAGCGGGCGCGAGATCGGGATGAAACATCCCGGCGCCTTTGCCAATGGCGACGAATCGAGCAGTTTTTCCGTCTTTCTCGACGGTCGTCGTCGTGATCTTTCGCCATCGATCGGTCGTGCGAATGGCATCGGCAAAGTCCTCGATCTTCTCCGGCGAAAGTCCTTCCACGAGCGCTTTCATCGCCCCGTTGATCTTGTCGGCTGGAAGAATCTGTCCAATCACGCCGGTGGAGGATGGGAGCACCAACTCGGGATCGATCCCGAGGTACTCCGCCGCGCACGCCGTGGTCGAGAGAGCGGCATCCATCCCTGCTTGACCATTGCATGCATTGGCGTTCCCCGAATTGACGAGGCAAGCCTGAGCCGTACCGCTCAAGACCCGCTTTTCGGACAGATGGACGGGGTGAGCACGTACGACATTGCGCGTGAATACGGCGGCAACGGGGACGGGGGAGTCGGCGGAGATCAAGCCGAGGTCGAGGCCTCCGCGCTTCTTGATGCCGGCGCTCACCCCAGAGAACGAGAATCCAAGGACGTGCGTCATGGGCTGCGGTGTAGCAGTGGGCGCAGGTTTGGACAGCTTCCACGCGCAGTGGGCCGAAATCCAGGGGATTTGGGGCAGCGCCGCAGTCGATTCGCGTAATTTTTGCGCCCTTGGTAGGCCAAGTTCAGGCGGCGCGGGACGCCCTAAGGTCGTCCGTGTCTCGTCGTTTACTCACCCGCGCGTGTTCGCGGAAAGGATAAGACAAGAAATGGCAATTCGTACGGCTACGGCCCTTTGGCAGGGCACTTTGAAGGACGGCAACGGCACCATGAAGTATGGGGATGTCGAGGGACCTTTCTCCTTTGCATCGCGCTTCGAGGAAGGCCCAGGAACGAACCCCGAGGAGCTGGTGGGTGCGGCCCATGCGGGTTGCTACTCGATGTTCCTTTCAGCCCTCATCTCCAAGAAGGAACTGACGCCCGAGAGCGTTCAAACCACTGCAACGGTGACGCTTGGTAAGGACGACGTGGGTCCGAAGATCGAATCCATCGTGCTCAAGTGCGAAGCCAAGGTTCCTGGTCTCTCTCAGGAAGACTTCGCAGCTCTCGCCAACGACGCGAAGGAGAAGTGCCCGATTTCCAGGCTGTACGCAGCCGGGACCGAGATCAAGCTCGAAGCCAAGCTGCTCTGAGCCAGGTGCTCAGCCCTCGGAGCGACTGGCCACGAGGCCACGCGAAAGCGACCCCATGGGGTCGCTTTCGCACTTTGGTGCGCCCCGTTCGCGAATTGTCGATGCGCGGAACCTTCATTGATGCTTGGCTTGTCGAGTGGAAGACTCCGCTCCTTGTCCTCTCGTCTGTCGAAGCGGATCCGTCATCGCCCAGGTGCAGCTCATTTGCTCTTCGTACTTCCATTTGTTCAAAGAACACCTGGTCGACGAGGCCCTCAGCGACGCCGACCGAGCCGAGGCGATTTTCTTGGCTCCCTTCGTCGTGGTTTCCCACGACAGGGGATCAGATCCGGTCTTCAACTTTGGCAACCAGCAGGCACTCGATCTCTGGGAGATGAGATTCGATGAATTCGTGGGGCTACCGAGTCGTTATTCTGCCGAACTCGAGCATCGAGAAGAACGGGCGCGTCTCTTGCAAGCCGTCGAAGAACAGGACTATTTCAGGGAATACCGCGGGATCCGAACGAGCAAGACCGGACGACGTTTCATGATTCAGCACGCTACAGTGTTCAATCTGTTGGATGCAGACGGGAAGCCTGCCGGGCAAGCTGCGACTTTCAACGAGTGGCGCCACCTGTGACGAGCCGCCGGAAACGAAAACGGACGAGGCAAGGTAGGCGAAGGAAGGCTCGTTCGCATTGGCCTGTCCTCCTCCTCATGGTCGGCATTTGTTGGGTGATCGCGGCGCTGGCTTGTGGGCGGCGCTTATCCGAAGCTAAGCACCCCCCCGCATCTCGCCCGGCGACCAAGGCAGCATCAGTCGATGTTCAAGAACCCATACCCCCGCCGGCCTTGGAGCCTCGCTCGCCGCCCCACGACGTCGTCGAGCTGCCCGTCTGCCTCTTCGGGTGTCCCGTTTCGGAACGCGCCCCGACTGGACGACTCATCCAAAGGGAAGGGTGGGTTCTATTCAACGATCCGAAAACCAAGTTTGCCGACTGGGTAGCCTATCGTGTGAGCCCCTCCACAATCGGGAGGTCGATACCTCGTGACTGGAAGGCAGATCCCGACCTCCCACCCGAAGAGACATTGGAGCCTGAGGACTTCCGCCAAGCCCACGCGACACTGCACACTGATCGGGGGCACCAGGCTCCCTTGGCGTCCTTCTCCGGGGTGAGGGACCCGGAGCCGCTCAACTACATGAGCAACGTGACTCCTCAGCGCTCTTTGCTCAACCAGAAGTTGTGGAACGTCGTCGAGCAAAAGGAGCGCGAGCTCGTTCTAGATCGCAGCGTTGCCCTGTTCGTCGTTACCGGGCCCCTCTACGAGCGAGCGATGAAGCCTCTCCCGGGCGCGGATGAGGAACACGTCGTACCGAGCGGATACTTCAAAGTGATGGCTCTCGAGCTCGACGGGACGATCGACACTGGGGCCCTGATCGTCGATCAGGAGGACGGCCGCGACGGATACTGCGCCCATCAGGTGACGATTGATGAGGTCGAACGGCGCGCGCGGATGGATTTATTCCGGCTCCTCCCGGACGTCCGCGAAGTCGAACTCGAGCGCGACAAGGGCACATTGTTCTCACGCCTCGGCTGCAGCAACTAGCATTCGCCTGCGTTCACGTTCGTGCTATCGACGGCCCATGGATTTTCGACGAGAGTACCGGTCGCCGATTGGGAAGCTTCGTGTTCTCGGTTTCGTCGAGGGGACCTCGTTCGTCCTCCTCGTACTCGTGGCGATGCCACTCAAGTACTGGTTCGGGATGCCGATCTTCGTCCGCGTCGTCGGCACGGCTCATGGAGTCCTGTTCCTTTGGCTGTGTGCCGAGTTGGCCCAGGCGTGTTTTGGGCGCGGCTTTGCGATGAAGAAGGGCGCGCTCGTCTTTGGTGCGGCGCTCTTTCCGTTCGGCCCGTTTCTCATCGATCGATGGCTGGAAAAGGAACAACGGGAGTTCGACGCGTCGCGTCCCACTTCCGAATCCGCCTGAATTTCGACTCGGCTCCCAATTCATCCGGGGGGGCTTCGCCCGAATTGCCTCAAGGAGCGCAGCTCGGGTCGTTGGCCGCTCCGGGTGTCGGAGCCGTGCAGAATGCCCACGGTCCCGTTCCGTCGGGGACCCTTGCGAAGGAGCTATCCGTCGTCGCGTCGACGTAGTCGATGCTGTCTAGCACCACCCCTGCCGGATCAGAAAGGACGACTGCCTCGCCAGCCTTCGACAGATTGAAGGGGAGATGGTCGGGCCCTTCTTCCTCGTCGTCATCCGCCCAAAGGAGCAGCGTCGAGGAGGGTTGAATGATGAGCCCAGCGGGAAGTGCATGGCGCTGAGGGTCGACGAGTTTGTCACTGATGTAGTAGCCACCCAAATCGACGGGCTGCGAGGAGAGGTTGTAAAGTTCAATCCAGTCACCAGCACCTCCGGCCGTGTCTGTAATGACGACCGCGTTCGAAGGCATGAACTCGTTGATGACGACGACCGCACCCTCGAGGGTTTCACCCACCTCGAAGTCGATGACGCCACCAGTTCCCTGCGGTGTGTCACCATCACCTCCGTCCCCGTCGCCCGGCACCGTGTCGCCGTCGCCGGCGATTGTATCACCGTCGCCCGTGACTGAGTCTCCATCGCCCGGCGATTCGTCGCCCGAACTCGATGCGCAGCCAACGGGTCCCGACGCCGAAACCATCAGCAAGAGCCCCAAGAAACTCGACAATTTCGTGTTCGAACTCTCCATTTTGGACCTCATTGCCATTGGGTGTCGAGCCAAGCGACTCGGGCTGCGAGCCAGGTTCGGATGAATTGCACCTGACCCTGCCAAGTGGGCTCGGTTGGAGTTTGGAAAAAGCCGATTTGTTCGACGGACAGGTTGGGCCAGCGCGTGAAGTTGCGTTCGGCCGCCGCAGAGAGGGGCGCGGTAAGGCCATCGATACGACTCGCGATGGCGGCGTCCGAAAGAACATCAGCGCGCAGCTCTTGCCAGCGTGTCTTGAGTCGGTTCAAAAACGCAGGGTCTTCCAACAGCCGCTGCATCCAGGTGTTGGACATGCCGTCACGCTGCTGCTCGTACTGCCATGCGTCGGTAGCGATGTTTTCGATGTCGAACCCACCAGGCTGCATGGCGGGAAACACGCCGCCGGCCCCGAGCGAGAGGTTGTAGTCCCAAATCGGGCCTGCCACGATCTTGCCGTCGCGGTCTTTGTGGAAGTAAGCGCTGCGGATGTACGAGTCCATCTCGCGACCAAGTTCATTGATGATGATTTGATCCACGAATGAGTCGGGCTCGATGTAGGCCTGGTACCCATTGGTCGGGTCCGCGAAGTTGTTGCCGTACAGGACGTTCACGAAGTCCACGAGGTGCGTTTGGAGCCACATCGATTGCGGGGCGTTGATTGGTGTCGGGTCGACGACCTCTAGGTCGGCCCAGCACTCCATGGCCGTCATCGGACAGGTGATGATTGGCTCCTCGGCCGCGCGCCACTCGAACTTGAAAATGTACCCGCCGGGCAGATCCTCTGGCGCGGTGTCTTCCTCTTCGAGTTGGGACAGGTCGAGACGTCCGCTGGAGTTTTTGATCGTCTCGACCAGCAGATAGACGCCGAGATAGTCGCTCTCGGTCAGGACTCCATCGCTTTCGTTCCTATAGAGTTCGAAGTGCGCAAACCGTGGAGATGCGATGCCCATGTCGGCGCCTAGGCCATAGAAAAAGGCGTCGCGGATGAGCGCCTTGTCGGCGAAGGGTCCGCGCAGTGCCCAGTCTGCCTCTTCTGGAAGGCCAAAAACCGGTAGGTCTCGATCCTCGTCCTCTTCGTCCCTCAGCTCTACGCGATATGGCGGCTTTTCGAACGACGCAGTGGACTGTCCACGAAGGCGAAAGACGGCCCGGGAAACCAGAGTTGGCTCACCCGAGATCATACTGCCGGGTGTTTCGAACGTCATGAATGCGACATTCTGGTATTCCCGGGGTTGTTCCGGGGGTGGTGGGAACTGCTGCTGTCCACCAGTCCCTTCCGGAGGAGGTGCGCCGTACGCGTCGAGGATCATGATCGGGATGTCCACAGCGACGTCGAAGTCGCGCGCGACGTAGATTGCCAAGAGTTCCTCTCCAACGGGATTTCCTCCCTGGAACACTCGGACCCGGAGTTCCGTCGTTGCGGAAAAGGAAAGCGGGCTCCCGTCGTAGAGGGGGGATGCCGCCGTTGGGGCGGTACCATCGGTCGTGTAGCGGAGCTCGGCGGTGGCCCGGCTCGCCGACAGAGTCACTGACTGCGTCCCTTGGAACGTTCCACTCGGTGGAGTCACGGTGATGTCGGGGATACCCGAAAGGGTGGGGCTGCCTCCCGCCCCGGGGCCGTCCGAACCTCCCGTCCCTGGTCCACCTAGCCCGCCGGTGCCGACTCCGTCGCCGTCACCCGACAAGGTTCCGCCCGTTCCACCCACAGTACAGTCGCTGTCATTGCATTCGGCCTCAGTCCCACCCGTACCGGCGTTTGCGCCCGTTGAACCCGTCCCGGCGCCGGGATCGTCGTTCCCACTCGATCCCGCTTCGCTGCAGGCGAGAAGGCCACAACCGAGAGCTGCTGCGAGAGACAGCAGTGATACTTTTTCCATGACATCCATGCCCTTGGATTCCCCAAAGGCGGAAAGTGCCCCCGGAGTCCCATCGAAAGTAAGATTTACCTACTCGTGCCAGAATTGTAGAGGTCACGTCACACGAGTGTGCGTGGTTGCACCCAAGGGAGAGTCCACGCGACTGCCGCTGGGTTCAGATATTTCGGTCCTTTCGCGCTCGGTAAAGGACGTGGGCGCGGAGAGGATGACCGGGGGCGAGGGCCGGGTGATCAAAGTCGTCGCGCGGGTCGTACTCCATCTCGAGCCGCTCCATCACCCGCCTCGAGCGAACGTTGTCGACGGCCGTGAACGAGACGACTTCCTCGATGCCGAGCGACTCGAATGCGAAATCGAGTGCTCGTCGGGCTCCCTCAGTCGCGTACCCTCGACCCCAAGAGGCTCGCGCGAGTCTCCAGCCAATCTCGATACACGGGGTGAAGTGGGCGTCGAAACCCGGGACCGATAGGCCGATGAAGCCGATGAATGGAGTGCTCGCCGTTTCCACGGCCCACAGCCCGAACCCGCGCTGCTCGAAGTGTGATTCGAGTCGAGTCAGGAGCGCGTCACTTTCTGTTCGCGATAGGGGGCGAGGTAGAAACTCGATCACCTCGGGGTGCGCGTTGAGTTCAGCGAATGGTTCACGATCGGCCTCGCGCCATCGCCGGAGCAGGAGGCGTGGGGTCGTCAAGACGTCGCCACTGGGGTTCATGAACGCGAGCCTAACTCGGGTCGCTCTTTCGATGAGGTGAGTGGTCGCAGAAATCCCGCAAAATACGGGAGCCCTGCAGTCCACTCGAAATTCGACACGCGTGGTGGAGCTTCGCCACTCCGGGCGGTGCCTCAGTCGGCGCCGCCAGCGCCCCCGACGTCGCCGTCGCCGGATTCTCCGCCCATGTCACCGTCACCGGTTTCGCCGCCCATGTCCCCATCTCCATCCCCTTCTGCGGGGTCCTCATCCGAGGAGCTGCAAGCGTATGCACTGAAGGCCAGGGTGGAGAGGAGGGCTGGTGCCAGGATTCTTCGGAATGTCTTTGTCATGCGGGCGATGAATCATGTTTCGCAAAAAATGAAAAGACGGAAGTGTGACGAAAAAGGCGTTTGGGTAACGTTTGTGAAGCCGCGGAATCCCGGAGGTTTCGTCTTGATTTCTAATGACCCCAACGGGTGAGGGCAGGCGCAATAACTGCGCAGTCGGAAGTCGGCCGCGGCCGAGTCGGCTAGGCCCCCGATCGAGTCGAGAGCGTCGAAGCTTCCCCCTTGGCGAGTCTACCGAACTACAGTGGAAGCCTGCGCAGATGAAACGACCCCCTTCTGGCGAAGGAGGTCCTTGGTTTCGGCGCTTGGAGCCAACTACCAGACTTGAACTGGTGACCTGCGCGTTACGAATGCGCTGCTCTACCAACTGAGCTAAGTTGGCCGAAGGGCGCCGAACCTAGCAAGAGTCGCGCTCGATTCAAGGGGGTCCGCGCATGATCGTGCTAGAGCGCTAAATATCCGTAAAAATAGGGAAATTCTGTAGCGCTCGGATCACGACGTTGCCCCATTCAACAAAATGCCGTACCCTTATCTGACGATGAGCAAACGCTCCTTTACCAGCTTTACCTACTGGCGCGCCGGATGGCGGGGCCAGCGGTAGCTATTGGTACAGAGTATTCATCCAGCACCGCACGCCCCGGCCCGTCAGGTCCGGGGTTTTTCTTTGTGCCCCGGAGAGCCAGGCGAAATCGAAAACGATCATCTCTTCAGGCATCAAGAAAATGACTTCAAGTACTCAAAACGCGCTGCATCTCGTCTCTACCGACGATGTGCAACGTGACGCATCCAGCAGCGCGCCGGCTTCCGTCCGCCAAAAGGGGGCATGCCGACCTTTACCCAGTCCCCTGGAGCTTCGAATGCAGCTCCCCCTTAGTATGTCGGCCGAGGAGGGCATCGTAAACGCACGCGCCCGGCTCAAGACCCGCATCGAACATGGTATCGGGCCGGCCATTGCGATCGTCGGCCCTTGCTCCATTCATTGCGAGACGGCAGCGCTCGAATACGCCGAGCGACTCGCGGCGCTCCAAACCAGGCTGGGCGATCGAGTGCAACTCGTCATGCGCGTCTACTTGGAGAAGCCAAGAACTACCGTGGGATGGAAGGGCTTTTTGTACGATCCGGATCTGAGCGGGGAGAGCAACCTCAGCGAAGGGATCCGGCGCGGTCGTGCCTTGATGGTCCGGATCGCCGAACTCGGAATCCCCATTGCTACAGAGATCCTCGATCCTCTCGCTGCGTCATACTTCGAAGATTGCTTGAGCTGGGTGGCGATTGGTGCGCGCACCACCGAAAGTCAGATTCATCGTCAGCTCGCTAGCAGCCTCGGTTGCGCCGTAGGTTTCAAGAACGGAACGGACGGGAGTGTCGACGTAGCGATCCATGCAATGCTTGCGGCGGCCGAACCACACGCACATCTCGGTATCGATGAGGAGGGACGGATTGCCATGAAGACGAGCGCTGGGAATTCTGCCGCGCACATCGTGCTGCGGGGCGGAACCTCTGGTCCGAACTACAGCCGTTCCGCCGTAACCGACGTTGCTGCCCGACTTCTCGCTCACACCCGTCCTGCCGTTTTGGTCGATTGTAGCCATGGGAACAGCGAAAAGGACTACCGTCGCCAACCGGAAGTGGCCCGCGAAGTCATGTCCCAGATGCGACAGGAGCACGCGGACGTGTTCGGCCTCATGCTAGAGAGTCATCTCGTCGCGGGGAAACAGTCGACGGCTTTTCCCAGGACCTACGGCATGTCGGTCACGGACGGCTGCATCGATTTTGCGACGACGGAGGCCTTGCTGTTCGAAATGGCCGCAATTTGAGGCTCAGCTAGCGAACGAACTCCTCTCATCCGTAGTTACGGCCTATGGCGGCCTCACCTTCCGCGGGTCCGTCTGAAATCGTGCGGAGCACTGTAAGGTTCCGCGCGGCGCTCCGTTTTCCCCATTGTGAGACACTCGTGCGATGTGGAAAGCGGGCGCTGCCGGTGGCAACCGTTCGCGCGGATATTGAACTCGGTCGTCGCCTTCGCGGGGGCAAAGACCCGGATGGCTATCCTGAGCTGTGCAGTCATTCTCGGGGGTTGCGGAGCGAGCCACGCGGAGGCCCTTTCCGCTTCGGTGGATGCGCGGGCAGTGCACCGCATGGAGTATGCCGAGGCTTCCGCCGCTTCCGAGGAAAGCGCTGCGCTTGATCAGATGGCGCCACCCGACGCGCTCCTTCCGGCCGCTCCACATCGTGCGAAGATGGATGGGGACGCCGATCCCGCGGACACTGGTGAGGCGGACGTTGCCCAGTCGCTAGACGAGTTCCAACGAGAGC
This sequence comes from uncultured Polyangiaceae bacterium, assembly GCA_965652275.1. Taxonomy (GTDB): domain Bacteria; phylum Myxococcota_A; class Polyangia; order Polyangiales; family Polyangiaceae; genus NIC37A-2. Next base: position 286,623 of record CBFGUR010000002.1, on the reverse strand, counting down.
CGGCGCGGGGCAGGCGCCCGCTTCTCATCTACCGCGCGGACCTCGGTCTCGGCGTGTTTCGCGTTCAACAGAATCTCGACGCCATCGAAGAGATGGCGGTCGATGCGGGTGGCTATCTGGTGAGCCGCGGAGAAAGTCAACTCATGGTGCGCGTCCCGGCTGCCGATTTCGAGCGCACAGTCGAAGCTATCTTGCAGATGGGTGATGTTCACCGACGGGAGATCCACGCTCAGGACGTCACGTCGGAGTACACTGATCTGCAAATCCGTCTGAAGAACGCCTTGGCCATGAGACAGCGTCTGGAAGAGCTCCTGCACAAAGCCGTCGACGTCAAAGAGGCGCTCAAGGTCGAGGAGCAACTTGGGCGCGTTTCAGAGCAAATCGAAGTGATGAAGGGGCGTCTGAAGATGCTTCGCGAACTCGCGAGTTTTTCGACGATCTCTGTCGAGTTCTCCGAGCGGAGTGCCCCCATCGACTCTCGGGTGGAGCTGCCTTTCGAATTTCTCGACGAAATTGGGCTGACGACGCTCTTGAACCTGTGAAGGGGAACACCATGAAACGTGCAATGAAAATGATCGTGGCTCTCGTCGGCCTGATGCTGGCCACCGCCTGTTCGCCACCCTTTCGGATCTCCACGGCGAGCGACTTCGGGATCCTCGAGGACAGTCATCCCTACGACTTTCGCGCCGCAACTCCCGACGGTCTCGTGATTGGTGTCCGGCAGCTCGAGTTCAAGCGACGCCAGGGAGAACTTGAGTTTTGGGTGAAGGCCATCGAAAACGAACTCCGGCTGGATCGAGGCTATTCACTCATCAGTGCTAGACCCTACCGCACACGTAGCGGTCTCGAAGGGACCCAGCTGCGGTTCGGGATTGATCGGGACGGTGAGGCACAAGAGTATCTCGTTACCGTCTTCTCGGTAACCAAAGGCAACAGACTACGGCTTTTCCTCGTGGAAGCCGGCGGGCGCGAGGAACTCGTAGACGCCCACCGAGCGCAAATCGACTGGAGTCTGTCAGGATTCGTTGCCCGGTAGATTCGACACTACGATGCGCTCCTCGGGTTTGACGTAAACATGGAATTCGTCGACGTTGCAAAACGTCGACGTGTCCGCACGGTCCACGAAGAGCGCCCCGTCGAGGTGGTCAATTTCGTGCGCTGCGACTGATGCGAGGGGTCCCCGAAACTCGTCGATCTGTGCCTTCCCGTGGCGGTCGAGGGAGGTGACCCGGACGTGACCGGGGCGCTGCACCCTTCCGCGCAACGCTGGGACGGACAGGCAGCCTTCGTACATCGTGATCGTGGGGGACGCGGAGACCTGCTCCAGCGCCGGATTGATCCAGATCCGAAGTGAAAGTCCCGGCATCGTCGGGTAGCGCTCGTTCTCGCTGACCTCGAGGATACAAATCCGTATCGACTCGCCCACTTGGGGCGCCGCCAAACCCGCCCCCCGAGCCGCCCGCATCGTCTCGATCATGTCGTCGATGAGGGACTGAACGCGCGCTGTGCCGATCTCCTCGAGGAGCAGTGGGCGCGCCCGCTGCCTCAGGACCGGATGTCCGATTCTCAAGATCTCGCGCACCACCTGTTCCTCCATCAGGATACCCCGAACCGCCCTCGCGTCGACGTTCTTTCTCGCCTCATGTGCCGTAACTATAGCCCAGGGCTGGGTGACCGACTTCTAGAATCCCGAGAAGCAGCCTAAACTGTCTCACGTGGTGCAGCGCTTGGTGGAGTCGTTCAGCGCCTGGTCGGTGCAGCGACGTGGTTTGGTGCTAGTACTTGCGAGCTTTTTTTCGCTCATCTTCGCCGCTGGGTTGCCGTCTCTTCGTGTGGACACTTCACCCGACGCGTTGGTATCCGATGTCGAAGGGCACGCCGACGTCGCTCGGCGCTTCCGTGGCACCTTTGGCGGTTCGAGCTTTCGTCTCGTCCTACTCGTCCAGGGGACGGACGTTCTTTCCCCTGCAGCCCTGCGCTACCAAAGACGGCTGGCTCATGATCTGGAAGAGCTCGACGTGGTGGCGCGGGTGGAGGGGCTCCCCAGTGTGCTTCCCGAGACCATCGACCAAACGGAATCGAGCGCAGTTCGAGAGAAAACGCTCGACGCATGGCTATCTTCCACCCCGTGGGTCGTTCCGCTTTTTCTCAGCAGAGGTCGAGAAGCGGCCGGGCTTTTCGTCGACTTTTCGACGGACCAGCCCATGGATCAAGCTGCCCAAATGCAGGCGCTCCAGGCGGTTCGAGCACGGGTTGGCCGTGTGACGCGTCCCGAGGGCATCCAGATCGACTTCGGGGGAGTTCCCGTTCTGAGCGAGGCGATTCAGGAGAAGCTGGAGAGAGATCGCCTGACTCTCAACCCGGCGATGATGATCATTTGTTTGCTCGTGTTGGCCCTGACGTTCCGCTGGTGGCCGGCGGTGGTGGCTCCCCTCCTGGCGGTCGGAATGGCCGCGTTGGGCGTCGTGGGGGGACTTGCTTTTCTACAGATCCCTCTGTCCATCCTAACGAACATCATCCCGCCCCTTCTCATCATCGTTGGCCTGAGCGATTCCGTGCACCTTCTCGGGCGTTACGAGGAGGAGCTGCTCAAAGGCTCCTCCCGAAAAGCCGCAGGAGAACGTGCCGCGCGCGCCATGATCGTCGCGTGCTTCCTCACGTCGATCACGACGGCAGTCGGCTTTGGGTCTCTCGCGATGGCTGAGACCGCGGAGCTCGGTCGGTTTGGTCTCGCTGCAGCCGCTGGCGTGGTCCTGGCGTACTTTTCGACGGTTTTCGTCGTTCCTGCCTTCGTCACTCTGTTCGATCGACGCGCTACTGGAAGCGATGCTCAGGCGAGGGTAGGGCGCATCGAGCGCTTGGTGTTTGCGTTGACGCTGTGGGTTCTCACCCGGGCGAAGTGGGTTGCGGGGTTTTCATTCGTCGCGATGGCGATGCTCATTGTCGCCTCGGCAAACGTGACGGCGGACGCCCGTCTACTCGATGCGTTTGAAGAGTCGGAGCCCGTCAGTGTGTTGACGCGCAAGATGGAGTCGAAGTTAGTCGGAATTCGACCTTTGGAGATCATGCTCGAGGCCGACGCATCCCTTCTGGGAGAGGATCTCAGGCGGCACGTCGCTGACGTAGCAAGATGGGCGGAGAGCCGTCCCGACGTCATTTCCGCTACTGGCTTTTTCGATGTGTTGCCCCAGGCGCTCGACGAAGATTCCGCGGTTGCGGTTCTTCGAGAGTATGGTTCGTGGATATCTCCTGACGCCAAGACGGCGCGGATGACTGTGTTTTTCAGAGATTCGGGCATCCGGCAGACATTGGAGACACTCCGCCAACTCGAGTTGCGCCTCCAAGACGGCTCAGGACTTGCGCTCGGGGTCTCCTTCACCGGGGAAGCGTATACGGGCTCCGTGGGTCGGGACTCGGTCCTGCGGGATCTCCTTTTTGGCTTGGGATTCGCACTGATCTCGATCTTCGTGCTGCTCGGGCTGTTGTTCCGAAGTGTTCGTTTGGCGCTCGCGACCATTCCACCCAATGTGCTCCCTCTACTCGCAACGGGCGCTTACATGACGGTTTTCGACATCCACCTCAATTTGGCGACGGTGATCACGTTCTCGATCGGCATCGGGCTCGCTGTGGATGACTCGGTTCACGTAGTTGCGCGATTTCGCGACGAATCAACGCGGATTCGATCGGTACGAGTCTGCCTAACTCGTGCTGCACGCGGAACCGGACGGGCCATCGTAGTGACGGCCCTGTCTCTCTGTTTGGGCTTCTCGGTATTGCTCTTGAGCGAGTTCGTGTCAGTTCGGCAGTTCGGAGAGCTTATCGCGTTTACCGTAGCGTCGTGCCTGGTCTCTGCCCTCATCGTTCAGCCGGCCCTTGTCTATTTGCTAGTCCGAAGGCGCTGGGGGTCGCGTTAGTCGCCGCCTTCGGAATTCGGAGGAGTCGTTGTGAGTACGGCAACATGGTCGTTGCCGAGGCATGCAACTCGGTTCTTTTCGGTGCTCACCGCGCAATGGTGCAGACCGCTCGTCGCCGCTCCGGTCCAGAGCCGAAGCTTGTCCTTCGAGCCGACGGCGAGGCCCATCGAAGTTTCCCAGGCGGTTGGTCGAGCAGGCAGCTTCGCCTGGGCTCGGCTCGTGAGAGTTTCGCCCGCCAATGCAAAAAGCAGCGCGCCGTTTTCCCAATAAAGTGGCGTTACGGCGAGGGGCTCGGGCGCAAATCCCCCGCACTTTCCCGGGCGCGGGGAAAGGATCGGTAGAGGGATCGGAGCTCCCAAGCGTCCCGGTCCGTCTTCGAAGACGAGCAAGACCTCCGACCGCTCGCAGGACGGGAACGCCGCCTTTGGTTTCTGTCCGTCGGGTCCGGATGCGTCGATGCTCCACTCGGGAGGCTCGACTCGCTTCTCAGGCTCGTCCTCGGTTTCGGGGACGACGAGAGGGGGGTCGCCTTTCATCGTCAGTCTCTTGATCTTGTCCTTACCACGTAGCCAAAGCTGTCCCTTTTCGTCGAACACCAGGGGGGTCCGGAAGGGGCTGGCAGAGGTTTCTGCCTCGACGCGAAACCGCGCTTCGATGCGTGCTTGTTCGAAGGGGATTTTTCCTTCGAGTAGTTGGACGAGGCTGTCGGGTCGCTTGATTCCTTTGCCGAACCAGGTGGCTCGTTCGACAGCGCCCAGGGCGCGGCCCACATTTTCTTCGCCGAGATAGGACTTCACTTCACTTTCGGCGAGCCTGCCAAGTGTAACGACGAGGTCTCCGCAGCTCAGCTTGTCGCCAGATGCGCGCCTGACGAGCGGGCTGCCGAGTTCCGAGCAAACGGCCGAGAGCAAGCGCCTGAGTGTGTCGATTTCCTCGGGAGCTTTTCCACGCTCGGCCTTCCTCACCGATGCGATCAGGAGTCGAGAGGCGCGTTTTTCCAGTTCCCCACGAGGAGCCTCCGGTTCTCTCGACGCGCCTGCAGTGCGCACGAGCCACCGCAGGGGCATGCTCTCCTCGATTCCCGAAGGGCCCTTCAGAAGGATGGTCACCTCCACGTCATCGGTGCCATCGCCGTCACGGTCCTTAGAGTTTACCGTCAGCGTGATCTTTTCTCCTGGAGGAGGAGCGCTATGTCGGAGATGGATTATTTCAGGATCGTCCTTCTTGGGATCGAGCACTGCGATAGAGCGAACGGGCGTGCCCGCCAGCACCTCCGACGAGCAATGGGATTGGATCTGCGATGTGAACGTGTGGGCTCCAGAAGGTTCGAGCTCGGCAATGAACTGGCAATCTTTGCCGTTCGGCAAGAACCCGGGCAAAGGGAAGACTCGCTCGAGGGGGTTCCCCTGGAGGTCGAAACTCCACACCCCAGCGGACTCGATGGAGCTCCCGCGCTCTTGGGGCAACACCCAGGCATAAACGAGGTCCGGCTCACCGTTCAACCCGTAGAGCGCGACTTCCAACCAGGTCCCAGCAGGCGCCTTCAACTCTCGTCCGAAGAGCTTCGCCGTCGCGCTCCCCCCGCCCACCCTGAGGACCTTGGTGGCGGCTTTTGCCGATGAATCTTCGTCTGCCCGGGGGGCGTTTTCCGGCGGACCCGAGCCGTCATTCGGCAGAGAGCTAGCGACTTGGAATGGCGTGTACGGCTTGTCTTCATCGCAACCGCAGCCTGCGGCCAAGGCGCCGTACATCAATAAGAGCGAAGCGCCGATCCGACTCGCGATTGCCTCGGACCGGGGCGGAACCCCAGCTTCGCGGATGTGAGTGCTCTGTGGTCCGAGGCTGTCGCGACGTGGCATGTGGTCAAAAAACAAGGAGGAAGGCACGCGTCGTGCTGGTGGGCGAAGAAATGAGCGAAAACGGGCCGGTCTGGCAAGTCCTTTGTCATCCCACATGGGGTCACATCGTGCGAGCCCGGAGCACGGTGGCCCTCGGTGAAGTTGCTGAAATGCAAGGGTTGTTCGCAGGTTTAAGGCAACGCTACTCTCCCCGTCGGCCTCAGATCTGTCGAACTTTCTGACGGGCGCGAGGGGAAGAGAAATCAGGATGGATGCACAGACGGTTCGCACCGCACTCGGAACACTTCAAAGTAACCCGAGCGCGGAAGCAGCATGGCAAGAGTTGACGCAGACCCTCTCGGAGTCGGGGGGAGATCTCGAGCAGGCGGAAGCATTGGCGCTTCTTCAAGCTGCCCGTGAGCGTCACTCGGCGCGAGGTGAGTCCTTGGCGACGGCGAGGCTGCTCGAGCTCGCAGCAAACGTTGCATCGGGCACGAGCGACGAGGCGGCCCTTCTTCAAGAACTGTCGAGCGTCCTACTGGAAGAACTCTTTCAGGGTAACCGAGCGATCGAGGTCTTGTCTCGGGCCGTGGAACTGTCGGGCGGCGACGCCGACATGACAGCGAGTCTTCAAGAGCTCAAGACTCGTGCTGCTGGCTACGAAGCTCAGGCTGCTACGTATCGGAAGGAAGCAGAAGGAGCGACGGACGACGACTACCGCAGCGCCATGCTGATGCGCGCGTCGGAGGCGGAAGCCTGTTTCTCGACGAACCCGGGCTACTCCAAGATCATCGAGAACCTCGAACTTTCTCTGCGTCTCGACTCATCCAATCTCCCCGGAACGCGCCTCTTGGAGGCCATTTATCGTCGTCGAGAGGACTGGGACGGTCTCGTGCGGATCCTCGAGCGCGCTTCCGATCGAGCCCCGGATCGTCAGGCGCGCGCCGCTGCGGGCATTCGGCTCGCGCGCATTTACCAACATCGGTTCGGAGACGAAGAGAAGGCCGCGGCGACCTTTGATCGCGTGCTGGAAACCGAGCCCACCAACTCGGACGCGATGGAGTTCGTCACGGAGTTTTATGCTCAGGGCGAGCGCTGGGACGAGTTGGTTCGGGTGTATGAGCGTCCGCTGAAGAACGCGGATGCGAATGATGCATCACTGCTCGGTGACATGCTCCAAGTGGCAATGTTGCATTGGAAGAAGCGAGGAGCTTCGAGCGATGCTGAGCCCTGGTTCGCAAGAATCCAGAAGTTCGAACCCGCCCACGATGGCGTGCTCAACTTCTACCGTGAGTACAAAGCGGAACTGAACGATGACGCCGGCCTGGTACAGATTCTTCGAGAGGCGCAGCAGGCGCTTCCCGACGGAGACCAACGCCGAGAAGAGCTCGAGGAGGAAATCTCCTCCAAGCAGGACGCTCAACACAGCGCCCAACGCTCCATCGAGAAGTGCAAGAGTGCCCTGCGCGAAAATCCCGACGACGATCGGGCTCGCGAGGAGCTCAAGATCCTCTACAAGCAGACTCAGGGACACAACGCGCTAGTCGAGTTGCTGCGCCAGCAGCTCGAGCGCACGGACGAGGAAGACCTCGAGAAGCGTGTCTCCATCATGCGCGAGATTGCCGCGGTGTATCGGCAGTACGTGAAGAGCGAGACAGCTCTCGTCGGTGTGCTCAATCAGATCGTGCACATCGATGGCAAGCTCGACGAGCAAGATGTCGACGAGGTGCGCGAGTTGGTGTCGCTCTACGAGCGCCTCAGCAGACCGAGGGACCTCCTCGCGAGCTTGAAGCTCTTGGCGGAAATCGTTCCCGACAAGAACGAAAAGATCTCTCTCTATCGCCAAGTTGGACGACGGTGGCTGGACCAATTCTCGAACGTCCAACACGCGATGGAGGCATTTGCTGCGCTGCACGAACTGGCTCCAGAGGATGCGGAGGCCATCGAACGCCTCGAGGATCTCTACCGGAAGCGGCGGGCATGGAGCGAGCTCTTCGACTTGTTCAAGGAGCAGCTTGCGCGGGCCGAGGGCGAAGCTCGTGTTCCGCTACTCCGAGAGATGGCGCAGCTCGCAGCGGAGCGCCTCTCCAGAGTGGATGATGCGCTCGAGTACTACAAGGAGGTTCTCACCATCGACCCGACGCGAGTCGAAGTCCTCGATCGCATGGAGAAGCACGCGGAGCGCTCGAAGAATTGGGCCGTGTTGGCCGAGGTCCTCGAGAAGCGTCTTGCTCAGATGCCCGAGGACGAAACGAGGCTTCCCGTGCTTCAGAAGCTCGGCGGCGTGTACGCGGAACATCTCGATAAGCCCGAAGAAGCAATAGGGACATGGCGTCGGGTGGTCGAAGTACAGCATGGCCATCCCCGCGCGATGCGGGTGCTTCGAGACACCTATCTGAAAGCATCGAGGTTCGATGACCTCGAGGAGCTGTACCGTTCACAAAAGGATCTCGAGGGGCTGGCAGAGGTCCTCAGTACGGCAGCAGATCGGAACAAGGATCCCGAAGAGAAACTCGATCTCAGCTATCGCGCAGCAAAGGTCTACGAGGAGGACCTCGGTCAATCGGCGCGCGCCATCCGCTCGTACGAGCGCATCCTCTCGATCGAGCCCAAGGACGCGCGGGCCATCGAAAGGCTGCTTCCTCTCTACGAGCAAGAGGAAAAATGGGCGCGCATCCCTGCTTTGCTCGAGGTGCTGGCCGAGGTCGCTTCGGACGAGGAATCACGCTTGTCCGTTTTCGAGCAGCTCGTGGACATGGCGGGGGGCAAGCTCGCCGACAAGAAGGGCGCGGTTGCTTACGCGAAGCAGGCTTTCGATTCTGCGCCCAACAACCGTCGCGCCCTGGAACTCTTGGATTCGGCGGCTCGTGCAGCGGGCGCGTGGGAGGAGATGGTCGCCGCGCTCGAATCGCGACTCCGGTCCTTGGGCAGCATTCCACCGTCGCCCCCCGGGGGCGAGGACGAAGCCGCGCCGGCACAGAAGAAGAAGCGTCGACGTCGTCGAGGGAAGGGGAAGGGGGCCTCTTCTTCGCCACCGGAAGAATCCACTCCAAGCGCCCCACCACCTTCCATTCCCGTCGTGGAAAACGCGGCACAGCAAGCGATCGCGCTACGCCTGGCGCGTGTCCTCGGTGAGGAACTGGGGCGTGTCGAAGAGGCCGTGACTCGGCTCAAGGCGCTCGCCACGAAGGCACCGACCGATCCCGACGTCATGACGGCCCTCGATGCCTTGATGCGCCGTGAGAGTCGGGTCGAAGATTTGCGTTGGCTTTTCAACCATCGACAGCTGCACGCCGGAAGCGAGCAGCAGAAGGCTCAGATCTTGTGCGATTGGGCCGCATACGAAGAGTCCGTCGCAGAGGCCCCGGATGAAGCATTGGCCAGGTACGACGAAGCGCTCGTCGTCGATCCAGTCAACATAGGCGCGCTAGAAGCCGTTGCTCGTCTTTCCATCAGCCAAGGAAAACCAGAGCGAGCGGTCGAGGTGCTCGCGCAGCATCGTGACCTCTTGAGTGGAGTAGATGCCGCTCACAAGGACGCGATGCTGGCTGATCTTTATGCGGAGAAGCTGAACCGTCCTACCGAAGCCTTGGCCGCTGCCCAGAGAGCGCTCGATGGTGGAGCCGAGCCAGGTGCGGTCATTCCGGTCCTACAGAAGCTGGTGGATGTGGCCGAGGTCCGCGGTGAAGCCGCGCGAATTCTCAGCGAACAATACGAAGCTGGAGGCGACTCCCGGCAAGAGGCGGACGCCGTACGCGCCCTCATCTCGGAAACTACCGAGCCGGTCGAACAAGTCGAACTCTACAAGAAGCTCGCCGACATCTACGAGGACAAGCTCAATGAGCCAGGCGCTGCGCTATCGGTGCTCGTCGATGCCCTCTCTCATCATCCGACCGAGATGGAACTTTGGGACCGGGCGGGCCCCTTAGCAGGCGCGGCCGGACGCCCCACCGACTTGGCCGACGCCTTCCGAACGGCGATGCGCGCCGAACTACCCGACGACCTAGCTCTCGAATTGGCTCGGCGTGCGGCCGAAGTTCACGAGGCGACTCTTGGCGATCCGCAGGGGGCCGTACCGTACTACGAGAGGATTCTCTCGATCGAGCCGGACGATGAGCTCGCCTTCAATCGGTTGAAGGAAATCCTTACCGCAGGCGAGCGTTGGAGAGAGCTCGAGGAGCTTTACGACGCGGAGATTCAGAGACTCAACGACGAGGCCCGGGCCATCGAGATGCTGGCGGAGGTCGCGCTGCTCGCCGAAGACATCATGGGAGATTCGGAGCGGGCCATCGGGTATCACAAGCGCATTTTGGAGATTGATCCAGACGCCACTCTCTCGCTGGAAAGCCTCGATCGTCTCTACACGCGCCTCGAGAGAAAGGAACCCCTACTGGAAGTGCTGCTCAAGCGCGCCAACGGAACGGTGGGCGAAGACCAGCACAAGCATCTCGTCCGAGTCGCCCAAGTGGCACTTGCTCTCCATCGGCCCGACCAGGCTGTCTCCGCTATCGAAAAGGTCCTTCAAGAGGACACGGGAAACTACGAAGCGCGCGATATCGCGGAGGAACTGCTTCAGATCGGAAGCGTGCGTGTGCGCGCAGCCCTTTCTCTTGAGATGGTCTACGAATCCAGGGACGAGATCCGCGATCTCGTTCGCGTACTGGGGGTTCGTGTCGAGGCGTTGCGCGTTGGGGAGGACGAGGACCTGAGTGAGACAGAACTCCAAGAGCGCGAGGACGATAGACGCGATCTCCTGCGCCGGATCGCGACCCTGCGTGACGATCGCCTGCACGACGATGAAGGCTCGTTCGACGTGTTTGCGGAGCTCTCTCCGCTGGATCCCGTCGATGGTGACCTTCGCGAGCGGTTGATTGATTCGGGGCGCAGGCTCGGCCGAAGCGGAAAAGTCGTGGAAGTGCTGCTATTGGCCGCCGCCGCTGCCGACACGACCTCGCTCAAGGCGGAGATCCTCCTCCAGGCTGCCCCCATTCAACGTGACTCGCTTGACGACAACGAGGCCGCCGAGGTCACTCTGCGCGAGGTCCTCGAGCTCCGCGAGGACGAGCCTGATGCGGCGCTTCAAGCCGCACGTGCTTTGGAGGCCATCCTACTTCCTGCAGAACGCCACGAGGACCTGAGCAAGAACCTCGAGACGCAGATCGAGCTGGAGCAGGATTTCGCTCGCAAGGGTGAACTTCTCGCCCGACTCGCGCACCTGTGCTCGGACGTCCTCGGCGACAGCGACGCCGCCATCAATGCGTGGGAGGCACGCCTTCAGGACAACCCTGACGATTCTGAAGCGCTTCGGAATTTGACTGAGCTCTACGAGAAGGTCGAGCGTTACGAGGACGTTGCCCGTGTCTTGGAGCAGCGCCGCGAAGCCTCGATGGATGACCAAGAGCGCGCCAGCCTGGCAAGGCACCTAGCCGATGTCCAGGAGCGCCATCTCGACGATGCCGCCCGGGCCATCGAGTCTTATCAGGCTATTTTGGACGAGGTTGGAGCGACCACTGAAGTCTTGGCTGCCTTGGCTCGGCTCTACTTCAAGGCTGAGCGGTGGGATGAGCTTGGAGACATCTACGAGCGCCAAGCCGACACCCTCGAGGACGAGGTCGAACGCCTAGCTGCTCTGACGAATCTGGGGAAGCTACGTTCCGAACACCTCGGTGACGTTCCGGGTGCATTGGATGCGTATCGCCGTGCTCTGTCCGTCGACATGGCGCACGAGCCCAGCCGCGCGGCACTTGCGCTGTTGTTGGATCACGACGACGACCAGGCTCGGATGGAGGCTGCCGAGATCCTTCATCCGATCTACGAGGCGGATGGAGCGCACGAGAGTCTTCTCAAGGTGGCCGAGGTACAAGCCAAGGCGTCGGATGACCCGAGCTACCGAGCGGAGCGCTTTCGGAATGCAGTCCGTATCGCCGAAGATTCAATCGGCGACGTCGAGCGAGCCATGAAGTTTGCTCTCCTCGGGACCAAGGAGGCCGCCGGGTTGGGTGATCTTTCTTTCTGGCTCGAGACGCTCGAACGGCTCGCCCCACGCGCGAACGCGCGTCGGGAACAGGTCAAGGTCCTCGAGACGATCGTCCGCGAGATGTTCGATCCGGACCAGCAGCTCGCTGTTCAGAAACGAGTCGCCGAGCTCAAGAGGACCGAACTCGATGACACCGAGGGCGCGATTGAGGCCTATCGCAAGACGCTGGAGTTTCAGGCGGAGGACCGCCAGGCCCTGGTGGCGCTAGAGGAGTTGTTCTCCGAGGCGGCCCAGTGGGATGATCTGCTGAACGTCATCGACCTGCGCGCAGAAAGCGCTGAAAGCGACGACGTTCGGAAGGAGCTTCTCTTCCGTCGCGCCAAGCTTCTCGAGGAGAAACTCGAGAACCTCGACGGAGCCGTCGAGACCTACGAGCAGATTCTCGACATGCAGATGGACGGAAAGGCTGTTTCTGCTCTCGAGCGATTGTATACCGCGAGCGAGCGCTACGATGACCTTCTAGTCATGATTCAGCGCCGTATCGACGAGGGTGATGGCAGCGTTCCAGACCTTCGAGTTCAGTTGGCTTCAGTCAGCGCCGAGAAGATGGGCGATGTCGAGCGTGGTCTCGACGAGCTCGAATCCGCCCTCGCCGAGGACTCCCAACATCAGGGAGCGGTAAACTTGCTCGAGAAGCTTCAGGAGAAGCTCGAGGATGTCGTGCTCAAGGGACGCCTCGCGAGCTTGCTGGAACCGGTTTACATGGTTCGAGCGGATTACGATCGCGTACTGGGAGCGCTCGAGCTTCGGCTCAACGGGTCGGATGTCCCCGACGAACGCCGAGAGCTCGTCACCCGCATGGCTCAGATCCACGAAGAGCAGAAGGAAGACTACGCGGCCGCACTGGAGATTACCGCAACTCTTCTCCACGACGATCCCAGCGACGTGCTGACCGTCGAGGAAATGGAGCGACTTGCCAAGGTTGCAGGCGCCGAGGTTCGATTGGCCGAGCTCTTCTCAGCTGAGGTCGCCGAGGTGGACGAAATCGACGAATCGACCGTTCAACTCTGCCGCCGTGCAGGCGAGATTTTCGCATCCCATGATCGCTCCAGGGAGGCGCTTGCTCTGCTCAAACGGGCTCTCGCGTTCGAACCGGATAGTGTCGAGCTCTTCGTTGCGGTTGATGGGCTTCTCAAGAAGGTAGGGACCCCGGAAGATAGGGTGGCCCTCTACCGAGAGGCGCTCGAACACCGCTACGACCCCGAGGATCAACAGCGACTGCTCCATGTCATCGCTGAACTCGAAGAGCAGAAGCTCGGGAACGTCGATGCAGCTATCGAGGCCCACCAGCGCGCTGTCGAAGCAGACGAGACCAACGAGGAATCCCTCGATGCCCTGACTCGGCTCTATCGTCAGACCGAGGCGTGGGGCGAACTGGTCGAATTGTACGGTCGGCGTGCAGAGAGCGCGGGGCCGGTTGAGGGCGCCAAGTACCGCATATTGCTCGCGGACCTGCACATGCGCCAACTCGGCAATCACGAAGAATCACTCGATCAGCTCGAGGAGATTGTTCGCGATCAACCAGAACACCAAGGCGCGATCGAGCGCCTCGAAGCGATGCGCGCGAGTGAGCAGCTGCGTGGTAGGGTCGTTGACATTCTGCGCCCAATCTACGAATCGAAGGACGATTGGCGCCGTTTGATCGCCCTGAACGAGGATCGATTCAGTCTTGCTTCCGATCCGATGGATCGGGTTGCAATCTTGCGCGAAACCGCCGAGTTCTGGGAGTCGCGGGGCGACGAACACCAGCGCGCGCGGCGCGTCCTCATGGTCGCATATCGGCTTCAACCCGAGGACGAGGAAGTCCGAGGTGAAATCGAACGCTTGAGTCAGATCGTCGATGAATGGGTGAGCCTGGCGGAACTCTACGCCGAGACGCTCGAGACACATCCGGAAATGATGGGTCGACACGAGGTCGTGGAGCGTCTCGCGCAGCTCTACGACGAGAAGCTCGACGATCCGCGCGCCGCATTGGATCGCTATCTCGAGCTTCGCGCTATTGATCCGACTGATCCAGAACCGATCGAAGCTATCTTGCGTCTGGCGCTCCTGCTCGGCGACTGGCAGGCCTGGGAAAAGGCTCTCGCGGAGAAGGCAGAGGCTGTCTATGACGATATCGAACGCAGCCAAGTGCTAGCGCGCCTTGCGGAACTTCGCGCTCTCACCCTCGACAACGAGGATGGCGCTGTCGAAGCGTACGAGCGGGCCTTCGAAGCCAATGAAGAGGATCCGGACATCTGTGATCGTCTCATCGCCCTCTACGAATCGCGCAGCGAAGATGGACGTCTCGTCGACCTATACATAGCGCGAGTCGAGGGCGGGAGAGCGGACGGAGACCTTCAGTTCGAGTTGCTCTCCAAGGCTGCCAAGCTTCTGGAGACGTCCCTGAGTGACCCGGGGCGCGCGATTGAGTGCCTCAGGCAGGCGCTCACGGTACGACCGAGTGATTCGGGCACGGTCTCCGAATTGAATCGGCTCTATCGAGCCGAGGAAATGTGGTCCGATCTCCTCGACAATCTCCGTTTGGAGGCGGGTACCTCTGAGTCATCCGAGCAACGCCTCGCGGTGCGCCATGAGATCGCCGACATTCTCGCCCACAAAATGGAGTCCTTTGAGGAAGCATTGGAGGCGTTTGGCGTCATCCTCGACGAGAAGCCCGACGACGAACCGGCGCTCGACGCGATCTTCGCTTTGGTCAAGAAGGAACAACACCTTGCGCGTCAAGGAGCGGAACTCTTGGTCCCGGCTCTTCGCCAAACCACACTTCGTGATCGTCTCGTTCGAGCATTAGAGCTTCGGCTGTCGGACGAGCAAGAGCCAAGTCAGCGCGTCGAGACCCTGCGGACCATCGCTCAGGTTCAAGAAAACGACCTCGGCAACGCGGAGGCCGCGTTTGAGTCTCTACTTCGAGCAATCGCGGAGGCGCCAGATGCGGCCGACCTCTACGATGAACTCGAGCGGCTTGCAGCTCATGTCGATGGCTGGGCGCGATTCGCAGAGGTCCTCCACGAGCGGGCGAAAGAGACATTCGAATCCGAGATCGCTTGCGCCATGTGGGTGCGTCTGGCTGTCATTTACGAGGAGAAACTCCACGACAAGGAGAAAGCTGTCGATGCCTATCAGGCCGCAGCCGAGCAGGTGGGAGATCGTCTCGAGCTCCTCGACGCGCTTGACCGACTCTTTACGGCACTCGACGACACGGAAGCGGTCGTCGAACTGCTCGAGCGTCGCATGAACCTAGCGGATTCCGACGAAGCGCAGGCTCGACTCCTGGTGCGCCAGGGTCAGCTACAGTTCGACAAACAGAAAGAGCCGGCAGAAGCGCTCAACACCTTCCGCTCTGCGCTTGAGCGCGACCTCCACAATGTCGACGCTAGTGCCCAGCTCAGCCGCCTCCTTCAGATGGACGAGTTCTTCGAGGAAGCGTTCGAAATCCTGGACGGAGTTTACAGGGATCGGCCTTCAGGAGCCGATCTTGCCGCGCTCCACGAGCTCAGGGTACGGCGGGCGAGCAGTGCGGAAGAGCGCCTCGATATGCGTAGGGGGCTGGCGCAGGTCCTCGAAGAGGAATGCTCTGATCCGTTGGCAGCCCAGAAGACGCTCCAGGAAGGTCTCACGGACGACATTTTCGACGAAGGACTGAGGGACGAGATAGAGCGCCTCCTGCCGATAACCGGAGCGTGGGCTGAGGGTGCCGCGGCACTGCTTTCAGCCATCGACGCGACCCCCGACATCGACCCGGAGGTCGGACGTGAGCTGAGCGAACGGGCGGCGGTTTGGATGCGAGACCAGGCGGGGGACGCCGAGGGAGCCGAAAAGGCCTTGGAGAGAGCGCATGCCTTTGCGCCGGACAACGACGAGGTGCTCGAACAGCTCGAAGCTCTCCAGATGGGTGAAGGCAGCGAAGCGCGCTTGCTTCCGACTCTCCGTAAGCGTGCGATCTTGGCTGTGGACGAGGCTCACAAGATCGAGTTCCTGCGTCGCGCTCGGACCTTGGCCGAGGGGCTTGGTAAGAACGACGTAGCGGAGGAGATTCTACGGGAGATTCTCGAATCCGACCCTGACGATCTCGAGGCCCTCGAAGGGCTCACGTACGTCCGGAAGGCGGCAGGCGATGATGAGGAAACCTACGATCTCTTGTCGAGACGCATGGAGCTCGAATCCGATCCCGACAAGCTGCGAGTGCTGCGCGTCGAGTCCGCCGAGCTGGCTCGTGACAAGCTCGGGAAGGTGGATGAAGCCATCACGCTCCTCGAAGGACTGTTCGAGGAAGCTCCCGACGATGTGGACGTGACGACAGGTCTACGGAAAGCGTACGAGGCGGGTGAGAAGTGGGACGAACTCGGCGAGCTCATCAGCAAACTGATGGCCTCCTCCACCGATCCAGACCAGCAAGCGGACCTAAAGGTGGGGCTTGCGCGGTTGCGGAAGGAGCAGTTCGGGGATGTCGACAAGGCAGTCCAATTGCTGGAGGAGGTATTCTCCCAGAATCCGAATCATCCGGATGCGGCTACTCTCTTGGCCGACATCTACGAGGAGGCGAAACGATACGAGGAGCTCTCCGGGCTTCTCGAGCGACAGGCGGCTCTTGCATCGGAGCAGGGCGAAGACGGTGTCGCTCTCGAATTCCTCAAACGCGCCGCAGAGCTTTTTGAAGGGACGTTGAAGAACCTCGACAAGGCGATCGAGACTTGGGGGAAGATCCGCGAGAAGGAGGACACCCTCGACGTCATCGAATCAGTCCTGCGACTTCAACTCGCCGCCGATAAGAAGGAGGCAGCCGCCGCTTCGCTCGAGGAGATTTGTGCGAGCCTGGAAGGCTCTGAGCAGCTCGCTCGTCGCGCCGAGTTGGCCGATCTCTACCGAACTCTGGGAGATGTCGATGCCGTCATTCGAACCGTTGAGGGGACCCTCGCACTGGATCCAGAGAATCAGGAGCTGCGCTCGAGTTTGCGGTCCGAGTACGAATCGGCCGGCCGTTGGCAAGAAGTCGCGGACATGGTTCTCAAGGAAGCCGAAAGGGCGGAATCGGACTCGGGAAAGGTGGATCTCTTGCGGGAGGCCGCCACGATCCACCTCGAGAAGAGAAAAGACGGCGAGCAGGGAGCAGAGATCCTGGGCCGAGCTTCCGAGCTTGCCCCCGACGACCGAGATCTGATGCTCGAGCTGTGCGACGCGTATAGCGCAGCCGGGCGAGGTGCTGATGCCGTCCAAGTCTTGGAGCGAATTGTCGAAAGCTACGGTGGCAAGCGTTCGAAAGAGCTTGGCGAAGTGCACCGTAGGTTGGCGACGGCTTATCTATCTCAGGGGGATCAGGAGAAGGCGCTTGGAGAGCTCGACAAGGCCTTCCGCATTGAGCCGGGCAACGTCAACGTCCTCAAGCAGCTTGGTGATACAGCACTTGCTATCAACGACCTGAAGAAGGCGCAGCAGATGTTCCGTGCTCTTCTCCTTCAACGATTGGATGACAAGAGCCCCATCACCAAAGCTCAGGTGTTCTGTCGACTGGGTCAAGTTCACAAGGCGCTCGGTGAGGGCTCCAAGGCCAAGCAGATGTTCGAGCGAGCTCTTCAAACCGACGGTGACCTAGAAGAGGCGAAGGAGGGGTTGGCGGGGCTGTAGTCATCGTGGGGGCAGGAACCCTGAACATTGGCCACAAATGATTGCGAGCGAGGCAAAGGTGGCCGTCGCCAATGTTCATTTATCCTTCGAGCGGGCTGGCGCCCCCTCCGTCGGCCGCAGTGTGGCCGAGCCCGCAGGAGCGAGCCCCGTCGAGGTAGTTCGTTCGAAGCACGAACTACCGAAGACCATTCGGCCTCCTCCTCCCCCTTCATCGCAGAGAATCCGAGCCTCCCACTCGGTCGGCGGCGGTTCCCTGCGCCCTCCCGCCCGCGGGCGGCGGGGCCCGGCTTTCTCAGCGTGATTCGGAGTTGTGGTTAATGATGAGGCAGGAGCCCCCTCGTCACGCCCGCGAGGCGTCGCTCCACGGGCCGGCGCTCTGGGCACCACCCTCGCGCTTCGCGGGCGCGAGCTCCGCGACGTACCGCTCAGGTGCCCCTTTCCTGAAGCGCTTCGGCCAAACGGTGATGCGCTCTGACTCGCCCGTGAGGAATGCAACGCAGTCGCGCCCCATCGTGCTCGTCATTTTGCTCATGAGGGCATCCGCATGCTCCGGCCGCGGATGTACCGAGTCTCAATCGCGAGTGGGGACCTGGCGGCCCATGTGCGCGAGCACCTGCCGGAGATCGGTCCAGACTTGACGCTTAGCGGCCGGATTGCGAAGCAGATACGCGGGATGAAAAGTCGGCATCACCGCAATGCGGCCCTGATAAAGCCGGAACTTCCCTCGAACTCGCGTAATCCCATCGGTGATGCCCAGAAGTCCCGCGACGGCGGTTCCCCCGAGAGCCACGATGACCTGGGGAGCCAGGAGCTCGAGTTGACGCTCCAAATAGGGAGAACAGGTCTGAGTCTCGATCGGCGTGGGACGTCGGTTGTTGGGCGGTCGACACTTGACGATGTTGCACACGTAGACCTCGTCACGATCGAGTCCCATTGCCCCGATCATTTTGTCTAGGAGTTGCCCTGCTGGCCCGACGAAGGGAGCTCCCTGAGCGTCTTCTTCGGCTCCTGGGCCCTCGCCGACGAAACATAGCCCACTCGAGCCCGTCCCCCGTGAAAACACCGTCTGCGTTCTAGTTTCGTGGAGCTCACATTGAGTGCAGGCGGCGACCTTGGCGCGCACCTCGTCGAGGGACGCCCCCAGGGTCACTAGATGGGTGCGATCCGGGCGATTGAGTTTGGGAGAAGGGCGATTCGAAAGGGCGGAAACCGCGCGGGGCTTGGTCTGCTCTCCGAAGTCTGGCATCGGAAGCGGAGGTCGTGTCGGTGCGGATGGGGGCGGGCGGTTTGGGGATGCCGGTGGTTCCTCGACCCGAGGTTCTGAGGTTTGAGGCCCGGACGCACGCCCTTCGGAGTTCGCGGCAAGGTCGGGGAGCGGAGATTCTGCCAGGCGTCTGGCCAGATCCGTATCGCGAGGCACCCCATGTGCGCCAAGCTCACTCTGCCAGCTGAGGTGGCTCTTCAAATCGGCGACGATGGACGACAGCTCGTCGAGGGGGGAGAGCTCCTCGTCGTAAGGTTCGTCCACGTCAGTCGAAAATGAAATTTCTCAGCCCTCTTGCTCCGAAAGCCACCGTTCTGCGTCGAGGGCGGCCATGCAACCCGTCCCCGCGGCAGTGACGGCCTGCCGATAGACCCAGTCCGCCACGTCGCCCGAGGCAAACACGCCTTCCACACTCGTTCGGCTCGTCCCAGGTGTCACCTTGAGATAGCCGTTCGGATGGGTTTCGAGCTGACCCTTGAAGAGGTCCGTCATGGGCGTGTGGCCGATCGCAACGAACATCGCACTTGCGGCAATCTCCGAGGTCTCGCCGGACTTCAAGTCCTTTACCCGAACTCCAGTCACCTCGTCCTTGTCGACGCCGAGAACTTCCTCGACCACGTGGCTGTAGAGGATCTTGATCTTCGGGTTCTCCTTGACGCGTTTCTGCATCGTCATGCTCGCGCGGAATTCGTCCCGGCGGTGGATGAGGGTCACTTTCTGACACAGACCGGAAAGGTAGGTTGCCTCCTCCATTGCGGTATCGCCCCCGCCGACGATGATGACGTCCTTGTTGCGGTACAGCGCGCCGTCGCAAACGGCACATGCGCTCACCCCGCGATTCTTCAACTTTTCTTCGCTCTCGAGTCCGAGATAGTTGGCACGAGCGCCAGTCGAGATGATGACGGCGTCAGCGGTGTGGAGTTCGTTCTCGTCCTCGCCGACCCAAACCTTGAACGGACGTTCCGAAAAGTCGACCTTCTGGACGTCTGCGGTGATGAACTTCGTGCCTTGCGCTTCGGCCTGATCGCGGAAGTCCTGCATCATCTGCTGACCTGTGACCCCTTTGGGGTATCCCGGATAGTTCTCGACCTCCGTCGTAAACATCAGCTGGCCACCGGGAATGAGTCCGCCGGCGTTGAAGCCCTCGACGCAAAGGGGATTCAGGTTGGCGCGGGCGGCATAGATGGACGCAGTCAGCCCGGCAGGACCGGAGCCGATAATCAAGACACGGTGGTGAGGTGCACTCATGTCCCTGACCTAATCACAGGTGGGGCAGGGGGCAAGCAGGCGTGCGCCGCCATGCAAAAAAGCGGCTCCCATCTGGAAGCCGCTTTCAGCAGGCGCGGTCAATCGCGCCCCGCAGATCAACCCTCTCGTAGAGCTCAGAAGCCTTGGGTGAAGCTGAGCGCTGGATGAAGAACCGTTGCGATCTGGGGCAGCGGAATCATGAACTGTACATCCAACCCGACGCCTGTCGTTTCCGAGAAGTTGTACGCAACAGCCCCACCCAGGGATACGAACTGATTGCCCGCAAGCTTGTAGACTTCGGTAGAACCGGTAACCAGCTTGCCGTCTACGCCGGCCAGGCCGCCGGCCAGGTAGACCGAGGGGCGGATGCCGTCATGTGAGAGGGACGTGAAGGTGTAGGTGCCCCGTGCCTCGAGGTGGGGCATGAAGAAATTGGGCGTGTCGGATGCGCCACGGTGGGTGTTGAGAAACGCAGCGGTCGCTCGGATGCCCACGAGAATATGGTGCGTGATGGCGTAGTCGTAGCCTAGCTTCGCGCGGATCTGCCCCGGAGCGAACCCGGTGCCCACGTCGACTCCTTCCGGGAAGCCGTCGTATGTTCCAGCGTAGGCGCCGTCGTTCGAGTAGCAATACGTGTAGTAGTTCCCACGGCGCTCCTCCGAACAAAGGTCGTCTCCGCCGATGTACATGAGGTCCATCCCCGCGGTGAGGCTGAGCCAGTGCCGCTTGAAAGGTCCGGCATCGCCGCCGCCATCGCGAACCGCTGAACAGAGTCCGTCGACACACGACCCCGTCGAGCACTCTGCATCCGTCGAGCAGGAAGGCGCGGTCGCGCATTGTCCGGACTCACACAAGAGACCACACTTGCACTCCGATGAGTTCTTGCAGGCCGCGCCCCAATCGAGGTCACCACACTGAGCTGTGTCGGATGAACTTTCGCAGCCGGGGAAGTCAGGCGGGCAGTCGGCATCGCCCGTTCCGCCAACGCAGCGCGTCACGGGGGCCTGGCCCGGGAAGGCGGGTGCTACGCCATCGGCAGCGAGGAGCAGGCTGGCGGGCTCCTTCTTGCTACCGAACTGATCGACGTATTCTCCGCCGGAGTTCTTCACTCCGATGTAGAACTGAAGCTCGCCTGCCGTCGCGGTGAACTTACAAGGAATTTCTGCTTGCCATTGGCCGTCGAAGTTCTGCAGCGCGATCTTCTTCCAGTCGCTTCCACCCGGCTCCTTGAATTTGATGAAGCCCTCGGCAGCGTCTGCGTCGGTGCTGCAGCTGACTGGAATGGGCATGTTGGTCCCGATCGGGGCGCCCTGGGGGCTGCACAACATGTCGCCTGGCACTCCTGCTGGAGGGGGAGCCGCGCCGGGCGCCGTGCCAGAGGGGATCGGACCGGGTTCCGGAAAATCGCTCGGCCCCGGGTCCGCCGGCGCGGCTCCACCCGCCGCGGAATCGAACGTTTGCTTCGTTTCCGGTGTGGCCAGGGCAGCGTCGAGCTGTACCCCAGGGTCGAAGCTCTTTGCGGCTGCAAAAGCTTCCGCCGCGCCGCCCTGATCGTTCTTGCCGCTGCCCCTGACAATCCCCACGTACATCCAGGCCTTCGCCTTGGTCGCGGGTGAGCACTTGTCCTCGCAGGCAGCGACGGTTCCAGTCAGGAGGTCTTCCGCCTTATCGAGCTGCATCATCAAGTAGTGATTGTTGATGGCTTCGTCGATTTTCTGGTTGGCGGAAGCGTCACGAGTAAATTGTGCGAGGGCGGGAGCTGAGAACAGCCCCACGAGGAGTACGGCAAGCAGTCTGTGGAGGGTGAGGGTTTTCACTAGGGTTCTCCGGGGAGGGCGATGGTTCGCTAAGCTCAGGCATCCGCACGTAGCGCGGCCTGATGGTGAGGAATCTAGGGCGATTCACTCGGAAGTTGTGGTGGATTAGTTTTCGGGAGCAGGCTGACCACAGCCCGCCTTTTGGCCTTCGGTCCTGATGAACTGGACGCGCCGATTGAGGGCGCGATTCTCATCGGTGTCGTTGTCTACGATGGGACGCTCCTCGCCGTATCCCTTGGATTCCAGCCTGTCAGGTGGGATCCCGTGGGAGACGAGGTATTTCCTCACCGCTGCGGCGCGCTGATCACTCAGCGACTTGTTGTACGCGTCACTGCCTCGGCTATCCGTGTGACCCTGAATCTCGAGCTTGATGCTCTCGTTCTTCTGCAGGACCTCCAGGACCGCGTCCAGGATCGGGTAGCTTTCAGGCTTCACGGTCGCCTTGTTGTAGGCGAAGTGAATTTGCTGGGTGATCTTCACTTCGCAGTCGGTCACGACGACCAGCTGCGGTTTGATGGTACAGCCGAGGGGATCTTTTTCGGTCTGGCCGGGAGAGTTCGGGCACTGATCTCTCAGGTCCTCGACGGTGTCGCCGTCGTTGTCGTTGTCGGGACAGCCGTCCGCATCCTCGTAGCCGTCGGGATCCTCCGGCTCCATCGGGCACTTGTCGTCGATGTCGAGCACCCCGTCCATGTCGTTGTCGGGTTCGGGACATCCGTCCGCATCCAAGTAGTCGTCCACGTCCTCTGCGCGAATCGGACAGGGATCGATCGAATCCCGCAGCCCGTCACCATCGGTGTCGGGATCGTCGGGACAGCCGTCGAGATCTTCGAAGCCCTGGAAGTTCTCGGGCTCGTCGGGACAGGTATCGTCGGGATCCAGGTAACCGTCTCCGTCGCGGTCGCCCGGCCTGGCGACCACCGGTTGGTCAGTGCAGTATTGAGGAGGGGACTGGAGTTTCGTGGCTTCCGCGTTGAGCTCGGCACGTTCCACGAAATCCTCGGCACGAGAGAGCGCGCCCTTCTTGAGCTCCATCTCCGCAAACTGCGTGTAGGCGCGGGTGAGGGCCAGTTCCCGCGGCGCACAGCGAAGTGCTCCGTCTCGCTCCGCTTGATCGGCGAGTTCGTTCAGGCCGGCGATTCGTCCCCTCAAGTTCGGGGCTTTGTCGCAGGCGACGAGGGGGAGTGAAGCGACAACGGCGAGGTGCCAAACCAAGGCATGCCTGATGTTCGGTCTCACTTGGCGGCTCCCGTTGGCGCCGGGGCGTTCGCAGAAAGATTGCGCGACTTCTTCGCGTTCACGATTGCCTTCTCGGCATACTCCGTCGCCTCGTCCGAGAGATCGGAAGCGTTGCCGTACTCCGCTTGAGCGGCCTGAATTTTCGCCTCCTCCAGACGCGCTTGTGCCGCGTAGTACTCGTAGGGAGAGTATTGTTCGGCACCGAGCTCCCGAGCTTCTTCGAAAGCTTCTTCGGCGCGGTTCACCTGGACGAGGTAGAGGGTGTTCCCACACCCCGAGACCAACAGTGCTGCCACGGAGACCAGCATCCCCGTGGCCCCAGCCGACGAGGGGCGAGCGCTTCCGAACACTGAGGGCAGTCGGCAAAGGTGAGAGAATTTCATCGGAGAGAAGCTTTGAATCGCTTTGAAACCTGCGGAAAAGTACCAATTTCGCCCGCGCCCCGTCAACATGGGGTTTCAGTGGGGCGGCACTTCATACCTACATCATCTTACCTTGTCGGCTCGATTCGGGCCAATCCTCGGCTCCCTACGCGGGAAGTGGCGACGGACTGTACGGATGTTTGTCTCCCTAGCCCACCGCTGAGGCAAGGCGATCGATGGGTAGGGCGATTCCCAGCGTCCCGTGGTGGACAAAACGACGAAGCGCCGTCGAAGTGACAGCGCTTGGGCAAGGAAGCTCGTGTTGTGTCGTGAAATCGCGCTTCAGAGTTTGCGGTAAAGTCCAACGACCTTCCCGAGAAGCATCGTCGACCGGAAGTCGCTAGCTCGGACGAGGATCGGCGCCATCGCTTCGTTGGCCGGCTGGAAGCGCACGTAATCCTTTTCGGGGTGGTAGTACTTCACCGTCGCCTCGTCGCCGATCAGGGCAACGACGATGTCGCCGCGCTCCGCCGTGCTCTGCTTGCGCACGAAAATGTAGTCGCCGTTGAGGATGCCGGCCTCGATCATCGAATCACCTTGCACCCTGAGCCCGAAAACGTCCCGACCGCCTTTGACCATCATGCGATCGACGTGCACCGTATCGATGACGTTCTCGTCCGCGAGGATGGGGACTCCCGCGGCGACTCGCCCGAGCACCTGAATCGGAACGACGTCGCCGTTAGTCGTTTCCGGCTGCTCCGGTTCGTCGTCGACGAGACGAAGTGCGCGGCTCTTCATGTCTTCGCGCCGGAGATATCCCTTCCGCTCCAGGGCCCGAAGGTGATCGTTCACTCCGTTGGTCGAACGAATCCCCATGTGTTCGCCGATCTCTCGGAGGGTGGGGGGATAACCGCGACCGCGGATCGACTCACGAATGAATTCGAGAGTCTGCTCTTGACGTTTCGTGAGTCCTTGCATCTTGGCGCATAGGGTACTGAACGGGTGTTAGCCGGTCAAACTTCCTGCACAACTTTTTGGTTGCCCGGATCCTGAACGGAATCGAAGGGTTAGCTGGTCGTTCTTCATGAAGTCCTCCAAGTAGCTGATTTGGCTATCAGAACTTGTTCGAGGTCGAGAGAAAGGTCAGCTTGTCGTTGGTCTCACGCAGGCGCTTCAGGAGCATTTTGACGATGCTCCAAAGCACCTCGTAGGCGAGCTCCTTGTTCATGTAGAGCAAATCATCGAACCCGTCCCTGGGCACGGTGAGGACTCGGCATTTCTCGTGGGCGATCGCGTCGGCGGAGCGCGGTCCTTCATCGAGGAGCGCCATTTCACCGAAGATCTGGCCCTTACCCAACACCGCCAGCGCTTCTTCTCCCATTCCAGGGATCTCGCGACTGATTCGGACTTTCCCCTCCAAGATCAGGTACAGCTTTTCACCCGGATCCCCATGATGAAAGATTTTCTCGCCCCGCTTGTGCTCTTCTTCCCCGGCGATGCGGGCGATGAGCTCCAGGGCGGGGGTTTTTAGGCCGGAAAAGAGCTCGACGCCCTTCAGCTGCTCGAGCCGATCGGTCATAAGGAGCACAATTTAGCCTGAACCGACCGCTTTCGTGAAGGAAAGTGCAAAAATGCACAGCGTGGGCTTCACGGTGACGTGGAAGGGTAAAGGCGTGGTGGGCCACGCCCAAGGGAGACCCCAAAGGGGCGCTGGTCGGCTTGGGTCAGCGCGTGAACGTGATGTTGAAGGGACGCGTGGCCTTTGCCGTCGGGTTACCATACTTGTCCAAACCGACAGGATACTTGAAGCGCATGGCGCAGTTGCGAGCGATACGCCCAAATCCGTACCCCGGATCATTGAGAACGCTCACTGAGGTGGGGCGACCATCGGTGCCGACGAGTACCACCACGTTGACGCGCGCCTGATTGATCTGCTCGACGTCGGCCTCGGGCGGAAATCCGCAGCTGTTCCAGTTCGCCCCGATGGGAAGCCCAGCGGGCTTCGACTTGTCCACGAAAGGTTGCGTCGCCTTGGAGCCCTCGGCCTTGCCTTGAGCGCCTTCCACGCCGCCTCCGCGCGCTCGTCGATCGCGGACAGCGGTTTTCGCCGTCCCGTCTCTGGCAGTAACGCCGCCTGAGAAACGCGTGCCGGTGCCCGAGATGAATCCCTCCCCGGTCAGATCGAGGGGCTCGTTCGGATCTGGCTCGCTGGTGAGAACCTTGCCCGCTTCTGCGGCGGCGGGCGCCGCCTCGGGCTCGTTCATCGTCTCGTCTTCGGGTGCTTCGGGTGCTTCGAGCGGCTCGAGCGGCTCCGGTTCGGGCTCAGGGACTTCCTCCGGCGGGGGCTCTTCCTCCTCCTCGGGGGGGGCTTCCTCCTGCTCCTGCTCGATGTCGATGGTAGCCCCGAGACGCTCCACCACGTTCGAGCGGACGAGGCTCGTGAATGCACTCAAATCGAAAAGGCTGGTGGCCGCGCTCGCTCCGCCCCAAAAATGGAGCGCGGCAGCGATGATGAGGGCGCCGAAGTCAGCCTGCAGTTCCCTGGAGCGGGTCCGGCCCATTTGCTCCCACACACCCGCATGCGCCACTTCTCGAGAAGGGTTTCGCTGATTGTCCGAACTTTCAGTCATGGGGAGAGAATGGGGAAGCAGCAGCGCGCTGGGGCACGCGGCGGGCTACTTCTTTTCGGTTTCGACGGGGGTCTCCGACGCGGACGAGGGGGCCGCTCCCGCTCCGTCGGTCGGCGACACGGCAAAGGCGATCTTTGCGATACCCGCCTGCTTCAAGAGGTCGAGCACATGGATGACTCGGCCATGTTCGACCTTCTGGTCTGCACGAATCACGGCTCGGAGTTCTGGGTTCTTTTTCTTCCCTTCTTCGGCGAGCTTGCTGATGGCGCCATCGTCTGGAATTTGCTCGGAGTCGACGAAGGTTTTCCCATCTGCGCTCAGCTCGACGCTGAAGATGGTTTGCATGCTTTCACCGCTCGCCGCTTTGGGGAGGTCCATGGGCATCCCCTGAGCGTGAATGATGCGCGCCGTCACCATGAAGATGACCAGGAGCACCAGCACCACGTCTACCATCGGCGTGATGTTGATAGCGCTGATCAAGCCCTCGTCGTCGTCGCTCGAAGCACCGCCTGCCATCTCAGTCTCCCTTTGCAGTCGGGAGCTTGGCCCCGTCTCCCACCAGATGTGACATCAAGACACGGCTGAGGGCTTCAGTGTTGGCGATAATCGAGCGCGAATGTCGCTGGAAGAAGTTGTACGCAACGACGGCCGGGATCGCGACTCCCAGGCCGACGGCCGTTGCGACCAGGGCCTCCGCGATGGCAGCCATCACTTCTTGAGGGGTTCCCGAGGCATTCGCTGCGCCCGCTGCTTCGTTACCCAAAGCCTCGAAAGCTTCGACGACGCCGATGACGGTGCCGAGAAGACCGATGAAGGGGGCGTTGTTACCCAGCGTGCCCAGGAACGCCAACCGTCGCTCCAGGCGCATCTTCTGCAGTGCTCGCGCTCCTTGCATGGCTTCTTCGGCGGCCTTGGCGCCGCGGTCCGCTTCGTCGAGTCCGGCGAGGACCACCGCAGCCTCTGCGCTCGGTGAATCTTGCAGGATGCTTCTAGCCTTGTCGAAGTCGCTCTTTCTCAGGGCGGCGCGGAATTTTGCGGCGAGCTCCGAGAGATCGTCCCGAAGTGATAGATAGAACCACGCGCGT
This sequence comes from uncultured Polyangiaceae bacterium, assembly GCA_965652275.1. GTDB lineage: Bacteria > Myxococcota_A > Polyangia > Polyangiales > Polyangiaceae > NIC37A-2. The sequence continues at coordinate 259,567 of CBFGUR010000002.1, read as the reverse complement.
TCCAGCATCACAGCGACCGAGACCACGCTCAGACCCAGGAGCAGCCACATCACCCATGCGGCGCCGAAGTTGGTCATGAGTCGTTGGAGCCATTCAACTAGTTGCATTGTTACCTCTTGATGGTGCGACGCTTGCTCACATCGCGGATCCCTTGCGCGGGACTGTGGGGTGGAAAGGTGCGCCCACGGCTAGCACAGATCCTCGTCAATGGCTGCCGGTTGAGTGAGTCTCAGTGACTTTCCTTTAGATGCGGAACTCCCCCGCGCCAGGCGGCCAGGAACACCTCATCTGCGCTTCGCGAAGCTTCTAGGGGGCGGGTTTATTCCCTCTGCGTGGGGTCCTTGGCCGAGATTCCGTGGGGTAGCCCACTTAGGCTCGAATCAGGCGCTGCACCCGTTTCGCAATTGAAAGGGCAGTCTCCAAGTCGGGGCCCAACGTGGTGACGTGGCCCACCTTCCGCCCGGCTCTGGGCGCCTTCTGGTAATCGTGCAAGTGACAATCTGGAAGCTCCAGGAGCTTCGCATGCGGAGGGATCGAGCCGATGAAATTCGTCATGACGCTCGGGGCACGCAGCCCGGTCGAGCCGAGGGGTAACCCGCACACGGCGCGGACGTGGTTTTCGAATTGGCTGGTAAGCGCTCCCTCGATTGTCCAGTGTCCGCTGTTGTGGACGCGAGGGGCGAACTCGTTGGCGAGAAGCTTTCCATCGAGCAGAAATAGCTCCAAGGCCAGTACACCTACGTAGGAAAGGTGCTCGACGAGAGCGCGTACCATCTCTTCTGCGCCCTGCGAAATCTCGGGGCTCACATCAGGCGCCGGCGCTACGCTCTGGCGGAGGATGCCGCTCTCGTGAGTGTTCTGTGAAAGCGGGTACGTCGCAGTCGTTCCGTCGCGACCGCGGACTGCCACGATGCTCAGTTCGCGTTCGAAAGGGATGAGGCGTTCGGCGATGGCTGGCGCACCATTGAGCGATGCGTAGGCTTTCTCGAGTTCGCTCGCGTGTCGCACCACGGCTTGTCCTTTTCCGTCGTAGCCGAAGCGTCTCGTTTTCAATACGATGGATCCCAGAGCAGACAGCGCGCGCTCGGCGTCCTCCAGGCTATCGATCCGCTCGAACTGGGGGGTCGAGATGCCGAGCTCCTCGAAGGTCGACTTCTCGATCCACCGGTCCTGGGATACCCGAAGCGCCTCTGGGGGAGGGAAAACGGCCTGTTTTTTGGCAAGTGCAGCCGCGGCTCGATCCGGAACGTTTTCGAACTCGAATGTGACGACGTCGCAGTGAGCGAGCTTGGCAAGGGCCGCCTCGTCGTCGAAAGGTGCCACGAGGTGCGTCGCTACCGAGCGCGCTGGAGACATCGGACTCGGATCGAGAACCGTGACATCGATGCCGAGCGGCCTGGCTGCTAGGGCGAGCATACGGCCCAACTGACCACCGCCGAGGATCCCGAGATGTTGCGTCACTGGGGTACCACCGTGGCTTATTCTCCGCTCGGATCCGGGTGGTCCAAGACGGACTGAGTTTGCGCGGCCCTGTAGGCTTCGAGCCGCTGCAGGATCGCGGGTCGAGTTGCGCCCACGATGGAGGCCGAAAGGAGGGCGGCGTTGACGGCCCCGGCTCGTCCGATGGCAAGCGAACCGACGGGAACGCCCGCCGGCATCTGGACGATCGAGAGGAGTGAGTCGAGACCTTGCAGGGCCTTACTTTGGACCGGTACCCCGAGAACGGGCAGGCTCGTCTGCGAGGCGACCATACCGGGCAAATGAGCCGCCCCGCCGGCTCCGGCAATGACGACTTCGATGCCGCGTTCCCGCGCGGACTTGGCGTACTCGAAAAGCAGGTCCGGGGTTCGGTGGGCCGAAACGACGCGACATTCGTACGGCACGCCGAGAGCCGTGAGCGTCTCGGCGGCGTTCTTCATCGTTTCCCAGTCGCTCTTCGAGCCCATGATGACGCCCACGAGAGTCTGAAGGGCGGTATTTTCTCTTCCGCTGGTCAAGGGACGCGGAATCTAACCTCAGCGTGAGCCCCCCTCAAGGGGTTTCCGGTGCGGGGTGCCCAGCGGCTTCTATGCTAGGTATCGGGACCGCCACCTCAGGTCCTTCGCGTGAAGAACACAGCTCTCCTTATCCTCTACACCTTTCTCGGTTTCGGATGCACCAAGCAGAACGAAGTCCCTCCTGCGCAGACCGCGGCAGCCGAGCCTGCGAGTGAGGCACGGCAAGACCTCCCTCCGCTCACCGTCGACGAGAAGGCCGCACTCGAGGAATTTCGCCGTCACTTTCGGTACCTGAGTCGACTGGGACCCCGAAATGAGGACGCCCCTTGGGAGCTGGCGGACGCGGCGGACTACATCGCGAGGGAGCTCGAAGGGATGGGGCTTCCAGTCGAGCGACAAGGATACGAGACTAGAAACGTGGCAGCCCAAAACCTCGCCGTCACGCTTTCGGGTGGCGAGCGCGGGGATCAGGTTTTCGTCGTGGGAGCTCACTACGACAGCCCGCCGGGCGATCCTGGAACCAATGCTGGAGGCACGGGCAGCGCCGCGTTGCTCACGCTCGTGTCGCTGATGAAGGGCGCTCCGCTCAAGCGTACCCTGCGATTCGTGTTTTTCTCGATGGGCGAGTCTCCTCACGCAGATGGTTCGGCTCGCGGTGCCCGGCACTACGCGCGTTTCCTTGCTGGGACGCAGGGCGCTGAGATGCGAAGCAGCGACGAGATGGGGGTGACGAAGCGGGCCGAGACCGTGGGCGTATTGCTTCTCGATCGCTTGGGCTCGTTCGAGCCGAACCGGTCGAGCGCCTTGCCACTCGGCGTGAATGTCGTCACGTCTCCTGGGAGCGCCGTGCTGCGGGGGCTGCTCCTGGAGGACCTCGACGATGAACTTCTTGCGGTCTACGAATCGGAATTGGAGCTCGAGGGGCCAGATTCGGACCTTCTCGCTTTCCACCAGCATGGGATTCCGGGCGTGTCGCTCTCCGGCACGGGGCCTGATTCAGGGCCTGTGCGCGACGAACAGCTGATTCGTGTCCTCACCCAAATTCGACGTGCGATTGGGCGTATTTCTGGCGAAAAGCCAACAAATGACGGAATGCTGACGCCGCTTTCGGAACAGATCCGCTAAGGCTCCGCTAGCTCAATGGAAATCATTCTCGCCTTCTTCGTCACGCACTGGATGCTCAGTGTCTTCTGTCAGACCTTCTTCCTGCATCGCTATGGTGCCCACCGGATGTTCGAAATGAACCGGTTCTGGGAGAGGTTTTTCTACCTTTTGACCTATGTCGCGCAGGGACCGAGCTTCCTGGATCCTCGTGCGTACGCGATTTTGCACCGCATGCATCACGCCTACAGCGACACGGAGAAGGACCCCCATTCACCACTCTACTACACGAACGTCGCGAGCATGATGTGGGAGACGAAGCACCGCTACGATGACTTCGCGTACGACCGCAAGGACCCCGAGCCGCGTTTCGACGGTGGGGTTCCAGAGTGGCGAGCTCTCGATCGAATCGGCCAAAACTGGTTCATGCGTCTCGCATGGTGCGGCGCCTATGTCGCGTTCTACGTCGCGTTTGCCCCGAGTCCCTGGTGGTACCTCCTTCTCCCGGCCCATTTCGTCATGGGGCCGATCCATGGAGCCATCGTCAACTGGGGCGGTCACAAGTACGGCTACCAGAACTTCCAGAACGGAGATGCTTCACGCAACGCTCTCTTCGTTGACTTCCTCACGCTCGGGGAACTCTTCCAGAACAACCACCACAAGTACGGAATGGCTCCGAAGTTTTCAGTTCGTTGGTTCGAGATTGATCCAGCGTGGGGCGTGATCAAGCTGCTCAATGCCATCGGCGTGATCCGCATCACCTCCCCCCAGAAAATGCGATTCCCTGCCCCTGTCCACGAAGGCGCTGGGCATCCGCCCGCATTCCCGGAAGTCGAAGCTCAGCCAGAGCCGATTCCGGCCGAGTAGCGAAATTCGCCCCTTTCAAAAGAAGCTATCGCTGACGCGATGGCTTCTTTTGTTTTGGTGCACTGAGCTGGCGAAAGGCCGTTCAGATTGCTTCGGGTGGAATGACTTCGGCGTCGCGCAGGGGAGGCAACGTAAGGAGCGGCTCGGGGCTGCCGTCCGTCGAGAGGTTCTCTCTCCACCATTTCTGTGCGACTTCGTCGGACCAATCGCTTGCTTGCGGCCCGAGCTCCTTCAGAGCTGCACCGAGTTCCTGGGCAGACTGCGGACGATCGAGCGGGGACTTGGACAGGCACGATTGAATCAACTGCGCAAAGCCGGAACTCAGGCTCCTCGGGCAGTGGCTCTGTAAATCGGGGGGCGGCTCCTCGATGTGTTTCAGCATGAGGGCCACTGCTGTTTCCGCATGAAACGGAGCCTTGGCGCATAGGAGCCACCACGCGACGCATGCCAGCGAATAGATGTCCGAGCGCCCATCGGTGCCGCTTCCGAGGGCCTGCTCAGGGGACATGAACGCGGGAGTCCCCAGTTGGTGGTCGGCCCGTGTGATGCGCCCGTCTTCGGACGGTTTCGGTACCGTTTGCGTCGGTGGCGCTTCGTTCGAGGAAAGTTCGTCGTTTGCCGTCGCCGGCGCGGGGACCATCGAGGCGTCGCTGAGCGCCTGATTCATCGACGTTCTCGGGTCCAGAGCGGGTTCGTCCAGGGTCTCTGCCTGGAACACCAGTCCGAAATCCAGCACTTTGAGGATATCCACTTCGTCCGCTTCACGGCACAAGAAGAGGTTGGCGGGCTTGATGTCTCGGTGCACGAGCTGAGCCCGGTGGGCCTCCGCCAAAGAGTTGCAAGCTTGGATGAGAATCCACCTGACACGCTCCGGGTTCTGGGGACCGTGTAAGGACACGAGCGAGTTGAGGTCGATCCCGTCGAGCAGCTCCATGACGTAAAACAGCGTGCCGTCATGAGTCACACCGTAGTCGTAGAGCGCGATGGTGTTTCTCGACCGAAGTCCGGCAATGGCCTGCGCTTCTCTTCGAAATCGTTCTCGTTGTTCTGCCTTCCGTTCGGGGGAAGCGTGACTAGGCTTGATCAACTTGATGGCGGCATGCCGCGCCAGCAGACGATGTGTGGCGCGCCAAACTTCGCCCATCCCTCCTTCGCCGATGCGTGAGACGAGCCGGTAGCTCCCCAGGTCACGGACCTGGCCCCTAGCTTCCAGAGCAGCAGCTTGAGCCAAATGGGCGGCGCGGCGGATGGAGTAGAGCCGTCGAGCGAGAAACCAGGCGAGCCCCACCGCGATGACGAGTGAGAGCAGACCGACGATGAGACTGCTCTTTCTGTGCTCGTAGAGCTCCTTCAGCACGGTCCGTTCCGGGGAAAAGGTCGCCACGTACCACCTTGGCCCCCCCCCACCCAAGCGCTGCACCGAGGCGAGCATCCTGTGGTTCTTGTAGCTGAACTCGAGCAGTTCCCCTTTTTCACGCACGCCGTGTTTGACTTGGTCGATGAGGGCCGAGAGCTCCGGATCTCCAACGGCTTCGTGCGTCGGCACGCGTTCCCGTTGCTGCAGAGCCACCAGCCGCTGTGCGCCTCTCGGGTACGCCAGAATGATCCCGTCCTGGGTAAAGACCACCGAATGAACCCGGTCGCCCGCGGTCTCGCTGCCCGCCATGAACGCCGTCAATGCGTCGACGTCGAAGTCTACCCCGACCACCGCGAGCAGATCGGTCTTCTGGTCGTCCTTGTACAGGGGTTGAGACCTCGTAACCCCTGTGTGTTGATTGAAAAAGAACGTGTAGGGTGAGCTCCAAACCCGTTCCTTCTCTTTTTCGGCGAGCTTGTACCAGTCGCGGGCGCGTGGATCGTAGCTGGACTTACGAGTCTCGATCCGACTCACGCTTTGGCCTTTGACCTGATAGCTCGCGGAGCGCCCATCCTGAGTCATCTGGATACCGACCGCGCGCGGACCGGCGGGGTCAGCGCTCAGGAACGTGCCGTTGGGAAATGCAATGTAGGCTTGAGTGATGCCAGGCCGTCCCACGAGTAGGTCTCGCATTTCTAGAGCTACGGGTGTGAGCTCGTCGTGCTCGTACTCGTTGAGAATCCGTCTCGCTTTCTTGGTGTGTTCTCGGTCGAGAGCCGCTTTTGGTTGCTTGAGCGGTTCGGCGGCGATTGCGATTCGAGCGAGCTCGTCGATGAGTGGCTCCGCTTGTCCCAACGTTTCCTGGAGGCCATGTCGGAGCGAGGTCGTATGGGAAACGAACCGGTTGCGCGCCATGGTGCGACTCGTAGCCCCGAGGGCAACCTGACCAATCAATGTGAGAGTTGCTCCGAGCGCCAATACGATGAGCGGGACTAGCACCATGATGGCGCGCGGCGATCCGAGGATTCGGCTGAAGCGAGTCTCCTTTTCGACGAGACTCTCCGCACCTCCAAAGGTTTGGGTGAGCGTATGTCCCGGCGAAGTCAGCGTCACGAGGCGTGCGTCGCTCTTCCTCACGTTCTAAAGTTCCTTTTCGCTCAACCTCGGGCCTCGATGGGGGGAGAGCTGAGTAGACACCCGCTGGGCGGGCGCACTCAAGGCCGAGCAGCCGAAAGACTCAGGTCTCCGCGAGAATTTTATCTAAAAAACGCGGGATGACCTCCGTGCCGGGACCGTAGAATGCCTCGTCGAAGCAGTCCGTGTTGGCGGACGGTTCCAAATTCAGCTCCACAGTGCGGGCGCCAGCTGCCATCGCGAGGCGCACGAAGCCCGCTGCAGGATACACGTTGCCAGAGGTCCCGATCGACACGAACAAGTCGCTCGCAAAGAGCGCGGCCTCGATCTCGGGTAGGTAGAGCGGCATTTCTCCGAACCAAACGATGTTCGGTCGTAGCCTGCCCGGTGCTCCGCAACACTCGCAGACGCTCTGCTTCGAACTCGATGAGAGCCAACTTTGCACCAGCCCGGTCGCCGTGCATCTCATCGTCAGGAGTTCCCCATGCATGTGAAGCACGTTCTTGCTGCCCGCACGCTCGTGCAGCGCGTCGATGTTCTGGGTCACTAGGAGAAATTCGCCGTCGAACTCGTCTTCGAAACGTGCGAGCGCCAAATGGCCCGCGTTCGGTTCGACTCGTCTCTCATTCAGTCCCCAACCCTCGTGCTGGGCGCGTCGTTCGTTGTAAAAGCGGTGAACCAGTGCCGGGTCGCGTTCGAACGCTTCGGGCGTGGCCACGTCTTCGATGCGATGGTTTTCCCAGAGTCCGTCGGCCCCCCTGAACGTGCGGATCCCCGACTCGGCGGAAATCCCGGCCCCAGTCAGGACGACGATCCGGCGCGGCGATGATTTCACGACTTCGACGGTATCAGATTCGACGCCTCATCGCCCTCGGGGAAGACATCCACGACGAACTTGGCCGTGCCCGCTTGAACCAAGCCGAAGAGTAGCGGGCCGATCACGGGGATGGCCAGGAGAGGAACGCAAACGAGGCCCATCCCGAGAAACTCCGGCGCATAGCATTTGGTTATCTTCTTCTGATCCGGCCAGCGGATACCGACACGATCGAAATAGGGGTCCATCATTTCCCAGCTCACTGTTTTGACGGCGAAATAGAACTGCAGCGGCGGGGCCATGACGGGCCCAACGATTGGGACCCATCCCAGGACGAAGCAGCCCAGCGTTATTGCGAGGAAGGCACCGAACCGTCGGAGTGAGTTCCCGACGGCGGCAGCGTTTCCGAGACCCGCTCGTGCTGCGAGCCTTCGACCGCGCGCTTCGTCGAAGCTTCGCATCCCTGCCAGAAAGGGGATCTCCGAGAAAACGGGAAACAGCAGGTTGCAGGCTGTGATGGCAACGATGGGAGCGACGAGCAACACGGAAGCTATCCCCACGATTCTGAGCAGGAAGAGGCCCCACGCGAGCCAGGTGGAAACGTCGTCCGACGGCTCGGTGAAGTGCCACACCGCGTAGGCGCCCCCGGCCTCGAGCAGCACTGTCACGAGGAATAGTGCCAAGAGAATGAAGCGGTAGGCCTTCCTCACCTCTCGGTCCTTCCTCACGTGAAAAAGTCCGTGAATCGTCGAAGTTGCTCCGCGGCCGAGGCGCTTCATGAAACGGTCAGACATCGTCCAGGCTCCCCCCTACTCGCTTTGAAGTCTTTCCAGGAGTTCTGCAACTCGAGGGACAACCGGGACGTCGGCCTTGGCCCAGTCGAATCCCGACAACGCATGTCGCGGCGCCCAACGCACATCGTCGTGAGCCGTCGAGCGTAGGGTTCGTGAAGGTGTGTCGAGCGAAGCTCGATATACATCCAGCACGATCAGTCGAGTTCCCTGGGGGTCGAGCCCTCGACCGAGCCATTCGGCGACGTGGATGCTCTCCCCGAACTCCTCGAGGATCTCGCGCTCGAGCGCTACCTGTGGAGTCTCGTCGCCCTCGACCTTCCCCCCTGGGAACTCCCACTTTCTGCCCTCCGTGCCGCCCGGCTTCCTGCGCGCAATCATACATAGGCCATCCCGAAGCACCGCGGCACCGACGACGTGGACGACCTCGGATCCTGTCGGAACCGGGGGAGCAATGTCGGAGAGCCCGTGGACGCGCCTCGTCATGGTGCCTTGGCGACCCAGATGGCCCGAGCTGGCGCCGGATAGCCTTCGATGGTGCGGGTTGGATCATGCGGATCCAGAAAGTCCGCGAGGCTCGGCTGGTTGGTGAACCGGGTAGTTCGTTGTTCCTGTGGAGTGGTCGTCACAGGCTCTGACACCCGGATGTCCACGAATCCGAGTCGCCTCAGCCACGCCGTCATCGTCGGTACAGAGGGGATGAACCACACGTTTCGCATCATGGCGTAGCGATCGCGCGGAACCAAAGAATACCCCTCGGTTCCGGGTACCACCAGGGTTTCCAAGACGAGCTCGCCGCCTGGCGAGAGGAAGCTCCGGAGTTCCGCGAGATGGTCGAGAGGCGAGCGCCGATGATACAAGACTCCCATCGATAGCACCGTATCGAACGCACGACAGCCGTAGGTGAACTCACTCGACGTTGCCGGCAAGAGCGCGATCCTGTCGCAACGAAACACCGAAGCTAGCGCCAGAAACTGCGCGCAGTAATGCGCACTCGGTTCGAGACCCAGGGTGAACCTCGCGCCAGCGCCTGCGCTCCGTAGCAAGAAGTATCCGTTCCCCGTACCAACGTCGAGGACCTTTCGGTCATCGAGAGGGCTAGCAATCTCACGAACTCGGTCCCACTTCAAACAGCTCCTCCACTCGGCGTCCAAGAACGTTTCGCCGATTTGGAAGGGGCCCTTTTTCCAAGGGCCCAACTCTCGCCAGAAGGACTCCGGGAGCGTCGATCCGACGGCGCGAGGGGCGTCGGAGTCGAGCTCAATCCTCGTTGGCGCCGTGCTGGGAATCTGGTCCAGAAGCGCCCACCATTGCGAGAACCTGCCATGTCGTTTGAACTTCTCCACGCACGAACGGACGAGCTCCTCCGGGAGCACACGGTCGGCAGGCAGATGCGTCGAGGCCAAAGGAAGACCGAGTCGCGCCGAAACCGCCTCGTGGGAAGCCTGGTTCATCGTGGTTTTTTGCCTATGAAGGAGACGAAGTGCAGACAGCGAAACCACTGAAAAGGAACGAGTCCTACTCGCACGAGCATTTCCTCGTAGGATTTGGTGGTCTGCGGAATCAGGACGCGTTCCAGAGCCTCTCGTTTTCGGCTCATCTCGAGATTACTGTAGCCGTTCGAGCGGCGAAACGCGTCGTGCATCCGTGTCCAGAAGTCTTCGAGCTCGGCATCGTGCTCCGTCGTTTTCTCTGAAAGGACTACGACGCCCCCCGGGCGCAGCGCGCCTGCGACTCGCGCCAGGATCAGTTCGCGCTCGGCAGGCGGCGCGAACTGTAGAGTGAAGTTGAGCACGATCAAGGATGCGTCATCGAGCGGGAAGTCGGTGATGTCACCCTCGATGACCTCGACCGGACAGAGACCACTGTCGGCGCTCATGACTTCCCGGCAGCGCTGAACCATTGCCGGTGAATTGTCCACTGCGATCAAGTGCGCGTCACGTGCTCCAATGCCGTGGCGTATGGCCAAGCTGACTGCTCCGAGCGAGCAGCCGAGATCGTAGACCCGACTCTTGCTCACCACTACCTCGCCAGCTAGGACGCCGATCATGTGCAGGAGCGCTGAGTATCCTGGTATGGATCGCCTCAGCATGTCTGGAAGCACGCGCGCCACAGCGTCGTCGAACCGAAAGGTTTCTGGAGCGTCCTCCAGGAAGATGCGATCGCGGTCGCTCGGGAGATGCTCCGACGATTCCGGGGTCCGGCCGCTGGCGCTCATTTCAGCCTCTTAACGGCGAATCGGCCGGAGATCTAGAAGGCTCGTGGTCCTAGGAAGGGGACCGAGTATCCGGCGGCGCTGCCACCTGATTCGCGGCGTGCAAGTCAGCCAGGTCGTGCGTATTGGTGCAACAATTTGATGATGCGCTCGCTTTCTGCGATGGCCTTTGCACCTGGTGTAGCCGGGTTGGTGTGTACCGGAGGGAAATAGTAGTCCCCGCTCAACATGGCTCGGACGGCACACACCCGTGAGACCGTGTCGGAGTTGCGTAGCAGGATACCCCTACCGCCCGCCGCCCGGACTCGTTCCACGCCAGCGTGCGTGAGGTGGGAGGTTATCCAGAGTACCGGTGGATCGATACCTCGATCTCGAACGTCACCCAAGAATCGCATGGACTCCCGAGGAGGCGCGTCCAGGTTCAGCATGAGTGTCGCTGGTGTGATGGTCTTGACAAGCTGGAGAGCTTGCGCAGTGCTCACCGCGACGACGAGTTCGATTCCTGCTCCGCTGAGGACGGTCTCCAGTTCATCTGCGAAGTGGAGATCCGAGTCGACGAGCAATGCATAATAGTCAGACATAGTTGTTACTGTCCTTCTCACCCCAAGCTCTCGTGCCAAGAGACATGGGCACAGTAGACCTATAGTTAAGCGCTCCATCCCAAGACTTGGAAGAGATGAATCCGGACAAAATCGAAAATGATTCCGGCCTACGGAACGAAGCGGAAGCACGCTGTGAAATTCGCCCCCGGGGTTGTGAAATTTGGGTCAAACGTGACCGCGACTTTGCACAAACATCGGGTCGGAATTCGTCGAGGCGGGCCGGCATGTTCTCATCCTCTCGATCCTTGGTAACGGCCGAGCGTAGGGAAGGTTTCGGGAGAAATGCACATTCCCATCCTCACAAAAAGGTAACCATGCACTCTCGGCTCGTTCCACGGCCCGAGCTGCAAGAGCATGGATTCCTCGGGGCGCCGAACTATTCCCCGGAGGCGATGGCGGGGCTCACCGGCCGTCTGGGGCGGCTAGATGCTATCGCGACCCCCGCGGTCAGCCGTGGCGTCCGAAAACCACCGGGTACTCGACCTCGGTATCGGAGGAACCGCCGTTTGCGAACTCCAGATTCCCGAATACCGTGAGGACACAGCTGACCACCTCCGGATCGTCGATGTCCGAGCCAGCGTCCGAGGTGCGACTCACCCTGCCTCGTGTGTCGATGGTGAAGAGTACGTTCACAGTGCCGGCCAGTTGCGAGTTCTTGAACGTCCCCGCAAGGTAGCACTGGCGTAGGTCTGCGTTGCGTTGGTCGACTGCTTGCTTGATCTCCTCGGCGCTTGGACCGGGGATCCACTTCGGCGCTTCCTCCTCCTCCTCCTCGACGGGCGCGGGGACGTGTGCTGGCGGTCGAGGTTCGGGTTGGGCGGAGCAGGCGTACGTGGAGGCCGAAAAGAGGACGAAAGAGATCGGGCGAAGAGATGACAGCATCGAAGAAAAGCTTCCTTGGCGCGGCGACAGTATCGCTCACACAAATCTTTAGGCCGACGAAGGTAACACGGGAACGGAGCAGGGGGCGGTCGCAAGGACGCCTGATGGGGAAATGAGTAGTCGCGCGTCCGACCTGGACTCTCCGTGTGCGACCGGTCGACGAATGGTTGGTGTGCTGCCTGCAATTTTCCAGCCGTGTCGTCGAGTTGGAGCACTAAGCTGGGACTATTTCATTGTCGTCGCCAGCTACTTTCGACCTGGCGACGGACTCGGTACGCTTGTGTCGTATGGCTGGCCCGAGGCGCCCTCAGACGGAATCCTCATTGGATACCGATGCTCTCCTCAAGGTGGTGGGGATCCCCAAGACCGCTGTGCTCCTGATTGATCACGGAAGTCGGGTTGCACAAGCAAACGTCCAACTCCAGGGGATCGCGGAACGACTCCGCCTCCGTCTCGCCAAAGAAGAGCGCGCGCCCGTCGTGGAGATTGCGCACATGGAGCTCAGCGCCCCGACGATTTCCGAGGGCTATGCCGCCTGCGTTCAAGCAGGGGCGACGCATGTCGTGGCGATTCCTTGCTTTTTATCGCGCGGACGCCATGTGACCGAAGACATCCCTGCGCTCCTCCGCGAGGCCGCAAAGAGCTATCCGCGAGTGACCCATGAAATCGCTCCTCCTCTCGCCGAACACGCCGGATTCATCGAGCTCCTCGCCAGCGCTGCCCGCACGAAGCCAACCGACGAGGATTGACCTGCGGGGGCTGCACTTCACCCGCTGTAGTCAGCTTTGTACGGAATCGTGAAGCTGACGTCGGCGCCGGTGGTTCTCGCTCCCTCTTTCGAGGATCTGTTTTCAGCGTGGGCCTCGCCACCGTGAGCTTGAGCGATGCGCCGGACGAGCGCCAGACCGAGTCCGAGTGAGCTCGTGCCCTTGCCCGATCCGGTCCCCCGGTAAAACGAGTCGAACACTCGCCCTAAGTCTTCCTGCTTGAAACCGTCGCCCTCATCCAGGGCCGAAAACCTCGCCCCGCCGGACTCGAAACTCACCCGCAGTTCCACCAGTCCGTTTCCGTGAGTGTTGGCATTCTGAATGAGGTTCGTGAGTGCTCGTCCGAGGAGCGTTGCGTCGCCCTCGATCGGTCGCGGCGCGCCATCGATTGTCAGCAGTTCCTCCGACACGCTGGACCGGTTCAAGTTGAGCTTGGCAACCTGGATGGGGTCGAGTTCGACCTTGTCCAGCGATTCGAATTCGAGCCGACTGCTCGCAAGGAGCTGTCCGGTGAGTTCATTGATGTCGTCGATCTCTCGCTCGATACTGGCGAGTGATTTCTCACTCACGCGTTGATCGCGAAGAATTTCAGTCAACACCCGGAGCCGACTCAGCGGCGTACGGATCTCATGGGACACCCCCGCCAGGAGTTCCCGTTGACCTCGCATCTGGCGCTCGATGCGCTCTGCCATATCGTTGATCGAATTTGCCAAGACCCCTATTTCTCCGGCGAAGTGGCGGTCGAGGCGGGCTCGCGAAGAAAGCTTCCCTTCACCTATCTCTTGGGCCACTTCCGCCAGTCGAAGCAGGGGAACCCCCAATTTTCTCGCGAGAAGGCCCGAAAGCAGCCAAAGGATGAGGCCCGCGCTTCCCATCAAGACGAACAGAGAAATCTTCTCGAAGCGGATGTGGTGCTCAGGACACACGCCCACGGTCCCGAGCGTTCCTTCCGAGCCCACGACGGGAAAGGAAAATTGAGGGTCCCGGCAACCGTGCACCGATCTTAGCGGAGCCCCGCCCGGATCCGAAAGAAGGACTCCCACGCGGAACGCTTTGGCGGATTCGGCGGCGAGAAGGTCCCGCTTTTCGGGAGCTTGCCAGACTTCGGCAAAGCGTCGCGAAAAGAAGCTTTCGATGTCTCGGAGACCGTTGTCGCGCCAGGGACTGTCCGCATAAAAGTGTAATATCGTTGCGCACATGACGATGGTGACGAAGATGGAAAGCCCCATCGCCATGAAAAGGCGACGATGGAGTCGAGCGCCGACGAAGTGGCGCATCGAGCCCCAACGTCCGGGCGGATGCGGGTCCCGGCACTTCAATCGGTAGTTCATTCCAAGCTGCGTCCCATCACGTAGCCGACGCCGCGCACCGTGCGTAAAAGTCGCGAGGAGCGCTCGTGGTCGCGTATCTTTCGTCTGAGATGTGAGATGTGAACATCCACCGCCCTCTCATTGACGAAGGTGTCCGTTCGTCCAGCATGCTCGAGCAACGCCGTGCGTGATACGACACGACCCGGCCGTTCGAGCAACACCGCAAGGAGATCGAACTCGAGACCCGTGAGCTCGACGAGTGCGCCACCCACCTTGACCTCCCGGCTCGTCCGATTGAGCTCCACGTCGTCCATCTTCAGCCAGGCGCCGGTCTGCGTCGCGTTGCCCCGCCGCAGGACGGCTTTGATGCGCGCGAGGAGTTCTCGGGGAGAGAACGGCTTGGCCATGTAGTCGTCGGCGCCCAGTTCCAAGCCGACCACGCGATCGGTTTCGTCGCCCTTGGCCGTCAGCATGATGACGGGAACACCCGAGTTTTCTCGAATCCTCCTCAGGACCGAAAGGCCGTCGAGCCCTGGCATCATCACGTCGAGGATTACGGCATCGAACGCACCAGTTGGGATCAACGACAGTCCGGTCTGCCCCTCGGGAGCGTGGCTGCACGCCACGTCATTTTCCTCGAGATAGCTCGAGAGGAGCTCGAATAGGCGGCGATCATCGTCGATGATGAGGACACGGAGTGACATGGTGGTACGAAGGGGGGCTTGTCCCGTAGGGACCTTCATACCACGCGATCTCCACCCGTCGTCATCTCCGGTCTGACCGATGAAATACGCGGGGGACGTCATCGGGTTTCGGCCTGCACTCCCTTTCCGTCGAGGGTCCGGAGCGCTGCTGCGACGCAGATGTCTGCAACGTGCTCCTTGAAGCGGGAGTGGCGCTCGGGGTCCTTGTGTCGGTGCTCGATGATCCCGTAAGCCAAGCCTCCGACGACACCGAAGGAAAGTAGGATGGTCAAGATGCCATGTCTCATGGTGCGCTCCTCGTGTTCTTGTTCTTGAAAAATGCGAAAAGTAACAGCGTCAGCATCTTCAACACCACTGTCCTCGGTGGTGCTCACGGTAGAGGCCGAAGCTCGACCATCTCGAACTCAATGCGTCGCCGAGGGCGGCACGCTGCTCGGCATCGAGTACCGAGTGGACTTCGCGGAGTGACTCGATCACGGTGGGTTTGAGGTCCTCGACGGTCTTCTGACGAGAGGCGAACCAAGTTCTCGCGCCCGGTTCGTCGAACGTCTCCGCCCGCATCATCTCGGCGAGCTGCGGGCGGGCCTCGTTGGTTTCATTGATGGCGCTGCGGCCAGCGTCGCGCAATCGACTCAGGGCGTCCCGTAGGACTCGTTCTTGCCCCGGGGTCGTCTTCAGTCTTCGAAAGAGAAAGTAGAGTCCGTGGCGGCCGTGTCTTCGTCGGTGGCGGCGGTACAGACCCAAGAATAGCAATGCCAGAGCGCATTCGAAGGCGACGATGAAACCAATCATGTGTGTTCCTTTCCCGGGGGCAATTCTCCCACGAATCGAATGTGCTCCCCGACCGTGAAGGTCTCGGTTGGCCGAATGTGAAGAAGAGTTAAGCTCACGGCCATGGATGCCGATTCAGGACCAATTCGGGTCATTTCCGGGAAATGGAAACCTCTGGGCGGGGGACGGGTGTTGCGCCTCCTCCCCACCATGCAAAGACGGACCGTGGGCCCCTTCGTGTTCGTGGACCACATGGGCCCGACACCGGGTTCAACTACTGGAACGCCGATGGCGGTTGACGTGCCGCCCCACCCCCACATCGGAATTGCCACCGTCACGTATTTGTTCGAAGGGGCCATCTTGCATCGGGACAGCATTGGTTCCGAACAACTCATCGAGCCAGGCGCCGTGAATTGGATGACGTCGGGTCGCGGTATCGTCCATTCCGAGCGCACCCCACCGCATCTGCGTGGCGCCCCTCCAGAGCTTTTCGGAGTGCAGTCTTGGGTTGCTCTTCCCCGCGATGGCGAGGACGTCGAACCGAGTTTCCAGCACGTGCCGGCGTCGCTGCTGCCACAGTTCGAAAGCGGAAGGCTCCGCGTGCGCCTCATCGCCGGCGGTGGATTTGGTCTCGAGTCGCCCGTCACCATCGCTTCTCCACTCTGGTGCGCAGCAATCGAGGCCGACGATACTTCTACCCTCTCGATCCCGTCCGAGTACGAAGAGCGCGCGCTGATCGTTCTTGCTGGAGGCGCTCGAGTGGGAGGAGTCGAAGTCGAGGCTGGATCGATGGCGTTGCTCGCACCTGGGCACGAGCCACAACTTCGGTTCGATGGGGCCGGCCGAGCGTTTCTCATCGGTGGACCGCCTCTCCCGGAAAGGCGGTACCTCGACTGGAACTTTTGTTCCACGCGGCCGGAACGAATCGCCGAAGCCAAGGAGCAGTACAGGCGGGGGGAGCTGGGTGCACTGCCGGAGGACGGCCCGAACCTTCCCCTGCCCGAGGATGTTCGGTAAGCCCTCGAACGATGACTCCCACCAAGACGTCACGAGTCCTATCCGTTGTATTCGTAACCGCCGTTTTTGCATCCTGTGCAGCGACGCCCGTCCCGCATTCTCCTCCGGCCCAGACTGCTTTGGACGTCGATTCGGGGCAATCGGCCGAGCCCCTCGAACGACCCGCGCCAAAGGACGAAGCCCCGACGGGCCGCGCCGATGAAGGTCCGGAAAAGGCGAATCCGGAAGATGGACCGGTAGCGTGTCCGGACGAGATGATTCTGGTCGAAGGCGAGTACTGCACGGCCGTGAGCAACGACAACAAACCCGACGAGCATGGGAACACGCCAGGTGCCGGGGCGGCGGACATCGAGGTCATCGAACGCGAGTGCAAGAAGGAATGGTACGCGCCGCAGAACAAGAAGCGCGTTTGCGAAGAGTTCGCGACTGCGGGCAAGTGCACCGGCAAGATGGTCAAGAAGCGATTCTGCATCGACAAGTATTCCTGGCCGAACAAGAGAGGCCACAAGCCCGAGGTGATGAATCGATTTCATCAAGCTCAGATCAAGTGCGCCGCAATCGGAAAGCGCATGTGCACAGAGAGCGAGTGGACTTTCGCTTGCGAGGGTCCCGACATGAAGCCGTTCCCTTATGGCTACGTCCGAGATACGACCAAATGCCACGGGGATGAGGAGTGGGATGGGCCCAACATGACGAAGGTGGCCAAGCGCGATCGGGACGAGCTTCGTCGCCTCTACAAGGGCAAGCGCAGCCATCAACCCGAATGCGTGAGTGACTTCGGGGTCTATGACCTACCGGGGAATAACGATGAAGTCGTCGCCAGCGAGACCTTCGAGTCGGGTTGGCGAGGCAAGTACGAGAGCATCACCACCGGCGGCCCGTGGTACAAGGGCGTGCGCAATCAGTGTCGACCGAAGATCTACACTCACGATGAGGGTTTTTATCACTACTACCTCGGGTTCCGTTGCTGCGCTGATGCCGACGGAGGTCCGACGGATCCGCTCACTCCCCATCAGAAGAAGGAAGGCTGGGACATGGAGCGCGTGGAACGCATTGCCGGGATTACGGTCGAGGAGATGAAGGAGCTTCTCGAGAAGAAGAAAACCGACCCGAGCTGCGGCTGCAAGACGACGAAATGCCGGACTTTCTGCGGGACTCTGCACGGCGACGAATGGTCGCTCCCGGAGGGAGAGGCTGCGCCCGCGGACTCGAAGGAGAAATAGTTTCTGGACCAGTATCACCGCCCCGAGGGTCCTACTTTCGGGGCGATCCATCCTTTGACCGGGGCGGCCCATGCCCGCGGCGAGTCGTCGTTGAGGCTTGTTCTTGCTCGCCGTTGGAGGATGATACCCCTATGAAAGCTCGTTTCTCGCTCGCCGCCCCGACGGCCGTGTGTGCTGTTCTGCTTGCACCTCTCGCCACCGGATGTGGGGGAGGCACCGACGAGGAGGAGGGTGAGCCCAACGTGACGTTCGAAAACCCCCTCACGGACCCGAGTTCAGGACCGCCCGCGGGCAATCCGGATGCCCCGTGTGGAACGACCGCGGAAGCCGCACCCGAGGATTCGTCGAACCCGACGGCGGTCGTCGGTGACGGTACACCCGAGAGTTGTAGCAGCCAGGCATTCATCGATGCGGTGGCGAGCGGTGGAGTGATCACCTTCGACTGCGGCCCCGAGCCTCATACAATCATGCTCGATGGGACGGCGAAGGTCGTCAACGATGCATCCGACGAAGTCGTCATCGATGGCGGGGGGCTCATCACCCTCAGCGGCAGCGGCAACCACCGCATCCTCTATCAAAATACGTGCGACCAGAATCAGACTTGGACCACCTCCCACTGTGACAACCAAGACCACCCCCGCCTGACGGTCCAAAACATCACGTTCATCGACGGAAACTCCAAGAACGAGGACGAGTACGATGGCGGCGGCGCCATTTGGGTGCGCGGTGGCCGTTTCAAAGCCGTCAACACCCGATTCTTCAACAACGTTTGCGCCGACACGGGGCCCGACGTGGGGGGCGCTGCGATCCGAGTCTTCGACATGCACGACGATCAGCCCGCCTACGTCGTAAATAGCACCTTCGGCGGCGCACCAGAGCTCGGCAATAGGTGTTCGAATGGCGGAGCGTTGAGCAGCATCGGCGTCTCGTGGCGCATCATCAACAGCCATTTTTCTTACAACTCCGCAATTGGGAATGGCGCGAACCCGGCCCAGGAGGGCACGCCCGGTGGGGGTTCGGGTGGGGCGATCTACAACGACGGAAACGAGATGACGCTGAGCATTTGCGGTTCGATCATCGAGAACAACACCGTGAACGCCCACGGCTCGGCAATCTTCTTCATCAGCAACAACCACACGGGCGACATCGTTCTCGAGGAGACCGTCATTCGGAACAACTGTGGCGGCAGCTGGTACCAAGAAACCGGGATTTCCCGCCATGACGACACGCCGGTTTCCGAAACGAACGTCACGTACGAAGGGTGCGCAGACTAGTTTTCAAGATATAGTGGGCTGTATCAGTGAGGCGTGCTCATCGATCAACCGCATGAACATGACTGTACCGACGCGAGCTTCATCCGACCCGGGTGAGCCGCGGCGACGCATTCTCTCAATGTCGAGATGAGCTCGCGCTGCCAGAAAGCTCCGGTTACTCTTCGCGGCGGCGGCTTTTCGGGACTCCATGGTGAGCTCCGCGAGCTTTGGGGCGCGACGTCGTTGCACCCCTCACGGGCGAGTCGGCTCGGTGTCGTCGTTTGGCCGCGTTCGTTACGAATGAAACAACGGCACCTGAAACAATCCCCAGCTAATCGCTCCCGCGACGATTCCGGCGAGAATATCATCCGCCATGATGCCCACTCCGTTCGGACGAAGGTATTGAGCCTTGTCGATCAGCCAAGGCTTGGTGATGTCCAGTACCCGAAAGAGGATCCAAGCCAGCGCGAGGATCCACAACGGCGCGCCGCGTACCATGCCCATTGCAATCATCACGCCCGCGACTTCGTCGATGACGACGCTGGAAGGATCCTTGTCACTTAGGATTTCCGAGCACTTCTGTGAAACGGGGAAGCCAGCAATCGTGACTGCGAGAGTCGCGAGCCAATAGGTGAGGTGCGGCGTTTCGAGCAGAACCCACACGAGGGGAAGTGCGCCGACGGAGCCGACGGTGCCCGGCGCCTTCGGAGCTCGGCCCGTGAAGAACCACTGCCCCAGCAGCAGGGCGACAAGATCCAAAGCGCTCCGTTTCGAACTCACCGGCGCGTCCTAGGCCTCTCGGGGACGATTGCGCAACCAGGCGCGCTGGGCGCGAGGTGAGTCGGCGCCGCTTTGATCGTGCTAAATTGAGCAGATCTGGATAAAACCCGCAGAAGGTGTGCGATTTAACATGTGAAATGCGCGCAAGCTGCGAAATCGACCAGGACTGACCGACCAGTCAGTGACCCCTTGGTCAGTTTGTGGAAAGGTTCAGCTCCCAAGCCCCGTCGTCCCCCAGGAGTTTGGCCAGTGACTGCTTTGCGCCAGAGAGAGCAGAAGAAACAAGAGCGCCGCGAGGCGATCATTGCCGCGGCCGTGCGCGTGTTCTTGGAGCGCACCGTTCAAGGCGCGACGATGGATGAGATCGCGCGGGAGGCAGATGTCTCCAAGGGGACGCTGTATCTCTATTTCGCCAGCAAAGAGGACTTGTTCCTCTCGGTCGCAACTCAGTGGCTGGATGAACTGCAAGCGGAGATCGAGCAGCTTCGCGGGCAACCGATGAAAAGCGGCATTGAGCTGATCCGCGCGGGGATGAAGCTCTACACCCGTCACGCGCTCAAGTGCCCGGGGCATTTCAAGGTAGCGATGAGTTGGCTCAACGTTCCCTATTCCCTCGATGATGCCACGGAGCTCTATCGAGTTTATCGCGGCGCCGTCGGAAAGAAGTACGAATTTCTGGTCGGCGCCATCGAGCGCGGCAAGAAAGACGGCTCTCTGCGCTCGCACGAAGCCTCTGAGAAGATCGCGGTCCAGCTCTGGGCAGCCATGTTGGGGGTCATTCTCGTCGAACAGAATGCCGAGGAAATCGGTCGACGTGTGGCTCCACTCGGTATTGCCGCGACTGGTATCGCGGAAGTCTTCGTCGACAACATTCTCTCCGCTTTTGGGGAAAGCGCTCGAAAACCCATCCACCTCCACAGAAAATCAGAAGAGGAGCCGCATTCATGAGTCCCGTCGCAAAAGCAGTCGCCCGTGGCGGCATTGCCATCCTGATCGTCGCCTTGGGCGCCGGCGTCATGGGAATGCTCGTGAAAAGCCGCGCGCCAGCCGAGGCGAAGCCGGATAGCGATACGGGCGTGGTCGTTCGTACGGCCAGGGTGAAGGCTAAAAAGCAGCTCGCAACCGTGGCGGCCCAGGGAACAGTGCTCCCCGCGAGGCAGGTCACCCTGCAGCCGGAAGTGCAGGGCCGTGTGATCTATCGAAGCGATAACCTCGTACCCGGGGGACGTTTCAAGAAGGGCGAAGTCCTGTTGCGCATCGATGCCAGTGAGTACGCCTTGCGCGCCAAGCAAAGCGCTTCACAGGTCGAGCAAGCTCAGCAACAGCTGCTTCTCGAAGAGAGTCGGGGGGAACTGGCAGAGCACGAATGGAAGCTCATCGGCGAGGACGATGCGGCGAGTGACGTGGGACGCAACGTTGCACTGCGCAAGCCTCAACTGAAAGAGGCTGAGGCCCGCATGCAGCTTGCCGAGAGCGATCGAAGCCTTGCCGTGCTGAACGTGGGGCGCGCCACGCTCACGGCGCCATTCAACGGGTTCGTGAAGGAGGGCACCGTCAACGTGGGGCAGTTCATCAGCCCGGCGTCTGCTCTCGGAATTCTCGTCGGTAGTGACGAATTTTGGGTTCAAGTATCGGTGCCCGTGGAGAGCCTGTCGTCGATCCTAGTTCCGGGATTCAATGCGAAAGAAGACGAAGGCTCCAAGGTTTCGGTTTGGCAAGAGATCGGCGAAAAGCGCATCGTCCGGATGGGTAAAGTCGTGCGCCTCTACGGAGATGTCGATCCCGCGGGGCGCATGGCACGGGTGCTCACGCGGGTGGAGGATCCCCTCGGACTCGATTCGGGCACCGAGTCGCCAGAGCTACCACTTCTTCTGGGGTCTTACGTTCACATCGACATCGAAGGTCAGGAGATGGTGGACGTGGTCGAAGTACCGCGAGCCGCCGTGCATGCGGGCCGTTTCGTTTATCTGTATGGAGATGACGGGACGCTCGTGATCCGCGAGGTGAAGATTGCCTGGCGTAAGCCGAACTCGCTTCTCATCAGCGCTGGGCTGAAGGACGGTGACGAAATCATCACGAGCCGTCTCGGCAATGCGGTAGAGGGTCTGAAGCTACGACGAGCCGACCCGGACTCCATCGGGGCGACCTCCCACAACGTCGGCGATTCTGCTCCCGATGATGGGGCGCGAAAACACGCGCAAGCTGAGACCGAGGCTGAGGCACAGGCAAAGCATGACTGAGGAACCGCAGAATCCGGCCGACGGGGCGCCACCGTCGCAAAAGAAGATCCACGACGCGATTCCCGAAGATCAGGGTGACATGAATCGGGGACTTCTCGCGTGGATGGCACGCAACAGCGTCGCAGCCAACTTGATCATGTTCGCGCTCCTCTTCGGCGGCATGTTGATGCTCCCCAGCATCAAGCAGGAGGTATTCCCCGAGTTCGAGATCGACATCGTACTGGTCAACGTCATGTATCCGGGCGCGTCGCCATCCGACGTGGAAGAAGGCGTGATTCTGGCCATTGAAGAGGCCGTCCGTGATGTCGAGGGGATTAAGGAAGTGCGAGGGACCGCTTCCGAAGGCGCGGGGACGGTCACCATCGATCTTCTCACCGGGACCAACCAGGCGCGCGCCCTTGCGGATATCAAGAGCGCCGTGGATCGAATCCGGTCGTTCCCGGAGGACATCGAGCGACCCGTGGTCAGTCTCGCGCTCAACCGAAAGGAAGTCGTCAGCGTCGTGGTCCACGGAGATGCTGACGAGAAGGCGATCCGCACGATGGCGGAGAAGGTGCGCGACGACCTCTTGGCCTTGCCCGAAATCGATGTCGCTGAACTCTACGGCGCTCGCCCGTACGAGATCAGCGTGGAGGTTCCCCGCGAGGAACTGCGAAGATACGGCCTTACCCTCGATGACGTCGCTCGCCGAGTTGCGGCGAATGCCGTGGAGACGCCGGGCGGCGGAGTCAAGACTGCGGGCGGTGAGGTGCTCGTCAGGACGGCCGCCCGAAAGCGTCATGGCGCCGAGTTTGCGGCCATTCCGATCGTTTCCGGACCGGATGGCACCCAAATCCGCCTCGGCGACATCGCCAGAGTCGAGGATGGCTTTCAAGATACCGATCAAGAAGCCTTCTTCAACTCCGAGCGTTCGGTCATGGTGAAGGTGTATCGCGTCGGGGACCAGACGCCCATTACGGTTTCGTCTGCCGTGGAGGGCTATCTGAAGACTCAGCGACCGAGGATGCCTCCTGGGATCAGCCTCTCGACGTGGGCGGACATGTCCGAAATCTACGAGCAACGCGTGGATCTTCTGCGGCGCAACGGCATCATGGGGTTGGTACTCGTGATGCTCGTTCTCGGGCTATTTCTCGACGTGGGTCTCGCGTTTTGGGTGACGCTCGGGATCCCGATTTGCTTCGTGGGTTCTCTCTTGTTCATGCCGATCTTCGATGCGTCGATCAACATGATCAGTCTCTTCGCCTTCATCGTGACCCTCGGCATGGTCGTCGACGATGCGATAGTGGTTGGCGAAGCCGTCTATGCGCGACGTGCTCGCGGCATGAGCTACATGGACGCCGCCATCAGCGGCGTGAAAGAAGTCGCGATGCCCGTGGTTTTCGCCGTCTCGACGACGATGATTGCCTTCGCACCGATGCTGTTCGTGCCGGGGCCAGCCGGGAAGTTCTTCCGCTTGATACCGATCGTCGTGATGGGGGTGCTCGCCATCTCGCTGCTCGAGTCTCTGCTCGTTCTTCCAGCGCACTTGAGCCACAAGGGAGGGTTTACGACGCTCTTGAAGCGAATCATTCTCTCGCCTTTGTGGATTTTCAGTCCCAAAGCCGCCACGGCGGTTCCCCGTCTCGTCGAGCGAGAACAGGGTAAGTTCGCGCGCCTCGTCGAGAGATTCATCGAAAAGGTCTACCAGCCTAGCCTGAAGTTCGCGATCAGAAATCGCTACATCACACTGGCGGGGTCCATTGCGATCTTGCTTTCCACGGTGGGCCTGGTGGGCGGCGGCTACGTCAAGTTCTCTTTCATGCCGAAGGTGGACGGCGACGTCGTCGTTGCGGACTTGAGGATGCCGTTTGGGACGCCGCCCGAGGAAACACGGGCGATCCTCAGAGCGATCAACGCCAAGATCGATGATGCGCTCGAGGAGCACGTGACTCAAGGCGAGCCGCGCTCGGTTGTGCGCGGCGTGTTTTCTCAGCTCGGAGATCGCGGTATTTTGATGGGGGGCGCGGGGCCTCCGTCGAGTGCAATAGCTGGCGGCCACGTGGGCGAGGTTGCCGTCTATCTCGTTCCTTCCGACGACCGTTCGTTCAATGCTCGGGAGTTTTCCGAGACCTGGCGGTCGATGATCGGAGACATTCCCGGCGTCGAGAGCCTGAAGTTCGTCTTCAATATGGGGCCCACCGCAGGCGCTCCCATCGACATCGAGCTCGAACACAACGACCTCGGTGTTCTCGAGTCGGCGGCGAACGATCTCGCCGGCAAGCTTCAGGAATTTCCTGGCGTTTACGCGGTGGATAGCGGGTTTTCTCCTGGCAAGGAACAACTGGACATGACCCTGAAGCCGAATGCTCGCGCGCTCGGTCTCACCGAAGCTGCTCTCGCCTCCCAGCTTCGAGCATCGTTCTACGGAGTGGAGGCGTTGCGCCAGCAAAGGGGAAGGGACGAGCTGCGCGTTTATGTGCGCCTTCCGGATGAACAGCGCGAGAGCGAGTATGACTTCGAATCCCTGATGCTCCGGACGCCCAGCGGCGGTGAAATCCCGCTCTTCGACGCCGTCGACGTCGAGCGTGGGCGCTCCTATACCGCCATCAAGCGCCGTGAAGGGCGGCGAGTGGTGAACGTGACTGCCGACGTCGATGGCATAAAAGCCAACGCCAACGAAGTCGTGGCGACGCTTCAAGAGAAGCAGATCCCCGCCCTTTTGCAGAACTACGACGGTCTATCCTACAGTCTCGGGGGCGAACAGCGCGAACAAGCTCAATCACTCGGAGCATTGGGGACAGGGTTTCAGATGGCCCTCGTAGCCATTTTCGGCCTCTTGGCGATCGCATTTCGGAGCTACGGTCAACCTGCCATCATCATGACGGTCATACCGTTCGGGATCGTGGGTGCGATTCTCGGTCACGTCGCTCTCGGGTATGGGCTCAGCATGATCAGCATGATGGGCGTCGTCGCTCTTTCGGGCGTGGTCGTGAACGATTCACTCATTCTCATCGTGGCGATCAACCGCTTCCGAGAGGAGGGCATGAGCGCTTTCGATGCCATGGTTGCGGGTGGATTGCGCCGCTTCCGTCCCATCATTCTCACCTCGCTCACGACGTTTTTCGGCCTCGTTCCGATGATCTTCGAGACGAGCATGCAGGCGCGATTCTTGATTCCCATGGCCATCTCCCTTGGCTTTGGGGTGCTGTTTGCGACCGTCATCATGCTCGTCCTGGTCCCGGCCATTTACGCAATCTTCGAAGACATAAAAAACGGCGCCGTATGGGCTGGCCGTCGGGCAGCGGGGGCGGCTCAGGCGCTGGGTGAACCCAACGAACCTGCGGAATGAGCGCGAAGATGTCCGAGCGAGCTCGGACAAACAACCCGCACTGAACCCACCGGGCGCGGCGCACCGCGCCGCGCCCCGCTGCGTTTCCCCCGGGTTTTCTTGGCATGCCCCTTGCTGAAAATCGGCGGCATGTGCCCGTCGATATCCATCCCGCGATGCCCTCTGGGTGGTGGTTCCCTATATTTTATCAAGGGACGCGTCTCGAACGCGGACAGGGAATTTCCAGCGAGGTGTGACCAGCCAGGTCGCGGCGTGGGAACCCGAAAGGAGGAGCAAAATGCCGGTGGATGAATGGGAACGAGGGGGCGCCCCAGCGGCGGACGAGCTCAGCTCAGCGCTAGAGCCCGTGCGGCCTCTTCGCACCTCCCTACGGCGGGTGGACGGCTCCCTTTCGGCGAGCTCCCTCGGACCCGAGTTGCAGCGGCTCGAACAGGAGCTCTCCGCAGTACGCAAGTCACTTCGGGCGCAGCGGGCCGAAACGCGAGTTGAAAAGCAGAACAATGCATTGCTCCGAGCGGAACTCGCAACCTTGAGAAATAGCAGGGAGCGCCCAAGCGAGGACACCGCGGATGAAGTTTCCGCTCGAGGCATCTTCGAACATCAGCTCGACCGACTCCGCCGTGAGCACGAAGTGCGAGAGCGGGATCTCGAGTTGCGGTGCGCACGCGAGATCGCCATCATCGAGGAGAAACAGGCGGCGAAGGTCAGCGCGCTTCGGGACAGTCTGCGTGTCGCGGAAGAACTCACCCTGGCCAAGACGGAGCGCATCCGTCGACTGGAGGAACGTCTTCTGCGTCTGCAATCCGAAGGAGTCGTTGCGCCCGGTAAGGGGTGGCCCGGGGGGGCGAGGGGACGCGATGACCTCACAGTGCTGCGTGGGGTCGGTCCAGCCTACGTGCACGCCCTCAGGCGCGAAGGGGTCGTTGCGCTGTCCCAGATCGCCGCCTGGAGCGTCGATGATGTCCGGGACATCGCCCCCAAGATCGGCACGACTCAGGGGAGAATTTTTCGTGACGATTGGGTGGGACAGGCCAGGGCCCTTCTGCGCGGAGTCCCCTCGGAGGGCTGATTTTCGCTGGCAGAAGGGGTGTCGGCTGAACAGTTGCGGCTGGTTCGGTGGCTCGTACACTTCGCGCCCCCCATGGCTACTTCCCTAGATGCTCATCCCGGAATCAAGAAGGCGAGCGACCGCGATTCGACCGAGACCATTACAGCAGCGATGCAGTCGCTGGTCAGGCCAGGTAGTGGTCACATCGGTTGCACCGAAGCGCTAGCCGTTGCCCTCGGGCTTCCCGGAAGTAGGCTCGTCGAACTGCGCTCTTTACCATGTGGCGTTCATGGGCAGCGCTTGATGGCGCTTCGTTATCTCATCAAAAACGGTGAGGTTTGGTTCAAGTATTTCTCTTGGGAGTCGCAGCTCGCCAAAATCGACACGTCGGCCCCCGACAAAGCTCGGGCTCTTTGGGATCAGCTGCTCAAGACCCGCGACAAACTTCCCAAGGAGGCCGCCTTCGAGAAAGCCATCGAGAAGACGAAGCTCCCCAAGCTAGCGGACAAGGTCCGCCTAACGGACGACGGGAGCATTGATTTCGACCACAAGGAGACCCTGCCCCTCATCGTCGGGCTCACGGTGTACGACGGGGCCCGGCGGCGCCTTCGCGAACGGCTCGGGCAAGAGGCACACGCGGTGCTCGCCGAGCGACCGGCTGTTGCCGACTTGGTGTACCTGCTGTCGCAGGAGCTCGATCGCCTCCCGGCGACTACCGTTTTCGCAGGTCGTCTCGACTACGTCATCGTCGCGGACAAGGGGGAAATGGGCGTGCGTGCGGTTCGGGAAGTGATCGAGCTCGGCAAGATCCCCGTCGTCGTGTACAGCGAGCAGGACGACGACGGCGCTCTCCAGGTGCGCCTCGCGGAGGACGCGGGTGGCATTACAATCCCGCTATCCGGTACCTTCCGAGAAACGTACGCCAACCCGAGCCAGATCGCAGACCGAGTCGAACGCACCTACCGGGAGCGGTTCGGGGCGGATGCAGAGGCGACGTTGGCGCGCTCGGCCTTGTACCCCGGCTACGGGCCCTTGGCGGAGAACACAGCTGCCATCGAGATCTTTCGGCGGAGCGGTATTGCCTTCATCGGTCCCATGCAGGACGTCGTCGAGCGGGCCGGAGACAAGCGTAAGTTCCGCCTGCTTGCAGAATCCATCGACCCCGGTGCTGTCACCCCCGGAATCGTGATGGACTTCTCCGACGCAGCGCGGATTGTCGGAGCGATCGAACAAGGCAAGAAGGAACGCAAGTTCGAGTTCCCGGGCCGCCTCAAAGCCGCCAATGGCGGCGGCGGACGGGGGCAAGTCGTCATTCAGCGTCCCGAAGACGTCCCGGCAGCGGTAACGAAGGTGCTCAGTGAAATCCAGATGAACGGCTGGGACCAGGGGGTGATGTTCGAACAGAACATTCCTCGGACCATTCACCTCGAGGTACAGGTCGTGAGGGATCGCTTTGGCAACACCAGACATTTCGGCATGCGCGACTGTTCCGAGCAACGCGCCAGCCAGAAAATTCAGGAAGAGGCACCCCCGGCTCTGCTCTCTGACAAGCCGGCTCTGCATGACCGAATGTGCGAAATCGCGGTTCGAATCGCCGATGCGGTGGGTTACGTCGGAGCCGCGACCGTGGAGCTCATGTACAAGGATGGACATTTCTATCTCTTGGAGATGAACACTCGAATCCAGGTGGAGCACCCGGTGACCGAAGAAGCTCACCGCATCCGACGCGGCGATGACCTCGCGCCGCTGAACTTGGTTCAGCTACAGATGGCGGTCGCGAGCGGCAGTGCTATCGACTTTGCCCAGCAGGACATCGTTCAGACTCATGTAGCGCGCGAGTTTCGCATCAACGCGGAGTCGTACAAGCCAGGTCTGAAGGATCCACGCGATGGAAAGGTTGGAATGTTCCTGCCCAATGCCGGTGTATTCGACATGATTTCCGTCCCCGATGCGGCCGAGGTGCACGAAGCGCTCCAGACTGCAGGTGTCTCCGGCATCGACGAGATTTTCGTGCGTTTCGATTGCGGATTCGAGGTCGGAGACGACCTCGTCAACAAGGATCCGACGTTTGCGAAGCTCATCGTGTCGGTGGCTCCCACGGACGAGGGCTTCACACGGCGATTCGAGCTTCTGCGCTTGGCGTCCATCGAAGTTCTCAGCCGCCTGAAGATCGAGGGGCGCCAGCTGCTCCCCAATGGCAAGGTGCTGGAGGACCGGCTCTTCGAAACCAACATCGCCGATCACATTTGGGTACTCGAGACGGACATGATACGGCGTCATTTTGCAGGCTCGGCGCCGGATCGCCATGTGAACTGGTTGATCGAGAAGCTCCGGGCCGATCATGCGGCCGAGTGATGAGCTGCTCGAAGCCGCTGTCGCGGCGCTAGTACGTGGTGAGGTCGTCGGTCTCCCCACGGAGACGGTTTATGGTCTGGCGGCGGATGGAACGAATGCCGAGGCGGTCCGCAAGATCTTCGCCATCAAAGGGCGTCCCGCCGACCATCCCCTCATCTTGCATCTCGGTGATGTCAGCTGGCTCGAGCGGTTCACGGTGGGAGCGCCGCAGGCAGCTTTCCTTTTGGCAGACGCCTTTTGGCCAGGTCCGCTGTCGTTGGTCCTCCGTCGGAGCGATGTCGTTCCCGATGAGGTGACGGGCGGGCTTGCCACGGTGGCAGTCAGGGTGCCCTCCCACCCCATTGCCCTGGAGGTTCTTCGAGCGTTCGACCGACCCTTGGCGGCGCCTTCCGCCAACCGATTCGGCGAGGTGAGTCCGACGACCAAGGCGCACGTCGAGCGCGACTTGGGTGATCAGGTCCGCCTCGTTCTCGATGGAGGACCATGTGAGGTCGGGGTGGAATCGACGATCGTCGATCTCAGCGGGGAGCGGCTGCGCATCTTGCGCCCGGGTGGAATCAGCGCGGAGGACATCGAACGAGTGCTGGGGCGCCAGGTGGGAGCGAACGACGGAATGGGGCCTGCCGTACCTGGATCATTGGAAGCGCACTATGCCCCTCGGGCCGAAGTTCTGGTCGTTCGGCCCGACGAGCTCGTTCAACGGCTTGCTCGGGTCCTTCTGAGCGGTCGCAGGATAGGCGTTTTTTCCACGGTGCGACCACCCGGTGATCTCCCGATAGACGTGCTCTTTCGGGAGCAGGGTGATCCTAGAAGCGCCGCTCATGATCTCTACTCGACGTTGCGTGAGCTCGACGACGCAGGCTGTGAGCTGATCCTCGCCACCTTGCCTGAAGGAGCCGGGATTGCGGAGGCGGTGGCTGATCGGCTCCGTCGGGCCGCGGTCGGCTCGAAGCGGGATTGAAGCGACCTCACACCCGACCGCGCGGGTGAGCCGGCATCGCTCCGATTCGTCCAGCGACCCACGAGCCGAGCGCCGTGGCCATTTCGAGGCAGCGGGGGAGCGTTTCGGCCAGGCCGAGCCCGACCGCGAGAGCTGCGACAAAGGCATCGCCCGCGCCTACTGGATCCCCACCGCGCTGCGGGGTGCCCGGCTGATGAAGGGTCAGATGTCTGGTGAAGAAGCTGGCTCCCTTTTCGGCCCGAGTGACCGCAACGAGGCGCGCGGGGAATTGGGACAGCAGCCACCGGACGGGATCGCTCGTTTGAGCGAGAGCGCCGAGCCAGGTTGCTTCGGCTTCGTTCACTTTCACGACGTCGGCGTAGGAAAGAGCCTCGAGGACAGTCGCGGGCTCGGTGAATGGAGGTCGGAGATTGAGATCCAGGATGCGGATCGGGCGGCGCCCCTGGGCTCCGCCAAAGGCGTGGCACCGCCCTTTCGCGTGCACCTTTCGCAAGACTGACCGCAAGCGGGTCCTCGAGAGAGGGGTTCGCTGAGCCAACGTGCTGAAGCAAAGGACGTCCGCCTCCAGAACGTTCTCGAGTATCTGTGGCGAGGGATCGATGTTGTCCCAGGCGACCCCTTCGTCGATGGAAAAGTTCGGCTGGCCGCCGTCCATGGTGACGCGCACCCGACCAGTTGGGGCCCCCCGCTCGAGTCCGATTCCGTCCGTGATCACACCGGCGTGACCTAAGATTGCAGTCGCGCGCTTGCCCAACGGGTCGTCGCCCACCGCGCTTACCAGCCAGCTCTCCGCGCCCAAATGAGCAGCATGATAGGCAACGTTGGCGGCGGAGCCGCCGAGCAAGGACCGATCGGGGAACAGGTCCCAGAGCAGCTCCCCCCAAGAAACGATCCTCGGGTTGCGCGCCTGCGGGAGAGAGCCTAAGCCCGGTTGGGCCATGGGTGTAGACGCCTTCGACATCGTCGCGATCATCTTGGGCGTTCTGTTCACGATTCGGAAGCTGGACGCGCAACGGCGATCCAACAAGGAGTTTCCGCATGTGGCGCCAGGCGACTTCGAAAGTTGGCAGGCCAGAGAGACCTCCGTGTATCAAACGGCCGTAATGGCCTGTTTTGGGAAGGTCTTTGCGGACTGGATTTTCGTTTACTTCTTCGCGGACGGGCTTCCCATTCGAACGGTGCGGACCGTTGGAGCCACGATCGACATCTCGTGGTTCTTGGTGATGCTGATCACGTTCTATCGAACACGGGTTCTCGCCAAATGGCGCGCGCAGCACCGCATCGTTCTGGGCGGATTCGTCGTCGACGGACGCACCGAGCTCTCGACCGAGCTCAAGTCGGCGCTCCGCGACCTGGAAGATGGGGAGCTGCGTCGAGCGGCCTACAAGCTCAAACAAGTGACTCTGGACAGCGATGAGTCGATGAAGGGGATCGCCCTTTACTGGCTCGGCGAGTGTCGGCTTCGCGAGGGCAAGGTCGACGAAGCTCGCGACTTCTTTCAGGAATCAGCCGAAGTCGATCCAAGTCTGACCCAGCCGAAGGAGGCCTTGGCCCGTCTTGCGCGAAAAGCGCCGGAGGGAGGCGGATCGGGCGGAGAATCGGGCCCAAGTGCCTAGGATTGGGGCCGGTTGCTTTCGCTCGGGGCGCCTGATAGCGAGTGCTCCGATGTTTTCCGCCTCCAAGATGTGTCAGGGCTTCCTGTTTCTCGCCACCCTGTGGACCCTCGGCTGTTCCAGGCAAGACGAGGGTGAGCGCTGCTCCCTGCTGAACGCCGATTCCGACTGCGAAGACGATCTGGTCTGCACCGAGGCAGCGGATCTCAGAAACGATGACGGGGTGGATCGCTGTTGTCCCCCATCGGATGAAGCTCGTTCGGACTCACGATGTGACCTGAAGACGACCGGCGGTGACGGGGACGGTCTAATCAGCGGGGGCGGCCAAGGCGGCATGAGTAGCGAGGGCGGCGAGGGAGAGCTTGACGAGGCATGCACGGAGGAAGCGAAGTGTCTGCCGCAGTACACCTGCGCCAACACGGGGCGTTGCGCTGAAATCAACTGCGTATTCCCCAGCGACTGTCCTCTATCGACCGTGTGTGGCGTGCAGGGCGTGTGTCGGGCTGAGTGCAACGCCAACCGCGACTGTGCTGCTGGGCTTGTCTGCTCCGATCAGCGCACGTGCGTCCAAGAGTGACTCAGCCGCCGCGGAGCGAATCGGATGCTCCCCGGTTTCCGCAGGGGGGCGCCAAAATCGTTGAGGATGAGACCACGCGGTGTGGCAAAAGGCCGCGTTTTTCATGAATGCGGTACTTTTTGCCAGACGAGGGGGCATGACAGGGAAGTCAGACCCCTCGCCTGGCGTAGGGGGAATGTGACCAATGAATCTGACGTCCTCTGGATCCTGCTTTCGGGCAGGCTCAAGGGGCAAACCTCCGAAATCGACGGGTTTCCACTTCTCCATGGAGAGCCGCAACTCACCCTTGGCCTCGGGACTGCGGAGCGCTCGGTATCCCAGCGAGCGGCTAGTTACCCGACAGCTTGGGAGCCGGGGGAGTCGTATCTCGAGGCCGCGCCGAAAGACAACGCTCAATCCCTTTCGTGAGCTCGTCCGGGGCTTCCTTGGGGAGGCGCGGCGCGCCCATCACATGAGTGAAGAGCCGGTCCCACGTCACGCCAAATAGGTCCGATCCGTTTTCGTTGAAGCTGAGCCAAACGAACATCGATCGGCCTTTTACGTTTTCGAAGGGGACCCCTCCGCCGCGTCCTTGCCGCCACCTACGCGAGTCGCTCGAGCTGTCGCGATTGTCCCCTAGGACGTAGAACTCTCCTGGTTGGACACGAAATGGGCCTTCCATCTCGCTCTCGCCTTCCTCCCGCTTGTTGATCATCGTGAGGTAGGAGTGTTCTCCCAAGAACTCCACGAAGAGCTCTCCGGATTTCGGATAGCCGGTTTCTTCGTCGTACGTGTAGCTCCCCACGAAACAGTGCGGCACTTCCCAACCGTTGATGATGGCGTGTCCGTTTTTCGTTTCCAAGGTGTCCCCAGGAAGAGCGATGGTACGCTTGATGTAGTTCTGGCGCGGGTGATTCGGGTTCTCATCCGGGTACTCGAAGACGACGACGTCTCCTCGAGCCGGTGGCAGGTCGTTCAAGATGCGCCCGCCCCACGGAATCGTCGGCCCGTAGGTGAACTTGTTGACGAAGATGTGATCGCTGATTTGCAGCGTCGGAAGCATCGAGCCGCTCGGGATCTTGAACGCCTCCACGACGAAAGCGCGTAGGAGTAGAGCTACCCCTACGGCGATGACGATTGATTCCGTGTACTCGCGCACCTCTCCGCGTTGCCACGGTGCGAGATGCTTGCCGGCGATCTCGGCCGCTCGATCGTACGCACCCTCGAACTCAGCGAGCCGAAACTCCTTGGCGCTCATCGCGTCGGCGAGCTGCTGCATCGCGTCATCGAGTTCCTCCCGCTTGTCCTTGGAGAGCTTCTCGTCGATATCCTTCTTGTTCTTGCGAAGGGTCCGTTCGACCTCGTCGAGGAGCTGTCCGGCGCGTTCGAAGTCGCCGCGACTTTCCTTGGGGAGGCCCGGTCGCCCCGCGACACCGACGACGTCCGCCCAGGGAAGGTTGTAGCGTAGGCTGTAAATGACAGCTTCGAAGAGCGTGAAGAAAATGATGAGCGAGGGAACCTTTTGCTCGGTTACGAACCAGCGCACCTGGCCCATGACGCCATCCCCCGGGAAACCGTTCGGGTCAGTGGAGAGGGACGAGATGGTGATCGAGGTCAGGGCGAGGGGGAGCAGAACGAACCATCCCAAGACAAACAACCAGCGATAGATCTTCTTACTCACTCCTGTGTCCTCGAACTCTCACTCGGGGCTTCGCCGAGTCGCGACCGGCGCTCTAGCACCGTCGGGCGCTTGACCAAAATCGTGCTCATTTGGCAGGTTTTCTCCGTCGAGAACCGTGCTCGCTTGTAGCATTCGTACCAGATCGCGGTGTCCGATCTCCGATTTGCCGAATCTGTCAATTTTGGGGGTCGCCCGTTTGAATGAGGTAGTCGACGCGAGCCGGAAGCGCTCCGTCGTCGGGACTCAGCGTTCCCCAAGCCTTCGAATGATCGAGCACGAGGAAGTAGTCGCCGGCGGGGACCTTCACCCGAGCCTTGGTGGGGGCTGCAGCCGTTGCGCGCGAAAGGAACGTGGGGACGGATTCGACCTTGGCCGTGCCCGGGGTTCGGAGATAGTGCCGGATGTGGGGCTCGGCGGTCTTGGCGGAAACCAGGGCAAAATCGATGGCGTCCGTCCCCTCGACTCGGAGGGTGAGGCTCACCTCTTCGCCCTTCTTCACCCGAATCTTGCCGATGTAGTCCTGCTGCCCCTGGAACATTTCAGTCCTGCCATTGGCCACGGTAGTGCGTGACGAGGCCAGGACCGAATACGGTCGGAAAGGCGTATCGCCTTCGTCGACGAGTCCGAGGGCGAAGTCCGTGTGCCCATCGACGTCGTAGCGGATGGCCGTGAAGCCTCGACCGAGTTGTGCGTTGATGATGGATTTTCCGACTTCCTTTTCGGTGATGCCCGCAAGAGCGGCTGCTGCCTGTGCGAGGGGGCGCTCGGTCATCAAAAGTTCGAAATCGCTCGTGTCGACCTGGACCGGGCGGAAGTAGACGTACATCGCGTCCTTGTGCACACGAAAGTCTGGGGCGAGTTCGAGCAGACCTCGGGCGCGGAACCCAAGGCGCCCGGTCGCTGCGGTCCAGGCATAGCCTCGGCCGCCGAACTGGACGATGACGGTGCTCCTTTCCAGGGTGTCGATGCTTTTCGCCTGGCAAGACTCGCCGAAATACCTACCGATGACTGGTTGCCCGTCGGAAAGTCGGAGCGGCGCCCCCCGAAGCATCAGTTCGTTGCAAAACTCGTCCAGGCCAAATTTGAGCATGTCGAAGCGCAACGACTTGTTGGAGGGGTTGTTGACGACGCCCCGCCCTACGATTGTTGCCGCATCGCGGCCTGTTTTCGCTCCCACCTGACATCCGGAAAACAGACCCAGAGCGCCGCCCGACAGGAACAGCAGCTGCCAGAGGGTCCGGCGCGTCGAATTTCGGGGAGGGCGTTGGGACGGTTCCAATTCGCAAACACGCTATTCTAGCCACCGGAGGAGAACAAGGGTTGCTGCCCGACAGTGTGGTTGTAATGTGGGGGCGCATGCGGATCACCGTTTTGGGAGCGGGGGCTTGGGGCACGGCCCTGGCCCAGGTTGCAGCCGGTCAGGGGCATCCGACTCGTCTGTGGACGTGGCTTCCCGAGCACGCCGAGTCGATGCGATCGGCCCGCGAGAACCAGGAGTTTCTCCCCGGCGTGCGGCTCGCCGAGGCGGTGACCGTCACGGCGTCGCTCGCCGAGGCGATGAGTGATGCCGAACTCGTCGTGGTGGTCGTACCGTCCCATGCCGTTCGCAAGACGATGGAGGCTGCCCAGCCTCATCTGAAGGCCAGCGCCCGAATCGTTTGTGCAAGCAAAGGGATCGAGCAAGGAACGCTTTGTTTGATGTCGGAGGCGATTGCGGAGGCGCTTTCTGATTCGTCCGAAAGAAAGCGGCGGCTGCTCGGCGAAATTGCCGTGCTTTCGGGCCCGAGTTTCGCAAAGGAAGTCGCTCGGTCCGTCCCGACGAATCTCGTCGCCGCGTGCCATGATGAAGAGCTTGCCACCTTGCTCCAGGAGACGTTTTCCACGTCTTGGCTGCGAGTCTACACCAGTCAGGATCCCATCGGGGTCGAGGTGGGAGGCGCGCTCAAGAACGTGATCGCGATTGCGGCGGGGGCCTGCGATGGGTTTGAGCTCGGGAGCAACACCCGTGCTGCCCTCATTACGCGAGGAATTGCCGAGATGGGTCGCCTGGTTCGTGCGCTGGGCGGTGAGGCGGCCACTGCCGCTGGTCTCGCGGGTGTCGGTGATCTGGTCTTGACCTGTACAGGTGACCTGTCGAGAAACCGCACTCTCGGGTACAAACTCGGTGGGGGAATTTCCTTGGCGGAGGCCCTTTCCACCAGTGAGGGTGTTTCGGAAGGCTACGTAACGGCCAAGAGCGCGCACGAGCTTGCTACGAAGGCTGGGGTCGACTTGCCGATTTGTCAGGAAGTCTATGCTGTTCTCTACGAGGGAAAGGACCCAAAGCTAGCCCTCAAGAGCCTGCTTTCTCGGCCCCTGCGGGCGGAGCAGGAATGAGCTCTTTGGTCTTCCGGCAGGTTTGCTAACGTTACCTTTGCTCGTCTCGGGCCCGCGGCAATATTTTTAGAGATCCATTCATGGCGATTCTTCGACACTTTCCCTCCAGCGGTTCCCCGCAAGTCTGGCACTTGCACAAGCCGGTGATGACCATCGGTCGAGCTGCCGGCAACGACGTGCACGTTGCGGACGCGACGATGCACAGCCATCACGCGCAGATCGTCTTCAATGGTCGCGATTTTCAGCTGGAGGAGGTGGACCGTGCAGCAAACATCACGATCAACGGGAAGAAGAAACGCCGCGCCCGCCTCGTCAATGGAGATCGTCTGGGCCTGGGTGAGGCACAATTTTCGTTCAGCATGTTCAGCGAAGCGGCCCTCGAACCTCACGGCGAGAAGACGGACGGCGAACACAACGAAGTCACGGGGTTTCGCAAGTTGCACGAGTTCAGCGAGCAGCTCATGTCGTCCGAGGGGCTCGATCAGCTCCTCGAACGCTTGCTCGACACCGTACTCGAACTGACGGGTGCGGCCCGTGGTCTCGTGCTCATGATCGATTCGAGCTCTGATGAGCCCGGCGCGCTGGAAGTACGGACGAGCCGCAACGTCACGGCCAAGGATTTCCGTGGGGGAGACGATTCGGGGATCAGCGACAGCATCGTCAAGCAAGTCATTGCGACCAAGCGTCCCGTCATCGTGAGCGACGCCCTGACGGACACCACCTTCAGCCAGTCGGAGAGCGTCATCGCTTTGAAGCTTTCCAGCGTCATGTGCGCACCCCTGCTCAGTCGAGGCGAAGTCATAGGAGCGCTTTACGTTGCGAACGACGAAATCAAGAGCCTCTTCGAAAGACGGCAGCTCGACCTTCTCACGGTGTTCGCCGGTCAGGCGTCGTTGCTTCTGACGAATGCCATGTTAGTGACCGCCCTTCGGGCGGACAACTTGAAGCTGGAATCCGAGCTCGGGGACAAGCGGTTCGGGGAAATCATCGGTTCCTGCGCCAGCATGCTCGAGGTTTTCCGGAAGCTGCAGAAGGTTGCCGCAACCGACATCAGTGTGCTCATTTCGGGCGAAACGGGCACTGGTAAGGAGCTCATCGCCCGCGAATTGCACCGCCGAAGTGATCGCAACGAGGGAACGTTCGTTACCGTCAATTGCGGCGCGATTCCCGAAAATCTCATGGAAAGTGAGATGTTCGGCCACGTAAAAGGAGCGTTCACGGGCGCTGTGGCCAGTCGGGGCGGGAAGTTTCAGCAAGCCGACGGAGGTACGCTTTTCCTCGATGAAATAGGCGAGCTGACTCCCCAGCTGCAGGTGAAGCTGCTGCGTGCCCTTCAGGAGAAGACGGTGACGCGCGTCGGAGACAGTCGACCCGAAAAGATCGACTTGCGCGTCGTCGCTGCGACAAATCGCAATCTCGAAGAGATGATTTCCGAGGGAACTTTTCGAGAAGACCTCTACTACCGCCTCAACGTCGTGAATCTGTGGTTGCCCCCCCTTCGCGAGCGAGGTGACGATGTTTTCATCATCGCCAAGGCGCTCCTCAGCAAACACGGCGATGATCTGAACAGTCCGGTCAAGGGGTACTCACCCGCAGCTCTGGCTGCCATTCGGAAGTATCCGTGGCCGGGCAACATTCGCCAGCTCGAAAATAGGATCAAGAAGGCGCTGGTTCTCTGCGACAAGACACTTCTGTCTCCCGAGGACCTCGACCTGGGCGAGGACTCTGCTGAGCCGCTTCTCCCCCTCGAGCGGGCAAAAGAGGAGTTTCAGCGGAAATACGTGCTCGACGCTCTCGAGCGGAACAACGGCAATCGCACCCAAACTGCGCGAGATTTGGGGGTCGATCCACGGACAATCTTCCGTTACCTCGAACGGGGAAAGGACGGCTGAGCCTCCAACTGGCTGTATTTGTTAGACTTTTCTGTCAGCTGGTGGACATGATGTCTTGACGTAAAGATGTCTTTACAACCCGCACTAGGACGTGGCTGACGGCTGGACAGCGAAGTGTTGCCGGTCCTTGAATGCCTAGTTACGGAAAACTGGGCCATTTCCGAAAACTGGGGGCATGGGGGAGATCATGACCTCGGTAGCGACGAGCGAAGGCGGCGTGTCCGTCCCCTCTCAAAAAGCGTTTGACCTCGATGGGGGCGTCCTGGCTCCCTCGGATTCGGGTCTCGAATCGCCGCAGCACGAAGAAGAAACCAACTCCCCGCAGTCCGAGCGCCACACGGAGGAGCTTGCAGCGTTCTCGGAGAATCGCGTGGCGATTGTCGACGCCGAGGGGCTTCGCGCCATGGGAGAGCTGGCGGGGGCGCTCAGTTACCTTTGGATCCCGCTCGAGGCTCCGGGCCCGCAACATCGCGGGCGTCTCGGTCTCTACATCGAAGACGCGATTGAACAACAACTGGAGAAGAGGGGCGCGCTGCCTCCCGGTATTCAAGCGAGCACCGGTCTCGATGCATCGCTGAGCGACCAGCTGTATCGCGCTCGGTTCTTGGAGATGCGAGGGATTGCCTTGGGCATTCCCACACTCGAAGGGATTACGAACCTCGGGCGTAGCATGGACGCTGAAGACAGCGCTGTGCTCCGGTGGTGGATCGCCGCTGCTGCCGATCGCCCCGTCCAGCTCGTCATCAGCAGGGAGAACACCAAGCTCCGGGTTTATCCATCGCCCGTGCTTTTCGAAAGCCTTTTCGAGGTAGCGCCCCTGCCCGTCACCCCGCTACCGCCATCACCGTCGATGGCTGAGAGCTCCGAAGCGATGGACTTGTCCGACCTACCTCCAGCTGTCGAAGAAACGAACGTCCTCGGCACGAAGGTCGCCTCCTTCGACGATGGGCGGGGTACGGATTCGCTCATCGAGGAAGACGAGTACTATGACTACGTCGACGACTATGGCGAAGAGCTCGAGGCCGTCGACCTGCCCGATCTCGATCGTGCTCTTGGTCTGGCGCCAGTCATGGGCGAGCATTCAGGCGAATCACAGCACGAAGCGCCTCGGGGGGAGCCAGAAAGAACGCGCGCGCTGAAGACGGAAGGTGAGTCTTCCCAACTACCGCTCGACTACGAGAGCCCTGCTCCAGCGCAGGTGCATACTCAGAACGACGGCGAAAGGCTTGCGCGCGAACCTCGAATTTTCTCGCCAGCAGCTCCCTCCGATACGGAACCGGTGTGCGCGCTAGATGCGCGGGACGAAGCTGGTGCAAGCGATGGTGAAGCAGCCGATTTCGACGACGTCGATGCGCCGGAGATGACAGCTCCCGTCCATGAAAAGG
The DNA here is from genome assembly GCA_965652275.1 of uncultured Polyangiaceae bacterium. GTDB lineage: Bacteria > Myxococcota_A > Polyangia > Polyangiales > Polyangiaceae > NIC37A-2. Next base: position 220,547 of record CBFGUR010000002.1, on the reverse strand, counting down.
CCTCGTCGGTGAGAGGTGAACCCCACCGAGGCGCGCTTACCCAGGAGGATCTCGCCGACCTCGACGAAGACGAGTTCTTGCGTACGCTCGAGGAGGACTCTGCCCGCGCCCCTATCGTCGAGGGGGGCGAGGAGGCGGCCGCACACGAAGGTCCGATTGCGCAGCAAGATCGTGTGGCGCTCGCGCCACTGCCCCGAAAAAAGATCACCCGAAATCCGTTCATCAAGATGGCGGACCCCGATGAAGCGGTCGACACCGGGGAGGAAGAGGAGCGCGACGTCGAGCTCGCTCGGGCCGAAGATGACCGAGCCGAGGTGCAAACGGAGAGCGGCGTCGGTGAAGACCCCGCGGAGGTGAAGGCAGAAGCAGATCCTCAGCCTGCGCCGGTGCGGAGCGGAGAGCCTGATCCCAACGATCCCTTCAATCAGCTTGCTGCCCGTGAGTGGAAGTCGTGGGTGACCAACCTCGAGGCCGCGCGCGGCCCCAAGCCGCTGTCGGTGATCGAGCGGATGTTCGTCACTGACTACACCCGTCTGCGCGAAGCCGTTCGGAGAAACGTCGCGGACTCTAGCGCCAATGAGATTCTGGACGAATGGCAGCAATCGTTCTCCAAAAGCTATTCCGAGGCGTTCGATGCTCTTCGCGTACGCGGCAAACGACCGACGATGGTCCTGGACATCGTGGAGATGGCTGGAAGACTCGGACGTCTGCAGGGCGCCAAGCGAGTGCAGCTTCTGCTCGTCGATGGGCTCCGTTTCGATCTCGGACTGATGGTCCAGGATCGAATGAGGCAGATCGCGGACGCTGCGCTCACCGAGCGACTGCTCCTTTGGTCGGCACTCCCCTCTGTCACCCAGTATCAACTCGAGCTACTCGGTCGGGGGCCCGACGGACTGAAGGACGTAGAAGTCAGCGACGAACCACCCGCGCTCGTGGCTCGAGGGGCAAGCGCCCGGGTCCCCAGGCGCGTCAGGACAGGGTCGGTCGAGCTTTACAAGTTGGACGTGGTCGAGGATTGTCTTCGCGAGGTAGCCGGCCCGGTGCTCGAGAGGATGGACGGTATCGCGGACGAGACTGCCGCGGCGATTACGGAGCACTTGAACAAGCAGCCCCCGCGGACGATGGTAGTGACCTTCGGGGACCACGGCTTCGCCCTCGACCCAAAGAAGGCCGGCACGACCGAGGAGGTGCGTCAGGGCGGCTCTTCTCCCGAGGAGGTGCTCGTTCCCGCGTTTGCCTGGCTCACCGGCGCCGTCCACTGACGATCTCGAAGTGCGAAAACGGTCGAGCGTTACGGTGCGGAAACATCGACGCAGTAGTCGCGCCTGATTTTAGACGAAGACCTTCCAAAAAGGTCACGATTGTTTCACTCGAACGCGCGCTCTTCTCCTCGAGCCAAGGGAAGAACCGGCATTTGTTTCCGTGTGAATCACGAAGACCTCACTCGTGCCTACACGCCACTACCGAAAACCGCGGTGCTGCCGTTTTGTGGAACACATCCCTCGAATTTTGGTTTACCTTCCTCGCGAGGTTCATCCAAAGGGGTGGTACTGCCGTCGGGCGGTGACCCTATGGGCAATCAGGAGGGAGGCTCTTGTGACAGACTCGAAGCGACAAACGACATCCGGTCTTTCTTTCAGCTCGGGAGTGAATCAACTGAAGCTTGGCCTGTGACCTGTGGGCTCCTTGTGAGACGTCGAACCTGGAGCCGCTGGCACCGGTCGAAGACGGGGGGCGACCCTGGTCCGTCTTGTCACCTGCTCTAGTCAAGGTCTGCTCTAGTCAAGGTGAAATGCGATGGCCCGCCTCATCGCTCTCCGAGCGAACGCTGGAGTGGAGCCGAGTGCTCGAGCAATTGCCTCGCTGCTCGAATGTAGGTGGTTTGTCCCGCAGTTCGAATCGACTTGGTCCGCACTTTGCGTTGTTGACAGTCGGCGGTTCCGGTTTACGTTATGAGAGTGGTTCCCTCTGCGGGGCCCGCTAGCATCAGTAACGAATCCCGCTAATGCATGCCCTAGGGATGCGGACTCCGGGTGGAGAGCTACGCCCTCTGCGATTTCGCTTTGGGAAGCCAGAAGCCACGGATGAGCAGCCCACCTACTTGTAATTGGGGTTCGGCACTGGATTTTTCGCGGCGGCCTTTGCGGTACGGAACCAACGCTATTTTGTGGTGGGAGGTCTGGAGCAGACCACCTCCGCGGCTGCGCAACGGAGCCTCCCCCCGCATCTCCGCTCTGGCGGCCGAGAGGCCGGCGGTGCTCGATGGCTCGACTCAGGGAGCCCCGTTGGCTCCCTGGTCATCTTGCGGGTGGCCGCCTGGTGGCTTGGGCTAGCTGAAAAGGCGCGTTGCGCTGTTGGTTGAGGTGGAGCTGGCTCACTGGTTCGATCCGCGAAATGCCGGGATTTTGCGGTAGGGCGGCGGGCTTCAAGAGCACTGCCTTGGTCGATGCGTCCGGCTCGCTTCGGACTCGCTCGCGCGAAACGGCCGAAAATGGCCGGTTTGGTGGCCGGGTCCTACAGCCGGGGCGGATTTGGTAGCGTCTGCGACTGATGAAAGCGCGTTGTCTCGGTTGGGGGAACCGACGTTGGGCCCTCCTCTTCTTAGCGGCGGCGGCCCTTGTGCCGGCTACCGCCCTTGCTCAAAAAATCATCGGTTCCGTCGAGGGGTACATCCACCTCGAGAATCCCGTTTGGAAGGAAGCAAAAGATCCAAAACACAAGGGCTACTCGTTCCGCGAGATGGTGCCCACGGTTCCGGCGCAGTATCGGAAACTGTATCCGCACATTCCCAAAGAGCTTTGCCTCGCTGCTCTCGGGACCGAGGACCAAAGCGCTCTTCCCAACACCCTGATCAGGGTGGGCGGCGGGCGGACCACACCGGTGACGATCGTCGTTCCGCCGGGGACCAAGCTGGTGTTTCAGAACACCGACCCCTTCAAACATCGGCTCTACATTCCGGGTGATAAATCGTTCCCTCCCAACGACACGGACAAGGGCAACTCTCGTGAATGGTCAGTACCCAAGGCGGGCACTTTCGAGATTCGTGATGAGCTCGCACCAAGCCTTCGAATGTGGGTCGTGGGTGAGCCCAAAGTCGCTGCGATCACCTATCCGAGCATCAACGGTGAGTTCAAGCTCTCAGTCCCGGTGGAAGGCGAGTATCAGGTGCAGGCCTTCTTTGCTGGCAAGAAAGTCGGCGATCCGATGCCTGCCGTGGTCGGAGCCCGAGACATCAAACTCAAACCCATCGTCGTAGCGAAGCCTCCCAAGAAGGAAGAGGAGGACAAGTAACATGCTTCTATCCCGTTTCTGGTACGTGCTCCTGGGACTAGCGCTCGGAGCTACGGTCTTCGTGCTCTCCTTGGCCCAAGGGATGTACAACCGCGCGGGCGATCGCGCCCGCGCCCAAGGGCTTTCCGCCGATAGCCAAGTCGTATCCAGCTATCTCAAGGACGACGCGCGAATGCGCTCGGGGCAGCTCGTGAAGTTCGCCCTCGACAGCGACATCATCAAAGGACTTCAAGGGGCGAGCAAGTCCGAGACGAAACTCGAAGAACAGTACCGAGACCAGGTGACGAAGGGTCTGAAGACGGTGCAGGCGAGTGTCGATCAAGAAACCGCGTTCGACGCCGTATTCGCTGTGGATCAACACGGTCGCGTGGTCGGTCAAGTGGGCTACCCGCAGGCCGGCGTGATGAAGGATTTCGAGCTCGGTGGGTACCCCGTGGTGGCGGACGCCCTGCACGGATACATTCGTGACGACACCCTCGTCTGGAGCAGGATTTACCGTGTTGTCGCCCGACCGGTTCAGGTCGAAGCCGGTTCGAAGCCAGCTGGCGCGATCGTGGGGGCGCGCGTACTGGACGATCGGTTCGCGCGGGAGTTGAGCGAGCGAACGGGCGCCGCAGTGGCGTTCTACGTCAATGGTTCCCGGACTGCTGCTGGAGCACCCGAAGGATTCCCCAAAGCGAACCTGGACCAAATCGTTTCGGATCTCGAAGCTCTGGAGCAAGACGAGGTCTACCAGGAAAAGGGCAGGAGCCCCGTCCGCGAGGTCGGTGAGACACTCAGCGTTCAGTACACGCGGCTGCCCGGTGAAGCGTACATGCTGGGAGCGGGCGTGGCGGTGGCCCGCGAATCCTCGAAGATTAGCTCGCCGTTCGGTTTCTTCGAAGCCGCCGACGACAAGGACAAGGAGGAGGGGAACAAGCTCCTGGCTGGTGGATTGATGGTTGGCGCGATTCTCATAGGACTTGCGCTATCGTTCCTGGAGCATTCCCTGCCGCTCAGGAAGTTCAAGGTGGAGTCCGAAAAGCTCGCCAGCGGAGCTTCGGATCAGCTTCACCCGAGTCGATTTCGAGGCATCTACCGAAAGATTGCTGCCGATCTCAACGACGGGATCGACAAGGTGGCTGCGTCCACCGGGGGGCAATCGCGGAAGGCGACGAACTTGGAGGATGTCCTTGGGGACCTTCCGGCAGAGCCGCAGATGGCGGCATTTTCGGTTCCTGGTGGTTCGGAACCGAGCTCGGGAGCCTCCCCGGGCTCGGCACCGTTTCCGGCGCCTGTGGCTCGTCCGCCATCTGCGCCACTCCCCCAAGCGCCCGGTTTGCCCAAGCCTCCCCCGCGAGGCGGAGCGCCGGCACCGACCCCACCTGCTCCGACTCCACAACCCGCATCAGTGCAACAGGCTGAGGTGAGCGACATCGAGACCGAGTGGAAGGGCGTCTACGACCAGTTCGTCGCCACCAAACAAGAGTGCGGCGAACCCACCGAGGGCTTCACCTACGAGAAGTTCCGTAAGACTCTGGTGAAGAACCGAGACGCACTGGTCGCCAGACACGGTGTTTCGCGGGTCAAGTTTGCGGTGCACGTGAAGAACGGCAAAGCCGCGCTCAAGGCGTCTCCGGTCAAGGCTTAGCCAAACCTCGGGACCCTCGACGGGCAGAGCTCTCCATGTCTCTCGTCGAGTCTGGAGGCGGCCGCTGCGGCCGCCTCTAGCTGAGCAAGCCGCTCAGCACACCGCTTGCGTGGTCGGGGTGTCCGAACGTGTCGAGCTCGACGCCGAATCCTTGCAGGATGGCGTGGAGGAAGTCGCAGTTGCTCGCGCCGGAGTACTCGATGTACCGACCCGTATGCACCGCGCCTCCGGCGTTGCCGACGATGAGGTAGGGGATGTCGTTCAAGGAGTGGCTATTGCCGCGCGACACTTCGTTGCCCCAGAGCAATAGCGTGTTGTCCAGCACCGTGCCCTCGCCTTCGGGGATTTCTGCCAACCGATCCAGGAAGTACGCGATTTCGCCAGCGTGCCAGGTGGCTCGGTTCGTCAGCGCCTCCCATGCCGCTTCATTGCTGTCGCCCGAATGGCTGAGAGAATGGCCCTCTCCCTGATCGTCGAGCCAAGGGTAGCGGATCCGGTTGAATCCCGTGGAATACTGAACGCTGGCCACGCGGGTCAGATCACACGCGAAGGCTGCGGCGAGAAGGTCGAGATGGGCGCGGCTGATTTCCGGCATGGTCGTTTCATCATCGACGAGAAGGTCGAGGGGCTGATCTGGGGCCTCGCATGAGGGCGGGTTGACTGATGCGAGACCGAGCCTGCGTTCTAGGTCCTCGACGAGCGCAAAGTGGCGTTGCAACTTTTCGCGGTCTTCCTGACCGACCTGGCGATCGAGCTCTGCATACTGCTCGTGCACGGCGTCAATGATGCTGAGTCGGCGGTTGTTTGGGTCGCCGGGAGCGATCGGTTGGTCACGAAAGAAGAGCCGCCGGTAGAGGTCACGCGGGTCATTCGTGGGTGGGAGCGGGGAGCCGGAGCCCGAGTAGGCGATACGTCCCTGCACGTCGTTGCTCGTGGCGCGCACGCCGAGTTCGAGGCTTCTGAAGACAGTGTCGGTTCCGATCTGTTGAGCGATGACTTGGTCGATGCTCGGGCCGTCGGCCCAACCGGCCTTGCTCCCGCACCCGTCGGCGAATTCGCCTTCGAGAAGCATCTGCCCGGTGAAAAGGGAGCCTATGCCTCGTTGGTGGGGGCCACCATTGTTGATCGGATCTAGCCCGACGGTCGAGTTGACGCCCCGGATGATCGCGAGCTTGTCCCGATACGGCGAGAGCGGTTGTAAGATGCGCGGCAGGGTGAACTCCGTCTCGCTGCTGGCGTCCGCAGGAAACCAGTGTTCGCCCACCGTCCCGTTCGGATTGTAGAAAAGCACGATCCTCAGAGGGTAGTTGCCAGGCGCCGCGCTCGTTTTCATCGACTGAAGCAGCGGCACAGCGAGCGCTCCACCGGTCCCGACGAGGAACATGCGCCGATCGATCTTCCCGAATCGAGACCAGCGTTTCATGGCGCCTCCGCTATCATGTCGGATTCGTGCGCCGGACGAAAACGAAATGCCGGGCTCTTGGCAAGGCCGATGAGCAGCTCGCGCACATCGCCGTCGACTGCCGCGGCGGCTACTACCGAGTCCTCGATCGAACAGCTGTCGCCTTCGTTGTGCGTTCGACCCATTGCGAAACCGAACCACTTTCGGGCAAGGCAGGTCAGCGCTGTTTCGCTCTCCGCTATACGGAGCGCCATTTCCGCCGGATCTTCGAACGGTCCCTCCAGCGCGTCTTCCTCCATCTCCACGATTTCTCCAGAAACGTCCACCGGAAGGGCGTTCTCGTGGGTTCGAAAGCGACCCAAGTGGTCGTAGTTTTCGAAACCAAACCCGAGAGGATCGATGAGTCGATGGCAGTTGGCGCATGCTGGGATCTCCGTGTGGACCGCAAATCGCTCGCGCGTCGTCAGATTGGGATCTGGATCGGGGGGGTTGTTGTTCACAGTGGGCGGGGGGGGCTGGACTTCTTCGCAGAGGACGTTCTCGCGCACGAAGACCCCACGCTGGATAGGAGAGGACTGGTCCGAATGGGCGAACAGCGCCATGATGCCCGGCTGGGTGAGGAGCCCGTGGCGCTCTGCTTCGTTTGCCGTCGACGACCATCCCCCGGTCTCTGCCATCCCGTAGAGCTCGGCTAGTGAGTCATCGTAGTAGAATAGCGGAGAGCTGAAGATTTCTCTTACGGTGGGCGTCTCGCCCCAAACGATCGCGTCGAGGTATCGCAGCGTGGCCTCTTCCCAGGATGCCTTCGCTCCGCTTGGCGCGTCGTCCCGCGCGATGGAGCTCAAACGCGAAAGGCCGAGCCATTGCCGATGGAATTCGCGCAGGCGGGATTCCGCTTTCTCGTCGAGGAGCAGCCGGCGCGCCTGCGCTTCAATTTGATCTTCGGTGTTGAGCTCCCCGGTTCCTGCGCGGGCGAGCAGCTCGTCGTCGGGCATCGTGCCCCAGAAGAAGTAGGAAAGGCGGGAGGCCATTTCGTAGGGGCCGAGCTGTACGAGACGAGAGTTTGACGCGCTAATCGGAGCTTCGACTCGATAAAGGAACTGCGGGGATTGTAGGGCGACTTCCACGATAGTGCCTAGAGCTCCCTCGTGTCCCAAGGTTGGGAGTCCCCTGTTGTAGAGGGATTGGAAGCTGTCGTGTTCGGATGCCGTGAGCGGTCTCCTGTAGGCTCGCACTCCGAAACGTGCGATGAACGAAGTAACGCACTGGCTCGCCGAGAGTTCTTCGTCACAGGGATGGAGCGTATCGATCCCGCGCTCCAGGACATCGGCGGCGAGCAGCGCCGCCGCTTCGGCATGCTTCTCCACGAGTAGCGGATTCGCTTGGTGCGAGCTGGCGTCGTTTTCGAAGCCGCCCACGACTGGTTCGGAGGGAAAGCTCGTTGTCGGATCGAGATCCGTTCCGAGCAGGTCCTGGACCGTCCGTCGGTACTCGGAACGAGTCAGGAGGCGCGCTTCGGCGTGCGAGGCAACCTCAGCCGCGCATGTTTCATCTGGGGATCGGCCATCCGCCGACAGCCCCGTGCCCATCGTTGGCGGGTCGCTGCATGCCATGGTCGCGAGGGAGATGGTGCCCGAAGCAGCCACCAAGACCTTCCCAAAGGGAGAGCGCCATCGTCCGTTGTGCGGTTTTGTTTGGCGGAGAGTGGTCACGAGGGAGGAGGAGAACTAAGGAAAAGCCGGTCGGGTGAGCGTGCGGTCTCGCCACTTTTTAGTCAAACGAGCGGAGTCTCCATCAGATGTCGACCCAGCAAGAATCATCCCTGCCACGCGCCGTGCAAATTTGGATCGATGGGGAGCTGAAACAAGCGGAAAACGCTGTCGTCAGTGTGTTGGACCGCGGTTTTTTGTACGGGGATTCCGTATTTGAGACTCTTCGTACCTATGGAAGGAAGCCTTTTGCTCTCGAAGAGCACGTGGACCGCCTCGAAAAAAGCGCAGAGCGGGTTCTGATCGACCTACCCGTCCCGCGGGCGCAAATTTCCGCCGAGATTGTTCGAGCCGTGGCGGAGTCGGACTTCGACGAAAGTTACGTACGGGTGATGATCACGCGTGGGCAGGGAGCCTTGGGACTCGATCCGCGGGTGGCGATCAGGCCACTGCGGGTGATGATCGTCGCGCCTTTGTCTCCGCCGACCCTCGACGACTATCGAAATGGGATCCGAGTCGTGACCTTCCAGACATCGAGGGTTCAGGACGACACTCCGGCAGCAGGCGCCAAAGTCGGCAACTATCTCGTTGCGGTGCTCGCGCACAAGCACGCGGCGGAGGCCGGCGCTAAGGAGGCCTTGATCAAGAACGCCGCCGGAGAAGTCGTGGAAGGCGCTACGTCCAACGTGTTCTGGTTCGAAGGCGAGACGCTTTGGACGCCTCCGCTCTCCGCCGGCATCCTTGCAGGAATCACGCGCCACCACATTCTCGCGGCTGCCGAGCAATTGGGAGTAAATGTCATGATGAGGATCCCCACGGCTCGCGAGCTCGTTGCTTCCGACGGGGTGTTCATCTCATCCAGCATTCGTGAAATGCTACCGGTCGTCTCCATTGACGGGCAGACGGTGACCGGCGGAACCGTGCCACCCCAAGTCACCAGACTTCACGCTCAGTTTCGTCGTTTGGCGGGTGTCGAGCCTCTACCCATCTCTTGATCTCACGGAACGAGTAGCCGCACCCCGGTCACCACGAGGACGGCGATCACCGCCCGAAGGATGAGCGTCGCGCCACCCTTGATCGAAAGCCGCACCCCCACGAAGGTGCCGAGCACCGTGCCGAACGCTAGAACCAGTCCCGGCACCCACCGTACCATGTCGTAGGTCAAGAAAATGACCAGCGCTGGTGCGGTGAATGTGAGGGTCAAAGGGAGCTTTACCGAATTGGCCTTGAGCGTATCGGCCGCAAATAGCCCGGTAGAGGCCAGCAGAATCCAAAGACCCACTCCCGCCTGGATGAAGCCACCGTACACCCCGACCAGAAAGAGCGCCGGATAGCGGAGAGGATGGGGGCGCGCTCGAGGCGGCTTTGCCATCCTCGTTCTGACGAGCAACACGCCGGCCATAATCAAGAAGAGCACGCCAAAGACCGTGCGGAGTCTCGCAGGATCGATCTGGGTCGCTAGACCCGCCCCAATGAGCGATCCAATGAGGACGGGAGGCAATAGCTTCTTGTAGAGAACCGCGTCGAACTGGCCGTTTTTGTGGTAGTTTGCTGCCGCGAAGAGGCCCTGAACCACGACGGAAATCCGATTCGTGCCGTTGGCCACGTGGATAGGAAGCCCGGCAGCGATCAAGACTGGCAGGGTGAGGAACGAACCGCCACCAGCGAGGACGTTGATGACTCCCGCCACGAACCCTGTTGGCAGGAGCAGGACCATCCAGAGCATCTCGCTCTGCCACATCGTCTCAATCATCGACCCGGCGTCGACCGTCGATTGCGCGGCCGAGAGTGATCTGATCTGCGAACTCTAGGTCACCGCCATGGGGCACTCCGCTTGCAATCCGACTCACGGACAGGCCCTTCGTCGCCAGTTCCCGAGCGAGGAGAAGGGCCGTCGCCTCTCCGTCCACGCTCGGTGGTGTCGCGAGTATCACCTCTCCGGTCTCTTCCTCGGCGAGCCGGGCGAACAATCGCTCGAGAGGGAGTTCCTCCGGCCCGATTCCATCGAGCGGAGAGAGAAGGCGGCCCAGCACGAAGTAGCGACCGCGCATCGCTCCGCTGCGCTCGATAGCCAAGAGATCTTGCACACGGGCGACGATGCACAGAAGGTGCCCGTCGCGCCTCGGGTCCCGGCAGATACTGCACACGGCTCGCTGCTCGTGAACCTCTGCGAGGTTTCCGCACTTCTCGCAGGGGCGGAGTCGATCCTTGAGAGCCGAGAGCTCCGCCCCCAAGTCCTGAGAAAGGTCGGGATCGGTCATCAACTGCAGGGCGAATCGCTGTGCGGTTTTCTCTCCTACGCCGGGGAGACGACTCAGAAGCTGGATGACGCGGCGCAGGGATTCGGGAAGCACGAGTGACCTCAGATGACTTCCGCGACGATCACGTTCTTTACGTGGGCGTGAAAGATCTCAATGGCGTCTTTGACGCGGGGGTGATTCTTCACTTCTTCGATCGCCGCGAGTTCGCGCAGCCGTCGCTGCCGGGCTCGTTCGGCGCTGACGGTCCTCTCTGGCTTGGCTTCGGGGCTGCCCACCGTGAGCAGTAGCTCGGCGCCTTCGCCCCAAAGGTCGACCAAGGCGTCGTTCAGTCTTTGTTTCGTGGTCGGATCGGTGATCTGCTTTTCGAAGACGTGGCCCTTTTCGAGTCCGAGCTCGAGGATCTTCCCGTCGGCGCGCAGGGGAACCGTTTGCTCGAGATAGGCGGCGACCTGTTGGTCTTCTGTGCGCACGCGATCTGTGATCTTCATCATCTCGACGAGCCGCGCTTGTTCGGCCTCGTCTGGCGCGTAGGCAGGTTCGACAGCCACCGGTGTCACGGGGGGCGGTGCCGCAACCCGTGACGGAGTCAGCGAGGCGGACGGGGGCGTGACGCTCTCAGGGCGCTCCGATTCACTGGGGGGCTCATCTGCCTCGAGTCGTGCCGGCGTTTCCGCGGCGAAAGCGGAGTCGGCATCTGGTACGTCGTCCTCGCTCTTCGGCGGGGCCGGTGAGCTTTCCGGACGATCTTGTGGCGAGCGGTCGCGAGGTCTGCGTGAAGGTAGAGGATCCGCGGGCCTCCCCGGACCTGCGCCACCGCCCCCTGAGCGCGGGCGAGAGCCCGTCGCGCCAGCGGCGACGAGCTTTTTTTCCAGGTTCCCGATCCGGTGCAGGAGTTCGTCGATGGGAAGGAGTGGGGGACGCAACGACAGCCTGGCGAGCAACATCTCGAGGCCGGCGCGGGGATCAGAACTCCGCACCACCTCGTCGTAGCCCTTCGAAAATCCCGTGTGCAAACGAAGGAGGTCATTTTCATTCGTTTGCCCCGAGATCGCGATGACTTCCTCGCGTTCTTCGTCGGCCAAATCGAGCAACTGACCCGGCTCTTTGCATACCTTCGCCACGACCAGGTCACGCAGTAGCGCTAGGATATCCCGGGTCACGTGCGGAATGTCGAACCCTTGATCGGCGAGTGAGCCAACGATGCTCAGGCACTTCTCTGGTTGGCCTTCGACGAGGCTGCGCCCCAGCTCGAGGAGTGCCCCTCGACTGGCCACTCCGAGTACTCGTGCGACGTCATCCCCCGTAAGCTGCTGCCCGCCGAACGCGATGACTTGGTCGAGCAAGCTCATCGCGTCACGCATCGAACCTGCTGCTTGGCGTGCCAATATCCCCAGGGCCACTTCGTCCGCCGAGCTTTCTTCTTGCTCCAGTACCCAGCGCAGTCGATCCATGATGAGCCGCGTCGGGATCATCTTGAAATCGAATCTTTGGACTCGACTCAGGATTGTGATCGGGACCTTGTGAACCTCGGTTGTCGCGAAGATGAATTTGACGTGAGGAGGCGGTTCCTCGAGCGTCTTGAGGAAGGCGTTCCAAGCTGCCTGGGAGAGCATGTGGACTTCGTCAACGATCACGACCTTGTAACGATCACGACTGGGTCGGTAAGGTAGCGAATCCTGCAGCTTTCGGACTTCGTCCACGCCATTGTAGCTCGCTCCGTCGATCTCCTGGACGTCGAGGTCGCGCCCTTCGGCGATCTCGAGACACGCGGGGCACTTCAAACAAGGCGTGACGGTGGGTCCTGGATCCGGGGAACCGGGCTCGCGGGTGCCAGGCTCGCGCATGCAGTTGAGCGCCTTGGCGAGGATGCGTGCGCTCGTCGTCTTGCCCACGCCACGCACACCGGTGAATAGAAACGCGTGCGCAACACGTCCTGCGTCGATGGCGTTGCCCAGGGTCTTTGCGACATGATCCTGTCCCACGAGGTCTTCGAACTTCATGGGGCGCCACTTCCGTGCGAGAACGACGTAGCTCATCCCCGTTGAGCTAGCAGATAGAACCACCTGGCTCTATGGGGCTTCATGACCTAGCGTTTCTGCCATGGCTTGTGGGGCCGAGATGAAAGAGCCGAGCGCGCGAGCCGTAACTTTTTCCAGGGCACGTAGACGTGCATTGGCCCTGGTCCTGGCGGGCGGAGAGCTGACCGGCCTCTCGGCGTGCGCCGGATCCGTTGGGCCGGATTCGCCGTCAACACCATCAGCCGCCGCGCCCGCGGCGCCTACCGCAGAAAAGGACAAGCCCGTCCGGAGGGAAAAGGAGGCGCAACCGGTTCCGGTCCCCGACCTTTTCGACCGTGGTGCACGTGTCGATTTCGTGCTGGGCGCAGATCTGCTGTTGGCGGTGCCCCAGAAGTTTTCTCGGACTGACCTAGCCAACAGGAAACTCAGACTTGCGCCGACCGCCGCGGCCTCGAACTTATGGCTCGCCGTGGACCATCATGCCCCTCGAAGAGCCCGGTCCTCGAGCTTTACCATCGCCGAACTCATCAACGAGGACGTGGAGCTCGCTCCAGGGTCGCACTATTTGGTGGCGTTCGAATGGGGGGCAGAAGGCCACCAGCGCTTTCAGCTCGCCGCGTTCTTCGTCGACGTGGAACCGACGACTTTGCCGCTATCGCCGGGATGCTTGCTCGCGACTCCGCTCCTCACGAAGAACGGACCGGATGCGGAGCGGCCCCTCGAGTTTTTGGCGATTCCGCTCGTCGCGTCCATAGACAGAGTCGAGTACTACGCGGAAATAGGAGATCTTCGTTCGACCGGCGCTGCACCGGTCGGCGTGAAAATGTCTTGGAAGGGGTTGCCTGGAGGCGACGTCACTGTGGCAGCCGACTGCTTTTCCGGGGAAGAGAAGGTCGGAGCTGACTACCAGGTGATCACGCTCAATCCGGAGGCTTTCGTACCGGAGGCACGTCCTTGAGCGGGAGCATCTCAGCGGCTGCAGTGGTTTGGTCCTGCGTTCTTTTGGGCATGGCCATCTTTTTCTTCATCGTCTCTCGACGACTCGAGGGGAGGGGGTACGAGTTTCTCGGCCTCGCCATCGGTGGGGTCGCCCTCGCGGGTTTTGCGACGATTGGTCAAGCCTGGGCCGGACCCTCGCTTCTCGGATTTCTGTGTGCGCGCGGCGCTCTGCTCGTCGGGCTCTTCGGTGCATCGCTGAATCTGCACTTCTTGCTCCGCTACTGCGGGTTTGCTGACGCGCGCCGACTGCTCTGGGTTTCGTATGTTCTCATCGGTGCGGCATCCCTCGCCAATGTGATGAGTTCGGTGACCCAGCTTCAGCACCTTTCGAGTCTTCGCTTCGAAAGCGATTACGCGTCGCCTTCGCCGGAGTATTCGATCTTCGCGCTTTCCTTGGTTGCGGCTCACTTCGTCGCCGGTGTCGGTGTGCTGTTTCGCGGTTATCGCTCCGGCAAGAAGGTCTTCCCTGTCTTCCTGACCTTCGTCATTCTGGCCCCGGCGAGCTTGGTTGACTTTGCGGGGGCTGTGTTGTTTTCCACCGAGTGGTACGTCGCCCAGGCGGGGATTTGGCTGTACTGTCTGGTGATTTTGGCGACACTTCTCGTCGAGATCCAGCGCGCCGAGGGGCTCTTGCAGGAGACTACCTCGAGCCTGGAGGCGCGCACGGCGGAGCTCGAAGTCTCCTACGCCGAGATTGACATGATGTACAACGAGCTGTCTCAGAAGCAGCAGCTCGCGGCGGTCGGCGAGCTGGCCGCCGCCATCGCGCACGAGGTCAGAAACCCGCTGGCGATCATCATGAACGCAGTCTCGGGGATGCGGAGACCGACGATCAGTGACAAGGATCGCGAGACGTTGCTCTCCATCGTGAACGAAGAGTCGGAGCGACTCAATCATTTGGTGACGGAACTGCTTCGATTCGCAAGACCCGTCGCAGCTTCGCGCGGTCCCGCGTCCCTCCTCGACATATGCAATCGCGCCGCCAAAGAGCCTCCCGACGGTTACACGATCGAGGTCGTGACCGAGGAAGAGAACCTCGATCCGGTCCTCGTTGATCCGGGGCTCTTTCGCCTCGCTCTGGACAACCTCGTGGCAAACTCCACCCAAGCCATGCCCGACGGTGGCACGATCAAGCTTTCGGTCCATCGCGGCAGTTTTGCCGATGGGACTCCAGCTGCCGCGGTCGACATCGTCGACACGGGGTGTGGGATGCGAGAGGCCGAGCTCGAGGGGGCCAAGAAGCCATTTTTTACGACGAAACCGCGTGGTACGGGTCTCGGAATTCCCATCGCCGACCGCATCGTCGAAGCCCACGGCGGCGAGATGGAAATCGCGAGCACTTTGAACCAAGGTACCACCGTGACCATCAAGCTCCCCTACGAAGACGAAGTGGCGCGACCTTCGTCCTATCCCGGCTCCAAGCATCCGAGTACCCGGAGGCGATTTCGCTCGATCCCACCCGGAGGAACCATCACATCGGAACGCTCCCCGCGTAAGAGGCCGAGAACATGAAACCGGAGCAGCGCCAGAGTATCGTCGAGCGCGACAAAAAATTCGTCTGGCACCCTTATACACCGATGGGAGCCTATCGAGATTCGGGCAACCCACTCGTCATCGAGCGAGCCAGTGGCTCTCGCTTGTACGATGTGGACGGACGTTCGATCATCGACGGGAATGCTTCGTGGTGGACTTCGCTCCTCGGTCACAACCACCCGCGATTGGTAGCAGCCCTCACTGAGCAGGCTGAGCGGCTCTGCCACACGTCCCTTGCGGGCGTGACGCATGAGCCGGCGATTCGGTTTGCCGAAGCGCTCGCCGCTGCGGCCCCGAGTGGTCTGAATCACGTGTTTTTCAGCGACAACGGCTCGACGGCGGTGGAAGCCGCCCTCAAGCTCGCAGTGCAGTTCTTCGGACAAAGATCGGAAGCGGGTAAGAAGAAGACGAGATTCATCTCTCTTCAGGATGCGTTCCACGGGGAGACGATGGGTGTGACTGCGCTGGGAGGGGTCGAGGCGTTTCGCGCTCCTTTCTCCGACCTGGTAATGCCGTGTACACACCTTCCTTCTCCTGCGGATGGAGAGTCGCGCTCTCTCGAGGTGCTGGAGGAGACCCTGCGAAAGGAGTCGGATCGGACGGCTGCGCTCGTAGTCGAACCCCTGATCCAAGGTGCCGGCGGGATGCGTATGTACGCCCCTTTTTTCCTTCGTGAGGCTCGACGCCTGACCGATCAATACGACGTCTTGTTCATCGTTGATGAGGTATTCACCGGCTACGGGCGGACCGCGGAGTTCTGGGCGTGCGATCACGCGGAGGTGAGCCCGGACATTCTTTGCTCGGCCAAGGGGCTCTCTGGAGGACTACTTCCCTTCGCTGCCACCGTTGCGTCGGATCGCGTGTACGAGGGCTTCTTGGGCGACAGTTCCCGTGCGTTCTACTACGGGCACACATACTGCGGAAATCCTCTGGGTTCCGCCGTCGCCACCGAGGTTCTCTCGGTCTACCGCGACGAAGAAATCATCTCGGGCGCAAAGCTGCGCGCTGCCATGATTGCTGACGCTTTCGCGAGGATGGCAAACCTTCCTGGGGTCGCCTCGTCCCGCTCGCTCGGCGTTTGCGGCGCGCTGGATCTCGAGGGCTCACGAGGGTATCTCGAGCGCGGCGGATGGGAAGTATACGAAAGGGCGCTTTCTCGTGGTGCCTACGTTCGCCCCCTCGGAAACGTGGTGTACATTACCCCTCCACTCAACATACCAGAAGAAGATCTGAGCGAGCTCCTCGCGGTCGTGGAGCAAAGCGTGACCGAAGTCACCCAACAGGCGTCTGGTCGAGATTAGAACCATGGCAAGAAGGAAGACCTATCTTTTCGTTTGTGTGAATCGGCGCCCGGACGGAACGCCCAAGGGTTCTTGCGCTGCGCGCGGTTCGGTCGAGCTCCATGCACAGTTGAAAGCCCGGCTGAAGGAGCGCGGGCTGGCGGAACTTTCGGCCCGACCGTGCTCTTGCAGTTGTCTCGATGCGTGTTGGGTCGGACCGGTCATCGCCGTTGCGCCCGGGGACTTTTTCTACGGGCGAGTGCAGCTCTCCGACGTCGACGAGATCGTCGACAGTATCGAGTCCGGTAGGCGGGTGGAGCGACTGATTCTCCAAGACGAGGATTTCATCGAACCCCGAGAACTCAAACATAAGCCCTCGGAATCACTCAAGAAAACCACGGAATGACAAGTTGTCAATAAAAAGACAATTTGACGTTGTGCCGACAGCCTGACAGATTGAAGGGATGACGGACGCAGAGCCCGAAGTTCTTTCATCCAGCGGAGGACCCCCGCCGGCGATTCTGATCGTCGACGATGAGCCGAACAACCTCACGTCGCTCGAGAAGATCTTCAAGAAGGAGGGAATGCGCGTCAAGACGGCCGATGGTGCGAAACATGCGATGGAGGTCTTGCGCAATCATCACGTGCACGTGGTGCTTTCCGACCTCATGATGCCTGGGCCGAGCGGGGTCGATCTACTCAAGGCGATCAAGGAAATCTCCCCGAGTACACAGGTCGTCTTGATGACGGCGTACGGGACGGTGGAGACTGCCGTGACCGCGATGCGTCAAGGGGCCTACGACTTCGTCGAGAAACCACTGAAGCGCGCGACGATCGTTCGTTCCGTCAAGAAAGCCCTCGAACATGGGTTGCTCTTGGAAGAAAACCATCAGCTGCGTGCCGAGATCCGTGCTCTTACCCACCGCGAAATCGTCGGTCAGAGTGCAGCACTGCGCGCCGTCCTCGAGACCGCTGCCCAGGCCGCGCCTTCGATGGCCAACGTACTCATCCTCGGCGAAAGCGGTACCGGCAAGGAGCTTATCGCTCGCTACGTTCATTCCCGCAGCTCACGCGCTCAGGGACCCTTTGTCGCGGTGAACTGCTCAGCCATCCCCGAGACAATCCTGGAAGCGGAGCTTTTCGGCCATGAGAAGGGAGCTTTTACCGGCGCGACGGCGCGTAAGGACGGCCGATTCGATCGGGCCCGAGGGGGGACGATCTTCCTCGACGAGATCGGTGAACTGAGTCCAGCCGTTCAGGTGAAGTTGCTCCGCGTGCTTCAGGAGGGTGAATTCGAGCCCCTGGGGGGCAAGACGGTGCGAGCAGACGTTCGCCTGGTCGCTGCTACCAATCGGGATCTTGCCAGTGAAGTGGAGGCCGGCCGTTTCCGAGAAGATCTCTACTATCGCCTCAATGTCATTGCGCTGACGGCGCCGCCGCTTCGCAATCGGCGTGAGGACATCCCGCTCCTCGTCGATCATTTCTTGAGCCTCTACTGCTCCAAGAACGCTCGCGTGCGTTTGGAGGTGAGCGACGAGGTCAGCGAGCGCCTCAAGGACTACTCCTGGCCGGGTAACGTTCGCGAACTAGAAAACGCGATGGAGCGAGCAGCCGTGCTTTGTCGTGGCTCCGAGCTCAAGCTCCCCGATCTTCCGGATGCGATTCAGGTCGCACCCAAGCCGGAGCCTGACAAGCTCACGTTCGGTGTCGGGACGCCCCTAGCGGAAGTGGAGCAACGGTTGATTGTCGAGACCCTCCGCCATGCAGGGGGCGACAAAGGTCTTGCGGCTCAGCTCCTCGGCATTAGCGCGCGGACGATATATCGGAAGCTGGACGAGGTGCGTTGACCGGCCCCGGCGCGGCTGAATGGGCTGAATCCGAATCTTCGAGTCCCAAGTATGCGAAAATGTATACATTCGTCTAATACGGCGTTCAATGAATACGAGAATGTATGCCTCGTCGTCCGCACGCGTCTTTGTTTTCAGAGAGCGGCGTCCGTACGGGGCTCCGACGGCGGCACCTCAATTTCCGGAGTATTTGCTCTCCGGCGACCATTTCCAATGACAGATTGGCACGACCGTGCCCTGGCTACGGACAGGCTTGTCAGTTTGGCGAATTCGGCCCTCGATCCGGACTAAAATCCCTTGGATTTCCCTGCGTTTGAGGGATTGACCGTTGGCACACCTCTCGCTTTAAGGAGCCCGGATTAGTGGGTCATCCGCCCGCTGCCCGTCTCCGGCCCACATCTTCGGCAACCCCGCCATCGTGTCACTCGATCTCCTCTTCAAGAAGTACTTCTACGCCATCCTCATTCTGATGGTGCTGCTTGCTGCCTACTTTCAAGGGAGCGGCATCAGTCACCTCGTCGCGGCGCAACTAGCCCCAGGCAGTGGTCCAACGTTCACCCCGATGCCCAAGGCTCGGGCCAAGGCAGCGGACCGACCGCGCGTGGAGCCACTTCTAGCGCGCAACCCATTCGACTCCGAAACAGGATGTCTGAACTGCGCCCCGCCCGTCGATGAGATGGAAGAAAAGCAGGAGCTTACCTTCGATGATCCTCTGACGGTACCGGATTGCGCCGGAGTCACGGTCTTCATCGTTACTGAATCAGAGGACCCGCTTTGGTCGTTTGCTGCCGTTCAGGGACAGGGTGATTCTGGGCCGCGCTTGCGCCGTGTCGGTGACCCCGTCGGCAGCATGAAGGTCGCCTATATCGGCTACAACCCGGCGACGGCCCAACCCACGATTTGGCTGGAAGGTGACACCTTGTGTCAGTCGCCGCTCTTCAGCGAAAGCGAAAAGACGAGAACCGCGGCTCCAGCCGCCAAGCCCAATGAAAAGGGCGAGGAAGAGCCAGAGGAAGAAAAGTCCGCCAAGGGAAGTAGTCGAGAAATCGATCCCGAGATCAAGTCGAAGATCAAACAGATCAGCGAGACGGAGTTCGAGATCGATCGAAGCGCAGTGGAGAAGATCCTCGAAGATCAGGCTCAACTCATGCGCTCGGCTCGGATCGTGCCCGAACAGAAGGATGGCAAGACGATTGGTGTGCGTCTGTTCGGCGTGCGACCAGACACGCTCCTAGGGACTCTGGGTCTGAAGAATGGCGACCGACTGGAACAAATCAACGGCTACGACATGGGCAGCCCCGAGAAGGCACTCGAGGCCTACGCCCGTCTGCGCACCGCCGAAAACCTGAAGATCAAGCTCAACCGGCGCGGCCAGCCCACGACGATCGATTTCAAAATCAAATGAAACGGAATACGAACACACTCCACTCTCGCCCCCGGCTACGGCGTTCGCTTCAGCCACACCGAGCCCTGGTTTGGGCGCTCCTTTCGACTGCGGTCCTCTTCTCCACCGTGGACGCTTCTGCTCAGGCACGGCGTCGTGGGGCCAAGGCCAAGGTCCCACGAGCAGGCGCCCCGTCCCACGATGTCGCAGCGCAGGCCGATCCAGATCCTCCCGGCGCCGCCCCCGATCCCCCGAGCACGATGGACAAGATCGCCCAGGCGACCGACGTGCCGTACATGCCCAAACCCGGCGGGCATCGCGTGAAGTTCAACCTTCAGGATGCCGACCTTGCTGAGCTCGTGAACCACATCAGCGGGATGACGGGGAAACGGTTCATCTATGGCGCGAAGGTGCGCAAGATCCAAGCAACGGTCGTATCTCCCGAGCCGGTCACCCTCGACGAGGCATACCAGGCCTTCCTTTCGATCTTGCAGGTGAATGGCATGACCGTTGTGCCGCACGGCCGCTTTCTCAAGATCGTGGACAGCGCCGGAGTTGCTGGCAACGGGACCACCATCTACTCGCGAGGCGAGCCGATTCCGAACACGGACGGTTACGTTACTCGGATCTATCGCACGCGGTACGTGAGCCCCGATGAAGCCTCTGCGCTTCTCATGAAGTTCAAGAGCAAGGAGGGCGACATTTCGACCTACCCTGGCGGAAACCTTCTCATTCTGACGGATACCGGCGCACAAATCCGCCGCATGGTGCGCATTTTGGAGGAGGTCGACGTTGGTGGCGCCGGTGAGCAGATGTGGATCGAGCCCGTCAATCACGGCGATGCTCAGGAGATGGCCGAGCGCATCAACGATCTGTTCGAGGTCGGCGAAGGTGGGGGAGGAGGTCTGGCGAAAGTCATCGCAGACGAACAAACGAACTCGCTGATCGTCGTCGGCACGGAAGACTCCTACTCGAAGCTGCTCCAGGTCATGAAGCGACTGGACACGAGACCCGGTGAATCGGGATCGGTTCACGTGCTGCCGCTTCAACACGCCGTAGCGGACGAACTCGCCAAGACGCTGCAACAAATGTTGTCGGGCACGACGGGCGGTCGGCGTGGGCGGAACCAAAATCAACAGGGCGGAGACGCCGCAGACATGTTCGCAGGTGAGGTCATCGTCACGCCCGATCCTGCAACGAACTCACTTCTCGTATCCTCGTCGCCTCGAGACTTTG
This sequence comes from uncultured Polyangiaceae bacterium, assembly GCA_965652275.1. Taxonomy (GTDB): domain Bacteria; phylum Myxococcota_A; class Polyangia; order Polyangiales; family Polyangiaceae; genus NIC37A-2. The sequence goes on along the minus strand of CBFGUR010000002.1, from coordinate 199,957 downwards.
CCCAGCTTCGTCTGGTGGTCGACAAGCTCGATCAACCTCGACGTCAGGTTTTCATCGAGGCTGTCATCATGGACGTGAGCGTGTCGGATTCGAACGACCTCGGGTTCTCCTGGCATGGTGGAAGAGTGCAGGACCTCGGCGGTCCCTCCGACTCGACCATCCTCGGGGGCTTCGATGCCGGCCAATCCATCCTCTTCCCAGTCGACGAGAGTTCGTTGACTGGCTTTGCCGCGGGTATCCGCGGACCCGAGCTGCCCGGGACGAACAATACGTTGGTGCCGGGCCTCAGTATCCCGGCCTTCGGCGTGGTGATGAATGCGCTCGCGAGCTCGGGGCGGGGCAACGTTCTGGCAACTCCGCACATCATCGCGACAGACAACGTAGCGGCCGAGATTCAGGTGGGAGAGAACATCCCACTTCAAACCAACGTCGGCGGTGGACTTGGCGGCCTCGCTGGACTCGCCACTGCAGCAGGTGCTGGAGGCGGTAACAACGCTGCCGCAGGTCTAGGAGCTCTGGGCGCCCTTTCTGCGGGATTTAGCGCACCGCGCGAAGACGTCGGTAACAAGATCAAGGTGACGCCGCATATCAACGAATCGGATCAGGTGCGCCTCGAAATCGAGCAGGAAAGCAGCGCGCCGGGGGCTTCGAATGGAGGCGCTCTCGGAGCGATTTCCATTACCCGCCGAACCGCGAATACCACCGTGGTCGTCAAGGATCAGCAGACCGTCGTGATCGGCGGCTTGATGCGCGACGAGTTCGTCACTCAAAAGCAAAAGGTTCCCATCTTGGGTGACATCCCAATCTTGGGTGTCCTCTTCAGCAAGACGAACACGACGAAACGCAAGAGCAACCTGCTCCTCATCCTCACTCCTCACGTCATCCGTGAGCAGGCCGATCTCAGGCGCATCTTCGAAAGGAAGATGCAGGAGCGACAGGAATTCATCGACCGCTACTTCGTGTTCGCGACGGATCGCTGGGAGCCCCCCATGGACTACACGAGGTCCAACGGGCTCGTCGAGGACATCAGGCAGGCTTTCTTCGCAATGGACGAACAAGCGCGCCTCGAAGAAGAGCTGAAGCCGCGAGAGCTTCATGAGCACGCGCCGAGCGACCCCATCGATCTTCCCTCGGGAATCAAGCGACCTGGTGGGGCCGGGCGCCCTGGACGCGCGCCGAAGAACCCTGCGGCGAATCCCCCACCAGCGGCTCCAGCCCCCCCGCCCAAGCCGGCGCGTAGGACGCCGACCAGAAAGAAGAGAGGAGAGCTTCAGGAGGTGCTCGTACCAGAGCGCACGGCAAGCGTGGAGAGTCCTCTGCGAGTGGCCCCACCGCTCCGCAGCCTCGAACCGACGGAGCCACAGGAGTAACGATGGAAGGTCAGCGCGCCCTCGGTTCCATTCTCGAGCGACAGGGAGTGCTCGACTCCAGCCAGCTCGAAGGACTCTTCCTCGAGATGGAAGAGAAGAGCGCCTCGCTCATCGAGCTTGCCTTGGCCCAAAAGCTCGTGACCGAAGAATCGGTCGCGCGTGCGCTGGCGGACGAATGTGGGCTGCCGTTCGTGCCGAAGATCGATGCGGAAAAGGTGCCGATTGACGTCGCCGTGAGGCTCCCGATCTCGTACGCCAAGGCCCAGAAGGTGCTTCTCGTCGGGGAGACCGAATCGGCCGTGAACATGGTTTGTGCCGATCCGCTTCGCGTTGAGGCAATCGACGACGTGCGCGCTTTGCTCGGACGTCCGCTGAACGTGAGTGTCAGCAGCCCCACCGTAGTCGTAGACGCCATCAATAGAGTCTACGAACGTCAAGACACGATGGGGGAGCTCAAGTCCGAGAGCGAACTCGACGACGATCAGCAGGCCGATCTACTCGACTCCGACGACGACGCGCCCATCATCAGATGGGTCAACAACCTGTTTTCACAGGCCGTCAAGGAGCGAGCCAGCGACATTCACATCGAGCCCGAAGAACGAGAAGTGATCGTTCGATATCGCGTGGACGGGGAACTCTATGTCGCTCGGAGCGCCAGTCGGCAGTTCATGAGCTCAGTGATCGCCCGCGTGAAGATCATGGCGGGTCTGAACATTGCCGAGAAACGGCTTCCTCAGGACGGACGCATTTCTCTCAAGATTGCCGGACGTCCCATCGACGTGCGCGTCTCCACCGTTCCAACGAGCCGTGACCACGAACGCATCGTGATGCGCCTCCTTCAGAAGACGAACGTCTTGCTCGATCTTTCCGATCTGGGGTTCGGCCCGCGCGACCACGCCTTGATGGAGAGCCTGATTCGACGACCGAATGGTATCGTACTCGTCACTGGCCCGACCGGTAGCGGTAAGACGACGACTCTCTACGGTTGCTTGAACCGCATCAACCAACCGAACAAGAACATCCTCACCGCCGAAGATCCCGTCGAGTACGAGCTGGGCGGTATCCATCAGGTCCCCATCAATCCCAAGATCGACCTCACCTTCGCGAGCTCGCTGCGCGCCTTCTTGCGCCAGGACCCCGACGTCATCATGGTGGGTGAGATTCGCGACAAGGAAACGGCCGAGATCGCGATGCACGCATCCATGACGGGTCACTTGGTGCTTTCGACCCTGCATACGAACGACTCTGCTGGTGCCGTTACACGTCTCGTGGAGATGGACATCGAGCCGTTTTTGGTTCGGTCGACGGTCGCGGGCATCCTTGCCCAGCGCCTCGTTCGAATTCTTTGCCAACACTGCAAGGAGCCCTACGAGGCGAGCGACTACGAGCTCGAGCAGCTCGGCCTCGATCCGAAGAGAACGGCCTGGCGGGACAACCGGAAGCTGTCGAGCCGCTATCAGATCAAGGGCGTCGACTACAAGCCAGTCGGCTGGCGTACTCCGGAAATGCCCACCTTCTACAAAGCGACCGGCTGCGAGAAGTGCGAGCACAAGGGGTTTACCGGTCGGCGAGGTATCTACGAACTCATGGTCGTCGACGAGATTGTCGGCGGCTTGATTCTGGGCAATGCGGACGCCCAAGCAATCAAGCGTGCCGCCCAGGAGTCCGGCATGGACACCATGCGCGAAGACGGAGCGCGCAAGGTTCTCGCTGGGCTCACGACTGTTGGCGAAGTGGTGGCTGCCACTCAAGAAGACATCATTTTCGACGAGTGAGGTCGGTGAGACATGGCCGTATTCGAGTACACTGGGGTTGATGCCGCGAGCGGAAAAGCCGTCAAGGGCTACCGCGACGCCGAAAACCCGCGCGCGCTCCGTGCGGCCCTCCGCAAAGAGGGAGTCCTCCTTGCCTCCGCGCAGGAGGGTTCCGAAAAGAAGGCGAAAAAGCGCGGAGAGGTCGATTTTCTCGCGTTCCTGCGCCGCGTGAGCGCGGGCGACGTCGCCGTGATGACGAGGCAACTCGCCACCCTCGTGAGGGCGGGCATTCCTCTCGTCGACAGCATCACGGCGCTCGTCGAGCAGGTCGAGCAACCAGAGCTCGTGCGCGTGCTCTCTTCGGTGCGAGAGAATCTGAAGGAAGGTACCAGTTTCTCCAAGTCGCTCGGAGCGCATCCCAAAGTGTTTCCGCCGCTCTACGTCAACATGGTCGCGGCAGGTGAAGCCTCGGGTATGCTCGAAGTAGTCCTCGAACGCCTTGCCGACTTCATGGAGAACCAGTCGCGCCTGCGCGGCAAACTCACAGCGGCTTTGGCGTATCCGGTTGCAATGGGCTTCTTCGCGACCGGCCTGGTCGTGTTCTTGATGGTCGCCGTCGTTCCGCAGCTCACGAGCATTTTCGACAACCTGGGCCAATCATTGCCCTGGTACACGCAGCTCCTGATCTTCTCATCGGGGTTGATTACGGACTTTTGGTGGCTGCTTTCAGCACTTGGTGCGCTGATTGCGTGGCTTTTCGTGCGCTGGAAGCGAACGAAAGAAGGACACCTGAAGTGGGACTCCTTTCAGCTGACGATGCCGCTCTTTGGACGTCTCAACCTCTTGGCCGCCCTCGCGCGATTCACGCGCACTTTGGCGACTCTCTTGGGGAGCGGCGTTCAGCTACTGCCTGCGATGGAAATTGGTCGGAACGTCCTCGAAAATATCAAGCTCGAGAACGTCATCACCGAGGCGATTGGATCCATTCGCGAGGGCGAAAGTATTGCAGATCCCCTCAAGCGTAGCGGAGCGTTTCCGCCCATGCTGACTCACATGATCGCCGTCGGCGAGAGATCCGGGCAGCTCGAGGAGATGCTGGAAAACGTGAGTCGAGCCTATGAGGCCGAGGTTGAAACCAAGCTGGCGACGGTCACCAGCCTTCTGGAGCCCATCATGATCGTCATCATGGGTGGCGCCGTTGGATTCATCGTGGTCTCGATCATGATGCCGCTCATGCAGATGAACAATATCGTGCAATAGTGAAAGGTCCTGCACTTTCTCGAAACTGAATCAGGAATACGACGAACCATGAACACTCCACGCTCGCGCCAAGAACGCCGCATTTTCTTCCCCTGGGAGGGGCGAGGAGGCTTGCGCCGTTTCTTGGCGATGGGGCGCTTCTGGCCCGTGTTGGTTCTCGGGTTGTTCGCTTCGCTCGTCAGTTTCATCGCATCGAGAGAGCGACTTGCCGCTGGGGAGCGACAGAGCCTAGTCGCAATCAATCGCGTTCGTCCGGCGGTGGAGCGGTATCTGCTCGAACACGAGGGCGCGTGCCCCACGAATCTTTCGGAGGTGCTCGAGTACCTCGACCTGCCCGAGCTGCCCAGCGACGCGTGGGGACAGCCCCTGCGGTTGGTCTGTCCCAGCATCCGCGACGGGGTGGACTTCGTTTTGATGAGTGACGGACCCGACGGCAAGGCCGGAGGGCTCGATCGCATCGAGAATTGATTGCCGATGAATCGGCGTACAAGCGAAAGAGAACACATGAAATACGAGACATACAAGCTGAAAGCCGTGAACAATCTCCGTCGAGCCGCATCACGAGGCATGACGCTCATCGAAATCATGATCGTCGTCTCCATTATTGCGATGGTTGCCGCGGGAGTGGCCGTGGTCGCCATCCCCAAGATGAAGGAAGCGCAGATCAAGGCTGCCGAGACTGGTGCACGGACGATCCGCAACGCCGTGAGTCAGTGGCAGCTCGCGGAAAACGAGTACAGCGAGTGCCCGAACGTGAGCCAGCTGGTCCAGGACAAGCAGCTCGACGCTGGCCAGACGACGGTCGATCCCTGGGGCGAGGAATACGAAATCTCGTGCGCTGATGACGAGGTGGTCGTCGCATCCAAGGGACCCGACAAGAAGAAGGGTAGCAAAGACGACATCATCATTCCCAAGGGAGCCTCCGCAGACGAAGAGGAGTGAGCATTCGGGTGTTCTCGCTGTATCCTTCCCCATGCCCGAAAAGGGCGATTCGGAGACCGGCCTCGTCTCCGCGGGGGGAGGTACGTTCGGCTTCGACATTGCGCCGCCGCCGAGGCATGACGTTGATCGAGATCATCATCGTCGTCGCTTTGATGGGGCTCTTGATGGGGACACTCGTCCTCGGTTCAGGGGCTCTCATTGGGGCGAATCGTCGCGCCGCAGCTACCCTGATCGTCTCGGCCGTGCGCAAGGGCCTCGCCCACGCGAACACGACAGGCAAGCCAGTTCGTCTACGTATGGATCTCGAAGCGGACCGCTTGATTCTCGAGGAATCGTCGTCTCGCAGTGTCCTTCGCATGACCGACGAGCAGGAAGAGGAGGCGCGAGAGGAGGCTTCCGAACAGGACGCGGGGGAGGTGCTCTTGGCCGAGGTCGAGGCGATGGCCGATTCGATTCTCAGCGGTGCAACGCCCGGAGGACCGGAGTTTTCCCCAATCACCGAACTCGGCCAGGACGGCGATCAGCCTGGCCGTGACTTGGGCGGTGGAATTCGTTTCGTGCGAGTCCAGACCGAGCACGATGAAGATCCGGTGGAGGACGGTGAGGCATTTTTGCATTTCTGGCCGGGCGGGCAGACCGAGCGGGCGGTCATTCAGATTGCGCGTGCCGGCGCCGACGAGGACGACGGCCTGACGGTGGTGGTAAGTCCGCTTACCGGCAGAGCCGAGATCCAGCGCGGGTTCGTGGAGCTTCCGGAGGAGGTGCTCGATGGGGAAGAGTACTCGGAGGTGGAAGAATGAGTTCGCGTCGTGGCTTCACCCTCCTCGAGGTCATGGTGGCCATGGCCATTCTCGCCATGGGACTTACGATGATCCTCAGTTCTCAGGCGGGTCTCTTCGCGTCCGCCAAACGCGTTCAGGACGAGACTCAGGCGGCGAGCTTGATGCGCTGCAAAATGAGCGAAGTGGAGCAACACTTGCTCGAGTACGGGTTCCCCTTGATCGAACAGAACGACTCTGGGGATTGCTGCGAAGGCGCGGAGGGCGAGTTCTCGTGTGAATGGACCATTCAGACGGTCCAGCTCCCCGAGCCCAGCGCGTTCGGCGACACTGAAGAGGGCGAAGGGATCTTCGACGACTCGGACGATACGAGTTCGAGTTCGGGTCTTTCACCTTTGGTCGCCGGGCTTGGCGAGGCGCAGGCTCTTTCACCGATGCACAGTGGTGCGCTCAGCGAAGTCGAGGGGATGGGAGATCTGGCTGGGACGCTCGGGGAAAGTGCCGAGGGGGGGGGCATGGTGGGGATGGCGCTCAGCCTCGTTTATCCCACGCTCAAGCCGATGCTCGAAGCGAGCATTCGGAAGGTGAAAGTAGCTGTCGTTTGGCAGGAGGGCGAAAAGGAACGCCGCTTCGAGGCAATTCAGTATGTGACGAACCCTCTCGAAGGTGGTTTGAACCCGAATGCCGACGAGGGGCTCGAAGAGCTGGCTGAGCAGCTTGGAGGGGGCGCCCTCAGCGGGCTGAATACGGCATCCGGGGACGGAGAAGAAGCCGGTGAGGAGGACGACGAGTGAAGCCGAGCACCGAGCATCGTTGCGTGGGCCCAAGCGTCAAGCGGTCTTCGCGTGGCATGACGCTGATAGAGCTTCTCGTCGCCATGAGCATCCTGGCGTTCGTCGGGATCTTGGTGTTCGGGGCGGTTGACGGCATGCGCCGAAGTCGCGCGGGGGTGGAGCGCGTTGCCAATCGCTATCGTGAAGGCCGCCTTGCCATGTCTCGCATGAGTCGCGAGCTACAGAGCACCTATCTGTCGGCGCACGCTCCCATCGACGAATCCCTCCGCGTCGTAGACACGGCGTTCGTTGGTGACCCGGGGACTCCCGCTTCGCGCTTGGACTTCAACTCCTTCGCCAACCGACGTTTGCTTACCAACTCCCGCGAATCCGACCAGATGGAGGTCGCTTACTTCGGCGTGGAGAACCCGGACACCGATACGACGGACCTGGTCCGTCGCGTCGCTTTTCCTGACGAGGAACCGGGCCAGGGCGGCAAGATCGAAGTCCTGGCGACGGACGTGGATCTCTTCGAGCTCGAATATCTCGATCCGCTGACCGGTCGGTGGCGAGACGAGTGGGACAGCACCTCGGTCGTTGGCGAAAAGGGGCGGCTACCCCTTCAGGTGAAGATCACGCTCGTATTGAACGGCGCCTCTCGGAATCGCGATGGGGGGAGCCGTGGCAAGGTGCGTCTAGTCACCAAAGTCCCCCTTCCCATTCAGGACACCCTCAACTTCGCATTGAAATGAAGCATTTCGACGGTCAGAATGCGGAATTGAGTCCGCACGTTCGACGCCTTCTCGCGCAGCGGGCTCGTCGGAAGCGGCGTGGCGAAAGAGGGGTGGCGCTCCTGATGGTGCTCGGCGCGCTCGCACTTCTCACCGTCATGCTGACGGAGTTTCAGGATGCTTCGTCGGCTGAACTCGGGAGCTCGATTGCGGCCCGAGATCAGGTGCGCGCGGAGTACGCCGCCAGGAGCGGGGTGAATCTGACGAGGCTCTTGATCGCTGCCGAGCCGACGATTCGTACGAACCTTGCCGTGCTGACGGGTAACTCCCAGATCCCAGTTTGGGAGTACACAGACGTCATCCTGGGCGCGTTCAACGACAAAGAGAACACCGGCTCGTTCGAAGGCGTCAGCGGCATGCGAGTCGCGGATGGCCGCAACCTCGGCATGGAGGGCGCCGGATTCGAGCTCGTCGTCGTGGACGAGGATTCGAAAATCAATCTCAACACTGCGGCGCGAGCGGATGCCTTTTCGCAGAAGCGCATGGCCGAGCAGCTCATCTCCATGATTGGTGGTGTGCAACACAACGAATACTTCGAAGAGGCCCAGGACGAGAAGGGAACTCCAATGGACCGGATTACGGTCTGTTCGGCTCTCATCGACTGGGTTGATCCGAACACGGACCGAGATGGCTGCGATCCTGGAGAAAATGCTACCACCGCGGCGCCGGAGGACAGCTACTATCAGCTTCTGGACAAGCCCTACCGCAGGAAGAATGCGGCCTTCGACAGCCTGGAGGAACTTCACCTGGTACAAGGTGTGAGCGACGAGTTCTATCGGCGCTTCTTCTTTCCTGATCTCGACGATGAGAAGTCGCGCGTCGTCACGGTGTGGGGCGCCGGTAAGGTGAACGTGAACTCGGCGAATGCGCGCACTCTTCTGGCTCTGGTTTGCCACATGGCGAAGCCCGAGACTCCGCTCTGCGTGGACCCGGTGATGCAGCAGAAGTACATCATGACCTCTCAGATGTTTGCTGGTGCGATGGCAGGAATCCCCATCTTCCAGAAGCCATCCGACTTCATTGCCGCCGTGCAAGGAAAGGGAATGTTTGGCGAAATCCTCAAGAGCGTAGCGATCGAACCCGTCGAGATCCCGGTCCCCAAGCTCATGGAGGAGGCGATCACCACCGAGAGTCAGGTGTTTTCGATCTATTCGACGGGCTACGTGAAGTCTGGCAAGAGGCAGACGAGGACCCGCATTCACGCGGTCATCGACATGCGCGGTGCCCCACCACCAGGTACCGCCGCGATTCAGGCCAAGTTGAATCAGATCCAACGCATGGAAGCGGACAATTTACGCGTCGGCAAGAAGAGCGAGGGTGGGCTGGGCAAGCTTCCGGATGAATTCGAAGAAGGGGGTACTGCACGTGCCCTGCTCCCGAGCCCGGGTGGCTCGATTCTCTACTATCGGGTCGACTGAGCGCGAGCCGACAAATACCAAATGATCCAGAAGAACAACGAGAGATGGCGCGATGAGTAGGACAATCGGGATTGATTTCCGGAACAATCACGTGCGCATTGCGGCGCTTCAGGTTGGCTATCGAAAGATCGAGCTGGAAGGCTTGTACGAGGAGATGCTGGCTGGACACGAGGGCCCTTCTGATGCGCTTCGTGCGTGTCTTGGTCAGATGCCGCCCGGGGGGATCGACTCGATCGTCACGACTCTGGACGGGGCCAGTTGCTTCATGCATCTGGTCGAGTTGCCAGAGAGTGCGAAGAAGCGCTTGGCTGAGCTTCTTCCCTTCGAACTCGAGGCAGAGCTGCCTCTCGACATCGATGAACTGCTGATTGATCACGCTATCCTCGGCGAGAGCTCGGGGGAGGGCTCAGCCAAGGTGATGTCCATCCTGACGGCAGCTGCCCGCATCGAGGACGTTCAAGAGGCCATCGATATCGTGCGCACGGCGAGCGACAAACAGCCCGAGCGAGTCGGTGTGTCCACGCTGGAACTGGAGCAGCTCACTCACCTCAACCCGGCGCTGCGTGGAGAAGAGCCCATCGCCCTGGTCGATCTCGGGTTTTCGCGGGCGGACATTTGCATCGTGCAAGCAGGTCATCTCCGCCAAGCGCGTGCTTTATCCCTCGGAGTCGAGGGCTTCCCCGAAACAGCGCCCGCGTGCGTGGCTCGACTCCGACAGACCTTCGCGGCCTACGCAACGGCGTCGAATACGACGGTTTCGCGGGTCTACGTTCTCGGCGAGGGCGCGGCGATGCAAGGGTTGCCGGAGTACCTGTCGGGTCAGCTCGGTCTGACGGTAGAGGTTTTAGATCGTTTGGAGCTCGATGGGCTGGCCGAGGACATGCAAGCCAGGCTGCCGTACTTCGGGCGTGCTCTGGCGGTCGCTATGCACGGCGTTCGAGGTAAGGGGCTCGACCTTCGCCAGGGGGAGCTCGTCTATGAACGTGGGTACGAGCACGTCAAGGAGCGCGCCCCCCTCTTGGCGGGACTCATGGCCGCCGTGATGCTGTCCTTTTTCTTCTCGATATGGGCCGAGAGTCGAGCGCTTGCCGCAGAGAACGAGGCTCTCGTCACCAGCCTTCAGGAGGTCACTCGTTCCACTTTTGGGGTCGAGACCGGGGACCCGGATGAGGCAGAAATCGAGCTAGAAAAGGCTAGAAAGTCCAAACCAGAGGACCCCATGCCGTACCTCGACGGGTTCGGCGTCGCGGTGGCTTTGGCGGAGACCCTCTCCACGGAGATCACTCACGACATCGAGGAGTTCGACGTGGCCAAGGGCAAGGTGAAGATGCGCGGACTCGTAGCGTCCGCGAGTGATGCCCAGGCGGTCGCAAAACAGTTCGGCGAGCATCGGTGCATCCACGAGCCAAATGTGACGAAGATCACCCAGGTCGTGAACACCGAGCGCGAGCGTTACAACTTGGAGGCCGAGGTTTACTGTCCCGAGGACGAAGGCGCGGACAAGAAGGCCAAGGAGACGGACGAATGAGCCTGCGAGAACGATTCGAACAACTCGAGGAACGGGAGCGTAAACTCCTGATGATTTTCCTCGGGGTGCTTTCGACGATGGTCGTCTTTCTCCTGCCGCTGGCTTTGGCTATGTCGGTCGGAGCACAAGAGGACGACAACGAGCGAATTCGAGACATCATTCGGCAGATCGAGGACGAGCGCGCTACGCTCAATCGGCGCCAGGCCGACATTCAGCGCGTGGAGCGTCGTTACATGCGCCCCGCGCCAGCGCTCGCTGGTTTTTTGGCCCAGATCGCAGACCAGGTGGGGGTCGAGATCCCGGAAACACAGGACCGGAGCACTGTTCCCCATGGAAAAACATTCAAGGAGCGGGTCACGAAGATTCGTCTGCGTAAGGTTGGAATGCTCCAGCTTTCCAACTTCATGGACAAGATCGAGAGCTCTGGATACGCCGTGAGCATCTCAAAGCTGAACATTCGCAAGCGTGGTACGAAGGCCGATGAGTTCGACGCCGAGATGGAAATCTCAGCCTTCGATCAGGAGGGCGACAAGAAGCCCGGAAAGAAGTCCAAGAAGGACGCTCAGGCATCCAGCGAGGCGAATGACGACGGCGACGCGGCAGAAGACGAGGAGGAAGAGGAATGAAACTGAAGCCCCTCACTACGAAGCAGAAAAAGATCCTCAAGATCGCTGCGGTTCCGGTGATCTACGTCGTCGGCCTCATCCTGTTCGTGCGGTGGACCTTCCCGTATGACACCTTGCGAGACCGGATTCTCGCCGAGTTCAACGGGACTCAGACCGACAAGCACCTAGAGATCGAAGAAATGTCCGGAAACGGAATCTTCGGGATCGAAGTCGAGGACCTCCGCCTGGTAGAGCTACTCCCTCCCGGAGACAGCGATGCCGAAGAGCCCCCGACGCCGAATACACTCTTCGTCGAGAGCGCCGCGGTGAGCGTTTCAGCTCTCGCGTACTTGTTCGGCGGCATTTCTGCCGACTTCGAGGCTGTGGTCGGCGGGGGCGAAATCGAAGGCTCGTTCGAGCAAGACGCGGAGGAAGCCAAGATTTCGGTCGAAGGCACCGATGTCGACATCTCGGGCCTGTCCATGCTGAGCGCAGGCATTGGACTCCCGATGGGCGGGAGCTTGAGTGGCAAGGTCGATTTGTTTCTGCCGGAGGGGCAGATGAAGAAGGCGGAAGGTAACTTTTCCCTGCAAATCCAGAATCTTACGGCGGGGGACGGAAAAGCCAAAATTCGCAATACGATCGCACTGCCGAAGCTCGACGCGGGAACGCTCGTATTCAAGGCAGAGGCGTCGGACGGTCGCCTCGAGATTTCTCAGTTCTCTGCCAACGGCAAAGACTTCGAACTCGATGCGTCCGGACAACTTCGCCTGCGCGAGCCGTTCGACAAGAGCTCGGTGAGCGTCAACGCATCCTTCCGATTCAAAGAAGCCTACACCAACAAGAGCGATTTGACGCGAGGTATCTTCGGATCGCCAGACTCCAAGATACCCGCTCTGTTCGACATGGATCCGATGGTGAGGAGAGCCAAGCAGAGCGACGGGTCTTATGCCTGGCAAGTGGCCGGTCTGCTATCGAAACCGACCTTCCGCCCGGGTTCGCGCGTCGCGGCAGGAAGCAAGCGCGGCGACAAAGCCGAGGAGTGATTTACGCCTCGGTGTCGCGCTGGGCGCTCATGATGGGCGGTTGGCGCGTATTGAAGACAACGTCCCGCCACAGCGGCCCGTCCGGATCGACACAGTTGCGCTTACCTGATGCCGCATCAATCGGTACATGAACGAGACGGTGGTTGACCATGCCGACGATGCAGGCCGTGCGTCCGCTCATTGCGGCGTGCACAGCGTTCGATCCAAGCCGAGCGCAGTAGATTGAGTCAGCCGGGTTTGCGGCATGGCTACGGATTGTATAGCTCGGGTCGATGTACTTGATGCCGACTTCGCCGCCGTGGTCCGGGTCCTCGAAGTGCTGGGCGATTCGCTCCTTGAGATACACCCCGATGTCGCCAAGCTTCTTGTTCCCGCCAGCGTCAGTGCCTGCGGCACTGACGTACTTCTGGCCAGCGCCCTCGGCTACGACGATGGTCGCGTAGCCCTGGCGAGTGAGAAGCTTGCCTAGATGCTGAAGGAGCCCGCGTGGCCCCTCGATGTCGAAGGGGATTTCCGGAAGCAGGACGATATCCGCGACATTGCTCGCCAAGGCGGCGTGGGCCGCAATGAACCCGCTCTCGCGCCCCATGAGCTTGACGATTCCCACCCCACGGAGGGCATCTTGCGCCTCCGTATGAGCGCCATAGACGGCCCGAACCGCCTCGGCGACGGCGGTTTCGAAACCGAAGGAACGTTCGACGAAGCTGAGATCGTTGTCGATGGTCTTGGGGATTCCGACAACCGCGATGGGGAGTTTTCGTTGCTCTATCTCTTCGGTGAGCTTCAGGGCCCCACGCTGGGTGCCGTCCCCACCAATCGTAAATAGGACGTTTACCTTGTGGCGCACGAGCGTATCGACGATTTCGCCCGTTCGATTTCCTGCCCCGCGCGCGCTACCGAGTATGGTTCCGCCATGCCGATGAATGCTGGCGACCTCTCGGGGACCAAGAGGCATGAGCGTGTGGGGAGAGTCGGCAACCATGCCTCGGTAGCCGTATCGAAACCCGCTGACGCGTCGAACCCCATAGTGCTCCCAAAGCGTCATCACGATCGAACGGATGACGTCGTTGAGTCCTGGGCAGAGACCTCCGCAAGTGACGATGCCCGCATGGACTTGCATCGGATCGAAGAAAAGCTTCTCTCGCGGGCCCGCCTTTTCGAGTTGTGGGCTGGTGTCCGAATGGATGACCGGCCGCTCTGCTGAGAGTTCGATCTGGTAAAGGACTCGCTCGTCGTCTTGAACGTAATTGGACTGATAGTCACCCACGACTCGGCTGAGTTTTACTGGAGAATCGAAGAGAGCATCTCCAAGCCGTTTGGGAATGAAGGCGTTCTTTTCGTTGGGGTCGAATTCGCTCATGGCGGTGGGTAAGAATCTCACAGCCGTGTTTCAGGTAAAGCTCCCTCGCAAGCGACGGCTCAGAAGCTGCCACGAACGCCAGCGGACAGGGCCTTTGGCGCTCCTGTGAGTGACAGGCTCGCGTTCTTCTTGTCGGGCTTTCCCCAGATGAGGATCCCGATCCCTGTCGCCAGCCCTACGGCGCCTACGACCAAACCCACGTCCGCAACGGTGAGAAGGTCGTGCGCCCTTGCGACGTCACGCTCGTCGCATGCAGGGGCGCACTGGTCGAGGTCGCGCTTCTGAGTGAGCGCCAATCCCGTGAACACTCCAGCGACTCCAAAGCCCACCGCCCCGACCGAGAACGAGGTAACCGCCCAGGGTAAGTGGCGCTTGGGTGTCGGCAGTTCCACCTCGGGAGGAGGCGGAGCGTCATCCCTTGGTTTCGGGACGGACGCGCGAATCGTACGTCTCTTTTCGCCGGGATGGATCTTTACCGAGACCGAGTAGCTCCAACCGTCTTCTTTGGTGAAGGTGATTTCGTGCGTACCGGGGTCCAGTAGCACTTCTTTCTGAAGCGCCCGCCATTGGCCATCGATCGCCGCGGATACACCGGGCGCGTCTTCGCCGCTTTCATAGCGGGCGACGAGAATCACGCTGGGCGCATCGCGCTCGGCCTCCCACGACCAAGTTTGGCACTGTTCCGAGATCTCCCGTGGGCATCCCGAGGAGCAGGAGCGGGCGAGCTCCCGTGCCTTCTCGTATTCGTGCGCTTTGAGCCGCACTTGCGTCTCTTCGTACGCTGAGAAGCAGGCTTCGATGGCAGCATCCTCTTGGGCTTTTCCGTAGCGGGGAGTGAGGAGGACGACCAGGACGAGGAGCAAGGAACCGATGAGGCGGATGCTCATTTCCAGCACTTCCGGTTGATACGCCGGATCCCCTCTGAGTCGACGATGAACTTGGGACACGGGGCTGGCTCGGCGACTCTGCGGGACTTGGAGATGGGGACCGCGGGTTCCGTCTCCCGAGCGTCTTCCGCCTCGGCGACGTTCACGTCGTCGTCCGAGGCCGAACTCGTGGGGTCCTTTCTCGGAGCTGCGGCTTCTCGTTCTCGTTCCGCTTGGCTAGCGTCATCTGCTTCCGGCGTCTCGGTAGCGGAGGACGAGCTCTCGGAACCGGTCGTAAGGCGAGGGCTCGGTACAGAAGCAGGACTCGGCCGGACAGCCTCGAGCTCCGGTTCGTTCCGAATGATCAGCGTGGCGATGACGCCCACTACCAGGGCAAGCCCAACAATGAGCGGGGCGAGGAGCCGGCTGTTTTCGGAAGGACGATGAGCCCGTCCAGTGGTCACCGCTCCAGTCGAGCCTTCCTCTCTGCCCGACGACGCAGAGCGCTCCACGACCGTGAGCATGTCCTCGTTGTTCGGACGGAGCACGAACTCTTCGGCGGTTTGGCCTTCCTTGGGAAGTTCGCTGCTTTCCACACGCTTGACGACGCGACGCCTGTCGGTGAGCGAATCCCGCGCGAGGTAGGATACCCAATCTCCGACGTCGGTCGGAGGCGCCGGGGGGAGTACGGTTTGGAGCTCCCGGGCCATTTCACGTGCAGTTTCGAAGCGTTTCTTGGGATCGGGGTCCAGAGCGCGCATGACGAGCGCGTCTAGTTCTGGAGAACAATCAGGTCGATGGGCGCTGGGCGGCTTTTCCGCACCGGCCAACACCTTGGACATGAGGTTGGCGTGGTTTTCGCTCGTGAACAGTCGCTTGCCCACGAGCGCCTCCCACAACACGACGCCCATCGCGTAGATGTCCGTTTGCCGACTCACACTGGCCTGCCGAATTTGCTCCGGAGCCATGTAGGCGATCTTGCCTTTGACTTGCCCGTCGGCGGTTGTTTGCAGTCTTTGTGCGGCCTTCGCCACGCCGAAATCGACGATTCGTGGTACTCCGTCCGAGCCAACGAGGATGTTTTGCGGCGAAATGTCGCGATGGACGATGTGCATCGGTTCGCCCGACTCGTCCACGGCTTCGTGTGCAGCGTGCAGTCCGTAGAGCGATCCACACACGACGGCCGATGCAATCGGGAGCGGAACTTTGTCCTCGGCCGCGACGGTGATGCGAAGCAGCTTCGCCAAGGAGTCTCCCTCGACGTAGTCCATCACGAGAGACAGCTCTCCCTTTTCATGCAGTACGTCGATGATTGGTACGACATTCGGGTGGTGGATGCGTGCGGCGAGACGCGCTTCGTCCACGAAGCCGGCGGAAAATTCCGGGTCCTTTGCGAAATGAGCGTGGAGCCGTTTGATGGCAACCGTACGCGAGAAGCCCACCGGCCCAAGCAAACGACCCAGGTGCACAGTCGCCATGCCGCCTGCAGCGATTTCGTCAAAGAGCGCGTACCGTCCTATGGTCCGGATGGGCTCGGCTGCGTGTGCCACATTCATGAAGATGCCCGGGTGCTTTTAGCGAACACCGCGGCAAATTTGAGCACATCCGAGCACGGATTGCTCGGTCCACAAGCACACCTACATTGTCGCCATTCACATGGGAGCCGAAAATGACTGTCTCGTCATTCGGCCGCCAGTTCAGAAAGGGCGATTCCACCGGGCCGTACGGCGATCTCGTATGGCGAAGCGTCGCAGTTACATACCCTGACCGCCGCTAGTGGCCTTCACCTCGGCGCGCCGTGCTATGGCCTTCGTCAAGTCATGACCCGGTTTCGCGAGCTGAGAACGAATGCGTATGTCTACGGGCTCGCCCTGAGTTTTTGGGGCGCCGTTTCTTGCGGCGGTCGGACGAGCGTCGACTTCTTGTCGGATTCAGATTCAGCCGCGACTGGCGGTGGGAGCGGAGACGGTGACGGGGACGACACCGGAGGAAGTTCGGCGAGTGGTGGTCGGGGTTCCGGCGGCGGGGTCCAGGTGTGTGAGGACGACGGAGATTGCCTCGCGACGGACGCTTGCCTCGTCGGACGATGCTTTTCGGGTACGTGTGACTTCTCCCTACGCGATCAGGACGGTGACGGGTTTGCCGATGCCTTGTGCGGGGGAACCGATTGTAACGATCTGAACCCGTCGGCGTCGCCGAACGGGGTCGAAACTTGTACGGACGGTTCCGACAACGATTGCAATGGAGTGACGGATTGCTTCGATCCGCTCTGCAATACCGGGGTCGAGTGCGGCTGCACCCCAGCGCCAAATGGCGAGAGCTGCGGGAACGGAGTCGACGATGATTGCGATGGCGCAGTGGACTGTCTCGACGCAAATTGTGTTGGAACGACCACCTGTGGATGTGAACCAGAGTCCTGCGAAAACGGTGGGGACGACGATTGTGACGATCTGATCGATTGCGCTGACGACGACTGTTTCGCCCACCCTTCGTGCTTGTGTCAGGCGACGGTCGAACAATGCACGAACGGAAGTGATGAGGACTGCGACGGGCTAATCGATTGCGCGGATCCGGATTGCGGCTTCAACGGGGCGTGCTTGTGTTTGGTCCCTGCTGAGGAAAACTGCGCCGATGCTCGCGACAATGATTGCGACGGGCTCATCGACTGTGGGGATCCAGCTTGCTTCAATAGCCCTGCCTGCCAGTTGTGCGTCACCGAAGTCTGCTCCGGCGGCGTTGACGAAGACTGCGATGGGCTGCTCGATTGCTCCGACCCGAGCTGCGCGTTCGATCCGGCGTGTCCACCTCAGCCCGAGCAGTGCAACAACGATCGGGATGACGATCTGGATGGCCTCGGAGATTGCAACGACCCAGACTGCCAGAACACCCAGATCTGTATCGAAAAACAGAATACGTGCGCGACAGCCCGACGGATCGAGGCGCTCGCCAGTGCCACGTACAGTGGGAACACCACCGGGCAGCTGAGCAACTTTCGTGGATCCTGCGGGGGCGACGCCGGCGAGGCCGTGTTCCGTCTCGAGCTGGGTGAGCCAGTGTCCCTCCACGTCGACACCGTTGGCTCCGCCTTCGACACGGTGATGTATGTTCGCCGCGGCAGCTGTGTCGCCGGTTCGGAAATCGGCTGCGACGACGATAGCGGCGGGCTGGCCTGGTCGTCCGCGCTCGACTTCCCCTTGCTCGAACCGGGCAGCTATTTCATCTACGTGGACGGCCTCACCGTCGATCCTTCCGGTGGCCCCAACGAGGGCGACTACGTGCTGAACGTGGAAGTCGCACCAGCTGTCGAACTCTGCTCCGATCAGATGGACAACGACGGCGACGGATATGCAGACTGCGCCGATTCCGATTGCGACGGTGACCCGCAGTGCTCCGGTTGCGCGTGGGGGCCACAGAGCGCATCTCCCGTGGCCGAGTACGGTGTGGAACTCTGTACGGACGGGTTCGACAACGATTGCGATGGGCTGTCGGACTGCGATGACGATGATTGTTCGGCCGCACCCGACAATCCCACCGAGTGCTGCAACGGTCTCGATCAGAACGGCAATGGCATCGCGGATGACTTCAACTGTCGATGTGTGAGCAGCGCTGATTGTGACGGCGGTCAGGTTTGCTACACGAGCACGGTTTCAGCCTGCGGCATCCCCTGCGAGCTGTTTTTTGGCGACATTTGTCCGTTCTTGGCTCCGGGGAGTTCTTGCAACGAGGCGACATCCCAATGCGAATACTGAAGAAAGGCGAGGTCCCGTGTCCGATTTCGAATCAGCTCAGAGCCGCGTGAAAAAGCTCGAGAGAACACCTTCACCACCCGAGCTTCTCGAACTCTACGCGCTCTTCAAGCAAGGGACGGAGGGAGACGTGCGCGGGAAACGGCCGGGCATGCTCGACGTGAAAGGACGCGCAAAGTTCGACGCTTGGTCCAAGAAAACGGGTGTGAGCGCGGAGGCCGCTCGGGACGCGTACGTGAAGCTCGTCTCCCAACTCGAGGCCAAGTACGGCACGACCTGAAGCGCATCGGTACATGTTTCGCCGCGTCTCAGCCGTGCCGTTTGACACGACTCATCCCGTTCAGGTCCGCCCGGCTGAGGTAGTCCCAGAGCGTCTTGGTCCAAGACGTGTGATGCGCCAAATGATCGTAGTACTCCGGCGCCATTTTTCGGAGCTTGGGAAGTCGTGAGCCCGCGATGTACGGGAAATCGTGGTGCTCGTTGTGGTACCCGACGTTGAATGCAATCCGATTCAAGGGACCGTAGTAAGAGTACGTCTCCTGCGGCGGGGCGATCACGTAGTGTTCCGAGATGTAGTGACCCGCGATGGGGTGAAGCCCCATGGTAATCAGAGTGCTCAGGGGCAAGTACAGAAGAGCCTGCGCTCCCCAGAAGTAGTATATGGCCGCGTCGAAGGCTGCGACGGTGAGGAAGTTCGCGATCATCCAACGATTCGGACGCAGGGGAACCATGAAGAGAGGCCGCAGGCCATAAGCGAGACCCTGCCCAAGCAGCCACACGAGTTTGGAAACCCGCCCTCTGACGAGACGTGCTTCCCGCGCCGTGGGGATGTCCGTGTCGATGCCATCGACGCCCTGCTGCGTGTGGTGCATCAAGTGGTACTCACGGAAGGCGGCGGATACCGGGATGCCGATGGGTAGATTTACGAGCAAGCCGAAGAGTCGATTGAGGAATGGCTTCTTGAAAGCCAAGTTGTGGCTCAGCTCGTGTATCGCCAAGAGCAACGACTGGTTGATCACTCCGCCCACGAAGTATCCGACGACCAATAGGAGCCAGAATGGCGCGTCCTTGAGGGCGTAGCAGAGCCCGATTTGTGAAAGAACCATCGCAGTGCAGATGTACTTGGTCCTCGGACACGGGCCATAGAGGTCTCGAATCTGTGGGTACTTTGCCAACATCTCCCGTCGTCGTGCGGCGTGAGGTTCCGGAGCGTCAGACCAGAAGAACCCGTCATCACCGCGGGTGAGTTCGGGTTGCTCTCGTGTCGTATCCGGTGCGTCGCTCATTTTTAGGTGACTCGCTGCGCTTTTAGCACCATTTGGGTGTTGTGACGCGCCAGTTCCGTAACGCGACGCCGAGCGCCGTGACTAGCCGTCCTCGTTGGCTCAAACCGAGGCGTTTCTGAGTCGAGCGACCCCAACGACCAGAGCGGTGATGAGAGCTCCGGCGACGAGCCCGAACGTTCCGGTGAGCAACGTGGGCACAAGCGCGCCGACGAACTGTCCCACATGGGGTAGCGCAAGCACGCTGACTTCGGCTCCATGAATGAAGTGATGCACCCACGGAATCCCGTGGGCCAAGATTCCTCCTCCGACGAGAAACATCGCTGCCGTCCCCAATACCGAGAGAGCTTTGAGCAGCCGGGGCGCTGTCCACAACAGTGCGGAACCCACGGTTGCGAAAGTTGCGGATTCACGTTTCAGACGGAGTCCCAGGTCGTCAATCTTCACGATTGCGGCGACGAGCAGATACACACCCACGGTCACCAACGCGGCGACGGACGCGAGCACGGCAGCTTTCGTCCAGAACGGCTCGGTCTGCACCGTTCCCAAAGCGATGACCACGATTTCCGCTGAGAGAATGAAGTCGGTTCGAATCGCCCCCTTGATCTTGTCTCGCTCGAGCGCCGCAAGATCGGCCTTCGGATCGATCAACGCGTCGAGCTTCTTCTTGCGGTCGTCTTCGTCGCGGCTGTGCAAGAACTTGTGACCAACCTTTTCGAAACCCTCGAAACACAGGAACGCGCCACCGAACATCAGAAGGGGGGTGATGATCCACGGCGTGACAGCGCTCAGAACGAGAGCGCCAGGTACGAGGAGTACCTTGTTCAGCGCCGAACCCTTGAAGACCGACCATACCACGGTGAGCTCTCGCTCGGGCCGGACACCGGTGACTTGCTCCGCGTTCAGAGCCAAGTCGTCTCCCAGGACGCCCGCCGTTTGTTTCGTCGCCGATTGAGTCAGCGTGCCGACGTCGTCCAGTAGCGTGGCGATGTCATCGAGGAGTGCGAGGAGGCTGGTGGCCAATTTGTCCTTGGGGTGGCGTCGGTGGAGCTGCCGATTCGCAGCCGTCGTCGTGGAAGATGCGTAACGATTCCTGTGGCACTTGTCTACCGACGTCGAGAGGCCGGGTCGGCTCGGACAGTCCGCCAGTCGAGTGGTGGAAACCGGCGTAGGCGCTTCAGTTCGTCGTTGGTACGAGGCGGGTAATGAACGAAGAGCTGCAAGCGTAGTCCTCGTGTCGGAAGAGGCGCCACTCGAGATGGAGCTCGTCGCCCGTACGCCGAAGCTCCTCAGGCGGTGGCTCGAAGGGCGCGGCTCGGCTGATCGCTTCGAGTACTCCGACGTCAAAGAGCTCCGAGCCGCTACTTTCCAAGACATACACGCGGACGAGAGCGCCGGTTTGCGCATCGATATTCAGGCCAACCGCCGTCGAGAGCTCGGGGTTCGAAAGCGCGTGGGTTTGCGAAAGGTCGCTCAACCTGCCAAGAAAACCATGGCTGTACACCCCGTGAACATGCTCCTCGTGCAAAGTCTGAGCGTATGTCTCCAGCGTTTTCGTCGGCGGTCCTGCTACCTTTTTCAGCTCGACTTCAGGCGGTGATTGCATGCGGGGGCGCCAAGCGAGGACCAGTTCGTCCAGGTGGTCGAAGATGTCGGCGCCTCGTCGTCGCTGCTCATCCTTCGAGGGGATCTCCGCCTCTGTGGCCGATGTCTCGTCGCTCCCCACCGCAGCCCCCACATCGCCCCGCGGAAGGTTCACCTGTCCCCCCTCGGAGTGCACACCCGTTCGAGTGTTCTTTTCGGCCGGAGTTTCGGGCGCAAGGGGATCTCCACGGACTCCGCGCGGCCCGAGGCGATCCGCGCGAGATGGATCGCCCACTGGGTCGAATGCTGGCGTGCCTTGGGCAAGGCACGTGTTGCCCGTAGCCGTTCGGGTACAGGCGTATCCGGTCATGCAGCTAGGCGTGCATTCTCCCTTTTCGCACAGGCCGCGCTCCTGATTGCAAACGTATCCCTTCGAACAATGGGCCCAGCAGTCTTTGGTGATTGCACGATTTACGGCTGCCGTTGCAACTCCCAGGCCGACGGCTGTCGCCGCCCCCGCGGGGCTTCCCGCATCGGTGCAGCCGAAACCAAATGCGAGCAGCGTGGTCGCAATACCCACAGCCAGAATGCATTTTCGCCGGTCCATCTTTGTTGTCCTACCAACATACAAAGAGGGCGCAAATGGGATATCGTGACTGGAAATGGATTGGGATGACGTCCGCTATTTCCTGGCGCTCTCCCGTCACGGTTCGGTCCGTGCGGCAGGCGTCGCTCTGGGCGTGAGCCACTCTACGGTTGCACGGCGCGTCGAGAGCCTCGAGGAGAAACTGAGCGTTCGCCTTTTCGACCGCACGCCCGATGGGTTCACGTTGACGGACGGCGGGAGGCAGATGATTGCCCCCGCAGAGCGCGTCGAATCCGAGATCGCGACGCTCGAGCGGGAGCTCATGGGCCAGGACGACCGGCTGCAAGGTCTAGTCCGCGTAACGTGCACCGACGAGTATCTTTCTGATCTCATTGTCCGGGATCTTGCGAGCTTCTGTGCCAAGTATCCGGGCATCGATTTGGAAGTCACGAACTCTTACCGAGCGTTCGATCTCTCCAAACGTGAAGCCGACATTGCCCTTCGCGTGCACCGCATCGGAAAGGACCCACCCGAGCATCTTCTCGGCCGTCGACTGGTTCGCGTCTACTACGCGAACTACGTGGCGCGGGATCACGAAGCGACGCTGGATCCCGAGAGGGTGGGGACGAAAACTCGTTGGCTTGGCTGGGGGCCGCGCAAGGCCGATGAAGAGTGGGTGCGAAAAACAAGCTATCCGGATGTGCCCGTGTGGGGGCTTTTCGGCTCGATGGGTCTTCAGATGCAGGCTGCGCGAGCTGGACTCGGGATCGCCATGTTGCCTTGTTGGGTTGCCGATCGGGATCCGAATCTCCGGCGCCTGCACAAGGAGGACCTGGCACCGTATTTCGACATTTGGATGCTCAGTCATGCGGACTTACGAGATACCGCACGACTGAGGAGCGCGCGGGACTATCTGGGCGCCACCCTCGTAGCGCAGACGCCATTGTTTCACGGTGAGTGCGCAGCACCGGCTCCCACTCGAGCCTGAAGCAGCCTTTCTCGAGCAGGAGCTCGGCGGCGATCACGCTCATAGACTTGCCTGACTGGCCTTGCAGGGGGATGTTCGGCGCATGCCTCGCTCGACCTTAGGACTTTCACACAGCATCGACCGCTACTTGAACGCCCATTCACCCGAATCTGCGGTGCTGAAGGAGCTTCGGGAGGTGACGTCGAAATTGCCGCTGTCGATGATGCAGATCGCGCCCAGCCAGGGAGCGTTCATGGCTTGGATCATCCGGATGCTCGGTGCCGAAAAGACGATCGAGGTGGGAGTTTTTACCGGCGGCAGCACGCTGATCACGGCCCAGGCGCTGCCCGAGCATGGTCGCATCTTGGCTTGCGACGTAAGCCGGGAGTGGACTGATATCGCTCAAAAGTATTGGACCAAAGCCGGCGTCGACCACAAGATTGACCTCATCTTGAAACCCGCCAAGGAGACGTTGAAAGAAAGCCTCCTCGCGGGCGAAGCGAACCAATACGATTTCGCATTCATCGATGCGGACAAGGAGTCGTACGAGGACTACTACGAGCTCTGTCTGCGCTTGATCCGTCGCGGTGGAATCATTCTCCTCGACAACATGCTCTGGGGTGGCGCGGTGGCCATCCGGTCCAAGCAGGAGTCGACGACTCGCGCAATTCGTGAACTCAACCGTCGCATTCTCGACGACAGTCGCGTCGATTGTAGTCTCGTTCCCGTGGGTGACGGCTTGATGTTGGTTCGAAAGCTCTAGAGCTCATCCCGACGGCTCGGACCTGCTCAACTCTCTAGTTCGTCGATGCTCCTCGGCCAATCTTTCTTCAGGAGTCGAGACAGCGAGCGGTCCGCCAGCAGCTTGCCGTCCGTCTGGCAACGGGGGCAGTAGTTCGTCTCGTTGGAGGCGTAGCGAATCCGCTGGATCGCCGTCCCGCACACACGGCACGGCAGCTTGAATCGCCCGTGAACGGCCATCTCTTCGCGGAAAGCCGTCACCTTCTCGGGAAATCCGTCGCCGACCTCCCGGGACAGGTGGCGCGTCCAACTCTTCAAGGTGTGGCGCGTCGCTACGAAGACCCGCTCGATCTCCTCTTCGGACATGCTTCGAGTGAGGCGCACCGGGCTGACTCGAGCCCAAAAGAGGATTTCGTCACTGAAGGCGTTGCCGATCCCGCTGAGCAAACGCGGGTCGGCCAGGGCGCGCTTGATGGTTCGGTTTTCGGACCGGAGCACGTCCGAGAATTCGCGGGGGGAGATCGTGAGGGGTTCCAGGCCCCCTCGGTCCAGGGCACGAGCCGCCTCCCAAGAGCGAAACAGGTGCACACTGGCTCGCTTTTTCGTCCCTGCCTCCGTCAAGAGCACACTCTTGTTCTCGAAATCGAAACTCGCCAGCCCGAGTTTCTTGGGGATGGGCTCGTTGTCTGCCCTCAGTTTGAGCCGGCCGGCGATCATCAGATGGATGACGCAGAAGAGGTCACTCTCGAAACCGAGACTGATCCGTTTGCCGATCCTATCGACCCGGATCAGCCTCTTCCCGGAGAATTCCGCGGGAGCGGGGTCGAAGGTGCGCAGGAGGAACGGGCTGGCTACCCGCATGGCGACGAGGGGCTTCCCCTGAAAGAGTGCCAGGAGGCGCTCACAATAGACCGTCACGTCGGGCAGCTCAGGCATGAAAAGTTTCAGACGCACGAGAGCGTCTGCCTCGAGCGTCTGAAATACACCCCGCCCGCCCCTTCCGGAAGTAAGCGCGGGTTGCGTCCCCAAAGGGAGTGTTCTACTAAATCGTTTAAGTCATGCTCGTCCTGCGGAATCAGAACTTTCCTTCGCGCAGCTCCTCGACCCTGCTCCTCTTGGTCCTCGGTTCGCTGGTGGGTTGCGGTGGTTCATCGGGCGACCCACGCCCTACCGCGGAGTCGGGTCCCGAGCCTGGAACGGATCCATTCGACTGTGACGCGGATGCGGACCTCGAGCTTTCCATGTTGCAGGACTTCGAGAAGGGAGTTGCGACCCATTTTTACACGAACTCGGATGGCACCGACGGATCGGAAGTCGATCCCCCAGCCGGCTCCAGTTCTCCGGCGGCGACTGATATCGAAGGCGGGCGTTGCGGAACGAGCTCTCGTGCCTTCCGCATGACGGGCGAGGGGCTGAGGATATGGGGAATGGTCTTCGGTTGGAACTTCCGGGATGGAACTCGGGATCTGAGCGCCTACGACGGGATCTCGTTCTGGGCACGTCGAGGTTCGGAGGACTCTGGCCGTTCGCTGTTTTTCTCAGTCTTCGACCCTTGGACGGACTCCGGGAGCGAGTTCAGCGAACATCAATGCGACTCGGAGAGCGAGACCCTTTCCGAAAAATGTGACGCCTACGGCACCGGAGTCGGTCTCGATGAGAACTGGCGCCATTTCGCCATTCCGTTCTCCGCACTCCGACAAAGAGGTTTTGGTGTCGCGACCGACGAGCTCGAGGTCGAAGAAATCATTGGCTTCAATTGGGCCGCCGAAAAGGGGCAGTGGGATGTGTGGCTCGACGACGTCGCACTCTTTCGCTACCGCCGAGATGGGGCCGGCGGCGCCGAGAACTAGTCGACCGGCCTCCACTGCGTCGAGTACGCGCGACGGAAAGAACTGGCGCGCGCGGTTCAGGCGCGAAACTCCACCTTCCGCCCCGGTCAGGATGGTACGCGACGCGAAAACGCGCGGGGGATCCGATAGATCTCGGCGGCGCCGTCCGTCGACTCTGGTTCTGGTTTCTCCGGCTCGGGAACGTCGGAATCGGCGGGTGACGTTGGCGTCTGCTGTGCGCCATTCGTGGTGCCAGGAGCGGGACGTGCGGAGACGAACTTGCTGGGCGGCCCGTGGTCGGCGTCCCTGGCCAGAACGCATGCGGCCGCCTCGGTCCTCATGCCATCGGCAAACGGCTTGAGGAGATCGAAGGTGACGTCACCCTCGTAAACCGTGAAGTGATCGTAGTCCAGGTACAGTTTGCCCGGTTCCTCGAAGGCGGAAAGGATCCAGAACATCGACGCTTGGCCACCGCGCTTGAGGATGATGTTGTTCCAGTTCGTGTAGGCGACGACGCGGCGGTCCCAGCCATGAACGATCTTGCCTCGATGTTCTTCTTCGCGCCTGATGTGGATACCGTACTCCTCCAGAACCATCGGCTTGTTCACGCGCCGACCCACGGCGATGTGGTCGCGGATCCAGTCGTTCCCCCAATTCTTGTGGCCCTTGCCCCAGTGATCGGGGTACATGTGGTAGGTTCCGAAGTCGATGTTGGGTAGCGCCGTCAGGCGCTCGTTGTCGATTCCGAAAGACCCTTCATAGGTCCAGTCGTTGCGCCCGCCGTTGAGAAAGCCCTCGTCGCCCATCGCCACCATGTGATTCTGGTCGAGGGACTTGAGGTAGGTGCTCATTTCGTCTGCCCACGCGGTCACCGAGTCGGTGCTCCAGCCGTCGGGAGAGTCCATGTTCTCGTAGTTGATGGTTCGTGGCTCGTTTGCGAGCTCCCAGGCGAAAATAGCCGGATCGTCCTTGTAGGGTACACCGTCGATCGAGTTGACGCGGTTTACAATGTGGTAAACCCAATCCTTGTACGCCTGCTTCACGCGCTCGTCGGTATAAAACTCGTGGTGATGTTTCAAACCGTACCAGGTGAGGTATTGGTCCATTCCTCCGAAATCACGCCAGTTGTTCGTCAGAACCAGGGTGAGAGTGAGCCCGCGTTTGCGTGCCTCGGACAAGACGAAGTCGATCTTCTTCAGTCCGTCGTCGCCATCATTGTAGGCCGGGCGACCTGCCTCAGGATCCCAGTACTGGAAATAGATCCCCTCTTGATGGCCAGGCTCTCGGATGTTCGGCATCGATCCGTCGAGGGAGCCGCGATCGATGAAGGCCCACATGCGTAGCATGCCGAGGTTCATCGCCACCGCGCTGTCGAGGACGCTCTTCACCGCGAACTCGGACTTGTACATGAGGTAATAGTTGTTCGACCCCATGAAGCAGAAGGGCTTGCCGTCCTTGACGAAGTAGGGAGCGGGCTCGTCAGTGTATTCCACGTCGACGGGGTCGTAGTTGTCCTCCATCTTCATGTACTCGACCTCCGTATCGTCAGCCGTCGCGACCTCGGTCGTGCTTCGTTTGAGGGCGCAGCCCGAGAGGGTGGATAGGGCGGTCACGAGGGCGAGTACCGACTGGTACCGGTCGGCGCGAACACGAAGCCGCGAACCTCCATTCTGAAGAAAATTCCAGTCAGTCGAGCGAATCACTAAAGCGCTTAAACCACGGTTAACTCCCTGAGTGCAACCGTTGACACGCTCCAGGCACGAAACTAAAACGTTTCAGTCGACCTGCTCCTGGGTGACCGGAAGTCTCGCACGAACTGGTCGAAATCGGCGCCGTGCGGACCTCATCTCAAACGGCCTCCGACATGAGCCTTCGACACGACATGCGTCTTCGATCCCTCGCACATTCTCCGTGGCTTCTCCTGCCCCTGGCAATTTCGTCGGGTTGCATCACGTCTTCGCCTGCCGAGTACGGGGCGACCCCGGCCGCCAAGAAGCTCGATCTTGCCGTTTGCGAAAACGGACTGCTCGACGACGGTGAGGACAACAACGGGCAAATCGTCAAGGTCGATGGACGAGACGGGTATTGGTTCACTTTCGGCGATACCGTCGGGACGAAGTTCACCCCTAAAGGTCCCTTCGAGATGAGCCCCGGTGGACGTCCGTCCGGTGGCGGCCTTCCCGAGAGCAAATACAGCGCCCGAGTGAAGGGCAAGATGGCTGTGAGTGGCAAGAGCATCTACGCGGGTGTGGGGTTCGCTTTGGCGAACCCCAAGAGCGGGTTCGATCTCTCCCATGCCAAGGGCATTCAATTCTGGGCGAAAGGGCCCGGCAAGGTGCGGTTCAAGACGCCCGATATCAACACAGACCCGGCCGGAGATAGGTGCGAGGATTGTTATAACGATTTCGGTGTCGACATCTACTTGAGCGACAAGTGGGAACGCTACACCGTCCCCTTCATGGAGATGCAGCAGCAACCTGGGTGGGGAGACCGAGCCCCGCACGTGGCCACTGGGGCCATCTACGCCGTTCAGTGGCAGTTTACTACGCCTGGGGCGGAGTTCGATCTCGCCTTCGACGACGTCTTCCTGGTTGGATGTGAAGAGACGGAGGCGGGTGGGGCTCCTGTTTCCGGGGGCGCCGAGGGTTCCGGCGGGAAATGAATCGCTTTCTCCTCTTTGTTTCGACCGGCGCTCTTGGGACCGCGAGCTGCCTCTCGGGGTGTGGCGGGACTTCGGGTGAGCCTGTTGGGCTGGGCGCGGCGGGCGCGTCCTTCGATTCCGACTCGGTGGACACGGGCCCGGTCCGCCCAACCGATTGTTCCGCAGAGGACGGTTTCGAGTTCTTGATGGTGGACGACTTCGAGTTGGGCGCCGCTACTGGGGCCTTCACGAACAATGAAGTCTGCGCGCGCTGTCAGGCGATCGACGAGGACGACCGGCAGGCGTTGTACGAGTGCCAAGACCGTTGTCGGGAGAGCCAGGATCCGACCGATTTCGACAAGCCGCTGCCCGCTCAACTCATCCCGGGAGGGCGCTGCGGTAGCCGCTACGCGCTGCACATTACCAGCGAAAGCTTTCACGAATGGGGCGGGATCGTCGGTTTTCCGTTCGCCCCTGCGATCGACGTGCGCGATTACGAGGGGGTGTCGTTTTGGGGTCGGGTGGCGTGGGGCACGCGTTCGACCGTTCGCGCTTCTCTGCTCGATCCGGATACGGACGCGACCTACGCGGATCCGGAAACGGGAGGAGCACGTTGTGCCGGGGAGAGCGACCTCGACGAGTTCGCGAACGCGTGTGACGCCTTTGGCGACTACGCCATCATGACGGGCGATTGGCGCCTCTATCACATTCCGTTCGACGAGATGCGTCAGCGTGGGTACGGGCGTCTTTCGGAAGTCCTCGACCTGGGGGCCATCCTGCAGGTCTCCATCGAATACGGGATGGGTGCCTGGGACTTCTGGATTGACGACCTTTCCTTTTATCGCCGCGAGGGGAGCGAGTGATGCGTGCGTTTTTCCCCCCACGTCGTGCCGCGTTTGGCCTGGCCCTTTCGTTTGAGGCTTTGCTGAGTCGTCCCGCCCTTGCGCAACAGCAAACGCCCCTCACAGACGAAATGCTCGAAAAGCAGCGCGCTGAGAAGAAGGTCGAGTCCGAGGCCGAAGGGGTGTCGGACAAGGAGCGACGTGTCGGTGAGGAGTATCGCGACAACCCCGAATGGCTTCTCGAACAAGAGCGGAAAGCGGCCGAGGCAAAGGCGGCGTCGGTTGAAAAGGGCGATCGAGAGGACGGGGTCGGCTACGTCCCCGGATACCGACGCTCGGCCGGTCTAGGACTCTCGCCTCTCTCAGCCCAGCGCGTGTCGGTGATTCCTGGTGGGATTACACCCAAGATGGGAGCGCCCAGTGCGACGGAGGACTTCCGTTTCGATTTCCACGGGTATTTGCAAGGCGGATTGCGAGCGGGGTTCGGAAAGCGCCCGAACGCACTTGAAGGGCAGAAAACGACCACTCTTCACGCCGATCCTCTGGTGCCGGGTGGCGCGTTTGGTTGGTTCGACCACACGAACACGGTTCCTGTGCCGTGGGCGCAGATGAACTTCGAGTTCGGGAACGACGTCGTGAGAGCGACGGCGGTGCTCGCCGCCTGGAGTTTCAGCCAGGCGGATGAAGCCCAAGGCTACTTCCAGCCGCCGTCCAAGCTCGGCTTCAACGACGCCTTCATCACTTACACTCCAAAAACAGATCCCGTCGGCCTCCGCATCAATGCGGGTGTTTACAACGAGGCGTACGGCAACATGGCCGAGTATCATGCCGGCGCTTACGGCGTTTCGCTCATGGGCGTCATCTACGGTGTGGGCACCACGGGAACCGTGATTCTTCCCTACGAGAACGACGTGACCCTCACGATCGAGGGCGGCTTCAAGGGCGACTTCAACCGGCCTCCGGCAGACCTCGTCCTCGATCAGAGCAACGAATTTACCCCAGCCATCGAGGGTTCGACGTACGCGGCTCACGGCCACTTGGCTTTAGACTTCGATCGCTGGGTCGAGGTGACGGGCCACAGCATCTATAGTTTCAGTCAGGACGACCGGAGTGACGAGCTCGCAGGCAGAGAACTGTACCTCGAAGAAGATACGCGGCGCGATGGCTCGCTCCTGATTGTCGGCGCCGATGCGCGTTTCCGACTCGAGCATTGGGGGCACCTCTACTTGGGCGGATCTCGGGTCATCGGTGAAGATACTCAATCGCTGTCCAATCTTGTCCAAGTGCTCAACAATGGACCTGGACGTGATCTGACCCAGCGTTACTTTACGTACTCGTCCGGCGGCGGAAACGGCACTCTCACGCTGCTCGGCGGGCAATACGATTTGAGCCTGGGCAAGTTGCTTCGTTATCCAACTGAGTTCTACGAAGGGGCCCCGGATCTTCGTGTCAGCTTGTTTGGCATCTATGCCAAGATGAAGAACGAGGGCGACGTTCTTCCCGAAGCCGACATGCTGAAGTTCGGCACGGAAGTTTACTACACGCCCCTCCGTTGGCTTGGGCTTGCCGGACGCGCCGATGCCGTGATGCCGGAGCTCGCTCGGGGGTCGCGCAACTTTTACGTGCTGACTCCCAAGCTGGTTTTCAGAAACGACTGGAACAGCCAAGCCACCCTTACTCTCCAATATTCTGGCTACATCCTGGGCAGCGACGCAGCGGTCCGCGGTGACGATCGCCTTCTCAACAATCCGTCCGAAGAGCCTGACGCTCACCTCGCGGCGCTTTACGGAACGATTTGGTGGTAACCATGAAGAACGCAGACACCACACGACGGGACCAAGCAGTCCTCGGCGCCGGCCCAATCAACAAGGGACGTAGACTCAGGCTTCGGCCACTAGGGGTGAGCCTCGCACTTGCCCAAGCTTTGTTGATGTCCACGGTGGGGCAGGCATTCGCGCAGACGGAGGACCCCGAGGCCGGGACGAAGCCGACCGAGCCCTCGTCTGTGAAGGAGGAAGCCCCTACGGAGGAGTCTGACTCCGCCGCTGCAAAGGAGCCGACGACCGACGGCGCAGGTCCCGAACGACCTGCGACCGGTGCAGAAACGTCCGAGAGCGAGGATGCTGCCGGCGTCTCCGATGAAACGACCGTCGACGACGCAGACGATGCGGGCGCGTCAGAGCCGGCGCAGGCGCCCAGCCCGTCGGCGGAACCTGTGGAGCGGACTTCGACAGCGACCAGCGAGACCGATGAGGAGATCGGCTCAGACGCCGCTACGAGCATCGAAGTCGAGCCCCGTATCAATCCCGACGCAATCCCCCACATTCGAGGTCGTGACAAGCCAACTCAGCGGGGAACGATAGGGCTCGAGCCGGGTGCTCCCCAGGCGGCAGCCATGGCGGGCGGCGTAACTCCCTCCTTCGGTCGTCCGTCGGCGAATGACTCGGACTGGGTCTTCGACGTCCACGGGTATCTGCAGCTTCCCCTTCGCGTCGGCTTGAACGAGCGGGAAAACGCTGGTGAAGGCCAAAAGGTGACCGTTCTTCACACTCCACCTGAGATCCCCGGGACCTACGGGACATTCGAGTACACGAGTCTCGTTCCCGATCCCTGGGCTCAGCTGAACTTCAGCTACGGAAACCGTGACGTCACCGCCACTGTAATCGTGGCAGCTAGGACGGTGAGCAACGCCAACGGATACTACAACCCGGCGGACCAACTCGGCATCAATGATGCCTTCATCACCTTCCACCCGCATTCGCAAGCCGAGAACCGAGTGAGCGTCCACGTGGGCGCGTTCGCCAACCGTTATGGCATCATGGGCGAATACGACATGGGTCGCTACGGGACACCGCTCATCGGACGTGTCTCGGGGATGGGCGCTACCGCAACGGCGCAGTTCGACGTGGGCTCGATGAAGCTCAGTACGGAAGCGGGCCTCATGGGGCCGCTCAACAAGGCGCCCGTCGGTGTCGAGCCCGCTGGGTGGAATGGGTATACGGATCCAAATGCCGGGACAACCTTCGCCGCGCACGCCCATGCCGCACTCGGAGTAACTGACGAGCTGACATTCGGCGCTCATGGCATTCGAGCGTTCGCGCAGGACGACCGCGCAACAACGACCACTCAAAAGGACGGCGCGATCAGCGTCTTTGGTGTGGACGCGCGTCTTTCGTTTCAGCGTTTTGGTCACCTCTACGTCGGGTACGCGCTCACCGATGCCGACACCGCCCGGTCCGTTTCGGGAGTCATCCGAGTCCTGAACTCTCCTGGTGGCTTGGGCCTCATGGAGGAGTACTTCGGCCTTCAGAGCGAAGGCACCGGTCAGCTGAACACCTTCGGCGCTCAGTACGACCTTTCGCTAGGAAATCTGCTCCGCTACCCCACGAAATTCGACGCCAACGGGCCCGACCTCGTTCTCAGTGGTTTCACTATCGGAACCATTGTCGACAGCCCGGTCCCAGAGTTCGACGGCGTGTTCAAGCTCAAGTACGGCGGCGAGGCGACTTACGCCTTCCTCAAATGGATGGGCGCTGGGATTCGCTACGATCGAGTGATGCCGAACACCGACGATTCGACACAGACGCACGCGGCATTGTCTCCTCGACTCTTCTTCAAGAGCGACTGGAGCTCACGGGACCAGGTCGTTCTTCAGTACAGTCGGTACTTCTACGGATCGAATACGGCCGTGGTGACTGGAGTGCCGCCCATGAAAGACCCCACGGTTGTCCCCGATGAGGACGTTTTCTCCCTGACCGCTCAGATCTGGTGGTGATTCCGTAGAAGTCCGCTGACGGGCGGCACCCCACCGAGAGCGGCTTTCACGTTGTCACGACGAGAAAAAGGGCACCCTAGGGTGCCCTTTTTCGTTTCGGTTTCGAGACCTCGTGCAACAGGTTGGAAGGCACGGAGAAATGCGACCGGAAGGCGGCGAGTCATGCGATGGCGCGTTGCCGTCGCGCCGCGCCGAGTCCCAGTGCAGCCAGGGCGAGGAGCCAACCGGCCCAGTGCCTCGGCTGATCCGGGATGATCGTGGCGACCGAGCAGCCCGCCGTCGTGTCGTACGGCGATCCGCTTTCGGGCCAGGCGCTGCTTTCCCGATCCTCGCACGTTCCTTCGCGACAGAACTGACCGTCTCCACATTCGTTGCCGCACTCACCGCAATGATCGGGACTCGAGTCGAGCAAGATGCATTCGTCACCGCATTCCACACGGGGCTCGAAGCAGCCCCCCGTGAATGGAGGATCCGGGTTTTCGATCTTGGCGGTGATGCGTGCCGTGGCTTCGCGAATAATTTCACAGGTGCTCACGTCTTCGGGACAGTAGATGTCGAAGACGAAGTCTTGATCATGGGGGATAGGAGTGTCGGTGTAGATGGCCCCACCAACTCGTCCCCGCTCGATGGGACCGGTGTAGGCCCGTTCGTTCGGGTTGTGACTGGAGGTGATGTTCCAGTACATGACGCCAGCCGTGTCGGTTGCGAGGATGCGATCGTAAACGGCCTGTAGGATCTTGTCTCGGTCTTCCACATCGGATCCCTCACGTCGCAGGATCTGCCAACCGAATTCTCCTAAAAAGACGGGCTTTCCGATGACGTTGGCAGCCGCCGCGTGACTATCTACCCACTCGATCATGAATTCGTCGATGCGATTCGGGTAAGCTTCGCCCCACTGCTCCGCCCATTTGTTCCAGTTGAACGGCCAAGCGTGATACGTGCCGAGATCGACGCTCGGGATCTCCGTATTGAGTGTGAAGGACGTGCCTTCGCCCGCTGCGGTATCCCAGCCGTAGCCGGTCTTGATGTCATCCGGTAGCGGCCCTTCACCGTCCCAGCTGCCCGTGTAGTATTCGTACTCACCGGGGAAGAAGAAACCCTCCTCCCCTGTGGCGACCATGTGGTTCTTGTCGATGCTCTTGATGAGATCTGCACCTTCTTGCAAGAAGTCCCGAACCTCCGTCGCCGTCTCGTCGCCGTTCCACGGTCCGAACCGGGGCTCGTTCATGACTTCCCATACCATGATTGCTGGGTCGTCCTTGTACTTGACCCCCGTGATGGTGTTGGTTCGATTCAACACCTGGGTTACGAAGTCGAAGTAGATGTCCTTGCACTCCTGGCATTCGACGAAGAATCGAAAACGCTCAGCTTTGATGGCCTCCTCGTTGGCGTAGAAGCACACTTCCTCTCCGTCTTCTCCGCAGCCCGTCACCAATTCGGGCACGTCGAAGCCGGCCCAGATCAGGTATTGCTTCAGGCCCCCGAACTCGTCCCATTCGTTGAGAAGAGGGATGACCAGTTTCACGCCGTAGAGGTGAGCCAAGTAGATCGCTTGGTCGAAGTTCCGAAATGCCAGCTCGTTGTAGACCCTAGGGCGGCTTTGGAGGACGGGACGTCCCCAGCGATCCGTGCCGCCAGGCGGCAGGCTCTGTTCGCCGTTTTGGTCGTAGGTGGGCTCCTCTCCATCCCAAAACCCCCAGAAACGGATCGCGTTCAACCCGAGATCGCGTGCCACGCGCAAGATCTCCTCCGCCTCATCGGGCGAGTACAGCATTGCGTAGGTATTGGCTCCCGAGAAATAGAAGTCACCACCGTTCAGCTTCAGCTTCGTTCCCTCGGCAGACACGAAACCACCATAGTTTTCGGGGAGCTCCACATCTTCGTCTTCGTCCTGCGCCACAGCGGGAATTGTCGCCAAGAACGACGACAGGAGCGCAACCCGAGGCACGAGTTTCAGAGAAGAAGGAAGACGGAATAGCTGGGCCATCAAGTGTACTTTCGGTTCTTTCGAATCAGCTGCAGTCGTTGTGCCACGCTGGCACTGCTCGTGAGTGCATCGGGCGGCGTACCTACTACGTAGTCCACGAGGCGCTCCACGGTGCTTTCGGCGACGTGAAGACGTGTGTCACTCGATCCGTAGTAGATGAGGACGCGCCCGCTGCCTTCGGCGATGATGCCGTTGGAGAAGGCTACGTTGGATACGTCGCCGACGCGCTCGTCACCTTCCGGGGCGAGGAAGTACCCGCCGGGCGCATGGGTGATCTTCGTCGGGTCGTCCTTGTCACAGAGGAATGCGTAGAGAACGTAGCGGAGACCGGCGGCGGTATTGCGGACGGCATGAGCAATGTGCAGCCAGCCGCGCGGCGTCTCGATTGGAGGCGCGCCAGCGCCGTTCTTCACCTCCTTGACCGTGTGATACACCCGCGGGTCGAGGAGCGTCTCCTTTTCGATGCGGGCGTGCTGCATGGACTGAGACAGCCCCCAGGCGATGCCTCCGCCTGACCCCGTGTCGATGAAACCGTCCTGGGGTCTCGTGTAAAGAAGATACTTCCCTTCGAATTTTCGGGGATGAAGAACGACATTGCGCTGTTGAGGACTCGGCGTGATCAAGTCGGGGAGTCTCTCCCAAGAGCGGAGATCCCTCGAACGAGCGATCCCGGCAGCAGCGACGGCCGAGCTGGTATCCGATTCCGGCGCGTCGGGGTCCTTTCGCTCAGCACAGAAGATGGCGTAAACGTAGCCATCCTCATGAGCCGTGAGTCGAGCGTCGTAGACGTTCGTTGCAGGGGTATCACTCTCTGCAAGTTCGACGGGCTCATCCCAGAATCGAAAGTTGTCGACGCCGTTGGGTGATTCTGCAATCGCGAAGAAGCTTTTTCGATCGTGACCCTCGACTCGTGCCATCACGAGGTAGCGGCTCTCGTGTAGAATCGCTCCCGCGTTGAAAACGGCGTTGATCCCCATCCTCTCTTGAAAGAACGGGTTGTCCTTCGCTGAAAAGTCGTAGCGCCAGGTCAGCGGAGCATGCGCTGCTGTCAGGACCGGGTTCGAAAACCGTCGAAAGACGCCGTTTTGGTAGGGGAGCGGGATGTTGGGGCGCGCGAGTAGCTCCTCATGGGTTCGGAGTAACTCACGCTTGGTCGATTCGAAGATGGTCATCGCGAAAATAGGGCCGACTCGCTCGTTCGCATCTGGCAGAGGCCTCACGGAACGAACGAGCCGGCGGGGGGGCTTAGTACGAGATGCTGTCGACGAGGATCACCGCCTCGGACGTGACGCACGCCTCGCCCGTCACGAACTCGATACCGAGCTCGGTGATTTCCGAAGGATCGATCCCGTCGTCGTAGGAAGGACTCGATACCGAGATGCCCACATCGACCCAGGTTCCCTCTTCCAAGTTCACCCAACCACCATCGGCCCAGGTCGAACCCGTCTTCGCGAACATCTTGGCGCCGCCAGGGCATTCGGCATCGCTCAGGCCGCTGACCAGCTTGACGCGGGCGTTGACGACGAGATCGGTCAAATCGAGCGCGGGGTCGAGGAGCAGTGCGATTTGTGATTTCTGCGCGGGGTCGTTCTCGCCCGTCTCGAAGGGAATCGTGACCAGCAAGGCACCGTCGTCAGGATCACCATCACCGTCTTCGAAACCGATCTCGGAAGCAAAAGAGGCTTCGCCGCCTGCGCCGCCGCCGCCAGCGTCAAAGCCATTTTCGAAAGCGATCACGAAGCCTTCCTCGTCGGAGTCGAAGCTGTAGCGAATTTCGCCCGTGGGGCCGTCGCCGTCACCATCGCCGTCGCCGTCGCCGTCGCCGTCGCCGTCACCATCGCCGTCGCCGTCGCCGTCACCATCGCCGTCGCCGTCGCCGTCGCCGTCGCCGTCACCATCGCCGCCCTCTTCAGAGCTACCGCCTTCGGAACATGCCGAAGCCATGATGAGCGCAATTACGCTGAGAACCCAAGATACTTTTGTTAGTCGAAATGCCATGAATCTAATCCTTCCAAGATGACCGCCGAATGCTCGGGCTGCGTCTTTGCTTCTCTATTGTGAGGGAATGCGGAAATGGCCCCATCCCCGCCGAGATCTATCGATGCTTTGCTGCGTGGAGCAGCTCGTCCACCGTCGTGGTTGCGACACATTGCACCGTGTCGGCGCCTCCGTAGTAGACCTTCACCTCTCCGTTTTCTTCCACCACGGCGCCAGAGGTAAACACCACGCTCGGGGTTTGACCGGCGACTTCGTAGTCCTCTTCGGGCTCGAGAATCGCCTCCTCGCACCTCGCAATGACTTTTGCCGGATTGTCCAAGTCATGCAGCGCCACCCCCAAGCAGTAGACGTAGTGTTGGGCACACTGGGTGCGCACGCCGTGGAAGATGTTGAGCCATCCTTCAGGCGTCTTGATCGGTACGGCCCCAGGCCCGATCTTGGTCCACGCCCAGCGCACGTCGGCGTTGCGCATGACGCATTCGCTCTTTCCCCAAAAAATCAGGTCAGGAGAGTAAGAAATCCAAATATCACCGAAGTTCCCCCCCGTGTTGGGACGGTCGAAACGCGCATAAAGCCCGTTGATTTTCTCCGGGAAAAGCACCCCGTTGCGGTTATCCGTCTCCGAGACGAATCCCATCCATTCGAACTTTCGGAAGTCGTCAGTCTTGATGAGACTGAGGCGACAGCCGTGTCCCGAATGGGCCGCGTGCATCAGGTAGAACGAGTCCTCGATCTTCGTGATGCGTGGATCGTAGAACATCCCCGAGGTGTATTCGCGCCAGGAAGGATCACCGCTCGGCACTTCGATTGGAGTGGGGCGCGGAGTGAATTTGTAGCCGTCGTCACTCTCCGCGATCCAAATGTTGCCCCTGAGAGTTCGGTCTTCGGCGCGGCACGCCATGTAGTAGCGACCGTCGTGCTTGATCACTCCGGAGTTGAACACTCGGGAAATGCGACCGGTCTCGGGGAAGTCTTCTCCGCGGAGTATGGGCCCTTCTGGGCGCCGTTTGAGAATTGGTCCGCGGACCGAAATAGACGTATTCATGGGCGGGTGGAAGATAAAGCGTTTTAGTAGGCCGTGCAAGACGGCCCGCGAACCGTTCGGACCCGAAATGTCCGCTGCTACGGGAAACTTAAGCGTTTTAGTTCCACGTCCCGATGGTAAGCTAGCGAGATGTCGGGAAACTCCTCTCTACGGACTCGTCTCTTGGGCTTGGCGGGCGCCCTCGACCGGCTTGCGGAAGCATCGTTGCGTCCATGGCTGGAAGTCGGATTGGATCCGGAGGGGGGTGCGTACGGGTTTCTTGACCGTCACTTTCGCCCCGTTTTTTCCGAACCAGGAGACGAGCCTGGTCCGTCGAGAGAACTTCGTGGTGACCAATCCCTCGTTCAACAATCGAGGCACCTCTTTTCGTATTCCCTCATGGCGGCTCGTCGCGGAGGGGATCCGCGTCTCGAGGAGTTTGCGCACGGCGTGTATCGCCATTTGCGGGGCGGGTTCGGTCGAAAGAAGAACGACGGACGGGGATCCATGCCACCGGATTCGCACCGGCCGCGACCACCTTTGCACTGGGTGCCCCGCGGTGGATGTCGGCACGGCGTCGAAGATCTGGCGGAGAGTCTCAATCAGGAACGTGGCCTAAGGCTCGTCGCACCCGCACCTGGAGCCGATTTTTCCGAACGCTCTCCGTACAGCCCGTTTGCAGTCCAGCTCTACGCACAGGGATTCGCCGTCTACGCGCTTTCGACCTACGCGCTCACGTTCGATGTCCCTTGGGCGGCGACGTGGGCGAGAGGTATCTTCTTGACGCTCGACGAGCACCGGCACGACGACGAGTTTGGCGGCTACGACCAGACTGAGGATGCGGGATGGATGAGTTTCGTTTCGGCCCCCGAAGGCTCCGCCAAGTGCACGAACACACACATCCATTTGCTGGAAGCATTGACGCCCCTGTGCCGGGCCTTCCCGGGTGACGCCGTTCTAGCTTCGCGACTCACGGAGCTCGCTCGTGTGATCTCCACGAAGATGATGCAATCGGCAGGTCATGTGCATCCATTCTTTGCGCGAGACTTCACCCCATTGGGCACGTCGCTGGTAAGCTACGGGCACGATATCGAAACGTCCTGGCTTCTGATGGATGCTATGCGTGCCTTGCGCGAGGGCGGTATTAACCTGGGTGATCTCGAGAGAGAAGTTCGCGAGGCGAGCATCAAGATGGCGAGGAACGCGCTTGAGCTAGGGTGGGACGAGGCGGGGGGGCTCTTCGATTCGGGAGTGCCTCATGGTGTGGCTGAACCGCCGCACGTCTTGTGTCGCGACAAGGTGTGGTGGGCCCAAGCCGAAGCGCTGCCGGGGATCTACGAGCTCTACCGGAACGAACCAACGGATGAACTTCTCGACCGCCTCGAGAAGACTTTCGAGTTTCTCGCGACCAAGTCCTGGGACCTCGAAGGAGGGGAGTACTTCTGGGGAGTGGATTCGACGGGTCGAGTCCTTGGACGCGGCGATCACAAGGGCGAAATGTGGAAGACACCGTATCACGCGCTTCGGGCGTGTATCCTCACGGCGGATTCGATTCGGCAAGATCTCGGCGCTAGCGGCGAACGTGGAATGAGCCGCACTTGAATCGGACACGGAAGGGCAGAAGCGTGGAGGCTGCCGAAACCTGCTGACCATCGACGTAAGCGGGCTCATCCGGTACTGAGAACGTGGCACATGGCCGCGAAGAAGTCGTCGAAAACGAAATCAACTGCGAAGCGCCGGGGAGCCTCGTCTGTTTCCTCGACCGCGAGCATCGCACGCACCCCGAACAGGCGTCAGCGGAGCAGCGGTCGCGCGACGATCAAGAGCGTGGCGGAGAAGGCGGGTGTCAGTATCGCTACGGTGAGTTTCGTGCTCAACGAGCGACCGGGGCAGGTCATTTCCGAGCCCGTGAAGAAGAGGGTTCAGGAGGCGGCCCATGCTCTCAATTATGCACCGAGTGCGGCTGCAGCAACGCTGGCTCGCAAGCAGACGACCAATGTCGCGATCGTCTTTTATCGGAACGATCACCTCATCACGAACCCGTTTTATTCGTTCGTGGTGCAGGGTGCCATCAAGGAAGCGGCTGAGCAGGAATTCAACATTCTGTTCTCGTTCATGCAAAACGAGTACGAGAGCGTGCAAGATTTGCCCAAGGTCATTCGCGAGAAGAATGCGGAGGGGGTGCTGTTCATGCAGTCTGTCTCGCCGGCCCTCGTCGCGGACATCAGGGAAAAGGGCCTCTCTATCGTTGCCGTCGACTGCTACCCACGCGTGGATGGGCTCGACACGGTCGGTGTCGACAATCACGGGGGAGCGCGCCTCGCTTGCGGCCACCTTCTCGATCTGGGCCACCGGGACGTCGTGATGTTGACTGCGCCGTCGGACATCCCAAGCCTGGAAGCACGGCGGGCGGGATTTTTGGCGGAGCTCAAGGCCCGCGGACTACGGGCCTCGGTCAAGGACGTCATCGTCAAAGTCGATAAGTTCGACTTCTGGTCCGGCTACGAGAAAGCCAAGGAGCTCTTGAAGGAGCGTCCGTCGGTGACGGGCATCTTTTGTGCGAATGACGAAATGGCGGCGGGCGTCCTCCGGGCGGGCCACGAAGCGGGCCGGCCCGTTCCGGGTAGTCTTTCCGTCATCGGTTTCGATGACATCCTCATGTCGCGTTACATGGATCCCCCGCTGTCGACGATCGCTTTCGATAAGGAAGCGATGGGACGCCAGGCGATGGCTCGGCTCCTCCACCAAGTGACCAAGGGATCCGGCGGCGTGTCGCACGAGACGCTGCCCGTCGAACTCATCGTGCGGGGGTCGACGGGAAGATCCAAGCGCCGGCGCGAAAAGGCGTGAAGCTTCTCGGGCGTTGTTCCGCTCAGGCTAGAAGGAGTCCTTAGAGGATCGTACAGAGCTGGGGCCGCAGCTCCGAGTGCGTCAGCCAAGACTCGACGCCGCCGACGCGCTGCTCGAGCCAGAAGGGACGCGTCAGGCGGGGCCCACCCCAACCGGCTCGACCGGAGGCTCGGTCGCACTTGGCCACACACTTGACCATATCAATCGCATACTCGTGCGATTTTGCATGGGAAAATTGAGTGTTCGGGCGCAAGCTACCCGATAGTGAGTTGTCCCCGGTCATGAGCTTTATGAAAACTCGATCTATAATTTTCGCCGCCCTCCTGGTTCCCAGTCTCTCGCTTCTCGCCTGTCAATCTTCGCCCGAACTCACCTCGGGGGGCGATGGCGATAGTCCGATAGGTGACGGTGATGGGGATGGCGACGGAGACGGCGACGGGGATGGCGACGGGGACGGCGACATCAGCCTTGGTGGCGCGCCTCCTGGCGATGGCGACGGAGACGGCGACGCGCCGCTAGCAGTCTGCGGGAACGGAGAACTCGAACCAGGCGAGCTCTGCGACGATGGGGGGACCGACGACGGCGATGGGTGTGAGGGCGACTGCCAGTCGCAAGATCCGGACTACGATTGCTCCGAGCCTGGTGAGCCCTGCGTCAACACGGTGATTTGCGGGAACGGCGTCATCGAGGGAGACGAGGTCTGCGACGATGGCAACACGCGCAACAATGATGGTTGTTCTCGCGACTGTGACGAGGTCGAGGAGGGCTACGAGTGTGCGCGGCCCGGCGTGGATTGCGTGCTTGTTCCCGTCTGCGGGAACGGAGAGCGCGAGCGCGGAGAGCAGTGTGACGATGGCGAGTCGATGCCTGACGATGGCGACGGCTGCTCCGCGACGTGTCAGCTCGAGGACGGGTACTTCTGTGGAGTTCCCGGAGAGGCCTGCGTGCAGGTCGTGTGCGGGGACGGGAACCGGACGCCCGACGAGGAATGTGACGACGACAACGTAGGCGGAGGCGACGGCTGTTCCGCAGATTGTGAGGTCGAAGACGGCTGGATTTGCTCGCAGAGCGGATGCAAAGGTATCTGCGGCGATGGCTTCGTCGTTGGTTCGGAGGAGTGCGACGACGAGAACCTGATCACCGGCGATGGCTGCTCCTCGGCGTGCCGGGTCGAGCCGTTCCATTCTTGCGACGATAGCGAGCCCAGCAACTGCGCGTCGCTTGTGGTCTGTGGCAACGGTGTCGTTGATCCTGGAGAAGTCTGCGATCCCGGTGGCGTGGGCGTACCCCTCGACCCGGGTTCGGCCTGTTACGGGCCCAGCGCTGCGCCATCGCTCGCGTGCAAGGCTTTTGACAGCGGTCTCGTCGACCCGCCCGTTTGTGGCAACAACATCGTCGAGTTTCAAGAGGGCTGTGACAGCGCAACGGGAACGTTCACGGGATGCACGGCGTGCGAGGTGGACGATGGCTACGTGTGTCCGGCACCAGGTGTTTGCTTCCTCTTGCCCGACTGCGGAGACGGGATTTTGCAGTCGGGAGAAGAGTGCGACCTTGGCCTCATGAGTGGTCCAGGTTGCATCGAGTGTCTCATTCAGGACGATTATTTCTGCGCCGGGCAGCCCTCGGACTGCGTGCAGTCGATCTGTGGTGACGGCTTCCGGGCCCCGGACGAGGCCTGCGATGACGGCCCCGGAACTCTCTCGGTTCCGGGGACGCCTGTGGGCGGTGACGGTTGCGCCGCGAACTGCACGGTGGAAAGCGGGTGGGTGTGTCCCCCGGGGGTCACGTGCCAGCCCGTTTGCGGGAACGGCATCCGTCAAGGCAACGAGCAATGCGACGTCAACAATTCAGCCGCGTGCGTGAACTGTCGTCTGCAGCCGGGGTATACGTGTGGTGTTGATGGTGAGGGGCCGTGCACCAGTACCGTTTGCGGCAATGCCGTTCATGCCAACCCGAACAATGTGTCTCGTTCGGCTGCGATTGCCGCCGCCGAACCTGGCGAGGGGTGCGATGATGGCAACACGATCGCTGGCGACGGATGTGGCCCGACGTGCCAGCTCGAGCCGACATTCACCCGTAACCCAGCTCAGCCCTATCCGACCCCGATTGCCAACGTAACCTGCGGAGACGGCCTCATTACCGGGAGCGAAGCCTGCGATGATGGAAACGTTACCGATGGCGATGGATGCAGCTCGACTTGCACCGAGGAAGCTGGTTGGGATTGCAGCAATGTCGTGAGCTACCCCGAAGCGATCGACTTCTCCGTTACATATCGGGACTTCAAGAGGCGCGCAGACTCAGGTGGACACCCGGACTTCGAGTGGCAAAGCAATCCGTTCCGCCTCAATATTCCGGGCCCGGTGTGCACCACCGATAACTCGGCATCCTGCAACGTCGCCGCGGGTACGGCGTGCCCGGCAGATACCTGCGGACGGCTCGACGTCGACGGAAAGCCGGCCTTCCATCTAACGGGAAGCGACTCTGAACGCGGTCGCATCACGGACGCCACGAGTTACTCGCTCTGGTACCGTAACACGAACTCCACCAACTATGCTGGCACGAACGGAACAGTGGAGATGTGGAACGTCAAGGACGTCCTCACATTGAACCGTCAAGGGGGAGCTGAATCCGACGTTTATCGGTTTTCCAGTGCAAGCCTCTTTCCTCTTACCGGAGACGGGTTTGGCAACACTCCCGGCCAGTCCCAGAACTTCCACTTCACTACCGAGCTACGCTACTTCTTTCAGTACCAGGGTGGTGAAACGCTCACGTTCCGCGGCGACGATGACGTGTGGGTGTTCATCAATGGCCGCCACGCGGTCGACATCGGTGGCATTCACTGTGCTCTTTTGGGGCGTGTAGTTCTCGGGGATGAGGATTCATCTTGCTCACTGCACGGAGTTGATTACACGAACAACAATCCGGGAGGCTCATTCAGTGTCGAGGCCTGCGGGACCACGGGCGACCCGCCAGACTG
This sequence comes from uncultured Polyangiaceae bacterium, assembly GCA_965652275.1. Classification (GTDB taxonomy): domain Bacteria; phylum Myxococcota_A; class Polyangia; order Polyangiales; family Polyangiaceae; genus NIC37A-2. The sequence goes on along the minus strand of CBFGUR010000002.1, from coordinate 156,635 downwards.
CTCTCGCAGTGGAGCGGAAGAAGTCGACCTCACGGACGGACGTTTTGGGCTCACGAAGGGAGGAGTTTATGAGATCGTACTCTTTCACGCGGAAAGACACACGACGCAGTCCAACTTCGATCTCACGCTCCAGGGTTTTCTGGCGCCGCGTTCGTTCTGCGAAACGGAATGCGGCGACGGGATTCGCGCGGGGAACGAACTTTGCGACGGCACCGACGTCCCTGCGAGCGCCCACGACGGGTATTGCGTGCCTGCGGGTCAACCTGGCGAGTGCACCTTCGAGTTCTGTGGTGATGGCATCCCGAATGGCGATGAAGAGTGTGACGACGGGAGCAACTCCACCTTGTATGGGAGCGGCGGTTGCGCTCCCGGGTGCGTTTTCCCGCCAGAATGTGGAGACGGCGAGCTGCAGGTCAACTTCGGCGAGCAGTGCGATCGCGGTACTGGTCAGAACACTGGTGGGTACGGCGGTTGTACCGCGACCTGTCAGCTCGGCCCGTATTGTGGTGACGGCATTCCGTCCAACGGCGAGTTCTGCGACTGTGGAGCAGAGGCCTCCTGTGATTTTGTGACCTACGGCGATGGTCCGGGAGAATGCAACTACAATTGTACCGAGGCTCCCTATTGTGGGGACAGCATGAGAAACGGCGCTGAGATTTGCGACGGCTCTGCCAACTGCAACAATCTGTGTGAATTCGATCCGTTCTGTGGGGATGGTCTGCAGACGATGGACGAAGCGTGCGACTACGGACAGTTCGCCTTCGACGGCGAGCCGGAAGACGCTCCCTACGGCGGTTGCACCGACGAATGCGAATCCGGTCCATTCTGCGGTGACGAAACGACGCAGAGCGAGTTCGGAGAAGAGTGTGATTTCGGCGAACTCAACCAGGGCAACATGTATGAGGGTTGTACCGAGGCCTGTCTCTGGGGCCCTCATTGCGGCGATGGCATTCATCAACCTGAAGCTGGTGAGGCCTGCGACAATGGCTTCAACGAGGACGTCTACGCGTATTCGGCGAGCGCATGCGGCGAGGATTGTTCACCCGTTCCCTACTGCGGCGACGGTAGCGTCCAAAGCGCGTTCGAGCTCTGCGACAATGGAAACGACAACAGTGACACTGCCTACAATGGCTGCACGACTTCGTGCGAATGGGGACCTTACTGTGGTGACGGCACGCTCGATCCCCAGGAGACGTGTGACAACGGTTCAGCCAACACCGCGTATTCGGCCGATGGCGAAGGCTGTGGCTATGACTGTGAGCCGTCGCCGTATTGTGGGGACGGTGTGCGCAACGGTCCCGAACAATGTGACAATGGCACCGAGAACAACACCGGCGGCTATGGGAACTGTCGCCCGAACTGTCGTCGAGCTCCTTACTGCGGCGACGGCATCGTGCAGGCCAATGCGGGTGAGGAATGCGATGACGGACCTACCGGTTCGCTTTCATGTTCACCGAGCTGCAAGAACCGGGTGGTCGTGACGCGCTGAGCGTGGAACCTGATCTGGGAGCAGCTGTGCGCCGCTTCCGGATCGGGAGCTCACCGGGTAGGTGGGCCTGCGCACCCATTCGCTCAAGGTAGCTGGATCTCTCCTTCCGTGGCAAAAACGCGGCGTGTCTGAGACCCGATTCGCTGCGTACCCACAATTCAACGACGAGGCTCTTCATTCCTTCGCTGGGATGAAGCATCGGATTCATTCGCTGCCTAGGGAGCTATTTCCCACGGATCACCTGCCTGACCGCTTGGCTCGAGCCTTGGCGGAGCGACGAGCGATTCACATCAAGGAGCTCCTCGAGGCTTTCGAGTTCTTCGCCCGAGTGCGGAAACGCGTCCGGTCCCCGACGATGGTCGACTTGTGTGCGGGACATGGTCTAGCGGGTCTCGTATTCGCCCTGTGCGAACCAACCATCCAAAGCGTGCAGCTCATCGATCAGAGGAAACCCCCCAGTTTCGATCGCATTTGGGATGCCTTCGTCAGCATCGCTCCCTGGGTGAAAGAGAAGGTCGTCTATCGAGAGGCGACCTTGGACGATTCACTCGAGCTGCCTCGGGGGGCTTCGGTGCTTCTTGTGCACGCTTGTGGGGCTCTGACTGACCAGGGCCTGAGCTACGCAATCCGAGCTGATGCTTCGGTCGCGGCCATGCCGTGCTGCTACGGGAAGGCCCTGCCAGCTCGGGTCGGAGCCTTGTCTCAGCCCTTTGGGCGCGAGGCAGCGATCGATATCTCGCGCACTTATCGTCTCGCTGATGAGGGATACCAGGTGGATTGGGGTCGTATTCCGCGCCCGATCACGCCCAAGAACCGTGTGCTCATCGGCTGGAACCGAGGACAGAAGAAACTTCAGTGAAGCAAGTGCCCGCAGCGGCCCGTATTGTAGCAAACATACTCGGGGCCACAGTGGTCCTGGCTCCCCGAACCCCCACAACCACACTCCTCGATGGCAACGCAGTCGCCCCAGGTTCCTCCGACCACCTGTGGGAGATATCCGTAGTCGCACTGTGGGGGGAGGTCATCGGTGATGACCTGGGAAGCGTCGCAGTTCAATCCCCCGAAAATGCCGTCCTCGCACGACCCGCGGTGCGCATAGGAAAAGGGCGCGCAATTGCTCGAACCGTGGAACGTTTGCCCGTCGCACCCGCAGTACGACTCCAAGTCGCGGGCGCAGGTGAGTACATCGAGGCAGATCCAATCGTCGCCACATGTGGCTGCTTCTGGATCGGCTGGTGCACAGTGGCCCCCACAACTTTGCTCGCGACATAGTCCAGTTCCGAGCGAACCACCCGAACCGGTTTCTCCCGAAGAACCGCCCGAACTCGGGTCGCCATCTCCGGCCGCGTCACCGTCACCAGACCCGTCGCCGTCACCGGTGCTCGCGTCACCATCCCCAGCGGCCCCGCCATCTCCCGGCGCGTCGCCGTCGCCAGGTGGAATGCCATCGCCATCCCCCTGGGTGTCGCCATCGCCGGTCGACTCGGCATCACCTCCGCAGGACAGCGTCGGGAGAGGCAGGCAGACGACGCCAATCAGCAGTATCCGACGAAGTAGGCGATGCATGACACAGACTACCACCGAATTCTGGGGTCGGCTCGTTGGATTTCTGCTGCCGCACACCTGGGGTAGCTTCGGACCATCCCGAGGCTCATCGAGACTTCCGGGACGAGGAGCGAAGCTGCCATGTTCATTCAAAGACGGATGTCGTTTTCCATGCTCTTGAGGGTCGGTTGGGTCCCCATGAGCTTCGCCTCGGGGTGGTCGATCGTCGTCTACGCTCTTTACGAGTACGCCGGGCTGACGTTTTTGAAGCTGCCGTTTCTTCCAATCGCTACCGTAGGTACCGCTGTAGCGTTCTACGTCGGCTTCAAGAACAACGCGGCGTACGATCGATTTTGGGAGGGGAGGAAGATTTGGGGCGGCATCGTCAACGAAAGTCGGACGTGGGCGACTCAGGTGTTGGCCTACGTGCTCGTGGACGAGAAAGGACAAGACGCACAGCGGCGACGCAAAACACTCGTGTACCGACAGCTCGCGTGGATCAATGCTCTCCGGATCCAGCTGCGGCAAAAGTCGCGTTTCTTCGACAAGCCAGCCAGGGCAACCGCGCGCCGGCTCGCGCGGGACGAGGCCCACATGAGGAACGACTGGGACAAGGAGAGCTCCCCATTCTTGGCTCCAGAGGAACATGCGAGCATAAGATCGAAGGTGAACCCCGCGACGCACCTTCTCCACAACCAGAGTCAGGACTTGAGGGCGCTTCTCTCGGAGAAAAGACTCGACCTATTTCATCAGATTGCTCTCATGGAGGTCGTCCGGGAGCTCTATGCGTTGCAGGGGAAATGCGAGAGAATCAAGAACACCCCGTTCCCTCGCCTTTTCGCGGTGGTTCACGCGTGCGTTCATTCTACTCGTGCCGTGTGGGCTTCTCACGGTCTTTCCCGACCACGTCCAGGCGGCCGGTGCTGGGGGCGAAGCACTTTTCGAACTTCTTCCACTGATGATTTCAGCCAGCCTCATTACTTGGGTTTTCGTGACCATGGAGGGGATCGGGGATGCGAGCGAGGACCCGTTCGAGAGAAGCATGAACGACGTTCCCATGAACGCATTGTGCCGCACCATCGAGCGGGACCTTCGGGAGCTTCTCGGTGAAACGGACTTGCCCGAACCCGAAAAGCCATCGGGAATGGTCCTCTATTGAACGTGTAAATTTACGCAACTAGCGCAGAAAACGAGAGAATTGCGCTTCGGCGGGGTTGGACGTCTTTACGAAACATTCTCGGTGATGATAGCCCCATGCCACGGTCGGAGCTCCGACAACGCTAGGAGGAAAATCCAATGAAGAATTCCAAATCGCTGTTTGGTTTCGCGATTCTGTGTTCGAGCGGGCTTCTCGCCTGCAACGATCCCAAGAAGCCGTCCGAGGACAAGGCTGTGAATCAACCCGTCGTCGAAGCTCCCGCCGCACCCGCGAAGCCAGCCTTCAACATCGGCATGGTGGCGTCGTTCAAGCCGGCTCTTCCCAAGGAGTTCGAGAACAAGGACGATCCTGTCACGGAGGAAAAGATCACTCTTGGGCGGATGCTCTACTTCGACAAGCGACTCTCGAAGAACCAAGACTTTAGCTGCAACTCGTGCCACCAGCTCGACAAATACGGCGTCGACGGAGAAAAGACGTCTCCTGGTCACAAGGGCCAGCGAGGGGAGCGCAATTCTCCCACCGTCTACAACGCAGCGGGACACTTCGTTCAGTTTTGGGACGGGCGGTCGCCTCACGTCGAGGATCAGGCAACCGGACCGGTGATGAATTCAGTCGAGATGGCGATGCCCGACGAAGCGGCGGTCAAGAAGGTCCTGAACTCGATTCCGGAATACGTCGAGGCATTCAAGAAGGCGTTTCCCGAGGACGAAGACCCCGTCTCGTTGAAGAACGCGGGGCGAGCGATCGGCGCGTTCGAACGACGGCTCGTGACGCCGAGTCCCTGGGACAAGCTTCTCGAGGGAGACGAGAAGGCTCTTACTGACGAACAGAAGGAGGGGTTCATGGCCTTTTTGAACAACGGTTGCACCGCCTGCCACATGGGGACTCTCGTCGGCGGCACGATGTACCAAAAGGTCGGAGCCGTTCAGCCGTGGCCGAATCAGAAGGACCAAGGGCGCTTCGCGGTGACGAAGAACGAGGCGGACAAGATGATGTTCAAGTCGCCGAGTCTGCGCAACGTCACCGAGACAGCGCCATACTTTCACGATGGTTCCGTCGCCTCGCTCGAGGAAGCGGTGAGGATGATGGGCAAGTACCAGCTCGGGCGTGACATATCCGACGAAGACGTGAAGAAAATCGTCGCATTCTTGGGCTCTTTGAAGGGCGAGCTTCCTACGGAGTACATCAAAGAGCCCGAGCTTCCGAAGTCGACTCCCTCGACTCCGAAGCCGGATCCCACCTGACGGGCGTCTACCGCTCGCGAGCCGCCTCCGGTGTTTTCAGGCGAGGTCGATGATGCTCATCACCCGGAGGCCGCTCGGCGATTGGAGTTCGACGTCATCTCCCACTTGGCATCCGAGCAAGGCTTTTCCCAGGGGAGACTTTCGGGTGACGACTTTCACCTCGCCAGCCTCTGTCGTGAGAGTCTCGCCCGCACCGGCGGGAGCGAGCAGAAGGCGCTTCTTGCCTTGTTCTCCGTCCTCCACGATGACGAAGGCTCCGAGGGCTATTTTGTCGTCCCGGGTGAACGGACGTACGACGAGGCTCTCGAGGGCGTCGACGTCGGTCTTCAGCGAGATGACTCGTTCGGCCTGACCTCGCGCCAGGTAGCTTTGCTCGAGGGCTCGGGTGTCCTTGTCGTTCTCCGGGCGCGCTTCCTCGTGTGTGGCGGCCTCTTGGGTGGCTCGCTGGGCCGCTAGGAGCGTTTCGTACTCGTCTCGAACTCTCCGGGCGAGTTTGCCAAAGAGGCCGCGTTTTTCTTCGAAATCCAGGGACACGGTGCTGACACTGAGTTTAGCCGACGTCCGAAAAATCTGGGAAAACTTCCGGTGCCATCCCGAAATGGGCCAGTCCTACCGATTTTGGGGAACCTTTGGTCCCGGCTCCCGTTCTACCAAATGAGACCATGGAGAACGCGTGTCCCACAATCCCCCTGTCCGAGCCCCCCGGGGTCGACCGAAGGGCCGCGTCCGAGCCTCCTTCGGAACGGGGCACAGACGTCGATCCGTGGACATTGAGGGCCGCGCAAAGCGGCGACCCGCGCGCGACGGAACTCTTCGTGCGCCATTATCAGACGGCAGTCTTTGCCTTCATCTCGAGGTCGGTCGGGCGGGGATCGCACGTCGAGGACCTCGCCCAGGAGGTCTTCCTCAGGGTGATCCGCGCTCTGCCGCGATTCGAAAGGAGGGAGGCCAAAGTATCGACCTGGATCTTTCAGATCGCCGTTCGCCTCATTCAGGATCAGAAGCGCCGCCGGCATCGTGACTTCGTGCCCATCACCGAAGAACTCGGGGATGGGCGTCCGAGCCCGGAACAAAGCTGCGCCCGTCGTCGTCTCCTCAGTCGCGTCGAGACACTGGTCGAGCGCCTGCCGCCCGACCAGCGCATCACTTTGGTGCTTTCTGAGTTTCACGACATGAGCCATGCCGAAATCGCCGAAGCTATGAACGTCAGCCCCAAGACGGTGAAAACTCGACTTCACAGAGCCCGAACCTTTCTTCGTGAATCGGTCAAGAGACCGGGGAGAAGTGAGTGATGAACAGCATCGAGCGACAAAGCGACTCGGAATGGGATTCCATCTTGCGGGAGTGGAGCGCCGACGAAGTGCCTGATGACTTTGCGACGCGAGTGGTCCTTGCGGCCCGGGGCGGTCAAGCGATTCACCCTTCGCCCAAAGCTTCGCGTTCATTGGGCGTTCCGCTGCTCCTGGTCGCCATTTTCGTTAGCGTCGGTGCTGCGGCCGCATGGGACCGCTACGAACGCAGACAGCCGATTGCGGGCCCGGGGGCTGCATCTCAGGGTGATGCTCCAGGCGCTCGCCCCTCGCGGCTTTCGTTTCACCTCGTGTCCGATGACGGTAGGGCGGAGCGCGAAGAGACGGCTACCGCGTCGACGAAGGCGGCGAAAGGGAAGCGCATCCAAACACCGAACGTGCTCATTTCGGCGGTAGACGAAGCTACGGTGGACACGAAGCCGCGGGTCGTTCATTGGCCGAAATGCGAGTGCGGGACGAGCGGTGTCGTCTGCGCCTGTAGCGACTGACCTTCCCGCTCCGGGTACCCATCTCGAGGCGCTCTCGCGCGCATTCGGATGAGTGTGCCCTTTTGCAGACCCATCAATGAACAAGGAAAAGCACGTGATGAACATCAACCCATTATCTACTACAGCCATCGTCGTCTCGTTGCTCGCGGTTCCCGCTCGCGCACAAGACACACCAATCAAAACTCAGGCCACCGAGCGTGGCTACGCGTATACGTTCGATGACGATCCGCTCGACGCAACCCCCGAAGGGGCACGCGGGGCGAGGATCATGGTGCGTCCCATTGGGAAGCGCACGCTTCTGATTCGACCTAGAACCCACTTCATCGTCGAGCTCTTCAAGACTGCGGAGGACCTTTGAACCGCTTTTGGGCCATCACCGCTCTCTCGTCGGTCATCGCGGGGTGCGTAGCCGGCACCGGAGAAGCCGATGTGCCACCCCTGGCCGTGAATCAAAGCGGCCTATCGGAGCGCCTCGAACGAATGGCTCCGCGGCGCGACGATGAAGAAGACGCGGGACCGCAGACGACTGGTTCGGAGCATCCCAAGTCGGAACGCACGGACACCGTTTCCAATGCCGACGGAGAACTCACGGAAGTCGCCCAACGACCGGTGCATCCCGAAAAGCCGCAGCCCAGTGTTTCCGGCGACAAGATCGCTTTCCGCCGAGTCGAGCGCAAGTCCTCATCCCCGAAGCCTGGTGCTTTGAGTCCGTCGCCGGCGATCGCTGCGGGCCGGGACGAGCGAACCCAGAGATTCCGAGCCCGGGAACGTGAGCGGATGAATGAGGAGGACGCTGAGCGCTAGGGGCGAGCTCCCAGTCGTTTTCAGCCGTGATGTCTCCTCACGCGCTCATCGGTGGGAGGAATCGCCTTTGGAGTTCGTCGAGCAGCGGACGAAGACTGCTCGCATCCAACGCAGAGATGACCAGCGAGCTTTCTTCTCGTCCGAGAGCTTCGGTCGTCGCGGGATCCAAGCGATCGGCCTTGTTGTATACCCGAAGCCGCGGGACATGATCCAACTCGAGTTCGGTCAGTAGCTTTTGGGTCTCCTCCTTGTGCGCGCGCTCCTCTTCATTGGAAGCGTCGACGAGTTCCAGGATGAGATTGGCGTCCGCGGCTTCTTCGAACGTTGCACGGAACGCGGCGAACAGATCTCGAGGCATGTCGCGAATGAATCCGACCGTGTCGCTCAGGATGATCGTGTTGCCGAGCGGGAGCGAAAGTCGGCGTGATCGGGTGTCGAGAGTGGCAAAGAGCTTGTTTTCCGCGAGCACCCCTGCATCGGTGAGCGTGTTGAGCAGCGTGCTCTTGCCGGCGTTCGTGTAGCCGACGATGGCGACGACGGGTACGTCGTCGCTGTTTCGAAGCCGCCGACGTTCCGCACGTTGCTTGGTTTGCTCCTTGAGCTGTCTCTCCAGGCGAGTGATGCGTTCGCGGGCGCGCCGGCGACCAATTTCCAGTTTAGTTTCGCCCGGCCCTCGTCCGCCGATCCCTCCGGTCAGGCGACTGAGGCTATCGTCCTTCTGTCCGAGTCTCGGCAGCGTGTACTTGAGCTGTGCGAGCTCCACCTGGAGCTTGCCGTCCTTGCTCTCGGCTCGCTGGGCGAAAATGTCCAGGATGAGCTGAGCGCGGTCGAGGACCCGGAGATCGGTCCGGCTGGCGATGGTGCTGGCCTGGGTCGGGTTCAGATTTCGATCGAAGATCATCGTTTCTACGTCCAGGTCGATCGCCCTGATGAGAACCGATTCGAGTCTGCCCTTGCCGAGGACGTACTTGGGATCGATTCGGTCGCGCAGCTGAATCACCGTATCCACGACCTCGACTCCCGCCGTCTCCGCGAGAGCCGAGAGTTCGGCAATTCTCGACTGCGCGAGGCGCATTGCACCCGGCTTCTTCTCACCGACGTGAACCAACATGGCGCGGCCGTCCTTCGCTTCGACCGTGCGGTTCTTTTCGAGCCTCGAAAACTCCGACTCCAGCGCGTCGATGAGCTCGCCGAAATTGGGCTGGGGCCTTCCCCACGGAATTGGCGCTACGACCTCGTAGCCTCGCCGTTCAGCTTCGGTTTCGCCCCTCCCCTTGGGAACGTTGTACGCCCAGGTGAAAGCCCGCGGTTCGCCCTCGGGGCTCAAGAGCACAGCTGCCACCATGTCGAGACGCAGACGTGTCAGGTCGGTGAAATCGTCTTGATTGAGTGGTTCGTTGAACAAGTGCGTGTGCACCAGGCGCAGAGCACGAAACCGACCCTTGGCGGCCCGAAGGCGTCCAATTTCCGGGAGCATGATTCCGGTCGGCGTGCCGACCATCACATGCTCTACCGTTCCCGATCGATGCACGAGGGCGCCGACCTGTCGGCCGCTTTCTCGTGATGCCTCCGACAGGTTCCGGACGAGTTCGGGCGTTGCGATCGTGTCGGGGGGGACACGGCGCCTGAAAATCCGCTCCAGTGCCTTGTGTGCACTGGGGGAAAGCCCCGATGTTTCGCCAACGATTTCCAAGGTTGCGGCTTTTAGTTGCCGATGGCTTTTCGCGCCAGCTGCCGAATCTCGCGCCCAAAAACGCCACCGCTCGCTGGGTTTTGAAACTTACCTGCAACTCGAATCGGCAGGCGTTTCGGCAAACCTCATCCCCCCCTCAACAGCTATCCGCCTGGCCGCATTCCGCTTTCGCGATCGAAATTCCGAATTTTGGTAGGCGCGCCGCCTACATTAGGGGGGCGTGTCGTCGTCGTTCCGAGGTTCCGACCTCCGCGCCGTAGGGAGCCCCGCGACGATTTCGGGACATTCTTGCGACGGAAGTCCCGGACTCGTGCGTTTGTCCGAGTAGTTCGCGCGAGCTCCTTTCGAACCGGTCTCATGAAACGCTCACTAAAGAAGTCTCCGAAATTGCAAAGAAAATCGGTGCGGAACCTGGAGATCCTTCCCCAGGCTGCTAGGGTATAAAGTTGGTGGAGTTACGGTTACTAACAAGACTTGCAAGGTTCGTGAGGCCGCAAACGAGCTCTCCAAATGGCGGGTCGTGTGCATCTCTCCGCACCTCGCGGAAACGCAGGAGCCGTGGGATTTGGGCAGCGGCTGGGGTCATGTTGCTCACGCTCGGCTTTTTGGGGCCCGAACGTAGCGAACGGTCGCGACACGCTTCGGTCGAGGACGGGGGGCAGCACGGGCAAAGCTCTACCGGTGGTGGAACGTTCGATGGGGAGGGCGGCGCTGGCCCGATGGGTGCGCCCCTTCAGACGGGCGGGGAGAACGCACCGCTTCTGTGCAAGAGCGACGAAGAGCTGGACGTTCTGTTCATCGGGAATAGCTACACGCACTACTTCGACATGCCGACCCTTCTCGAGGGGATGGCCGAGTCAGCGGGTTGTCGCCTGAACGCGGAGATGGTTGCACCCGGCGGATCTCGACTGAAGCTGCATTCTCACAATGGGCAAACGTTGGCCGCCATCGGATCGCGCTCTTGGGACTACGTCGTTCTGCAGAACTTCAGCCAGCTCCCGAGCCAGCCTGTGAAGGACGTCAAGAAGAAGACGTTCCCGCATGTCCGGAAGCTCGTCGAAGCCATCCGGCACAACGACCCGAACACCGAGATCCTCTACTATGTTACCTGGGGACGGCGGGACGGAGACAAGGCCAATTGCGGCCGACACGACGCCGTGTGCACCTTTCATGGCCATGCAGAAGCGCTGGAGAGGGGCTATTCCCTGTACGCCGAGGAGTTCGGCGGTCGTCTCGCGAACGTGGGCGGAGCCTGGGCACTGGCCTATCGTGACCCGGGAGCACCATTTCTACCTCGGCAGCTCTACGACCCCGACGGATCCCATCCCAGCCTGCGGGGATCGTATCTCGCCGCGTCGGTATTCTTCGCTACGATCTACGGGATGTCGCCAGTCGGGCTCTCCTATCCACAGGGGCTCACGGAGAGCACCGCCCGCTACATTCAGCGAGTGGCCGGATCCCTGCCGCATTCGGGAGCTTGAAGCGGCGGTTTTCCCGCCCCGGGAGCGGCGAGGCTATCGATCGGAGGTTCGGTTTTGCTTCGAGGACTCCGCCTGTCTAGCCTCGGTCGCCCATGGCTCTGTTGACGCCCCTGTCTCTCCAACACGCTCGTGAGCTTCTTCGGGCCTATGGATTCGAGCTCCTCGAGCTCGTGCCCTTGGCTGCCGGAAGCGTGAACTCGAACTTCTTTCTTCGCGCGGTCCCGCACGGTCATTCGGAAGACGAGAAGGATGTGCATTTCTTTGCTCGCATCTACGAAGAGCAGGGAGACGCTGGGGCCGAATTCGAGCTCAGATTGAATGAGGCGCTCGATCGGGCAGGCATTCCTGTTGCGCGTCCCGTGCGGAGGGAGGACGGTGGCCTGTTCGGCCACCATGACGGCAAGCCTTTTGCCGTCTACGAGCGACTCAGCGGCGACGTGCTGTGTCAGAAGATGGTCACCCCGAGCAGCACGCGAAACGTGGGGATTGCGCTGGCCCAAGTGCACTGCGCTCCGCTCGGAGATCTCACTTTCGGTCCCAGTCGCTTCGATTTCGACGGAATCCTCCAGCGCCTAGCGCGGGTGCGGGCTTCGGGCCGTGCCGATCTGGTGCCTGCTGTGCAGAAGCTCGAGTCTTTGACGAGCGATCTTCGCCGAGAGCGTCGCACCGACCTGCCGACGGGTCTCATTCACGGTGATCTGTTCCGCGACAACGTCCTGATTCGGGAAGATCGGGTTTCCGGCCTACTCGATTTCGAAAGCGCGTCACGAGGCCCTTTCGTGTTCGACCTGATGGTAACGCTGTTGGCTTGGTGTTTTGGAGATGGGCTGGACACGGATCTGGCTCGCGCGATGGTCGAAGGCTACCAATCTGTTCGCCCACTCGAACCCGTCGAGCGCGACGCCATGGAGATGGAAGGGAGCGTCGTGTGCGTGCGCTTTGCTACGACCCGGCTCACTGACTTTTCGCTCCGCGAGGCACCGGGGGTGCGACCCGGACGCGACTACCACCGCTTCTTCGATCGCCTAGAAGCGTTGCGCCGGGGCGAGCTCAAAGCAGCCCTTTCCGATCTCTTTTCCTAGCTCTTGTTGCTCTTCGGCGGTTTGCCTCGTATCCCCGGGGGCATGAGTGTCGCGCGCGGCGGACGGCTGAAAACAACCATCGATCAAGCCATGCAGGAGCTGAACGCCAGTGTGGATGTGGACTCGGCTCTGTGGCGAGTCGACATTGCTGGCTCCAAGGCTCACGCAAGGGGGCTCGCGCGAGCGGGCGTCATCAGCGAAAAAGAGGCGACGACCCTGGTGGATGGGCTCGATACGGTTGCCGCGGAGATTGAGAGCGGAGCATTCAAGTGGGACCCCGCGCGCGAGGACGTTCATATGAACATCGAGGCGCGGCTGACCGAGATCGTCGGCCCTGTGGGGGGGAAGCTCCACACAGGTCGATCGCGTAACGATCAGGTTGCTACGGATTTGAGGCTCTACTGTCGAGAGGCGGGACAAGAGGTTCAGGATTCGCTGCGCTCCCTTTGCGAGGCAATTTTGGAACGAGCGGCCGGCGAGATCGATGTGTTGATGCCGACCTACACGCACTTGCAGCGGGCACAGCCGAGCCGACTCTCCCACCACCTCATGGCGTGGCATGAAATGCTCACCCGCGACTATGACAGGCTCGGGGACGCGCTAAGCCGCGCCAACGAATCTCCTCTAGGTGCCGGCGCCGTGGCTGGCTCTGGGTATCCCCTCGACCGTGACGGCGTTGCGCGGGAGCTAGGCTTTTCGCGCCCCATGCGAAACTCGTTGGACGCGACGGCGAGTCGGGACTTTCTGATGGAAATCGCCTCGGCGCTGGCCATCCTCGGTGTGCACCTGAGCCGCATCTGTGAAGAAATCGTAATCTGGAGCTCTACCGAGTTCGGCTTCATCACGCTTTCGGACGACTTTTCGACGAGCTCGAGCATGATGCCGCAAAAGAAGAATCCAGACGTCGCCGAACTCATACGCGGGAAGGCTGCGCGACTCATCGGCCATGTCACGGCGCTGTACACGCTGGAGAAGAGCCTGTGCTTCGGCTATGGGCGCGAGCTCCAGGAAGACAAGGAACCCATTTTCCAGGCCATGCGGGACGCCGGGTTGTCGCTGCGTGCGCTTACGGGCGCCGTGGCTACCGCCACCTTCAACAAGGGCCGCATGGAGGCCGCGCTTCTTCAAGGACACGTCTGCGCCACGGATCTCGCTGACTATCTCGTTCTTCGAGGTGTTCCTTTCCGGGAGGCTCATCACATCGTCGGCGCCCTCGTGCGCCAGGCGGAAGCGAGCGGAGTACAGATTGGTGAGCTATCGGATGAAGTCCTTTCCGCTGCTCACGAGACGCTCGGTCGAGCAGAGGCCCGCCAAGCCCTCGACCCGAGGGCCGCCGTCGAACGTCGACAATTGGTAGGCGGACCGGCCAAGAATCGAGTCCTTCAGGAGATTGAGGCTGCTCGCGCTCGCTGGGAGCCCTGAAGAACGCCATTGCGGTCCTCATTCGGTTGGGAGAGAGAGAGCAGTTTTCTCTTCCGTCGTGTCGACGAAGACATGTGGAAACGGAGGTCGCGATTCGGGGTCGCGCCCCGCCCGTGAATAGGCGTCCCAGGCGGATAGTTTCGCAGCATCACGCGGATTGCCTCTTCGTTCGATGCGAGATCGTCGCACGGGCTCGCTACACCACACGAAGAGCACCTCGACTTCGCACTCGAAGCGCCGCTTCAGGGCGTCGACGAAGTTCGCCTGTCGTCGCTCGCGAGTGAAAGGCGCGACGACGACGCATTCGACGCTACCCAAGTTTTCGTCTGCAATGGCAAAGAGGGTTTCATGGATGGGTTCGCGAAAGGTGTCCTTGTACTGGGGCGAGTCGCGATCATCGGGGTCGCGCCCCGCCGCCCGCAGTCCCGCCCTCACGAGGAGCTCGGTCACCGTATCGATGTCCAAGAGGAGGGCGCGCCTACTTCGGGCCAACTCCCTCCCGAGCGTCGTCTTGCCGGTTCCAGCGTTGCCGCAGATTACCGTGAGTCTGTTGCGCGGGGCGGACATGTATTCAGTCGCCTGCCAGAGTCGCGCCTTTTGCGAACTCGATCATGGCCCGAAGCGCTAGGTCGCGCGATTGTTTGCGAGAGAGGATGAGATCATGCACCCCGCCCGGGATTTCGAGTAGCGTGACGTTTTCCCCGAGTTTCGGGCCAAGCATCTTCATGTGTTCGACGTTGAGGACGATGTCCGCGCAGCGATCGGCATCGACCACTTCGGATCCGGAGAACTTGGATGCGTTCGAGTGAAGGACCAAGACCGGCACCGGCACGCTCAGCCCCTTTGCGACTCGAGCATGAGCGCGGCGAATCATGCGAAACCAACCAGCGTAGAGAGGGAACCCCTCGACGGGTTTCTTTGCTAGGTCGTACTCCCACTCGCCCCCGTAGTCCTTGTGGAGGGTTTTCCCGTAGACGACATCCATCGTCTGAGGCAGCACGAAGGTGGGAGCGAAGCGCGCCGCCCGCACCACGAACCACGCGAGGAGACGCTTTTTGAGACGAAAGGGGAAGCGCAGAAAGGGGCTGTTCAATATGAGTCGCTCGACGGGCGGGTCGGCCTTCCGGTCGTCGAGATATAGAGCCGCAATGAGTCCCCCCGTCGAATGGGCAACGAGCGCCTCGATCCTGGGGTGACATGTCTTGATGGCGCCAACGGCCCAGTCGAGTTCCTCGAAGTAGTCTTCAATCGAACGAGCGAAGCAGGGTCGATTTCCCTGACGAAGGGCTCGTCCGTACCGTCGCAACTCCAGTGCATAGAATCGAAACCCGGCGTCTTCGAAGGCGCGGGCAAGATGAGTCTGGAAGAAGTAGTCGACGAAACCGTGCAAGTAGATGACAGCTGGGCGCCTGTCGTCTCCTTCTCGCACCGTCCGCACCAGCGCCGCAGTCAGCTCCCCGTCACCTTCGGACGCCACCTGCAGCGTAGCCTTTTCGAAACCATCGAGCTCGTCCGGGACAAACTCCAGACCACACTCACCCACCCGCTGGCCGTCTGCCGAAGGACTCATGACGAGACGATGGCAGCCTCTCTCCCGCTGGGGAAGGACGGTGCCGCCAGGGGCTTGGGGAACCTCGGCCCGTCGAGCAAGGCGCTTATGGAACCATCCTGGTGAGAAACTCCGGCGGCTGGGGACTTGTATCGGGCCTCTCCATGGTAACCTGTGACTCCATCTAGCCCTTTGGCGGCGGCGCGGCTGCCCCGAGGAACGGACTCAGTGCAGCTCGACTTTGCGACGAAAGAACTCACCATCAAGTTGGTCTACTACGGACCAGCTTTGAGCGGCAAAACGACGAACCTTCAGGCGCTTCACGAAGCCGCGCAGGGAGATTCGGCGGGCCGTTTGATGACCCTGGACACGAAAGACGATCGTACGCTCTTTTTCGATCTTCTTCCTCTGACCTTCGAGGATGAGAGCGGACTGCGGGTTCGACTCAAGGTATTTACGGTACCGGGGCAGGTCATTCACGCCTCGACACGCCGCTTGGTCGTTCAGGGGGCGGACGGAGTCGCGTTCATCGCAGACTCGAGAGAATCGGAGACTGCGACGAACACCGAGGCGTTCATCGACCTGCGCGACAACCTCAAGGTACAGAACATCAAGCTCGAGGAAATGCCGCTGGTGATTCAGTTCAACAAGCGCGATCTTCCCGGGGTTCGTAGCGAAGACGAGGTTGCGAAGATGGCCGCCGGAGGTCGGGAGCCCGTCTATCTCGCGGTTGCGACTCGTGGTGAGGGAGTGGTCGAATGCTTCATCGGTCTGTTGCATCAGACCTGGAAAAACCTCGAGAAGCAGCACACTCTTCGAGACAAGTTCGGGTTCGACGGCGAGGCATTCATCGTCAACGTTGCAAGACAGCTGGGTCAAGAGGACTCTCTCGCGGACATTTTGGATTGCGCGGTTGGGGGCAAAGCCGCTCAGAAGAAGAACCAGGGAGGCGGGGGATGAGCGCAGAAGCGCAACCGCGCAGTCTCGACGAGCTGGCTCTCGGACAACACTTCGAGCTCGATGAACTCCTCGATCGTTCGGCTCTCGCCGAGATGACGCATTCGTTCGAGGAGCTCTTCAAGATCCCCCTGCGTGTGTATGCGTCCTCCGGGGCATTGCTCGCCGATGCCGAGAAAATGCCCCGCCTTTATTCACTCCTCGACAAGGCGAAGGCGGGGCGTCGCGCGGTTCAGCAGCTCATCGCCAGCGTCCGACGGACGCTTCCCGAAGGGCGAGAGCCCGTCTTCATTCCATGCGTGTCAGGCGGCAAATACATGACCTCGCCGTTGACCTACGAGGGCAGAGTCCTCGGACGAATCATCTTTGGACCGTTTCTCGATCCCGGCATTGGCGAGGTACCTGCATCTCTCCTGGAAGTGGCCGAAGGGCTCGACCGGGAGGAGCTTCACGGCGCGTGGGGGGAGCTTTCGCGGCTCTCCGACGACGAAGTGGTGAAGCTGGACGCGCATGTGCGTTCCACGCTGGACTTGCTCATCTTCAGCGGCCTCAAGGCCCACATGGCGAGCAGCATGCACGTTGCAGCCGTACAGGAGAGTTTTCGCGAGCTCACCGAGAAGAACAAGAAGCTTCAGGATGCCTACGAACGGCTCAAGGAGCTTGATCGGCTCAAGAGCAACTTTTTGGCGACCGTTTCGCATGAACTGCGGACGCCTCTGACATCGATCATCGGATACAGCGAGATGATCCTCGAAGGAATTGCGGGGGACATCAACGAAGAGCAGCGCGAGTTTCTCAACACGATCCATGAGAAGGGCGAGCAGCTACTCGAGCTCATCAAGAGCCTCCTGGATTTGTCCAAGCTAGAGAGCGGGACGATGAGCCTGCGCCGCAAGGATACTGACTGTGGACTCTTGGCTCAGCAAGTCGTCTCGACCTTGACGCCGTCGGCACGCAAACGCGGTGTGACGATCAATGCCAAGGTAGCGGAAGACTTGCCCACTCTTTTCGCCGACGGCGACCGGCTCAGACAGGTGTTGAACAATCTGTCCGAGAATGCGCTCAAATTCACACCGGAAGGAGGGCTCGTCACCATCGAGGTGAGCCAGGTGATGCTTGCGGGTGAGGACCTGGGAGGACTCGGGAGCGCGCTGATGGCCCCTGCGCAACGTCCAGCCATTCAATACATCGTTCGAGACACGGGGATTGGAATCCCGCCCGACAAACGGGACCGCGTTTTTGACGCTTTCTATCAGGTGGACAACAGCTCGACACGAGAGGTGGGCGGGACCGGATTGGGACTCTCGATCGTAAAAAGGCTCGTCGACGCCCACGACGGGAAGATCCACGTCGAGGGCAACGAACCCCAAGGCACGGCCATTGTAGTGACCCTCCCCATATTCAAAAGCGCGTGACGGCCATCCAAGGACCTGCATCGTTGTGCCCCAGCTGGTAGGAGTCCAGAAGTGGCCTTGGTCGAAGACGAAGCAATCCGAATTCTGAGCGAGGAGCTGGGCAGCGGTCCTCCGGGCGGGAGAAAGCAAGCCCAACGGGTCGGAATCGGAGATGATGCCGCGGTTTTGCGTGCCTCACCCAAAGATCAAGTATGCACCGTGGATTCTTGTGAGGAAGGCGTTCACTTTCTTTGGGAGTGGATGCATCCGGAGGACGTTGCCAAGAAGTCCTTCAACGCGGCGATTAGCGACGTGGCTGCCATGGGGGCGAAGCCGAATTGGGTAGTGAGTCATCTCACCCTCGGTCCGCGAGTGACCGCCAATTGGCTGAGGCGGTTTGCACGTCAGCAGGCGGAATGTGCTCGTGGAGCGCAAACGGCTGTGGTTGGGGGGAATGTCAGTTTCTCCCATGCGACCGGCGTCGTCACCACGGTAACGGGGAGCGTCCCGCCGGGAAGGGCGCTTCTTCGTTCAGGCGCACGACCCGGGGACGAGGTCTGGCTCATCGGCGACGTTGGGCTTGCTCGGGCGGGGTTCCTGCTCCTCGAGCAGCATGGAACACGTGGGCGCGGGCGTGGGGGCAGGATGGCGGCGCTTCGCGCATTTCGCGAGCCCGTGGCCCAAATCGAACGGGGCGAGAAGCTGCTCTCGCGCGCTCACAGTTGTCTCGATATTTCAGATGGGCTCGGCCGCGACGCGGGACAACTGGCGAGCGCAAGCCAGGTTCGTGTCTACATCTCGGAAGAACGACTCAGTCGCGCATTGTCCCCAGAGCTCCAGCTGGTGGCCCGGACACTCCGACAACCCGCCCTTTCTCTGGCGGTCGAAGGTGGTGAGGACTATGCGTTACTTGCAACTGGCCCCCGAGATAAACGCCCTCGCTTTTGTCGAGCGATCGGAATGGTCGGGGCCACCGGGCGTGGGCGTCCAGCGGGAGCGTACTTGCTGAGCAACGGCGCGGAGAGGCCTCTGTTTGGCGGATTCCTCCACGGAAGACACACCCGGAGCCGGCCGATTGGTACCCGGTGACACTGCTGATATCGTGGCACCTCGCACATGAATCATCGCGTCCTCCCGCTAGTCTTCCTTTCGAGCCTATT
Organism: uncultured Polyangiaceae bacterium; assembly: GCA_965652275.1. Lineage (GTDB taxonomy): Bacteria > Myxococcota_A > Polyangia > Polyangiales > Polyangiaceae > NIC37A-2. The sequence goes on along the minus strand of CBFGUR010000002.1, from coordinate 137,858 downwards.
TCTCGGTTGTGACCCGGCCGACGAGCGCCATGCCGCGCACAACGCCGAGGCGCGAGCTCGAGAAGGGGGAGAGATGTCCGGGGCGCGCCGTTGCGGCGATTTCCTGTCCGAGGCCGAGGCAAAGGAGCTCGGCGTCGAGGAGTATCGGGCTGGCAAGGGGGACAAGAACCCGCTCCGAGGAGTCGTTTGCACCACATACCCGGTGGTCCTCACCGTGTTCATGGCGCCCCAGTATCCGACCATGCTGGCGGGTGCCAAGTCCCTCAAGGGAATGAAGGAGACCGAGGGGCCTTCCCTCGGCAAGGAGACCTTTTGGTTCGAGGCGCTCGACGCGCATCAAGTGATGTTCGTCAGCAAGAGCGGGAACTACGCCTTCGGCGTTTCTGGCGAAGACAAGGCTTTGGTGGAAAGGGCGGCCCGGATGGCCGCGGAAGGCCGCTGAACGGACGCTCTTCAGTCGATTCGCTTGCCTCGGAAGTACATCGCGCGCTTTTTCTTGGGACGCGCTGCTTGCGCTTCGGGCGCCCCGAGGCTTCGCGAGGCAGTGGCTTGGGCGGAGCCTTGCGTGGGTCGCTTGCTCGGTCGAACCGTTGGGGGGGGTGGGGTGCTTTGTGCGTCGGCAACGACGGCGATGCCGAGCTTCTTGCTCACGAGATTCGTCGCCATACGTAGCGCTGGTAGGCTCACCGTATCTCGGGCGATGATCGCGAGCAGACCTTCGCCGATCGGCCTGAGAGTGACCTTGTGGGAACCGTACTTCAAAAGGCAAAGCGAAACGTCGCCCTCCGTCATCGAAAGGGCTTGACGGAGGCGCTGTGCTCGGGGCCCCATTTCGTACGCTGCCGAGCCAAAGTAAGACGGGAGATCTTGGGCCACCACCGTACCGCTAGCTCCAAGAAGGAAGCTCCCCACCACACCGTCGAGGTCCTTCAGTGTGGACAGCGTTTGTGCGCTGTCGCTGCTCAAGGAGCTCACAACCCCGCCTTCCGTCGGTGTTCGACGACGGCCGTAGCCGACGGATCCCCTTCCAAAGCGATGATTGAATCGTCGAGTCCGTAGACAAGCATGGTCTTACCTTCGGACGTACATTCCATGCCGGAAAACGCCTCCAGTCCAAGACCTTCTCCGATGAGTTGTGCGAGCTGAGCACAATAGGCCGCTGCGTCGGAGAAGTCGCTGACGTCGCCTTGGCTCCTGAGGAGTTCTCCCGAAGTGGTGAGTTCCACGAGTCGTGAGATGCCTTCCTCGTGGTCGTCAGGCGTCATCTCGATTTCTTCTTCTTCATCGTCATCATCGGTGCTCACGTTGAGTTTCAGCGAGATCTCGCTGTCCGAGCGAGACATTTCGTCTTCGGCATGCGCGGCGGTGATCAGAAGTGCCTGCCAGCTCATGTGAATCGTCGGTGGGTTCACCCAGTAGCTATCTGAAGGTCGGACGGTACCTCCCTCCCATTTGAGTATCTCACGGGCTGCGGCCTCGCCACTCAGGGGCCCCGCAACCGCGTGGACTAACTGCCCTTGATCGAAGTACAGAAAGCCCGTCCGAGTTCCCGCCGTGATGCGCACCGCTCGTGTGAGCCCTCGGGTACACTCGAGTTGAATCAGGTCGGCCATCGTTGCTCCGTCAATCTGAGCTGCGAATCCAGACGGGGGCGGTTGTTCACTCTTCGTCCGTTGAGCAAGATCGATCACTGCTGCGGAACGAGGCTCGGGCCGGGGCGGTTGGGTGGGGGTTCGTCTTGGTGCCGTCACGCTAAATCCTAATCCACCCTGAATCTACGGGTTCATGGATTCGGGTGTGTTTCCAAAGCTGATTCTCTTTTCGAAGTCGCGTTTCCTTCTTCGTAACGTGCGTGAAATGCACGGCCCGGTACCACCGCAGTAATGAGAAAGTCGTCTCACCCTCTAGGCGTCGTTCATGGTCCTGAAATGACGGCAAATTTGCCGCATGATGCTAGCAGTCTGCTGCCTTACCGAAGTAACGCTCGACTGGTCGCGCTCCTGGTTCTTGTGGCGTTCGTGCTTCTTCCCGTGTGTGCGTTTGCCGCACCTGAGCAGACTCCCAGCGCGCCCATGACCTGGGAACAGTACCGGGATCACTTGGGACTGACCGACGCAGCGTCCATCGAGTCGACGCCAATGGGAAAGAAGGGTGGATACGCGGTTGACGCGCTTTGGACCGTGGTGGCGGCGATCCTCGTTTTCTGGATGCAGGCGGGGTTTTCCCTCGTCGAGGCGGGGTTCACCCGCGCAAAGAACACCGTCAACATCCTGATGAAGAACTTGATGGATTTCAGCATCGGTTCGATTGTCTTCTGGGCGATCGGTTTTGGGCTGATGTTTGGAGTCAGCAATGGTTTCGTCGGGACCAGTGGGTTCTTCCTGTCCGGTCATCGTGACGACACTTGGTCCTACACGTTCTTGCTCTTCCAGACGGTGTTCGCGGCCACCGCAGCGACGATTGTGTCGGGTGCGATGGCAGAACGAACCAAGTTCGTCGGATATCTGATCTACAGCGTTGTCTTGACCGGGCTCATCTATCCCGTGTTCGGCAGTTGGGCGTGGGGTGGCCTTTTCGATGGTGGGGGCTGGCTGGAAGCGCCCGAGGGGGGCCTTCTGTCCAAGTGGGGATTGCCCCCGTTCATCGATTTCGCGGGATCGACCGTAGTGCACAGCATCGGTGGATGGGCGGCTCTCGCCGGAGCAATGGTGCTTGGTCCTCGCCTCGGTAAGTTCGATCCGAAAGCGCCGCCCATTCGCGGACACTCCATGGCGCTCGCAACGCTCGGCGTGTTCATCCTTTGGATGGGTTGGTTCGGCTTCAATGCGGGGAGCACGACCGGGGTCACCGGCGGAGCCGACCCTGCGGGCGGTGCCGGCAAGGCCTTCGGACTGATTGCCATCAACACGAATCTTGCCGCCTGCGGCGGAGCGCTCGTCGCCACCGCCATCACGTGGGCCAAGGTCGGCAAGCCCGAGATCAGCATGGCGCTGAACGGGGCGCTTTCGGGCCTGGTCGCCATCACCTCTCCCTGCGCCACCGTGTCCCCTCTCGCGTCCATCATCATCGGAGGTATCGCCGGTCTGGTTGTCGTCTTTGCTGTCGAATTCTTCGAAAATCGGAAGATCGACGACCCGGTCGGTGCGATCAGCGTTCACGGAGTGTGCGGCGCGTGGGGCACAATGGCCGCGGCGCTGTTTCATACGGACGGCTTCAAACCGGAGCAGCTCGTGACTCAAGCAATCGGCGTAAGCGCTGCGTTCATGTGGGCCTTTCCCGTAGCACTGCTCTTGTTCAAGCTAGTGGAAGCCACGGTAGGACTCCGCGTCAGCGAAGAGGACGAGATCGATGGACTCGACATCAGCGAACATGGAGGAGAGGCGTATCCGATGGAGCAAGTGTTCGACGACTACGCGGACGAGGAGGCGCCCGCCTACGCCGCCGAATGAGCGTTGAGCGGCGCGGATACTGTCCGCGCCGTCGAGGGTGATTGGGTATGGCTGCGCCTGCTGAACATCCTGCTCGACATTCGTCCCGAGGGGTGATTGTGAGGACGATGCGCCGGGTGCTACCCCCATCGTCATGACTTTCTTTGCTGGAGCCGTCACCAAGCGTGGGGGACTATTTTGCGCTTTTTTCTGTTGTTGGATGCTAAACCCCGCCCTCTTGACGTCGTGTGCTTCCGACGAGGAGGAGTTCCAGTTCGGGGAGGACGAGATGCTGGCGCGACTGCAGATTCTCAATGACGAGACATGGGCGTTCGATCGGTATGTGCTTGCGGTCGACCTGGAGCAGGGTGAAATGGTGGAGGGCGACGCTCGGCGTCCCCCGAACGGCGATGGGTGGCTTCGTTCGGCTCATGCATGCGAGAATCGAAGCTTCGTGAGGAGCGCTGGAGCCTGCGAGCCAGCGACCGAAATGCCCGTCCGGGGCTCCCTGCGCCTCGTTGAAAGCGATACGGGCGAGCCCGTCATCGAGGTGGACGTCAGCGGCACTCTCGTCGTTCCCGGCCGGGCGTTCGAGAACGGTTTATTGCCATTGTCATTCGATGACGGGACCGCCACGTTCACCATAGGCCGGGACAGCCCCACCAACATGGAGGGCTTTGAGGCCCGGGGGGCGGGGCCTCGGGGAGAGGACATTTTGCTCGAGCAAACGGTGGTGTCTCTGGAGTCGGCAATGATGGGTGGAGCGCCGCCGAACTGACATAGGGTCGACCTCCCAATTGCTGAGCATTTTCGGGCTATTCCAAGAAACCGTCCACTGGCTGTAGGAGCGGGGGAACGTCCGTTTCACCCAACATCTGTCGCAGGTTCACCTCGATCATTCGGGAGAGGGTCGTGAGAGGTAGATCGTTCAGGTCCTTTCCGAATGGATCCTCGATTTCGTTCCCGACGGCATCGAGGCCGAGGAACGTGTAGGCCACGATAAGGACGACCAGAGGCGTGAACGAATGGGTAGAGCCCACCAATGCAAACGGCAGAGCGAACACGTAAAGCGCCACGATGCGATGAATCAGAATACTGTACGAATGCGGAATGGGGGTGCTGAGAATGCGCTCGCAACCTCCTTGAATGTTCGTAAGTTCTATCACTCGGCGTTCGAGTTCCACCCAACGGTATTCACTCGTCGTGCGTGAGTGTGCCGCAGCGCGGAATCCATCTGCGAGAAGAAGCGCGATAGCGTTCGGGACGTTGTGATGAGACGAGACCGTAGCGATGTCCTCCGCCTCGAGGTATCTGCCGAGTTCGTCCACGTTCACCTCACCGCGCAAGTGCATTCGGAGCGAATGGACGTAGGCGATGAGCCGATAGACCTGGGTTCGTTGAAGCGGGGCCACGGCTTCTCGAGTTGTTGCGGGAGCGTCCGAGGGCTCGCCCAGGAACACCAGCGTTTCGCGCGCGAGGGACCGCGCGGTGTTGACGAGGGCTCCCCAGAGCTTGCGCCCCTCCCAGAAGCGATCGTAGCTCGTGTTGTTGCGAAAGCCGAGAAAGACGCCGAGGGCGAGTCCCATCACCGAGATGGCTCCCATCGAAAGAGGGCTGTCGGCCCAACGTCGCTCGACGAAATACGTGAGGGCGATAGAGAGCAAGAAGACGGCAATCAGTCGGACCTTGATGCGCTCGAGGGCGCTGCCGCGAATTCGAGTCACGTACCACAGGAACGAACCTTGATTTTCGTAGCGGAGCATCTTCCTGCTGGGCACCTAGCAGGACAATCGCCCGCACCAAAGCTCGCCTGGCCGTAGCGGCCCGCGTAGGGGCAGTTCAGGTTCATTGCACTCGCCTCAACGCCCCGCCGACTTGTGATCAATCTTGAGCATCAAGTGAGGGGCGAATCTCCTGCGCTCCTTTGGCGCAGAGTGCTTCGCTACATCTGTTCGTAGGGGTCCTCGCGCCGGAAGGCGCTGCGGCATGCCTGAACTGCAGATGAAAAGAGGAAAGGCCGAGTCTGATGACTCGGCCTTCGTCATGTTGAGGAGCTAGGTCTCAGCTGCACCCCATCGAGTTTCCGCAGTTCAGGCACTTGTAACAAGCGCCGTTGCGGACGGTGATGTGGCCGCACCCGTCGCAGACTGGCGCGTCGCCCATCATGTCTTCGAGTTGTGCATCGAGAGCGCCCTTTTCTCCGCCCGTAATGGCGTGCACGGGAGCTGCGGAGGCTACGACGTCGTTGTGCTGCTCAGTTTCGGGAGCGCTGTCACTCTCGGACGCGAGCTTCTTTGCGCCGGGATCCTCGATCACCTTTGGCTCCTCCTGGACGGGCTTCACCTGAGCGAAGTCGTAGCGCTGGAGGTACTCGACCCCGAGCACACGGAAGAGATAATCGACGATGGAGGTTGCGAACTTGATGTTCGGGTGTCCACCGACGGGGCCATGGGGCTCGAAACGGGTGAAGGTGAATTGCTCGACATAGGTCTCGAGAGGTACGCCGTACTGCAAGCCCACCGACACAGCCATCGCAAAGCAGTTCATCAGGCTGCGGAAAGCGGCGCCTTCCTTGTGCATGTCGATGAAGATCTCCCCGAGGCGACCGTCATCGTACTCGCCCGTACGTAGAAAGACCTTGTGCCCGCCCACGAGTGCTTCCTGGGTGAAGCCGCGGCGCTTCTTGGGGAGGCGAATGCGGTCGCCGTGTGCGAACTGCGGCACTGCGCCGAGGGCATCCCTGACGGCTGCGTCCACGGCTGCCTTGACCTGGGCCTCCACCTCTTCCTGGCTGGCGCCTGAGCTCTTGGAACTCGAGTCCGTGGAGAGGGGCTGAGATGCCTTGCATCCGTCCCGGTAGAGAGCGACAGCCTTGAGCCCGAGCTTCCACCCTTCTTCGTAGACCTCACGGATTTCTTCGACCGTGGCGTCGTTCGGCATGTTGACCGTTTTGCTGATCGCACCCGACAGGAACGGCTGGGTCGCGCCCATCATCTTGATGTGGGACATCGGGGCGAGGAACCGCTGGCCCTTCTTGCCGCATCGGTTGGCGCAATCGAATACCGGGTAGTGTTCGGTCTTGAGGTGCGGGGCGCCCTCGATTGTCATGCGACCAACGATGACCTCATTGGCTTCTTCGATTTGAGCCGCGGTCAAACCCAGGTGCTTGAGGACATTGAACCCTGGCTTGCCCATCTGCTCAGCGGTCACGCCCAGGCGTTGGTAGCAGTCGCTCCCGACGACCCAAGGTGCAAACGCGAGGCTGAGATCGAACACACCAGGAAGCGCGTCTTCGACCTTCTTGAGGTCCTGATCCGTGAAGCCCTTCTCCTTGAGCGCGCTGCGCGATACGTGCGGTGCGCCTAGGAGCGTATTCGTTCCCGAAACGTAGGCAACGATCTCGCGGGCCTGAAGCTCCGTATACCCGAGGCGCCGGAGGGCGGCGGGCACCGACTGGTTGACGATCTTGAAGTAGCCACCACCCGCGAGCTTCTTGAACTTCACCAAGGCGAAATCGGGCTCCACGCCGGTCGTGTCGCAGTCCATGAGCAAACCGATCGTTCCGGTGGGGGCCAAAACGGTCGCCTGAGCGTTGCGGTAGCCGTGAGCTTCGCCCAGGCTGACCGCCTCGTCCCAATCCTTGGTGGCAGCTTGCCAGAGGTCGGCCGGGCATTCGTCGCGGTTGATGGCGTACGAGGCGTCCCGATGCATTCGCATGACATCGAGCATCGGTTCTCGGTTCTTTGCAAATCCCGGGAAGGGCTCCTTGGCTCCCGCCATACGGGCGCTCTGAGCGTAGGCGCGGCCGCAGAGGATCGCCGTGAGGGCACCCGCCATCGCGCGACCCTTGTCCGAATCGTAAGGGATGCCGAGCTGCATGAGTAGTGAGCCCAGGTTGGCGTAGCCGAGGCCCAGCGGACGGTAATCGTGACTATTTTGGGCGATGCCTTGGGTCGGGTAGCTCGAAAAATCGACGAGGATTTCCTGGGCAGTGAAGAAGACATCGACGGCACGCCGGTAGCCCTCGACGTCGAAAGTCCCGTCGTCGGAGAGGAACTTCGTGAGATTGAGCGACGAAAGGTTGCACGCCGAGTCGTCGAGGAACATGTACTCCGAGCACGGGTTGGAGGCGTTGATGCGCGCCGTGTTGGGGCAGGTGTGCCACTTGTTGATCGTGGTGTCGTACTGGACTCCAGGGTCAGCACATTGCCACGCCGACTCTGCCACCTTGTTCCAAAGGTTCTTGGCGTCGAGGGTGTCCACCACCTCGCCAGTGGTGCGGGCGATTGTGTTCCAAGTGCCGCCGCTCATGGCCGCCTTCATGAACTCGTCGCTGACGCGCACCGAGTTGTTCGAGTTCTGCCCGGAGATGGTCTTGTACGCCTCGCCGTTGAAGTCGCTTTCGTAGCCTGCCGCGATCAGAGCCTGCGCCTTCTTTTCTTCGCGACTCTTCCACTGAATGAAATCCTCGATCTCCGGATGATCCATGTCGAGGCAGACCATCTTCGCCGCGCGACGAGTGGTCCCGCCGCTCTTCGTGGCGCCCGCGGCCCTGTCGAACACTTCGAGGAAGCTCATCAGGCCACTCGACGTGCCGCCTCCGGAGAGCTTCTCCTGACGCCCGCGGATGGCGCTGAAGTTCGATCCCGTCCCGGAACCATACTTGAAGAGCCTCGCCTCATGCTTTACGAGGTCGTAGATGCCCATCAAGTCGTCCTGCACCTTTTGGATGAAGCAAGCCGAGCACTGGGGATACTGGTAGGCGTTGTCCGTGCGGAACACTGCGTCCGTCTCGGGGCTCCATGCCCAGTTACCGCCGGAGCCTTCAATGCCGTATTCAGCGTAGAGGCCGCAGTTGAACCACACGGGCGAGTTGAACGCTCCGTACTGATTGACGAGTAGCCAGGTTAGCTCGGCCTCGAAGATGTCAGCATCCTTCTTCGTGGCGAAGTAGCCGCCGAACTCCTCGCCCGCGACGCGAATGGTGTGTGCGACCCGGTACACCACCTGTCGCACGCTCTTCTCGCTCTCCGCCTTGTCCTCACCGAGTCCCGCTTTGCGAAAATACTTGGAGACGACGATATCGGTGGCGAGCTGTGACCAGGTCTTCGGGATCTCCGCCCCCTCCATTTTGAAGACGACCGAACCGTCGGGGTTGGTGATGACGCTCTTGCGCGCTTCCCAAACGATCTCGTCGAAGGGACTGACATCCTCTTTGGAGAAGTAACGGGTAAAGGGCACTCCCTTGCCTTTCGGACGGCGACTGGTTCGCTTCTTCTTAGACTGTGTAGCAGCCTCTTTTTCCGAGTCGTCCTGCGATGCTGTTCCGATGAGGGTTGATTGAGCCATCCCGTGATTCTCCTGGTGCATTGGATCTGGTGCGGTTTGAAGGGGCCTGTGCGGTTCTGGTTGCGGTAAGAAAAGACTTTGTGATCTCTCCAGACGGAGAAAACTCATGGAAACAGATATTTATGGGTTGAGGGCAGTACGCATGGAGAAGAGAGCCCTCGCCAGCTCTTACCTTCCTACTTCCGGAAGTTCGCGTTCCTCGAATTGAACGCATGTAACGCTGGGCGTACGTATGGTGATTGGCCGTTCAGGTGGGGGAGCCTGGAGGACCCTCAGGTAGGCCACAGATGGCCCAGTCGGTCGTCCTCGAATCCCCTCGGTAAACTGTTCCCCTGATCAGTATCATAGCGACCAACTTGCTGAATTTTTGACTATAGATGCCCTCGATATGGGTGCGAAACCGCACGAGGTGCGCAACTCACAATGGAGTGCGCTGTCTCACTCAGCGAGTCATTCGTGTACTCCAACATGCCGGACATGGGCAAGCTAAAAACCACAATAGGTTGGGCAAAGTTTGAGTCGGGTGCCCTACCACTTGTGGTCCTGATCTTGCTTATTCATGTCCCTCGGGACGCGCTGGGGAAAGGTGACGGAAAGACTGGGGATAAGATCTGCGGAAATTCCGCGGGAATGATGACCCTGGTGCCCTAAGTAGTCGCACAGATACATACATGAACCGACTTCCCGCATTTCGGGGTCGTTTCACTGAACTAGTGCGCGGCACTGAACGGAGTGTTCGCCTGAGGGCAAGGCTGAACAGCTGCAGCTGGGGCTGTTGTTCAGAGAAGTTCGACAGACGGCCCCCAGATTGTCCCCTGCGTTGTGAACAACTCGACCCCAGGCCGCCCGCCCGTACTGAGGTATTCCCCCGGCACGCCCCAACTTGTCCACATCCCTGTGGATCGAGCCGTCCCCGCCCAACGGCCGCCCGGTCCTGGTGGGACATCGGGTCACTCAGACGAGGTCGGGGGTACTTCCGAACCCCAGACCACGACCGTGGGGGGACCGGCCTCGCGCAACGCGCCGCGGGCCGCGTTCATGCGATCGACCGGCGAAACGATTGCTTCCGAATTCTGGCAGCGCGACTCGAAATGGCGGGTATCGGGTGCGCCGAGCTCCGCCGCCTGCCACTCGTCCTCGCTGGGGCTCCCATAGGTCGAGATCAGTTGGTCGTACTCTTCGGAGAGTTCCGAGACAGCCGAAAGAACGTCCTCGTAGGCGCCATCGACCCGCAGGGCAGGTAGCGCATAAAGGCCACCGGCAGGCTGCACCCAGACGCGCAGTGAGGGACCTCCGCGCGCCCGCCAGCGGTCTACCAGCAGGTTCAGCGCCGCTTCAACGGCGGGAGTAGAAGTTCCGCGGGGGAGCTCCCAAAGGAGGATCGCTTGAGCGACGTCTGGTGCATCGCCTGGCAGCCCGACGGGGGCTCGAGGAGAATCGACCAACGACTCCTGGGGCGGGACGTCGAGATTCGGACGCGTGTAGTGGTCGCGCAGCCGTTCGGCGCCGCCAACGGTGAGGTTCGGACCGCCGAGGGTGAGTCGCGCTCCGTCGACCGCCCGAGCCAGGTACTTTTCGAGCGCATAAAGCGGGAGCGACTGCTCCTTCTTCGCACCGGCGTGCCGTTCGACGATTGACTGAAGCGCTTGTTCATCCACCTCCGATAAATGACGGAGGCGCGCAGTTCCCGGCGATTCGGCACGCAGTGCTCGTGCCGCCGTATTGAGCTTCCAGCTTGCATCACTCCGGTCCCTCTCCGCCGCTGTCGCCAGCGCATCGGGGCGGATCCTGTAGAAAGCCGCGCTACCGGGCGCCGAGAGGGCCTCCAGAACGGCCTGGCCCATGACGGTCGTCGCGTCGGCGGGCACGGCTAGACACAGAAAACTATCGGCGCAGGCCGGCGGGTCCCAGCTGATCGAGACTTCGCTGAGCTTTTCTTCGATCTCGCTCTTCAGCCACCACCTCAGCAGATGCAACTCTTCGGGTGGAAGGTCGCCGGCCAGCTCGAGAGATAGAAGCGACCAGGCGAGATCGGGACGTGTCGAAATACAAAGCTCCGGACCCCGATCGATCTTCACGCGAGAGACGGGAGCGAGCCGCGGCGGACGATGGGGGGCCGGTGGAGTGGGTGTCCCCCCACGATCGGTGCCCATGGGCGACTCCCCATGGGTCGTAGCTGTCACGTTCGTCGGATCGGTCGCGGGAAGCGGGCGCACGCTTGGTCCGCAGCTGACCGATGCCATCGTGGCGAGCAGGGAAAATCGCGTGACGCGCTCAGGCACTTTGCAGGAGACCCTGGCGCTCCAGCATCGCCTCGACGCGTGGCGCTCGGCCCATGAACTCCTTGAAGAGGTCGAGCGGATCAGCGCTGTCTCCTCGGGAGAGAATCGTGTTTCGGAAGGCACTACCGACATCGCGATTGAAGATTCCTTCCCGTTTGAAGCGAGAAAATGCGTCCGCGTCCAGGACTTCTGCCCACTTGTAAGAGTAGTAGCCCGCGGCGTAGCCAACCGGATGAGAAAAAAGATGGCTGAACGAGGCTATTAAAGCGTAGTCCTCGGGTAGCTGGCTCGGGTTGTACTTCTGTAGGATTTGATTGGCGAACTGGTTCACGTCGACGTCTCCGTCGGGATCGAACTGCACGTGCAGCGAAAGGTCCACCGCAGCGAACCCGAGTTGGCGCATCTGCGCGTTGGCTGCTCGGAAGTTGCGTGCTGCGATCAAGCGGCTCACCAGTTCCTCAGGGAGCGGTTCACCAGTCTGATAGTGTTTGGCGAAGCGATCGAGCGCGTCTTTTTCAGAGCACCAGTTTTCCATGATCTGCGACGGCAGCTCGACGAAGTCCTGTGCGACACGGGTGCACGAGAGGCTTCTTACGCTGACTTCACTCAGGCAGTGGTGGAGAAGATGTCCGAACTCGTGGAAAACGGTTTCGACGTCACGAAAGCTCATCAGCGAAGGCGTCTGGCTGGTCGGTGGCTGGGCATTGGCGCAAAACAGCGCGACGTGAGGCGCCGGCGGGGGAGACGCAATGAGCCCGTGCATCCAGGCCCCGTCTCGTTTCGTCTCGCGCGGGTACAAGTCGGTGTAAAACCAACCCATTTCTCGGCCGTCTTCGCCCAGGATCTTGTGAGCGCGCACGCTCGGATCCCAAGTCGGAAGATCTGCGTCGACGATCTTCACGCCGTAAAGGGTTTCCGCCAAATCGAAGGCTCCCTGGAGGACTTTGGGCGCGGAGAAGTACGGACGGAGTGCTTCTTCGTCGAAGTCGTAGAGCTTCTTACGTTGCTTTTCCGCGTAGTAACCGACGTCCCACGGCGAAAGAGCGGGAGCGTCGGGACCCTCCAGCTCGCGACGGAAGTCGAGCAAACTTTGGTTTTCGGCATCGAAGGCTGCTTGTGTCTTCTTGCGCAGGCCTTCGACGAACGCCATGGCCTCCTCTCCGCTTTGCGCCATCCGATCTTTCGTGGAAAGGTCGGCGAAATTGTCGAAGCCGAGGAGATTGGCGCGTTGCCTTCTCAGACGCAGGATCTCGCGAACGAGCGGGAGGTTGTCGTGCTTGCCACGTCCCCTCTGATTGAAGGCTTGCCAAATCTGCTTCCGGAGGGACGCGTCATCTGCATACGTCAGAACGGGGATGACCGAGGGGCCTTGGAGCGTGAGTCTGTAGCCATCGAGCCCTTTCTCTTGCGCACTTTCCCGGGCTGCCGTCTTCGCGAATTCGGGCAGCCCTCGGAGACGATCCTCATCGACGACGAGCTCGAAAGCGTTCGTCCCGTCCAAAACGTTCTGAGAAAACGCCGTCGTCTTTTCGCTGAGCTGACGATCGATAGCCTTGAGTTTCTCCTTGCCCTCGGGGGGGAGTTCAGCGCCATGTCGCTGGAAGTCTTCGAGGGTTTTCCTCATGAATCGCGCTTGTGTGTCCGAGAGCCCCCGGGGTGCGCCGTCTGCGAAGCTGCGGAGGGCTCGATAAAGGCCATCGTGGAGCGAGATGCTCGAGTAGAACTCGCTGACGTGCGGCAGGACCTCGTTGTAGGCGGCGCGGAGCGCTTCTGAGCTCTTGACCGATTCGAGGTGCTCGACCACGCCCATCGAAATCTCCAGGGCCTCCGTGGCCTTTTCGAGAGCCGCGAAGGTTCCTTCATAGGTGTCGTGGGGACCATCGGCTATCGCGTCGAGTGCGGAGCGCGCGTTGTCGACGTGAGCCAAGATCGCGGGTTTGATGTGCTCGGGCTCGACTTTGTCGAAAGGAAGCGGCAACGAAAGCTGGCTCAAGGGGTTTTCCATGCGCCATTTTCGTAGAACAATCCCAAGACGAGGCAAGTCCGGAGCTCGGGGAGGCACGGACCTGCGGCTACGGCGAGTGCTGGCCCCATTGCTCGTCGCAGAACGACAACTTGGTGTTGCCCAGGGTGGTGGCAACCCTAGTCGGTGAGATAGCTGGCGAGGATTTCTCGTGCCCCGATTTGGGTAGTGGTCGGGTCGATGGAGGGACCTTCTTGTTGCCAAACAACCTCCATCGACTCAAGATCGATGATGTAGACGAAGTCCTGATCAGGGAATACGCGCCGAACCGCATTGTCCCCCGGAAGAACCGTCGTCATGCGCAAATCGTTGTTCAACACCCAGACGTCCAATTCTTCTTGGGACGGATCGAGCCCGGCTGTCTGCCCGTCAATCAGGATCTCCAGGGCGAGGCCGCCCGCGTCCACGATCTGGCTCGTGTATTCACTCATTCCAATGGCCTCGGCCCGGCAAGTCCCGCACCAAAGAGAGGACACATGAATCAGCAGGAACTGCGCTTCTCCTTCGCGCAGCGAGGAGAAACTGAATTCGGACAAGTCGGATGATGGCTCGATGCGCTCTCCGGTGCCGAGATAGCCTAGAAACGACATGTCCTGAATCACGTCTCCGACCTGAGGGTTGTTCCCACCGTACGGCCCCGCCGGGTAGCCATCTGGTTCATGGGGATGCGCGACGGGCGCACTCCCTCCGACGCTAATACCTGGCGGTCGATGGACTTCCTGCGAGCAGGAGAGAAGCGTTAGACTGGCCCCCGCGAGTGCCGCGACCATATGGAAACGAGCGGTTTCGAAGCTCTCCCAAAGAAAGTGACGTCGGCTTCGAAACCGCGCTGGGATACCTTGGTCTCCGCACGGTCTCTTTCGATTCGTGCCGCTACCCCTCAGTGGAGCCCAGGTGTCACTCAGCGCTGAGCTATCTGGTCGCAGCGCTGGTACTCGAATCCTGAAATGGCCCATGCTCGTCGTCGCTCGATCCTTCTTAGGGTGAGGGACCCGCCACCCCCCTGCAAGCAGAATGCTTCAGTGGTTCAAGAGAGTGATCAAGAAGTGCATCGAGAAATTCGTCGCTCTGGCGTCGTCCGACAGCAATTGTGCGCCCGTTCCTCGTAGATTGAAGCCCACAGACCATTCGGGTGCGACCCAGATGTCGTATCCGCCCCAGGCGCTCAAGCCGCCGCCGATGAGGGAAGAGCTTGGCCCTATGCTCGAGGAGGCTCCAGCAAAACCCAGCATCGTTCCCAGGTGAAACCCCTCTTTGCGGTTAGGAAACGCGTCGAAGAACGGGCCCACCAAATACGAGAACGTAGGATCAGTGGAAAACGCGAGATTGCCCTGTACTCCGCCCCCAAACGTCATGCCTGGGGCGGGGGAGCCACCGATGAGTAGGTCGGAGCCGAGCGAGAAATCCGTGGCGCTTGCTTTCGCGTCCGTGGACTTGTCCTTGACCTGGGTCGTCATGAAGCCGGGGCCGCCGCTGAACCGCAAGTAAAACCCCTCGTGCAGGAAGTCGGTCCGCTGGACCGGCGCCTCTGGAGAGGCGACCGACAAGTTCATCTTGGATGCGGAGAGATCCTCTTCTCCCTCCGGTGGCTCTTCGGCGAAGGTCGAAGTCGGAACGAGGAGCAGCGCTTTTGCGACGAGGTGAGCTAACCCGCGAACGTAATTCATCTTATTCTCCCGCGGCAAACGTAGCACGCCCCCGGTCTACGCAAGGAGCCCATGTGCGTCTTCCCCCCACACGGACGAACTTTCCCGGCGTCCCGCAGAGAGGCGACGTGGAGTGCGACGCGGCGCATGGTCGCCCTGTTCTATAAGCGGAAGAGGAAATATTTCTTTTTGGTACGGTCTTGTAACCTGACGGAAGCGGAAGACCCCTAAAAAGGAGAAGATCCCAGGTATTTTTCATGGCCCGCCCCCCTTTGGCACTCCTTCCTTCCCAAGACCTCGAAGCCTGCCGGCCGCACGACCCATCCCGAGAGTCCGGGGTCGTTGAGCGAGAGGACGGTCGTCGCACTCTTCGGCACAGCGGAAAAATGCGTGTGCGCGAGCTGGTATTTCATCCGCGTGTGATGCGCACCGTCACCATGGACGTGATCGCAGCGGTGTACGAGGACTGTTATGGGTATCCGTTCGACTACGACAGAACTCTGGCCTCCTTCGCTCGGAGCCGGAAGGATTTCCCACGGCGGCTCATGGGGCCGTTACTGATTGAGCTGAGCAAGCGACTGCATCCGGGGCGACGCTCCGAATTCCTTCGTACTACCTGCGAAACGCTACATCAACTCGAGGGGAACGAGCGCGTCTTCACCTGAGAGCCTGTCTTCACCTGAGAGCCTGTCTTCACCTGAGAGCCTTGGCGCAAGAGGCGCGCTGGGCACATGGAGCTAAGCTTCAGCGATGCGGCTCGGGCCTTTGATGTGCGTTACCATCGTCGGATGCAATCCAGCCGTGGGATCGAGCAAGCATCCAGAGCCTCTGCGTCTTCGAGGCCCCACGTCGATTGCGATCGAGGAAAGCGAGACAATCGTCGAACCAAGTGCGCCGGGACGAGTTTCGCTCATTCGGGGTCGAGAGGCGACCGACCCGCAAGCGAACCGAGACTATGCGATTCGTGTCGGTATCGGGTTTTCCCCCGAGGAGGTTCACGTGCTCGAGCAGGCTGCGCACAGTTGGGCCGAGGCCACCGGACTGCCCCTTCACCTACGTCACGGCTATGGCCCTTTGGGGAACTTCCACATTGCCGAGTCGATTCCGGTTTGTGGTCAACAATGGGTCTACGATGGGTATCTCGGGTGCTACAGTCCGAAGCTCGACAGCGTCGTTGTCAACCGTCCGGGCCTCGAACTCGAGATGAAGCAAGATGAGCGACTTCTGAGCGTCGTCTTCGTCCACGAGATCGGTCATTTCTTGGGCCTCCCGCACGCAGGCCCCGGCGAGGACAGCGTCATGCTGCCCGACTACCCCGCTTTACTCGGTCGCTCGAGCGCTCTCGTCGCTTTGAGCCCGCGAGACATCGATGCCGTTTGCCGTCTCAACCCCTTTGTGCCCTGAGGTTCGGCCTCACGGCGGCCCAAGAGTGTTCTGACGTCGCGGGCGTGCGTCCCCCAAGGGACGTCTTCCCCCGTGAAGGGAAAAAGACGACGCCCGCTCTTCATTCAAGAGCGGGCGTCGGGCCCTCATCAAAGCCGTTGGGACACTGGGCGCAAGGTGCGTCCTTAGAACTTCAGACCTGCTTGGATCTCGGTGTAGTGAATTGCTTCACTCGTCCCGTAGTGGTCTTCGTTGGGAAGGAAGATACCGTAGAGGCCGTGCAGGTAAGCTGGTCCGCCGATCTTCTGATCCAGTTGGACGTTGACCTCCGTGCCAGCAAAATCACTGCTGGCATCGGGTGCACGACCAAGACTGGGCTCTTCGAGGCGTTGGAAGATGTGGCCATCCAACTTGAACATCGTCGAATCCGTGATCTTCGCTCCCACACCCGCACTCGCCGAGACGATGTTGGTTCGGAAGCCGATAACGTCCATGAGGCCGAGCCACTTGTGGGTCGTCGGATACAGTTCGTCGTAGGCCTCGTCCTTGTCTGTCGTCTCCGGATCGTTGCCCGAGGCGATGGCTCCGCCTACGTGAATGTGCAGCATCTCGATCGGTGCGACCCCGACGTCGCCATTGACCTGGTATGCGAACTTGTCGACGGCCTCCGCTCCGGGAACAGGCGATTTTCCGACCTGGACGCCGCCTTCGACGCGGTAATCGAAGATCGCGATCTTCTGCTTGGCGCGAGCGCCAAACGTCATGAATGTCGCGCCGTCGGTGTGGGCGAGTTCGGCGCCCGTCGCTGGATCTACCGCAGTGACGGCTGCTGCCGATTTCCCGAGCGCATAGACATCCAGTGCCAGGCCTTCGGTGATGGCGGCCCCGAGTTCGGCATATGCACCCCAGAAATATGCGTCGCCGCCCATGAAGTACTCGTCGACCTCGTTCACGACCGGCCAGCCTTCGGCCTGCTGGGTGAGGAACAGATCGACGTTGGCTTTGCCGGCTTTCACCCGAAAGTGGGCGCCGTCGAAGGCGCGTCCGGATTGATGCCAGTCTAGGTTGCCGATGACTCCGGCGTCGCCATAGTTCATCTCGAATCGCCCCACCTTCCCCTCCAGGACAGGACCTGCGATCTTGAAGTACCCCTCGTAGATCCCCAGCGATGCCTCGCCGATCGTCCCGCCAAGGCCCTGGGTCCCCCAGTTTCCAGTAGCCTGCGGCGCAAAGTAGACGTGCCCTGTGATGTTCTCGCCCAGCTTGAGCTTGTTCGTTTCGAACGTGAGCCGTGTGCGGAAGACCGTCTGGTCACCTTCCTGGAAGCGCGTCCGGGAGACACCTGCCTCGTCATAGTTCTCTCGGTACTCGAATCGGGAAAACGTATGAGTGCCGATGGTGAGCGGACTCAGGCTGGGCGCTGGCGGCTCTTCAACCGGCGCTTCTTCGACCGGAGCTTCGGCAGTCTCGGCAGCTGGCTCCGGATCAGGCTCGGTTTCCGGTTCGGGCTCGGGCTCCGGCACGACCTCTTCGGCAGGAGCTTCCTCGATTGGGGCTTCTTCGTCCTCGGCGGCCGGTTCTTCGGGAGCTTCCTCGGTGGGAGGTGCTTCGGCTTCGGTTGCTTCGGGGGTCTGAGCCTGTGTGATCGCCGGGGCGAAAAGGCTCAGAGGTAAAATGTGGAACAGGGGCGAAGTCTTGCGAAACATGATTTCCTTTTCTTTTTTGGGGGGCCAGGGGAGGCACGGTTGGGGACGGGCTCCGGGCTGCTTGCTGAGGGCAAAGCTCCGCCAGGCGCTCGACGTGGCCGTTCCCGAGATGGGGACGGTGCTTGCAAAGCGAGGACGCTATCGCGTCGGTTGGAGGGTGGGGTTTGGCCTAAGCGGCCTTGTGTTTGAGTTTTTCTTGTTCTTCGAGGAACTGAATCATCTGCTCGCGCAGTTCGTAGTACTTCGGGTGGCCTAGAACGTCTTGTCGTCGTCGTGGGCGTTCGAACGGTACCGGGATTTCCATGCCAACCTTTGCGCGCGGTCCGTTGGTCATCATGACGACTCGATCGGCCAGATAGAGTGCTTCGTCGACATCATGCGTCACCATCAATGCCGTTTTCCCATCGCGCTCGAGAATGCCCCCAAGAACCTCTTGCAGCTCCATGCGGGTGAGAGAGTCGAGCATCCCGAAGGGTTCATCGAGGAGGAGCATCTTGGGTGAAACAGCGAAGGCTCGCGCCAAACCGACGCGCTGCTGCATACCGAGGGACAGCTCACTTGGTGATTTGTGCATTGCGTCTCCGAGCCCGACGAGATCCATGTAGTACTCGACGGTGGCTGATTTTTCGGCTCTCGAGGCCTCCGGATAAACCCTGTTGACACCGAGCATGACGTTCTCGAATGCAGTCATCCATGGCAACAGGCAGGGAGACTGGAAGACGACCCCACGATCGGGTCCGGGGCCCATAATCTCGCGGTGAGCCACCGCCACGCCACCCTCGGTGATGGAGTTGAGCCCGGCGACCATGGTGAGCACTGTTGATTTTCCGCAGCCGGAGTGGCCGAGGAGGGCGATGAACTCGCCCTCCTCCATGTTCAGGTTGAAGTTCTCTACGATGACGGCGGGTCCTTTCGCCGTCTCGTACGTCTTGCCTAGGTTGAAGAGTTCTACATAGCCGCGCATGGGAGATTCCTCGAGGGTTGTTAAGGTCGCGACCGCAGGTCAGCTGGAATGAGATTGGGGAGCCTGAGCTTTCGGCCGTCGCGTGCGGCGACCTTTTCGGCGCGCGCTTCGCTTCGGACGTGATTGAGGTAGGCGACGACCTCGTTGCGAAGTGACTTGAATCGCTCGTCGTGATTGAGCTCGGTTCGATCACGCGGCCTTTCCAGGTCCACGAGGAACTCTTTGCCGAGGGTGGCACGTGGTCCGGGCTTGAGCGGGATGATTCGGTCTGCCAAGAGGAGAGCCTCATCCACGTCGTTGGTAATGAGCACCACTGTCTTCTTGTCCGAGGACCAGATCTTGGCGATTTCGTCTTGGAGGACGGCCCGGGTGAGGGCGTCGAGGGCGCCTAGCGGTTCGTCGAGGAGCATGACGTCGGGGCTCATGGCGAGCGTTCGTGCGAGGGACACGCGCTGTCGCATCCCTCCCGAGAGCTCGCTCGGTTTCTTGGCCAAGGCTGGTGTCAGGCTGACCATGTCCACGTAGCGAAGCACGCGCTTGTCGCGCTCTTCGTTCGGTTGGCCGGCAAAAACCTGGTCGACGGCCAATCGGATGTTTTCATAGACCGACAGCCACGGAAGGAGAGAGTAGTTCTGGAAGACTACACCCCGCTCTGGGCTGGGTTCGGGGTTCTGTTTGCCTCGGAAGATGACCTCGCCGCGATCCGGTGTCAGAAGACCAGCCAAGAGATTCACCAGCGTGCTCTTGCCGCTCCCGCTGAATCCGACGATCGCGAGGAATTCGCCTTCGGGTATCTCGAGGTCGACGCTTCGCAGGACTTCCGTCGCGCCCTTTCCAGAACCAAACGACTTGGAGACGTTCTTGAGGGAGAGCACCGAGCTAGATCTTTCGCCATCGATTGCCATGAGCTGCGCGCCTTTCAAGCGGTAACGGTCGAGTAGCTCACCGAGCGCTGCAGCACGACCATCGTCCGGTCGAGTGCCATCCCGATGATGCCGATTGTGAAAACGGCGACCATGATTTGAGCCAGGGTTTGGCTAGAACCGTTTTGGAACATGTCCCAGACGAACTTTCCGAGGCCAGGGTTTTGAGCCAGCATTTCCGCCGCGATGAGCACCATCCAACCCACTCCCAACGAGATCCGCAGACCCGCAAACATCATGGGGAGTGCCGAGGGAATGATGATCTTTCGGATTCGCGTCCATGTGTCGAGCTTCAGGACGCGGGCCACGTTGAGGTGATCCTTGTCGATCGAAGCAACACCTAGCGCGGTGTTGGCGAGTGTCGGCCAGAGGGAACACAGGGCGACCGTGATGGCGGAGCTGATGAACGACTTTTCGAACCATGCTTCACTGGCCTTCGTCGTATACAGAGCGCCAACGCAGATCATCACGATCGGAAGCCACGCCAGCGGCGATACTGGCTTGAAGATTTGGATGAGAGGATTCAACGCCGCTTGCACCATCTTGCTCGTTCCACACAGAACGCCGATCGGTATCGCCATCGCAGACGCGATCATGAATCCGGCGAAGACCGTCTTGAGCGATGTCATGATTTGGTCGATGTACGACGGGCTCGCCGCGTATTTCGCAGCGGCAGCAGCTGCGGCCCGTTCCTTCATCAATTGGGCTTTCGCGGAGTCACCTTTCTTGGTGAGGATGGCCGCGGCGGCGTTGTACTCGGAGACCTTCACAGCTTGGTCAGCGTAAAAGGCCTCCTCTGCAGCGACACCTTCAAGGTGGGCGTCCCAGAGGACCACCGCCTGATCCCAAACCTGACCAGGCGACGGGAGATTCCCGTACTTCGTCATGATGCTTTGGGAGGCGGCGCTCCAGGCACCGAGGAATAACAAGAACGCAATCATGGGGGCCCCGAAGTTCATGAAGAGACCCTTGATTTGCTCCTGACGATCGTCTCCCCGGATCAGCCTCACGAGGGGAGCGAAGGCTTCGAGTCCGGTTGCGTCGAGTACGCGTAGAATTCTTGCTGACATGTCCATTGTTCCTTGAAAGTTGTCGCTTCTCCAGAAGGAATCGCCCCGTGGGACTACTCCTTGTTTCCGATCTTGTGCGCCTTCAGGTACTCGAGTGGCTTTTTACCGTCGTATTCGACGCCATCGATGAAGTCCTTCGTGGGCGGCTTGTAGCCGTCGGAATCCCAGGGGACGTCGTCCTTTTCGATCTTGCCCTCGTCCAGCAGCGCTTTGGCGGCCTCCAGATAGATGTCAGGCTTGTAGACCTTCTTGGCGGTATCGAAGTACCAGTCCTCTGGCTTGCTTTCGGTGATCTGACCCCAACGACGCATCTGAGTGAGGAACCAGATTGCATCCGAGTAAAAGGGATAGGTCGCGTAGTAGCGATAGAAGACGTTGAAGTCGGGCATTTCACGCTTGTCCGTCTTCTGGAACAGGAAGGTCCCGGTCATGCTGTTGGCGATGACTTCTTCGTCCGCGCCGACGTATTCCTTCTGCGACAGGATCTTTGCTGCCTTCTTGCGGTTGTCCATGCCGCCATCTAGCCACTGTCCAGCGCGAATGAGCGCCTTCACTAGGGCCACATGAGTCTTTGGGTTCTTCTCGGCCCAGGTGCTCGACACGCCGAACACCTTCTCTGGATTGTTCTTCCAGATGTCGTAGTTCGTCGTGACTGGCACACCAATCCCGCGAATGACGGCCTGCTGGTTCCAGGGCTCGCCCACGCAGTAGCCGTTGATGGTTCCGGCTTCGAGCGTCGCTGGCATTTGGGGTGGAGGTGTCACCGACAGGAGCACGTCTGCGTCCACCGTGCCCGTGGTGTCCGTTTCCGTGTACATACCGGGATGGATTTCTGAGGCAGCGAGCCAGTACCGAATCTCGTAGTTGTGGGTCGAGACGGGGAAGACCATTCCCATCTTCAAGGGATCGCCCTTTTTCTTGCCGGCTTCCACGATGGGCTTGAGCGAATCCGCGCTGATGGGATGCGGCGGGGTGGGAGAATCCAGCTTGGGATCGTTCTTTTGCATCTGCTTCCAGATCTCGTTGGAAACGGTGATCCCGTTACCGTTCAGATCCATGCTGAAAGCAGTGACGACGTGGGCCTTGGTTCCGAAGCCGATCGTCGCGCCGATCGGTTGCCCCGCCAGCATGTGCGCGCCGTCGAGCTCTCCGGAGATGACTCGGTCGAGGAGGACCTTCCAGTTCGCCTGGGCTTCCAGAGTGACGTTCAGCCCTTCCTCTTCGAAGTATCCGTTTTCTTTCGCGATGACGAGCGGAGCACAGTCCGTCAACTTGATGAAGCCTAGCTTCAGTTCCGTCTTCTCGAGGTCCGTACCTTTGGTCAGTTCGGCGAGTTTCTCTTCGCTGACTTCTGCGGCCTTTGCTTCCGGTGCGGGCTTGTCTTTGCAACCCAGCACAGAGCTGGCACTCATCGAGAGGAGTCCAAGAGCGAACCAGCGTCTTTGAATTCCGAGCATGTTAGATATCAATCCTTGATTGGGGGCAGGGGACGGAAGAAGGAGAGGAAGAGCGCTACCCGCTGCGTCCCCCCGCTTCTTCGAGTGGATGTCCAAAGTTTCGGCGCTGCGTGTTTCTCTTTCGTGCCGAACAAAGTCACCGTTCGGTGTCATTTGCCACGAATGTCGAATTTCGTTTGCCGCTTTGGTTTCTGGGCGGATTCAAACTGCTACTTTTCTGATTTGAGACGCCAATTCTATTCCGGTACATGACGGTTTGGTTTCACGAACGGCGAACTCGGAAACATGCGAGATGAGGCGACAACCAGCGAAACGAAGTCGACACCGACGGGCCCGGAACCTCCGTCGCGTACCGAGCGATTGTCTCCGGACGACGTCAGGCGATGCCTGGGTCCTGAGCGCGGGATGTGTCGTTTCGCTTCAGCGTCCAGACGGTGAACGAAAGGTACCCCCGCCCCCCGCGCGGAGATAGCGACAAAACCTACGCGGGGGTCGGGAGCTGTCCCCAGGTCAAGGAAGATGCTCCTTCCGAAATCTCAAATGCAAGGGGTTTCGGAAATGGTATCAATCCGACACGTAGACGAAACGTTCTACTCGTGGTCGCTCGACTCACCGCGGCGCTCGATGACGCCAAATGATAGGCAGATTCGATGCCTGTTCGTGCAATCTCCTGAGACACCACGCGGAAATCTTCGCGCGTCTCTCGTTCGGTAGCGCTGAAAAATTTGGAGAGTCTACATCGCTTTCGGCACCGTTCGGAGCTCGTTTCACTTCCTCGGACGTTGGTAAAAGAGGTAAAATATATGCCTGTAAGAAAATTTTCGGCCGCGCGTTGTTGGCTATGTCGACATCGATCACACGGACGAAACCATGGGCGGAACTCAGGAATACTGTTTCGGTTTCGTGAAGCGGAATCGAGAAACAGGCGAGTCACGTAATCGAATCTCACTCGATACCTGTGACCGAAGATGAAACGTCCGCTGTCGGCGCGGCGCTGACCAACGTCCGCTTTCTGTTTCAATGAGGTGTACTGCTTCAGGGGCATTTCCAGAACGATGCGAACTCCGCCTTCTGCGCATGTCCGCGGTAACGCGCCAACCCACGAGGTGAGCCTTTGGTCTTCCGACCCAGCGAAGAGGAGATGAGTTGTTTCGTGTCGTGGAGTGGTTCCGAAAGATTCTTCTGTTTCTCGGCGTTGGCCTCGTTATATCAATTCCGATTTGTCTTGCGACGTGCGCGAGCGCGTGAGTAATGAACTCATCGACCAATCATCGCTTTGAACGGTATTTCGACCGCAGACGAGGAGAACCAACGATGGACGAGAAAACGAAACAACTAGTGCAGGAGAGCTGGGCAAAGGTCGTTCCGATCTCGGAACAGGCCGCGGAATTGTTCTATGGCAAGCTCTTTGAGCTCGATCCCACTCTCAAGTTTCTCTTCAAGTCACCGATTCCCGTTCAAGGGAAGCTGCTCATGAAGGCCCTGGATGGGGCCGTGAGCGGACTCGATGACCTCGAGTCTCTTGTCCCAGCGCTTCAGGAACTCGGTAAGCGTCACGCTCCCTACGGCGTAGTGGACAAGGACTACGACACGGTGGGGGAGGCGTTTCTTTGGACCCTCGGACAGGGTTTGGGTGACGGTTTCACCGACGAGGTGAGGGAGGCGTGGGTGGCGGTCTACGGCGTCGTCGCAAGCGTCATGAAGGAGGCCCAGGCTACTGTCGACATCGCGGGGCCCGTGTCACCGCGGGAGAAAAGGCTCGTTCAGGGTAGCTGGGATGCGGTCGTTCCCATCGCCGACAAGGCGGCGGAGATCTTCTACGCGAAGCTGTTCGAGCTCGACGCGACCCTCAAGCCGCTCTTCAAGTCCGACATTACCGAGCAGGGTAAAAAGCTCATGCAGATGCTAACCGTTGCAGTAAAGGGTCTCGACAAGCTGGACGAGATCGTGCCGGCCGTGCAACAGCTCGGGGCTCGTCACGTCGACTACGGTGTGAAGGACGAAGACTACGACACTGTCGCCGAAGCGTTTGTCTACACCCTCGAGCAGGGGCTCGGAGACGCGCTGACCGACGAGGTCAAGGCTGCTTGGGTGAAGGTCTACGGTGTGTTGGCCGGAGTCATGAAGGCGGCGGCAGCCGAAAAGACATCCGGAAAGAAGC
This sequence comes from uncultured Polyangiaceae bacterium, assembly GCA_965652275.1. Taxonomy (GTDB): domain Bacteria; phylum Myxococcota_A; class Polyangia; order Polyangiales; family Polyangiaceae; genus NIC37A-2. Next base: position 113,466 of record CBFGUR010000002.1, on the reverse strand, counting down.
CAAAAGCCGTCTCCAAAACATCCGCCCCAAAAGAGAGCTCTGGAGCCAGCGGCGGGATTGTCTTCACGGGCGTGGCGCTAGCCCTGATGTTGTCGGCTGTGCTCTTCGGCCTTTGATTCAGGAGCCGCGAGAAGGAGTCATCGTTCATGGAAGAGCCCGTCCCCGAGGACAGTGAGTCTTCCGGACCCCCGTCCGGGGTGCACCCTCTGGAAGACAGCGAAAAGCGACGTCGCATCGTCATCGTAGGCCACGGGATGGTCGGGCAGCGACTTTGCGAAGAGCTTCGTGCGCGCAAAGCGATCGCCAGGGATCGAGTGATTATCTTCGGCGAGGAGCCACAGCTCGCCTACGACCGCGTCCACCTTGCTCGGGCTTTGCACGGCGAGCCCGACGAGGCGCTCCAGCTGGTTCGATCCACTTGGTACGAAGATCACCGGATCACCGTCATCAGGACCGATCCGGTGGTCGCCATCGATAGAGAGGAGAAATGGGTTCGAAGCAGCTCTGGTCGGGTGCAGTCTTACGACCATCTTGTTTTGGCGACGGGGTCGACTCCCTTCATCGCCAAGATTCCAGGCCTGGAAGGCCGTGACGTCCGCGCGCTCCGGACCGCGGCTGACGCTCGTGTGATTGCCGAAAGGTCCGATCTGGCAAAAAGGGCGGGCCTTCCCGTCGTCGTGCTCGGCGCGGGACTGCTCGGCATCGAGCTCGCCGACGAACTCCAGAAATTAGGGGTCTCGGTGCGTGTTTTCGAAAGCGCGGACTACCCCCTCTCTCGTCAACTCGAGAAATCGGCGGGTGCGCTTCTCTCTAGACGTCTCGAGGAAGCGGGACTGGACATCGTACCGCGGATACGTGTCACCTCCATCGAGGAGCAAGACGTAGGTTCGCTGGTTCACCTCGAGGGTTCTGAACCCGTTCATGCGGGCTTCATCGTCCCGGCGATGGGCATCCGTCCTCGCGACCAGCTTGCCCGTGATGCTGGGCTTCGCTGCGACCTGTTCGGTGGCATCGAGGTCGACGATGAGCTCCTGACCTCCGATCCAAACATTTCTGCAGTAGGGGAGTGTGCGCGCCACCGCGGAATGACCTACGGCCTCGTGGCTCCGGGTTACGCAATGGCGGAGGCTGTTGCCCGGCGTCTTGCCGGGGGACAAGCCAAGTTCGACGGGGTCCAGACTGGAACTCGGCTCAAGGTTTCTTCCGTCGAACTCACGGTCGTCGGGGAGAGCGCGGCGACTGGACTCGGTCTGCGTGAGCACAAGTACGAGGCGGACGGGACCTACCGACGTTTGGCCCTCAAGCGCGGACGCGTGATCGGCATCACCGCCGTTGGAGCTTGGAGCGATCTCCCTCGAGCCCAAGAGGCGATGGCACGTGCCGAGAAGCTCAAGCCTCGTCAAATCGTTCGGTTCGAGCGAGACGAGGCGATGTGGTCGGGCGGAAAGCTGTCCCTGCACACGTGGCCCGACTCGGCCACCGTGTGTACTTGCATGGGGGTGACTTGTGGCGCGCTGAAACGTGCGAAGCGCGAGGGGTGTGCAAACGTCGAAGCTCTTGCCGACGTGACGGGCGCTTCGACCGTCTGTGGAAGCTGTCGCCCCCTGGTCGCGACGCTGGTGGAAACACAGCCCGAAGAGCCTGAACAAGAATCTCGCTGGATGGTGGGACTGTCTCTCGTTTCTCTCATTGGGGCCTTGGTGTTCCTTTTGGTTCCAGCAATCCCCTACTCCGACACCGTGCAGAAGGAGAGCGTCGACGTTCTTTGGCGGACCGGACAGTACAAGCAGATCACCGGGTTTAGCTTGGCCGGACTGTTCTTTCTCAGCTTGATCTTCTCGATGCGAAAACGGCTTTCGTTCTTCTCGTTCGGAGACTTCGAAGCTTGGCGGATCACGCACGCCGCAATTGGGATCCTATGCCTCGTAGGCGGAGTGGTGCACACCGGCTTTCGGTTGGGAAGTCACCTCGACTTCGCCTTGGGTATGGTGTTTCTCGGTAGCGTTTTCCTGGGTGGAGTCGCGGGGGGCTGGTCGATCATCGAGGAACGCCTAGCACCCGAACGTGCTCGCGCGTTGCGCGGCATACTGATCAAGACCCACATCTACTTTCTGTGGCCTCTCCCCGTATTGTTGGCGGCGCACGTTGCGAAGGTGTACTTCTTTTGACGGACGCGGCCAAAGCTCGTTCCCGTAAGAAGGGCAGGATGGTGTGGGCTTTGTGGCTTTGTCTCACTCTTGCGACAGGCGTAGCCCTGGCCCAGCGCATGACCAGTGAAACGAAGTCTCGGGAGCTGTTCCTTCCGGGTAAGACTACCCATGGTCACTACCAAATCGAACTGGAGTGCGGGGCGTGTCACAAGGAAACGTTCACGTCGGTAGATGATTTTCAGGTGGCCTGCGTGGAGTGTCACGGCGAAGAGCTCGAGCGGGTGGAGGACTCCCATCCTGAAGCGAAGTTCACCGATCCTAGAAACGCCGAGCGCGTCGAGCAGCTCGATGCACGGTACTGCGTGACGTGTCATTCGGAACACCAGCCGGCCCGAACCGGCACGATGGGGCTGAGCCTACCCGAGGACTACTGCTATCACTGTCACGAGGATGTGGCAGAAGAGCGGTCCACCCACATTGGGCTGCCTTTTGATTCGTGTGCTAGCGCGGGCTGTCACAACTTCCACGACAACAAGGCCCTGTACGAGGACTACTTGGTGCGCCATGGACGCGAAACCGCGCTCATTTCCCCTGCGCTTCGACCGCTCGATCAATCCGTCGCCTGTCCCGCTCCCGAGCGGAGGGGCCTAGACGACGGGGTCGATGTCCAAAGGTGCAAGTCGTGCCACGAGGCGGAAACGACCTCTTTCATGGGTGGCCGACATGGAATGCGCCTAGCACATGGGCTCTCGCCGATGACCCCCGACATGGCCCGGCTCCCTATGAAGGAGGAGGCTTCCCACCGAGAACTGACGTGCGCTGCTTGTCACCAAGCGGATGAGGGAGCGAGTCCGCTACTGACGGAGGTCGAGGTGTGCGAGGGCTGCCACGACGACGAGCACACGCAGGCCTACAGACGCTCGAAGCACTTCGAGGTTCTGGAGAACGAACTTGCGGGCAAGGTCGCTAAGGGGAGCGGAGCAACCTGCGCGACCTGTCATATGCCGCGACTCCGCAGCGACGACGGCGGCTTCTTCGTGAATCACAACCAGAACGACAACTTACGACCGAACGAGAAGATGATTCGAACGGCATGTGGACAGTGTCATGGTCTACCGCTGTCGATCGATTCATTGGCTGACGAAGACCTCATAGCGACGAATTTTACCGGTCAGCCATCGAAGCACATCGAGAGCGTGGACTTCGCGCTCTCTCGAGAATGATTGGGTCTGTCCCCGCCCAAAGCAAACCCCCGAAAAAGAAGACTGGAGAAATCTCATGATCCCGACAAGAACTACGCCATTACTACTCGTCGCGCTTCTTTCCGCAGGCGCCATCGCTTGCGAAAAGAGTGAAGCGGCCGAAAAGAAGGAAGAAAAGACAGCCGCTCCGGCAGAGGCAGCCCCCACCGGCATCTCGCCGCAGAAATTCGCCGACGGTCTGCACGCCGTGATGAAGGCGGACCGGACCGTTTACACCAAGAAGGTCGTCAACAGGCTGCAGAACGAGGAGAACGTCATCAAGGCCACCGAGCATTGGGAAGACGAAAAAACTCTGCCCCTTCCTGCTCAGATGTTCCGGATGGGTGCAGAGATGGCGTCGAAGGCGGATGCTGGATTCACCTACTCGCTGCTCAGCATGTGGCCCATCAATACGCAGAATAAGCCTTCTACCGAGATCGAGAAGAAGGGCTTGGAGTTCGTTGCGGCGAACAAGGGGAAGAACTTCTACGGAGAAGAAGAGCTCGGCGGCAAGAAGTACTTCACCGCCGTCTACGCGGATACCGGCGTCGCGGAGGCCTGCGTGAAGTGCCACAACGAGCACAAGGACTCGCCCAAGAACGACTTCAAGTTGGGCGATGTCATGGGTGGCGTCGTCGTACGTATTCCGCTCTGAAAGAACAGATTTGCCGGGCGGCGGCGTCCCACCTCCCTCGCGTCGCCGTCCGGTGCTTTCGATCCACACGACTCCATCCAAAACGAGCTCTCATGAACGTGATTCAGCCGACTGTACAAAGATGGTTCTCGCGATGCGCACTTTTCACCATCGTGTTTTGTCTGAGCTGCGAGGAGAAATCTCCGCCGGAAAGTGCTGGTGACCCGACGTCTGCGCCTCGAGAGCCGGTCGCAGAACCCCAAACTGCGCCTCCGAAGACGCCCGAGCCGAGCGGGCCGCCTCCCTGGGCGAATCGAGTGAGCCCTCAGGGCGGCTTCCCTTGCGATGTCGATGAGGTGCTCGCGAGCAGCTGTCGGCGATGCCACTGGGAGCCGCAAGAGAACGACGCTCCTTTCCCCCTCGTCATGTACGACGATATCCAGAAGGAGCGGAGCGGTAAGCCCATTTTCAAGTTGATGGAGCAGATGGTCGCGGCTGATCTCATGCCGCCCCTCGATGAGCCGGTCGAACCGAAAGTCGCGCCCCTCACGCCGGAGCAGAAGGAGATCTTGCTGAAGTGGCTCGGCGCGGGTGCGCCGAAGAACGAAGATAAGTGCGACGGCTGAGCGGCTGACTTCGGCGCTTGCTGAAACGGTGCGAGCCAGTTACTCCACTCTCGGTGGACGTTAATTCTCGAATGAGGGCTCGCGTCGAGGCCGCCCGGGCCAGGGGAGAGCTGCCTCCTGTCGATGAATGCTCCCTCGAGAACGCATATTATCCGCTCGCCAAGATGTTGGCGGCCGGCTCACGACAAGACGCCGGCGTGCCCCGATTGATTGCGATCGTTGGGCCGCCCGGCTCGGGGAAGACGACTATCGCGTCCTACCTGCAGCTGATGTTCGAGGCAGGCTATGGTCTACGTGCTGCGCGGTTCGGAATCGACGACGCGTACTTGAGCCGAGACGAGCGTGTCCAGTTGGCCCAGCGGGTCCATCCACTCTTCGCAATTCGAGGCGCGCCCGGCACGCACCGAATCGAATGGATTACCGAAACCATCGAATCGTTGAACGCGGCAGAAGCGACCAGCCGGACGCCGCTCCCTCGTTTCGACAAACTGGTCGACGACTCAGTTCCGCGGAATGAGTGGCCGACATTTCTGGGAAAGCCGGATGTGATCATTTTCGATACATGGCTCTGGGAAGTAGACGCCCCCAGCGAAGAATCGCTGCTCGTACCCATCAATGACAGAGAGGCCCGCGAAGATTCAGAGGCGATCTGGCGTCGCTATGCGGCTCGCACCTTGGCGAGAGACTATGTTCCTGTTTTCCAAGGAGCGGACGAGTGGGTGCTCCTCGAATCGCCCAGTTTTGACGCGACCATTCGATTCCGGGCGGAGCAAGAGGTGAACCGCAAGGGATCGAAATCCGAACCTGGGCGAACTGAGAGAGAGGCGGAGCTGCGAGGCTTCCTGGAGCTGTTCGAGCGCTGGCTCGACCTACCGCATCGAACTAGTCCCGATCATCGCATCATTCTCGACGACCATCACGAGGCGCGACTCGACTCCAGCACCTCTCGTGGATGAAAGTGCTTTGACCAAATCACGACGCGTCTCGACGCTTTCAGCCCGCACGGAACGCCACGGTGTGACGTCGGGGGGCCCATCCCTAAACGGCGGAAACGAGGTAGTAGATTCCGAGAGCCGCCACGATGAATGGCAGACTCAGGGCCAAGAGGAAGAGTGCTCCTGCAAGGAGAACCAAAAGCCAGTCGCCGCTCGTGGCTTCGCCCGTCTCCCCGCGCGTGCGCACGAGTTCTACGTTCTTGATGTGAGCTCGATAGAAGAAATCACCGAGCCAACCGAGCACGGGGATTGCGCCGATGATCGAGTCGAAGGCCAAATGCAGGAGCATCCGGGCCAGGACTATAGGATGTACACGGAGGCGAGCGGCCACCAGGATGGCGTAGACGCCCACGAGGGAGCTGATGGTGTTCCCGGCTCCCGGCAGGAAGAGTCCAAGGAGTGGATCGAGGTAGCGCCTGTCCATCCACTCCGCAATCGTTTCGAGCCGTTCGATTTGCTCCCGAGCGTAAGGTGATTCGATTTGTCCGACGACGCGACCGCCCGGATCCGTGGGGGGCCGCCCGCCACTTGGGCGGTTTCGATTGTGGGGAGCAGTGTTGCTGCTCACGCCGGGAGCTCCTCGGTCGCGGAAAGCCGACGCTTCACAGTTTCGATCGCAACGGGGCTCTGATCACAACCCGCGAAGCGGCGGCCCAGCTTTCTAGCCACCGCAAGAGTGGTGCCTGAGCCGCACATGGGATCCAGGACAGCGCTTTCGGGCAGCGTGCTCGCGCGGATGATGCGCTCGAGAAGCGCTTCCGGTTTTTGCGTAGGATAGCCCGTCGCCTCTTTGTTGAGCGGAGTGTTGGCGCGCATCGCGGGGCAATCGGTCCACACCGAGCCGATACGGCGTCCTTCGTCGGCGTAGTAGCGGTACGTTCTTCCGTTGATGGTTCGCTCCCGATAGCGGCGTCCCGCCTCATCCACTTGCTGAAAATGCATCTTGAGACTCGTGTCCGCGTACGGCTCGCGCAGACAAGGGTCGTTGCCGTTGTAGATGAAGTCACGGCTCTTGGCGTAGATCAGGATGGTTTGGTGCGTCACGCTCAGGGCGGTTCGTTTCCGCCCGCCATTGCCGGGGACCCAGATCACCTCGCCTGCGAACCCAGCTCTGCCGAAAACCTCGTCGCACAAGATCTTGGCGTCGTGCACCGCTCGATAGTCTAGGTGGAGCCATAACGTTCCCCGCTCGCTGAGCGCCTTGTGCATTTCACCGAGGCGAGGTTGCAGCATGGCGAGAAACCCGCCCAGACCGCCCCACGCGTCCTTGTATGCAAAAGCGCCTTCGCTCCGATGTCCTTCACCCGTTCGCGCCGCGCGTGCGCCTCCCGCGTTGTATGGGGGGTCGACGTAGATCAGGTCGAAAGGTCCGAAGTGTCGTGCCTGGATGCGGATGCCTTCGAGGCAATCGCCAAAGAAGAGGGGCTGCGGCTCCACCACCTCTTGCGCGCGGCGCGAACCGCCGAGCCTAAAATCATCAGCTGCCCGAGGCGCCATGGACCTTTGTTTCGCCCTGCGCGGTGGCCGCGTCAGGGGATGAGGGAGGTTCGTCACCCGTAGGGGGCAGCGCGTCGAGCTCGAAGGGATCTTCTTGGGCGATCTGAACTAGAAGGTCGTCGAGCGGGGTATCGAGCTCGGGAAATCCCTGAAGCCAAGGCCAATGTGGACCGCCGCCCGTGCATCCTTGGACGGCTTCCTCCGGTTTGCATGCGATTCGGACGTGGACATGGTCGGCGTGCGGGAGGCTGTCTCCAGGCTGGAGCATTACGGTTTGAGCGTGCCAGAGGAGCTCCAAATCCGTCTCCTTGGCCATTGCATACTCTATGAGTCTCGCTTCTACCTCCCGACTCATGAACAGGAACTGAACATCGATTTCCGGATCCGAAAGCAGCGTGCGAAAGAGCAACCACTGCCGCTCCACGTCCAGTAGACCGTAAGTTCCATCGGGAAACTTCACCAATCCGTCGGCGCCGAGTGGAAAAAAACCGGGGTTTTCGCGAGGGATGCCCGATGGGGTCGTCACGTAGAAGAGGAAGTCGACATCGCGTCCGGTGCGGTGCGAGTTATGGCGCGGGATCTTCCCGCCGGTCTCCGCACTCAAATCACCGACCACGAGCTGTGGTCCGCCGGGCAACTCGGTGTCCACGACGCTCGCCGCCCGCTCGATGGCACGTACGAGCCGGGGCAGTCCGTGGTACACGGGAGACGTGGGACGAAATCGTCTGTAGCCTTTGCCTTCTCGAGGCAGCTCGGATGAACTGGTCAGTACGCCGTTGTGCGGTACGCCGATTGTTCCCTCGAGTCCGGGGGCGAGAGGTGACGGCGTGCCCATACACCCCATCGAACATAGAGCGAGTGCAACACCGATGCTCGGCGTGAGTTTTCGATTGAACGGGGGAAGAGCGAAAGGCACGGTCAATGCGGGCTGGGATGACGTCCGGTGACGTAACCTTTGAGCGCCTGGTCCAGTTCGTCAAGCGCGTCGCGCGACTTGTATGCTTCCTGCACTTCGATCTTTCCCGAGCGCATCCGCAGGTAGCCGAGCTCCGACAGGGACTGGTACGCATTGAGCAAGACGGGCTTGCTGACGGACTCGCCCCGCGACAGCTCATCGGCCAGGTAGAGCGACTGACCCAGCGCCAGACCGCCTTTGACGAGGTCCTTTTCCGAGCGCGGGCCACCGAAGAGCCGCTCGATGCTTCGGGCCGCTACGATATACCCCTCGAAGAATGCGGTGAGGATCGAGGCGTACGTCTTGAGCCAGTGTTGCCCAGACCACTCAAACTGCCCGGCACCGGGAGCGACCTGCCCACCCGTACGGAGGATATGTCCTGCGGTCTCCAAGTCGGAAACAGTTTCCTCGAAGATTTCCTCGAAGGGGGCGTCCGCGCGGAAACGAAACTCGTGCTTGAAGAGCTTGGAGACGTAGCGAACTCGTTCGCGGACGATGTCGATTTCCGTTGCGAGGAACTGCCCCGCTTCGTCGCGGTCGAAGGAGCTGGCAATCAGGCCCCGCTCCACGAAGAAATGCACGATGATGTTCTTGCTCGTGTCGAGTTGTAGGCGCTTGCTTTCGACGATCGAATACGTCGGTTCCGCTGCAGGCTCGTTCATGGCCGGTTCAGTCACGTCCAAGAGCTCTGCCTCCACGAACATCTGGAGGCTTTCGCGAATCGAGCTGTAACGGATGTCACCTCCCCGCTGAAGCATCGTCGAGGAAATGCGGGCATTCATCCCACGTAGAACGGCCAACAGTCGTCTGCAAACCTCGTAAATCTCGCTCTCTTTGATGGTGCGATGGTTTTCCGCCAAGAGAGCCGTGGCCGTGAGAGCCCCAGGGGTGACCGCCGTCACGCGATTGATCTCGTCCATCACTCGATTGCCCAGGCGAGTGACTACAGCTCGCCGTTTGGCCGGCCGGCGCATATCCTCCTTGTCGATGCCCAAATCTTCGCCGATATCCGCGAGCGTCATGATCGTGCCGAATTGGAGGTTGATACGTCCGTAGCGGTGCCTGAGCACTTCACTTGCGCTCAGGAGATCGGAAGCTTCTTCCTTCTTCTTTTCTGCTCCGGAGAGTTCACGCTGGTAGCTGTCCGCCTCGATGACTCGCTCGTAGCCAATACTCACCGGAACGAAATGCACCTTTTGGAGCGGTACGCCCAGCGCCGCATCGACGATCATGTTCAAGAGGCCGAGCTTCGGTTCGAGCAGCTTGCCTGTCCTACTTCGTCCGCCTTCCAGAAAGAGTTCGATGGGGAATCCGTCGCGGATCAGCCGTCGCACGTACGCGTCCACCACGGCCGCATAGAGACGGTCACCCTTGAAGCTGCGTCGAATGAAGAACGCGCCGCAGCGTCGAAAAATGGGCCCGACTGGCTGGAAGTTGAGATTGTCGCCCGCTGCGATCACGGGGAGCATGAGGTTTCTCTCGTAGAAGAAGTAGCTCAGTACCAGATAGTCGATGTGACTCTTGTGGCTGGGGAGCAGGATCAGGGCTCCATCACGGGAGGCTTGACGGAGGCGATCGACGTCCGACTGATCGTATTCGATGCCCCGGTAGATCTTGTTGAATCCCCAACGTAGGGCAACGCCCATTCCCTTCACGACGTCTGAGTTCGGTCGTGCCTGCAGCTCCTCGAGCATTTGAGAAGCGTCGGAGATCTTTTCCTGGATGGAGCGCGGAGTGCCGTCGGCTAAGTCGGTGATCACGCTCTGTAGGCGTGGGCTACGGATGATCTCCGCGCGAACGCGGTCCGCCGCCTTTTCCGCGGGCCCAACGACCGCGCGACGCTCGCGTTCGATGCGCCGGAGTACCATGTAGGTGATGCGTCGTACGAGCACCTCGTCGTTTTGTTCTCCGCTTTCACCGAGCATCTTCCCGACGAAGACTGGCTCTCCCCACCTCAGACTCGCGTGGTTTCGGTTGTAGGCAAACTGACCAAGAGCGCGGGTCGGGGTCGGCCACGCGCGCGGCCCAAGCAAGAGGTCCCACGGGCTGACGCCCATCTTGTCCGGCGACTTGGACCAAACGAATACGAGGGGGAGCAGAATGATGTTGGCCTTGTCCTCTCGCTGCATTTGGAAGATGGCGCGCACGAGGGCGTCGCCCTCACGCATTCCACGTCCGCCCGTTGCGCCGGCCGCCACGTCCAGGACGCTTGGCGGTCGCTTCAGAAATAGCGCCGCGCTTCCGCCGTTCTCGACAGCGTCCCGCAGCTGTTCCTCGGGGTTTTGTCGCCGGTGCGGAAGGAGCATGTTCATCAGCCCCTTGCCGGCGACATTCGGTCCATGCGGGTTGAGAACCCAGAGGCCCAAATCGTTGGCGTAACGGATCAGTGGCAGGTCGTACCGCTTCGTGAGGTAATCGAGAGCGAGGAAATCCAGCCAGTTGAGGTTGGGCAAAACGAACAGCACCGAACCCTGTTTGCTCAGAGCGCGGACTTCCTCCGCCCAACCTTCTTCTACTTGGATGTATTGAAAGACCTGCTCGTACAGAGCCTTGAGCGCCACGTTAGGCACGTACGGGTGTGTAAGCGGTGGTGACGACGGCATGAGAGTGGCAAAAATAGGCCGCGGTGCGCATGAACCCGCGGGGCGTCAACTGGTTTGACCAGATCAGGGTAGGCCCCGATCCTACCGGTCCGCAAGAGGCAAAGTGTCGCGTCGCTTCGTTCGAAATCCAAGTCTGGGCCGCGTCGGGGGGCACATGTTAACCGGGAGGCCCATGCAAGCACGAACCCCGCGTACTGACGACTGGCCGAAATGGGCCGGCGCATTTCTTCTCCTTACTGCCGTGCTGGCCTGTGATGAAAAGAAGAGCCCGAAGTCAGAGGCACCACCGGAGGACAGACCGCTCTTGGAACCCTTAGAGCGCGACCGGGACCTCATGCATCGATGCCGGGCACTTCCCGGTGGAAATATCGTCACCCTACGGGCGCCGACCTCCAAGGAAGCACCCGGCGCGCTCGAAGCGGGATCGGCTGTCGCGGTTGACGGCGGATTCGTCGTCGGGCTGTTGCGGACCGAGAAAGAAAGCTGGGCCGACGTGGTGTATCTCGACGGGAGGGGAGCATCGAAAACGACCAAACTGAGTCGGGTACATGGTTCAGTCGAAGCGCCCCAGGTCGCTCGATTCGGCCCCGACGCGATTGTGGTCGTTCCGGACAATGATGCTGGGCACAGTCGCTTACGGCTCGCCAAAGTGAAGTCACCCGCTACGCGTTCGGAGATTTCGTGGGGCCCGGAAATCCAGGTGCGCCGTGGTGAGTCGCAAGCGTTCTCAGTCGCCGTATTCGAGCCGGAGGGCGGAAAAGAGCCCGCCGTAGGGGTAATCGCGTGGGACGATTTTGACAAGGCCACCCTGCGATCGCAAGTGCGAGCTCTGTCATTCGATCCAGCAAGCATGAAGGCGCTCGGCTCAGAGCGAGCAGTCACCCCGACCGAAGAAGACGCCGGTGACCCCATGATTGTTGGCGGGGAGACCGGTTCGTCTCCGTTTTGGGCTCTCTGGCTCAGTTACCAATCGATCGACAAGTCGTCGCCCTCCGATGCGTTGGTCGATGAGCCGCCGCGGGTCTTGCGCGTCCAGAAGCTCGATGCCCTCGCGCAACCGGACGGTCCCCCACTGACGATCAGCGAAGAACAGGAAAGCGTCTTGGCTTTCGACGCCAAAGTGCATCAGAGCGGAAGCCTTGCCGTGGCCTACCGAAGTGCTGAGGGCGGACGGAACGAGGGTGCGTCGCCGGTCCATCTCCGTGTCGTCGACGTCGGCGGGGCGGTCGTGTCCCAGACGGTCTCCCACGAGGAGCTCGGCCTGGGCGCGCCAGCTCTCTTCCGCGTTGGCACTCCATCCACCATGTGGCTGAGCGCGCGTGGTAACGACAGCGACATTCTCTTGGGGAAAGTCGAGAAGGACGCAAGGGTGCTCAACTTCTCGGTCGAAGCGGGACTGAGCGAACGTATCCCGCTCTCCGGCTCGGAGAACGCTCTTCTCGTCATGGAGCCAGACGGACTCGATCTCCGCTTTTCCAGCGTCGTGTGCGGTCCCTAGCTGACCACCAAGAGCTCGGGATGATCCCCGTACTGCCCCCAATCGAGGGTTTTTATCCGCGCCCCAGGGCTTCGATTCGATTGGGATGACTCATCGCGCCGTCGTGGTATGCCCGGAGGCCTCGACCATGGCTTCGCCCCGCATTGCACTTCAGCCAGCACCCACCACCTACAGCGCCGAGGAGCGCTCCGGTCTTCTTCAGAACCTCGGCTTCGGCCGCATCTACACCGAGAACATGGTGCGGATACGCTATGACCCGGAGCACGGCTGGCACGACGGGGCGTTGGTCCCTTATGGTCCCATCGAGCTCGATCCCGCCGCGTCCGTGCTGCATTACGGCCAGGCGATTTTCGAGGGCTTCAAGGCGTATCGACAGAAGGACGGTGGAATCTCGACCTTTCGTCCTCAGGCGAACGCTCAACGGTTTCAGTCGTCGGCGGAGAGACTGGCCATGCCACCACTGCCCGAGGATCTCTTTATCGAAGCGGCGGATACACTGATTCGACAAGAGCGGGACTGGGTGCCGCCGTCGACCGGCGAAAGCCTGTACCTCCGTCCCCTCATGATTGCCACGGAAGCGGGACTCGGCGTTCGTCCAGCAAAGGAGTATCTGTTTCTGCTGATCGCCTCGCCGTCGGGCGCCTATTTTCCCAAGGGCATCAAGCCGGTTTCCGTTTGGATCTCCCGTGACTACGTACGAGCAGCGCCGGGGGGAACCGGACACACCAAATGCGCCGGCAACTACGCGGCTAGCCTCGTCGCACAACGTCAAGCGAACCTCGAGGGGTGCGATCAAGTGATCTGGCTCGACGCCAAGGAGCGGCGCTTCATCGAGGAAATGGGCGGGATGAATCTTTTTTTCGTCTATCGAGACGGAGACAAGGTCAGGCTTCTCACTCCGAATCTTACCGGGAGCCTCCTTCCCGGCGTCACACGCGACAGCATTCTCCATTTGGCGCGCGATCTCGGCTACGAAGCCGAGGAAGGCCCCATCAGCGTGGATGAACTCGAAGAGCACATCAAGGCGGGGTCGATGACCGAAGTCTTCGCGTGTGGGACTGCGGCCGTGATCACTCCGGTTGGCGAGGTGAAGTCGAAGTTGGGTGCGTTTTCCGTCAATGGCGGTCAAACAGGACCAGTTGCGGCACGCCTGCGCGAGTCTCTTCTGGCCATCCAGCACGGTGAGTCTGCCGACCCTCACGGTTGGATGCACCGCGTCCTTTGATCTCTGCCCCTGTGTCGCCGCCTGGTTCAGTCGACGATCGGATGAAAGCAGGCCGCCCGGCGCCCTCCATCGCTTTCGGGCCCGCTTCCAGATTCCGAAAGTGTGAGCAGAGGAGCCAGCATGGGTTCTCTTTCGTCACACTGCGGGAGCTGCCTCCGAGGGCATTTGCTCACGAATGGGCAGCCCGAGGAGGGTGCGGTTGGATCGTGCACCGGAAGCTCTTCGTTGCTGAGTAGGGCCCGCGTGAGCGGGTGCCCGGGCCGGTGCAGCAGCGGGCCGGCGGTCCCGAGCTCCATCACGCGTCCAGCGTGGAGAACCGCCACTCGATCACCCAGACTTCTGGCGAGCTCCGGGTCGCTGGTGGCGATCAGAAACGCTCTTCCGCGCGCCTTTTCCGCCCGAACGAGCGCCGAGAGCACGCCTCCGTCCTCACCGGCTCCCGAGACTTCGGGAGCATCGAGGAGAATGAGCTTCGGCTCGACGACGAGACTCCTGGCAAGGTCCACCCGTTGCCCCTCGGAGGCGCTGAGCTGGTCGGCAGGGGCTCTCAGGAGTCTTGGTGAGAGTCCGAGGCGTTCCAGCCACTCCCCCGGAGATCCCTTCTGACCCTTCCGAAGCGTCATCGCCTCTTCCAGGTGGGCCTGCACGGTGCGGCGGCCGTCCAGGGCGGAGGCCGCATCCTGAAAGACGAGCTGCACCTGTCGGCGCAGACGTCTGGCGCGACGGCCCCGGGCTTGAGTGACGTCGTTTCCCTCGACCCTGATCGTGCCACCAGATGATGCGGAGAGGCCGGAAATCGCCTGCAGAAGCGTGGTTTTTCCCGAACCTGCAGCCCCAAGCACCACGAGACTCTCGCCGTGTCGCACGTACAGTGATGCCCCATCGATGAGGTAGGCGGGGGGACGCCGCGCTACGATGCCCCCGCGGCGGCGCTGGACCGTGAGACGGTGCACCTCGAGGAGCACGTGCTCATGGGGAGGGGTCGGAATCGCTTTCGAAAAAAGGGGCATGGGCGCGTCCGCGACCTCCAGATCGCCCAGGCTCAGCGTGCGCGTTTGTCGGAAGTCGGGGAGTGGGTAGCGTCGGCACGAGAGCAACAGCCCGCCACCTGAGTCGAGAAATTCTGCCAGGACGTCCAAGATCGCTCGCCTGGCGGGCCCGTCCATCTGTTCGTCCCACCCATCGATCGCGAGCACCTTAGGCTTCTCCAGCAAGGCGCGCGCCACGAGCACGCACCTTCGCTCCGTCGCTGAGAGTTCGCGAAACGGGAGCTCCGCCACCCGATCGGCGTCGAGTCGCAAGCGCGTCATGAGCTCGATGGTCCGATTTTCGTCCGCCGAAGGAGAGGGGCGGACACCAGTCACCTGTCGGAGCCGCACCGAAAAGCCGCTGAGTCCTAAGAGGGTCCACACTCGATCGGTGGGCAACACCGCGAGGCGCGCATCCTGAGGAACCCACGCCAACTTGTCATGCCTGACGCTTCCGACCTGCGTTACCTGCGGTCGAAGCACGTTGGCGATTTGCTCCAAAATTAGGGTTTTTCCGCTGCCCGAGCGCCCCACGAGGGCGAGGCTCTCTCCGGCCATCAGCTCCGCCGAGAGGCGCGGGCTCGAAAACCCCGACGTCGTTGTCACGCCGAACGAGTCGAGGGAAAGCAGAGGAGAGGGATGCTCGTCCACGATGTCCACAGATCTAACACGGGGTACTAGGACCGGCGCACATCAAATCGAGCTGAGTCGGGATTTCTCGTGGCGTCACAGATTTGGACCAACCAGGCGAGCCCGGCTCAGTCTCCGATCCTCGAGTATGGAGTCGATCTGGTCCTTCAGATTGTCCAGGCCAAGCCGCCTGCACGTCTCCAGATTCGCGTGTGCGATCTTGGCTCGCAATGGCAGGGGTGCTGGCGTGGCAAGTGCTTCAAAGGACATCTTTTCCAGGTCAACATAGGCGGTTCCCGAGCCGCGACCGGGATCGATCTTCTGCAAGACACTCGTGCGAACGGCCTGGATCATCGGGTCCGGGCTGCGTCTCAAATACGGAATGAATCGCTCTGGGGTCGCAACGTCGAGAGGCGCGTCCGGGTGGAAGGCAGCCAGCGCGAACGACGTTTCGCTCCGATCCTCTGCTGACGTGGTCGCTCCACGTCGGATCTCACGGAGCAGATCGTCCATCTCGAGTCGTGGGAACTCACACCGAGGAAGCAGGACCAGTACGAGCTCAATCCGTTCGTCGGACGCGCGCAGCGCTTCGGTGACGCGCAGCGCAGCCTGGGAGACGCCTTCCGTTGATGCGAAAATGTCGGTGATTACAGACATTTGAACGGATCCGCTTCGAAGCGCGGAGCCGGCCCAGGGACACAGATCGTGCGCCAAAACGATCTCGTCCACGTACCTCGTACAGAGTCTGCGGGTCTCCGCGATGAGAGATTCGGTATCGATGCTGTCGTCACTCATGAGCATGTTGCGGCGACTCCGCTTCGCCCCCGAGGGGTAGTGTGCCGCCAAACTTCGTTGGTGTCACCGAGGCGCACTGGGATCCTCGAGCCCATGTCTCGAGGACACTATGACGTGGACAAGTTGACGTTTCGCGTTTGTTGAAGGACGATCCAAATCGGTCGCGCCGGTCGCCCTTCTTGACGGGGGGAGTTTTCTCGGTGCAAAGTTGTTTCCAAGTCCACTCAAGATTGAGCGACAGAGAAGGAAAAGGAATTTTCATGGCTGCAAAGAAGTCCAAGAAGAAGACGGTAAAGAAGTCTGCCAAGAAGGCCGCAAAGAAGGTGGTCAAGAAGGCGAAGAAGGTCGCGAAGAAGGCCAAGAAGGTCGCCAAGAAGGCCACCAAGAAGAAGGCTACGAAGAAGAAAGCTACCAAGAAGAAGGCTACGAAGAAGAAGGTTGCCAAGAAGGCGAAGAAGGTCGCCAAGAAGGCAAAGAAGACCAGCAAGAAGGTCGCCAAGAAGGTCACCAAGAAGAAGGCTACGAAGAAGAAGGCCACCAAGAAGTAAGGTCGCCAAGAAGCCAAGTGCTTCGCGATCCAGCCAAATGAAGCTGGATTGGCGCGGGCGCTCCCTTCTCGGGTGCGCCCGTTTCTTTTTCCTCCTAGCCCGTTCGATTCTCAACTAGCTTGGACGGAGCAAGTCATGAGAAAAATAAAGATCACGACCCCGTACCTCGTTTCAAAGAAGCGCACCGGCGAGAAGATTGTCGTCGTGACCGCGTACGATGCGACCATGGCGGGATGGCTCGATGATGCCGGAGTCGATGTTCTTCTCGTGGGCGACACTCTCGGCATGGTCTGCCAAGGAAACGCAGATACGCTTTCGGTGACGGTCGATGAAATGATCTACCACTGTCGGAGCGTGGTGCGTGCAGCTCCGGCAGCTCACGTCGTCTGTGACCTCCCCTTCATGAGCTATCAGATTTCGCCCGAGCAAGCGCTCACCTCCGCCGGACGTCTGGTGAAGGAGGGGGGCGCCGAGTCGGTCAAGCTAGAGGGTGGAGAGGCCGCAACCTCTTCGGTAAGGAAGATTGTCTCGGCGGGAATCCCGGTCATGGGCCATGTGGGGCTGACACCTCAGTCGGTGCACAGCATGGGAGGGTACCTCGTGCAGGGGAAGACACGAGATGCGGCCGCGAGCCTCATCGAGGATGCACGGGCCCTCGAGGAAGCAGGAGTCTATTCGATTGTAGTCGAGGGCGTGCCCTCAGAAGTGGCTCGGGCCATTACGCGCGCGGTGAACGTTCCCACGATTGGAATCGGCGCGGGTCCGGACACTGACGGCCAAGTGCTCGTATGTTATGATCTTTTAGGGATGTACCGCGGTCGGACGCCGAAGTTCGTGCGCCGCTTTCGGGAGCTGGGAAGCGAGATCGCCGCTGCTGCGGGCGAGTTCGTCGAAGCGGTTCGTCGGGGCGAATTCCCCGGACCCGAGCACTCGTTCAAGATGGCGGAGGGCGAGGCTGTCCCGGACTCGGACGGGGAATCGTGAAGTCTCGATTGAGATCCACGATTGTCGAGCTGCGAGAAGATCTCGATCGACATCGGGCAGACGGGGCCACGGTTGGAGTCGTACCCACTATGGGGGCGCTTCATGAAGGGCACCTTTCGCTCGTACGGGAGGCGGCAAGACGGGCCGACGAGGTCGTGGTTACGGTTTTCGTGAACCCGACCCAGTTCGGCCCGGGCGAGGACTTCGACCGCTATCCCAGGAATCTAGAAAAGGATCGGCAGCTGGCAGAATCCGCGGGGGCGACGCTCGTCTTTGCGCCGCCGGTGGCGGAGATGTATCCGATGGGGGAGCAAACGCGGGTTGTTGTCAGTGAACTCAGCCAGGGCCTGTGTGGTACTTCCCGTCCGGGGCACTTCGATGGAGTTTCGACGGTCGTGGCCAAGCTCTTCAACGCGGTCGGAGCCGGAACCTACTTTTTCGGGAAGAAGGACTACCAGCAGTGGAGGCTGGTGGAGCGGATGGCGCGCGACTTGCTCTTTCCTGTAGAGATCGTGGGAATGCCTATCGTTCGGGAGGAGGACGGCGTCGCTTTGAGCTCTCGAAACGCCTATCTGCTGCCGGAGGAACGCATCCGCGCGAGGGCCCTCTCGCGGGCGCTTCAGGTGGCCATCGAGGCCTATCGTTCGGGAGAGCGGAATGCGCGAACCATCGTCGATAGGGTCTTGGCCACGTTGAAGACCAACGTCGAGGTCGATTACGCCCAAGCGAGGGATCCGTTGACGCTCCATGAAGTCGACGGCTCGTTCGAAGGACCGTTGCTCGTCGCCGTCGCGGGATACCTCGGGAAAACCCGTCTCATCGACAACGTGGTGCTGACCCCGGGAGTTTCTGACATCGTGTCGCCCGAAATCTCATGACGTTCCTGGTTTTGGAAGGAATCGACGGGTCTGGGACAACGACCCAAGCCTCTCGCTTGGCCACCGCCCTCCGGAACTCGGGGCGTGAGGTGCTTTTGACTCGCGAGCCAACCACTGGTCCCGTCGGACGGTTCCTGAGACAAGCGCTCTCCGGAAAGCTCACTGATGCCGGGGGCGACGCCACCGACCTCGATTGGTCCTCCATGGCGCTCTTGTTCTCGGCCGATCGCTTGGAGCATCTGAGGCGCGAAATCGAACCTGCGCTCGAGCGTGGGGCAGTCGTTTTGAGCGACCGATACGACTTGTCCAGTCTGATCTACCAGTCCGCGACTTGTCCGGAAGGGGAAAGGGTTCTCCCATGGCTTCGCGAGCTCAATCGACGAGCCCGACGACCTGACCTCACTCTCGTTTTGGACGTATCCCCAGAAGTTGCCGAGGAAAGACGCGCGAAACGCTCCGAAGAGCCGGAGATCTTCGAGAAGGCTGAGTTGCAGCGGCGCCTCGCGACCTACTACAAGAGGGCGCCCGAGTTCGTGCCCCAGGATCGGGTGGTGCTGATTTCGGGGGACTCCGAGGAAGACGAGGTCGCGAGGAGGGTCGCCGAGGTCGTCCAGACGCTCCCAGAATTTGCCAAAGTCGCGCCCTTTTAGGGATAGTCGGGGCATGCGCGACCCATTTCGCTCCATCCAGCGTAAAAAAGCGCGGTTTTCCGTCGCGCCCTTAGGCCTGACTCTCCTCCTGATGGCATGCGGTGGTGGGAAAGAGGCGGAGGCCCCGCTGGGGATCACAGCGCGAGACGATCCAGAAGAGCAGCTCGCAGCTCCCCCCATCGAAACCGTGCAGGCCCCCATTACGCACCTGGAGCGTGCCGACGTCGATGAGGCCATCGACGCCGGGGTTGCGCGTTTCATTCAAGGGTTCGACATGGTGGAGCATCTCGACGAGTACGACAGGTTCGTCGGCTGGAAGATCGGCAAGATCCACGATCGTGGGAGATTCGACGGGCTCGGGATAGGCTCTGGCGACGTGATCACGAGCATCAATGGGATGCCCCTGGAGCGTCCTGCCCACGCCTATGAAGTACTCATGAGTCTGAAGACGGCCCAAAGCCTCGACGTCGAATACCTGCGGGGGGGGCGGGTGATGCGCCTCAGCTTGCCGATCATCGGAGAGCCTACGAAAAAATCGGCAGATCCGAAGCCCGCCGGGAGGAAGGCCGCAGCGAAGGGGGACCGACGTCCCGCCAAAGAAGAAAGCACTGCGCCGAGTGGGAAGAAGCCGGGGCCGCCAACGACCGGAGAAAAAACTTCCGAGGACTGATGTCCCTTCAGTGGTTGTCCGTTCCGTGAAGCAGGAACGTCGCCACCTCTGACATCATTCGATTGAACCGCCTTCGAGTCATCCTCGTTCCGCTGGTGAGCCAATCCGTATGAAGCGATGGCTTCTCGTCGTCGTGAAAGTGACCCAATGTGTCGAGATGGTCCGCCTCCTCGACCCACACGAGCTCTCCCCACAGCATGCTGAGGGTTGGGACGATCCCGTCGCTATCTCCCTCCGATGGTGGGTGGCCCAGGGCATCCGATATCCGACTGAACTCGGCTGGTGAGGGAGACGAATACCCGTAACGTTCGTGTTTTTGTCCCGTAAACTGATAAAGCGTCGTGTAGAGCGCAGCGGTGAAGGCCATGTACGCCGAGCGGATTCGGCGAGCCGCCTGCAGGGAAGACGGGCGAGGGGAAGCCGCGACGACACATCCGTAGCGAACGTTTTCGGCGTTTTCGACCGCGGCGTTGAAGAGGTCCATCGCCTCGGGGGTGATCTGAATCACGGCCCCTTGATCCGTCTGCACCTTGCTCAGATAGTTCGTGATTTCACCTCGTCCCTCCTTGTCGACGAAGCGCAAGATCCCATCCGTGGCGCGCGTAAAAAGCTTCATGTCGCCGCCGACGAGGGAATCGATGCTGCTCACCCCGACGAGAAGGCGGGAAAAAAGTGCGAGCGAAGGCTCCCCAATCTTGAGGGAGACGGCCGTGAGGAGCGAGAGCGCGTAGAGCATGCGTGCCCCCGACACCGTGGTGAAGTAGGTCGCGAGCGGTGTACCGAAGTGTGGCGTGTTGAGGGTAAGTAGGGTTTGGACGCGGCTGTTCCAATGTTGCAGATCCGCGCCGACTCCGATGTCCACGGTGGGTGCAAGGGCAAGCCTTGCGTCGAGGCCACCCGTGGAATGACCGAGCAGGTGGATGGGCCCCTCCTCGCCACAGGTGTGGGCGATGGTTTTTTCGAGGACCCGAGCGCGTTCCTTCAGGGAAGAGGTGGGAGGGCACGGGACGTCGAAGAACTTGACTTCCAGCCCACGATTCCAAAAGTGAGGACTCAGCGCGCTCTTGACGTGATGGAAGTAGTCATAGCCCGCCAGCTGACCGAACCCGAACATTCCAGGGATACAATAGACGCGGTGGACCGGGCGTCGGCTCGTCACGCTTCCATACTAGTTCCTTGGCAGCTCGAATTCGAGCTGTTTCGATGCCTTTCCAGGAGAGGCGAGGTCGGCAGTGAAATCAAAATGAGGATCTCGTTGCCCGGAGGCTACGCTCAGCGCGAATCGGGAGTGGCCGAATCCGATGCTTCGTCCCCGTCGTCTGAAGCCGACTCCTCGGAAAACCGGACCTCCGTTTCGAGAGCGAAATCGAAAGTGATGGTGACGGCAGGCAGATCGACGCCCCCATCGTCCTTGTTGGCGCGCACCCGATGTATTGCCAAGATACCTGAGCGACCGTCGGCGCCGAGCTCGACGCCATCACCGGTGAGGAGTGGAACGGAACCGAACCCTTCGTTGTCTGCGAACGTGCAGGCCCAAAAGTCGTCCCCGCTTTCGAGAGTCACGACGATCAGATCCGAAGCAGATTCTCCCGGTTCCCAGCGTAGGTCGACCACGGGCCCCGGAGCCAAACTCACCGAGTTGCCCAGCGAAAATCCACCGATTGTGACTCCCGAGAGCGGCGGGGGACTCGATCGGGTGGAAATCACCTCGATCGTATGCGGACCTGTTTCGAGACCATCGCCGAGGAACGTGTAGCTCGAACCAGGAGGCAAGGAATCGCCGCTCTGGTCCCGGCTCAGATAGACAACGCCCCTCAGAAGATCGGCGACCGTGGGAAATGCGAACGGCGCCAGCTCGTGGGTTCCGCTTTCGGTCTCGAGCCGAACCGAGTCGACTTCGAGCAGTTCGGCGTCGCCGAGCGAGGCGAAATCCGAAACGGTGGGCGCCTCGGAGAAGCACTCGCCCCGCGCCGGAACGTCCAGGCCGAGGCCTGAGATGGTCAGCACCTCCGCGACGTCGACTTTGGCGGGGGCTCGTACGAAACCAGCCAGGGCGTCCCCGCGAGTGGCGCCACTCGAATCCGTCACATGGCGGATCCGGACGGCCACGTGTGTCGTCTCCGACGCTTCGTCGTCGCTGTATTCCTGTGCGCTCACGGAGCAACCGAGAGAAAAAATACCGAAAACGCCGAGGAGGAGTCTCCCCGGGGCCGCTCGGCCAGGAACGCCCGGCGATCTTTTCGGTGGAATCGACACTGGTGCGAAAGCGTAGAACTCAGTTTGCCTACGGGCAAGGAACCCGTGAGATCCCCTCGTTCTTCCTTATCTGCTCATTTGCTTGAAATTGATGAGAAATCGTCGCGTCGAGGACCTACATCGCCCCCACAATCAGCCGTCGGCCATCCCGGAGCCACCAGACCTTCCCATTTTCTCGATGCGATCTAGGGTTCGGCCACCGATGCACCTGCGGACTTCTTCATCTCTCGCTGTTTGCTTCGCCTTGTTCGCGTTGGCCTGCCAACCGAAGATCGGAGACGAGTGTGTCACCGATCTCGACTGCTCGCAGGCGGGCGAGCGGTTGTGCGACACGACCCAAAAGGATGGTTATTGCACCATCGCAGATTGCGATCCTCTGAGTTGTCCTGAAAAAGAGAGCATCTGCGTAGCGTTCAACAACACGCTTTCGACCCAAGGGTCCTGCAACGTGCGCGGCCAGACGTCTCCGTATCGACGCACGTTTTGTATGGCGACCTGCAAAAAAGCGAAAGACTGCCGCGGCGGGTATGCCTGCGTCGACATGTCCGAGGACAACGATTGGGGCGCAACCGTCATCCAACAAGATCCGGAGGTCACGTCGGTCTGCGTGCAGGCCATGACGTTCGTGGAGCAGCCGGAGGAACAGTCGGACGAGGTTTGCACTGGGGTGCTGGACGACGGCCAGTCCGGCGGTGGCGCTGGCGGCGCGGAGAACTGAGCCCGCCCGCGTCCGGCGTGCGATTCAGCCGAAAAGCCGTGGGAAGTACGCGATGGCCGCGTAATAGGCCACATAGCGGGGGACGCGAAGAAGAGCAGGTCCAATGAAGCTACGGAATGGCAGGTTGAGCAGTCCCGCCGTCCAACAGGTGATGGAAAACGGGACCGGCGTCAGGGCGCCCATCGCTACCGCCCAAGGTCCGTATCGGGCCACCATTTCTTCGTTGCGTGCGTGGTGACTGTCGAACCAGCGCTTGGCCCATGAACTTCGGGAAAGCATCCTACCGCACGCGTACCCGACGCAGCCGGCAGCAGTGCTCACGAGGCCGAGAGCAGGCAGCAGAAGAGGCCAAACCTCGTGGTAGGGGCTCGCCGCGAGCAGGATGAGGACGGAATCGGGCGGGAAGGGGCTGACGAAAGCATCGGTGATGAAGAGAAGCGCCACGAGGCCTCCGATACCGATGGCGTCGAAGACACTCACCGTGAACGCATCCAGCTCCGCCCGGTAGCGTAGCGTGAGAATGACGGCGATCGTCACGATGCCGAGGAGGCTCAGCGCCGCACCCAGAAAGTGCTTGCGGAGGAGGCGCCGGAGGTCCGCACTTTCAGCGGGAGATGGAGTCGACATGATCTGGCTACGGTAGGAAATCATAGGACGTTATCGAGCGCAGGCCAGCCAAATGCGTTAGGGTCCGGCCGTGTTCAAGGTCGAACTACTTCCTCGCAACCTGGAAGCGTGTCGTCGCGATTTGTCACATGAAAGTCCCGACGTTCGATTGTCCGTCGTTCGGGACCTGTCGCGCGGCGCTGAGGACCATGATCGACTTCAGCGAATCGACCTGTTGCTCGCCGCCTTGACCGACGCCGACGCGCGGATCCGTCGCCAGGCACTCGTGGCCCTTGCAGACTTGCAAGCGATCGAGGCCCGCGACCGGGTGCTCTCCCTGCTCTCTGACGCGCAAATCCAAGTACGGCAGATGGCTGTCATGTGCGTGGGCGAAATCGCGTCCCCCCAGGACGACGAGGTGGTGGGCCGCCTTGCGTCTCTGCTGCGTGCCGGAGATCCGTCGATTCGCTATCAAGCTCTGATCGCGCACAGCCAAATGAGGCCGGCTGATGCGGCGGATGACCTGCGTCGTGCTCTAAAGGACCAGGATGCCGAGATCCGTGAGCTGTCGCTCCGTCTCGTCGACGAGGTTCTGGTCGCTCGGGGACAGGCAATTCCGCCTAGCCTGCGGGAGGCCGTCGTTACGGCAGCGGCGGAAGACGAAGTGCCAGGGGTGCGGCTTGTTGCGCAAATACTTTGCGGCGATTTGGGCTGGGAGGCGCCCTGGGAAATGATTCGGGCGGTAATTGCTCGGCGCGTGCGGGTCCGAGAACCCCGTGACGAACAGATGGCGATTCAACTTGCGGGTAAGTTGGGTCTCACGGACATGGCGGACGATCTCTCCAGGCGTGCATTTGGCCGCCTCGGCTTCAGCCTCGACCCGTTCAGGTGGAACGCGCTTGCCTGTCTGTGCAGATTCGGGGACCGCCGAGCGCTGTCCAAACTCAAGGCTGCCCTCGGGGCGAGAAGCCCAGTGGATCGAACCATGGCCGTGAAGAGCCTGGGGGAATCCGGGCACCCTGAGGCGCTCGAGCTCCTGCGTCCTCTCGAGAAGGCTCCCGGACCGTTGGACCCCGATGTCCTATCGGAGGCGATCCGCAACCTCCAGGAGGAATCCAAGTCGATCGGCGCCTGAGCCGGGTCGAGGTCCGTTTCCGGGGAAACACCGGTCGAAAAGACGAGCCGGCTTTGTTGAACCAGTCCGTTCCGGCGGCGTTTGGGGTGCGAAAGCGGCTTCTCTTTGCCTGATCTCGATGGGTTCGCTAATTGCCTCCCATGAGCGATCAGTACGAAGCAATTGTTCTTGGTGGTGGCCCGGGCGGGTACGTCTGCGCCATTCGCTTGGCTCAGCTGGGTGTAAAAACCGTTTGTGTCGAAGAAGAGGAGTACGGAGGAGTCTGTCTCAATTGGGGGTGCATCCCTTCGAAGGCACTGATCGCCAATGCCCATTTCTATGAAAAGGCACACACAATTGGTGCCCACGGGATCACCGTCGAGAAGATCTCCGTCGACCCCGAGAAGATGCAGGACTGGAAGGACGGCATCGTCAAGAAGCTGACCGGTGGCGTGCGCGGACTGTTGAAGTCCAATGGTGCCGAGATCCTCGAGGGTCGAGGCAAGTTGGTCGCCAAGGATACCGTCGAGGTGACTCTCAAGGGCGGTGGCAAGAAGCGCATTAGTGCGACCAAAGGGATCGTAGTCGCAACGGGCTCTGCTACCATCCAGGTTCCAGGCTTCGAGTTCGACGGAAAGTCCGTCATCGGAGCCCGAGAGGCGGTCAGCTTGCGGAAGATCCCCAAACGTCTCGTCGTGGTCGGGGGCGGGGTGATTGGTCTCGAGCTGGGCATGGTTTACCAAGCGTTTGGAGCCGAGCTCACGGTCGTCGAGCTCACGCCCAATTTGCTCCCCGGAATCGATCCGGATTGTGTGAAAGTGGTGGAGCGAAACATCACCAAGCACGGCGGTAAGGTTCTCAAGAATACCCGAGCCGAAGGGCTGGAAAAGAAGTCGGACGGTACTGTCGTGGTTCGCGTTTCTGCGGATGGGAAAGAACAGTCCATCGAAGCCGATCAGGTGCTCGTCGCCGTCGGCATGAAGCCGCGATCCAAGGGGATCGGTCTCGAGGAGCTCGGGGTGCAGATTGATGCGCGCGGCTTCGTGCAGACCAACGATCTCGGCCAAACGAACGTCGAGGGCATCTACGCCATCGGTGACGTCAGTGGTCCGCCCATGCTGGCGCACAAAGCTTCGAAAGAAGGGGAGGTGGTCGCCGAGGTGCTTGGAGGCAAGCGTGCGGCAAAAGACTGGGTGACCGTCCCGGGGATCGTCTTTACCCATCCCGAGATTGCGACGGTCGGGCTCACCGAAAAGGAGGCAAAGGATCAAGGCTACGAAATCAAAGTCGGAAAGTTCCCCTTTTCTGCCCTCGGTCGGGCCATGAGCATTGCCGAGACCGATGGTTTCACCAAAGTCGTCACCGATTCGAAGTCGGGTCGCGTTCTCGGGATCCACATCGTCGGACCTTCGGCGAGTGACCTGATCAGCGAAGCTGCCCTGGCGCTGGAAATGGTCGCTACGGCCGAGGACTTGGCGCTCACGATCCACCCGCACCCGACCCTTGGAGAAGCGCTGATGGAGGCCTCCGCCGCTTCCCTTGGCCACGCGATCCACATGATGAATCGCTGATCCGAATCACCTTCGGGGCGGGGCCGAGGCGTGTGGTCGAGGGTGACCACACGCCTCTCTTGTTTTCGGCAGAAAATGTGGGTTATTCACCGGCCGGGCGGACGGCCTTCGCCTTTCCTGTCATCATGTTTGAGCTGGGCTTGTTCCGGCGCTCTACTCTTTCGGAAAGTCGGGGGACGTTTCGTGAATATCGGTCTTGGGTTGGAGGTGATGGCGGATGCGCATTCTGGTTCATGCTGAGTGGAGACCCGAAATCGATCCGGACGTTTCCGGCGAGGAACGAGATGACCAGTGGGGCGAAATGCTGCTTCCGCTGTTCGAACGCGCAATTGCTCTCGGCGGCCGCCTCATCGGTTGGTCGGGACGCTCGATCACCGTCGATTTTTCTTGGGACGGTCTCTACGACGCGATCGATTTTCTCGTCGATGCGCCCCTCGCACCCGATCTAGCGGCGGGGATCAGTCACGGGGAGCTGAAGGTGGTCTACGATGGTGCCCGGGTTGCCTTCACGCTGGGGCGTCCACACCGCGTCGCCGCTCAGCTTGCGCAGCTTGCGCGTCCCGGGGAAGTGCTGCTCACGCCTGACTTGGTCCGTGATGCGCGCGGGCGGATTGGCACCGCAGGTGAGGTGGGAAAACGTCCGGGGCGCCCCGAGGTTCCAGGGTTCATTCTCGACCCGGAAAATCCACTCAAGGAGACGCAGAAGCCCGCGCCTCCCAGCAAAGAGGACGTCATGGGGCTCGTGCCAGCCGAACGGCGGAGCCACCCACCTTCGAGCCGAGCTCCAGAATCCGAACGGGTTCGGCAGGTCGATCGCTTCGTCAGCACCACTGCGGCATTGGGTGACGCCGCGCCTGCGGTGTTCCCCGAAGAGGTGTCCAAAGCACTGCGCAAACGTGATGCCCAGTCCCTGCATGCATTGGCGGAATCGATTCGCAGCCATGCTGCTCCGCAGGCCGCCGAGCGACTCGATGCCATGGCTCAGCTCGCCGATGGGAAGAGCGGAGAGGCGCTTCGCCGTCTGCGCCGCTCCAAAGAAAACGCACCAAAGGATGACCCCTCTTCGCGCTGTCGGGCGGCGCTCGCATTGGGCGTCGCGCTGGCCTCGGCGGGACGACCATACGAGGCAGCACTGGAAGGCCTGGACGGCTTGGCGCGTGCCCGCGAAGGGAACGACGAGCGAGGCGAACGGGCGTGCGCTCGCTTCCTTTCGCAACTCTCCCTGACCTTCCGTGACCAGTACTCGTCGGAGGCCTGGGCGCTCCTGGGATCGTGACCGTCAGCCCTGCTGTATCACCAGCAAGGCCAAGAATCCGGCGTAGCTCGTCGTGAGGAGGAATCCCTCGAGGCGCGTAATCTTTCGTACTCGAGACAAGACCACGGCCGCTCCTACCGTCAAGACAACGAGGAAGCTCATGTCCAAGTACAGGGACTCGAAGGGCACGTCGATCGCATCGATCGCACCCGCTGTGCCCAAAATGAGCAGCAAATTGAAGATATTCGAGCCGACGACATTGCCAAGCGCCAAATCCGAATGGCCTCTGAGTGCAGCCACGACTGAAGCTGCGAGTTCTGGAACGCTCGTGCCGAAGGCGACGATGGTCAGACCGATGACGCGCGGACTCACTCCGAGCTCCTCGGCGAGGCCGACAGCTCCTCGAACGAAAAACTCACCGCCTCCGATGAGCACGACAAGACCAAGCGTTCCCACGAAGATGAGGACTCCCTTCGTGCGTTTCTCCTCGGTAGGCACTTCATCCAGGTCAGCTGGGCGCTTCTTCGACCAACGTATCGTCAGCCAAGTGAACAGGACCGAGCCCAGGATGAGGATGACGCCTTCATAGTGCGCGAAATGACTGTCCATGAGGAAGAGCACCGTCAGTGTCGTGGCTCCCAAGAGCACCCATATCTCCCTCCCTCTCATGGTCCCATCGCTGTGGGGTGGGGCAATCAGAGCGGTAATTCCGAGGATCAAGCCTATGTTCGCGATGTTGGAGCCGATGACGTTGCCAAGCACCAAACCACCGTCCCCGCGCGTAGCCGCGGAAATACTCACCGCGAGCTCTGGCGCGCTAGTCGCATACGATACAATCGTCAGCCCGATGAGGAGCGGACGCACGCCGAGACGAACCGCAATCCCGGCCGCGCCCTCGACCAGCCATTCCGCGCCGTAGTAGAGCATCGCGCCGCCGAGAGCGAGAAAAAGAAGGTCGAACCACATTGAGGCCAGGGAGCTTTCCAAAGTTCGGTCCCCCACACAACCTCCTCGAGAGACTGCCAGGCTCGAGCGCGTTCCATGCAGTGACCTGGCCGGAGGCACGGCATGTTCATCTATAACCGCGGTCTGCTAAAACCCCCGGGAGGCGCCTCCGCGCTGTAGTTGGATGAAGAAGCTCGAACTCCACTATCAGATCCTCATCTCGCTGATCCTCGCTGCGATGCTCGGCGCGGTCTTCGATGAGTCGTCGAGCATCTTCGGGGTTCGCCTCACGAGCATCCTTTCGTTCTTGGGCGACATCTTCTTGCGTGCTCTCAAGATGCTCGTGTTGCCGCTCATCATGTCTTCTATCATCACCGGCGTCACTGGCGTGGACGCTGGACCCCACGTGGGGCGCCTCGGTCTGAAGACGGGGGTCTTTTACTTGTCGAGCTCGCTCGTTGCGATTCTCGTGGGGTTGTTCCTCGTCGTTGCGATTCAACCTGGCATGGTCGATGGGAAGCCAGCTCGGGACTTGGTCGGACTCAGTGCCGATGTCGACAGCGTGATCGAACGCGTCGAGGGACGCGGCGCATCCGACATGGTGGCCGTCTTTTTGCGGATGATTCCCGAGAACGTCGTGGCGGATGCTGCGTCTGGCGAAATGCTGGGTGTCATCGTTTTCTCGCTCCTTTTCGGTTACTTCTCGACCAAGGTCAGCGAAGGACCAAAGAGAACTCTCCAATGCTTTTGGCAGGGCGTTTACGAGGTCATGATGCAAATGACCGACCTCGTACTGGTCTTCGCTCCCATCGGCGTGTTCGGTCTCGTGGGAAAGGTTGCGCTGTCCACCGGCCTCTCAGCCATCGTGCCGCTCCTCTCCTTCGTCGTGACGGTATTGTTGGCGCTTTCTACACATGCGTTCGTCGTGATGCCTCTAGTCCTCTTGCTGGTGGGCCGCGTCAGCCCCTGGCGTCACTACAAGAACATGGCCCCTGCGCTGCTCATGGCTTTCTCCACCGCGTCTTCGTCGGGCACGTT
The DNA here is from genome assembly GCA_965652275.1 of uncultured Polyangiaceae bacterium. Classification (GTDB taxonomy): domain Bacteria; phylum Myxococcota_A; class Polyangia; order Polyangiales; family Polyangiaceae; genus NIC37A-2. The sequence continues at coordinate 84,356 of CBFGUR010000002.1, read as the reverse complement.
GCCGTTGACGATGGAGCGAGTGCGCATGGCAGGCGTCTCTCGACGAGTGACGAGCTTCACGTTGCCCTTGGGCGCGACAGTGAACATGGATGGGACCGCGCTCTACGAGTGTGTCGCCGCCGTGTTCATCGCCCAGGCATACGGCGTTCAGCTGGGCGTTGGTCAACTCCTTCTCGTCGTTCTCGTGGCTCTGTTGACCAGTATCGGGGTCGCGGGGATCCCTGCGGCCAGCTTGGTCGCAATTTCGCTCATCCTGACTTCCATGGGACTCCCGCTCGAAGGTTTGGGCTTGATTTTGGCCGTGGATCGGGTGCTGGACATGTGTCGAACGAGCGTCAATGTATTGGGTGACTCGACCGCCGCGGTCGTCATCGCAAGACTCGAAGGTGAAGAAGATGTTCTCACGACCAAGGCCATCAGGACTCCCAACTCCTTCGAGGCGAGCGACTCACCCGATTGAAGGGGAGCGATGTACGAGTTGAGCCTGGCTGAGTCGGTGTCGGAACTCGGTCGGAGTCTTTGGGCGGAGCTCGAAGGCCCCGAAACGTTTCCGTTTCTCCGCTACGACTGGCTCCTCGCGCTCGAAGACTCGGGCTCGCTTGGTCCGGAGCGCGGCTGGATTCCTCGGCATGTGGTCCTGAAGCGCAACAAAGAAGTCGTCGCCTTCGCGCCCGCATACATCAAGCTCCACAGCTTCGGGGAGTTTGTTTTCGATCAGGGATGGGCGGAGTTTTCCGAGATGCGTCTCGGGGAGCGGTACTATCCCAAGATGGTGCTAGCAGTGCCGTTCACCCCCGCAACGGGTCCGCGCATCCTGATGCGAAAAGGGACGGACGCTAGCGATCGGGAGGCTGTTTTCGATCTGCTCACTGGCGCGCTTCCCGAGGTCGCAGACAAGCTCGGGCTTTCGTCCGTTCACGTGCTGTTTCCGGACGAGCGTACCGCGACCGAACTCGAGCAGCGCGCATGGGCGGAGCGCTTGGGCATTCAGTTCCAGTTCAAGAACGAGGGCTACGTCAATTTCGAGGCCTACCTCGCCTCCTTCAAGTCCAAGCGAAGAGCGGCGATTCGACGGGAGTGTCGGGAGGTGTCCGAGCGAGGCATCCACATCGAGGCGCTGACCGGTTCGTCCCTGACCACCGACAAGTCCCGCCTAGCATATGAACTTTATCTTACGACAGTGGACAAGCATGTGTGGGGACGTCGCTATCTCACAGCAGGCTTCTTCGACCGAGTGATCGAGACGATGGCTGAACACCTTCACTTCGTCGTTGCCTCCGATGATTCCGGAGACGTTCTTGCGGGGGCGTTCAACCTCCTCGGCGGGGAAGCCCTCTACGGGCGCTACTGGGGCGCATTCGTGGAGGTTCCGTTCCTCCACTTCAATGTCTGCCTGTACGAGGGTGTGCGCGAGTGCATCGACCGGGGACTCAAGCGGTTCGAGCCGGGCGCGGGCGGGGGGCACAAAGAGGGGCGCGGTTTCGCACCGACGATCACGAGGAGCCTCCATTTTCTGAGACATCCTCAGCTCGACCTTGCCGTTCGCGACTTCTGTCGTCGTGAAGCGGAAGGAGTGCGCGCACACGTCTCCGAGCGCGTACGCTAGAATGAGTGCTTGAGTTTCGTGCCTCACCGATCCACGGACAAGAGTCCCGTGTGAACGAACCCTTGCCAAGAGATCCACAGCCATGCGGCTGGGGCCCACTGCTCGCCGGACGTGACTTGACCCCGTGCGCGTAGGAAAAGGCCGTTCGCACGCCCCAAGAGGGGTACGCCGACCTGCAGTCCCAGCTCCGCTCGCGGTGAGTCGAACAGCGGTTTTGCACTTTCCTGAACGAACGAGACGCCACCGACGATGGACAGAGAGTCCACCGCCAAGTCCCACGTGGCTGCTCCCGACTCCCAAGCGCGCGGCCAGCGGACGAGAAACAGAGGCGACAAGACCAAACCCGTGGAAAGTGCGCGCTGCCACGGATCAGAACTGGCGACTGACTCCCTGAAGGCACCGTAGAGACCGATCGTTTGATAGACGCTGATGTCGCCAATGAGGAGAGGACGGAAAGTGGGTTTCACGAAGTCGCTCTCCAAGCCGCCTCCGATCTGCAGAGAGAGATCTCCGTTGAACCGGCCGTAGACACCATCCCCTTCAACGCGCCCCGGTTCCGGACTATCGATTCGCTCCACCGTGCCATGAGTAGGACCGAAGGCCGTTTCGGCGTGCGCCGGGGACGTCGCAAACGCGAGCGCGCCGAGCGTCAGAGCAAGCGCGCGACTGGTCGGGTTCGGGCACCATGCTGTGATGAGAAGTGGAGATTCAGATTTCAGATGGGTCACGCTGATCGGGTCGGGGTCCCTCACCCGTCAAATGAAAGGAGCCACCAGCGAGAGTGCCTTGAGATTGCCCCGGGCTCAACGGGGAGCCGCCGCGTCCCAAATGTCCGAGAAGTGCGTCTCGAATCTCTGGAGGGTAGATGACTCTTGGTCTGGAGAGGTGCTGTCCTCTGAGTCGGCTCAACAGGAACGAAACCTCCGCGGGACGCCGCTCGCTACCGTCGGGAAAAATCACGGTGAGCGGGTCTTTGGAGTCGTCGAAGGTCGCCACGGATGGGACGTCCAGACCTACGTAGATCTTGGGGTCGAGGCCAGCCTCGGCCGAGAGCTGCCGGGCGATATTGAGGCACCGTGTTCGTCCCTCGATAGTGGCATCTTCGCCAAATAGCTCGAACGACTTGAAGAGTTTGCGAGAGTTCAATCGGCGGGAAAGATCCGCCAGCGTCTCGTGCTTGGACTTTTCGAACTCCAAGAGCGCAGTCCACATGCCCGCGTCGTCGAGCTCCAGGTAGTCGGTTAGCTCGATGGGCTCTTCTCGGGCAAGGCTCTGGACGGCTCGGGGAGTCCCCGAAACCCGATTGCCATCACGCACGAGCCGACGAACCTCGGCAAGGATTCTCGACAAAAGCCAGTCACTGGCGCGGCTTGCTTTGTGAAAATACACTTGTTGAAACATGAAAAGTCGCGCCAACGTGAACGACTCGATCGCGGGCAGTCCCTTCGTCCCATCTATGGCGAGAGAGGGAGCGCCCGTCGTCGAAGTCGCTGGTGCAAGACAGAAGGAGCGAAGCAGCCAATCCAGATCGTAGCTTCCGTAGCTGACCCCCGTGAAGTGTGCGTCGCGGAGGAGGTAGTCGCAGCGGTCGACGTCGAACGTACCGCTCACCGCGTGGGCCAGATAGGGAAGGTCGTGCTTCCCCTGAATCAGTGCCACGACGCGTTCGGGTAAGCTTCCGTCGTGAGCAACCAGAATCTTGTGCACGTCCGTTCTAGGATCCGAGATGATTCGAGCCGACCAGTCTTCGTGTGAATGATTGCTCGGCATTGCCTCTTCGAAAAGATGCGAGAAAGGCCCGTGCCCGACGTCGTGCAGCAGTGCCGCGGCGAGCGCCTCGGTCGCACGTTCGGTCGTCAAGCGTTGCCAGTAGGGTAGGTCACCAGAAATCGCTCGGATTCGCTCGATGAAACGGCTCATCACGTGAGCTGTGCCGAGTGCATGCGAAAACCGAGAGTGATCTGCGCCCGGATACGCGAGGGAAGACAAGCCGAGTTGGTGGACCCGTCGCAACCTTTGGATCTCCCTCGCGTTGAGGAGAGATACGACAATCTGATCTTCCGGCGATTCGAAGGAGACCAGACCGTGAACCGGATCGCGCAGAATCATATGCCGCTCATAGCACGGACCGAACTAGTACATGTGCAAAGTCGAACTGAGCTAGCTACCTGGGTGCGATCGACCCTTCGCAAAAAGCGATGGCGTGCGTTCGAGTGCGTAGGCACTCGATTGTATCGACGCGATCGTAGCTGCGGCGATCCCGAGGCAATATCAAGCCACCGTGTACCCGTGTCGGGATCCGCCGCCCCATGGCTGTCTCCGCGAGGCGCTGTCAAAACCTACAAAGTAGCTGCGTTGGCAGTTGGCTGACTACAGGACCGATTTGCGTTAAGATACTCAGACTACGCGGACACCTGTCCGGCACTTTCGGTGGTCCGTCGTGGTCTAGCTGGTTGTTCTGGCTGGACACACGGATCCATATGAGCTTTGCTTCTCGACCTGTACCTCGCACTCTACCGCCCCGGGGCGGCGGGTACGTACCCCAAACACAACCTGGCCGATGAGTAAGCAAGATTCCGAACTAACGACCGAGAGCGAGACCGCACTGGAGGCTATCGATGCGATGGGCCTCGTGGAGGTGCTCCGCGCTTTGCCGAAGAAAGAGTTTCAATCTCTGATTCGGAGGATCGATGCCGCAGTGGACCCGGCCAAGCGCATCGACGTGCCCTCGCAGGTGGCACGTGTGCTCCTCACGTCTGGCGAGCTTCGTGAGCCGGCGCGCCTCGGTCGAGCTTCGGCGGATTTGATGGTGAGCCTCGCCACTGCCGGGGGCCGTTTGACCGTGGACTCCGCTCCTCCGGGTCTCGAACCACTTCTCAAGAAGGGGCTCGTGTTCGCCAAGAAGGCCAAGGGTGGTCTCGAACTCCTATTTCCCGTCGCGTTCATGCTTCAGATGAAGTCATGGGACGGTGATGATCCTCGAAGCGCACGTGCCCTCCTGGCCCAAGCCAATCAAGAGGTCGCGACCGCCATTGCCTCCCACTACCTCGGACGCCCGGTTGCGCCGCCAATCGCTCTGGCTCTCGAAGAGGCCTGGGCAGTGCTCACCAACCCCGAGCGCCTGTCTCAGGAGCTCGCCGATCTCCCCCCTCAGGAACGAAAGCTTCTGCACGCCGTCGAGGAGGTTGGCGGCGAGGTCGACACCGAGGAACTGCTGGAGATGGAGCGGGAGCCCGTTCGATTGCGCGGAGCATCCGGCGCGACGCCGTCTCGGCGCGGCGTAGGTTTCGCGCTCGAGCGTCGAGGTTTCCTAGTCCCCGTGCACCCCAATCGGCATGTCATTCCTACCGAGGTGACCAAGCTGGTGGGCGCGGAGCGGCTCCAAGAGCGCGAGGAGCTGCGTAAGCAGATCCGTGAGAAGGTCGCTAGCGAGGACTACATTCCGCAGCGCGCAAAGTTCGCCCAGGATGTCGTGCCGCTTGCCGTCGGGATCGCGATGGCTGTGCACGGTGGGGAGGCCGAAGTGCGTCCCGGAGTCGGGACACCCAAGTCCCTCATCTCCAAGATGGCGACACGTTTTGGAAGAACTCCGGAGACCGTGGCCGTCGTAGCCGCCCTAAGTCGAATCGCGGGCCTTTGGGACGAGGGTGCACTCACCCCCGACACTGTCCCTGGCCAACTCTGTCTCGAGGAACTCGGGTCGCTCATCTTCGAGACGTGGCGCCGTGGCGCGGCCTGGGACGAGGCGCGCGAGGACGGTGAGCTTCTTCGTGCCCAGGGCGAAGCCCGCGAAGCGGGGGCCGCTGGCGTGGTGCGGAACATCGTCGTCGAGGCGCTGCAAGAGCTCGGTGATGGACAATGGGCTCCTTGGGGAGCCATTGAAGATTACCTCAAGGCGGATCCCCGCACGCCGGGACTTACTAGATTGATCGAACGGACCGCGGGCAAGCTGGGCTTGGAGCTCGCCGAACCGGTCGAGATTGCTCGACGGATGGCGGTCGAGACCCTTCACATCCTCGGTGTGGTGGATCTGGCTTCGCCCGACGAAGGGGACGAGGTTGTCGGACCCATGCTTCGCATCACTCCCCGAGGTCGCGCGTGGTTGGCTGGGACTTCCCGCAACACCGACGGCCGTCCGGGCAAGTTCATCGACAATCAAACCCTGCGCGTCGGCTCGGCTGTGAATTTGGCGTCTGTGCTCGAGTTGAACGCGCTCACCGAGGTGGGGAACGTCGAGGGTGATCTGGATCTCATTCTGACACCCCGGACCTTGGCCTTGGCGATCGGGACCGGTATCGATCCTTCGGTGCTCAGGGCGCGGCTCGAGGTCGTCGCTGCGCTCCCGGATCCGATCCAGCGCCAGCTCGCTCAGGCCAGCGCGGTTCTCGGACGAGCCGAGTTCGTGACCGCCGCGGGATTCATTTGGATCGACGATCCGGAGGTGCGGCGCATGCTGTCGACGCGACGCTCGACCGCCGATCTCTTCGTCAACCCGTCGCCGCCAAGCGGTCTGCTCGTTGCGGATGGAGTAGATCTAGACAAGCTGGCTAGACGCTGTCGCACCCTCGGAGTCGAGATTCTCGAAAATGGTCAGGTGCACTTCGCTCAGTCGGCTCCGCCCTCCCGGCGCAGCCGACGTCCTGAAGCTCCTCCTCCGAGCTCCTCCATGACAGGCCGTAAAGGCGCCAAGAGCGGGGTGAGGACGAAATCATCTCCCCCCGCCCGCAAGTCGAGCGCTCCCGCCAAACCGCGCACACGTTCGCGCAAGACTGCTTCGAGCTGAGTCAGAGCGCCAACTGAGGCCCTGCTCGAATCGCAACGCTCAGGCGTTGAGGCGCGAAGTCAGCCACGCCTCAATCCCCGGACTTGGGCTGACGTGGGCCACCTTCCCTTCGTCCACGAACACCTCAGCGGGAAGGGGGCGTGCGTTGTACTCGCTCGCCATCGTGAAGCTGTAGGCGCCAGCGTCGCGGATGACTACGGATTCGGGAATTTCATCACCAATGGGATGGTCTCCAAAGTCGTCGGTGCTTTCGCACACGGGCCCGACGACGCGGTACGTCTTGTCAGCGGGCGGTGCAGCCACGGGTTCGATGCGATGGGGTGCTTGGTAGAGTGCTGGTCGAAGTAGGTCATTCATCCCGGCGTCGATCATCAGCCAGCGGCGCGTGCCGCTCGTCTTTGCTTGGACGACCGAGGAAAGAAGGACGCCGTAGCTCCCTACGATGCTACGTCCTGGCTCGACCACGAGCATCAAATCGGAGAGGCCTTCCTCCCGGAGTAGCCCCAGCGCCGCTTCGGCGAACTCGTGGGGAGGCGCCGCGGGGCCGCTCCCGTAGTCGATTCCGAAGCCACCGCCGAAGTCCACGTATTCGAGCCCTGAGGAACGCTGCCGAGCCTCTTTGGCCTCGTCACAGACGACTCGTGCCGATTTCAAGTAGGCGCCTGTCGCCTTCAACATCGAGCCGACGTGCGTCGAAAGGCCGACGAGACGCATGGCGTCACCCGCCTCTTGAATCACTTCGTATGCATCTGGAAGATCGCTCCGTGCAATTCCGAATTTCGCGGCATCGTGCCCAGTAGCGATGTGCGCGTGCGAGTCGATCTCTACTGACGGGTTGAGACGCATGGAGACCCGAGCCACTTTCCCTTGAGCGCGAGCGCGTTCCCGAACCCGAACGAGTTCCGTGACGCTTTCGGTCTGAATTGCGAGAATGTCTTCCGACAGGGCGAGGTCAATTTCGTCGTTTCTCTTCGCGACGCCGCTGAGCACGATCTTCCTCGGGGGCACCCCTGCGCGCCGCGCGAGCATCAGCTCACCTCCCGAGACTGCGTCGATTCCTGCGCCTGCCCCGAGGACGGTCTTGACGATGGAGCCGGCGCTGTTCGCCTTCACTGCGTAGGCGATGAGGTGGGGAGCATCTCCGAACGCAGCGCTCAACAATTCGACTCGCCGACGAATGGCAGAGAGATCATAAAAATATGCTGGAGTTGATACTCCGGCCTCTTCCCGCAGCTCCGACAGGAGGCGTCCCCCGAGAGTCGCCGCACCCGCGTCGTTGCGTCCAAAGCCCAAAACCGGTTCATCCATGGGGTGCCCTTACCAGTCTGTACAATGTTTCGCTATTCTCTCGTGGATCCGCGCCCAGCACTGTAGATCTACCTCCTGAAAAGGCCCACCTTGAGCTTGCCCGCATCCCCCCCAGTTGAACTCGACAAGTACGAGCTCCTCGAGGAGATCGGGCATGGCGGCATGGCCACGGTGTATCGAGCTCGCGATCGTCGTCTCAACAGGGAGGTGGCCATCAAGGTCATCCATCGTCACCTTCGAGAGAGTTCGGAGGTAGCGCGCCGGTTTCAGAGTGAGGCTCGCGCGGTCGCGAAGGTGAAACATCCGAACATCGTAGAAGTCTACGATGTTTCGTCGGAGAGCGAGGATGAGAAGTACCTCGTTGTGGAACTCATCCGCGGGATCACACTGAGGCAGCTATTGCTGGAACAAGGCGCCCTTCCGCCAGAGATCGCCGCGTGCATGGCGGTCGAGGTCTGTCGCGCCATTGCCGTTGCTCATCGAGAGGGGGTCGTGCACCGCGACATCAAGCCCGAGAACGTCTTGCTCAGCATGGGCGTGGCGCCCGAGTCCAACTCGAGCGGTGGCGACGCGGCTCGCGTCAAACTTACTGATTTTGGCATAGCCAAGCTTCTAGATGCACAAGGCGTGACCCACACTGGTCAGGTCCTCGGTTCGCCCGCGCACATGGCCCCCGAACAGATCGAAGGGGGGGACGTCGACGCGCGTGCCGATGTTTTCGGGACTGGCGTGCTTCTCTATGAAATGCTCACCGGGGTCTTACCCTTCGAAGGGAAAAACCCGGCTCAAGTTCTGCGGAAGGTCTTGGAGGGGATCGTGCTTCCCCCCGAAAGGCAGCTTCCGAAAGTCGGAAGTGCCTACGGTCAAATTACACTCAAGGCGCTCGCTCGAGAGCCCCAAGACCGATACTCCTCTGCGCAACAGCTCGAAGAGGCGCTTCTTCAGGAGCTGAAGGATCTCGGAATCATCGAGGTCCGCGCCGAAATCTCCAGCTTTCTTGATGACCCTGCGTCGTACAAGGCGCGTCATGAGCACGGCTTCCCCGACGTTCTCGCCGAGCGAGCTAGGCGGGCTCGATCCGAGGGCGAAATCATCCGAGCTGCGGCATTGTTCAACCGGGCTCTTGCTTACCGTCCGGACGATACGCAACTTCTCGCCGACGTTGTCGGACTGGCGCGGCGGGATCGACTGAAGCGCCGGTTGATTTCTTTTTCGGCAGTACTCGCTGTTGCGTCTCTCCTCGCAGGAGGCGTGTTCTGGTGGGCCAGCTACGAAAAAGCTCGGGATAGCGACGCAGCTGCTCCCAAGGTGGCGAAGAAAAAGGAAAAGAAGAAACCGCTGCTGCCCCCCTTTCTCTCCAAGCCCCCGCTACCAGAACCGAAGGACGACGAGCGCGACGTGGGAACGACGCCGGCAGACACGCCAGGAGAGAAGCCGGTCGTAAGGATTTCTCGACCCAAGACGGTGGCTCCTCCCTCTACTGATGAGCCGGGGAAGCGCTCGGTACTCACACCGGTCGTTGGACCCCAGAACGCTCGCGTCCGTATCGACGGTCAGCTGCTGCCGTGGTTCCAGAAGCACATACTGCCCCTCGGTCCGCACACGTTCGAATTCGTCCCCCCCAACAGTGAGTGCTGCGAAACCTCGCCGCCGCGCACGGTGGAGATTGTGGACGGGGAGGGGGATCAGGTGGTCCGGGGCGTGATCAAGTTCAAACCAGCCGTTTTGCGGCTCCAGGGTCCTCAAGGCAGTCGGGCGAGTTGCGGGATTGGCGGCGTTATTGCTGCTGGAGACTCGAAATCAATTCCCATGAACCGCCCTTCTCGTCCTCTCACCTGCACGGTCTTCCCGCCCCCCGATGTAAAGGCTGAGCCCAAACGCATTGACGTGGACCTGCGACCCGGACGAACCTTCACGTTAACGAGCACTTAGCGCATGCTAGGGCTCGGACGAATCACACCGGTGCGCCCCCTCCCCACAATACTGCAAGCGTTGCTCCCTTCGCCACGGGCTTTGATCCTGGCGATGTGGGTTGTGACACTTCATTCGTCCATGGGGGGAGGAGCCTGGGCACAAGAACCGCCCGATGGAGGGGCCTCGGTCCAAGACGACGGCGACGATCGGGACGAGTCCTCGGGGCGACGGCTGGCCACTTCGCAAGCTGACTCGGAACGCGATGTGCGCCTAAGTGACCGAGGAGAGCTGGAGCGGATCATCGAACTCTACATGTCGGGGCAGTACGCGGCATGCTCTGCGCAGCTGTCGAAGTTCATCGATCCGCGCAGTGACGATCCGTTCGAGGATAGCCGCGTGCTCGAGGAAGGACGGCTCTACTACGCCTCGTGTACCCTACTCGAGGGACGCCGAGACGAAGCGAGGAAGGCTCTCCGAAAGGCGCTCGAGGAAAACCCACTCATGCCCTCTCCCGACAGTCTGACGTTTCCGCCTCCGGTGGTGAGCCTCTTTCTCGAGGTGCGGGACGAAGTGCAACAGCTCATCGCTGACAGCGAGAAAGAGCAGGTTGTTCGTCTTCGTCGTGAAAACGAGCTGGCCCGACGTCGCGCCGAGCAAAGAGAATACCGCGAGCGAGAGCTCGAGAAACTCGCCCAAAAAGAGTTTCTCGTTGCGAGAAACTCGCGCTACATCGCTTCCGTTCCCTTCGGGGTGGGGCAGTTTCAGAACGGAAACAACGTTCTGGGTGGGGTGTTCTTGGCTGCGGAAGGCCTCCTTCTGGCGACAGCCGTGGGCTCCGGCGTGATACTGGCCGACCTGACGGCGGACGCTGCCGATGGCGACGGAGAAGTAGTCGATGTGGTCGGATACAACGAACAGCGCGACGCGGCCCACCGGACGCTCACATGGTCGAGTTGGGCGCTTCTCGGCACCGCGGCCCTCGGTGTCTTCGAAGCGCAGCTGAACTTCAAGAGGGAGCGTCTGCTGAAAGAGCGCAAGCGCGCTCTACCCCCTGAGCTCGAAGTCCGTCCCGAACCGGAGCCCGGCGACTCCGACGACAACTTCGAGCTCGAGCCTTCTGTCGGTCTCGCGCCAGGTGGCGGGGTGCTCGGGGTGCGCGGGACCTTCTGAGTGCTAGAGCGCGTCGACTTGAACTCGTGAGCGGTCTGCGGACAGCTCTGCGGCTTGCAGACTTGCGGCGCCAGGGCTCGTGCTGCGCATGAGATCATCGGGACGGATGCCGAGAAGGCGGAGAACGAGAGTTGGGGGCCTCAGGCCGAGATCGGGTTCGCTCAGGAAGAGTTGCCCGAGCTGCTTTGCGTAGCCGCGAGCCAGGTCGTGCGCCGAGATGCCATCGAAGGCTCTTGCTTTGGGGCGGCTAGCCAGGGGCAGCGCAAGGAGGCTGAAGAAAAGGGTGTGAAAAATCACTTTCAGGCGAGGTCGGGCCTCTGGATGCCGGTCGAGAACGTGGCGCAGAAAGTGAACGTTGAGGGGGACATGGAAGGATTCGTCGCGCGTCAAAATGGTGAGCATCTGACGAGCCGCCGGATGGCGTACGTTTCTCAGGGCCATCCGGTAAGTCGTTGCTCCGATCGTCTCGAACATCAGATTGGTCAGGACGATTGTCTCCATCCGTTCCGCGCGCGCGTACAAACCGTACAGAAGCTTCGTGACGCGGCCCATCGGCTGCACATCTCCCCCGAGGAAGTCGAGGAATTCGGTGATGAGCTCGCGGTGCCAGCCCTCTTCGCGACCGTACAGCTCAAGCACGTCCGCGAGATCCGGGTCCCAGTCGCGTACGTCTCCCGAGAGCTCGTGCGCTTGCCTCAGACCGGACTCCTCTGCACGAAAGGCAGCGTTGAAGAACTTGATCGCAGCTCGCCGCTCGTCGTCGCTTTCGAACTCGATCGGTCGAGAGAGATCGAGATACTCATCGTGCATTTTTTCAGCTCGTCGCCTCAGCACGTTCAGCCACCAGGCAGTGGGCCTGGAGGTCGCGGAGCTTCTGGGCTGAGGTAACGTCACGAGTTTCGTAAGGGGCGGTGGTGAGAATGGAAGGTTGTCAGACCTTTCGGTAGGTCGCGATGTAGAATCCGGCGAGCGCTCGAAGTGGCGTGTCCGCCAGTGCCTGTTCCGCCTTGTAAAAGGCGCGTCCAATGACCGGCGCGTCTACCAAGCGTGCGGTGGGTGTGACGATGCGGACGCCGCGCGCGCCCTCGAACATGCAACCGGGTGGCGTCATCTCTTTGGCCCGTCTCGGCGAATCGAAGCGCGTGTAGACATCGCTTTCATTCTTGGTCGAACCGATGCGACGGGCGGGTCCGAGGGCCCGGAGGAGCCCGCGAAAGCTGTAAGGATTGTAGAGCTCGGCGAGGATGACTCCTGCCGGCTTCGTGACGCGAGCCATCTCCGACAGCGCCTTGTCGATATCGGGGATGTGGGCCAGTACCTTGAAGGAACAGGTCACGTCGAAGCTGTCGTTCTCGAAGGGAAGCGATGTCGCCGAGCCTTCTCGAACGTTCAGTCCGCGCTGCCGTGCCTTCTCGAGCATGCCGGGAGAAAGATCGATGCCCTCGGCGCGCGCCGCGAAACGCGCAATCCTTTCCAGAACCAGCCCAGTTCCGCAGCCCACTTCTAGGACGGTCTTTCCAGTCCCGAAGCGCGCGACGTAACTTGCCTCCAGGTCATCCAGCATTTCATGGTAGCCACCAGGGACGTTCTTCCCCCTTCGGGTCTCGTAGCCCTCGGAGAACTCGTTGTAGTACTCGCGGCTTCGCTGAGTGAAAGCATCTTCCTCGGTGGCACCATTCATGCGCAGCCTCTTAGCTCATCGTCGGGCATCGTAAAACTTGGAGCTTTCCAGTAGATGCTCGTTCATTCCGACGACACCGGATCGACGTCGGACGGGAGCGGATCGATGCTGCTATCGAGCTCCTCAAGCGCCACGGTGGTGACGAACTTCCCGCAATTTCCACAGATTGCGGCAAGGACGCGATCGCTGGCCCCCGACTCCACGTCCGTGATGTCGTAAGCTCGCTTTTCCGTTGTTTCGCCGCACCAAAAGCAATCGAGGGGGCCGTCTGACAAGCTGGGAAGCTGCGGGCGGGCGATGAGCACCGAGCGCAAGGCATCGAGGGAGCTTACGACGTTGGTTCTCAGTTGTGCCCGCGCGACGATCGAGAACAGTAGAAGGAGCATCACGGCGCCCGCCAAAGACCAGAAGAGCGGACCTGCGGGCAGGCCATCCCGAGCGAAAGCCACGATCCCAATCGCCACGGAGAGCGCGACGAGGTCCATAGCCTGCGACTGTTGTGTCCTCCGCACGATTCGACGTCTGGCAATGCCGGCAGCCCGTTCCAAGAACTCGACCCGCTCCTTTTGAGAAGTCGCCTCCCGCTCGTGGGCTTCGATAAGCTGTGCGGCGACCTCCCCATAGGGGTTGCGGTAGCCGAGCCCCTTGGTCTTGCTCTTGAGCTGGCGGATATCCCCCGCCGAAAGCGCGTCCACCACGAGGCGGTGAGCGTCGGGTACTCCTCGACTCGCCTGAACGAGTGAAAAGAGTCGAGCCCCGAGGACGAAAGCCGCCGCGCCGACGGCCAGCTCGATTGAAACGATGCTTTCGCTCTCCACAAAAATCCCTTGGCTTTCTGCGGTTCTAGCGCCCATGAGGCCAGAGACCAAGGGCGGGCCGAGCGGACTGGCTCGATTGCGCAGCGAAGGTTCTTGCACCGTCCAGGCTCATCGGGTAGCTTTTCGCCACAATTTGGGTGGATCCCCCGGGCCCCCGTTAGGCGGCTCGGTTTTTTTTGCCCAAATGTCCGGCAAAACCCCGAAATAATAGGACTTTTTTGGTTCTACGGTTGGTTTCGTCGCGCCGCGGTTCGGCCGCTGCACGGTTTTCGTACGTTTTTTTGATTCTTCATGACCATTGCGCACACCAAACTCCCTGGGCTCGATGCACCTCGAGTGCTCGCCATCGTGGAGCCAGTTCTCGCAGCCCACCGCGTCGACGGGGTCGAGCTGTTGTGGCGCGGCGACAAGGACGGGAAGGTGTTGGTCCTGACAATCGAGAAACCGGGAAGCACGCGGACGGGCGACGGTATCACCATCGACCTATGTACCGAGATCTCCCGACAGCTCTCGGCGGCCTTCGACGAGACCGAGGTCATTGCCGGTCGCTATCGACTCGAGGTGGGATCACCGGGCGTGGAGCGCAGGCTCTACCTGCCGGACGATTATCGGCGGTTTGCGGGGCAAGAGGTCAAGGTGAAGCTATCCGAGCCGTCCGAGCTCGATGGTTTCGTGGGACAAAAAACAATCCGAGGGACGCTCTTCGGATTAGACGACGATGGACGGATGGTTCTGGAGACGGATCACGGAAACATCACGTTGTCGCTCGACGAAATTTCAAGCGCGCAATTGGTCTTCACATGGGGCCAACCAAAGCGCGCGAGTGGACGCCCTAGGCGTCAAGATGGCGCTGGAGCTCGGCGTCGCAATTCGAAACGGAGCAATTAAATGGCTGAAGGCGATCTTTTGGGAATGATTGATCAGGTGGCTCGCGAAAAGGGCCTGGATCGCAAGGTGCTGGTCGAAACGATGGAGGCCGCGATCCTCAAAGCTGCCCAGGCAGCATTTGGGCAGACGCGAGAGATGGAGGCGACTCTGAACGAAGAGACGGGCACCATCGACTTGTTCCAGTACATGACGGTGGTCGAGGAAGTCGAAGACCCCGAAAACCAGCTCTCCAAAGAGGAGGCCGAAAAGGTAGGTCTGGAGGCGGAGGTCGGTGAGGAACTCGGGTTTCAAGTCTTTTGGCATCCAAAGGACGCCGAGGCAGCCAAGCAGCAGGACAAGGAGTTCGGCGACTTGCTCGACATGGCCCAGGCGCGCAGCTCCTTTGGTCGCATCGCCGCTCAGACCGCAAAGCAGGTGCTCTTGCAGCGCGTGCGCGACGCTGAGCGTGACATCATCTTCGAAGAATTCAAGGACCGTCAGGGTGAACTCATCCGCGGTATCGTGCACCGCTTCGAGCGAGGCCACAACATCATCGTCGATCTCGGCAAAACCGAAGCAGTGCTACCGGGCCGTGAGCAAACGCCCCGTGAGACGTACCGACCGGGGGATCGCATCGTCGCATACGTGAAGAACATCGATCGCGAGGCTCGTGGTCCGATGATCATCTTGAGCCGCTCGGCGCCATCACTCGTGGAAAAGCTCTTCCAGGCGGAGGTTCCTGAGATCTACGAAGGAATCGTCAGCATCGTGGGCGTCGCTCGCGAAGCCGGTTCGCGGAGCAAGATCGCGGTTGCGTCGCGCAACGCCGACGTCGATGCGGTTGGCGCTTGCGTCGGCATCAAAGGTTCGCGCGTCCAGGCAGTCGTTCAGGAGCTCCGCGGTGAGAAGATCGACATCGTGCCCTACGACGAGGACCCGGCGCGCTACATCATCAACGCCATTCAACCAGCGGACGTGAACAAGGTGATCGTCGATGAAGCAGACCATCGTATGGAGCTCGTCGTTCCAGATGAAAAGCTGAGCCTTGCCATCGGGCGTAAAGGACAAAACGTTCGCCTTGCCGCTCAGCTTACGGGCTGGAAACTAGACATCATCAGCGAAAGTAAATTCAAGCAGATCGAATCCGAGGCGCTCGGCGCTCTCGGGGAGATCGAGGGTGTTGATGAAGAGTTGGCACGAGCATTCTACAGGCTTGGTTTCCGTGCTCTCGAAGAGGTGGCGGAAGCGACCCCTGAGGAGCTTCTCGTTGTTGATGGTGTTTCCGAGCAGGAGCAGGCCAATGCACTTCGGAACGCCGCGGAACAGGCGATGGAACGGCTCCGCCAAAGGCGGATCGAGATTGCTTCGGCCGGCACGGAGCCTCTTTCGGAAAGAGACAAGCTGCGCTTCGTCCATGGCGTTGGCCTGAGGACCCTGCAGCTCCTCGAAGAGGGCGGTTACAAGAATGTGCGCGACGTTGCTCAGGAGGATCCCGAGCGTCTCGCGATCCGCGCCCGTCTTGGGACCAAGAAGGCGCGTCTGGTTCAGGAAGCTGCGAAGAACTTCCTCGACAAGGAGCTCCCGATGATCGCTGCGGCGCGTGCGGACCTTGCTGATCGCCTTGAGAAGCAAGCAGCGGCAGAGAAGGAAGCGAACGTATCGGTCGGTGAGGCCGAGTCCGGCGCGGCACACGGTTCTGAATCAGACCAGGGAGAGGAAGCGGCGCCCGCCGACTCATGAAGTCAGCTCCTCGTCGAACTTGCGCGGCTTGCCGGTGCGAGACGGATCCGGCGGACTTGATCCGCTGGGTTCGCGACGACGAGGGGGCTGTGTTTCCCGATTTGAGTGGACGCTCTTTTGGGCGGGGGGCCTGGGTGCATCCCACGTCGAAGTGCCTGACGGGTTTGAAAAAAAGCCTATCTCGGAGCTTCAAGGCACCTGTCCGCACACCCGACGCCGAGGCCCTGGACCTTCTCGGTCGGGCGGCCGAACATCGGGTAGGGCAGCTTCTGGGCCTCGCCCGACGTCAAAACCAGCTGGTGTTCGGTGCAGACGCTGTGGAAAAGGCCTACCGGCAGGGCCAGGTGACCCACATCGTGGTTGCACGGGACGCGCAATCGGCTGCAAAATCCGCCTGCGTCTCAGACGCGGTCGGCCAGGGGAAAGCCGCGGCCTGGGGCAGTCGGGCGAGCTTGGGTCAGCTCCTGGGCCGTCCCGAGGTGGGCATCCTGGCCCTCCGCGATAGAGGGTTGGCTACGGAGCTTTTTGGCGCTATCGCCATGGCCCTTCTAGCTCAGAAGAGCCCCAATGAGGCCTCCGAGCAAGTTGCAAATCAGTTGATAGAGTGAGGTTGAATTGAGTGGAAAACGCCGCGTCTACGAAGTGGCGCGCGAACTAGAGATGGACAACAAAGCCTTTTTGGCGGTGTTGAAGTCCCTCGACGTGCCCGATGTGAAAAACCACATGAGCGTTCTCACGAATGAGGACGAGGCTCGCGTGAAGCAGCATTTGGGCAAGGGCGGAGGTGCGTCCACTCAATCGAAGTCGGATGAAGCAGAGCGGCCGCGTGTCGTGAAGCGTAGAGGGGTCGTGAGGCGTCGCAAGAGCGCGGACGATTCCACCGGCGATGCTCCCTCCACGCCCTCTGCAAGCCCAGAGCCGGTGACTGCGCAGGTGGCGCCCCCGGCGCCGGAGCAGTCTCCGGAGCCCGCGGTGGACGAGCCGGAGCACCCCGAGCCGAGCGCCCCGACACTCGAGCAGCCGGAGGACTCTTCGACGGCAGCGGCACAACCTATTGAGGTCGACGAGGCTCCTGAGCAGGATACCTCGTCAGGCGATGCCTCGGCCGATGAGCAGACCCCCGCGCCAGAGAATGTGCCCAATGAAGAAGCTGCTGCGGCCCCTTCCGATGCAAGCGCAGCCGAAGAAACGGTTCCCTTGGTAGCAGAAACACCTGAACCGAAAGCCGCTCCCGGCGCGTCAGCTCCTCCGTCCACCAATGGAGGCGGTGGCAGCTCGGCGCCGGCCGAGAAGAGCGCCGCGTCACCATCAATTGCACCACAGCGCCCATCGACGCCTCCCAAGCGCGGAATCGATGTTTGGGAGGGACGCCCGGGTGTGCCGATGCACAACCATCGTCCAGGACCCAGGCGGGTTCAGTACGACGCCAAGGCGCCGGCTCCCGGGAATCGCCGCGGTCCAGGCGGGCGCATGATGCGAGGCGGGCCCCGCCAGCGAGGAATCGGATCGTTCAGCAAAGGCCGCGGAGGCGGACCCGTTACGAAGGAACGAAACGCCCACAAGAAGGTCGTTCGCATCGAAGAAACCGTCACGCTGCAGAGCCTCGCGGGAAGCATGAGCGTCAAGACTGGAGACATGCTGCGCAAGCTGTTTCAGCTCGGCATGTCTGGTATCAACATCAACAGCACGCTCGACGCTGATACCGCAAAGATCATCGGGTCAGAATTCGGTTGGGACGTCGAAGATGTCGCTCTCAGCGAAGCGGAGCAGCTCCAGAAGGCGCAAGGGATGGATACTTCGGAGGATGACCCCGAAGATCTCAAGCCGTGTCCGCCGGTAGTGACCGTCATGGGTCATGTCGACCACGGCAAGACGAGCCTTCTCGACGCCATGCGCGAGACGAACGTCGTCAAGGACGAATCCGGCGGCATTACGCAGCACATCGGTGCATATTCGGTCGACACGCCACACGGCAAGGTCACGTTCATGGACACGCCTGGTCACGCTGCGTTCACCGCAATGCGAGCCCGCGGAGCCAAGGCAACGGACCTGGTCGTCCTCGTCGTGGCGGCAGACGACGGTGTGATGCCGCAGACCAAGGAAGCCATCCAGCATGCAAGGGCCGCAGAGGTTCCGATCCTGGTGGCGATCAACAAGTGCGACAAGCCAGAGGCTCAACCCGAGCGTGTGCGCCGTGAGTTGAGCGAGAATGGACTCGTGCCTGAAGAATGGGGCGGAGACACTCTCTTCTGTGAGGTCTCTGCCCACACCAAGGAAGGCATTCCGGATCTGCTCGAGAAACTGGCGCTTCAGGCTGAGGTGCTGGATCTCAAGGCGAATCCCGACAAGCCAGCATCCGGCATCGTGGTCGAGTCTCAGCTCGATCGCGGTCGGGGCCCGGTCGCGACGATTCTCGTCAAGGAAGGAACGCTCAAGCGTGGTGATGTCGTCCTTGCGGGAGCTGCCTTCGGGAAGGTTCGTGCGATGCACGACTGGGCTGGCCGCACCCTCAAGAAGGTCGGCCCTGCTGAGCCTGCGGCCGTCGTTGGTCTGAGCGAGGTTCCTCGTGCAGGCGACCAAGTCTACGTGGTCAAGGATCTCAAGACCGCTCAGGGAATCGCCGACACGCGAAAGGTCAAGGAACGCAGGAGCCTGGCGCCATCGGCTGGGAACAAGCCACGAACCCTCGAAGAAATTGCTCAGTTGATGAGCGAGGCCGAACAGCTCGAGCTGAAGGTCATCGTGAAGGCAGACGTCGGTGGATCGGCGGAAGCGGTGAGCGAGTCGCTCACTCAGCTCAGCACTGAAAAGGTGCGCGTGAGCGTCGTGCTCAGCGCGGCAGGCGCGATCACCGAAAACGATGTGAATCTCGCGGTTGCTGCCGGAGCGATCATCGTCGGCTTCAACGTCAAGCCGGCCGGAAAGGCGGCAGCTCTCGCTCAACGCGAGGGGATCGAAATCCGCCAGTATTCGATCATTTACAACGTCCTCGACGATGTAAAGCTCGCGATGGAAGGCCTACTTGCTCCGAAACTCGTCGAGAAAGAGCTCGGTGCCGCCGAGGTTCGCCAGACTTTCCGCATCAGCAAGACGGGCACCGTTGCCGGCTGCATGATCACGAAGGGCATGGTTCGGCGTGGCGCCGGCGCCCGTCTCGTTCGAGACGGCGAGACCATCTGGGAAGGCAAGGTTTCCGGACTCAAGCGATTCAAGGAGGACGTCAAAGAGGTCAAGGAAGGCTTCGAATGCGGTATCTCTCTCGACAGCCAGAACGAGATCCATGTCGGGGACATCATCGAGGCCTTCGAGATGGAGGAGATCAAGCAGAGTCTTTGATTTTCGGGGGGGTAGAGAACCCCCTCGTCGCGCCGGCTGAGCCGACGCTCTCCACCTCGAACTTGCCCCGAGCGCGTCTCGGGTCGACTGTCTTCGGTCGGGGTGCCCTCAAAGCGGTATGAATCAGCCGGTGTTCGCGCTGTTCCCCTGAGGACCCCGCCGGCTTCCCGGGGGTCCTCGACCCGCTCACCAGGGGAGCTCTTCGCCGTTTTGGTGGAAGAACTTGCCGCTGGTTTCGAGCGTCAGTTCATCAATCCGTGAAAGCAGCCCCGCCGCGGCATCGTCTGGCTCGACTTGTCCGCGTCCCCCGATCATGTCCGTCTTCACCATGCCCGGATGCAGAATGATCACGGCCGTACCTTGCGTCCGGAGATCCTGCGCGACGGAGACGGCCGCAATGTTCAGCGCGGCCTTGCTCATGCGATAGCCGTACGCTCCGCCTGATCCGTTGTCCGCGATCGATCCCATCCGGCTGGTGATGTACGCGACCTTGCCGCCAGCCAATCGATGCCGAAGGGCAAAAGTGATGCGCATCGGTCCGACAGCGTTGACTTCGAACTGTTGAGTCATTCCCTCGAAGTTGGGAGCTTCGATGCTGTCGCCCCAAACCAAGATCCCCGCGTTGTTGATGAGAAGATCGACCTTCCTCTCCCCAACAGCCGTCGCGACCAACTCTCCGCAGTTTGGGGCAGCCACGTCCACCCCTTCGAGTACCTCGACTCCGAGCGATGAAAGTGCGTTCGAGGTGCTACGGCACACCGCCAAGACGTCGTCACCCCGCTCCTTGAGCGCCTTGGTCAGGGAGAGCCCGATGCCGCGATTCGCCCCCGTCACGATCGAAAATGTCATGCCCGTACCTTGGGGCCGTTGGGCGGGGCTTGCAAGGTGCGCTGGGGCCCGAATGGGGATTCTCCTCGGCCCAGGCCGGAAGACGCGCTCGAGCTGCCCCTGTGCTAAAGGCCCGGCGTGGCTGACTCAATCCGTAGGAAACGCGTCGCAGGGACCATTCGTAAACAGCTCAGCGCGGAGCTAGCGCGTGAGGTCGCAGATCCCCGACTGGCCGCCCTGTCGATTCAGGAGGTCGAGGTGACTCCGGATCTGAGCATTGCCAAAGTACAAGTGAGGCTGATGTTCGGCGGAGAAGGACAAGACGCTCGAGACGGGGCCATGCAGGCTCTTCTCGCCGTCGCTCCTGGTCTTCGAGCTTCACTCTCCCCCGTCCTTCGGATGCGACACGTGCCCGAGCTGCGGTTCATCTACGACGAGGGAGCTGATTACCGTGCTCGGATCGACGACGTGCTCCAAGAGATCAAGCGAGAGGACGAGGAGAAGCGTCGTGCACTCGGTAGTGAGTCCGACGAATGAGCTCTTGTTTCTGATGGGGGTGTCCGACTGAAAACGAAAGGGCCCTTGCGGGCCCCTTCAGTCAACATCCACTTTGCGATCAATTCAGGATGATCTGGACGCGGTTGTTGCGCGCGCGGTTCGCCTCCGACACATTCGGTACGAGCGGTTGATCTGGCCCGTAGCCTTTCGCGCTCAGCCTTCGCTTCGGGACACCGAGCTGAACCAGGAGGTCCAGTATCGCGTCGGCCCGTTGCTGGGACAGCCGCCTGCTGTAGCTGGCGGAGCCGCTGTCGTCCGTGTGCGCCTGGATTTCGATGTTCTCGAGGTCAGGCTGTTCCAGCAGCGCTGCGGCTAGCTGTTCGACCATGGACATCGAGTCGACGGTCACTTCCGCCTGTCCACTCACGAACTCAATGGGCTTACCAAGAGTGATTTCCTTGCGGCCGATTTTTACGTCAAGCTGCTCTGGGCGCGGGTTGAGCAACACGTGCGGCTTCAATTGCTCGCGAGAGTCGATGTTTACGGGCAATACTGTCGTGAGGTAGCCCGGGGCGCTCACCGTCAAGCTCGCGGCGCCAAACGGCACGTTCCTGAACTGGAAGGAGCCCGTCGAATCCACATCCAGCTCGAGGCTGCGGTTGAGTTTGTCCGTGATGCGCACCTTGGCATCTGGCACCGGCCCTCCCGAGACCGCGTCCACCAAGAGTCCGGTGATGTCAGCGACCCGCGGCAGTTCTTCGAGCTGGCACGTGAGCGGCACCATCATCGTGTACGCGTCCTCCATGTATGGAGCCGCGGGGGCGGCAGCATCCTCCGTTCCTTCGGGGGTCGAAGCCGCCACGCTGGTTCCGTCCGCGACGTCCGGGATGGTGACCGTGCAGCCCCCCTCCTTGAACTGTTCTGCGAATACCCTGAAGCTGTACTGACCGGGGGGTAAATCCTGAGAAATGAATTGACCGTCGGCATTGGCGACGAGGCCAGTCATGGGCACTCCGTCGTAACGAATGATCGCCTGCGGGACCGCTGCGCCGGCCTTTTCCTCCACGACCGTTCCCAGGACGTAGCGACGGACTTCCGGTGTTCCGGCATTCGACGGCGCGGCGACCTCGATGGTCTTGGGTGGTGGCGGGACGGTGTCGACCGCGTACCCAATTCCGTACCAGATGGTAAACGGCTTCTCCGGGGTCGTTTCTTCCAAGAAACGCCTCGTCCCGCTCGTCCCGATGTCGAGCGCCAGGTCTAGCGCCAAGCCCGTCTTTTGCAGCGGGAACACGCGGGCGCCCAGCGTCAAGCGGCTCGGACTCGTAGCGAAGCCCGCCGACACGCCGAGACACTCATCCCCGCGCGTCTCGGCGGATTGAATGTTGCAGACGTAGCCCTGTCGATTGACCGGCACGTCCATGGTCCACTCGAGGTACGGCCGGACGTAGGGGTTCACGTACTCCGTTCCCAGGCCGATCTGGAAAGCGTCGACCCTGGAAAGCCCGAGGCCGAAGCGCTCGGTACGTTCGATCGGCTCTTCGCGACCCTCGGGACGCTCGGTCTCCTCGAGCTCCCTGACTACCACCGCAGAGTTGTCGATCTTGTAGCCGAGGTTTGCATGAAACCGCACCGGGATGCGGTCTTCTTCGTTGGTTCGATTGTTCAAGTTGAGCGACGCGAGACCCTTGAAGCTCACGCTGGTTGCATTGCCCACTGGGCCGACGCCACCCGTTCCCATGACTGCCTGAACGTCCGTCTCGCCGCCGAAACCGAAAATCCGATCTGGCTTTTCGGGCATGAAGCCCTTCAGACCGAGGTGCCAGTCGCCTACGACTTCGAGAAGCTCTGGTGTTCCGTGGGAGTTCCTCGTGGCCGAGTTGTGCAGGCTGAAGAAAGCCTCCAAAAAGGGCAGGGGCGTGGCCGAAATCCGCAAGATGACGTCCGAGTGGCGCGACTCGTCTGCCGTCAGCTCCTCACCATTGACTGGGTCGAAGCACGGGGCGCTGCTCGTGCAGAGGAAATCCGACTTGGCAAAATAGCTCCCGACCAAGTTTATCCGGAAAGTTCCGGGCGCGCCGGAGCCCGCCTCGGAGACCCGATGCAAACCCGTCGAACCCGAGAGGGTCGTCATCCGACGTAGAGCAACGTTTCGGAAGTATCGATCCGGGTCGCTGTCACCCGTGTCCGAGAGGTCGTCGGTCGACGCGGCGACGGAACCGCCAACGGGCTGTTCCCAGGGTTCGGGCGCGGCAGCAGTGGCGGGTTCCGCAGGCGGCGGCGGGGGTGGGGGGGCGTCCGCCTGAGAGGAGGACGTTGACTCGTCGGCTTCGTCGACCTCATCACCCACGTCTTCATCATCGTCGTCCTCGAAGGCGGGCGGAGGCAATGGCGGCGGGGGGGCCTGTCCCCAGGTTGCGGTTACGGACGTGGTCACTCCGATGGTGGTGACCCAACCCAGGAGTGCAGGCGAAACAAGAGAGCGTTTTGTCATGAAGAGTGCCAAGCGCTTTGTCGACGTGCAGGACTGTGCATTTTCAGAGTCCTTACACAAATGTGCCCCTTTCTACCACCTTGTTGCGAAATCCGAAGTGAACCTTCGGCTCCAGGATACGGCAAAGGAACTTTTTTACGCTTCCGGAAGCGCCTTGGGCTCTTCCCGCGAGCCGGATCTTGTTTTCGGAGCCCCCGGATGGTTGAAATTCTACTCAATGACGGACTTGATTGTCGTTGACGGTCTACAGAAGCGTTTTCGGATCGGTCTTTCCATGAAAGTGGTGCACGCCGTGAAGGGCGTGAGCTTTCGGGTGGCAGAGGGGGAGATATTCGGGTTTCTCGGTCCCAACGGCGCTGGGAAGACGACGACCATCAAGATGCTTACGGGACTGATCCGACCGACAGCAGGAAAGGCGACTCTTTTCGAGCATCCCATACCAAGCGCCGTGGCAATGAGAAACATCGGCTTTCTCCCGGAGAACCCCTACATCTATCCGTTCCTCACGCCCACCGAATTCGTGGAGATGTGCGGGCAACTCTCCGGGCTCAGTGGAAAGTCCTTGCGAGATCGGACGAAGCAAGTTCTCGAGCGAGTGGGAGTGCTCTACGCAGCCGATCGTCCCGCCCGTCGATTGTCCAAAGGGATGCTCCAGCGCACGGCGCTCGCGGCGGCGCTCGTTGCAGATCCGAAGCTGCTCATTTTGGACGAGCCGATGAGCGGTTTGGATCCGATCGGACGCAAAGAGGTCAAAGATCTGATCTTGGATGAGCGCGCGAATGGCCGAACGATTTTCTTTTCGACGCACATTCTGGGTGATGTCGAGACACTCTGCGATCGAGTCACCATCATGCGCCTCGGGAAAATCGTAGTGCGGGGTAAGCTGGATGAGCTCCTACGCTCGGGATCACAAACGGTGGGTGCGGTGGTTGCGGGTGCCGACGATGGTTTCGAGCGCTTCTGCACGGAGCAGGGCTGGAGATTCGAGATTGCGGGCGGCAGACTTCGTATCGAGCTCCCCGAAAAGGCTGCCGTAAACGTGCTGCTCGAGCAGGCGCTAGCGTCTGGAGTGAGCGTTGAAGAAGTCGTTCCTCATCATCAAACGCTCGAAGAGTTGTTCGTGCGGGAAGCCATCGCGCATCACGCGGAAGCCGCCGCCAGTAATTCGGGAAAGTAGGCTCGCTATCTCCGGATGAGGCTGAGGACTTGGTTTAGGTCTTTCCGGTCGAGCTCTCGCGTGATGATCAGCACTGCAAGGTAAATTGTGGCTGCAGCGCATGCCCCGGCTAGCGTTAGCATATGTCCTCCGGAAAAGAACTGAGCGGTCACGAGACCGGCGACCGCGACACCTGCGGAGGTACGAGCGAGAGAAAGCAGCGAGAGCCCCCCACCTGCCAACCGATGTAGTCTCAGTGCTGCAACCGTCGTGGTCGCGATCATTGCCGTAGACGTCGCTATTGCGACTCGGTTCAAGAGGGATGCGCTCAGGTCCTCTCCTCGTGCCAGAAGGATGCTCAGGCCAGTGACCAGCGCGACCGCCAGTCCAATCAGGATGAAGCTTTGTTTTTCGCCGCCCAAGCTGTTCATGGCCGTGGTCATCACGCCCAGGAGGGCAAAAAAACCCATCCCGACTGCGAGGATCCGCATGGCGTCGGCGCCGATAGCGCTTGCTTCCGCACCGAACACCAACGCGATCAAACCTCCGGGCACCGCAACCAGCGTGCTGATGATGAGCCCGCCGAGAACCAGCGCGATGCGCAGACCGCGCGCCACCAGAGCCGCGACCTCGTCCCGTTTTCCTCCAGCTTGTGCGCTTGCCAAGAGCGGAAAGAGCACGAACGTAACGCTCGATAGGAGCTGGAATGGCAAGAAGCAGTAGAGCTGCGTGGCGCGGTAGGCACCTACGTACTTGTCTGCGGCTTCCGGAGCGAGCTGCGCGGCAACCGCTGCCTCGGCGGCGAAACGGCGCAACAAAAGAGCGTCCGCCTGGAAGAGTAGGTTGAGTAGCAGCTGGCCGCCAAAAATAGGCAAAAGGATGTAGAAATAGGCGCGCATCGGTGGGCGGCTTCCACCAGTTCGGCCGACCCCGGTCATCTTGACTGCGGCGCCGAGGATGAGCACTCCTGCGACGCAGAACCCGAGTGCCGCGCCCTCGACGCGCAGCATGGTACGACCTGACTCGCTTTCGCTCGTCATCCAGGTGGTTGCCGCGTAGGCGCCAGCGACCAATCCGATCGTGCGCAGAGTCGCAGCCGTCACGTCGAGGCCGGCTTGCCCCAAGAATCGTCTGCGTCCATTCAGATAGCCGATGAGGGGCGCATACATCGCATAGAGGAAGAGTAGGACGCTCAAAATGCGCAGAGCGGAGACGACGTGAGGCGCGCCGATGAAGTTCGCCACCCACCCGCTTGCGCCAAAGAATAGTGCCGCTGAAGCTACCGCCAGGATGAAGTGAAAGCCGAGCACTCGTCGCTGCACCTGTGGCACTTGGCGGTCGTCGCTACTCGCGATCTCCCGGCTCATACCTTGGATCCCTGCTTGGACCAGGGGGTTGTACGAGATGCTCGCGATGGAGCTGACGGTGGAATAGGCCCCGTACCCGCTGAGCCCGAGCACGGCCTTCAGGAGGATTTGTTGTACGAGTCCCATCACGAGGAAGTAGATCTTCCCCCCAGCGAGCGCGAGCCCACC
Source organism: uncultured Polyangiaceae bacterium (assembly GCA_965652275.1). Taxonomy (GTDB): domain Bacteria; phylum Myxococcota_A; class Polyangia; order Polyangiales; family Polyangiaceae; genus NIC37A-2. The sequence continues at coordinate 58,622 of CBFGUR010000002.1, read as the reverse complement.
CCGGCCAGCGTGAGAACCGCGAGATGACGGCGCGTCGACTGCCTGCGGCGGCGGTGGATCTGATTCAGTCACCCCGCGGCGCTTAGCCCGGAACCTGGCAGAGATACAAGCTGAAGAGATCCTCGGGATCGCTGAAGGTCTCGACTATGTTGAAGCCGGCACGTCGAGCCAAGTCCGAAAAGCCCTCCACACTGTATTTGTAGCTGTTCTCGGTGTGGATCGTCTCACCCTCCTCGAAAGCGAAGGGTCGGTCGCAAACGTGGACCACCTGCTTCTTTGTCGACACGAGGTGCATTTCGATGCGGCACAGGTCCTCGTTGTACACGGCTCGGTGTCGGAAATGGCGCAGATCGAGGTCGGTCTCGAGTTGGCTCTTGATGCGAACCAGCAGGTTCTTGTTGAACGCTGCAGTGACACCGGCGCTGTCGTCGTACGCGCGTTCGAGTCGCTTCCCGTCCTTGATGCGGTCGACCCCGATGAATAGGTAGTCCCCCGCTCCGAGCACGCCGCGCAGCCCCTGAAGAAACGGCGCCGCTTCGTCTGGAGTGAAGTTGCTGATTGTGGAACCCGGGAAGAAGATCAACTTGCGTTGCTCGGAGTCGCCATCCGACTCGCGCTCGAGGAAGTGCGGCGGAATGGCGAATGGCCGCGTGAAATCCGCCACCAGCGGGTGTACCGCGACGTCAGGGTAGTCTCGCTGCAGGGCCTCGGCGGAGGCGGTGACCGCGCTCTCACTGATGTCGATCGGGATGAACGACCGAGGCGCCGAGAGGAAATCCAAGAGCAGTCGGATCTTGGTACCTGCGCCCGATCCCGGTTCCAGAACGTCGACGCCAGGGCCCACCCGTGTTGCAACCTTGGGACAGGCTTCCTTCAAGAGCGCCACCTCGGTGCGGGTGACATAGTATTCCGGCGTCTCGCAAATGGCTTCGAAGAGCTGTGAGCCTCGCGCGTCGTAGAAATACTTGCAGGGCAGAGTCTTCCGAGGGCTGCTCAGGCCAGCCAAAACGTCGCGCTCGAACTCATCGTGTGCGCTTCGACTCAGTCTCTCCGAAGAGGTTGCTCCTTCGCGGGGCTTCCCCCTTTTTCGTTCGCGGCTCTCGAGCGCCGAAATCGTGGACGAAAGGTTGCTCATGGGGTGTTGTTTCCTTTCGCGAGACGGGCGCCCGACATTTGCCATCGCGCGCTGCTGGGGAAGAAGTTGCGATAGGTGATCCGGGCGTGAAAGCTCGGGGTGAAGCAGGAGCCGCCGCGCAGCACGAACTGGTTGTGCATGAACTTGCCGTTGTATTCACCCACGGCGCCGGGGGGACATGCGTAGCCGGGGTAGGGCGCATAGGCGCTCTGGGTCCATTCCCAGACTCCGCCGAGCATCTGTGTGAAGGTTCCGGCTGTCCTTCGTGGGGGAACACCTGGAGAGAGGGACTCGAACCCGAAAGAGGGCGAAGTATCGCCCGCGCCAGTACTTGCCGCGGCATGCTCCCATTCGAATTCGGTCGGGAGACGCGCTCCCATGAATCGCGCGATGGCGTCTGCTTCGAAGTAGCTCAGGTGACACGCTGTTTCTCTCGGGTCGACCGGCTTCATCCCGTGCATCGTGAAATGAGACCATCGTCCGTCGTCTCTTCTGAAGTAGAGCGGGCGGTCGAGACCGTGCGTTTTGATGTGGGCCCAACCGTCCGAGAGCCACAAGAGGGGCTGGTCGTAGCCCCCCGCCTCGATGAAGGCGATCACGTCTCCATTGTTGAGCGGCCGCGAAGCTAGCTCGAAGTCGGCGAGCACGACCCGATGTCTCGGGGTCTCATTGTCGAAATGAAAGCCGGCCCCGGAGTGGCCCACCTCCACGATGCCTCCCTCTAAACCCACGAAACTGATGCTTTCGGATTCCTCGCTCACCTCGGACGATGTATTTACTGCAAGGGCCGAGTAGGCGGGCGCTAGAGGGTTCTGATAAAGAACGTGTTTGATGTCGGTCAGCAAGAGCTCTTGATGCTGCTCTTCGTGGTTGAGTCCGAGCAGCACCAGGCTTCGGGCTTTTGGGGGCAGCTCCTTCATCAAGCGATGCATCGCCTCGTCCACGTACTTTCGATACTCGAGCACCTCTTCTTTGCCCGGGCGGGACAAGAGACCGCGCTTAGCGCGCGGGAACTGGCTGCCGACCGAGTTGTAGTAGGAATTGAAGAGCACCTCGTACTCTTCTCGAAATGGCCGGTAGCGTCGCAGAAACGGCTTCAGGAGGAAGGTCTCGAAAAACCACGACGTGTGGGCCAGGTGCCACTTGGTGGGACTCACGTCGGGCATCGATTGGACAGTCTGGTCCTCGGCGGACAGCGGCGCCGCGAGTTTCTCGGAATGACTCCGAACGTCGTCGTAGGTAAGCTCCAGCGTTTCGGCTCCCGTCTCGACTCGATCAGCGCCCCTCATCGCGAGGATGATGGTGGCAGCTCGATCGAATGGACGGAAGGCCTCGTCGTGGCTCAGATTCGCGACCCGCCGTTTCATGAGCGCGCCAAGCCCTTAAAATCACGGAGATTCGCGGCGGCACCCTCCGTGTCAGGAGCGTTTCCCTGCTCTGCGACGGGCCAGAGGGGCGGGCGCTCTCTCGACCGAACGGTCCGCCGCATTTTCGCTGCGCTTTTCGTTGGTGTCAGGAGAGCCTATCGTCGCTCGTCATGATTGTGGTGACGAACAGAATTCCGGTCGCAGAAGGTCACGAGATCGATTTCGAGGATCGATTCCGACGCCGGGCTCACTTGGTGGACCGCTCGCCCGGTTTCATTCGAAACGAGGTGCATCGCCCCCGGCCGATGAAGCTCGACCACCAGACCGGAGAATGGAGTCCGGCCCCTGAGAAGGAATGCTTCTACGAAGTGAAGACTTGGTGGAAGACGTTCGACGATTTCGTGGCTTGGACCAAGAGCGATTCATTTCGAGAGGCCCATCAGGATCGTCCGCCGAAGGAGATGTTCCGGGGGCCCAGCGAGCTCACCATTCACGAGGTGTTCCTTTCGACGGACGAGACGGACGGCGCGTGAGGCCATCGAGAGCGAAAACCTCGGCCCTGGGTGTAAAATTGCGGCCAAGAGGTAAAAAATCGCAAGACTAAGCTAGGGGGCGCCCCAATCGCGCGCCCCCAGCTGTCCGGCACCCCTCGACTCGGGGCCGTCCGTGTGAGTTGAAATACCTTTCGTGCTAGGAAAATGTTCATGGAGGGCAGGCACGGCCACTCCCGCTTTTGCGATCCCTTACCCAAGACTATCAATAGAGAACACCTATGACTCTTCGATCCGTTCAGGCTTCAGTTGGCTTTGGCATTTCCGCGCTTGCTCTCGTGATGGCGTGTTCACCTGGTACCGGCACGACTGGCGGGGATGGTGACGGCGATTCCGGGCCGGGCGGAGATGGTGACGGAGCTGGGAACGCGCCCGGCGACGGTGACATCAACGTCGGCGATGGCGACATCAACATCGGGACCGGAAACGCGCCCGGTGACGGCGACGCCCCGGGCGTCCCGCAGGGGATTACGCTCGACGGTCACAGCGGTGACTGCGGTCGGCTGCCTGTAACGTTCCGCGACTTCAAGGGGAACGGCGAGACGGGTGGGCATCCCGACTTCGAGATTTCGGTTCTCTACCCTGCGGGAGGAAACTGGAGCGGTTCCGATCAATATGGTGGCGGTGCTCAGGCTTACATGGGCGTGGACGAAGCGGGTTGCGACATGGTGGGTCGCACCCTCGATCCGAATGGAAAGCCGACCTTCAACCATGGCCTCGGAGGCCAGCGCACGGTGAGCCCAGAGATGTGGTCTCCAGGTGTGATTCGTCAAGTCGTTTCATGTGCAGCGCCTGGTACCTGGACGTGGGGGTGGACTCCACCCAACTCCATCACCAACGCAACGACCTTCGATAGTTGGTACAAGGACGATCCGGCCTACAACGTGACCATCAAGGGCGAGCTGCCGCTCTTGGAGAATGACTCAGGCGTCAGCTTGTTCGATAGCGACGCGTTCTTCCCCCTCGATGGCGTGGGTCACGGCAATACGCCCGGGCAAGCGCACAACTTCCACTTCACGACCGAGGCGCACGTCAGCTTCGAGTACATTCCCGGCTCGGGGCAGCTCTTCACCTTCGAAGGGGATGACGATCTTTGGGTGTTTGTGAACGGGATCCTTGCGCTCGACCTTGGTGGCATCCACTCACCGATGACGATGACGTTGAATTTCGACCAGAAGGCCGCGGAGCTCGGCCTCACTGCGCAGGGCAACTACAACATGGACATCTTCCACGCCGAACGGCAAACGCTGGAATCGAACTTCCGAGTGGAAGTGACGAACATCGGTTGCTTCGTGCCGGTCGTCCGATAATCGACGTCTGCGTCCACAGGCCCTCGGTTCCGAGAAGCCCCGCCCCGGCGGGGCTTTTTGACGAGCCCTCGATTCTCCCGCTCCGCCGTTTCTCTCCTTGGCGGTCAGCGCACGCACCGGGTATCTTCGGCCCTCGATGCCCCCCGCGAACCCGGCCCTCCGTTTGAGCGTGCTTTCGGCTCTGTTGTCGATTGGCGTCGTGATGGTCGCAGTGCTTGCCCCGGAGCTCACCATCCTTGCGGCTTCGGTCAGCGCGCTTTCGTCGGTTTTGTTGCTCGTCACCGGCGGCGGAGCTAGTGGCACGACCGGACCGCTTCATCGGGGTTCGTCGAAGTCGACGCTCGTGGGACAGGAGGACTACGAACTCGTCGATAAGGTGAGCGAGGGCGGGATCGGGGAGGTTTTTCGGGCGCGCCAGCTGCACCTGGGGCGGCTCGTGGCGCTCAAACGGATCAAACCCGGGCGTCTTTCCACAGACGAGCAAGCCCGGTTCCGACGCGAGGCTCGCGTGCTTTCGGGGCTCAGCAATCCACACACGATCAACGTTTTCGATGCGGGGATTCAGAGCGATGGCACGCTCTTTTACGTGATGGAGCTGCTCGATGGGCTCAACTTGCGACAGTTGGTCGAGCGAGCTGGCCCCGTCGTCCCAGCGCGGGTGATTCACATCTTGTACCAAGCGGCGCTGTCTCTCCTCGAAGCGCACGGCAAGGACTTCGTGCACCGCGACCTCAACCCTGCCAACTTGATGATCTGTCGCTACGGAGGTGACTACGATTTCGTCAAAGTGCTCGACTTTGGGCTCGTGAAGTCGATGACGCCGTCCGCACCGTCCGAGGACGTCTTCGAAACGCAAGCCGGGGAGATCCCTGGAACGCCGGCCTTCTTGGCTCCCGAGAGTATCACGGGCGGCGGTCCCCCTACGGTGCGAGCCGACATCTATGCCTTGGGAGCGATCGCGCACTATTTGCTGACGGGAAAGCTGCTATTCGATGCCGACACTCCCGTTGCGATCGCCCGAGCGCAGCTTCACGAGATCCCGAGGCGCCCGTCCGAGACAAGTCCGCACCAGGTGCCGCAGGCCCTCGATGACCTGATCATGCGTTGTCTCGAAAAGGATCCAGCGCGACGACCGAGAAACGTGCGAGAGTTCCTCGAGCTGCTCGAGGAACTCAAGATTGCTCATCCCTGGACTCGCGCGCAAGCCGAAGAAAAGTGGCACGACGTCCCCCTGTCCTTCGACGCACGAGACGCCAGTCCGCGCCTGCCCAGCGACGCAAGCGCCTCCTGAAAGGCGCGCACCCGGTCGGGTGTCAATAGGCGGAAAAGACTTCCCAGGTCATCTCGGCTGCGAAGCCAGGCCAACCGTGCTGCGTGCCGCTATAGTTGGGATCTTGATGCTGGCACCAATAGACGGGGTAGCCGTCCTTGCACTCGGTGTACATCACGCAGTTGCTCATGTCGTCGGTGTATCCCTCGACCGGTACGTTGTTGCTCCCGCACTCGTTGAGGTCCACGTAAAAGTCCCGGGTCGCGGGCCCGTTTTCGGAGCCGACGACGCTGTCGTTGAGCCCGTGCATGACGATCGCCGTCGTGTCTCCCACGCAATTGCGTTGGGACACGTTCAGAGGGTATCCGCCGACCGGCTTGGTGGCGCACGGGCCCACGCCGCGGAGCTTGTCTCCGTGTTCGCAACCGAGGACGCTCGCGTAGTCTCCGCCCGAGCTTTCGCCGACCGCAAACACCCGGGCCTTGTCGACGCAGAAGTTGTTGATGACCGCGTTGTAGAGCGATTCGAAGGCGGGTACGTCGTCACCGCTCCAACCGCCGGGAGAACGGCTCAAATCGCTCGGGTTCTCGTGCGGGTAGACGCGGATGGCGTCGCTGGCCACCTGTTCGTAGCCGGCGCTGTTCTCCCCCCAAGTGATGGGATTGCCCGTGGGATTGAAGACGAACAGCAACCGGTACGGGGTGTTGGGGTCGTAGCCTGATGGCAGCTTGACGTAGTAGGGCTTTCCGTCGTTCAGCGGGTTGCTCGAGGTTCCGGTCTGCGGGTTTTGGTTGCCGCACCCGGAGCTAGGATCGGGCGCGTCCGTAGCAGGCTCACCACCGGTCCCGTCGTCTCCTCCCGTTCCGTCTCCGCCGGTCCCATCCGATCCACCCGTAGGACTACCACCCGACGCGGTACCGCCGGTCGAACCGACGCCTCCTGCGCCGGGTGCGCCGCCCGACGGACCGAAGCCGCCGCTTCCCAAGAGGCCGCCGCTTCCAGTTCCCCCCGTTGCGTCCCCGCCCGTGCCAGCGTCGCTGCCGCCCGATCCGGTGTCATCGCCGTCGTTGTCGCCCCCGATGGTCGAGCTGCAAGCGGCGTTGAGGAGGAGGGAGGACGAGAGAAGGAGGTGCGTGGTACTGAATTTCATGAAGAGTCCCGAGGACCGAGCCTCGAGTCGAGGCTGGGATCCCACAATCTGAAGTGCACTTGGCGCCGTGACGTATGGACGGGCTCTGCCTCTTTCACGTGACGGATCGCTCGGTTGTCGCGATCTCGGCATCAAAAGGTTCAGATTTCCTGGGCTTCCGCGGAGAATTGTTGCCGAGAGATTGCGGTGCCGCGGAAAAATTCCAAAAACTTGCTCGTCCGAAGGACGTTGGCTCATGGATGCCTGAGCGCCGCACGCGGCCCATGCACGAGGAGGCACCCATGTCAGCAGCAACTCTCAAACTCGTCGAGTCGAAGGAAACGACTTCGGAGAGACTCCGTTCGAAATCGAACAGTTCTTCGCCGAAGCCCCCCAGAAAGACCAAAGCGGCTTCTCCGGAGGCAAAGAAGCGCGCTGCGTCGCCGAAGCCCCGCAAGCGAGACGCTCAGGCCGCGGACCTCATGTCGAGTCCTGCTGTGGCTTGTAGCGTGGATGCGACCCTCAATGACGCTGCCCGGCTCATGTGGGAAAATGACCTTGGCGTCGTAGTCGTCGTGGATGATGAAGGACGACCAATCAGCATGCTCACCGACCGAGACATCAGCATGGCAGCATATACACAGGGCGTGCCGCTCTATCATGCCGCCGTCACATCGGCGATGTCCCGGAGTTTGGTGAAAGCGCAAACGACGACGACGGTCGATGATCTGCGTGCGATGATGACCGAATCGGGCGTTCGGCGAATCCCGGTCGTCGATGCGGCCGGCCGTCTGTGCGGCATCGTCGGGCTCTCCGACGTGATATCCGAAAGCCTTGCGGGCCTCCCCAAAGATCGGAAAAGGGGCACGAGCGCCGCCATGCTCGTTCAATTGATGCACACGACGTACGCGTCGAAAGCAAGTGTAGCGGAATAGAATGCGCTCAGGCGAGTGTTGTCACGCGCTCGTTGAAAGGTGACCCAACGATGATTGGGGTCGCCTCGCTCGCGCTCACGATCATTAAGAAGTAGTGGATGACGAATGAGCCAGCCGTCGCACGAGCTCTTTGCTTTCGAGGGGACAGCGTCCCCTCCGGTGCGGGAAGTGTCGCCGAGCCCCACCGGGCGGAGAGCCGAAGAGCCCTCCTGAGCCGCCGCCGCTCTTCGATAAAAAAGGGCGTCGCTTCAGCGACGCCCTGGGGGCTCCGGAAGTAGGGCTCGAACCTACGACCCGCGGATTAACAGTCCGCTGCTCTGCCAACTGAGCTATTCCGGAAGATGATTTCCCGGGGGATGCGGCCGAACCGTGCATCCAGGGAGGACGCGGACCTTAGCTCCCCGGCGTCTGCCGTCAAGGGGCGAAGTGTCAGTTAAATTGGCAAGGAAAACAGGCCCTTCCGGAGTGGCCCGCGGGGAGGCTCAACCGGCTCCACCGGCGAGTACGTCCGCCACCAATTCACGCGCGGCATCATTGTCCTCGGTCACGAGCGTGACCAGCGCATAGCCGCCCTCACGGCGCAGAATGCGCAAGCTGCGGATGTTGATGTCCGCATCCTTGAACCTTGCGGCGGCCTTGGCGAGCGCTCCAGACTCGTCCTTCAGACGGATCAACAGCGCGTCCTCGGAGATCGCCTGAAAGCCTCTATCGCGCAAGGCGGACAGCGCCTCGTCGTACTGGTCGACCGTGAGGCGGATGATGCCACGAGATTCGGCGGCTTCGCCGTCGATGGTCTCGATGTTCACTCCTCGATCCGCGAGCGTCGCGGAGATGTCAGCGAGCACTCCCGAGCGATTGTCGACCAGGACGGTGATCTCCTTCATGTCCCTGTCTCCGTTTCGGGGCCCTGGAATTCGGTAGTCATCGTGGAACCAGTGATGATTGCATGAGACCCTGGTGGCGCGATGGAGCACCGTGTCTGTCCGTTCGTCGGATGGCTGATGTAGTCGAGGATGAACTGATCCACTGTACGCTGCTCGACATGCGGCATCGTGATCAAGTGCCCGATGTCACCATATGGCGCGATTTGCCACTTTTTGATGACTTCGTCAGCGGGGCGAGGGAAAACGACAGTGATGGAGTTCTTGTTCCGCCACGCGGGGATGCCGCGCTTTTCGAGCTCACCGATGGTGTAGTCAGCCATCTCAAGGCAGCTTTGAACAGTTCGCCGCATCCCCTCAATGCCGAGCCGCTTCATTGCGTACCACAGCACCAGGGGAGTGAAGGCATTGCGCGACCCCGTCAAGGTCGTATCGAGTACCCCGACGTACTCCACCGACCGAGCGATGCGATCGACGTTGTGTTTTCTCGCGATTGCCATGCCGCAAGGCAGCGGTGATCCGATCATCTTGTGGCCGCTGGTCGAGATGCTGTCAGCGCCCGCTTCGAAGTTCCAGTTGCTCGGCTCGCTCACGAACGGCAAGATCATCCCCGAGAGCGCGGCATCCACATGGATGTAAGAGGCTGGGATGCGCAGGTCGCCGATGATCTTACGGATACGCTTCACGTCGTCGATGGCGCCCTTCATCGTGGTGCCCGCATTGGCAAAGACGATGGGCGGACAGTCACGGTGAATCTTCAGAGTTTCGCGCAAGTCTTCGTAGTCGATCTCACCATTGTCCTGGGAGCGAATCATGATGCTCCGAGTGCGGAGCACCCGCAGGGACTTGGGCACAGAATAGTGGGTATCCTCTGAATAATAGACGATGCCGTCCGGATAGAGCTCACGAGCCAAGTACAGGCCGTACAGGTTGCCCTCCGTACCGCCGTTCGTGATGTATCCCCAATAGTCGTCCTTGGGAGCGCGAGTCAGCCCTGCCTGCACCTCGATCACTTCGCGCTCGAAGTCGTGGGTGTTGGGCCCGTAGTTCGTTTCGGCGAAGGGATCGCCGACGTTGTTCATGTGGTAGGCGAGAAAGGGCAACAGTTCGCTGTAGTCGAACGCCTGATTGCACGGATACCCGACGAGGGTCTTCGCCTTGTCGTCGATGGTCGACAGCGTGTCTTCGAGTCGCTTCCGGTCGGAAGCTTCGAGCGGCTTCCAAACGGGATGTGGCATCAAGCCACCTCGCCGGCTGCGCTCGGTGGGGGCGCCTCCCAAAGGGCGGCTACGGTCGGGTGGACGATCTCTCTGTTTCGCACGTTCACGGCGCTCGCGATCGATGGATGGCGGGCAATGGCGCCATCGAGACCGTGCTCGGCAATGAGGCGTACGTAAGGGAAAGTCGCATTGGTGAGCGCTAAGGTACTGGTCACGGGTGCGGCCCCCGGGATGTTGGCCACACAATAGTGGATCACCCCGTCCTCGACGTAGACCGGGGCTTCGTGGGTGGTGGGCCGCGACGACTCGGCGCAGCCACCCTGGTCGATTGCCACGTCCACGATGACCGAGCCCTGCTTCATCAACTTGAGGTCGCGCCGCCGGATCAGATGAGGTGCGCGATCACCGCGGACCAGGACTGCTCCGATGACCAAGTCGGCTAGCTCCAGTTCGCGCACAATTTGCGAGCGATCGCTGAAGAGCGGAGTGACGTTCTTGGGTAGTGTCTCCGAAAGTTGCCTGAGACGGCCGAGGTTGGTGTCGAGCACGTGGACTTGTGCGCCAAGACCAGCCGCCATCTTGGCCGCCTCCGTCCCCACGACGCCACCGCCCAGCACGGTGACGTGGGCGGGCTGCACGCCAGGCACCCCGCCGAGCAAGATGCCGCGCCCGCCGTTCGGCTTTTCCAAGTGACGGGCGCCAGCTTGGACGCTCATCCGCCCCGCGACTTCGCTCATGGGGATGAGCAGAGGCAAGGAGCCGTCGGTCTCCACCAAGGTCTCGTATGCGATTGCCGTCGCTCGTGAACGGGTGACCGCCTCCGTCAGCTCGCGACTCGCCGCGAAATGGAAGTAGGTGAAGAGGAGCTGTCCCGGGCGAAGAAGCGGGTACTCGTGGGGAAGCGGTTCCTTGACCTTCACCACCATATCGGATTCGCCGTATCCATCGTCGGGAGAATCGACCGTGCGAGCTCCGGCGACCATGTAATCCTTATCCGAGAAACCAGCGCCCTCGCCGGCGCCTCTTTCGACCCAGACGCGATGACCATCAGCGACGAGTGTGCGCACCCCAACCGGGGTCATTCCGACCCGGTACTCGTGCGACTTCGTCTCCTTGGGGACAAAGATCAGCATGCTCATATTATTAGCACGGTTCCATGGGGTTGCAGGAAGAGAATGATGCCCGCTTTCAATCTATTTTGTCCCACATGTGCGTGAACCCAGCTACACCGGATTCATGGATGATGACGAGTTTCGGCTCCCCGGGCGAGCGCTCCGACGCTGAGCATTTGGTGAGCGGTTGTTCGAACGTCCACAACGAGAGCTAATGCCGGATGAAGATGCAGGTCCGGCAGCCGGTGAGGTGATTGAGAGTCGGCCGCGATGGTGTGCATCCCATGGCGAGGACCGAGAGCCCGGCATGGTGAAATGGTCTGGGATTTGAGCCTGCGCCTTGGGTGTGTGAGACTGAGCCGGGATGAGACAGCGGAATTGGACACGGAGTGGGGCGGTTCTTTTCGGAACCCTGGCGGCGGCGAATCTGGTCTGGGCCTGTGGCGGTTCGGAGGAAGAGGAGCCGCTTCCCGAAGGCGGAGGCGGTGAATCCGGCCGTTCGAACATCGAATGCGTCGCGGCCGCGGGAGTGAGTGATGCGGTCTGCGTCAATGACGATGATTGCTTGTTCGTGGAAGACGGCACGCTGCGGGCCACGGCGAAGGATTGCTTGATCAACGCGTGTCTGAACGCCTCCGATCGAGCTGGGTGTACGGCCGACTGTATCGCTTCGGAGCTCGGCACGACCGACGAGTGCTCAGCCTGCTACGGCACCTCGGGTGCCTGCAGTGCGGACAGCTGTCTCGCTGAATGCATTGGGGATGGCGACTCGCCCGAGTGCGTGGAGTGCCAGGCGGAGAACGGGTGTACTCAGGAGTTTTTCGACTGTAGCGGGCTGGCTCAACCCGAGTAACTTCCGTGCGTGAGTCATTGGGGCGTAGTTCTGTCTGTCGACGAATCGTCTCGGGGGTGGGTTTCGCCACCTTCCTGTCGATGCCAAGCACCCTACTTGCTGCGGGTTGGGATACACCGATCGTGCACACGGCGCGGCACCAGGGAATGGGCGGAACGGCGATTGGGTACGTCGACGATCCGAGCGCGAGCTTTCACAACCCGGCTGGATACGGTGGCATCGAGGGCTTGGAGGTGCTCGGGAGTTTTTCTTTGCTCCTCGGCCATCTACAGACTTCGCCCGCCGCCCACGACGAGGCGAGGAACGTTCGGTCCGATCTCGTCGTGGCGCCGTTTCCCCTCATCGCGGCCGGCTATCGTTTGCATGACTGGGTCACTGTCGGTCTCGGAGCGTTCCCGGTGGCGTCCGGGGCGGCTTCGTACACGTACCCGGCGGCGGTTGGAGATGACGAGGTCGAGGACGGTCTCAGGGCGGTGTTCTTCGAGATCACTCCCGGTGTAACGTTGACGGTTCCGAAAGAAATCCTGCCCGGGCGCCTCTCGTTGGGGGTCGGGTACCGCATCACTGCCGTGACCTTCGACCGAACCCAGGGAACCCCTTCTTCCAGAGCGCTCGACTTCAGTCTCCTGGGCTGGAACTACACCGGCTTCCGCGTGGGTGCTCAATACAGCCCGATTGAAGACCTCAGGCTCGGCGTGGTCGTGCGCAATCTGGTCACCGTCACCGCCAAAGGCGACGAAGGAGACGCGCTCGGTGGCACGTTCAACGACATCGAGCTCGACTTCAATCTCCCGCTCAAGGTGGGCGCAGGAGCGCGCTACGACTTCGAACGGTTCGGCTTTGCGCTCGACTACGAGTTTGCGGCCCAGAGCCAAAATGACGTCGTCGAGCTTTCTGGCGTTCCGGAGGGTGTGGAGGAGCGCATCGCGCTCGAAAATCACTTCATGTGGCAGGACGGTCACACGGTTCGTGGCGGCGTGGAGTACCGTCAACCGATCCGGCAGCACACCGTCCCCCTTCGTGCCGGATACGTTTTCGACGGGCAGGTGGGTAACGAGAAGTACCCTACTCCCTTTGGGACGCCACCCGCGCCGACACACAGCGTCACGATCGGCTCCGGGTTTCGTACCGGCTCCTTCCAAGCCAATGTCGCGGGGGCGTATCGGTTTGGCTCGGTGGAAGTCACCGAGCGAGAGACGTGCAACTTCTGTGGCTATCCGGGCGACTACGCGATTTCGCTCTTCGGGGCCTATGTCGACGTCTCGTACGAGTTCGACCTTTGAGGAGGGGCGCAACGTCGGTGCCTCGGCCAGGGCGGATGCCACTGGGGCGCGCGACGTTGCTCGGCTACGCGAGTTTCTCCAGGATCGCTTCGCGAACCCGAGCATTGGTCTCGTCGGGATCCCCGGTGGCATCAATCGATGGAAGAAACGTCACCCTCACCAGGCGGCCAAGCCGCGGCCACGTTTTCCCCCGTGGGAGGACCGAAAGGGCTCCCTGAATGGCGACTGGAACGATCGGCACTTTCGCGTGGTGAGCGACGATCGCATAACTACTCCTGAAGGGCCCAGGATTTCCGTCGTGACTGCGCGTCCCTTCGGGAAACACGACGACCGAACGACCTGCGGCGAGTACTAGCGCCACGGCACGGAGAGATGACTGAAGGCCAGCCGACTCGTCCAAGACGATGATGCGTCCTCGGTCTGCCAAAAACCGCACGAGCGGATGCCTCATGTGCTTCTCCTTGGCCAGGAAATACACGTCGCGAGCATCCCAGAGGCGCAGGGACGACGTGAGGAACACACCATCGAGCGCGCTCTGATGATTCGGGGTGAAGAGCTTGGGACCGGGGGGAAGCTCGCGGCTCCCCGCTACCTTCAGCCGCAACAGCACGGAAGTCAGTATCCGCAAGACGATCAAGAGCAAGACGTGAAGCGCGCTCGTGGAAGGCAGTCGGACGCGTGATTTTTCGTCCAGTATCTTCGCCCAATCCACCTCCGAGATCGAGCTGTGGCCGGTCTTTCGCGTCTCGATGAGGTTGGCGAGCTCTTCGACGGTCAATCGATCGTCCAGCTCAACTTCGTCGATGGGCGCCGAAAACGAGCTTCGAATGAACGCCCGGAGTTCGAGGCGCGCCATCGAATCGAGACCCAGATCGGCTCCGAGGCGACTCTTGACCGTCACTTTGGCGCAGCCGACCTTCGCGAGATATCGTGCGAGGTCGCTCTCGATGCCGTCCCTTGGAGGGCGAGGCGGCTCGCCACGACCCACAGAAGCCGCAAGCTCTTCCAACAGGTGGCGGCGCAGCTTGCCGAGGCGAGTTCGTGGAAGCGGCTCCCGGACCACACTCACGCGGCTAATTTTTCGATAGGGGGCAACTCGTTGGTTGTGATCCCGAACGGCTACGGAGAAGGCGAAGGACTCGAGATCTCGTTCTTCTCTTGGGACCTTTCGCTCATTGAGAAGGACGAGGGCATGCAGGACTCCACCGTCGAGAAATACGCCTGCTTCGTCGATCTCCTCGTGCTTCTCCAGCATTGCCTCGCTCAGCGCGGGGTTCACGTTCTTGCCATTCGGGAGCACGAGGATCTCTTTCTTGCGTCCCGTGATGCGCAGGAAACCATCATCGTCGAACTCTCCGAGATCGCCCGTGTGGAGCCATCCATCCTTGAGGACTTCAGCCGTCTCCTGGGGACGCCCGTAGTAGCCCCGCATGACCTGTGGACCCTTCACCACAATCTCCCCCTGGCGGATCTCCACCCGAGAGCCCTCGAGAGGTTTGCCACAATAGCCGGCCTTGATCCGCTCCGGGTCGGGGAAGGTAATGAGTGGCGCGCACTCGGTCATTCCGTACCCTTCGCACAGCCGGAATCCTAGAGTACCGAAGAGACGCACGACATCAGGGGCGAGAGGTGCCCCACCGCAGACCATGTAGCGAAGGTGTCCGCCGAATCCCTCGTGCACCTTCTTGAAGAGCCGCGCGGACAAGGCGGCGTTCTGTTGCTTCTGAGCGAAGGAAAACAGCGAACGAGCCAGGAACGAGCCAGCGATTTTTTCCGAGATGGAGGCCGCGAGCAACTCGAAGAAGCGGGGAACGCCGACGAGCATCGTGATTTTTCCTTCTCGCAGCGTGTCGAGCACGTCCTGTCGCGCGAGCGACGGGCATAAATACGAGGTTCCACCCGTCGCGAGCGGCGCAAGCAAACATCCCATCAGCGGGAGCACGTGATGGAGGGGGAGTAGCAGCAAGACTCTCTCATCGGGTGCGAAGTAGCCGAATTTTTGCACCGCCTTTAAGTTGGCCTCCAGGTTGGCGAAGGTCAGCATTACGCCTTTTGGGTCGCCGGTCGTACCCGAGGTGTAGATGATGGCGGCCAAGGGCCCCGCGCTCTCCGTTTCGCCGAGGATGGGCCCAGGGTCGTTCACGGAAATCTCTTCATCGAGCAGGTCGTCGATGAGGAGAATCGTAGGTGAAGATTCCATTTCCGTCGTTTCTAGTGCGGCGTCCAAAGCCGCGCGCGTCTCCCGACTGCAGAAGATCACGCGTACTTTCGAGTCGGCGATGACGTAGGCGACCTCCTCGGGCTTCGATTGCGCATCGAGGGGAACAGCCACCTTCTTCGCCGCCCAGATGGCGTAGATGGCCACGGCCCAACCCAGGCTGTTCTCGGCGAAGAGAAGGATCTGCTCCGTTTCGGATCCTTCAAGCCGCTGTGCGAGCTTCCACGACCGGGCCAGAAGCTCATCGTAGGAAAGCTTTCGCTTGCCGAGGACGAGGGCGTCCTTCTTCGCGGGAGCGGCGAGAGAAAGTACCATGCCCTGTCAGGGTAGCTCACCTTCTAGGTGCCGAGTACCCTTTCGACGAGACGGTGCTCGATTCCGACTTGCTCGAAGGGCTCTCCCACGATGTCGTACCCGAGGCTCGAATAGAACGCGATTGCCGTGTGGCGCGCGTGCGCGAACACTTTTCGAAACCCTCGTTCTTGCGCCGCGACCTCGGCGAATTCGACCAGTCGACGACCAAGGCCGTGTCTCTGGGAATCAATTGCCACAGCGACCTGGCGCATTTGTACCGCGTCACCTTGCCGAGGCACGAGGAAAAGGCACGCCATGCAACGACCGCGCTCGAAGATTCCAAAATGCAACGATTCGGCGTCGTCCACTCTCGCCGCATCATGATCGATGGAGAAAGGGTCGAGAAGCACGGCCCTGCGGAGTTCCCAAGCGGCCTGATAGTCATCGGATAAGTACGAGAACGAGCGAACGGCAGGCATGACTTTTCTACAGACAAATATCACGGCCGAAACGAGCTTCGTAGCTAGGGGTGAGACGCCTTGTTTGGGGCTCGGGACCGGGACAACATGCGCACATGTCCGATTGGTTCGAGCGCGATTTCTTCGAAGTCCTCCGAAAAGAGCGAGGGCTCTCGTGGGGGGAGTCTCTCACGATATACGAGCAAATCGGATCGACGAACGACGAGGCGCTTGCGGCCGTTGCCTCGCCGGCAAAGGACGGCAGCGTTTATTTGGCGAAAAATCAGACCAGCGGTCGCGGACGTCGAGGGAACGTGTGGCACGCAGCGCCGGGTGACAGCCTGCTCTTTTCTCTGCTCCTTCGGTATCGAGGCGCCGTAAGCGAGTTCATGGGCTTGAGTCTCGTGGTGGGACTCGCGGTACGCTCGGCCGTCGCAAAGTGCCTCGCGGACGAAGCGCATGGCGTCGGGACTCCTGCGATCAAGTGGCCCAACGACGTGTACGCCCAGGGAAAGAAGCTAGCCGGCATCCTGGTAGAAACACGTTCCGGGCCATCGGGGGAGCTCGGCACCGTGATTGGCGTTGGGCTGAACGTCGGCATGTCGGAGTTTCCCGACGGTCTCGCCGCCACGTCACTCCGACTCTTGGGCGTCAGCGAAGCGCAGAGGCGACTGGAGGTCGTTCTGGCGAGTTTGCTCGAGGAGCTCGAACGAAAAATCCGCCTCTTTTCGCAGCGCGGACTCGCTCCCTTGTTGCCTGAGCTCTTGCTGGCGGACTACCTGCAGGGACGTCGAGTCCGGGTGGGCAAGGTCGAAGGCGACGCGTCGGGTATCGATGAGCAGGGGCGGTTGCTCGTTTTGTCCGCCGAGGGAGTCGTCCCGGTGATGAGCGGGACTGTGGATCTACTCTGAGTCAACCCGTCTCAGTCGAGCGTTTGCTGCCTCGCGTACTTCGACGTCTCGGAGCGCCTTCCTCAGAAAGGTTCTGAGCTGCTTCATCTGACCCGCACCGGCGCCCTGCCCCACGAAGGCCAGGGAATAGAGACCCAGAGCGGAAAGGAGACACGCGGGGACGGTGAGCAGGAGCCACGGATGCGAGCCCATTACCCATTGGGCATACCCGAAGCTCGCCCCGAGGAGGCCACCGAAGCCGCAGGCGGCGTAGCCTGCCATGTACATCGTCCAAACGCTGGGATGCGGTCCGAAACGCCCGAGAAGCTCCGACCCGCGATGGCTCGGAACGACGTCGACAATGAGCTGTGGTGACCACAGATGCTGATCGCTTCCATGAGCGTGAAGCTCGATGCGTCCCGGACACGAAAGCCCGCTCACGGGACAACCTGAAGTCTTCAAGAGTTCACCGACGTAGCGGATCACCGTGTCCGGCGGTGCAGCGCACTCCAGCTGAAAGCGCGGTCGAACTCGTCTCATCCCCCGCACAAGGTTACCAGCAGCTTCGCCCAACGACTCGGTCAATTTGCTGCGCCGATTGAGCAGAATTTGCGCGGCTGCGCGAAAACGAGCGAGCAGCTGGAACGAATTCAGGTCCTCATGACCCTGAGGCGTTGGAATCGGTAGATCGCTCATGCGTCTGCTTCCAGAACACCCCATGGTGCAGGTCTTGAAAACCTAACTAATTCTAGCCAGATGGCGCTGTCCTACATCAGCTCACTTCTCCCACACGTTGCTACAAAGACCTTCAAAAATCGCTACTTCGAAGCTTCTTGGGCAGTTCGCTGTAGAAAACAGGGGTCGCATTGCTAGAGTGACTCTCAAGACAGCGGAGGGAACGCTAGGGGACGGGCCCGCTCAACGAAAGTTGAGCGGGCTTGCAGTTTTTTGGGCATTGGCTGTTTTGAGTCATGTCACATGCATGAGACGAATGTGAGGGTGACAAGTGTCCGGTTCATTGCGCCTTGAATATTATTCGGACGTCCTATGCATCTGGGCGTGGATCGCCGAAAGACGAAACCATGAGCTTGTTGTGGAGTGCGGTGAACGGATCGAACTTCGGTGTCACTTTCTGGATCTGTTCAGCGATACGCAGACGCGAGTTGGTCGTGGTTGGGCGACCAAGGGCGGGTACCACGGCTTCGGCGAACACGTGCGGAAATCTGCAGAGCCCTATGCCGACGCCGCTCCCGTTCACGCTGAAGTATGGACGAGGGTTCGCCCCAAGACTTCAGCCAATGCGCATCTCGTCATCAAAGCCGTCCAGGTCTTGGCGGGAGACGAGCCTGGTCGAGCGCTGGCAATTGCACTTCGGCGTGCCTTTTTCGTCGAGGCCGAGGATATCGGCGTCCTCGGACTCGATCTGGAGATCGCGGAGAGCTGCGGGCATTCAGCACCACAGATCCGCGACGTCATCGAAAGTGGACAGGCGATCGCCGACCTCTTGTCCGACAGCCGTCGCGCCCAAGAACGTCGAGTCACCGGAAGTCCAACTTGGGTGATGAACGACGGAAGACAAACCCTCTACGGCAACGTGGGGTACCGGCTTTTGCACGCGAACGTCGAGGAACTCTTGCGAAGGCCCGAGCACGAAGCGAGTTGGTGCTGACCTCGCGCCCTTAGGCTTGAATCCCGGGGAGGACCTGACCTACCTGGCTCAGGTCGTAGTCCACAGGCCATAGGTTGCCATCCCTGCCGCTGGTACTCGTCGAACCGTACCCGGGGTTTCCGCCGATTTCGTAGTCCTCGGGTGAAAGACCCATCGCTTGAAGGACCGTGACGAGGAACCGGTTGTGCGGAATCCCCTTGATAACGTTTCCGTCCTCCTGGGCGAAGTACGAGTGTCCGTCCCAGTCGATGTAGTCGAGATAACGACCAGCCTGGACGTATCCACCGGCGCTCCCCGCGAGCAAACACGGCACGCTGTAGGCGATGTGATTGAACCCGAGTTCATTGCCCCAGTACACGAGCGAATTGTCCAGGAGGGTGCTCCCCTCCGTTTCCTCGACGGCGTCCATCCTCTCGATGAGAACTCGGAACAACTCTTCGGCAATCCAATTGTTGATTCCGGTAAGCTGGCGGCGGGCGTTTTCGTTCCCCCAATCATGGGCCAACCCGTGCCATGTCCCGCCGCTTGCGTCTTCTGAATGATAATGGCCCGACAGCGTCGAATTCCCGGCATCCGGGCCCGGACCCAGTGCCTTGTGAACGCCGAGGGTGACGATTCGAGTCCGATCGCACGCAAGTCCGAGCACCACGAGATCGAGGAACACGTCCCATTTCGCCACGATGTCGCTCGGATCCGTGCCGGTGTTGTTGGCTAGCGATTCGGGTTCCATCGGCCTCGTACAGGAGATGGTGCCGCCGCCTCCGCCCAACCGAGCTTCGAGCTCCGAGAGCTGCGTGAGATGCCGGTCGAGCTTCATCCGGTCCTCGGCCGACAGCCGCGGGCTGTTTTTCAGCTCGCGGTACTGCTGCATCACGTGATCCACCAGAAGGGCATTCGGATCGGGTCCGGTCGGCTCTCCGTCGGGTGATTCCATGAGCGTCGAGAACAAATCCGTCCACACGTCCATTGGATTCGTGCGTGTCTTCATCTGCTCGACCGCCGCGTTCGGATCGCCGTAGTTGGTGTAGCTCATGGCGTCTTCCACACCTTGGGAGATGTGAAGGGCGCGCACCGCCGGGGTCGTCGGATAGAACTTCGAAGAATATGCCAGTACTTGGTCGATCGTCGGCACATCCATCAAGGAATCCGCATCGCACGGCGTGGCGTTCGTGCAGGACGAGAAGTTCCCCAGCAGCCCCCCGAAGTTGTGATTGACGGTGGGCAAGAAATCGAGGCCACGTATCAGCGTCAACTTGTCCAAGAACGGGTTCAGCTTCGGACCCAGGATCTGGGAAATCCCGGAGTCGGACTGGAAGTCGCGAAGCGGCGCTTGAGTGTACGGACCACCGCCCAACTCCTGCGAAAGTAGTGTCGTTCCGTCCGCCTTGTTGCCTCCGTATACGTCGTCGTGCAGCTGGTACCCGTTCCCGCTCATCGTCGGGTACCAGGACTTGATGATCTGCGTACTGAAGCTCTTGAAGCAGATGAAGCGCTTCGGATCGGTGGAGTCTTGCGCTCCCGCCTTCTTGGGGAGGAGCGAGTTGAGCGCGGGAAGCGCGATCATGGTTCCACCGACCCCGCCCAAGAAGAGGCGACGAGACATCGAATCGAATGCGACGCCCCGGGGGGCCTTTCGTCCGGTGAGCTCGGTGTACGTGCGCGTGGGTCCCTTGCGAATCATTGTGGGCCTACCTTCTTCGTGAAGAACGTCGAAACTCTTGCCATGCGTTGGAATGCTGCTGCGAGTCCTCCATCCTCTTGCTTGAGCACTGCCGCGAGGTCTTCGAGGACGCATTCGTCATACGAGTTGTTTTGGGCCATTCGCCGAACCACGTACTGGAAGTAACTCTCTGCCATGCAACTCTCGACCTTTCCGCTTGCCGCGATGCGTTCATTCATGTCTGCAGCATCGCTGACCGGTTCTTCATCGACGGCGGTGATGCGCACATCGCCCGTCGTCACGATGTCGAGTTCGTCCAACAGTTCGCCCGTTTGTTCGTCAAACACGCGCTCGGTCGTTCGGAAGCGCCCGAGTGCATCGAAGGATTCCATGACGTAGCCGACTTCGGAAAACCCGTTGTGACACCCTTCGCACAGTGTGTTCCCCTCGACCTTCGCCTGGAATCTCTCCCGTGTCGTTTGCGACGGGTCGAAGGGCGGCGGGTCGAGGGCGCCAGGAGGAAGTTCGTTGGGATCGGGCTGGGGCAGCGCGTCGCACAGGATGGCGCGCCGGATGAGCGCGCCGCGGTGGAACGGGTTGGTCTGCTCGAGGTTCGAGACGAGAAGAGCTGCTCGCTGCAGGAGACCCGCGCGCTGGCCGTCGGCGAACGTGGGGTATGCGCTCGAGCCGTCCCACGCCGCAACGCCGTAGAGCGCAGCCAAATCCTCGGACTGTGTCACCGAGCGATTCGTGCGCAATAGGTCCGCAAGGGAACCGGGCTCCCCAAAGGTATAAAGGTCGGTCAGGTCGTGGACCTCTTGGACCATGTCCGCGTAGTAATCATGACCGTCAACGCCGAGATTCGTATCGGCTGCCAAGGCCTGGAATGCGGGTCGAGAGGTCTCGAATCCGGTGAATTTTTCAAGATTGAGCCATTCCGTCCAGAACTGCCGGAGTGTCCCTTCAGTTCGTTCGTTAGCCCACACGCGGAGCAATTGGTCCTCGTAACCATCTGGGGTGAGAAGGGTTCCGTCTTCGGCGGCGTCGAAGAGCTCCTCATCGGGCATCGTCTGCCAGAACGTGTATGAAAGCCGGGAAGCGATCTCGTAGGCGTCGATGTTGAGTAGATTGGTGGCGCTACCGAGTAGCTCTCCGTCAATCTCGATGTGGTACAAGAATCGCGGAGACGAGAGGGCCACGATGGTTGCCGCTCGGATTGCTTCGGCCTCGTCCGTTGCCCCGGCCGTCAACGGCTCGAACATGGCCTCATCCGTCTCTCCGATGGGCCGGCGATAGACGTCCCTGAGGAAGCCCGACGTGAAATCATCCCAGCATTCGTCGGTCAAGGCAGGAGCACCAGTGCAAGCCGGGGCAACCGAGCTCAATAGCGCTCCGTCCGTACGCAGAGCGTCGCCGATTACGACGCCAACGTTGAAAAAACCTTGAACGTGTTCGAGAGCGATGCGGTCGTCGAGGCCACGGAATCCCTCTCCCAAGCTGTCCTCGGGAACCGATCCCATGGCGCTCCTGACCGGCCCATCGAGGGACTGAAGACCGTATTTTTGAAGCAGATCAACAATCGTGTTCTCGTACTGGACCGTGGACAGCTTGAGGAGTGGATCCACGCTCAAGTCCAACCCACGCTCGCAGGCGAGGTCGACCCCGCCGGGGTTGTCTCCGAGATGATCGGAGTCGCCGACGTCCCCATCCCCATCGCCGGTGTCCCCGTCGCCAGTCATCGAACCGTCGCCATCGCCGCCTGCGTCCTGCGAGTCACCGTCGCCGCCGGAGAGACTTTGGTCGCAGGCGGAGATCAGAAAGAGCAGGCCCAAGCAGGTGAGAGCCCTTTTCCACCCGACACCTTCTCGAAACACCATGCTGAAAAGAACCCCCCATCGGGACGAACGGTTCAAAAAAGAGAGCGGGCCGGTGGGTGACCTTCACCATGTATGCAGGAGTGCGAGGCCGGCAGATGGTCAAAATATCTAGGGCCTACTTCATGCGCCCGGGATCCGTTTTCGTTGCCCGTGTCGAGCGAGCGAGCTAGACGATGACCAAGCCGGGGCGGCGTCCCGGCGCATCAATCATTCATGCCCTACCCCAAGAACGTTTCTTTCATCGGTCCCATCTTCTCGATTCTCCTCCTCCTCGCGTGCAACGACGACGGCGATACCGTCTCGGAGGGAGAGAGACCTGAAGGCACGGGTGGCGGGGGCGTCGATACGATCTCTCTTGGCGATGGCGATGGCGATAGCGGTGCGGACTCGGGCGACGGCCGTCAAGGGGCGGCAGGAGGTAGTTCTGGGCCCTACCGCTTGCCGGCTGGCTTCATCGAGAGCCAAATGGGCGGCTACGCCCTCGGTGAGGAGATTCTAGACGGCGGGACTCTCTCGTCCGAACCGATGACGAGCGATGGCGGCTGTGGCACCGAAATCGTCGGCGTCGTCCGCGATTTCAAACGCGGGGATGAAGAGGGGGGGCACCCCGATTTCCAGACGTTCACTGGGGACGGCGAGACGGGCATTGTCGAAGCTCGGCTCGGCGACGATTTGAAACCGGTCTACGTGTCGGGGGAGCACCAGTTCACGACGTCCCAGGAGAACTTCGACCAGTGGTACCGCAACGTCGAAGACATCAATCGAGCCTACCTCGTCTATCTTTCTTTCGAACCGAATGGTGACGTGCTGACTTTTCAGAGTTCCGAATTCTTTCCCCTCGATGACGAGGGCTTTGGAAACCAGGGGCACGATCACAACTTCGCGTTCACTACGGAAATACATACCGAGTTCAGGTATGGCGGCGGTGAGACCTTCGGATTCACCGGAGACGATGACCTTTGGGTTTTCATCAATGGGCGACTCGCCATCGATCTAGGTGGTCTGCATCCGGAGCGCAGCGACACGGTCGATCTCGACCAAATGGCGGAAGAACTCGGCATCGAGCCGGGAAACACCTACTCCCTCGACCTATTCCACGCCGAGCGGCATACCTCCCAGTCGAACTTTCGGGTTGATACCAACCTCGAATTCACGAATTGTAACATCGTGCTCGACACCACGGTTCGTTGAGCGCTCCCTCACGCGCCGACGATTTAGACATGGCTGGAACCTCGGCCGTACCGCGACAGAGATGTCACGGCTGTCTCGGGTGCGGACCGACGAGCGCGCCGAAATCCCGGCCTTGTCCTAGTTGGCACGTGACCTGCAACTTCCTGATGCATGAAGCATTGGTGGCCCCTCGCTCTCGGCCTGGTTCTCGGTGGGCTCCTGGGCCGCGCCGCGACGGTGCCGAGTGCGCATGCGTGCTCTCCCAACTGTCCCAGCGATGAGTCGGTCGTTCTCGAGGTCGAGAAAGTCGAAGGCGGTGCGGCCACTCAGGAGCTTTGGATCGAGGGCGGGATTCGTGACGCCGTGGTGACACCGCACTACTTCCTGGTCGCCGTCGGGCACGGTCAAGTCGAACTGGGGTATGTGCGATGAGCCGAACTGGCTTGATGGCCCGCAGCCACCGCTTCGTTCTGTGTCTTGCTGGGACATTCGTCGGCTTCGTCGCGACCGTTGCCGGTGGGTGCCACGAAGAGTGCCCCGAGACCGATTGTCCAATTCCGATACAGCTCACGAGCGGGCGCTTCTCGGTCCACACCGAGAAGCGCTCCTTCGAGGAAGTGAAACCACCCACGAGTCTCCCTGATCTATCTGCAGCTTCCCTCGAGATAGACGCGGAGAACAAGAAAGTGACCCTCAGCTACATCGACTCTCGAGGTGAGTCGGCCGAGATCACTTTCGGACAGCGCGCCGGCGGAGGAGGCGCAGGCGAGGGTGGATCGTAGCCGAGGACTCCGATTCGGTCGTCGGAGTGACTCGGCGTGCGCGCCGCCCGGGCGCGCCCCTTAGACTCGCGAGGGGCGCGCCCGGGCCCGAGCGGCATCATCACCGCCGTGGGGGCAGGGGGAGCTCATGTGGGCTGGGGTGGGATTTTGCCATGGAAGCGGTTAGCCTGGCTTTTTTCTGCAGATTTGTCATCCTGTAGATTGAGGGGTCGAATGCCCCCGTGGAGCACTGGTGACCCAAGGGAGTATCGAAAGTCGTTCCGCCCGGCCAAAGGTGGGCTTCGTCGTCGACTGGCTCAATGATTCCTATCAGCTCGAGGTGCTGAAAGGCGCAGCCGTCGAAGCGCGGAGCCAAGGAGCGGAACTCGTCATCCTGCCGGGTGGCGTCCTTGGTGCGGCTCACGATCACGGCGGAAGGCGGAACGACCTCTACCGTCTCGTTTCACCGGAACGGCTAGCTGGTTTGGTGGTCATGACTGGAACCCTCGGCAACGCTGGTGGCAGCGACGTCATGGAGCGAGTCGCGCCCGGATTTCCCAAGGAGCGGGTTTGTCACATTGCGGTCTCCGTCGAAGGAAGCCCTTCCGTACTCATCGACAACAGGAGTGGGATGCGGCGGATCGTCGAGCACCTCGTGGTCGTCCACCGCCGGAACAAGATTGCGTTCATTTGTGGTCCGGAGTCGAATCCCGAAGCAACGGCGCGTTTAGCGGCATATCGCGACGTCCTCGAGGCTTTCGGTGTGGAGCTCGACGAGCGCCTCGTGGTGCCGGGAGATTTCCGTTTTCAGGCCGGGATCGACGCGGTACGCACGCTTTTTGACGTTCGCGGGCTCACAACTGACGACGTGGATGCGATCGTGGCTGCCGACGACCTCATGGCTTTGGCTGCGATGGAGGAATTGCGAGCACGTGGTATTCGCGTTCCGGTCGAAGTGGCTGTGGTCGGCTTCGACGATGTCGAGGAAGCGCGTTTTGCCTCTCCTCCGCTTTCGACCGTTCGTCAACCACTTGCGGAGCAAGGGCGGATGGCCGTGAGGACCGTCATCGAAGCGATCAGGGCTGGGACTGCACAAAAGCCGCCAGTTCTCGAGACTCTCTCTCGCTTTAGGCGGAGCTGTGGCTGCACGGCGGAAGATCCCGGAGCGTTGACGGCCCGGCCCAAGAGCGACACACGTCTTTCCCTGAAGGACAGCGTCGTGCGTAGACGGCGCCAGATCGGAGACGAGCTCCGTTCTGAAGTCGGTTCACTGCTGCTCGGTATTCCGAACGGCTGGGAAGGCGAGCTCGTCGATGCGGTGCTTGCGACTCTCGAGGGGCGCGACGAAGCCTTCAGAGAAGCGTTCGATCATCTCGTGGAACGTCTCGTTGCCGGTGGGATCCACGCATCGGTCGGTCACGCACTCGTGTCCGCACTTCGGCGGCAGCTCTCCGTGTGCGCCGGAGACGACCCGGAGCAGATTAGGAGAGTCGAAGGGCTTCTTCACGACGCACGCATTCTCACGAGCAATGCCGTCGGTCGGTTCGAGGCCCAGCAGAGACTGCTCTTGGAGCGAGAGGTCGCCGGACTGAGCCGCGCCAGCGCCATGATAGCGAGCATCCGGGGTGAAGGCGCGAAGCAGCAACTCGAACAGGCCCTGGGACTCATGGGTGTCTCTCAGCTGGTACTATTTCGTGTCGAGTCAGACCTTCGCATGACTCAGCTGCTCAGCTTCGGTAACTTTTGCTTCGCGACTGAGGGAGGACAACTCAGCGAACTCATCCCAGTTGACGCCTCGTGCACAGAAGATGGGACGGCCGTTCTCATCGAACCACTCGACGACGGACAGAATCTCATCGGCCTTTCGGTCTTGAGGTGGGAAGAGGTTCGCCCGCACCTCGTCGAGGTGCTCCGAGACCTACTCGGGCGTGCGGTTCTCAACATTGGAGCGGGCCAAAAGTAGGGGTCACGAATCGCCGGCGCTGAGTCTCGACGGTGGTGGGAGCTGCGCGATGAGCGCATCTCGGTTCAAGCGGTAGCCCATGCGCCGGGCTGCGGAGCGAGCCGCGTAATACCCGCACATGCCGTGAACACCGCCCCCGGGAGGAGTAGATGCACTACAGAGAAAGAGGCGCGGGTTGGGAGTGGAGTACGGGTCGAAAAGGCCGGCGGGTCTCGAGAAAAGCTGGTCCAAGGTAGCGGCACCGCCCGTGATTGATCCGCCCACGTAGTTCGGATTCGCGGCCTCGAACTGTTTCGGGGAAGTGGTGCGGCGGGTACGCACGAGGTCGCGGAATCCCGGAGCGAAACGTTCGATTTGTCGCTCTACGACCTCAGCTGCGTCGCCTGTATATCCGTGGGGCACGTGGCAATATGCGTAGCCAGTGTGTTTGTTTTCGGGAGCTCGCGTGCCGTCCAATTGGGACTGTTGGCACACAATCAGATACGGTCGCTCGGGCGGACGTCCGTGCCAGGCGGCTTGTTCCGAAGCGGCGATCTCTTCGTGTGTGCCACCGACGTGGACCGTGCTCGCGTGATTGACCTCGGGGTCCTTCCAGGGAATCGGGCCATCTAGGGTATAATCCACCTTGAACACGCCCGGGCCGTACTTGAAACCAAGGAGCTTTCTCTCGTACGTTGGCGGGAGAAGGTGCCCGGCGATGCGGCTGAAACCCATTGGCGCGACGTCGAAGAGAACGACTCGCGATGGGGGAAGCTCCTCGACCTTGCTGATGGGACAACCGGTGACGAGTTCACCGCCGAGGGATCGCAATTTCGAAGCGAGGGCCAGGGCAATCGAGCGGGACCCGCCTTGCGCGCATGGCCAGTCGACCAAGTGTCCCGCCAGCCCGAAAATCAGTCCGAAGGCTGCGGTGAGGCGGTGCTCGAGGGGCATGATGGAGTGAGCCGATAGGCCAGCGAAGAGCGCCCGGGCCGGTTCGTCTTCGAATCGCGAGCGCGCAAGTGCGTGTGCAGGTCGAACTGCCGACAGACCGAAGCGCAGGGCGGCTAGGGGAGCGCGAGGCCAAAGCGAAAGCGGTGCTAGCAGGTCGATGAGGAGGTCAGAGCTCTGGGGCATCAGAGGCGAAAACAGCTCGCGCCAGCGCGCTCCGTCTCCCGTCCCCAGGCGCTCGGCTGTTTTCTCGAAGCTGCGATAAAGTACGGGAGTGGGGCCGTCCTCTAGGGGATGCGCTACCGACGACCGACCGGAGCACCACCTCAGGCCGTGTTGTTCCAGATTCAATCCCCGAAAGAACGGCGACAGGATGCCCATCGGGTGAATGGCGGAGCACTCGTCGATCAAAAATCCCTTGTCATCGCTCTCGGTCGTGTGCAGCCCCCCACCGAGGTGGGGCATGGCCTCGTAGACGCGAACCGAAAACCCCCACTGAGCGAGGGCGACTGCGGCGCTGAGTCCGTTGGGACCCGAACCGACAACGATAGCGTCAACGCGCTGAACCATGGGTCCGGAACGTACCCAGTCACGGGTAGTAGGACAACATGATCCAGCGGCGCCGCGCCTGGCGGCGATTCGTGCTCAGAGCGGTCGCCCTACGCTTGCAGGTCGGGGTGAGGTTCGCGGTCGATGTAGTCTTCACCGATGTCGTCGCAGTAATCCTTGCCCTCGCTCGTGCAGCCCACGGCCGTCGCAATCGAGTTGAGCACCCGAGCGTGATTGCGCTCGCTGTTCCAGTCCCCATCGGAAAGAGCGATGTATTCGCCTTGGCGGAAGAAACCATTGGCGCTTCCTGCGAAGATGAAAGGGCAGTTGATGGGAGAATGGCCGGGCCCGTTGCCGAGGTCGTTGAGCCACACGGACACGCCGTAGTCAAGGAGCGTCTGACCCCCGTAGTCGTAGGATTGGAGTCTCTCGATCAGGTGACGGAAAGCCTGCGCGAATTGTCTGTCCACCTTGTGATGGAGGAGATCAGCGTTGGCGATGAAGCCGCCCGAATCGTCATGACTGAAACGTCGGTGCGAGATGTAATGGAAGTTCTCCATCATTTCGCCTGTGTCGGGATCGCGATACTGAGACGAGCCGTCGTTGCCGTTGCCGACCTGAATCGCGACGGAGCGCGTGAGGCCACACGCCACGGCGAGTGCCGCGATATCCATGTGCGCGCGGGTCACCTGCCAAATGTCGTTGCCGTCGTTGCTCTCGTAGATTTCCTCGTACCCTTCGAGAACTCGCTCCTCCGACTCCGAGAGTTGGCACTCGAGATTGATCTCGAGATCACGGATTGACGAGAGATGCAGGTCTAGGCGCTCCTGGTCCCGCGAACTGAGGCTGTTGCTCCCGAGCAGGCCCTGGAGCTGGTCTCGGACTAGGTCGTTGACGCTCTTGTTACGTGCTGCAAGCTGTGCGGCGGCGGCATCTGTGAGGTCGGCGCCGCCGAACAAGCTCTCGTAGGCGTTGAACGGGTTGTGCAACGCGCTGCGCCGATTGTTGTTCCCTCGATACGAGATGCAAGGGCCGCCGAGCCAGCCACCTGGCGAGCCTGAGTAGAGGAAGAGAGATTCCCGTCCATCCGGGTTCATCTGCCGGCCAATTCGGTGGTCGACGGATTCGCCACTCGCTTCGGAGTCGCCGCCCATCTCGGGAACCACGGGATCGCGAGCAGTCAGGCATTGCAACGCGCCGCGCGCGTGTCCGTCGCCGTACTCGAAGTCCTCCATGTTGATGCCTCGAACGACGAGGAGCTTGTTCAAGTGGTCGGAGAGTTCGTCGAGTGCCCGGCCGCTAACGTTGGCGGCGTCCAAAGTCCCGTATTGTCGGGGCCAGAATCGCTCGGGTTCGTCACCAAAGTCGCTGCTCTGCTCCGTCGCCACTCCGCAACCCTGGCGGAAAAAGATGGCGTAGGGCGGGACAATCGGGTCCTGGGCTCGGGCTCGTCGGGGAGCCAGGCCTTCGAGGAAGGGCAAGGCCATGGTGATTCCACCGATTCCGCGGAGGACGGTGCGTCGATTCATATTGGGCTGTTCGATGCGTCGGGGCATTACTCGGCCTCCGTGGAGCGATTGAGGAAAGAGACCGCAACGGCCATTTCGACCATCAGATCTCGGAAGGAAACGGCGTTTTGCAGGGAGGTGCTGCCGAGTTGTTGGACGAGAGCCGAGTCCTCGTTGCTCGTAGCCCGTCCTTGGGCGAAAGCGATGAGATGACCGGAGAGGCACTCGTGCACGCCCTGACTCTCGGCAAGCACGCTTGCGAGCTGAACGGCGTCGTCGACCGGCGTCGGGACGTCGTCGACCAATACCTCAGCGCTTGCGTCGACTGGATGAGAGCGGTCTTCGGTTCGATACGCACCGATGGCGTCATAATGCTCGTAAGCGAAGCCGAACGGATTGATCAAAGGGGTGTGACAGTTGCGGCAAGACGTACCCTCGGCTTCGGTGTGTTCCGTAACCAACTGGCGATTACTTTGGCCGTTCGGGCTGGGCAGAGGCGGTATGGTGTCGGGTGGAGCGGAAATCTTGATGCAGTTGAAGCGCTTTGCCACGAACACTCCGCGATGAATCGGATCCGGGTCCACGCTCGTGGAGTTCGTCGCCAGGAACCCGACCTGAGTGAGGACGCCGGCGCGCTGGGTTGGGTCGAGTTCGACTTGCACGAATGTGTCGTCGAATGTGCCGTCGAGACCGTAGATGTCCGCGAGTTCGTCGTCCACGTAGGTGGTCGTCGATGTCAGCAGATCCCTGATTGAGCCGTAGCCGTCATACAAAACCGACCCCAAAAAGTGGGCGGTCTCACCTCGCGCCGAGTCGGAGAGGTCACCTGAGACGTCAGGAAACGCAGTCGAGGAGGGAGAAATCGTGTCGTACTTTTCGACTTCGAGGACCTTTTCGAAGAAATGAATCAATGTGTCTCTTGCGCGCGCGTCAGCGACGAGACGCTGAGCTTGGGTTCGGACGCCGTCGATCGAGTCGAGAGTCCCCGCTCTTGCAGCGTCGAAGAGCGCATCGTCCGGCATCGTGCCCCAGAAGAAGTAGCTGAGCCTGGAGGCTCGTTCGTATCCGTCCAGCGGAATGACTCCTCCCGCCGCATCTTCGCTACTTTCGACGCGGTAGAGGAAGTAGGGTGACTGCAGGAACGCCTCCATGACGAGCCGGACCCCGCCCAGCAGCCCCGAGTGCTCCGTGTAGGCCGTCTTCCCCGCCTCGAAGATCGCCGTGTACGCATCTCGCTGCGCGCTGGTGAGCGGTCGCCGGTGAGCCTTGGCTCCCCACGATTCGATGAACGCGGCTCCGCGCTCGTTGTCATTCGCCGCGCTGGGGACCAGTCGATCGATCAGAGTCGGGTCCGAGACCACCTGGTAGGCGATCGTTGCCGCAGCACCCTGGTACGAACTCCACAACGTGGAGTCCACTTCCAGGGAGTCGCCATTGCCATCGAAGATGAATCCCCCTTGGACCGGGTCCGCCCGGAACCGCTCGGCCGTGCTGGCAATCTCGTCCGCGATAGGTCCGTCTTCGAGTGCGAGTAGATCCACGAGGGTGCGTTGCCACTCTTTGTGGGTCAGCCTTCGAAACCGCGTGGAAGGTGTGGGGATATCATCCTCTCCGATCGTACCGACGGGGCCGGACGAGTCCCCGTCCCCGCCATCACTTGGATCGCCCGTGGATAGTGCACCGTCACATCCGGCTGTGAACCCAACCGAGCCCAGTGCGCCGATGAGCGCCGCCGTCGAAAAAGAGAATGGTGTGAGACGAAGAAGACCGCGGCGATCCCTTGTCCGAGTATTCATGTGAAGTCGTGCCAACGAGAAACCATTCGGTTTGGGGTGGAAAGCTCAGCTATTGTAGCGGAATAGAGGGCTGGTGCTGGATGTATCGGCTTGGTTAGAAAAATCGAACGCTGCTGCAGCGCATCGCTCGATCCTCTCTCCCTACTTTGGAGTACACCCGGCCTTTCGGCGAAGAGCCTAACGCGGGTGCCGATCTCGGTTCGGCATAATCGATATCATCCCACCTTTTAACGGCATTTTTCGCCTCGAGGGGCGCGTCTTGTCTGGAAAACGCGTCACGCTAGCCTGCTCCCCGTGCCAGCAATCATCAAAAGTTTTGATGGGTTCGTTCCTCAAATCGGGCAGGGCGTCTATCTGGCAGATGGAGCAGCCATCGTCGGTCATGTCGAGCTCGGCGACTACGCCAACGTTTGGTATGGAGCGGTGCTCCGCGGAGACCTCGGTCCCATTCGCATTGGGAGGTTCTCGACGGTTCAAGACCTCGCTTGCTTACACATGAAACGTGGCGGGCAGCGTGTCGAGATCGGGGAGTACGTGAGTGTAGGACACGGTGCGGTGGTGCACGGCGCGGTCATCGAGGATGGGGTGTTCGTCGGCCATGGTTGCGTGCTGATGGATCGGGTGAAGATCGGGGCTCGCTCAGTCGTCGCTCCTGGCACGCTCGTGGCGCGAGGCACCGAAATCCCGCCCGGCGTGCTCGTGCGCGGCCGACCGGGGAAGGTCAAGCGAAAGCTGAAGCCCGAGGAGCTGGCGTGGGGGAGGCAGGAAGCGGAAATCCAGGCGGAATTGGCCAGTAAGGCGGAGGCGTGAGCTCGTGATTGTCATCACTGGGACGAAGCGTTCGGGGACCTCGATGTGGATGCAGGTCCTGAGAGAAGGTGGAATCGAGACGATCGGCGCTGCTTTCCAGAAGGTCTGGAAGGAAACGATTGCCGACGCGAACAAGCGGGGCTTTTACGAATCCCGACTCCGACGGGGTATCTTCTATGCGACCAACCCCGATCCAGAGACAGGGAGATGGCTCGCTCCTCAGAAGACTCGTCGTCTGGGCGTCAAGGTGTTCATTCCAGGCGTCGTCCGCTCCGACATTTGCTATCTCTCTCGTGTCATTGCTTCCGTGCGTCCTTTTCGACAGTACGCGTCATCCGTGAGTCGGCTGTTTGACATGGAAAAGGAGTCGCTTGCGAGGCGAGTCACGGACAACGAGCCTCCTCCTGCGCCCGAACACATGGACCCCGTGTTGGAATGGTGGCTGGAGAACTTCCTTCTGGTCAGAGATGTCACGACGCGGCGCTATCCTGTGCGGCTGGTTTCCTATGAGGCGATGCTCGAAGACCCCGAGAAGATCTGCTCGGAAGTCTTCGAATTCTTCGAATGTGGTGACGCGCGAGCTGCGGCCGCTGCAGTACATCCGGAGGATCAGACACAAAAGCCCGAAGACGTGAGCCAAATCTCCCATCGCCATGAAGACGTCTTCGACGAGTACCACCGCCGTGTGAAGCTTGCCGAGCCGTTCGATGCTGCGTTCCTGCAGAAGATGAACGAGACTCACCAAGACCTTCTGCCCGAGATCATCGCCGACTTGGACCGCCTTGCCCGTGCTGCCGGCCCCCGACGAAAGAAGTCCAGGGCGCAGAACCCATTCGACGTCGATCGGCTCGATCGCCTGCTCCATCCGAGCGACTAGAGCCTCAGCAACTTGAATTCGTGCGGTTTCGACGCCCTACTGCTTGATGAACGTGACGGGCACGTTCACGATGGCATGATCAGAGCTGGGCGGATTGAATTGTGCTGACATCGCTTGTTCAGTGAGGCAATCGAGGATCACCGGTGCCATGTCCCGACTCTGTGCGTCGACATGTTCGACTGCGCCGCTTGCACCCACCGAAATAGTGAGGAGCGCCTGACCACCGTCGGTAGAGTCAGCCGCCCGCCTGAAACAATCGCGGAATCCGGCTCTGAGGGCTGCAACCGTTTGTTCTGCGCCCGCGATACTGCCCGAGGCGATACTCATGATGTCGCGTGTCGGACTCGCGTCCCTCGTGGCCAAGATGCGCTGTTCTTCCTCGTCCTTGATCTTGCGCTCTCGCAATGCGCGAATGGGTCCGAGTAGCTCGTTGCGCTCTCGTTCGTCGAGGTCGCTGAGGCGAAATGTTGCCCGCTCCACGGCGTCCCATACGGTCTCCGGGTACTGGTAGCGGCGGGCAACTTCCAATACCTGCTTGAAGTAGCCCTCCGGTGGGTAGTCGCTCCGTGGTCGACGCGCCGCGAGGTCACCTTCAAGGATGAGCGCCTCACATTGTAGACCTGCCGCTGCCTCGCCAAGTCGGGACGCCGAGTCTCTGGCGTGTGATGCACTGAGTGCTGCTTGGTCGTGATCTTGTTGCCGGAGGTGCAGTCGGGCTCGAGCCAGATGTATCTCCGGAACGAGGAGGGGATCGTCCTTCTTGCCTTGGTCTGCCCACATCAGGGCCGCCTCGAGATCCGCCAGGGCTGCGGCGTTCTCGTTCAAGGTCGTGTAGGCCGTCGCTCTTTCTACCAAGAGGCGCGCGACGGTAGCGGCTCCGGCGTTTCCTCGAGGTGGGGCGCACGACAGTCCGTCCGTACAGAGATCGATGGCCTTCCTTGCTGCTTCGACGGTGAAGACTTCCATGCTGACGTGTGCCTCTTTCAAATGTGAAAAGGCTAGCGCTCGCGACACCTTGTTGGGGCAGTCGAACGTCGGTTTGGGCTCTTTGGGGGGCTCTTTGCAAGCAGTGCTCAATGCAAGCAGGCAGAAGCATGTGCCCCAGTCGAGTCGAATGTGGGGAGAAGGAAGCACCTTAGCTAGCGTTCCTTACCGCACCGGACGCGCCTTTCAAGCCCGGCCGTGGGATCACCTCGGTCCCCGCGGCGCTTTGGGCGCATTTTTCGTCTCCTGGAGGCCGGGTGACCGAAAGTGACGTTCAGCCAAGACGGTTTTTTGTGGGTACCCATCGCGCCCTTCGTCGAGCTTGCGTTCGCTCCTTACGATTGGACGCGATGGATATGGCTGTTGCCGAGTTTGCACCTCTTCGTCCCGACGAGCCCGTGACCCAGGAGGCTCTGCTACCTTATCGACACCTTGGTGATCCGTTGGCGGATGCAACCATCGAGGCCATCTTCTCGACCGGGGAGGATGGGCTTTCGCACGTTCACCGACTCCTCAAGCACCTGGTGAAGAACGATCATCCACTATTGGACGATCGAGAGCGGGATGAAGAGAGCCTTCCGCCCGAGGTGGTGCAGAAGCTCGAAACCTACTTCGTGCAAAGTGACGGAGCGATACGCGAAATCGACCCTGAGCTCGTTCGTCGAGGAGAGACGGTTTTCGCGAATCACGGTCCCGAGATCCTCATGCTGCTCGCAACCTATTCTCTTCCTGCGTCATACACGGCGCGTCGAGGGGTGCAGGTTTTGGCGCAGACGGGTCGGCTGGAGTCGCAACCGGTACGCCGTCTGATTGAAACCACGCAAATGGTCATCGACGTGATGACTCCGGGCGGTCTGGCACGCGGGGATGGGCCTCGGTCCCATGGAAAAGGAGTCCGCTCTGCACAAAAGGTAAGGTTGATGCATGCGGCAATTCGACGCCTCATTCTCGAAAGATACGGAGAGGACTGGGTGGAGTCCTATGGAGTGCCCATCAATCAAATGGATCTATGCGGGACTCTAATGACCTTTTCGGCGGTGATCCTCGATGGACTTGAGATGCTCCGCGTGAAGCTCAGCGACGAGGAGAAGGCCGCTTACTTGTACGCTTGGCAGGTCGTTGGAGAGATTGTGGGCGTCCATGAATCCCTCATTCCTCGCACGGTACAGCGCGCGGACGAACTCAAGGATGTCATTCGTGAGTCCGAGATCGGCAGGTCCGAGCAGGGCATCGAGCTGACCAGGGCGCTGATCCTCGCGTACCAGCGCTTGGCTGAGCCGAAGGTTCTGGCTGGTCTTCCCGTGGCTCTGATGCGGAGATTCCTGGGATCGTATGCTGATGTCTTGGAAGTACCGAAGGCGGATTGGACCGGGGTACTGGTCTCGATCATGGTTGGGCTTTCCGGCGTTTTCGATTTCCTTTTCAGGACATTTCGCTTCAGCGGCTGGGTCCACCGTAAATTCGCACTTTTCATGATCGATGTTTTCCTAAGGATGGAGCGCGGGGGGAGTCGTCCCTCTTTCGACATCCCGGATCACCTCGCGGACGGCTGGGGACTGTCCAGCCGATGATGGCCGCCCTTTCCCCGATCGGCAGGTGGCCGGTATATCAACTGGAAACGGGCGTCCCGTTCGATATGGCGGCTTGGTACAACTGGGTCGGCGGAGTCGGCGCCGCTTGTTGGCTCGTCGCCTATGTCATCACGATTCGAAATGGGTTTCGGGACAAAACGTACGGTATCCCCCTGGTCGCCATTTGTCTCAACTTCACTTGGGAGCTGATGGACTCGTTCTTCCTCCCAGACCCAATCTTGCTGTGGAAGGTCATCGATTATCTTTGGTTTTCGATGGACGTGCTCATCGTATACCAGCTCTTCAAGTTTGGGCGTCGCGAGCAGAAATTCCCCGAGCTCCAGCGCTCATTTCATTGGCTCGTGCCGGCCGTCCTCGTGGCCGCTTTTCTCGGTCAGTATGCCTGGGTGACGACCATGCACGATACCCTGGGCCTCATCCTGGCGTTCGTGATCAATCTCGTCATGAGTGCGCTCTTCATCTCGTTCTTTTTCGAGCGCCGCGACACGGGGCGAGGGCTGTCACTCGCCGTCGCGTGGCTGAAAATGCTGGGGACCGCGCTGTCGTCGGTGCAGTGCTACTTCTTGTTGCCTCTCGTGCATCCAGTCCATCCGAGCACGACAGCGCTTCCCACCTATGCGTTTTTCTGGGCGCTCTTCGTCGGTTGTTTCGTTCTCGACTGCGCATATATCGCCTTGGTCACGCGCAGCAGTTCGTCTCCTTCGGGGGTGGCTGCGCGGGCTTGAACCTGCTCCCCGGTCAGGTCGCGCCGACAGCAGGTCTCTCGAGCGCTTCATTCGACGGGGGGCCGTGTGCGTCGCCCGTCAGATGTCGTTCAGTTCCCTTTCACGCCTTCATCGGCTCGCTGTATCGACCGGACCGCGCGCAGGTCGGGGCGTGCTCCCAGCTCCTGGAAAATAGCTGCCGCGGCTTCCAGGTGGAGATGCCGTTGATTCGTCCCTCGTGCCGAGAGTCGCGCAAGCTCGCTGTGGCATTGGCCCTCCGCGTGCCGCAACCGTGAGCGATGAGCTTGGGAGAGGCCGCGCTCGAAAGCTCGCCGTGCTTTGTCTTGCTGCCCCTCGAGCAGGAAAAAATGCCCTTCGGCCAGCGAGTAGAAGGCTTCGGCCATGGGGTAGAGTTTCACGAAGCTCTTGAAGTGCCGGAGTTGCTCTTTCGCTTTTTTCCGATACTCGACGACCAGATGAGGTTCGTTCTCGCGCGCTTCCCTCCAACAGCTCAGGTATGCGAGCATCGGACCGATCAACGATGGCGTGAGGACTGACGGTAGCGCTGACGCGGAGAAATTCGCCATCGCTGCGTCGGCTTCCTTCCGCGCGCCATTCAAATCCCCCAAGCGTGTCATCACGAGCGCCTGACCTGCGTGAATGGAGGAAGCCATGACTGGAATTTCTTCTGAAGCGCCATCGAGCGCCCTTTGTCCGAAGGTGCGGGCCGCCTCCTCATTGCCTAGCATTGCGTGGGCCGTGCTCGCGCCCCCGGATGGTCCAGCATCGTGTTCTTCGTTGTAGCTCTTGAGCCCGAATATCGTTTCGTATCGGGACAGCATTTGCTCGAATTTGCCCTCGTTGAACTCAACGAGTCCGAGAACGCTCAAACATTGGCTGGCTCCCAAATAATGGCCGAGTTTTCGTCCGAGCTCGTAGCCACCCAACGCCGTGACACGCGCTTCGTCGAACCGAGCCTCGGCAGCATGACTGAACGTTTCAGTAAGGAAGAACGTCGGGTGAAAGAGCGCCGGGTCGTCGCCAAGTGCCGCGCGCCCGCGCGCGAAGTAGCGGGCTGAAAGCCCCTTGAGGCGTAGCACAGCTGCAGTCTGGGCAATGATGCCCAGGGAGTTGAGCGCGATTTGGCCGCTCTTGTCGCTCGCGTTCAGAGCCAGGAGACAGAGTGTCATCGCCTTGAGATTCTGGGCCTGAAAGAAGTAGAGCTCGGCGAGCTTATCGTAGATATGGACGAATTCTCGCATAGGGGCGTTGGGCCGAGCAGCGCTTGGCTTCTTGGGGAACCAAAGGTGAAGGACCTGCACCAGCACGGCTAGCACCAGTCTCAAGAACCAGCCGAGTCGTGTCGTGGGCAGCGGGGACCTCGCGTCGTGACATACCGCCTCCAGGTGCTCGGCCGCGGCGGGAAGCTTCCCCTGATCGAACAGCGCTTCCGCGAGCAGACGTCGCCAGCGCAGTGCGTCGAGTTCATCCTCTGCCGTTGCCAATTCCACCGCTTGGGTGAGCAGACGCACCGCTTCTTCTGGACTGGAGTGGACGAGCTGCTCGCCTGCCCGTCCGCAATACTGTGCCGCGCGTGGATCCTTGCCGCTGCACATGTGATGAGCCAAGAGCGCAGGCTCGTTGGTGTCCAAGGTCTGCTCTACGGCCTTCCCCACGATAAGATGCAGCGCGGCACGTTTCCGGTCGTCGAGTTGTTCGAGGACGGCTTCTCGGAGCTTGTCGTGTGTAAATCGCCAACCATCGGAATGCTGTTCGATGATCGCTGGCGTCTTGACGAGGCCGAGCCAACTGTCCACGTCTTCTTCGGGGTGGGTCGCCTGGAGGAGCTCAGTACTGAACTGACGGCCGCAAACGGCGGCTGTTTGCAGAAGCGGCGTCGCGCTCTCTGGGAGTTTGCGGAGGCGTTCCTGGACCGCCCGCCGAAGTCCGCCGGTACGTGGGGAGGCCGGCAGCGTTCTGGACGAGATGTTGGAAAGAGACCCCGCCTCCTCTGCGAGTGCGCGGTAGACTTCGGAAACGAAAAGCGGATTCCCCTCGCTGTGACGAAACACGTAGTCGGATACGCGCGCTGCATCGGAACGATGCCGGATGAGACGGCGGGTGAGTTTCTGGATCGACTCTTCACCCAAAGCGCGGAGACGGATCTCTTCTTCAGCCGCCAAGCGTTCGAGTAGTTCGCTCCCTTCTTCGCTCCGGACCGTTCCCAGGAGGAGAAGTTTCTTCGTGCCGAGGGTTGTCCGAAGCATCTCGAGGAGCGTGAGGCTGTCGGGGTCTGCCCACTGAAGATCCTCTAGTACGATGACGAGAGCTCGGGCCTGGCGCTTCATCACCGCCTCCAGAACATCGAGTAACCGCTCTCTCATTGCGGAACCATCGAGCTCCGGCGCTCGGACACCCTTCCACGCGGTCAGCTGTTCGATTTCGGGGATGAGCCAAGCGAGGACGCTCGCCTCGAACTCGCTCACGCGGGTCTCCACGAGTAGAGCGCGAATCGGTCCTTTCCAGACCTGATAGGGGGTTGCCAGATCGCTTTCCGCCTGTCCGATGTAGCAACGATTGCCAGAATCGAGCGTAATCGTGCGGCATTCTTCGATGAAGCGAGATTTCCCGATCCCGCTCTCACCGGAGATGATGCAAAAGCTTCCTTGTGCATCGATGGCGGAAAGCAGACGACCCTTGAAGGAGCGGAGGGCCGTGCCTCGTCCCACAAGGGAGGCTGCGCTCAAGGTCGCTTCTCGCGTTTCGGGCGTCTCGTATTCGAGACGACTTCCTACCGCTTCGGAAAAGCGCTCTGCCAGATCTTGAGGCGTGGTCGAATCCCCTTCGTCCCCCAAATTGATGAAGACGGAAATGAGCTCCGGCGCCAGGTCAGCCGTCTTCCAATCCAGTCGTCGCTCGCCGCTCGTGCTCCGCTCACCGGTGAACAAAGCGAGGGCCAGGAGCGACAGTCGTGCTA
The DNA here is from genome assembly GCA_965652275.1 of uncultured Polyangiaceae bacterium. Classification (GTDB taxonomy): domain Bacteria; phylum Myxococcota_A; class Polyangia; order Polyangiales; family Polyangiaceae; genus NIC37A-2. The sequence continues at coordinate 19,889 of CBFGUR010000002.1, read as the reverse complement.
GGTCGCGCCGAGCCGCGACCAGTGGATCGGAGCGTTGGCTCCGCGGGACGAACTGTACGAGCAGCTGTGCGCGGCCCGATGATACGATGATGTCATTGATCGAAAGGCCGAAGCCCGCCACGCGTCGGTCGTGCAAAAAGCCGACTGCGCGAATGACGTCCATCAGGTAGTTGACTTGAGTGTCGAAGCTCGCGCGGCGGCTTGCATCACGCAAGAGGCGCGCATCCCTCGGGAGACCATGGACGAGGAAAGCCCCCTTTTCGTTGTCGTACCCGAAGTCCCTGACACCGACGATGTTGGGATGACGGACGCCGTCCAAAGCCCGGTATTGGTCGGAGAGCTGTGTTTCCCCCGCCGAGGAGCTGCCCGCGCTCGCGGAGGTGCCGCCGGCCCACTGGATCGCCAGGAAGGTGCCCGTCAGCTGATCCAGGGCCACGTGCAAGAGGGCGCTAGCTGGATGGGGCTCGAGTAGCCGATAGCGCAGCAGAATGCTGGAGCGGTCGCTCTCGGATTGCTCGGGCGTAGCGGCTTCGGGGCGTTCCACCGCAAGGCCCTGGGAAAGCGTGTGCTCGAGGAGATGAATGAGCTCCTTCATCGAACGATGGCGGTCGTCCGGATGGGGGCTCATGCCCTTTTCGAGCAAGCGCCTTACCGCTTCGGGTGCACGACCCGGGTTCTTGGGTGGTTCGAGCCGTCCGGCCGTGACGCGCTCGGCGCGAGAAAACTGGGTAGGTGCCGGAAAAGGATGTTCCCCGTAGAGGCCTTCCCACAGTGAGACACAGAATGAAAATTGATCGCTGAGTCCCGTCGCCCCTTTCCCGTGGTGCTGCTCCGGAGCCATGTAGGCAGGCGTACCGATCCGGGCGCCAGGTTGGGTCATGTTCTCGTTGAGGGCTTCGGCCGCGCCCGTGGAGCTTCCGGTGGAGGAGTCGGAGGATTCGTCCAGCGCCGCCAGGCCGAAGTCGGCAACCTTCACGCGTCCGTCTCGGCCGATCAGAACGTTCGCGGGCTTGAAATCGCGGTGGATGATTCCTTGTTCGTGTGCTGCGATGAGCCCGTGTCCCGCCTCGATGAACGTCTTGATGATTCGACGCGCGGGCGGAGTGTCCTCGAGGTAGTCCTCGAGCGTCAGTCCCGGCACGTACTCCATGGCGAGAAAAATTCCCTTTTCGCTCGTCCCTACGTCGAACACCGTGACGATGTTCGGGTGTGTAAGTTGAGCCATTGCTTGGGCCTCTCGGAGTAGCCGCGCCTGCTCTTTCTGCCCGACATCGTCGCGATCACGAACGATCTTGATCGCGACCTTGCGACCCAGGCGTTCGTCGTACGCGGCGTGGACGATCCCCATGCCGCCGCGACCGAGCTCCTCGAGAAGGACGTAGCGACCGAGACGCGGGTGGCAGCCGTCGTACAACTTTGCAGACGGACTCTCACCGAAGGGGTCATCGGAGGTCCCATCAGAGGCCGTTTGCAGCTGCCTTGCGTCATCCGCGTCCAGAGTGGGGAGTCCGGTTTCGCCCGCGCCGCGACCGGGGTCGACAATCGTCGCCGGACCGGCATCCTCCGGGGACGGGAGCGTTCCGGCTGTCTTCACCCTTTCGCGTTTCAACTCACTTACCTTGCAGCATGGTGAGTCTAGGAAATTCGCAGTTCTAGGAAAATGGCGCGATCCCCGGCGCGCCGGCTCGAGCCCCGTGTCCCACGAAAAGCCCGGCTTTCGAATGTTTCAGAAGCAGACGGAGGCCTCTGGGAAGTCCGTGCATGTCGTGCCCGAGGGGCAGTTGCCGTCGAAGGGATCCCCGGGCCCGCACAGGCCGATGCACTCGGGGAGCTGCGGGGCGCCGCACACCGTTCCACCGAGGCATTCCTCGCCCCCCTCGGTACAACTCGCCCCAAAGTTCGGGGGGTCGACGCACACTACCTCGCCGCCCGCCCCTCCCGCTATCTCGTCGCAACTGGTGTCGCCACCGGCGCCCTCGGGGGGAGCGTCGTCGGGCACGCACACGCCGTACTCGACCTTCTGACCAGGATCGCACGGATCATTCAACTCACAACCGGTGGCAGCGAGCCAGCAACCGATCCCGACAGCGAGGACGGGAGAGACGAACTTCTTCATTTCTTGTCCTTTCCTCAAAATACGATGACCACGCGCGAGACGAAAGAGGTCGAGTTGTTGACGCTGGCGTCGCTGGGCAAGTCCTCGGTCCAGTCGAAGACGAGGCCGCGCGTTGCCTGGAGCTTCAGCATGGCGCTCGGGTTGAAGTGGACGTTCAAGCCCGGACCAACCGACAAAAGGCCATCGGGAAATCCACGGTTGTATTGCATGAAGTCGCCGTAGAGATACGGCTCGAGCCCCAAGAACGGTAGCTTCTGGGCAACCGTCAGATAACCCCCGAACGACCAGTCGTCAGCTGGATAGCTGCCCGGGATCTCCGTGTCGAGCGCTGGTGCGCCACGCTTTCCGTCTTCGTAGAGAGTCAGCTTCGCGACGCCTTCGGCGCGGATGCGCGTGTCTTCGATGTCGAGGCTGACGTCTGCGCCAATAATCGTCTCGTAGTACGACAGAGTTTCTTCGATTGCGAACTCCACCGAGTCGGCAATAGGCGGTGCCGCGGTGATGTTCACGACCTTGTTAGCGACGCGGCCGTGGTGGAGGCTGCCACCGATTTGAAGTCGTGTCTTTCCGAGTTCATTTCGCAAGAAGAGTCTCGTGCCCACGGCCTTGTCGTCGTCGAAATCTAGGTTCGTCGTGTCTTCGCGTCCGTTGGACAGCCAGGCGTGGTACCCGAGCTCCCAGTCCTTGACGAAAACCGAGCCGAGGGCTTGGACGCCCGTTTGGCGAATCGGGAAGTAGTTCTGCACCATGAACTGCGGCAAGAATGCGCTGATCAGAGTCGGCTGTCCGTGATCGACGTTCCAAATCCCGAACGGTGTGAAGAAGTTGCCCGTTCGGATGCGAAGTGACGAATATCGCTTCCATTCGATCCAGGCCCGCTCGATGACCACGGCCCCGAGCCACACCGGTGCGTTGATCGTTGCTGCGTTCGGATCGAATTGCTGCGTGTCCTCCCGCTCGAACTGTCCCGCAATTCCACCGAAATTCGCAATGCGACCTCGGGGCGCATTGGTGAATCGAATCTCGGCGAGCCCTCGCCAGTCCGGATGCGGGTTCGCGTCGAAGTAGAAGTCGACGTTGCCCATGGCAAACGTCCACGCGTTTGCTTCGAAGTATCCGGAAACGATCGATTCTTCTTTTACCCACACGCGCTGCAGCCCCATGTCCATGAAGCCATAGATCTTGAGAACATCTTGACGTGCGGCTTCGTCGACTTCGTCCTCGGTCAGTGCAGTGAGTTCCTCCTCTTCCTTGGCCGCTTCAAGGGCCGCTAGACGGGCCTCGAGAGCCGCGTATTGTGCAGCGGTCGGCGCCGCACGAGATGCAGCCGCGACAGTCCCTGCCGGCGCGTCGTCCTCATCCGTGTCGCCTGACTCGTCACCGTCCGATGCTGTCGATTCGTCCGCCGAGGATTCTTCGAGCTTCGGCGGTGGCGTCTCCTCGGGGGCCGGGGGCTGCGCTTCTACTTCTCCTTCCGACGGCTCAGCTTGCGCCCAGGTGGGCTCCGTCGCGAACGAAAGTGCCAGTGGGAGTGCCGCCAGGATGCGGGCATTCCTTTTCGTGAACCAACTTTGGACCATCAACGGTTTCTACTCCACCTCGCGTCGCGCCATCCCGAACGAGATCGATCTGGATGCGCCCCCCTTCGACTCATGAGGTCATCTTGCCGGACGAGCAGGGGGGGGGGAAGAGCCCTGCAAGGCTCCGATTTTGCCAGCCTGAAAGTACTCGTGTGTTCGATGGGTTCGCTGCAAGTAGCCCGACGCACCACCGAAGCCCCGGCACTCAGGGCATCGGCATCAGGCGGGGATCAATCGTGGACCGGCTGTGGTCCCGGGTCGGTAAAGGTGGGTTGGGGGAGGCGAACCTCAGACTGAGCGTCAGCGGGAACCGATCCTCCGCCTCTTCGAACTTCACGTCGGCGTCGGGAAGTGGCGGCGGCGAATAGGGGTCATAGTAGGGCCGGTACACGAGTAGTCCTGTGAACGTTCCTCCGCTCCCCCGGAACACGGCGTGGATCGGTTGCTTTTCGCAGCCCTCACACGCGATCACCGAACCAGAATTCGTCTCCCATGCTTCATAGCGGACGACCGGACCATCGTCGTAGAGAACACCTTCGAGCTCCAGAAGGTTGCCGTCGTGAAATTCGAGCATCGTGTGACCCTCGGCCGTTTTCGTGACGGAGCAATCCCGAAGCTTGTACATCGAACTCACTCGACATGCGTATTTTCCCGGGACTATCCGGCACGGGAGAGGATCGGAATCGAGTCGAGGTGGGTGGTAGTGACCGACCCGCATCGATGGCGACGGCGGTGGTTCCGTTCGCTTTTCCTCGTCGGATGCCGTAGCGCTCCATTCTTCGAGGGTCTTGAATTCATCGCGCTCGGGGAGGCGCGATGTCGGCTGATAGCGCCCTCCGAATACCCTTACCGTTTGGTCGCCAGAACCGGAGACCAGCGAGTTCCCTTCTTCGTCGAACTGTATCCTATAGACGTTCGCCCGTCCGCTGTGTCGAAGACTTCGGAGAAGCTCCAGGGTGGGTCCGGAACCGTCGTAACCCAGCAACCGAATGTGTCCGTCGTAGGAACTGATCGCGATGGCATCGCCACTCGGTGAAAATCGGACCGTGTTGATGTTGTTGTAGACGTACGAGTAGAAAGCGCGCCGGGCGGGGTTGACGAGGTCCACGAGGAGTAGCCCCTTTCCCCCCACAGCCACCCAGCGGCCGTCTGGAGAAAACGCGACGCTGGCCGCGTACTTCGGAGCGTTCATGCGCGCCACGAGCCGACCCGTATGGAGGTCGCGGACGATGAGATCATCGGACGGATAGTGAACCGAGGCGAGGAGGCGGTTGTCTCTGCTCAAGTCCCACGCATCGAGCCGTTCTTCCACCGAAAGCTGGCCCACGAGCGCGAGCGAGGTGGGGCCCGTTCTCTCGAAGAACGACAGCGTGTCTTTTCCCTTATCGCTCGTTCCTCGTGCCATGAGGATCGATCCGTCTGCGGAAAGGAGCAGCTCGCGGGCCTGGCTCGTGGCGAGTTTCGCAACTGGCCTTCCCGATCTTACTTCGTGCAGATCGACACCGGAGTCACCGGCTAAAGCGAAGTAGCTGGTCGCTGCAGGGCCCGAGCCGCGAAGTGGCTCGACGGGGAGCACGAAGGCGCGGTCCGGATTGCCCGTGACCAGGTCGTGTTTGGCGATGAGTTTGCGGGTCTTTCTGTCGTAGACGCGGATGCTGCCTTCGGCAGAGCTCTGCACTAAAATGCTCCGATCGTCCTCGACGAAGGAAGTGTGGCCGAGGTGGCTCTGCCCGACGTGAATCGATGTCTGCTGGCGCCAGGTCTGATAACGACCAGGGATTTTCTCTGGAAGTCGGGCTTTCAGGAAGCTCTCGTTTTGGGGAAGCAACAACCGATCGAGAGAGAGCGCCGTCGACCCGGGTGCTCCTTCCAGTTCTCGGGGCTGAGCCGCCGTCTTCGTCATTGTGCTCTCGCCCTCGCGGGGGCCTTGGTCATCGGCCGAGTCGGGTCGGGGTTCGGCTTGGGCGGGGGGCAGCTCGTCCGCGGGCGTCTCCGACGCGGGTCGTTTCGCCGTTTGGGGGGCCCTCGTCTCGCCGCCGCACGAAAGCGCGAAAATCGCGGCGATCCACGGCGAAATCCCGACCCATGCCTGCCCTCGCTTGCCCACGACCCGTACAGTCTATTCCCCGCCCGGCGGGTGCCAAGGCACAGCGCCTCGTCACGGCCCTCTCCGTGACTTTGGGACCGCCTGCGCGGGTGCCTGGTGCTTGACGTCGGTATGGTTCCCACCATGTGAGTGGAGGGATGCGGGTGCTTTTTTGCCACTAAATTCGGCTCGCAAACCTTCAACTTCGCTCGAATTTGAGAGATCGTCTCATGCAGATGGCAGCCCGACCCGTGTCCGGTGCTGGCGATACCCAGACACTGTCCACGGTGCCCGAGCCCCGCAGTCCTGGGATCCCCGAGCGCTTCCAAATCCTGCGCCGCCTTGGGTCGGGTGGATTCGGTGCCGTATTTTCGGTGACCGACAAGCAAACGGGTAAGAGGCTCGCAATCAAGCGTCTGTCGCGCGTCGACGCGGCTTCCATCTATCGCTTCAAGCAGGAGTTCCGAGCGCTTCAGGGGCACAGTCATCCCAATCTCGTCCGCCTACACGAGCTGTTCTCGGAAGAGGACTACTGGTGCTTCACCATGGACCAGGTCGACGGTGTGCGATTCGATTCTTGGGTCCGGGGTGACACATCCGACGGTCCGCGTGGACACTTGACGGATTCAACGCAACAGAGCGTGACCGGTGAGGACGCCCCCTCGTACTCGGCAACGGTTCAGAGCAGTGGAGTCGAAGTCCAGGGGGCGAACCGGCGCAATCCGTTCATCGAAAAACGTCTGCGTGAGGCACTGCGTCAGCTCGTACAAGGCGTGCTCGAGCTTCACGCATTGGGGATTTTGCACCGCGACTTGAAGCCCTCCAACGTCCTCGTCAGCGAGCGTGGGCAGCTCGTCATCCTGGATTTTGGGCTTGCCCTGAACGTGCAAACCAAGGGCAGTGCGGACATGGGAACGGCTGGAACGCCCGCCTACATGTCGCCGGAGCAATCGCGCGGCGCTTCTCTCACGACCGCGAGCGATTGGTACTCGGTCGGCGTCATGCTCTACGAAGGACTGACAGGGCAGCTTCCTTTCGTCGGATCCTCCGCCGACATGATTCAAGCGCGACAAACGCGCACACCGCGAGACCCGCGGCTCCTGGTTTCCGGACTACCCGACGATCTTTGCGATCTCGCTATCGAATTGCTCAAGCGCGAACCCATCGAACGTCCCAACGGCTACACCATCGGCGCCAAAGTCGGGTTGACGCCGTCGCTCGCTGCTAGTCCCCGCCATGCCGCCGGCGGTGCCTTCGTGGGTCGGCAGAAAGAGCTCGCCGCGCTCCACACGGCCTTCGAGGAAGCGCGGCGCGGAAGGACCGTCGTCGCGCACGTGCACGGACGTTCTGGTTTTGGCAAGACAACGGTCGTACAGCGTTTCGTGTCGGACTTGGCCCTCCAGAACGACGTCGTCGTCTTGGAGGGGCGTTGCTACGAGCGCGAGTCCGTGCCTTTCAAAGCGCTGGATGATCTGGTCGATGCTCTCGGACGTTATCTCACCCGGCTTCGCCCAGTGGAAGCGGCGGGCCTCATGCCTCGCGATGCGCGTTCGCTCATCCGCATCTTCCCGGCACTCGGGCGGCTCAGCATCATGTCGGAGCTGCCGGGACGTCCGGCTAGCTCGGACATCCACGAACTACGCCGCCGAGCCTTTTCGGCATTGCGCGAGATGCTTGCGCGCATCAGCGACACGAAAACGCTAGTGCTGGTGATCGACGACGTGCATTGGGGAGATCGTGATAGCGCCGACCTCATTCGCAACCTCTTGGCGCCTCCGGACGTCCCACCCTCGCTTCTGATCGCAGGGTACCGGAACGAATCGATCGACGGAAACGACCTCCTCAGGACCTTGCGCAGCCCGCAGGCTGTCGACTCCGCTTGGCAAGCTGTGGATATCCCCATCGGTCCGCTCACCTTGGACGAGGCGCGGAGTCTCGCCCATTCGCTGCTGGGGGATTTCCCCGGCGCGCAAAACAAAGCTGCACACATCGCCGAAGAAAGCGCACAAAGTCCGCTTTTTATCTCGGAATTGGTGCGCGCGGCGAAACGAGCCACGTCGAAGGGGCCGGAGATCTCGATGCAGGGGATCGTCGAATCCCGGACCGCATCGCTTTCGAGCTCTGCCTTGGTGGTCCTTCAGAGCTTGGCCGTTTGCGAGCGGGCACTCACGGAGGAAGGGGTAGCTCGAGTCGCCGAGCTCACTCGGAAAGAGGCGGCAAACGTGCTCGATCTCCTCCGAGACGAACACTTGGCGATGGTATCTACCTCACGAGGCCGTGCGGAGTTCGAAATCTTCCACGACAAGATCCGCAAGGCGACGTTGGCCAACAGCTCGGCCTCGACGCTTGCGAAGCTCCACAGGCGGTTGGCCGCGCTCTACGAAGAAACACAGGGCGACGCAGAGACCATCGCACACCACTATCTCGAGGCCGGCGACCGGGCGTCAGCGCTCCGCTGGCTCGAAGCTGCTGGAGACCGTGCCGTTTCTTCGGCTGCCTTCGACCATGCGGCGAGCAACTATCAAAGAGCCCGGGAGCTCGCGGATCCGACTCGACGCTCTCGTCTCGCCAGGAAGCTCGCTCCGGCCCTCGCCCGGGCCGGGCGCGGCGTCGAGTCTGCGGAACTTCATTTGGAGATCGCCGCCGAAGGAGAGTCCGACGCCGGCAAGCACATGCAACAGGCCGGCGCTGAATACCTGCGTTCGGGTCATACCGACGAGGCCCTGCGCACTCTCTCCCCAGAACTCGCTCGCCACGGTCTCACTCTGCCCAAGAGCCCTCAATCGGCGCTCGTGTCGCTGCTCTACCGCCGCGCGCGTCTCAAATTTCGCGGTCTGGACTTCAAGGAGCGACAGGATGGGATCGCTCCGGAGCGACTCGAAGCGATCGACCTGTGTTGGGTGCTGGGAAATGGGCTTGCCGGAATCGATCTGGTGCGCAGCGTGCACTACACGACTCTCTGTCTGTGGCTCGCCCTCGAGTCGGGCGAACCCCGTCGCATCGCCCGTTCTCTGGCGCTCGACTCTGCGCTTCGATCTCTCGAGGGGAGCGATGCCGTGGCGGCGGCCACTCCGCTTTTGGATCGGGCCGAGGGTCTCGCGAGGCGCCTCGGTGACATGCACGCTCTCGGTTGGGTTGCGGCCGGTCGTGCGCTCGGGGCATTCTCGAAGACGGATCTCGAACATTGCGCTGATCTTTGCGGAGAGGCGACACGCCACATGCGCGAAGACTCGGAGGTGACCTTCCGCGAAATCGGATCGATCACGGTTTGGTTCTGGCTCCACGCGTCGTTTCTTCTCGGCCATCTCAAGGACGTCGCAGAGCGCGCTCCAGCCGTGGCTCGCGAGGCCGAGGCGCGTGGCGACCGCTATACGATGTCGACGGTACAGACGTACATTCTCCCGCTTCACTGGGCGGCCCAAGGGCGACCGGAGGAGGCACGTCGTCAAGCCGATGCGGCGCTCGAGGTTTGGCCCACCGGAGTATGGTTTCATCAACATTGGGCACACTTGAGGGCGCATTGCTTCATCGATCTCTACGAGGGAAACGGCGCGCGCATCCTGGAGAGGTCAGCCGAAGCCCGCCCCAAGATGAAGGAGAGCTTTCAGCTCAGGATTCGTACGCCGAGGTTCGAACTCAACTACCTGGAGGGTCGTGGGCTTCTCGATATCGCTCTGCAGCGGGACCTAACGAGGTCCGAAAAGAGGGCGCTCGGTGAGCGAATTCAAGCCCTTTACGACGAGGACAATCGACTGGCCGCTGTCTACGGGGACGCTCTCCACACGGGTCGCGCTGCCCTCGAAGACCCGGCCCGAGCTGCAGAGCATTTCGACGTCCTTGCCGAAAAGTTCGGAGCTCTCAAGATGGTCATGCATCAGCGTGCGTCGCTCATTCGTAAGGCGCAGGCGGTCGGCGGTGAAGAAGGCGACCTCTTGTGCCGCGCGCAAGTGAGCGAGCTCCGCCGACTCGGCGTCGTCGACCCGATGTCGATGACAAACCTTTTGGTTCCCCGACTTGACGGGCCGAGCGTCAGCCGCTCAGTTACGGAAAAGAAATGAGCGACCCCTCCGAGACAGTCGACGAGACAGCACTCTCCATCGCTCGGGAGGGTGGCTCCCCGGTTCCCGGGCTCGTTCTGGTGTTTTCCGCGGGGCATCCCCTGCTCGGCGCCATGGTGGCCAGCAGCGAGATCGTCCTCGGTCGAGGCGAGATTCGCGGAGTCGAGCTCCGCGACAGCTGCATGTCGCGTCGACATGCGACCGTCGGCTACAGCCGCGGAAAATGGATCATCGTCGATCAGGCGAGTCGGAACGGGTCCTACCTCAACGGTCAGCGAGTGGAGGGAACAGTCGAGTGCGCCGGTGACGCCGTATTGCGCACGGGGGAAACCATTTCGCTGCTACTCGGAGACATCCGGCCTTTTCTCGAGCACCACGTCGACATCAAGGGGGACTTCGTGGTCGGCCCGCGTATGGAGCCGATCTTGGGCCAGGTGCAGAGAGCCGCCAACAGCGGGGTCTTGCACGTTACCGGCGAGACGGGCGCAGGCAAAGAGATCGCCGCTCGCCATTTCCACAAGTTCGGTCCAGGGCGCGACGGGCCCTTCGTCGCGGTGAACTGCGCGGCGATCCCTGAGGGAGTGGCCGAGCGTCTACTTTTCGGCGCGACCAAGGGCGCCTATTCGGGTGCGGACAAAGACGCGCGGGGCTACGTCCAAGAGGCGTGCGGCGGGACGCTTTTCCTCGATGAGGTGGGCGAACTCGATCTGAGCGTCCAGGCCAAGCTCCTCCGCGTTCTCGAGACGCGCGAAGTGTTGCCGCTCGGCGCTTCCCGACCGAGGAAGGTCGACCTTCACCTTTGTTCGGCGACGCACCGCGATTTGAGAGAGTCCGTTTCTCTTGGGAATTTCCGTGAGGACCTATTCTATCGCCTGGGTCGTCCGCACGTGGCCCTGCCACCGTTGCGACAACGACTGGAAGAGATTCCATTTTTGATAGAGCGCCATCTGCACGCTACCGATCCGAGCCTCGTTCCTCATGCCACCCTCGTCGAAGCGTGCATGCTGAGGAAATGGCCAGGCAACGTGCGCGAGCTCTTGGCAGAGATCCGGGACGCGGCCTTCGAAGCGCAGGCCCTCGGCAAGACGGTCGTTCGCGTCAATCACCTGGCGGACGACGCGGGCCTGGAACACGCGGCGGTAGATAGCTCCTCGCAATCGGCTTCCCGACCGAGTCACCTGCCGCCGCGCGACGACATCGAACGGGCGCTGTCGGAATCGTCGGGAAAGGTGGCTACGGCCGCCCGGGCGCTAGGTATTCACAGGAACCAGCTCCGTCGGTGGCTCGAGAAGAACGAGATTGATCCCAAGCAGTTCGGCTCGAGTTGAGCACGCGGCCTCTCCGCCGGATTGTCGTACCTTGACCTCGCTCGAGGAAGACCCGATATCAGACCGGTGTCATGGGATACTCGGTTCTCTTCCACGCCGCGCTCCAGACGGCCAAAATCAGTCTGCCGACGGTAATCGAGGCGCGCCGGGGCGTGCTTAGGCAGGACGTCTGCGACGAGCGCTTGCGCTCCTGGGCGGGGAAACTGCTCGATCACGTTGGTGTCGAGCTCGTCGTCATGGGGCTCGAACATCTACAGCGCCACGACGGCCCTTTCGTTGTCGTCAGCAATCACCGATCCCACTACGACATCCCGGTCCTGTATTCGTCGCTCCCGCTATCGCTCCGCATGGCGGCCAAGGCTGAACTCTTCGAAACCCCGCTGTGGGGGCCCGCGCTGCGAGCATCGGGCTTCGTCGTCATTGATCGGAAAAACCCCGAGCGGGCCCATGAATCGCTGCGGAAAGCCGGTGAGCAGATGCGAAAGACCGGGACGAGTCTCTACGTTGCACCCGAAGGGACCCGGAGTTCCGACGGTGAGCTCGGCCGGTTCAAGGCCGGTGCTTTTCGCCTAGCCCAAATGCTGGATGTTCCAGTGCTTCCGGTTGCGCTCTCAGGAACGGAACTCGTCCATCGGAAGGGCTCCCGAACGATCGGGAGGGGCGGTCGAGTGACGGTGCGCGTGCTCACGCCCCGCCGCTGGCAACCCGAGGAGACACCAGGGCAAGTAGCCGAGGAGGTGCGCGGACTCATTGCCCAAGCATTGGAGGAGCAGGACTGAACTAGCGGCCCGTCGCTTTCAGTAGAAGGTCGACGAAAGGTCTGCGGCGGGATCGGGAGCCCGTCCTTCGCGCGAGACACGTACGGGGCGCTGGAGGAAGAAGTTGTTCGGCACCCGCGTTGCGTAGTCTTCGTGGACCACCGTGGTGAACATCAGGTTCAGGTCGACGACGAGACCCTGCAACAGCACCTTTTCCGCTTCGTAGACGTCGATGCGGTCGCCGACGCGAAAGGGACGAAAGGTGAGAATCACCAGTGCCGAGGTCACGTTGCTCAAGATGCTCCAGTTCGCGACGAACCCGACGGCCAGCGTTGCTAAAACGGCAGACAAGATCGTCCACGCTTCGGCGACGATGCCGGTAGCTTGGAGCACGATGAGGAAGGCGACGAGGTAGACGAAGAGGCGCGTTGAGGCGATGATCCTCCGCGACGTCTGGTCGCTGACGTAATGGGCCACCTCCAGGCGACGAACGCTCCTCTTGAAGAGCGCGAAACCGAGGAACGCCACCGTCAGGATGCCAGTTCCGACGAGGAAGGGCTCGGGGAGATACTCCGTGAGCTCTTCGAAGAAGATGGAAAGTGAGTTCTTTTTCGGCACGTTCGACCTGCGAGCGGAGGGGGAGGGGAGCCTCAGGCGGTCAAGATGAGTTCAATCGAGCGCGCGGTCAAACCGTGGCTTGTCGGACTAGAACGACCAAGTACGCGACGAAGGCGCCCAGGAGAAGTGCGCCCTCTCCTCGGGTGATGCGAAGTCCAGTCCTCATGAGGGGAAAGAGTGCCAAGGTGAGCGCCAGCATCCATAGATCGTCTCGAACCAGGACCTCTTCGGGCACGCTAAGCGGTAAGACGAGCGCGGCACCACCGCCGATAGCGAGCACGTTGAAGATATTCGACCCCACGACGTTGGCGACGGCGAGATCGTCTTGGCCGCGGTACCCCGCCACCAGAGAGGTGATCAATTCGGGGGCGCTCGTACCCGCGGCGACCACGGTGAGCCCGATGACCGTTTCGGAGACACCGAGGCTCGAAGCTATGCCGACGGCGCCCTGTACGAGTAGGTGAGCTCCTCCGGAAAGCAATCCGACTCCAATCATCACCGCGCCGAGATTCAGGGCGAGGGCCGCGGCTCCCGTCTTGCCGAATGAAGCCGTGGCCACCTCGTCGCTCCCGTCTTCGCCCGGTTGTTGCGGTTCGAGCTTCGAAATCCAAACCAGGAAAGCGACGAAAATCACCAAGGCACAGAGGAAAAAGAGTCCCTCCGTGCGGTCAATGAGCCCATCCCGCGCCAGCAAATGCAGAAGAAGTGCGGCAAGGAGCATGACGGGCCACTCCCGTTTCAGGGTCGAACCATGGATCTTGAGCGGCCGAACCAGGGCGGCGATGCCGAGGATCATTCCCACGTTGAAGATGTTCGAACCGACGATGTTGCCCACGGCGAGGCCGGGGCTTCCCACCCAGGCGGAACGAACGGAGACGACGAGCTCCGGCATCGAAGTGCCCGCGGCGACGATCGTCAGCCCTACGACCAGCGGGGTCATCTTGGCGAGCAATGCGATGCCGCTTGCCCCTCGGACCAAGAAATCGCCGCCGATCACGAGGAGTAGCAGGCCGCCCAATGTGAGAAGACCATCCATGATGTTTCGTGCCTCAGCCTAGTACATCGTTTCTTTTGAAACGATGGCCAGACAAAAAAAGAGACAGTGCCAAGTCGTTGCCGCTGTGCCGTGACCCAACTTGGGGAACCAGCTGCAGCTCAGCGCTGACAGACGCTTCACGCGCTCAACTCTATCTGGCCTTGGCACTAGACGGCGAAGAAAGAAATCAAAGCCAGGAACATCAGGATCGGAATGAAAATCCAGCCGAGTGTCACGAGCAGAGGCTCGCCCGGCGGTCCGTTCCCGAGCTGGCTGCTGTCCCCCAAGGTCCAGCCCCGCCTGTTCTGTTGGTTCGCCCCCGACACTTCGAGCGATACCGATGGGGGGTCACCATCGGAAGCCGAGCCATCTTCATTCTTTTCTGGACGCATGTGCGCCTCCCTGTGGGATCGGCCGGAATGTGAATCCGCCGCGGGCAGCGCGCAAGGGGGCGCCTCACGAATTCGATGTCGATGGGACGGTCGCCGCCCCGAGCCGTCAGCCGAGCAAGGCAATGCGGACTTCAATGCGGCGCCCGGCGAAAGGCAAACTGGCCGACTGCAATGGTTGCGGTGGAACCGGGGCTGGTTCAAAACGTTGCCCGTGATACCGAGGATGATCTGCCTGAGAGCGGCTCGAGCGGTTCTTCTCCTCTTGCTGCTCTGCTCGAATCCAGCGTCGGCCCAGCCAGACGGCGAATCTCCCGGCGAGGGGACGGTGGGTTCTGCCAGGTCCCAAAGGGCCCCCGGCGATCCGCGTCCCGTTCTCCGGGCCAGCTGGCTCGTCATGCAGTTCGTCCCGAGCCCAGGCGTCGGGGCCGGGGAAGAGGGTGCCCACCTCACACTCAACTGGCAGGTGACGCCGTTCGTTTGTGCGTGGGCGATTGATTCGAGGCTTTCTCGCACCAGATACTTCATCGTTGAATCGCCCTATCGCAACTCGGGGGCGGTGGAACTCATGGTTTCGCCCGAATACCGCGGTCGTGGCTTGACCGAAGAGCGATGGGGTGGGCGAGTCGGAGCGCGGGCTTACTTTCCTCTCGTCAGCAGAGGCGAGTACCTTTCGACTTCGATTGGGTCGGGCGCCCACGTCTTCTTCGACGAGACGGTTGGACCGTACTTCGAGGGCGGCCTCTACACGCTTTTCGGGACGTGGGGTCTGGTGGCCAACGTGAGCCCACTTTCGCGACATCAGTTTTTTCAGGCGATGGTCCGCTTGAGGTGGTTTTGATGAAGCGGACCGTCTTCTTTACCCTCCTCGTGGTGGCCGCGCTCGGCCTGCTCAGTGGTTGCAGCTGGCGTGCCGCGAAAATGACGAAGTATCTCGGGCGCATGTTGACGCAGGGCCCCCCGCGTCCCCCAGCAGCACGCTTTTTCGAGCCGGAGGTGCCGGGGGCGCGTCTCGTCGTTACCTGGGTAGGGCATGTCACGGCCCTCATCCAAATCGATGACAAGTTCGTCCTCACCGATCCGGTATTCACAGCCTCGGTAGGAATGCTGGCGCGCCGCTCCGTTGAGCCCGGGCTCTTGCCCGAACACTTGCCGCGGATCGACGCGGCGCTCATCTCCCACATGCACTTCGATCATCTTTCCCTCGGAAGCCTCGATCAGATCGAAGAAAGTGTTCGAGAGATCGTCGTGCCCTACGGCGGTCTCGCCTACGTGCCCGGTTCTCACGTTCCCCCGATCGAACTCGACACCTGGGAGACGGTCGAGCTCGACGGATTGCGCATCACCGCCACTCCCGTCGAGCACCCAGGCTGGCGCTACGGGGCGGACCAAGCGTGGCGCGCGACTGCCGCCACCGCGTATCTGATTGAGTACAACGGGCTGCGCGTCTTCTTCGGCGGCGACACCGCGCGCTCCTCGTGGATGTTCCATGCGGTGGGACGACGCTACCCCGGGATTGACGTAGCGCTGCTCCCCATCGCCCCCATCAATCCGCGCGAGTTCATGTGTCTGGTGCACATGGATCCATCGGAAGCTCTGGACGCGTTTTCGGATCTGGGCGCGGAGGTGATGATCCCGATCCATTTAAGCCCGAGGTCAGCACTGAAATTGTGAGCACCCCAAGATATTGGTTGACCTGAACACGCGAACCACAATATGTTCCGCTCTGCCTTTGGTGTCGCGGTGGGAGGCCTTGCCTCTCCAGTCGGTGAAAAGGGAATCCGGTGAGAATCCGGAGCTGCCCCGCAGCGGTCAAGGAGAACGAAAGCCAATCGAGTTCCACTGATGAACTGGCGGCGCCTGAAAGGGGCGGGCCTGGGAATCGGGAAGGACTGGCGAGTAGGAAATCAAGCGCTCCTAAGCCCGAAGACCTGCCAAATGCCTCACGTTTTCGCCGGATGAAGCCGTGAGTCCGCTTTCGAGATTCTCCGTGGGAGAGAGCTCGGAAACAGTCGATGGAGGGTCCGAGGACCCTCGTCCGAGGACGCCTTGAGCGTTTTCGTCGAGTCGCGTGGCACAGGTTGCCGGGTCGTGTGTGGTTGGGTTGGGGCCCTCCGCCGTTCGGCCGTGGCGTCCCCCTTGAGGATCGACGAGACACTCCAAGTGCGCCCTGCCCGGCGTAGCGATTGCGGCATCCGCTTCCGCTCCATCGATCGTCGTTTTCGATTTCTCTGTCTCATCGGGGCTCGACCACGAGGTGCGGTGGCACCGAGGAAAGGAAGACCGATGACACAAGCGATGCAGTTTCAAGAAGAACTAGGCACCGAGTCCGAGACCCACATGCGTGTGAGAAAACGCAATGGCGACCTCGAGCCGGTGAACCTCGACAAGATCGTCAAGGCAGTGCGGCGCTGTTGTCGTGGTCTCAGGCGCGTCGACTCCCTCCGGGTTGCCACGAAGACGATCTCGGGCCTCTACGATGGAGCGACGACACAGGAGCTCGACGAACTGAGCATTCAGACTGCGGCGGGCCTCACGGCGGAGGAGCCCGAATACGCCCAGCTCGCCGGCCGGCTACTGTCCTCGACCATCGATAAAGAGGTCACCGGCATCGACATCCATTCGTTTTCCCAGTGCATCAACCGCGGCGCCGAGCTGGGCTTGATTGGCGACCGATTGCGCGATTTCGTGGCGGAAAATGCCAGAAAACTGAACGACGCCATCGACACGCAGGCCACCGAGCGCTTCGAGTACTTCGGCCTCCGCACCGTCTACGACCGCTACCTGATGCGCCACCCGAAGGAGCGCACGGTTCTCGAAACACCACAGTATTTCTTCATGCGTGTCGCGTGCGCACTGTCCGAATCGGTGCCGGACGCGCTCGAGCTGTACGAACTGTTCTCGCGACTCGAATACATCCCGAGCTCGCCGACACTCTTCAACAGCGGAACGCGCCACGAGCAACTTTCGAGTTGCTTCCTCCTGGACTCGCCCACCGACCATCTTGCCGACATCTACCAGCGCTACACCGACATCGCGATGCTCTCGAAGTTCTCGGGTGGGATCGGGCTGGCGTATCATCGCGTTCGCAGTCGCGGCTCCCTCATCGAAAGCACCAACGGGCACTCGAACGGCATCATCCCGTGGCTCAAGACCCTCGACGCGTCGGTCGCGGCGGTGAATCAGGGCGGGAAGCGCAAGGGCGCGTGCTGTGTGTACCTCGAGTCGTGGCACGCCGACATCGAGGAGTTCCTCGAGCTGCGCGACAATACGGGTGACGAAGCGCGCCGCACCCACAATCTCAACCTCGCCAACTGGATCAGCGATCTTTTCATGAAGAGGGTCGAAAACGGGGAAAACTGGTCCCTTTTCGACCCGAAGGACGTGCCCGAGTTGCCCGATCTCTACGCAGGCGCCTTCGAGCGCGCCTACGAGGACGCGGAGGCGCGGGGTCTAGCCAAGAAGAGCGTCCCTGCGCGACAGCTGTACGGGAAGATGATGCGCACCTTGGCCGAGACGGGCAACGGCTGGATCACGTTCAAAGACAAGTCCAATCGCGCTTGCAATCAAACGGCAGTGGCGGGGCGTACCGTTCACCTTTCGAACTTGTGTACGGAGATCTTGGAGGTCACCTCGAACGATGAGACGGCGGTGTGCAACCTCGGTTCGATTAACTTGGCCCGCCACACGCGCACTGTGGAAACGGATGTCGGAAACTTCGTCGAAGTCGACTACGACAAACTCGCGCGCACCGTGGCGCGGGCCGTGCGTCAGCTCGATCGGGTGATCGATCTCAACTTCTATCCGATTGATTCGACTCGTACGTCCAACAGCCGATGGCGGCCGGTCGGCCTCGGTTTGATGGGCCTTCAGGACGTGTTCTTTCAGATGGGCGTCGCCTTCGATTCCGAGGAGGCGCGCGCAGTTTCCAAAAAGGTCAGCGAGCACATCTACTTCCACGCCCTGTCGGCGTCGGTCGACCTTTCCCTGAAGAACGGCCCTCATGCGGCGTTCTCGGAGACCCGGGCGAGCCGCGGGGAGCTGCAGTTCGACGCCTGGGGGGTCACTCCGAGCGACGAGCTCGACTGGGTGGGGCTCAGATCGCGGATCCAGCGAGACGGTCTGCGCAACTCGCTCCTCATCGCCATCGCGCCCACGGCAACAATCGCTTCGATCGCTGGGTGCTACGAGTGCATCGAGCCCCAAGTCTCGAACCTCTTCAAGAGAGAGACGCTCTCCGGTGACTTCCTCCAAGTCAACCGCTACCTCGTGCGCGCCTTGGAGGCCGCCGGCATCTGGAACGATGAGACGCGCAACATTCTGAAACGGGACAACGGATCTGCTCAGAACATCGAAGGTCTCACCGACGAACAGAAACTCGTCTATCGAACTGCATGGGAGCTTCCGATGCGCTCACTCATCGACATGGCCGCTGAGCGAGGCGCCTTCATCGATCAAAGTCAGTCGCTCAACCTCTTCGCCGAGAGTCCCAACATCGGCCGCCTCTCGTCGATGTACATGTACGCGTGGAAGCAGGGAATCAAGACGACCTATTATCTGCGCAGCCGCCCGGCGACCTCGATCCAAAAGACGACGCTTGCCCCTCCCGACAAGAAAAGGAGCGAAAAAGAGCAGGACGAGCCGGAATCGACAGCCGCCGTCATCTGCTCGCTCGAAACCCCCGAATCCTGTGAGGCTTGCCAATGACCGCTGCCGAGAAGAGAGACAGCTCCGATTTTACGCCCCTCGACATGCCCGAAGTCTCCGAGCGGGCGCCTCGCGCGGCGGGCGCGCGGCTCCTCGATCCCGGGCTCCATCTCACGCTCCGTCCGATGCGCTACCCGCGCTTTTACGACATGTACCGAGACGCGATCAAGAACACGTGGACGGTGGATGAGGTCGACTTTTCGACCGACACCGCCGATCTCGACAAGAAGATGTCCCCAGCTGAGCGCCACCTCGTCCAGCGACTCGTCGCGTTCTTCGCCACGGGGGACAGCATCGTCGCGAACAACCTGGTGCTCAATCTCTACAAGCATATCAATGCCCCAGAAGCACGGCTCTACTTGTCGCGTCAGCTCTACGAAGAGGCGCTTCACGTGCAGTTTTATCTGACGCTGCTCGACACCTACGTGCCGAATCACGAAGAGCGCGCAGCTGCTTTTGCCGCGGTGGACAACATCCCGAGCATCAAGAAAAAGGCCGAGTTTTGCTTCAAGTGGATGGACAGTATCGACGAGATCGAGCGGCTCGAATCCACCGAAGACAGGCGGAGCTTCGTCCTCAACTTGATCTGTTTCGCGGCATGCATCGAAGGGCTCTTCTTCTTCGGGGCGTTCGCCTATGTGTACTTTCTTCGTTCGAAGGGGTTGCTCCATGGGCTCGCGGGGGGGACGAATTGGGTCTTTCGCGACGAGAGCTGTCACATGGAGTTCGCCTTCGACGTAGTGGACACGATTCGAAAGGAGGAGCCGGATCTCTTCGACGACGAGCTCGACGCGCGCATCACCCAGATGATGGTGGAAGCGGTAGAGTGCGAGACCCAGTTTGCCGAGGATCTCCTCGGTGGCGGCGTGTCAGGCCTCAGTCTCGGCCAGATGCGTCAGTACCTCGAATACGTCGCCGACCAGCGCCTCCGGCGCCTCGACATCGCACCCCGGTTCGGGACGAAGAACCCGCTATCTTTCATGGATCTCCAGGATGTGCAGGAGGTGGCGAACTTCTTCGAGCGGCGCGTGAGCGCCTACCAGGTCGGCGTCACGGGCGAGGTCGAGTTCGACTGCGAATTTTGAACTGCCGGCCGGGTGGGGCGCGTGACGGAAGTAGCCAAAAATAGCCACCCGAGACATCCCGGAGGCCACCCCGGACATCCCGGAGGCCGCCCGAGACATCC
The DNA here is from genome assembly GCA_965652275.1 of uncultured Polyangiaceae bacterium. GTDB lineage: Bacteria > Myxococcota_A > Polyangia > Polyangiales > Polyangiaceae > NIC37A-2. The sequence continues at coordinate 27 of CBFGUR010000002.1, read as the reverse complement.
CGGAGGCCGCCCGAGACATCCCGGAGG
>CBFGUR010000001.1:0-390927 GCA_965652275.1 uncultured Polyangiaceae bacterium | reverse complement strand
ACGGGAGAGCGCGTGCCTCCTCACCTGGTTTTTGCGGTGGGGGGAGCCGGGGCGCAATCGGAGTTGGTGGCTGAGTTTCTGCCGAGTCTGTCGCATTCGCTTCGCCGAGGAAAGCTCAAGCTCACCCTCGTAGCGGGCCTCAGGCAGGAGGTCGCAGATGACTTCACCCGGGTGATTCAAGCATGCAATCTCGCTGAAGAGCATGCGCAAGGTCGTGTCGAAATTCTCATCGAGCAGTCCCACGACGCCTATTTTCGCGCGTTCAACGAGCTCTTGACGATCACCGATATTCTCTGGACCAAACCGAGCGAGCTGACATTCTTCGGCGCCTTGGGCATTCCCTTGCTCTTCTCGTCACCTGTCGGGAGCCACGAACGCTACAACCGGACTTGGGCAATCAACTCCGGTGCCGGGATCCGCCAAATGGACCTCCGGCACACGGGCGAATGGTTCTGGGAGATGGTCAAGGACGGGACGTTCGCCGGAGCCGCCTGGACCGGATACATGAGAATGCCGAAGTTCGGACTTTATCGCATCGTCGAGGAGGTGCTGGGTAAACAGGCTCTCGAACGACTTCTGGAGGAGCCTGGACCCGTTTCCGAAGACCGGCGTTCTGCTTGAAAAAAGTGCTCGCCGTCGTTTTTGACAATTCGTGTCACGAGCCCGCCACCGCGCGTTGATGAATGGAGATTCGTAGTTTCCCAGTCGTTTCCGAGGTCGCACGAGCTCGTCATCTCTTGCCTTCATCTTCAGCCTCAAAAGATGAAGCTAGATGAAGAAATCCAGGCGAAGCTGCAACAGAAGCAGCGCCGCCCCGCCGACCGAGTTCGGGAACTCGCGGAGCTAGGCATCCCGTTTGGTGCGGGCGTCATAACGATCGAACAAGGCGGGCTCTGTGCCCGCTTTTTTCTTGGGGATCCCCGATTTCCAAGACGAAACAGCCGTGGAGTGGAGTCATGCGCATCGCAGTGATTTCCGATCTCCACCTGGGGGCAAGCGAGAAGACCGATCTCTTCGGGCACGATGACGCCGAGTTCTTGAAGTTCCTCGCATTCCTCGAATCCAATTTCGAACGGATCGTTCTGCTCGGTGACATCTGGGAGACGCTGACGGCGCGTTCGTGGGGCGGCCAAATGGCGGAGCTTCGCGCCGCGCAGGTACGCCATCGTGAGATCTTCGAGCGCTTCCAGAAGCCCAAGTACTCCTATGTTCACGGTAATCACGACCTAGTTGCGGCGCAGGTCAACCGCGCGCCCGAGGAGGTTGCGATGACCGTGGACGGTGTCCGCATTCTTTTCAGTCACGGACATCAGGGTGACGGGATTTGCCATGCTAGAAAGTCCATTTCCGAGCTCGGGGTTTGGGCCGGTGCTTGGCTCCGCCGGTTGGGGCTGAACCTGGCCTACACGTATTTCTCCGAAATGGAGAGGGGTCGCGTGGGTGAGGGCGAGCGCTGTCTCGTTCGAAGTTGGGCCCTCTCTGAGGCAACGCGTCGCGCGGCCGACATCGTCGTCACGGGTCATACCCATGTCCCCGCTAAGGCCGAGGATGGGCGTTGCCTTTTCTTGAATAGCGGGAGCTGCGCCGAAGGCGAAATCAGCTTCCTCAGCTTGGACACACGCCGTGGGTCATACGAAGTCCACGCGGGATTTTGAGGGAAGAAGATGGAACTCATTGCCTTGGGATTGCTTACCGTCGGCATCGTCTCCGCATTGACGTTGGCCGTGGCCTACCAAAGCGTTTTGCTTCGCCTCGGCGGTCGACGACCGGAGGTCAGTCCGGATCGACTGCCGCCAGTCACCATCCTCAAGCCCCTTCGGGGGGTAGATCCGGGCCTTTACGAGAATCTTCGCGCGATCATCGAACAGGAACACCCGGACTTCGAGGTCATCTTCGGGGCTGAGGATCCCTTCGACCCGGCGCTTCAAGTCGCCCGACGCCTCATCAGCGAGTTCCCGAACCGGAGACTTCTGGTCGTAGGCGGCGGGGCACCACGGACCGGCGCGAACCCCAAGGTTCGTATCCTTCGTCGGATGATCGAGTTTGCGTCGCGCGAGTGGATCCTCATCTCTGATTCCAATGTTCGTCCCGCGCCCGACTATTTGGCGACCATGCAAGCCGTGCAGATGAACGAGCAGGCCGATTTGGTGCACACGGTGCTTTCTGGATGTGCGGGCGAAGGGTTTGGAGCCCGACTGGAAGAACTACAATTGGGCGGCTGGGTAGCTGCCGCTATCTCCTTCGCGCAGCGATTCAACCATCCCTGCGTCATAGGAAAGTCGATGCTCATGAGAAAATCGTACCTGCTGGGCGAAGGAGCACTTGCACGGATGCAGGATATCTTGGCCGAGGACTACATCATGGGTGCGGAGCTCCATCGGTCCGGACGCAAGGTTGCGCTGGCGCCCTACCGCTTGCCCGTCGTGACCGGCAAAGGTTCGCTCCGCGGGTTCTTGAATCGACACATCAGGTGGGGCCAAATGCGTCGTCGAATCGCCCCGCGGTCGTTCTTTCTCGAGTTGTCGGCCAACCCGACGCCGTTCTTGCTCGCGTCGATGCCAATGCTCGAACAACGTGCGCTCTTGCTTGCTTGCGCGACTCAGACTCTCAAGTGGAGTATGGATCTCGCCGCGTACATCTGTCTCAGCCAAAAGGCGAGTCTTCGGACGGCGGCCCTCATCCCAATCAAGGACATATTGGTGCTGTTCATGTGGTGTGTGAGCGCCGTCAAACGTACGGTAAGCTGGCGGGGACATACGATGTGGGTGGGGCCGGGCAGTCGACTTTCGCCGGTTCGCTCGGAGCCCGTGGGCGAACTTTCGGACGAACTCGGGCAGGTGCGGGCTTAGACTTCGTGTTCTTCGCCCAACCCGCGACCCCCTGACGATTCTCCAATCCGTCTGCTCGCCGTCACGACCTCGTCACACGCTTCGTGCACAAGCGGACTCGCCCGTGACGACCGCGCCGACCTCCGATCCCCTTCGCATCGCCCTGTGTGTAGGGGAGTGGCTGCCCGCCAGCGAAACTTTCATCTACGACCAGCTCGTTCACCAGAGGCGGGTTCGGGCCCGCGTGATTGCCCGGGAGCGGACCGCATTCGCCGATCGTTTTCCGTATGATGATGTCGTTCACCTCGGTCGACTCGAAACGCTTGGCTTCTACCAATGGGGGGTGGCTCCCACGGTGACCCGGGCGCTCAAAGACCACGGCGCACGACTTGTGCACGCCCACTTTGGTCCCAACGGAACCCGCATCCTGCCCTTCGCGCGGGCGCTCGGCATACCCCTCGTGGTGAGTATGCATGGACACGACGTAGGGGGGCTCGAGCCTCAGAACCGGGAGCATCCACGCTACAGGCGTTATCAGCGTACTTCGGCAGAGCTGTTCGACTATGTCTCTGTCTTCTTGTGTGCGTCTACCGAACTCGTCGAGCTCATGGCTGGACACGGGGTTTCCGAGCGGAAGTTGCAGCTCCATCACCTTGGCGTGGACGTGGCCCGCTTCACTCCTGGGCCCGCCCGACAGCGAGTGCCGGGGCGTGTTCTCATGGTGGGCCGTCTCGTGGAAAAAAAGGGTATGTTCGACGGAATTTCCGCACTTGCGCAGCTCATCCCTCGACGCCCAGAAGCTCACCTTCGGCTGATTGGTGACGGGCCGATTCGAGAGGAACTCGAGGCGCATGCAGCGAGCCTCGGAGTCTCCTCTCGCGTGACGTTCTGTGGCGCGCTGCCAAGCGACGACGTGATCCAAGAAATGCGCCGCGCCACCGTTCTTCTCACGCCATCTTTCACGACGACCACGGGCGACCGGGAGTCGGGGGTGATCGTCGTCAAGGAGGCGGGCGCCGTGGGACTACCCGCTGTCGTCACTCGACACGGCGGGCTCCCGGAGATCATCGACGAAGGTCAAAATGGATTTCTCGTCCCGGAACGCGATGTGACCGCCATTGCCGAACGCCTGGAGGAGCTCTTGAGTAGCCCGGACCTAGCGAGGACGATGGGAGAGCGCGCCCGTGTGCTCGTTCACGAGCGCTATGATTCGGTGCGCCAAAACGCCGTCCTCGAGGAGCATCTGCTGCGCGCGGCTCATGCGACGATATAGATTGGAGTGTGCCTAGCGCTCTTGCGTAAAGCGATGTCCACCCAGCCCTGGAGGGGGCGCGGGCCAGAATGAAAGAAACGAGCGCCCGTCGACAGGCGGGTTCAGGCGGGCGATATGGCGGGTGCGGCGTGCGGAAGCGAATGGCGGCCGACGATGTGGGGTCGGCACAGCGACGAGTACACGGACCGGTCGGCTGTCTTGCGAATGTAGTGAGCGTCCCGAGACGTCAGATCGGACACAGAAGCGTACCAGTGAATGGCGTAGGTCTCCTCGCCGAGGATCTCCTGCGTGACCGATCGAGCGTCGTCGTATCGATGGAAGTAGTGGCTGGAGATCTCTGGGCCGAGAGGATAGAAATGCTCCGCTGAAAGTACCGTGATCGAATCCTCGGGGCGCCCCGAGGCCGACACGTAGCTGTCTAGTGTTTTCTGAAGGAGATGCGTTCCGAGTCGGTAGCGACGAGTGCGTTCCGACGTGGAAAGCTTCGTCGCGCCCCGAAGCATTGCAGCCACGAAAGGATGGTTTTCTCGTGCGCCCACGACCGCATTGTTCGCGGCCATCGTGTAGCTTCCCATGAGGCGTTTCTGAATCCGAAAGCCATGCGGCAGAAGGGAGCAAACGCGTCGAACTTCGCTCATCAGCAAGGACTTCGGGTTGAGGAGCGCCGTACCGGCGGGCCACAGGGTCGGTTCTTCGCCACAAAACGCCCCGAGCTTTCTCAGGGGACCGAAGTCTTTCAGTGTCAGAGTGTCCGTGTCCAGGTAGATCCCCCCATGGAGATAGAGGACGACCATTCGGACGACGTTCGCTCGGGCGGCGGGTGAGGAAAGCTCCTCGTAGATCTGACGGAGCTGCTCGACTGGCAGACCTGCGTCGCGTTGTTCGAGCGCGTCGAAGAGGCCGTCCGGATCGATGAGACGCAGGGTCACTCCTCGTGCTCGGAGCTGAAACAGCTGAGCCCGTCCGTCGAGTTCGTCACCATGCCAAAGAGTCGCTTTGGCCCCGGGGTTTTGGTCGAGAGCGGAGACGATGGCGACGCGCGCGAAATCTGGGACGTTTCGACCGTACCAGATGAAGTGAAAGTGTGCCGGGATACTTTGCTGTTGCGGTAAGCGCGTCGCCATGAAGGCAGGCTAGAGATCGATAGTGGCGATATGGCGCGTGGATGGCGAAGATTTGGAAAAGCTCTATGACGACAGATGTCAAAGAAGGCACATTGTGACGGGGGTGAGAAGCAGTCCTCGTTCCGTCATGAAATATTCATCGGGCCGACGAGTCTTCGTCTTCTTTCCCAGCTACGAGCCACTCATGAAGGGTATCTTCGCGTGGCCGGCGCGTTCGCTGAACTTCGTCCGCGAGCAGTTCAATCGACCACCGAGGCAACAGCTCGAGTGTTTGTCTCGGTTCGTCGAGGTCGATCTCGAACGACAAGGTACCGAACTGCAGATTTCGCTCGACGGGCTGCGCGGAGACCTTCTCGTCGTGATTACTACGTGCGACCGTCCCCGGCAGCTCTGCCAGGTGCTCGAGTGCCTCCGAGCGAGCCTGGAGCGCGCCCACATGCTCCATCGTGCCTCAATCTTGATCCTCGAGGACGTGACCGATTCAGACTATCGTCCAGCTTACGAGATGAAGGACGACTTCCCAGGGGGATTTCGATGGGTCCGCTCCCTCGCTCGTCTAGGAAAGCGAGGCTACTTCATCACCTATCAGGTCGCGTTTTCCTACGCTCAGAAGAGCTCCGCCGAGCGGATCTTGTTCTTACAGGACGATCTGGTCTTCGACGAACAACTCGTAAGATCGTCGTATGACTTGCTGGAATCCTTGAGCGGGGAGATGCCTGGCGGGCGCCCCATCGTTCTCAACCTCTACGCATCGGACGACGACGAAGAGGACGGACGGTGGATAGAGTTTCGCCGCGAAAGCCACCCGACGCTTCCCGTCCGCCGCACTCAATGGTTCGACCTGAACGGTTACCTCGTCGGGCGTGAGGTGCTCGCTGCGCTCGACTTCCGTCTAATACCCATCCACCAGTCGCGCTGGCACAGCGACCCGAATCTGTCGAGCGGGGTGGGCCGTCAGCTGACGCGTCGGCTTTTTCAGCGTGCGGACGTCTTCCAGTGCTACCCACCTCTCATCTTCCACGGACGCGAGCCCAGTGTGATGAACCCAGAGGCGCGGAAGCTCCGTTCTCTCGACAACTTTTCGCTGCGAAAAGCCGCTTCTTGAGCTCAGCGAGACGACGCCCCGTCTCCTTCTTCCCGCGACTCGAAGTAATCTCCAATCGCTCGAGCGAGCGCGCCGGTGTTGGGCGAGAGCTCCCAGCATCCCTGCCCATCGATGAAGATGTCACGATTCGGATCGAAGTCGTGTGCGGCCAAAATGGCATGTCGATCGAGGTATCCCCGTCGTTTCTTGTCCCCATGCCACAGGTGATGGATAAGTCCCGGTCGAAATCCGACCCTTCCGTCCACCAGCGCGTGTACCTTTTCGTGCCATCGTCCGATGTCATCCAGCAGTGAGGGATGCGTGATGCGCCGCCGCTCTGCAGGGATGCCCCCGGGAGGGAAGTGAAAGGCGAGCGCCATCTCCCGGTCGGCGCCGCCGATGATGCAGCGATCGTAGAACCCCACCTCATCCAGAAGCGAGCGTCGTGCAGCCCAGGCGAACCCCGTGGCGCCCGAAAACTTGGGTTCGTCCCGGGCCATGCGGTAGCACACCGAGCGGTCGTAGGAACCCTCTTCGGTTCCCAGCTTGATGCTCTTGCCGACTTCTTTCTTGGGGTATTGGCGGGGCTTGGCACCCTGGGGGAGAAGAACGCATTCGGAGAAAGGCTGAATTACGACGAACTCGTCGAGCAATTTTCGAGTGCGTTTGACCCAACTCCGGTCGTCGAAGACGATGTCGGCATCCGGCCAAACGACCTTCTTGCATTTCGGGGGAAGCTCCGCGAGGCCGAGGTTCAAAAGTCGCTCCTTCTGCCAGAGCACGGAGCTCGACCGGAGCTGCAGTAGGACTTCGGCGTCCTTCTTGGGCCGGAGCTCAAACTCGGCGTCCTCGAAGGCGAGCTCCACCGTAACCAAAGGCAGTCCCTGGCGGTGGGTCTTCTTGCGAAATCTACGGTAGTTTTCGATTCGGGAGGTCGTTTGTCCCGGGTTGAATAGGGTCGTGATACCCCAGAGCTCGGATTGCACCGCTTTGGGCTCCTTCGTTGATGACGAGAGCCTCTATCATGGACCCGAGGGCCAAAGGTGACTCTCCTGTGAAGACGTCTTCACCGTTTCGTCAAAGAGCTGTGGCACAAGCCGGGAGTGGATCTGAAGCCTGCTTGCCCCTGTTGCAACCGACGCAACTGGGAAACCATCTCGAGCAAGACCTTCCATCGGCATGCGCAAGCCGAGGATGAGTTTCGCGCGCTTCGCATGCGCGTGCTTTTCGAAATATGGGCGCACGGGCACGACGAGATCCGGATCTTCGTTCAGCTCTGTCGGTCTTGTGGGTTTGTCGGCTTTCATCCCCGCCCCACCTCCACCGAAATCGACGACAAGTACCGATTCTTGACGCGGGTTGCCCCGAAACCGGCGCAGAGCCCCTGCGTCTCATCGCTCGATCGGCGCCGATCCGCCGATTTGTTTTGCTTTGCTGGGGGCAGGACCGCAGGGCCTGTCTTAGACTTTGGTGGTGGGACGGGGGCGCTCCTCTGTCGGTTTGCGGCGGAAGGGCTCGACTGCGGCGTCGTGGATCACGTGCGCGAGACGGTTCCTCACATTGCGCGGCTGGGCAGCAGTCTGGACGAACTTCATCCAGAACAACGATTCGGAACCATCATTGCTTCGCATGTCTTCGAGCACCTCGCCGATCCGACGAACACCGCGCGTGTGCTTCGCAGTCACCTCGCTCCCGCAGGGATCTTGATTGTCGAAGTGCCGCTGGAGATCCTTGGCGGCCCCCCGCAGCTGAAGGAGCCCGTCACTCACGTGAACTTCTTCTGCCCGAGTTCGCTCGAGGTTGCTTTGAGGCGCGCCGGACTCGACATTGTCAAATGTCGGGTCTGCGCAGTCGAGAGCGAACACGGAAACGTGTGTTACGCGGTTCGTGCTCTAGCCCGCAGAGCCGAGACCGAAGATGTGTCCATGCTTCCCGGAGACGCTGAGGCCCGGCGACTTCTTGCTGCAAAAGATGCACAGCGTCTCCGTCTTGCCCTGAAAAACCCAAAAAATGGTCCTTCGATCGGCGGCGAAATACAGCCGCCGACTGAAGTCAGCCTTCTCGACTCATGCCTGAACCGACATTCCAAGTTTCTCCCGATCACTATCAGAAGTCGTACGATCATCGTCGACGCTTCCTGAGCTACTTCAACCAAATCGAGCAGATTCGTCGAGTCGCCCCGGAGAACCTTCTCGAGGTAGGTATCGGAAATGGATTCGTGAAGCGGTACCTGCGAGACAAGGGATTCGACACGCATACCGTGGACTACGACGAGCGCTTGGGGCCCGACACCGTTGCGTCGGTTCTAGACCTTCCTTTCACCGATGGCGCGTTCGACGTCGTCTGTTGCTTCGAGACTCTCGAGCACCTCCCTTGGGAGCAGTTCGTGCCAGCGCTCGAGCAGCTCAGGCGGGTGGCCCGACGTCGGGTGCTGATCTCATTGCCCGATGTGACTCCGTATTTCTGCCTCCGTCTCGGGTACAAGTTTCGTAAACACGTCTTCGACGTGGTTCGCGACATTCCTTTGTATCGGAGCGAGACCCACGAGTTCGATGGACAGCACTACTGGGAAATCGGAAAGAGGGGGTTTCAGCTGGCGACCATCGTCTCGACGATAGGTCGAGCCGGACTGGATGTGATTTCCACCCACCGAGACTACGAAGACCCGTTTCATCGCTTCTTCGAGGCGGCGCCGTGATCGCCTTGTCGAGCTGGTCCGCGCGTAGAGGACCGGTCGCGCGCGTGCAGAGATGCAAAATCATGCAAATTGCTGATGGGTTGGTAATAAATCATGCAAAATGCTGATGTATCGTGGCGCGCCGCAGAGCGACGCGAAGCGCGTGGACCGGGGTTTAGCGGCCGCGGCATCGCAAGAGCTTGGGGGGCAGGCTCCTCGACGCAGACTCATGGCTCTCTAGGCCGGACGCTTTCTGAGCGCCTGATGCAAGGCACGAAACTCGTCGAAGAGTCTCAAACGAGTCCCGCGTTGCAGGATCCACATGGTCCCCCCCATGAGTCCAAAGGCAAGCGTCAGCTGCAGAACGAAAGCGACGAGTGAGACAGGAGGAACGAGTCGTTTCGCCACCACGAAACACAGAATGACGACTGCTGTGGTTGCCGCGCCCAATGCATTCTCGCGAAGAAGGTCTGTCCCAGTGATCCCGGCGATGTTCCTGAGGCCGTACAGCCATGTCGGCATGCACGAACAGACCGCGACGAAAGTGAGCCACGCGGCTCCCTGGAGTCCGAAGTACGCACACATGGGCCAGATCAAGAATACCAACAAGAAGACGCGCGGGAGATTCATGAAGAAGTCCAGGTGCGGTCGCCCGGCTCCTTGGAAGAGTGCGGCCGCCAAAGCTGCAATCGATCGCACGAAGCCCGCCAGGACCAGAACTCGAACCAAGGGGATGATGGGCTGCCACTTGTGCCCTACGATGTGCGCGACGATGCCGTCGATGTTGACGAAGAGGAACGCGCTGAGCGGTCCCGTGATAAGAACGGTGGCCTTCATCACGTTGAAGAAGGCGCGCCGGAGCTCCATCATGTCCTTTTTCTCGTAAAGGCGCGCGTAGGTGGGAAAACTCACCCGACCGACGACATGGGTGACGTTGGTCGCCGGGAGGTTGGCGATCTCGTAGGCAAAGCCGTAGAGTCCAAGCGCGGCGACTCCCAGGTACTTGCTGATGAAGATGTCGTCACCCTTGGTTACGAGCAGTCCGAGTACGCTCATGCCGGTGAGCCATTTCCCGAAGTGATAGAGCTCTTTTGCCTTTGCTCGATCCCATTCGAGGCGGGCCCGCTTTTTCTGCAGGAGATAGCTCAAGAGAGTGTCGAGGGCCGTCCCTGCTGCGTGTCCGATCACCAGCGCCCACACGTTCTTCAACGTCACGAGCAAAGCGAGTACCAGCACCATCTTGGATAGCGCCTTGAGCGTGCCAAACAGCACCATCATGCGAAAGTCGAGTGTTCGCTGAAAATAGACGGTGGCCGGATTGCGAAACGCTCCACACAGGACACCGACGCTCATTGCCGAGAAAATCGGGAAGAGCACGGGCTTGTCGTAGAACAGCGCCGCCGGGTAGCCGAGACACAGAATCGTGAGGGCGAGGAGAGAGCCCCTGAGAATTTGAACGGTGAATGTCACGTTCAGATAGCTGTCCGCGTCCGGCCGCTGCACGAGGGCCCTGTCGAACCCGGTCCGGCTCAGCGAAGTGAGTGTGGAGATGACCAGCAGCGCTATGCCGACGAGTCCGAAGGCCTCGGGGGCGAGCATGCGGGCCGAAACCACTGTGATGGCAAGGCCCGATAGAGCACTGATGATTTCGCCGAGCGTGATCCATGCGGAACCTCGCGCGAGAGATTGAGCGGTAGTTGACGGGGTGGTCATCGTGTTTCCGGCACCCGGAGACACGCAAAGGGTGCTCCAGCCACGTGGCGCTTTCGCGCCACCCCGTGACGAATAGGTGCCCCGCTTGACGTTCGTGAGACGCTTGGGTGAAAGCGGCGATACTTCTCACGCGCCAGGGACGCGTGGCGGCGACTAGACCAAGATCTCGCTCAAGACACGGCCGCATCCGGGGCCGCCTCGAGGAGCGAGTCCGCTCGCGGCTCGCACGGTTGGAGCAATGTCGCGGAGATAGGCCGTGCCCCCGTGGATCCTCCCTAGTGGTGCTACCCGACTTCCCTCTGCGAACAGAAATGCTCGCGCCGATTCAGGGTGGCGTCTACCGTGATCGTTGAAGTTCTTGGCGCGCCCGTGGTCGGTGGTGACGATTAGAAGAGTGTCACGACCTTGGGCTTCTTGATGGCGAAGGTCGTTTCGCAGCTTCCCGATGAATGCGTCAGAGAATTGGATGGCTCGGAGATATTCCGGGTAGTTTCCCTGGTGCGCGTGTTCGTCCGATTCTCCAAGACTCACGAAGAGGAAGTTGGGATCGGCCTCGTGCAGAAAGGCGCGGGCCAGGCGCGCGGTATGAAAATCGCTTCGTGTGTTCCCGTTGCCGTTCCGTTCGGATCGTCCCTCGAAGAGCGCTTCCTTGCAGCGTGGAAGTGACTCGAGCACGTCGTGGCGGAAGCCTCCGAAGCGTCCGGTCGACACCACCCCATGTCTCTGATGGGAAGCCGCGACCTCGATTTTCTGCCACGAAGAGAATGCGCCGGCACGACACGGGTCTCCGGGATCGAGACGGCCGAAGTCGTCGAGAAGCGTGTGACGCGTCATTCGTTTGCAATCGTTCTCAGTGCACGAAGTCGCCGACGTCCCCGAGAGCATCTCCATGTAGCCCGGCAGCGACACGAAATTGGGTCCCGAGGCGAAGAAGTCGCCCCCCCCGGGTGCCCCCCACGACAGCCCATGGCGCTCCATCTCGACCAGGTGCGGGATGAGTTCGGTGCGACAGCTCGCGACGGCGGCCCCCTTGCGGGAGGGACCGTAGTAGATGTCCTGCCATCTGGCGCCGTCAATAGCGACCAAGATGACGAGCGGATCGGGTTTGTCGTGGCTCCTTCCTTGTTCGAAGGTCGTTCGCTCCGAGGGACTCTTGGAGTATTGGCAACTGAGGAGGCCGGCACCGAGGGCGACGAGGGCCCGGCGCCGATTCAGAGGCGCGAGCTGGGTCAAAAGTCCGAAGGGAGGTCGCCTCGGGCTCATCGGGGGCGAGTTTGAGCGAGCCGTATGACGCTACGAGCAAGTTTCGAATGCGGAATTGTGCCAAGTATTCGGCTTTGTGGTGTGCTCGTTCACACACCCGTCGGCCCCTTGTCCCTGGCGCGTCACCAATCGCTTCTAGTGCTCCTCTACCATGCGTCTCGATCGTCGTTACATTAGCTATTTCGTCCTACTTAGCGCCGTGTTGGCTTGCGCGCCGCGCTCGAGGGAGGTCGAGGCGGCAAGCGTCCAGCCACGGGTATCGTTGGCCGACTCGAAAAATGGACGCCCTCGCTTGGTTGTGTGGCTGACCGTCGACCAGATGCGAGGAGACTACTTTCGGAGATACCGACGACACTTCGAGAGAGGCGGGTTTGCTTGGCTTCTCGACAACGGCAGGGTGTTTTCCCAGGCTCACTTTGGGCATGCCATCACGGAGACCGCCCCGGGGCACGCGACCTTGTTCACGGGCGTTTCGCCGCGGGAACACGGCATCATTGCCAACGAGTGGGTACTCTCCGACGGAACGGAGGTCTCGTCTGTCTCGGACGACGAAACTCGCCTCGTGGGACCGGCTGTCGAAGGGGAGGCGGGTAAGTCCCCGAGGAAGCTGCTCGTGCCCACGATCGGCGACGCACTCAGAGACCACACCGACCAACGGGCGCGTGTGGTTTCCATCTCGGTAAAGGATCGAGGAGCCATTTTGCCAGGGGGTCAGCGAGGACTCGCCTACTGGCTTGGACCGGGTGGTTTCGTCACTTCTACTTATTACGCAGAAGAAGCGCCGGGGTGGCTCCAGGAGGCTCACAGGGAGCATCCCATGGAGGCGTATCTTTCGGAGGGTTGGCAGCTGAGCCGCCCAGAAGCCTCGTACCTGAACGAACAAGGCCGTTCGGCATACGCACCCCAGGAATGGGGGGCCGAGTTTCCCCACGATCTATCGCCTGACGCGGCGCCAGCAGGTGCACTGGCAAATTCGCCGTTCGGGGACATCGCCGTGCTCGATTTGGCGCTTGATGCCATCGAAGGAGAGCGACTAGGGGAGGACGAGGTGGTGGACTTGCTGGCCATCAGTCTATCCTCAACGGACAAGATTGGTCATCAATACGGTCCCGAGAGTCGGGAGCTCGAGGATCAGCTCATTCGGTTGAATGACCATCTCGGGACCTTCTTCGAGAAATTGTTTCGACTGGTTCCCATGGACGACGTGGTCGTCGTGCTCAGCGCTGACCATGGCGGCTCCGAGTCCGCAGAGTTCCTCGCCGCGCGGGGCCAGCACGGGCGGCGACTCACCGAGGCTGCGCTCGAGGAAGAGGTCCGAAAGGCGCTTTTGGCGCGCGCCTATCCGGTTGAGTTCCTGCTTCAGGTAGCTTCCCCTTACGTCTATCTCAACCGTCCACGCATCGCTGAGCTCGGTATCGATCTCCACCGCGTGCGTGAAGAAGTCGCCGAGGTAATCTCACGGTTCCCTGGTGTGTTCGTCGCGCACCCGCTGCACGTTGTTCCGGACGGGAGTTCTCTCGGCAAGCGGCTTTTCGCTTCGCTGAATCCGGAGCGTTCCGGAGACATTTATGTAGTTCCGCAACGCCGTGCGCTGTTCCTGCAGTCGGAGAGTCTCGGTGCCACGCACGGTAGCCCCTGGGAGTACGACACGCACGTCCCCCTCGTGATCGTGGGAACGGGCGCGCCCCGTGGCCTCGTGGACGCGCCGGTCGACATCCGAAGCCTAGTGCCGACGGTGGCTAGGATGATCGGAGTTGCTCCGCCTCGGGGAGCCTCCGCTCCCGTGCTCCCACTTTGAGGTGAGTTCAGAACAGCGGTGGAGAGATCGGGAGCTCGAAGTCCTGATCGTTCGCGAGCGCGAACTTCTGGAGCGACGCCGAATAAGTCTTCATCTTCATGCGGGCGCCATCGGGAGAGACTTCGATTAAACGGAGATAGCCCAGCCCACCTTCGTCCAGCATCTGAAAATTCGTGAGCACCTGATGAACCAGGGCACCGCCATGCCCGATGCTCGTCAACACCCCGGCGCCATCGCCGAGTACGTGTCCGTTCAAAGTGAGGAACAACCCTGGAAGGTCTTTCAGAAGTTCATTCCAGAGCATTTCGCCGTCGTGCGCGCCAACAGGTGCGGCGTTTTCCTTGGAGTATGGCTGCTTGGGGTCGACCTTTGCCGTTCCGTAGGTGAGCGGATTCCAGGGCTGCTCAGAGCCCTTCGCAGCGAAGTCGTAGCGAGAGCCGTCGTGAAACAGATAAGCGTGGGTGACGAAGATCTTCCGATCTGTCTCGTAGACCGAGATAGCCTTTTTCGCCCACTTCACTGCCGCATCCGTTGGGCTCCACTCCAAGACGAGGATGCCCAGCGTCACATCGCCTAGGTTGAGCCGGTAGTACGCGTTTTCGACGTCGCCCTCCTTCATCGTCTCCGCGACGATCGGCGCCGTCTTGCTTTTCGGGGTGCCGAAGTAGTGCTGAAATAGCGTCGAGCGCGTGTCGGCCGTTCCGTCGATCCCGTAGTCGTGATTGCCGGTTGCCAGGATTAGTGGGACCTTGTCGTAAAGGGGACGTAGCGCGCTGGAGACGTAGTCCCATTCCGCCGGCGTATTGTGCTCCGTGAGGTCCCCGAGATGAAGCGTTGCGATGATGTTTCGGGGCTCGACTTGCGACGCGAGCCAGGTGCCCTGCTCTGGAAAATGCCGTTCACGACAGCTGGCGTAATATTGCGTGTCGGGTAACACCGCGATCGTGAAACCTCCTTCCTGAAAAGCTTCGGGCTCGGATGTCGATGTGGGGCCGAGGCGCCTGGGCCAGTGCGGCTCTCTGATGTCGGAGGGTAAACCGCATTCGCTCCGGTCGATGGACGTCGGCGTTTGGGCAGGCGCCGGTTCGAGTGGAGGCTCTGTAGTCGGGGGCGGGACCTCCACGTCGAGCGCCGGGTTTACCGTCGGCGCTGTCGGCTGGCACCCACACATGAGGGACCACGAGAGTCCACCGGCGATGAAGAGCCTGGAAATTTTCATGGACGCCAACATCATCATGCAAAGTGACACCTTTCGAGCGACGGGGTGACATCACGGTAGCAGTGAACAGGGCACGGTCGTGTTAGGTCGCGTGCCCAGATGAAATACCTCCTGCTCAACCCGGTGTCGATTTTCGTTCTGGGCCTCTGGGCTTGTGGCGGCGGCGCGCAGGACGTTCCACCTCCGGCCGAGGCATGCCTTGCCGATCCTATTGTGATGGAGGGGGACGGGAGCGTCGCTACGCCGCCTCCGTGCATGAAGAGCTGTACGGAGGATAGCCACTGCATCGTGGTGAACACCTCCTGCCCTGGTTGTTGTGAGTTCGTCGCGGTGTCTCGCGGCTATGAGGATCACTACGACAATCGCCGACGCGAGGAGTGCCGCAAGTATCACGGGCTGGTCTGTGGCTGCGACGAGAAGCCGAACGAAGCCCGCTGTGTTCAGAATGTCTGTACGTTAAAGTGACGCGGGCCTCACCTATCTCGGCCGATCCTATTCGAAGTCCACCCCGTACCTGATGGATACAGGGCCTCCCGTGGGTTTGGGGAATTCCATCGAAAAGAACGCTTCGGCCATGCAATCGACGGCGTAGGGATCGGGAAGAACCGATCCCGCGTCGTCCACGTGGACGAGTCGACCGCTCTCGTCGATCTGAAGTCGTAGACGTAAAAGCCCCCGGGATTCGCCTCGGCGCCTGATCGAGTCGCGGTAGCAGTGAGCGTAGAGCGGGTAGTTCACTTGAACGATCTCGTCGACGCGCCCAGCATCAATCGTGCCCTGGCTCTCGGGCAACAATTGAAAGCTGCTTTCGTTTCTCTTGTCGGCTTCCTCGAGCATTTCCTTTCGCTCCTTTTCGCTGATCGGGTCGGTCAAATTGAATACGAAAGTCCACCTCCCGCGCCCCCTTTCGCTTTGCTCGCCGAAGCGCTGCTCCTTCATCCGCTGGATGAGACAGGCGCTCACGCCTTCCTTGCCAATGCTCGATTGCTCGACGTCGGCCGATTCCACCTCTCCGCGTTCGTTGACGGAAAACTCGAGCGTTACGTACCCACGACTACCGATCGATTGCATGAAGCACTTGCGATAATCGTCCTCGTTTCCACGCATGGCGTAAGAAATCTTGCGAGCATCGAGGACGTTGTCGGGCGAGTCTGCTTTCGAGGGTGAATCGGCGGTGGACTTAGGTTTGGTCCGCGTCGAAGAACCACCGCAAGCAGTGAGGGCGAAGAAAAGTAGAAAAACGAAAGGTCGATTGTTCATGTTTGATTAGGAGGAGGGTGAATCTGCGTTCCGTAGAATCGTACGATACAAGCGAGAATCAGAGCTCCCAACGCTAGTGCTGCTCCGGGAGCGAGTAGGCCCACTCCGGTGAGCAAATCGCCGACGGTGATGCTGACCGCACCGACGACCAAGGCATAAGGGAGCTGGGTTTTCACGTGACTGATGTGATCGCAACCAGAAGCGAGGGAACTCATGATGGTCGTGTCGCTGATCGGGGAGCAGTGGTCGCCCCAAACGGAGCCAGCCAGGATCGATGACACGCTTCCCAACAGAATCGCCTCGTTCCCAGCGGACAATCCATGGGCCAGCGGTACTACGATGGGAAAGAGAATTGCCATTGTGCCCCAAGACGTCCCCGTGGCGAAGCTGGTGAGCGCGGCGATCAAGAAGACGGCCGCCGGGAGCAATCCCGGCGTGAGCCCATCACGGAGTAGGCCGACGAGATAGTCCGCGGTCTCCAGATCTCGACAGACGTTCGATAGCGACCATGCGGAGATCAGGATGCCGCACGGAAGGAGCATTCTTCGTGCGCCACCGCCTGCGTCGTTGGCGAGTGCCCGCAGCGAGCTTTTCCGTCCGAAAACGGCAATCAAGACGGAGACGACGTTTCCGACGAGCGCCGCGACGACGAGAACGACGTGGGACCGCGAGCGACCAACCACTTGTCTCATCTCGGGTTCGATTCCCTCGGCGCTAACAAGCAAGTATCCGTCGAGCCACATGCCGCCCAGCGCGACGAGAAAAAGACTCAGGAGGGGCAGGGCCGAAAGAAGCTGCCTTGACCCATCACGTTTCCGAAAGTCCGGCGCGGGTGCGTTCTCGAGAGATGTCTTGGGTAAAGCCGTGCTCGATACGGGACACGTTTCCACGATTTGTGCGGCGCCTCGCTCCGCCGCAAGCATGGGCCCAAAGTCGCGCCCAAAGTACGCCACCGACAGTCCGAAGGTGAGCATCAGCCAAGGATAGAATCGGTAGGGAAGTGTCTGGATGAAGACGAGCAGTCCATCGGTTGTCAGGCCCAGTGCCGCGTATTGTTCGTTGATATAGCCGATTTCCACCGCGATCCACGATGAGACGAGCGCCAAACTGACGACGGGAGCCGAAGTCGCGTCGACGAGGAAGGCGAGTTTCTCACGACTGATGCGGAGCCGGTCGTAGATTGGCCGCATCGACGAACCGACGACGAGCGTATTTACGTAGTCGTCGAAGAAGATCAAAAGGCCCAGGAACCAGGTGGCGAGCTGACCGCGCACCCTGGTGGTCGCAAATCGTACGGCAAGCTTTGCTAGTCTCTCTTGTTCCCCGGAGTGTTGCATCATGCCCATGAGTCCGCCGAGCAGCAGGCTGAAGGTGAGGATCCCCAAGTGGCTCGGCGCACTGACCGCATGGAACCCGTAGATGCCCAGCCGCTCGAGTGAAGCGACCGGAGACAGCCGCTCGACCAAGAGCGCACCCAGCATCACCGCCACGCCGAGGGCGACGATTACTTTGCGAGTCAGAAGAGACAGCCCAATGGCGATCAGCGGCGGCAAAACGGAAAGCCAGGGGGCATCCACCCGCGCCACGATACGCACCGACGCGTCGTCTGTCAGCTCGATCGAGATGGCGTCGCGGTGCGGAATCCGCGAAAAGACCGCGGCGATGACTACACTAGAGTCAGAGAGCGCCGTTCATCGGGTCGTACGCGCTGCCCTTCTGAGAACCCTTCCAAGGAGTCCCGGAGGAAGGCTTGGACGAGCGCACTGGACGCCGAACTGGAGCAACAGTGGCTGCCTTCTTGGGCGTACCACTGAGGCTCGAGGAGAACGCATCGGCTGTCGAGTTTTCCTTCTTCGCCTCGGGCTTTGCCTCCGCCTTTTTCTCTTCCGGCTTCTCTTCGACGGGCTTCTCCGTTTTTGCGCTTGCATCCGTGTTCTCGCCGTCGCTGGGAGGGGAGGGAGGGTTGCTTGCGGGCGTTGAGCTAGCTGGCTTGAGGGGCTCCGTTTCCGAGAGTGAATTGAGTCCGTGCTTCTTGTCGAGTTCAGAAAGCCAACGATCCATGCCCTGGGTCGTGTCAACGCCCGGCGCGCCCACCTTCGCTTCCAGGGATGCGAGCAACGAGCCAGCCTCCGGACCCTCGGACCCGGACTCGAAAACACCGGCGCGGTAGCTTACGAACAGCGCGCACATGGCGCCGAGCGCAACCAGCGAACGACCGTACCACGGTGATGTCTTCGGCTGCTGCACGGGATAGAGCGAGGCGAGGTCCATCGCGGCCGGAGCCAGACTGTCATCGCCCTGTGGCATCGTACTAAAGTGAAAGGCCGGTGCCTCTTGCGCGGGAACCGAGATCGGGGGCGCATATCCCCCATTGTACGCCGGAGGCATACTTGGTGCGATACTCACGTGCTCGTCCTCGGGCCCCAGAAGTGCCGAAATGGGGAGCCATTCGGTAAAGCCTTCCTGCCAAACCAGCGTATCATCGTCGATGACCTCGAGACGGTAGGCATCCGCGAGCAGGTCGAGGGACATCTGCTTCACCTCTTCCGGTGCTACGAGAACGTGGAAGATGTCGTCGGAGACCTCCTGAACCGGTGCCGCATCGAAAGTAGCTTCGGATTCTTCTTGTTCGGCCAGCTTGTGCAGCAGCATGTCCAGGCGCATCCACTCGGTGAACCCTTCCTGCCAGATGAGGGTGTCGTCCTGGATGTGATCGTCCTGGTATGCAGCGTCGAGCTGCTCGAGTGAGATCGCAACCACGATACCGTCGCGGGTGACGTGGAAGGGTGCGTCCGGATTGACTTCGATCGACATGGCCAAATGTTTGCCCTCACTTCCGCCCTCGGCAAGGAGAATTGGGCTCCGGCCTCCGGGCCGAATGAGATCCGTCCGTTTGATTCGGATCTTTGTAGCCACCGCGGCTTTCTACTTTGACGGGATTTATCTGCTGAGGTTCTCACGACGCGCCGGATTGTCCAACGATCCGAGGAACGTACGTCAGCTGTTTGCGTCTTCGCTGGATCTTATTGTTACTGTACCCGCATGGATGACCTTTTGGATCCGGATGAGCAGGCGCTCGTCAAAAAGCCAAAGCCCGTCGGTTGGTTCGTCGCGGGCGGCGTCTTCATCGTCGCCGCAACTGCCTTCGCGGCGTACTACTTCCCCTTGAGCAGCGCTCACAACAAGCTCGTGACCGAACACGAAGCGCTCGCCAAGAAGTCGGCAGAACTCGATCAGGCTCTCAAAGCCGAGCGCGCCACGCTCGAGAAGACCGAAGGTAGCCGTGCTGCTCTCCAGAAGTTCGTGGATTCCGGTGTGGCAACGGAAAAGGAACGCAAAGGTCGCCTGCAGACTGTCCTAGCCACAGTGGAGCGCGAGCTGGCGCCCTTCGTGAAAGCGAAGCTACTCGAGATCAAGAGCGACTCAGAGGGCATTTTACTTACCTTCGATGAGCGTGCGATGTTTCGGCCCGGCTCGAGCGCCTCCGGTCCCAGCGCCAAGCGAACCCTATGCAAGGCCGTCACCGGCATCACGGGCGCCAAGGACTTCACGGTGGAAGCAACGACTCGCGCCAAGAGCGACGACAGTAAGTACTGGGAAACGGCAACCGAACGAGCGAAAAACGTCGCCGAGATCTTGGACAAGAGCTGTTCAGTACCAGGGCACAAGATTCGCGCCGTCGCGGATCAGCCGTCGTCGGGCGACTCGAATGCGCCCGCTCTCGTGCTGCAGCTTCGCTTGGACCGTGACAAAGCGTTTTCCCCGGAAGATGCCCCCAAGGGCAGCGAAAGCGTCGAGCAATAAAACACATGCCCGCTCCAGCAGGCGTCGCGACGCGGATGTGCGATTCGGATGGGATCGAGACATACTGACCGACCGTGAAGCCCCTCGACACCAAACGCTGGGTTCCTGATGCCGCTCCTGAGTGGGAAAAGCAGCTCGAACAGTTGGTGGTTGCTGCGCGAGGACGACGCCTTTGCTTTCTCACGGGCGCAGGCTGTTCGACGGAGTCGGGTATTCCCGACTACCGCGGCGAAGGCACCGCACAGAGGGCTCGAAACCCGATCAAGTTCCAGCAGTTCGTCGCCGACGATGGGGGGCGCCGGCGGTATTGGGCCCGCGCGACGTACGGGTGGCCTCGTTTCCGCTCGGCCCTTCCCAGTGGGGCTCACGAGGCGTGCGCGGAAATGGAGGCCACCGGTCTCGCGAATGGCGTCATCACCCAGAACGTCGACCGTTTGCACACGAGTGCTGGCTCGACAAAAGTGGTCGAACTGCATGGAGCACTACAGGAGGTCGTGTGCCTTTCTTGTGGGCTGCTCGAATCACGGGATGACTTGCATTCGAGGCTCATGGATCTAAACGCCGGGTTCTTGAAGAGCGCGCACGAACTTGCTCCCGATGGTGACGCGGACATCCCAGAATCGCTCGTGCGGGACTTCACGGTCGCAGACTGCATTCAATGCGGCGGTGTCCTGAAGCCGCGCGTGGTTTTCTTCGGGGAAGGCGTTCCTCGGGCGACGGTGGAAGCAGCCTGGGAAATGTATCGCAGTTCGGATGCGTTGTTGGTGGCTGGGTCGTCGCTCACCGTTTTTTCTGGATATCGCTTTGCACGCCAAGCCAAGATCGAGCGCAAGCCGGTCTTCGTAGTCAACATCGGAAAGACCCGGGCCGACGACATTGCCCAGGTGGTGGTCAGAGGTCATGTAGGAAGGACCCTTCGCGCCTTGTCAGATGCGCTGCGGCCACCGTCACTCGGATGAGGGAGGCGCCTGCGCCCTCGCAACTCCACGAAGCTGACAGACGTCGGTGGGCTGTCCTCGCACCGTCGAGCGTCACTGCTCGGAATCTACGGTCGGGGTCGGGGCGATTCGCCGTGGTCTCGCAGACCTTGGCGTGTTGGCGTCGCTCGACCTCTCGGCCCGAGTGTCCCCCTCCGGTGCGTTTTCGTCGGCGGACCCGCGGCGCTCCCGCGGCTGCATGAGTCCGTCCCGTCCCGCGGGATGGGTGCTCACTTGCCGCTCATCACGCATTTGGCGGAGCCGCTCGCGCACTTCGCGAAGACGCGCCTTCTGTTCGGGGGTGAGCTCTCTCTTCGGTGGCCTGAGGGAACGGGGGGCCTCCTCGGGCTCGGAAGCCGAGTGTGTCTCCGCATCGGTTCGCTCCTGGGCGGCCTGCGGAGCTTCGGCGGGCGGGGCAGCCTGGGTGCTCGGAGGCTCACCCACCAGGGCCAAGAGCGCTCCGGCCGCGACCGCAGAGCCGATCACCCCCGCCACGTTGGGCCCCATCGCATTCATCAGAGGGTTCACGCGGCCGCCGGTGTGATCGGAGACGAACTTCTGAACGACCCGAGCCGACATGGGGACTGCCGACACTCCAGCCGCACCGATACAAGGATTCATCTTGCTGCCGTCGGGGAGGAATACGTTGAGGAGCTTGGCGAACAGGACGCCCGCAGCCGTCCCCAAGAGAAAGGCGATGAGTCCGAGAAGCAGAATGAAGAGGGTCTGGGCTCGTAGGAACGAGTCTGCCGTCATCGTGCTGCCTACGGCCAGCCCCAGGAAGATGGTGATGATGTTGATGAGGGCGCCCCCTGCCGTGGTTTTCAGGCGGTCCGTCACTCCGCATTCCCGCAAGAGGTTTCCGAACATCAGCATGCCCAGGAGCGGGCCAGCGGAAGGGACTGCCAGGATCGAGAGGGTTCCCGTGATGATCGGGAAGAGAATGGCTGCCGTCTTCGACACGGGCTTGGCCTGTGGCATGTCGATCTCACGCTCGCCCTGGGTCGTGAGGAGCTTCATGATCGGAGGCTGAATGATTGGCACCAGCGACATGTAGCTGTAGGCCGCGACGGCAATCGGCCCGAGTAGGTGAGGTGCCATCTTGCTGGCGAGGAAAATGGACGTTGGACCATCCGCGCCTCCGATGATCCCGATCGCCGAAGACTCGTACTCGGTGAAGCCCAAGAAGTAATAGGCACCCAGCAACGCGCCGAAGATTCCGAACTGTGCCGCTGCTCCCAACAGGAACGTGATGGGACGGCCGAGCAGTGGCCGGAAGTCCGTCAAGACTCCCACGCCCATGAAGATGACGGGCGGCATGAGCTCGGTCTTGATTCCCATCTTATAGACCAATGCCATGAGGCCGTGGTCGTTGGCGCCCATTTCGGCTCCGGGGAGGTTCGCCATCAATACCCCGAACCCGATGGGGACGAGGAGGAGCGGCTCGTACTCCTTGGCGATGGCGAGATAAATGAGCACCCCCGCAATGATCATCATCGCTAGGTGTCCGAAGGTCAGGCTTACGTAGCCGGACTCTTCGATGAGTTTGAGTGTCGAGTCCATGCGGCTCTCAGATCGTCATGATGGGCGTCGAAGAGTCGACTTCGTCGCCGATTTCCACGTGAATCACGGCCACGACACCTGCGCACGGGGCTTTGATGTCGTGGGTCGCCTTCATGGCTTCGATCTTGGCCACCGCTTGGCCGGCGGCGATCGTCTCACCCACTTCAACGAGGATGTCGGCGACCTCCACGCTGCCCCCGAAGGTCGAAAAGACGTCGGTTCCGTCGCTCGTAACGGTCTCAGCGACCGCTGAGCTCGGCGCGGCGGGCGCTTTGGTTGTGCTTGGCTCCACGCGCACATTGAACACCCGCGTGCGACCGCCTTCGGTCACGGTCACGCTGGTGTCCATTGGGCCGCTTAGCGCAGCTCGGCTCGTGTCATGCTGCGTCGATGCCCTTTCGTTTGAGTCATCGACCTTTGCAAGGGGCACGTCGAGCTTTCCTTTCCCGCGGAGAAAGCGAAGCCCTTCGTTCGCTTCCAGCTTCTTCGAAGGTGTCATTGCGGAAAGAACCAAGAATGTATTCTTGTCGCTGACTTCGAGTCCCGCTTCCTCGAGCGCCTTTTTGGCGACGGGGATGTTTTTCGGTGCCTTGTCGAGGGGATCGCCCTCGAATACTGGGAGATCGAGCTGCTTGCTTGCGGCTTCGATCACCTCGCGTGAAGGCGGGAGTGGAGTGCGTCCGAAATATCCGAGGACCGCCCGGCCATATCCAGCATCGATCTGTCTCCAGCGGCCGTACATGACGTTGTTGAACGCCTGAAGCCAGTACTGTTGGCTCCCGGGGGTGACGCTCGTCCAAGCTCCTGCGGCCTCCACTACGACGGGGAACTCCGAGAGCACTTCGCCGTATTTTTCCTCGATGCCCGCCTTGACCATCATGTGGATGTTGGGGCCAATCGCCCCGCCTGGCATCGGAAATCCGATGACGCGCGCATCGGCCGCGAGTGTCGTCGGATTCCAAGCGTAGTCCTTCATGTCGGCTTCGAGCATCCGCTCGAGCTCACCGAACTTCGACGTGTCGAGGTCGAGCTCGTAGCCAGATCCCTTGAGAGCGTGTGCGACCGAACGAGCGTCGGGCTGCGAGGTGCCGCTTGCAAGTGGGCGATTGGCGACGTCGATTCCGTCCACACCGCCGTCGATGCCAGCCATGTACTGCGCGACGGCAAGACTGCCCGTATCGTGTGTATGTTGCACGAGACGCATCTCGGGCGGCATGAGTTTCTTCAGTCCGACCGCGGTTTCGTAGATCGTTGTTGGGTCGGTCGTGCCGCTGGCGTCCTTGAGCGCAATGGAATCGATGCGGAAGTCGCCCTTCTCGTGTCGCTCCAAAAGGCGCTTGCCCACGTTGATGTAGAACTCGGCGTTGTGGACCTTGTCGGACGCAAAGGGTAGTCCCATCAGAGCGATCACGACCTGATGGTGCATCCCTGCTTCCATGATCGGCTGGCCGGTGCTCACCAAGTTCTCGACGTCGTTCATGTAGTCGAAGTTACGGTCGATCGTGGTGCCGTACTTCTTCATCATCTGAGCCTGGAGTCGCAGACCTTCGATACTCTGGGTGGTGAGAGTAACGCCCGATACGGAACGGGTCAGGATCTGGTAGTCGAGGTCGCGTCCGCACGTCTCGACAATCTTCTCCATGCACTCGAAGGGGTCCTCTTTCAGGTAGAACAATGGCGCCTGATAACGCGCTCCTCCGCCGAACTCGAAGTGACGTATGCCAACTTCTTTTGCGGCGAATTCCATGCTCGGTAGGAAGTCGTTCAGCCTGACTTTGCCACCGAAGCAGCTCTGCAGTCCGTCTCGAAACGTCGTCAGCTGAACTTTGATCTTCTTCGGCTTCGGTGCGCGAATCATTTCACTTCCTCTATTTTGGTGACGCGACCCCCCGGGATCGCGGTGGTCACGGCTGCGGTCACGGCAGCCACGAGTTCAGGCTCGGGCCCGGCTGTCGCCTGGGGCGTCCCCGGCTTCTTCCTGACCTTCCGTTCCGGAGGCTTGCCTGGAAAAGTTCGGGTCAGGATCGACATCAGCCCAGCAAGCACGGTGAGCATGATGAAGACGGCCACGAAGGCGACCGCGCTAACGTAGAGCTGCTCTAGATTCATGACGAGACAAGGGGCAGCCGTGAATTTGGCGCGTGCCCCCCGGGCGCAGCACTTATAACGAAAATGATGAACGGAGCCATGCGGCGTAGGAAACTCGTCGTACCACGGAGATTTCGCAGGTCCCCATCGAGGGACCTATGGTGACGGCCCAGATGAATTGCTCAAGTGCTGGGTCGCGAACACTTCGAGGCGCGTTTCGGGGCCACTATCGCATCCCTCGGCGACCTCGTACATCCCTTGGTAGACTACGGATCGTACTTCGGGAAACGCATGGACCGAGTGCGGGCGTGCGCCTCTCAGGGTGGAGGTGAAGTTATCCACCGTTCGCTCGCCGCGGACGAGTCGGATTCTGCCCTCTTCAATCACGAACGTCACGCCGAGCCTCGGTAATTCGGCTCCTTCCACAGCGGGCTCGCAAGCGAAAGCCTCGAAGTCGGCGCGGTGGTCGACTGGCGAGCGTTCGAACTCGAACGCCGTCAGGGTTTCATTGAATCGAGCGAGTCGCTCTTCGATTTCCTGCTCTCGCTCGGGCAAAATCGTGCCGGCTTCGTGCACGTCGAGGAAGGTTACGATGGGATACACAGGGAGCCATTTCGGACGTCGAAGTCGAGCTCGCTCGTCTTGGGTAACGGCGGGAGAGCGGCGTCTGCCAAGAGCTGTTCCGTCGAGTCTCCGTTCCGTCGTGGCGGCGAGTCGGCATCGGTTTCGCTCGCGTTCGGCGGTGCCTTTTCCGAGGTCACTGCAGCCTTGGGCTTCGGGGCCTTCTTCTCTGGACACCCGGCAGTGGCGAGCCCGAGGGCTGCTGCCAGAAGCAACTCGTGGGGTAAGCAGCCTAGGCGCATTCCGGCGGCTTCAACCGAGCCTCTTCTGGGCCTGTCCGACCCAGTCGGCTTTTTTGATCCGGCCGACGGCGGTCTTGATCTGGGGCGCGATCTTTTCGATGTCCTCCTCGGACCAACCCGCGATCTGCTCGAACGTCGTGATCCCGGCCGCGCGGAGTGCTTGTGCAACCTTGGGACCAACTCCCCTGAGTTCCGTGAGGTCGTCCATCGTCGGGGCGGGCCGCTCGGCCAGCGTTCTGGCTTCGGCGAGCTTCTTTTCCAGTTCGCCGTTCGCTTCCCGAAGCTCGGTGTTTTTTTGCCTGAAGGTCGCGTTCGTCTTCTTCAGTTCCTCGATCTGTCGCTCGAGCTCCTCGAGATCGTGTGTGGCTTCGCTGAGACTTTCCTTTTCGTGCTCGACGGCTTTCCTTTCGTGCCGGGAAAGTTCTGCCCGGTGCTTGTCACTGAGCTGCGCGAGGTCGGCCCGATGGGCGCGCTTCAGTTCGTCTAGTTCCTTTTGGTGGCTTTGCTTCAGCTCTCGGATTTCACGCAAATGATCGGCCCTCAGCTGATCGACCTGATTGCGCTCTGGCGTCGTGAGGGCCCCGGGGGCGGCCAACTTCGTCTTGAGGTGCGCGAGTTCGCTGCGCAGGCGCTCGACGTTCTTCTGTTCCACTCGCGTCTCCTCCCGCTGCGACGCGAGACGTTTGCGTAGGCTCTGGTTCTCCTCTTCCAGGCGTTTGAGATCCGCGGAGCTCGGATGAGGTTTGCCCACGCGTGCGAGCGGCGGCGCCTTGGGGAGGGCAGGCCGAACCGAGACGGGTGGGGGGAGCGGGCTCGTCCCCACGGGCATGGGGCGCTCGCTTACCGGTCGCCGACTGGGCGGAGGTGGCGGAATGCTCCCTTTCTCCTCGGGGCTCGCCGGTGCGCTCCCTGGAGGTCGCGGAGCCTCTGCGGATGACGGGGGACTGAGGGAAGTCCTGGTTGCAACGCGCGGAATGCGGCTGGTGCGCTCGGGGGTGCTTTGGTGCTCTTCTTCGCTCATCGGCTGCTCTCGAGGAGTGGGGCATCATATCGGCAGCTTACTTGCAGTCTCAACCCCGGTCTTTTGCTCGTATCGAGTCGACCTGAGCGGAAAATTCTGACCACCGTGATTTCCTCGGGTCGACCTCGTGCTACGTGTTCTTTCCGCCTTCTACCCTCGAATTCAATGGACCGTTCGACGATTCTGTTCTGTCTCGGCCCGACCAACACCGGCAAGACGCATCGCGCGATTGAGCGCATGCTGGAGCATGACACCGGAATGATTGGGCTACCGCTCCGGCTCCTGGCGCGGGAAGTCTTCGACAAGGTCGAGCGCCGAGTCGGTGCAGAAGGCGTGGCCCTGGTGACGGGCGAGGAGAAACGAATACCGCTTCGCCCGCGGTACTGGATCTGTACGGTCGAGGCGATGCCCACCGATCGAACGGTCGACTTCTTGGCCGTTGACGAGATCCAGCTAGCGAGTCACGAAGAGCGCGGGCACGTGTTCACCGAAAGAATCCTGCATGCCCGGGGCAGGTGTGAAACATGGTTCATGGGGTCCGACACGATGCGATCAGTGGTCACGCGGCTCGTCCCGAACGCCGAGTTTCGTCGCTATCCGCGGCTGTCGGAGCTGACGTCGGAGGGCTCGTTTTCACTCGGCGCCTTACCCCGTCGGTCCGCAGTGGTCGCTTTTTCGACGCGACATGTCTACGAACTCGCCGAAAAACTCAGAGCCAGAAAGGGCGGGGCAGCGATCGTCCACGGGGGACTTTCCCCCCGCGCTAGGAATGCTCAGGTTGGCATGTTCCAGGCTGGCGAGGTGGACTACTTGGTCGCCACTGACGCCATCGGAATGGGACTCAACTTGGACATCGATCGCGTCGCGTTCGCGGACATGAGAAAGTTCGACGGAAAGCGCTGGCGCGACCTCGAACGTGCGGAGCTCGCTCAGATTGCGGGAAGAGCGGGCCGCCATACCAAGGACGGTGGGTTTGCGACGTTCTGTCGTGAACCGCTAGCGCACGACGTCGTTCGCGCCATCGAACAGCATCGTTTCCCTTCCGTGCGACGACTCGTCTGGAGGAACCCCAGCCTCGACTTTTCGTCGCCGGAGAAACTCGTTCGAACCCTCGAACATCAACCCGCGTTGCCCGAGCTCGAGCTCGTGGCGTCTCCGGAAGACACGAGAACGCTGAAGAAGGTCCTCCTTTTTCCAGAAGTGCAAGCTCGCACCACGAGCGAAGAGCGCATTCGTCTCTTGTGGGATATTTGCCAAATACCCGATTACCGGAAGCTCCTCGTAGACGAGCATGCTCGTCTCGTGGCGGAAATCTATCTCGAGATCGTCGAAAGGGGGCGGCTGTCCTCCGACGTCGTGAATGCGAGACTCGATCGGCTGGCGCGGCATTCAGGAGACGTCGATACGATCACGGCGCGCATCAGTTTCACTCGCACGTGGAACTACGTTGCCAACCAAACGGGATGGGTGAAGGATCCGCTCGAGCTTCAGAACCGGACACGTCGACTCGAGGATGAGTTGAGCGACGCTCTGCACGAAGCGCTCATCGAGCGCTTCGTCGCGCGGCGGCGGAACGTCGTTTACGGTAGCTTGACCTCCACGTTTGAAGCCCCGAGGCGGCCCGAGAGGACTTTGTCGGAGCAGCTCCTCGCTCGCCACGGCGCGATGCTGGCAAAGTCACCACCGCTGCCTTCCATCGAGAACGCACTCATTGCGTCTGACTTGGACTTTCAGCTTCATCTCGACGGTCACATCACATGGCAGGAGGTGGCCGTCGGAAGGCTCCGCGCCGGTCGCACTCTCCTCGAACCAGATCTTTCGGTGGGTGACCTGCCTCGAACGAGTGGTCTCGGCGCTCGTCTCTTGCAGCGGCTGCGGGACTGGCTCAAGGCGGAGGTCAGCCGGGCCTTGGGACCCATTTCGCCAGGTCAGATCGATGAGGACAGCTCTGCGTTGCGTGGCATCCTGTATCAGATGCGCCTTTCCTTTGGCGCGCTCCCCACACGCGAGCTGCGAGATGTCATCGGCGCACTGGATCGTCGACAGCGCCGCGATCTCGAACAGATCGGCTTTCACTTCGGGGAGTATTTCACCTACCACCGAACGCAGCTGGAGCCTGCGGCCATTCGAAGACGGGCTCCGCTCGTGCGCGCGTTCGTGCTGGGAAGCCGACTCTGGAGTCTTTCCAGGGGAGCTGGCGAACAGTCCCCACTTCGGAACGCCGCCTCTGGCGGAGAGCCGTCGTTTTCGGCCGCGAACCTCGATGCTCAGTCCTGGCAGGCGCTTGGATATGCGCTTTACGGGAGGATAGCTCTTCGGATGGACCTTGCCGAAGAGCTATCGAGGACGGCTCGGCGTCGCCTAGACAGCCTTCAGGGCGAGATTTTGGAGCTTACCGGTCTTTCACCCAGCGATGCCAGCGTGCTTGCCCTACGACTGGGTGGAAAGAGCCGGCGTCGTTCACGTCGTCGCAGACGTCCCAAGAAGCATGTGCACGTCGCGAAGTCGAAGGGCGATCCTACGAGCTAGGCGCCGGGTTGTAGGTGATAGACCAACCAGCCCACGACCATCACCCAGAGTAGAACGATGCCTACCATCGGTCCATCGGAGAGCATTTCTTGAGTGGGACTCTCGGCTTTTGGGCGATAGCGCACGATGTGAAGAAATCGCCACTGCCCTAGGATGACGAACAGTGTCGTGGGCCAGAGGGTCGCGGCTTTGAAGAAGACGAGCGTTTCCGGATCAGTCGTGTAGCGAAGATACGTGGCTGTCGTGAGGAGAGCCGTCGTCGTGAGTGCGATGTCCAGCCCGCGCTTACTGTAGCCTTCGAGTGCGGTGCGCTGCTTCCCGGCCCTCGCCGAAGCGGTGGTCAGCTCATGACGCCTTTTTCCGAAACCGAGGAAAAGCGCCAGAAGGGCCGTGCAAACGAATAAGTACCAAGACACCTCGATTCGTGTAGCGAACCCGCCCCCCAGGACTCGCAAGACGAACCCGGCGGAGATGCAGCTCACGTCCAAGTAGGCGATGTGCTTGAGTTTCATCGTGTATGCGATGTTCAGCGCGAAGTAGCCGGCTGCCACGACGGCAAACCACGGCGAGATGATGGCTGCTGCAGCGAGGGAAAAGAGGACCAGCGCGTACGCGAACCATCGCGCCACGTGTTCCGGAACGCGGCCCGAGGCGATGGGACGGTGTCGTTTGACCGGATGGAGGCGATCAGCATCCACATCGGCCAGGTCGTTGATCGTGTATACGGCTCCCGCCAAAAGGCAGAAAATGAAGAATGCTGCCGCTGCGTTGGTGAGTAGGACGGTGTCGAAGAGTTTCGTCGCGAAGACGACGGGTGCCAGGACGAAGACGTTCTTGACCCACTGATGGGGCCTTATCGTGCGAATCAGTCCACGGATGCGCCAGAGCAGCGACCCTGTAGATTTGGGATCTTCGACCGGGGGCGAAGGCCAGCTCAGTGGTTCCCCGGCCTCTCCGTCGGCAGCCTCCCAAAAACTGCGGCTTGCGGGGTTGTTCGGCTCCTCGATATCGCGTTGGTCGCGTTCGGACGTCGGCGTCCCCGGCTCAGCTGACGGACTTTCGTCTTGGGAGCTGTCCGTCATTTCAAACCCGGACCATGCTCTGAAGGGTCCCGTAATCTTGGCGCGCGTTCTCGGACGCCGTTCGCTCGCGAGCCGCGGAGCTGATGCTCCTGGGGGCGAGCGATCGCGAGATCCGGTGGGGCATTTTGACCGTCATCGATAGCGACTTCTTTCTTCGATTGTCGCTCACGCGTCAAGGGGATACCCCCGGTGCTCTACATCGCTGGTGCTCGACTTTCTGCTACCAGCGCAAGCGCTCGGCGTCATGCCAGGGCCGCACGAGGGGAGTGGGGCCTCCGGGCGGCGCTATCCTGGCGAAAGTCGAAGGGTCTGGGCTATGGCTCGGACAAAGGGAGCGGCAGGCGGAATTCCTCGGGACGGCGGGCGCACGGGACGAAGCATGAAGGTACTGGTAACAGGGGGCGCTGGATTCATCGGCTCCAATTTTCTTCTTCATTCGGTCACCGAGCGCCCCGACGTTCACTTCGTGAACGCCGATAGCCTGACCTATGCCTCGAACCTTCTCAACCTGAAGCCCGTCGAGAGTGCGGCAAACTACGAGTTCAGTCGCACCGACATCACAGACTCCAAAGCTGTCATTGAACTCTTCGAGCGGGTCGAGCCGGACTTGGTGTTCCACTTCGCAGCCGAGAGCCACGTCGACCGCAGTATCGTCGGACCGGGGGCTTTCGTTCAGTCGAACATCGTCGGAACGTTCAACCTACTAGAAGCCGCCCGAGCGAGAGGGGACCGCATCGTCTTTCATCATGTGTCGACGGATGAAGTATATGGTTCCTTGGGAGCGGATGGGCTCTTCGCAGAGACCCATGCCTACGACCCCTCAAGTCCGTATTCCGCGTCCAAAGCCTCGAGCGACCACCTCGTCCGTGCATATCATCGGACCTACGGACTCCCCGTACGGATCACGAATTGCTCCAACAATTACGGGCCGTACCAGTTCCCCGAGAAACTCGTCCCCCTCGTGATCCGGAATTGTCTCAAGCGCTTGCCTCTTCCCATCTACGGAAAAGGGGCCAACGTGCGGGATTGGCTCTACGTTCGTGATCACTGCACCGCACTGTGGGCGGTGAATGAACGGGGGCGTATCGGAGAGACCTACAACATCGGAGGGAACAACGAGTCGACGAACATCGATCTGGTGAAATCGCTTTGCGGGATTATCGCCCAAGAGACGAATTGCCCAGAGGCCGAACTCTTCGATTTGATTGCGTACGTTCCGGATCGCCCTGGTCACGACTTGCGCTACGCAATCGATGCAACGAAGATCAAACGCGAGTGTGGGTGGCGGCCCCAGGAAACCTTGGCGACGGGCCTCGCGAAGACTGTACGGTGGTACATCGAAAACGAGGAATGGGTCGATTCGATCACGAGCGGCGAGTACCAAAAGTGGATTTTCGAAATGTACGGCGAGCGTCGCTGAGTTTTCGGAGGCGAGCGCAAAGGAGCGGAGCAAGATGAAGGGCATCATCCTGGCGGGGGGCACCGGAACTCGGCTCTACCCGAGTACGCGTGCCGTGAGCAAGCAGCTCATTCCCATCTATGACAAGCCTATGGTTTATTACCCTCTCAGCGTTCTCATGCTGGCGGGCATCCGGGAAGTCCTTGTCATCACGACGCCTCACGATCGTGAGGCATTCTCGGATCTGCTGGGAGACGGTTCTCAGTGGGGGATTCGTATCCAACAGAGCGTGCAACCATCGCCCGATGGACTCGCTCAGGCGTTTCTTCTCGGCGAAAAATTCATCGCTGGCGGCCCGTGCTCGCTTGTTCTCGGTGACAACATCTTCTTCGGTCACGGTCTGCAGGGGGAGCTCCGCCGCGCTGCTCAGCTCACCAAAGGAGCCCTCATTTTCGGATACCATACGGCCGAGCCAGGTCGGTATGGTGTGGTCGAATTCGACGCATCCGGTCAGGTAATCGGAATCGAGGAAAAGCCGGAGAGACCCAAGAGCCAGTTTGCAATCCCCGGACTCTATTTCTACGACGAACGGGTGACCGACTTCGCCAAGAGTCTGCGACCGTCCGCACGAGGGGAGCTCGAGATCACGGACCTGAACAACCTTTATCTGAAGGACGGCTCTCTTTCTTGCGTCGAACTCGGGCGCGGGGTCGCGTGGCTCGACACCGGCTCCCCCGAAGCCATGCTTCAAGCCAGCCAGTTCGTTCAGGTGGTTCAAGAACGGCAGGGCCTGCGCATCGCGTGTCCCGAGGAGATTGCCTACCGCAGTGGTTGGATCGATGACGACGACCTGGCCGCGAACATCGAGTCATTGGGGCGGACGACGTATGCAGACTACTTGAAAGCCCTCCTGGCGGGCGTGGCGGCGCCGGGGCGCGTCGGATGAGGGTCGTGCCGCAAGAAATCCCCGAGGTGCTGCTCTTGGAGCCTCGCGTGTTTGGCGATGAGAGGGGGTATTTCTTCGAGTCGTATTCGACTCGCGCCTTCCCAAGGGGGGTGACCTTCGTTCAGGACAACGTCTCCTATTCTTCTCACGGTACGCTTCGCGGGCTCCATCTTCAGGAACCGAACGCACAAGGCAAGCTCGTCATGGCAATCACGGGAGCTATCTGGGACGTCGCCGTGGACGTGCGTGTGGGATCGCCGACGTTTGCAAAGTGGGTTTCTGTCGAACTCAGTAGCGCCAACAAGCGCCAACTCTATGTTCCTCCTGGCTTTGCTCACGGCTTCTGCGTCACCAGCGAAACGGCGCACGTCCACTACAAGTGCACCGGTCCCTATGCTCCGGACTGCGAGGTGGCGATCAGGTTCTCTGATCCCGAACTGAACATTCCGTGGCCCATGAGGGAGCCACTCCTCTCACGAGAGGATTCGCGGGCGCCCATGCTTTCTGAGATTCCCGAGGCCCGGCTCCCTCGGTACGTGGCGAACGTAGGCGACGGATGAAGCGCCTCGTCGTCTTGGGCAGGGATGGTCAGCTGGGTCGCGCTTTCTCTCGGGTTCTGGAACGAGAAGGGCGCCCTTACGTTGCATACGGTCGCGGTGAGGTGAACTTGCTCGAGCCGTCGAGTCTCGAGTTTTCGCTCGACGGGGCGCAGGCCGTTGTAAACTGCGCAGCTTACACCAATGTCGACGCTGCGGAGGCGGATGAAGTCGCCGCCACGAAGGTCAATGCGGAGGCTGTCGGAATCCTGGCGCGTCGTTGCCACCACGCAGGGATTCCGCTTGTTCATTTCAGCACTGACTACGTATTCGACGGATGCTCCACTACTCCCTATCCCGTGGACCATCCGGTTGCCCCGGTGAACGCCTACGGGCGGTCCAAGGCGCTGGGTGAAGCGCTCCTCCGAGAATCCGGCGCAGCGCATATCTTGATTCGGACGAGCTGGGTCTACGCGCCGTGGGGAAACAACTTCGTACTCACCATGGCCCGATTGCTGAAGCAGAAAACCGAACTTAGAGTTGTCGATGATCAGCGCGGGAGACCGACCCATGCTAGTGGGCTTGCCGAGCGAGCGCTGGCGCTTCTCGACGGAGGTCATCGAGGCTGCTTCCACATCACGGACGGCGGACAGTGCTCCTGGTTCGACTTGGCCAGTGCCGTATCCGACGTGATCGGAGCCGAGTGTCGTCTCGTTCCCTGTGCTAGTGCCGAGTTTCTACGCCCGGCGTACCGCCCGGCGTACAGCGTCCTCGACACGAAGGAGGCCGACGAGATCTTGAGCGCGCCCGTGCACTACACTGATCGATTGAAGAGCATGAATAACGCGCTACTCGAAGTCGTTTGAATGGAACGCTGGACCACGGCGCATGCGGTCGGCGCATGCGAACCGTCGTTTCGTTGTGGGCGAAAATCGAGCGGTTTCTGGCGTGACTGGGCGCCGTGCCGAGAAAAATGAGTGGTAGATAAACATTCTCGGTCCCACATTGACGTTCACGTCGGTCGCTGCCCTCGAAGAGCTGATTTGAGCTTCGAGGCTCTTTTCGGCCCTACATAAGTCGTCGAAGGTGCGAATTTCGTTCGCGCGCGCCCACTGACGCGGGTGTGTGCTACCCTGAGCCCTTGCACCCAGTGCTGTCGAACGGATGCGTGAAGTAGTCGTCTTGCTCGTTGATCCAGCGTCCCTGCCGGGGCGATTGGAGCAGGTCCTCCTGGACAAGGGGATGTTCGTCGAATCCTGCCAGGTGGAGCAAGCCTCAGGGACCTTGTTGGTGTCCACGCCAGATGTCGTCATTGCTGGCCATCAACAGATTGGAGAAGTTGCACGGGCCGTGCGCGGAGCGAACGATTCGGGAGAAATGCGTCTTCTCGTGATGGCACCGCGAGGAGAGGTGGCGGCGCTGCGTCGCAAGCTTCCGGATGAAGTCACAGCTGTCCTTCCTGTCGATCTTCCTCCCGCAGCAGTTGCGGTTCGGGTGAAGACGGTGATCAAGAAGAGCCCGCAGGAGACCGTCAGCCGCGGGCCGTCGAAACGTGTCCACTCCTCCGGGCCTCGCGAGGCGACGGCCAAGTCCAACGAGACCGCGCTCGATGCGATGACTTCTCGAGCTCCTCTAATCGTTGAAAAAAACGTGCCCGCGGTTTCCCCGACGGGCAAGACTCTCCCTCACATACCTGCCATCCCAGCGAGTCCGGCGACAACCTCTTCTCCGAAGCCCACTCTCACGCGGTCCCCTGTCCCCGTTGAGATTCCTTCTTCGGTGACGTCCACCAGCGCGACGCAGCGCATCTCTCTTCGAGTCCCGGCGACGTCTCTTCCCTCGCTACGCATCGCAATCTTGGACGAGGACGTGACGCGGGCGGACGCGATTTCGTCCGCACTGCGTCGGTCGGGGCACGAAGTATTCCTCATTTCGGGGCGAACGGGGCGTGCCCGCTGGCATCTTCTGCGCAGGTTCGCTCCCCAGGCTGTGGTCGTCGACGAGGCGGGACTGAGCAGTGACGGCGGTGCCTGGATCACTGCGTTTCGATCCGATCGCTTCTTGCATTCCGCCCCCCTCGTCGCTGTCGGTCTCGAGAGTATCTTCGACGGGGAAGTAGGAGAGGCAGATCTGAGCCACCTCGAGCCTCAGCTCGACGGACTCGGCAAGACCGAGGTCACGTTTCTCGCCCAGTTTGGACCGGGGCGCGAGCTCGAGGTAAGCCTGTCACAGATTGGTTTTTCGCGGCTCCTGAACTTGGTGGCGGAATCGGGATGGCCTACGACGCTCGAGGTTCAGTCGCGAACGGAAGCTCTCGTGTGGAACGTAGTTTCCGGGAGCGCCGACACCGCGACTCTGAGGTCCGGGGCTACGTCGATAGAGCTCGGTGCACGACAGGCACTGGACTGGGTGCTACGGCATGCGTCGGCCCGAGTTCTGGTCCGCGCGGAGGACGGACTGAAGCTGCGGGGAGGTGTCCTCGTGGACGAACTGCTGAAGGAGGCGTACCGATCGAACCTTCCACCCGAGGCCGCGTTTTCGGCACCGGGCGGTGCTACTTCGGGGGCGGCGCTCGAAGCGTCGACGGTGGCCCCGGAGTCGGCTTCAGAGGCTCATTCGTTTCTGCGGGAGCAGGACTCGGTACCGCCGGATTCCGAACTTCCCACGCGACCGATTGCACTCTCGGACATCCCTGCGCTCGCCCGGCTCGATAAGCCGCTTTTGCCCCAACTCGGGGCTGCCCCGTCGGGGGAGCCCGACGACGGCGAGGAAACCGCACGTTTCGACCACCAGGAGTCGACTCACGTTCCTGTGATCAAGGACTCCGTTCCCCCCTCGTCGGTGCGCCGCAATACTCCTCCTGGCGTGGTTCGCACCGTCATCGGGCCCCCTCGAAGCCGGAAGGGCGCTACCGGGAAGCTGTTTTGGATGGGGGCTGCCGCAGTGCTGGTGTTCGCTGCTGGAGCAGCCACCTGGCTGCTGGCTAAGCCGGAGTCATCTGCCGCACGCGAGGCTTCGATCGCGGCCCAGACCGAAGCCAGCGCGTCCACCGAACCTCGAGAGCAGGATGAGCTCCCTGCGCCTGAGGCGCCGAAGAGCAAACCAGAACCGATCGAAGAAAAAGCGGAGGATCGTCCATCCGACCAGGCATCCGACTCGCGCGATGACCTCTGGCGGGTGCGCAATGTCGTCACGATGGATGATTGCGACGTGCTCCTCGAGCGGCCTCTCGACTACTACACCTCGCAGCCGGAGTGGGAAGGCGAGAAAATCTGGAAGCGCGCGCGTCATCAGCTTCTCATCGGAGAGCGGGAGGCGGCAAATAGGTTGATGTGCCAAGCCGCCTTCATCGATCCTGACGGCCGGGCGAGCGTTGGCCTTGGCGAGTATTATCTGGCAAATCGCTCGCTCGAAGCCGCAAAGGAATGGGCTCAATATGGTATCGAACAACGGCCCGACGGCTCGCGACCTTCGCAGGAGCTCTTGGGAGACGTCTACAGTCAGATGGGCCTTTCGGAGAAGGCCAAGGAACAGTGGCTCGCTACGATGAAGCTCGAACCGGACGACTTGCCGAAAATGCGAACTGTCGCTCGGACCCTCGCGCGGCTCGGGCACAAGGCACGTCGGGGTGGGGATTCGTCTCTTGCTGAGCGATTGTTCCGGAGGGCGGCGACCCTCGATGAAGACAGCGCCGATGCGAGCGGAGGCCTTGCCAGCGCTCTGCTCAAGAACGGCGAGCCCGAGCTGGCGGAGAAGTGGGCCCGCCGGACCCTCAGCCTAGATGCGTCGTCTGGAGACGCCTTGCTCGTGCTCGGCGACCTCGCGCGAGAGCGGGGCGATCTCGAGTCGGCACGCCGAGAGTACAGGGAAATCAAGCAGGGGACGTCCGCCTACCGCCTTGCTCAGGAACGACTCGATGCGTTCTGAACGCGAGCGTCGGGATTTGATGTTCGTTGCCCGTTTCTAGTCTCATGAAACGCACTTCCGCTGATTTCGTACAAATACACATAGAGGGACCAAGAAGAAAACGGCCCGCTTGTGTCGGGAACATCATAATAGCCTTGGACGAGGCCACTCACAGATGGGAGACTCTATCTCGTGCGGGAGGGGAGTCGACCTGAACGGGATAGTCATAGTGACGGAGTTGCTGCGTCTCCGTATCGTCAGCTGATCCCCATCTGTCAGGACTCGTTTGGAACGACCTGGCTTGGCGCAGTCGTCGCTGGGGTGGACGCTGGTACGCAGGTTTTGATGACCGTGGTCGGACAGGCTCCGGATTCGCTTCCCGTCCGGCCCCTGCTCGCTGCTGCTCGTCGCGAGATCAAGACGCGTCACTCCTCGCTCCTCGCTCTACTCGACATCGAAGTGGGCGCGGATAGCGTCACTCTCGTCAGTGAGTCGCTCGAGGGAGAGCCCCTCAGCACGCTGATGGGAAGCGCCGCACAAAGGGAAGAGCCCATCCCGACGTCCGTCGCACTGAAAGTCGTGAGAGAGGCCGTCGTGGCTCTGCGCAACATGAGGAGGAAATCCCCCCTCGCCTGGCCGCACGGTCTTCTCAATCCAGAGACAATCTTCGTGGCCTCTTGCGGTGAGGTGCTGCTGCGTCAGCCCGAGACGAGGGCTGCCGCCCTCGCGATTGCTGGCTACGCGTCGCACCCGTCATTGCTCGCCTATCGTGCGCCGGAGATCCTGCGAGATGATCGTGAGGACGAGGACTGCGGAGACGTCTTTTCTGCCGGCGTACTTCTGTGGGAGATGATCGCTGGGCGCGGGCTCTATGGCTCCCCGGACTCGTACAGACTCGGGCGCGTTCGTGGCCTTTCCTCAGGGGAAGCTCATCTAGTGCGTCAACGGATCTTGAATGAGCCGGCGCGCAGCCTTTCCACCATGGTCCTGCATGGGGCCGCGATTTCCCCCGAAGTGGCTCGCCTCGTCGATTGGATGCTTTGTCATGATCCCGCGGCGCGACCCCAAGGTCTCGATGAGCTCATCCGGGTTCTCGACGCACTGCCGCCGACCGCGGTCGCCTCTGGACCGCAGCTGGGCCACTTCGTAAATCGTGTTCTCTCAGAAACCTTCGACAAGCGCGCCCAGCTCGTCGTCGATGCGGTTGCGCCTGACATGACTGCGCCAGGCAGCCGAGCACCCTCTTCTCCAGCTGGCGCTGATGCTGTCGCGCGGACCAGTTCGGTACCACCGGCATTCGTGGAGCCGAACACGGTCCCTCGAGCTGCTGCGCTCGCAACACGGCTTGCGCAACAAGTCCCTCATATCGATGAAGAGCCCCCGCCAGCTGCTGTGGTTTCGATCCCGGCCGGGCGTCGTCCGGTCCGATGGGATGGCGTGTTGGCCGTCGCGGCCGGTGTCTTGTTGGTTGGGAGCCTCGGCGCTTACCTGCTCACGGGAAAAGGTGCGCCTACCGGGGCGACGGCATCTGATGAGGTTGTCATCGACGAGGCACGTCAACGCGTCTCAGCACCCGCCAGCGCATCGTCCGGGCCGCCGGGGATGGTACGGGAGGCCGTGTCCGACCGTACCAAGGTCGGTGCAGAACCCGATGATTCCAGCGCAGGAGCGGAACGCTCACCAAATCCGGCGTCGAAGAAGTCGGACGCGGGTCCGAAGAAGAAGACCGCGGCTCCGCCTTCCAAGACGGGTTTCAGACCCACCGGGATCTGACCTCGTTCGGCCCGTCCCGAGTTCATTTAGACAACGAGGAGGTTTGCCCTCCTCGATGAGCGCGAGCGCAGCGAAGACGGAAATTGACGAGCATGATATAACCCCGGCGTCTGGGGTTCTGACTGCTTGCCGAGCCCTGTGGGCACCATACTATCGCTTCGCCGATGACCGACCAGTTTCAAGTTCAGACGCGCGCGACGAGCGCCGAGGTCGTTTTGAAGAACAGTACTGTCCAAAAAGGACGATTGTTTCTCCATGAGATCGCTGCGCGTCACGGTGGGCCGGAACGAGTCGAGGATGTTCTCAACTCCGAGGCACGTTTTCTCCCGCTGGCTGTACGAGAGAGCGGTGAGAAGATGCTTCTCATCAACAAGGCGCAGGTGCTCTACGTCAAGGTTCCGCACGAGCCGAATCGCGTACACATCAACGGACCCGGGGTCAGCAGTTGGGCCGTGCAGGTGAGCTTGGAAATGGTTCAGGGCGCTCCCATCCTGGGGGTCGTGCATTTTTCGCAACCGCCGGGGAGAGATCGCACCCTCGACGGACTCAATGCGAGCGAGCAGTTTCTCTGTGTGGTTCAGGAGTTGGCGTTCATTTTCGTCAATCTGAGCCATGTCGTTTCGGTTCGCGAAAGGGGACCGCAGTTCGAAAGCGTGCCCCCTCCAGCTCCTTGAGGAACACCACGGACACGGTCAACCGCTCTTTTCCCGGGCGAGCGCGGCGCGGACGGCCTCCCCAGCGTGCTGTCGCGCCAGAACGTCCCAACGGAGAATTCTTGCCGTTGCGTCCACGACAGCGGGCCAAGGGTCCGGCTCGGCGCGCATCTGCTCGACGACGTACGTAAGTTCCCCTCGGTCGATGTGCTTTCGAACACTCCGCGGAAGTCCGGCGTACAAGACATCGGCGCAGGAGGCGAACGCTTCGCGGGCTGGGGTCTGGAGTCGGTGATTGATCGCGCTGTGGGCGCGTTCGCAAAGATGCGCGACCGTTGCGATGGTCTCGTCGCTGACGCCGAGTTCGTAGGCGCTCCAAGCGCGTTCGAGAGCCGCCATTTCGCTGGGCTCGACCTTTCCTCCCGAAACGGCGTGTTCCAAAGCGAGTACGAGCCGCCGGGCTCGTTTCCTCCATGGTGCGGCGTCACCGGGAAGCTCTTCGAACTCGGGCAGCTCTTGCCCCAGAGACGGCGTACGATGTCCACGCGGTGTACGACTCGGGCGTAGGTCGTCCTGCGAACGGGCTGGTGGGATCACTGAATCGGCTGGGTAGCGGTTCTGAAAGCCGCCCAGGGTCTTGTCGAACTTCGTCATGCGAGTAACTTGTACGCAGATTGTCTGACTCGGCTCGTGCCCGCAAGGGGTTCCCACCCCCACGGTGGTATCTCGGGGGCCGAGCGCCAGTCGGGCTCGTCCCCAAAAGAGGAGCGCCCCGCCGCCGCTCAGCCGCGAGCGGGTGAGGCGAGGTTGGGACGGGTGAGGCCGGCGTCGAAACTGGCAAGGGGGGCCGTTCGTTTCAGTCTGTCGCCGCGCTAGGTCGTGTCGCGATTTCCGTTGCGAGCCTCGGTTCGGAGCGCGAAGTAGGCCATAGCCGAACGCGTCACATCGAAGTGATCCTCCATGACATCGAAGTAGTCTTCGGGATCGAAGTAGAGAATCACGGAGTCTTCCAATGCCATGATGTCGAACGTTGCTGGGACGCGTAAAAGCGCCGACATAGACCCCAGGAGAGCCCCAACTTGTGTGGCTTCGAAGCTGGTGGTGTTCCTCGTGTCGCCCATAGTGCAGCGAACGCTCCCGGAGAGCAGCACGTAGAGCCCTTCGGAAATCTGGCTCGGCATGAGAGCAGATCCGCTTGGCAAGAGCAGTTCGTCGCTCCTTCTCACGATCTGAGCAATCGATTGGATCCCGGCTCGGCGAAACAGAAGACAGCTCTTGACCGCGAGGAGCCGGCGCACCAAGTGGCCAGTCGAGTCGTCTGGCTGAGGCACGGGGCCGAGATCTTGCGGCAAGCCGTCTTCGACGAGGGGCTCCGTGTCGGGCGTAGGATCCATGCCGCCTGCGGTTGCCGAAACCATGTGTCGGGCCTCGAGGAAATGGTCTTCCAGATGGTCCATCCAGTCGTCCAACTTGAGCCTCAAGATGACGGCGTCTTGCTCGACAGTGGCTGTGTGTTTGTGGGGACGTTCGAGCATGCCGTCGACGAATCCCAGTACGTCGCCCGACTGAAAGCGCGTGTATCCGAACTCACCATGGAGGACTACCCCTTCCACGATGAAGTAGAGCGAGTCCGAGCTGGTCCCTGCGACATAGAGTTCCTTTCCCCGTGGAAGGAAAAATTCGGTCATGCGCCCGATGAGACTTTCGAGTCGTCCGTCCGTGCCCGAATCTCCGAACAAACTCCGTAGCCAAAGCAGCCGAGCGACGCGGGTCGATTCGCTCGTGGTTCGCGGGCTCCGTACGATCGCGCCCAGCGGCGTGCTTGGGAGATCCTCCATTGTCATCGTGCCCCCGGTCGCTCTGAGGGTAGGCTTTGCTTCAGCCAAGGGTTTTGTGCGTGGACTCGCTGCACTTCGAGGGCAACCTCGAGAATTTGGCATTTTTCGGCGTACTCCGCCGCCAGCGCGGAAAGCGGCGGGTCCGGATCCTCGAGCAGGTCGCGGAGCGCCTCGGTGTGTCCAAGGACCGAGAGGTGGATCAGCTCGACGATGTGCTCCAGCCGTTCGACGACCGGCGCGGGGTCCGTGAGAGTACGAACCATTTCGCGCAGCTCTTCGTCGTAGCCTAGAGTCAGCACTTCGAGGAGCTCGCCAGCGGCCGTCTGGGCTTCACGGGTGCCGCGCACGATGGCGTGACAGACCCGGCGCAGATCTTCGCGGGGGTGCAGGAGCTGTAGAAGACGAGTCATGCGTTCGACCGCTTGGCTCTTCTTGTCTACGAGTAGTTCCGCCAGGAGCCAGCCGCTAGCGCGGGCCGAAGCCGGCGCGCGATGCAAGCTCGCCAGGATGTTTTCCCGGAGAACTGCCAGGCGTAGGCTTTCGCGGCTCGTAGTCGCGATGAGCGGCAAGATGCGATCTTGGGGAAAACGCTGGCCTTCGCGGGTCGAAAGCTGGCCCAGACCCCGCAGAGCCTTGTAGCGGATCGCTCCGGGCAGATCGGAGTGCAGGGCGTCCAGCAGAAACGCTCCAGCTTGCCGCGTTCCTAATCTGGAGATGGCACGAGGGACGTGCAGGCGGACCTCGGGGGGGGTGCTGTCGTCGGCAAGCGCGTCGCACAGCGCGCGGAACGATCGGTCACCCATCTGCGCCAGCGCCTTTCTAACTTCCTCGCGCCCTTCACGTAAGGCGAGGCGATGGACGAGGATCGGGATGAAGCGCGCATCTTGAACCCTCACGATGGCTTGGGGAAGCAGAGAGGCGAGCTGCGGGTCTTCCGTGTCTTTCAGCTTCTCGATGACGTCTCCCCAGCGCCTGGATCCGTGCTGGATGATCGCCGACAGAAAGGGCCCTAGCGTCCGCGCGTTCGGCGGGGCCGCCAGAAGGTCCGCGACTCCGCGATCGGACAGAGGATCCTTGGTACGATTTGCCCGGAAGAAGAGCGCGGTCGCTCGCAGACCTGGGTCGTCGTAGGAGTCGGGATCGATGCTCTCCAAGTAGCCGAATCGCCCCAACGCCCGTACGGCAGCCAGACGAATATCCAGCGATTCGTGAGTGCTGAGGCGTTCGGCAAGAGGGGGCCAGTCCTTGCGATCGTGACTCGGGATGAGCTCCAGAGCTCGAACCACGATTGTCTCGCTCGGGTGATAGAGCATGAGGGCCGGAATCAGACCAGTGCGACCGGCCTGCTCGAAGAGGGACATCGCTGAAAGTACGCGCGCTTCGTCGGTACTGGACAGGCTCTCGACCACAACTTCGACTCCATCGAGAGTCAGCTCCTCCAAATGGATCTGGGGTTGGTCGCCGGCTTTGCCAATCGCCGCTCGGAAGCGTTCGAGATAGGGTTGTTTGAGCGAGAGTCCACAGATGAACCAGGCGAGTGACCCCACGATGACACAGCCGAAGAGCACCATGGGATGATCCATGTGAAGTGCGCCCAGACCCAGGAGTCCGAGTGCCGTCAGCCCTTGTGCTCCACGTACGAGGATGGAGTCCATGAACGCCTTAGCCGAAGAACGCTCGTTTGCTCCAAGTGGCAGATACAGGAGCTCCATGGAGACCTTGTGGAGCGAGTGCCGGAGTGCGCCGTCGGCGCCCTTCGCCAAGAGTGCACCGGCAAGCACCCCCCCGATCAAGAAGGGTGCGGTCGCTGCGGCCATCAAGAACAGCGGGAGAATCGACATCGTGACGATCGTTCCTGCGCGCTGCAGCACTCTCATCGCGATGAACAGCTGGATCATCAACGCAAATGCATTGGTCACCGTGTAGTAGTTGGCGAGGAAGTTCGCGAGCTCGTCTTTTGGTACGTGCGTCGCCGTCACGGACTTGAACAAGAAATCTGCGCAAAGAAGCGTGAACGTCGAAAACACCGTGAGGGCCACGATGCGACGGAGGTACGGCGAAGCGGCGACGGAGCGGAGCGCGTCCCGTGCGCGAGTCGTGCGTACAGGTTCAGCGACGATTGCGGGTGGCGGGGCCGTGGTGACCAGGAGTGCGGTTGCAAGATGCAAAACGGCTGCGGACGCCAGCAGCGTGTCGACCGGGAGGGACCGCGTGACGGCAGCGCTGACGGCTCCGCCAACTACCGCCCCCAATACTCCACCCGCCGCAATCAACCCATAGAGCCTTCGTCCCTGCGCACCTGTGAATCTACTTGCAGCAAAGAGCCAGAATTGCAGCATCAACAGTGTGCCGCTGAGGCCAGTCCAAAGATAGAGCCCAAACGTCGCCGCCACGGACTTGTCGCTGACGTAGAACAGCATCGTGCCCATCGCAGCGATCATCAACGAGAGGATGAGCGCATTCGTTCTTCCGAGGACGCGGCCGACCATGATTTCGTAGCGACCCACGAGGCCGGCCAACAGCGCCATCGCGAGGTAGACGAAAGTGAGCTTGCTGGCGCTGAGTTTCGTCAGGAAGAGGGCATCGCGCGCCGTCTCCAGCATGAGGTGTGCGGCGACGATGCCTGCGAGCGTCAATGAAGCCCCGAACACCAGGGCCCCCTCCCCCGGGCGCACGTCCGCTATGCGGGACAAAGGGCGACGGCCGCCACTCGGCCGTCGGGAGGGCGAGGAGCCCCTGCCGCCGGGCTCAGAATTAGTGTGGTTTTCGGCCATTTTTCCAGCCGCGGTTCGAGGCGAATCTGTACAGGAAGCGGCGCGCGGACTTGCGTGCGCCGCGGCCGGCCTTAGGCTACCTTTTGACCGATGGAAGGTGCAAAGGTCCTTTCTGAAAACCTGAGCGATCAGGACGTAACACGCAGGTTGCGTGGCGGTATCGTAATGCTCATGCTAGGGCTGCTTCTGGCCGCCCTCTTGGAGCACTACAGCGCTTCGGTCTATGCCCGTCTGTGGCTGTTCGTGCCGTTCTTCATTGCGGAGTACGCGTTCTTCCAGGCCATCTACAAGACTTGCGGCTTTTCGGCCATGCGCGGGGTGCGTCACACGGTGGACGGGCATGAGAAAATAGCAGACAAGCTGGAGCTCGCCGCCTGTCGTTGTAGGGGCAGGGCGCAAGTCGCGCAGAGTTTCGTGGGCGCGCTCGTTTTGACTGCGCTCTTCACGTACATCGGGTGAGACGCGTCTCAGCGGGGCGCGCCGGCCACCTGGCTTTCCTCGAGCGAATGGCTGCTCCAGGGGGGCCATCGACTCGAATCATCGTCGGTATGTGATAGACGAGTGTTCGGCCCCGACCAGGGAAGGGGGCTGCACCGTTTTCCATCGAGTCGAATCCAACCATCGTGTCGTTATTCTGCCGCGTCAAAAGGAGGCCCCCCATCCGTATCGTGGCCCCAATAGCGGCTCTTT
Source organism: uncultured Polyangiaceae bacterium (assembly GCA_965652275.1). Lineage (GTDB taxonomy): Bacteria > Myxococcota_A > Polyangia > Polyangiales > Polyangiaceae > NIC37A-2. Next base: position 346,246 of record CBFGUR010000001.1, on the reverse strand, counting down.
CTGCAGCCTTGCACGCGCGGCCTCTTTGCGCGGAGGAGCCGAAGTCGGAATCCGAGTCCCGCGGAAGGAGCGCCGTCGCATCGACGTCGGCACCACCGTCAACGGCTCTAGGGATCCTGCCACCGATAGACTGGTCACCGCGGTACCGAAGGGTCGGCGTATTAGATTACGTCCTCACCGGCGTGGGGGCCACGGCGGCGGTGGCGACGCGAATTTTTCGCCCCGCAAAGAATGGCCCTCGAGAGGGCGTGTGGATCGACGACGACGTGCGGGACGCGCTCCGTCCCCCGAGCTACCGTCAACGGCTTCTCGCCGAAGACATGAGCGATGTGCTGTTGGGGGCTACCTCGACCTTCGCACTTTTTGGCGATCCCTTGGTGAATGCGGCATGGTTGCGCGACAGCCCTGATGTGGGATGGCAGCTGTTCTGGATCAATGGAGAGGTGATGGCGCTCACCTTGGGGATTCAGCAGGGAATCGCGAATGCCATTGGCCGCGAACGACCCTACGGACGCGTTTGTGGAACGTCGGAGCTCGATGAACGATCGCATCACTGCGAGGGGAACGACCGATACCGCAGTTACTTTTCGGGGCATACTTCAGTACCGTTTTCAATTGCCGCAGCGACGTGTGTCAATCATGCGTACTTGCCCCTCTCGGGGGGGAGTGCATGGGTCCCTTGCACCGTCGGGTTTTTGGCTGCGACGGCTTCGGGAACTTTGCGGATTGTCTCCGACAATCACTACGCGACTGACGTCATCACCGGTGTCGTCGTGGGTACCAGCATTGGGCTCATGGTACCGCTCCTGCACTATGCCACCGGGATTCCGACGCCTCGGGCACGTATGGGCAACGCAGAGGTCGTGGCTGTGCCCTGGGTTTTCTCCGCTGGACGTCGGCCGATGGCGGGCTTTGCCATTTCCGGGATACTGCCATGAGGCGTGGGACGCACTTTCTCCGCGCGGCGGCCTTCGTGTTGCTCTCAGGGTACGCCTCGAGGGCAACAGGCGCCGAAGAGACGGACGATTCTGCCCCTTCTGATACGTCGGACCGCCCGCCGAAGAACTGGCCTATCGATCCCCGCTCGCCAGCGCACCCCGCGGGGGCGCTGTTTCGGGGATGGTACCCGAAGCCCGCCAGGTGGTTCGTCGCCGCGCGAGCCGACGTGGGTTTTTTGTTTTTTCGTCCCCGCGCGGCCGTCGGCTATGGGCGGCCCCACCAACACTGGGCCGGACTTGATGTGGTGCCGATTTTCTCGGCGACTCAGGTGGGCCTCTATTCCGGACTTCGCTATCGCCATCCGCGCTTCGAAATACGGACAGGAGGCTTGTTTTCTCGTGGTCTAGATCGGTCCTATCTGGACCCGGCCGATTCCTTCGATCAAAGGGACATCGAAATCCTCGGGGACGATATCGCCGCCTATGGCGCCTCCGACTCCGAAGTGACCCTCTCCCTTCCGATCGGGAGCGTCCTACTCGGCTCGGAAACTCAAGTGCTCTATGTGGTTGGCGTCCCCGAGGACAAGTATGTCTTCGTCAACGCCATAGGCACCATCGTGGCGCCGCCGTGGGCCCTTCGGCAATTGCTCTTTGCCGGGCATCCGGTGCCGCGCATCCCGGGGCTCTTCCTTGCTCCGGCCGTCGAGGTCGTAATGGTCCCCGGGCGATCGGATCCGTGGGTCGTTCGAGCTGGCGGAATCGCGCGGTTCTCGATGTACCAGGATGTGGACTTGGGGACGGAGATTCTGCCCACAATCAAGAGCCCCGACACCTTGGGAAGGGCCGGGGCTCCGTGGCTCCAGATCACTCTGAGAGTGCGGTGGGCGACGAACTAGCACTCGCGAACCGCAGCTCGTGCCAGCTCGTAGTCAGGGCTCAGAAGCAATCACCCGCATCCCAGGAATAATACCCGTCGCAGTCGCAGTAGCCATCGCTCGCCCAGTCGCACGGGTCGCCAGCGCTGCAGCACGAACCAGAGCAATCGGCGGTGTCTGTGCCGAAGTCGCAGAAGGTGCCCTCGTCGCACTCGCCGTCGTTGGTGTACGGGCAGGCGGCGGGCGCACCACAGTCAGTGGTGTCGGTGCCATAGTCACAGAAGGTAGGCTCATCACATTCGCCGTCGAGCGCCCAGATGCAAGAGTCCCCTCCGGGGCTGGAGCAGTCGTTGGCGTCCCAAGCGTACGCGCCGCCGCAATCGCAGACGCCGTCATTGGCCCAGTCGCAGTTGTTGGCGGAAGTACAGCAGTCGGCAGGGGAATCGTTGCAGTCGTTGGCGTCCCAGGCGTAGGCGCCGCCGCAATCGCAGACGCCGTCATTGGCCCAGTCGCAGTTGTCGGCGGAAGTACAGCAGTCGGCAGGGGAATCGTTGCAGTCGTTGGCGTCCCAAGCGTAGGCGCCGCCGCAATCGCAGACGCCATCATCGGCCCAGTCGCAGGTATCGGAGGCAGTACAACACCCGCCGCCTCCGCCACCCCCGGTTGCGAGTTCGATGATTGAACCGCCTGCCTCTTCATAGCGGCTGGTGACGGAGGTCATACAGCTCTCCACGACCGAGCAAGATTCTTCGAGGCACTCGCCCACGTCTGCGAGATAACCGCTCGCAACGAAGCCGTAGAGGTTCCTGCATTCAACGACCGAAACTTCTTCACCGAGGCATCTCGCGCTGAACGCCGCCAGGTCCTGGCAGAAACTTTCTACTGCCGGGCCGGGCTCGATGTTCGCAATGCCAGTCGTCAAGCATGACGTTGCTGAAGTTCCGCAGCCCGCGCTGCTGTAGCAGTCGTCGATGATCTGCAGGGCCGTATTGCTGGTGACCTCGTCGCCCTGGCAAGTCTGTACACACTCTTGTCGATTCGTGGAGCCACACTCCTCCAGCTGGGTGCAGATCGAACGACAAAGCTCCGTACGCCCCCCCGCGTTTCCGTCACCATCCCCGTCGCCACCTCCGCTGGAGTTGCCGCCGCACGCTGCAGAGAGCCAGGGACTGGCGGAGAGAGTTGCTGCCACAAATATCTTTCCAAGATTTTTCATGTTCTAAGAGTCCGTTCAGCGGGTCGTGAGCCTTGCCGTTGACGGCACTCTTCCCTCCAGAGCACCGCCGCACCATATGGCAAATTAGTCCGATAGGTAGTTTTTCGGAAGCCCGAATAGCAGACAAAAGTCGCAACAGTGACGTTGGAATGACCAACGGGTGCAGTGCAAGAAGACCCTGGATGTGGGAGGTGCGACGACACCGTGCCGCAGTGAAGGCACTGCGACGACGACGTCTCCCGGCCACCTCCACCTTCGACGATTTGTACACTGGCCCTCTGTGCCAAGAGCGGCCGTGGGAGCTGGACTGTCGATCGACTCTCCTACAGTCTCAGAGCTTGCCCTCGAAGGTGACGATGAGCGCGGGCGCTCTGAGGGTACCGCAAGCGCGCCTCTTTTGGCGGCCGGTAGCTCGAGTCAGGCCATCATCCTCAGATGTCTCGACGGCACTTCCAGCATAGTTCGAAGTTGCCTGGGTTGGCTTCCTTGCAGTGCGGACAGGACTTGTCTGGCAGGTCTTCCGAGCGGCGAGCGTTCTCCATCTCGGAGATCTCGCTGCGCGCACGCTCGTAGTCCGAGTCGCGGTGGATGAAGACCTCGGGGAGCAGGTTGGCGGGGAGCTCGCCCAGGGCCCCCTGGAGGTGGACGTTTCGGAGTGAGGCCGGAATACCGACCTCCTCCAGTCGCTGCCGGGCAAGTTCTGCCTCGGGAAGCGTCAGTGCTCGATAGACGGTTTTCATCATGATGGAGGTTAGCCTGCAAAGGGTTCGAGCGGGAAAACTATGTGCAAACTATTGATGCTGCACCCGCAAAGGACCGCGGCGACTGCGCGAACAGAATGGCGTGGTTTCTGCTCAACCTATCAAAATTACGAAATAAAACTGACAGGACTCGGATCCTTGTAGGTGATGCAAACAATGTACGTACTATAGACGAATGCCGTTGGCGGGTTCACTCTCCACCGCAGGCGAGGCGGTCCATCAGGGCCGTCGACTGCGAAGGCGAAGTCCAAACGAGTAAGGGGCGCCTTCGCGACTTCTTGAATCGGAGAGACCAATGAAAGCATTCAAAACCATCATGACACTTAGCTCTTGCGCCCTTCTAGCTCTGTCCGCGACAGCGGCATGCGGGGGAGACGATGACAGCTCCGGCGGAGACGGAGACGGCGACATGTCTGGAGACGGCGATGGGGACGGTGACGGTGACGGCGACGACCCCGGGGATGGCGACGGCGACGTACCCGGCGACGGGGATGGCGATGTGCCCGGCGATGGCGATGGAGATGGAGACATGCCTGGCGACGGCGATGGCGATGGAATGGGCGGCATGGGCGGGAACTGCATGACGATTCTCGAGGCCGCTGCTGCGACCGACGATCTCTCGAGTCTGGTTGCCGCCGTCGAAGCCGCTGGCATCGCGGATGCCCTGACGGGAGACGACCTCACGGTGTTCGCGCCAACCAACGACGCATTCGCGGCACTGCTCACTGCGCTCGACCTCGACTTCGAGGACCTTACCGCAGAAAATCTCATCCCCATTCTCACCTATCACGTAGCGAGCGGCGTCGTAGACTCTACCGCGGCCATCGGGGTCGCTCAGTCCGACGACAACACCTTCATGACGTTGGGCGGGACGATTACGCTCGATGTAGAGGGTGAAGATCTCGTAATAGACACCGACGAGGCGAGCGCGACGGTCGTGATTCCCGACATCGAGGCCTGTAACGGAATCGTGCACGTGGTGGATGCGGTGATGCTACCTTCCATCACGGATATCGTGGTCTCCCAGGATCGTTTCAGCGGTCTCGAGACGTTGATCGGAATGTCCGAAACCGACCCCACGAATGTGGCGGTGGCCCTGGACGGTGCTTCGCCCGATGGCGCATGGACTTTGTTCGCCCCTGACAACGATGCAGTGCAGACTCTCGTGGATGCGAATCTCCCATTGACCGCGGATGACGTGACGACGGCGCTTCTCTATCACGCCTACTCGTCGGAGTCTTTCGTAGATGCGGCGACCGCAGTCACGTTGGACGCAACCATTACTACGGCAGGCGGTGAGGAGCTGGATGTGTTGGGCGATGGAAGCGGTGTTGTTCTAACGGATGGCGCTGGCAACGACGTCAATGTGACCGTCACGGACATCTATGCCGCCAACGGAATCATTCACGTGATTGACGGGGTTCTCATTCCCCCGTCCCTCGACTGAAGGTCGAAGGCTCACTCGGGCTTTTCTCCTCTCTGAAAACCCGAGCCAAGGGTCTGCCTGTTCCTCCGACGGGCAGACCCTTTCTTTTAAGAGAAGAGTGGCAGGACCCCGCCACTCAGCGGATAGTCTCCCGCCGCGGAGTCGACACCGGCCAGCGCCCGCAGGGAGTGGTGAATATGCGTTGCCGTGATCACCGTGCCCCCGTCCGCCACAGCTAGGGTGGATGGATCGAGGCGGAGCGGGAGTTGTTCCTCGGTCGTTCCTCCGATGACTCGATTGCCCTCGATGCCAGGACCTATGGCCAGAAAGCTTCCGATGGGCCAGTGGTCCTTGCCATCATTGTCGTTGGGTCCGTTGTAATAAGGGCCGCGGGCAAAGTCCGAGCCCACGAGGATCACGACCCGATCGGTCAGACCGGCTGATTCCGCTTGGGAAATGACGAAGTCGACGAGGGTCAGGAGGTACGCAATGCTCTCGGGCTGGTCGGCATCGTGGTCGCCATGAGTGTCAAAGCCGCCGATGTTGAGGTTCGCGGCGGCGGCGACGCCAGACTTGAACGCGCTGATGGCGATCTGAGCCTGCTGCATCGACCGTTCGACGACGCGTAGGTCGTAGCCGTCCAGGGTAATCAGGTTGTCGGGTAGCTCGATCTTCTTCAGGTCGTCGTCGTTGGCGCGCGCCAGTTCTAGCTGTCCCATCGAAACTCGAGCTCTCGGCAGCGTTGCCTCGGCACGGAGAGAGGCGAGTCGCTCGGCCTGCATCTGTTGGATGAGCGCCCAGGTTTCCGTGGCGTGGTACGTGTCGAGGTTTTCGGGATCGCTGGGGTTGACACGGTTGGGGGAGGAGATTCGCCGGAGCGTGTCCGCGCTCCCGACGCGTGTGAGCGGGACGAGCCCAGCAGTGCTGTCGTAGCCGCCCGCGCTCAAGTATGCCATCGGTTGTTCGGGCGCATGTTGTGCGGCGACGAGTGCACCGATCGACGGATAGCCTTCCTGCAGCCGTCCGCTCCAAATTGCGCGCGATCCGGCGTCGTGGTTGTTCGTTTCCATGTCGACGCCGTTGATGACGAGAAGCCGACCTCCGTGTCTCGTCAAAAACTGCTCATTGGAAAGCAGGATCGCCGATTGATCGTACTCGGCATCCGGGTTGAGAGGTGCAACGGGGATGGGCGCGTAGTTGATGTTCCCGATACTGCCGATCTCCGTGTAGAGGCGGTTTTGTTCGGGCATCAGGATCGGGTCAAACATGAAGCGCGGATCCCACCCGCCGCCTGCATTCACGAGCACGAAATACGGACCGCCGTAGGGCTCCGTGGCCGCTTGCACGCGACGTGGCGATATCGGTACCGTTACCGAGAGACCAGCGAGGGCAGCCATTTTTGCAAAATTTCTTCGGTTCATCGCGCGGATCTCCTCACTCGTACAAGAAAGCGTAGTCGGACAGTAGGTAGGTCATCACCGCCATCCACGAACGGATTGCGTAGTTTGGATCTTGCTCCAGGCGCTCTCCCTCTGGGAGCTCTTCGCCGGTCAGGCGGCTACTCCGTACTCGACAGTTCCACGGAAGTCCGTTTCCGATGTCATTGGTATCGTCGGCCATGAGCCCTTTTCCCGCGCGCCACGTCTGTAAGAACAATTGGTACGTGCGTTCGACCTCGGGGTCGTCGATCGCGAGCGTTTCTCCAAGAACGTGGCTGTGGAGATGGACGATGTTCTGTTTGATTCGGTCCACGGCTGCCTGCACCGTGTCGCCTGCTTCGGTTTCGGGCGAGTCCTCTGCGGTCACCAGGGGGAAGAGCAAGCGCTCCGAGGCGGGCTGATAGAAATCCCAGGCGGTGGCCGAGCAAGCCATCTCGTTGGCCATGCGCCAAGCCACACTGGCTATGACCCCATTGGGAACGGTGAGCCGCTCTGTGATGGTATCGGAATCGATTCCACCGTAGAGGATGCGGTAGTCCGTCATCAAGTTGTCGGAACGGTCCCATCCTCGAGACCAAGGGAGCCCCGTGATTGCCTCGATTTTGCGGGCCAGCAACATCGGTGTCGAAAGCCGCTCGGTTCCAATCTCCGAAAGCTCTAGGGCGCGCCACTCTTCTGGTTCGGAGTCGACCCCGAGCCCGCGATAAAACGGGCTCATGAGAAGCTCGCGAAAGACGACCTTCAAATTGAAGTTGCTGGCGGCAAACTCGGCGCCGATCGCCTGGAACAGCGACTCCTGGTCACGCCAGGCCGCAAATCTCGGAGCGTAGTCCGGAGCGTCGAAGTCCTCCGGATAGTCGACGGGCTTTCGGCCCATGAGCCCCTGGTAAGCAATCTTGACTATCGCGAATGGGAACCTGGGGTCGGCGGCAATACGCCGCCCCAGCCAGAGCGGTGCCTCGTCCAGATCGCTCGTCGGCATCTGTTCCCCATTGAAGCCAGCAGCAAGCATTTCACCGTACCAACTTCGCAGGGGGGTGTAGCGCTCTTGGTCGTTGTCGCTGTACTTCTAAAACGCTCCGGCGATGGGATCGATGATCTCATGGCAGGATGCGCACGAAGGATCGTTTTGGGTAGGGTTCGGGTAGAGCCCCGCTTGTGTCGGGTCGAGCGGTCGATCTCCGACTTTGAGGATGTCCGTTCCCAAGAAGATGTCCAGAATCATCCGAGCGCGGTGGCGGTTGCGGTTCGTGTCCGTCGTCGGGAAACGATTCAGGAAAACGGGTGAAGTCAGGATGCCTGCATTGGGGATCTTCGTTCGGTAGACGTTGCCGCGCTCGGCTTCGATGTACGCGCGCCTAGGTGCCTCCTGGAATTCCGAAAAGTCGCTCGGGTCGTTGAACTCCACGTCCCCCTCGAGATATGGCGCGGTTAGTGGATTGACGACCATGTAGTCGCCCTCGACGATGTCGGTGAACGGCTTGTCGTTTTTGACCAGGTACGCGACGTAGTCGAGCGGTTCGTGGGCGAGTGAGCGATTGATGGCGCTCCTCAAATCGTCGTCTTCGATCGAATCCCAGGGCTCTCCCGATTCGGGATACATGGTTTCATCCAAGAGGTTGACCGCGTAGCCCGTGTAGGCCAAGTACCGCTCCGCGAGCAGCTTGTCGTTGAAGATGTCCTTCAGACGGCGGAAGAAAGCATCTTCTTGCATCAATCCGTCGAGCAGAGCAGGCAGAGCCCCCTCTCCCTCGTCGTCCAGCCGCGCGTATTCCTCCGCAGTTGGCAGACGGTATCCGAGATGAAGCGCCGCTTTGCGGAACGTCGCGCTCGCAGAAAGCTGATGCAGATCCGAGTACTGGGGAACCTCTCCGGTCGGACCGCATGTGCTCGTGTCATCGAGTAACTCGACCATGCGCTCCAGCGCCTCGTATTCCTCCGACCCCTCGGTGATACGCTGACCGCCGCCGTGGTCGAGCTCTCCCAATGGCTTCCTGAGAAGGATAGAGACGTCATCGACTTCGTAGGCGGCGACTCGGGCCAAGTTTTCCAGGTTGCGCTGCTGGAAGTTGGGGTAACCGGGGGGTAGCAGGGAAAAGTCCGAACCCTCTTCGAGGGCTGGCCCTCCCGGCGTGTGACAATCGGCGCAGTTCGTACCCAGCACCACTGGCCAGGCAGTTTGCTCGAGGTAGGTGAGGCCTTCGGCGCACGCCGCCGCGGCGCGATTCTCTTCAGTGAGCGGTGACTCTCCTTCGAAGAGGTTGCAGCCCGAGAGGACCCCGTAAATCGGCGCGAGCGCCAAAGCGCTCAAGACCAAGGGGCGCCGAGTCTTTGGCGCGCGAACGATCCCATGCATGAAATTCATCCCTCTTTGCTCCCCTGCGAGACAGCTTCGGTCACGGTAGGGTTCAGAGTGTGCCGCTCTGAAAAGTTGCGTAGCAATTAGCGCTCACCAGAGAGAGCAAAGTCAACAACGAGATATGTGTGAGCCCGTGTGCGTCTTGGTGTGCTCGCGCGGATGTAGTGAAGTGTCTCCGTTTAGGAATGAATACCAACGTCGCCCGGCGAGTGCGCGCGAACACGGCAGACTTCCCGGGAAAAACCCGCGGTCGCGGTGGTGGCAGAATGAGCAGGACCTCAGGGTAAGGTTTCGAGGAGCCACCACGCGGGGGGAAAATGTGTGTCGCTCAGAGGAGTAGCTTTTTTCGTTCGAGCGTCGATTGCATCCTCACGTTCCCAAGCGAACGCGCCTCGGAAGTCTCGATTCTTGACGATGTGCCGCGCGACCTCGGTCGGATCTTTGTCGGTGGCGAGGACACTATGACCATCGATGGACCACGACATGAGATCCCGCATCCATTGGTAACCGTCGACGCGCAAGCGTGTCTTCGATGCGAAGACCATGTCTTGGTAGCGGAGGAGGTAAGGAAACGATTCGACCAGCGCCCGTTCTATTTCGGGGCGCTGCAGGGTGTTCACGTAGAGCGCGCCATTGGCTTGCAAGTGTTGGGAGAGCTCCGAAAGCCCCTCTTTCGTCACGAGGACGTTCGGCTCGCTCCGAAAGGGGAGCCGATCGACGATGATGAGATCGAACTTGCCCTGGGCGTGAAGGACCCTCGAAGGATGCCCTTCTACGATCGTGACCTTCGGGTTAGTAGGGAGAGAGGCGATTTGGCCCGAGTTCTCCACCGCCTCGAGATACGCGGGGTTCGATTCGACGACCACGAGGCGCTGGACGTTCGGGTGGTGGGCGAGAATCTGAGCGAAGCTGCCGCTGCCGAGCCCGAGCATCAGGATCTCGAGCGGTCCGGGAAACGTTGCCGGAATCACGTACGCACGGGCACAACGGTTGACGTCGGCGGCCGGTATCGGGCTCGTGTTGAACACCCCTTGGACCCGTCCGTTCTGATGGATCCACCCGCTTGGAGTGATGGTCACGACGCCGTATCGGTTTTCGATGGTCTTGCTGAATCGCTCACCGAAAGCTCGACCCTCTTCCGGAGTGAGTCGCTCGTAGGCATCGTCCAGCTTCGAATAGGTGTACGTCGCGCCCCTGCCTGCAGCCAAAATCACGATACCGATCACCAGCGGGCCGTACCACCGCTGGAGTCGCGCACTGCCGACGCAGGGGATCGCCACCGCCGCCGAAAGGACGACGCAAAGGGCCGCATACTCGTTCAAGCCAACAACGGGCGGGCCAAGACGACTGCTCAAGAGCGCCCCGAGCGTCCATCCCAAGCAAAGTAGGACTCCCGCACCGCAGCGGTGGTACGTCTTCGCACCGATCGACGGCTGCGCCATCATGAGCAGGGGCAAGAGGCCACTGCCGAACGCCATCGTAGCGAAGAGCAGCTGCGCGTCGCGCGAGTTCACCTCGCTTCCGCCCCCAACCACGACGAACATGGACGCGAGGGGCAAAGCGCTGCTCAGCACCAGGACCGCGCCGAGCGAGAGGAGAGGGAGGTCGAGGGCTCGCCCGCGCGCAGTCTCCGCTGCAAGATGCGCCAACATGCTTGCATGCCGGGGTGGTGAGGCCTGGGCGAGCTTTTTGCCGAGTACTTTCTGACCGAACTTCGGGCCCAACCAGCACGCTGCGGCGCAGGCCGCAACGAAGCAAAGAGCCACCCAGCTCAGGTAGGAAAAAGTCCCGTCGGAGAACGCGAAGATTCGCGCATGCAGGACCGACAGGATGCCGAGGGAGAGCGCCCCGGTGACACCGGCGACGTGAACCAGGGTAGCTTTCAAGGACAATGCACTCCAGGAGAGCATGGTAAGGGAAACTTCGAGAAGGCCCCAGCTCCCCTCCGGAGCCGCGACGATCGGTGTGCTTCAAAGTCGCTGCCCTGCTCCGTCGCCACTCTCTCGTCCGTCATCGAGAAAAAAAATCACCTTCACCAAATTACGGCTGGGACGAAATTTATCTGAGTTGAAAAATTGAACATCAATGATTTCAGGAACATAAGGATGGTCGCACCTTTCGGACAATGGACCACATGGAGACCACAGATGTTCACAAACTCCTTCAAAACAGCTGCGATGGGCTGGCGAATGAGCATTTGGCAAGGCATGATGAGTTCCATGATGCCCATCTCTCAAATTCCCAGGCGCCGTCGTCAGCTGTCGTACAAGAAGCTGCGCGGCATGACCCTGGTCGAACTCATGGTGACTGTCTCGATCGCCGGGGTGCTTGCCACCGCTGCCACGGTCTCGTTCCGCGAGCAGGTGAACAAGTCACATTCCGTTGAAGCTGTAGCCATGCTCGGCACGATGCAAAAGGCGGTCTCGATCGCGGGCATCGATGCCGTGAACGTGGACAGCGACCTCAATTTCACGCGCACCACGTTCGGCAAGGGTAACGGTAAGGGAAACAGCGGTAGTTCGAGCGGAAGCGGCAACGGCAACAAGACCCCTGACTCAGAAATTGACCCGAACGACATCGAGCTGTCGGGAAGCAAGAGCAACAACGGTCACGGCAACAACGAGGGCGGTTGTGACCCCAGCAATCCCGGTAACGGCGGCAAGTGTTCGGGTGATCCGTCCAGCGGCGATTCGGGCAGCAGCGGTAGCGGCAACGACAACAGCAGCGATAACGGCAAGGGCAACGGCAAAGGCTCCAACAAGGATGGGGGCATCGACGGCGATGGCAACAACGGCCACGGCAACAACGAAGACGGCTGCGACCCCGACAATCCCGGGAACGGTGGCAAGTGCAACAAGAACGACGACAGCGACGAAACCTCCGATGACGGATCGGGAAGCGACGGGGCGTCCGACGGTTCCGGAAGCGACGGCGATGGCACCAGCACCGACGACGGAGGGTCCGGAGACGGTGCTTCCAACGACGGCTCGGATGATGGCGCCGATGGATCGGGTTCCGACGACAGCGGCAGCAGTGACTCGGGTGGTCCTGGGGGCGGATCGGACGGGATCGATTCACTCTGCGGATCGGCGGACCCAGTTCCTAGTTCAATCGATATGGTTCGCGGCAAGACCTACAATGCGCCGCCATCCTCATGGTCGAGCGGCTCGTCGACTTCGGGCTGGTCGTGCTTGCGGGTAAGCCGCTCGGGCAACCAGCGCTATCAGTTCGGCTACGACAAGGGGGCTGGCAGTACCTCCGGCGCGGACGAAGGCTTCACGGCTTGGGCTCGTGGTGACCTCGATGGCGACGGGAGGACCTCACTCTTCCGTATTCGCGGTGACCTCATCAACGGGTCGGTGGTCCACGGGCCCGCCGTCGAGATTATCGACGGCAACGAATAGTCCCTCTATAAAAGCGAGATGAGTCGGCATCATCTCATCGCCCTCGCGGCAGGAACGGCCCTGGTACTCACCGGGGCCGTTTTCTTTGCGTTTCGGAGCACCCCCGACGCAGCACCAGCCCAGGCTTCCAAGTCAGCGACGCCCCCCTCGAAGGAGCCCTGGACCGACGAGCCGTGTCCCCCGAACCTGGTTACCGTCGTCGAAAGTCGGGCTCACCAGAGGACGCCAAAGTGCGGAAAGCTATGGGTCCCCGAGCTCGATGACTCGCGTCGCTCGATCGAGGTCGGCGTCGTCCGCCTCATTCCGAAGGACGGAGGAAGCCGCAGTCCTCTTCTGTTGCTCCCCGGCGGGCCGGGCGATGCGTTCTCGCCCGACTTGCACAAGCGGCTCCCCATCTTTGCTCCGCTGGCCGCCGGCCGGGAGATCCTGATTGTCGATCAGCGAGGTACCGGCAGCAGCAAGCCTTTGCTCGACTGCAAACGCTCATTGAAGACGCAGGAGCACCTAGAGTCGTGTTTCCGGGAATGGAGAGCGGATCTCGATCCGGACGCCTTCAACACCAGCCAGTCCGCGCGGGATGTTGCCCGTGTGCTCGAGTATCACGGCATCGAGAAGGTGGCCGTCTACGCGGTTTCTTACGGTACTCGCCTTGCCGTGGAGTTCGCCAAGCTGTTTCCGAACAAGATCGAGCGGCTGCTCCTGGACTCTCCCGTTCCCTATGAGACCGATGTCCTTGCCCATGCCGCCAAGAACGCTCAAGAAGCGTTCTCGAAGATTCTCGCGGCATGCCAAGGCGATGAGAGTTGCGCTTCGGCTTTTCCCGCCGACCTCGAGAGATTGGTAGGAATCGTCGAGGAGATGGATAAGAAGAGGGCCGGCACCGGGACCGACTTTCTCCACGATCTGTCGAAGCTCGCCCTTCACCCCGCCGTCATTCCCTACGTTCCCCTCATCGTCGCGCAGGCGGGGCGCGGGGAAACCGCGCTGCTCGACGAGCTGAGGAAGGGGTTTTCCGAAGCAATTTCACCTCTCGGGCTTCATCTCTCCGTGCAGTGTGCCGAGCTCTTCGCCCACACCACTCCCTCCGATATCGAACGGGTCGAGCTCACCCTGGCCCCACCGTTTCGCCGCGCGTTCAGCGTCACCTCATACGAGCAGCAGTGCAAAGGGTGGGCGGTCGCCTCACGGCCGAAACTGAAACCACCTTCCGATCTTCAGGTTCCGGTGTTGGTCGTCAGTGGCGCTCTCGATCCCGCAACACCACCCGAGTATGGGGCCTCGGTTCAGCAGGACTTCCCGCTTTCGCGTCACGTGGTCGTCCAGTCAGTAGCCCACGGAGCCGTTCTCAGCTCTTGTGGAGCGCTCGTGGGACGCGGCTTCTTGGAGGGGGGGCTCGATTCGGCCCTGCCAAAATGCGTCGAAGAAAAGGTGAAGTTCGAGCAAGTAGCCCCCGACAAGACCCGAATATCGGAGATCATCCATCAGGTTCGTTACCGGCTCTAAAGAGCGGGAGGAGGGGTATCAACGCGTGCCGCTATCGCGAACGACGATAGCGCCATGATAACAGTCGAAGCCGGGTGGGAGCTGGGTGAAGCGATCACATCGAGCCGCATCATGCCCCTTCCCGAGTTCCGCGGCGCGCAAGTTTGCCGAGGAAAGATTCGCTCCTCGGAAACTGGCTCCGCTCAGCTTGGCGCCGCCCAGGTCGCTTTCCAGAAGCAGGGCACGCTCGAGCATCGAGTGAGTCAGGTTCGCCTTCGTCAGCCGCACGTTGGTGAGGTCCGCGTCCGAGAGGTTGAGTTCGCGCAGATCGGCTCCGTGCAGATCGCGGTCTCCCAGCCGCACTAGGCGCTCGATTGCGGCCACCTTTTCGCTACGCGTGCCCTGTGCGAGATCGTGTTCGGCGCGGTACAGCGCGATGTGAATAGGCTCCAGAACAAAGAGGGCCAGAGCGACGGCGGCCCAGGTTCCGAGCCGAATGAGCTCGGGACTCGACTTTGGTCTCGGCAAGAACCACGTCAAAAGGCCCGAGAGCCCGCAAAAAGCCAGCGACCAACGCTCCAGTGACTCGACGCTCGTACCCGCACCTCCGAGCACCGATCCCGCGATGAGAGCCCCAACGCCCCCAATCGACGCGATTGCGATCTCTTGCGGGCGGCTGGGCCAGGAGAGACCGCGGCGCGGCTCTTGGGGACCAGCCGAGAGTGCCGACGAGTCTTCCGCCGATTGTTCGTCGGACTCCGACGTTCCCGTGTCCTCGTCTTCTCTCGTTCGTGCAGGCGCCTCGGACTCCCCCATGCTTCGAAGATACGCGCAGTCGAGTCGTTGCTCAATTCTTCGACGCATATGGTGCCGGGTCCACAACTACATCCAACCACCACGCACCGCTCTTATCGATGCTATCCGCAATGTGGGCTCGTGCTCAGCTGGTGTGAGATCTATGGTATTGTTGGCGGGCGTGCTCGCAGCGCCCAACGAACGATACCAATGTCCAATCAGGTCTCCCCCGAAGAAGTCATCAATAGGGCGCAAGAAGCTCGCCGAAGGGGGGAAAAGACCAAGATTTCCCTTTCCTTTGCCGATCTCAGCGGGCTGCACTTGGCGGGAATGGACCTGGTGGGGGCGGACTTCGAGGGGGCAGATCTCACGGGCGCGATCCTCGCTGGCGCACACCTTTGTCGCGCAAACCTCAAGAATGCGACGCTCATTGGCGCGAGCCTAGACGGTGCTGACCTGACGGATGCCGACCTCCGAGGCGCTGACTTGGCAGGTGCTCGCATCGACGACGCCGTCTTGGCGAGCGCGCGCCTCGAGGGTGCGTGTCTGCAGGCGGTGTTCGGAGATCCGCTTTCGATGACCGCGGCTCGCATGGACCAAGTCACGGTCGAACTCTCCGAGTTCACGATGCGGGACATTGCGCAGATGGTCGTTCGCGGGGTGGACGTACGGGAAAACGAGGTGGTTCCCGTCAGCATGCGTGAGCCGCCTCCTAGCGAGGATACGGCCGCCAGTGAGCCGCCTTTCCCGAGTCAGCCCGTCGTTTCGAGCGGAGTACCGAGTCTTCTGCCTCTCCTCCGCGGAGACGACGCGGCCAAGGCGCCCCCGTCTCGCGACCCGGTGTCTAGCTCACTTTCGGGGAGTTCTCGGGAGATCGTGATTTCCGACCGGTATGGCGGCGATGATGAGCCGGTTTCCTCCAAGGAGGTGCTTCCGCCACTGGAGTTCGATCGGCGCCTTGCCTCGGCCCCGGACGTTCGGCGTGCACTCGGTTCGATCCCCCCATCGGCGCCCCAGCCCACTCCCATCAGCTCTCGATCGCCGAGCCTACCCCCGCCGAGTCGGGGTGTTTCCATCATTCCCTCCTTTCGTTCAGCAGAGATCGCCACGAGACTCGAGCAGGCGACGAGCGATCAGGAGCAGGTACCCGTCAGTCAGCGCATGTTTCTTCAGCTCAATGCGCTAATCGACGACGCTCGGTTCGAGGCCGCTCCGCCCGTCTCACTTCGCCCACAAAAGCAGGATGTACAGCGCTTGGCTGCGTCCGGCTTCGAGTTCCCGATGCCGGGAGATGAGTTTCTCGGGGTCACGATCATGGATGAGATGCCCCGCGGGACGACGTCGCGATGCTTCGCCGGCGAAGCCAAGGATGGCGTTTCGGTCGTCGTCAGAATCTTCGATCCGCATTGCGAAGGGGCGCCGCTTCAGCTCCCAGCATTTCAACGCGGCTTGCGGGCACTCAATCGTTTGCAGGGGGCAAGCGATCCCGACATTGCGGTGGTAGAGCTCATCAGCGTTGCTGCCGATCAGACAGCCTACGTCGCTCGATACTATCCGGGAAAGAGCCTCGTCGAGTTGCTCGAAGTGTCGATGACGCTCCAGGCAGGACTCGAGGCAATTTCGTCGCTGGCCAAGACCATGGAGGCCATCCACCGCCAGGGTTTGATGGTGCGGTCGTGGAAGCCGTCGAACGTCCTCGTTGACGGCTTCAGCTTACTCATGAGCGAACCCGACATGGTTCACCTGGCGACTCTGGCTCAGTATCGCGGCGACGCCGGGGGATACAAGGCTTATGCGGCGCCGGAGGAGCTTCTGGGACGCGGAACGCGAAGCCCTACGGCGGATGTTTTCTCCCTCGGAAAGATGCTCGAGTTCCTGCTCACCGGACAGGAGCCGTTGGTCCCCCTGGGAAGCCCTCCTCTGATCGCCCAGAGAGAGAACATCCCTCAAGTTCTCGTTGAGATCGTTCGTCGCGCGACCGCACAAGAGCCCGCGGAGCGCTACCAAACGGTGGCAGACCTCCTCGTCGACCTCCAGAAGTTCCAGGACGAGGGGGACCGAGCGGTGCTTTTGGCCTCGATCCGACCTCAAGTCATCAGTCAGCTCAGCGTTCCACCGATGTCGACGGGACGGGAGGTCGTCGACATCGACGAGCTCATCCGGGAAAAGATCAAGGGTCGCAAGGCGGAAAAGGTCAAGAAGCCCGCCAAACTGGCCTGGCATCGACAAGCCGAGTTGGGAGCAGCGCTGCTCGGGGGACTCGGTGGGATTGCCGTGACCGCTCTGATGGTGCTCTCGCCGCGTTCTGTCGATGCGATGGAAGGGATGTCGCTCTATCTCGCGGCCGCGATGGGTCTTGCGGCGCTCGCGCTTCCCGTGCCTTCCATCAAACGAATCCCGTACCGTTTTGGGACGTGGTTCGGTTTGACTTTACTCGTTTGGCTGCTTGACCCCATTCAGCTGTCCGAGCTCACATGGGAGAGGCAGCTCGAGAGCGGGTCCGCGCTTCAAAAACAACAAGCCGTGCAGAGCCTTTCTCGCGTCGGTAAGAAGGACGCGACTGGAGCCCAGCTCGACAACGCTCGATTCGACAAGTTCGATCTCGATTCCTTGAACTTCAGCGGTGCGTCGCTGAGGAACGCGAACTTCAAGCGCGCCTTTTTGGTGGAGGCGCGGTTCGACGGCGCAAAGGTGCAGGGCGCCGACTTCCAGGGAGCCAATCTCTTCGGCTCTACGCTCATGAATGCAGAAGGGTACGACGAAGCCCTGTGCGACCGGTACACGATCCTGCCGACGGGGTTGGTGTGCGAGGACGGATTCATCTCGGCGGGAACTGCCGAGGAAGAAGCCGACCCAACGACGACGGCTCGAGAAGCGGACGAGGCGGAGATACAGCGCAGGGTCGAAGAGCGCCTGCGTGGCCGCCGGCTCTGAAGCGGGCCCTCAGAATCCGATCCGTCGCATGACGAATCGGGGCAGGTGACGGATCACGAGCATCACCAGACCCCAGATTGCTGGCGTGTAGCGTACTGGTTTGCGCCGCTCGATTGCGCGCAGCACGTCGCGCGCCACCTGATCCGGTTCGCCCGCGAACGGCGGCGTGGGCAGCCCTTCCGTCATCGAGGTCTTGACGAAACCCGGCTTGACGCAAACCACATGGAGTCCATCCGATTTGTGTTTGTGATCCAAGCCTTCGAGGTAAGCGCTCAGGCCCGCCTTGCTGCTCCCGTAGAGCACGACCGGTTTGCGCCCTCGTTCTCCGGCCACCGAGCTGAAGGCGCAGAGATTTCCGCCGCCGCGCGCCAGGAGGCGTGCTTTGGCATACTCACAGAATATCACCGTGTTCGTGAAGTTGACCGTCAGCATGCGCTGGGCGAACGAAAGGTCCTGCTCCAAACGGTCCTGGGGGGCGAAGAGCCCGGCCGTGACGACCACCGTATCGAAACCGCCGAGCGCTCGATCGGCGTCGTCGAGAGCGCTCTGAAAGGTGTCCGTCCTCTCGAGATCGCAGATCGCCCAGCCGACCTTTTTGGTTCCTCCGCCCCGTTGGCGCACATCCTCCGCGCTCTTTTCCAGATCGTCCTCACCGATCCCCAAGACGAATACGTCATGGCCTTCCTCTGCCATGAGACGAGCCAGCGAGCGACCCATGCCCCGGGTGCCGCCCAAGATGATTGCTTTCATTTTCACTTTCCCATCAAGCGGTGACTCTGCGCGCTTCGCAGGTTTCCATCGGGGTCCCACTTTTCTCGGACTTTCTGGAAGTCCGCCAGACGTGGCTCGAGCCTCTCGAAATCCTCGCGGCTAGAGAGACCGTCCTTCGTCAGATAGATCCGCCCACCTGTCTCGCCCACGATGCGGTTCAGTCGTGCAACGACGTCCGCGCTGTTCTTCTTGATCGGGAGATCGAGGGCGAGAGACATCCCCGGACGCGGAAATGACAAGAGACCGTCGCCTTCCGGTCCGCAGTCCTTGACGACCGTGAGGAAGGACGCGCAGTTGCTTTGTGCCAGCTCCTCGAGCATGCGCCGGATCCCCGCTGGCCCCGCGCTCTCAGGAATGACGGATTGATGCTGCGTTACACCGCTTGCTCCGTACCCGCGGTTCCAATGATGGATGCTGTCGAGGGGATAGAAGTATTTGTCGGGGTCGACGAAGCCGCGCTTGGTTTTCTGGATGTGGCTGAAATAAACTGCGCGGTTGAACAGACCGATCGTGAAGCGGTTGAGTAGCCCAGAAGGTACCGAAAATGGCATCGTGAAACTGGGGCGCGCCTTGGGGGGCCTGGCGGGTGCCTCTTCCTTGGTAGCCCAGCGGCCAACGAACAAGATGCCGCGCCCCATCGAGCGCCCCGTGGCGACCGTGTCGAGCCAAGATACGGTCATGGGCCAGGTCTTGCCCTTTTCCTTGATGAGGTGGAGCAGCTCGTCGAGACCTGAGACGCGGTAGCTCTCGGTGTAGATCCACGGGGACGGGATCTTCTCCATCTTGAGCGTGACCTCGAGAATGTGGCCCGTGAGGCCCATCCCACCCAGGCTTGCCAGAAAAAGATCCCGCTCCTTTTCGCGGCTGCACTCGACGATGTCGCCTCCACCCGTTCGAATCAGCAGCGAGATGACGTGGCGACCGATCGTTCCACTGACGTGGTGATTCTTGCCGTGTACATCCGAGGCGACCATCCCTCCCAGCGTCACGAACTTGGTACCGGGCGTAACTGGCGTGAACCACAGTCGCGGAAGGAAGATGCGATTCATCTCCGCCAGGCAAAGACCAGCCTCCGCCCGCAGGATGCCCGTATCTTCATCGAAAGAGAGGATACGATCGGCCAGAGTCGTCCCCAGAGTTCGCAGATCTCCGGGGGCCGGTAGCGACGCGTCTCCGTAGGAGCGCCCGAGGCCCCGGGAGAGGGGGTAGCGCTCGGATGCGCGGACGATGTCCTCGGTGCGTTCTTCGACACCAGGCAGATAGGTTCGCCCCCAGCCGGAGAGTCCTCGTCTTTGATCTTGTCGAGCTCCGGGCACAGCCATGGGCAAGGCTCGTTTAGCCGTTGGGGGCCGGAAGGGCAGCCCTCATTGTTCGAATTCCACAGGAGCTCCATCGAGCGACGGAGATTCCTCCGTTCTATTGGCACGCAAATGGGGCTCCGGGGCGATCTTCCAGTGTAGCAAGAACCGGTCGAGAGTTTGTGCTAGGGGGGCGCTCCATGCAGAGCGATCCCTTCATCGACACCCTTCAGCTGCTGGGGCTCGGGGGGGCCAACAAGGTGATGGCAGGCGAAATGTCGCGTCTGTGCCGGCGGGCGTTCAGCCAAGAACGGGCCAGAGAATTGCTCGACGACCCGCCTCAAAAGTCTGGCCCGGGTGGTCTCGTTTATCCCTTTGCAGCGGATCTGGCGGCGCTTGCGGTGATGTACCACCGAACGAGCGCGCGGGTGCTGTGGGGTCTATACCGCTCATACCAAAGTCGACTCGAACCTCTCTTCGACGAACTCGTAGGGGCCATGGAGCGAGATTCGAGGCCATGGATGCGCGATGGCGCGCGCTTCTCCGTGCTCGCCTTTCACCCCGAGTCCGTCGCGGCGGGCGAACGGCAGGTGGTGGGTGTCGTGAAGAATGCCCTGCTCGAAGCGGCGCGGCGCAGGGGGCTCAGGCTCGTTCTGGATCCGGAACACCCCGAGGTGCTCATTCATGTCCGGGGCGCCGAGGATCGACAAGGGGTGCCGCACGTCGTCATCTCGCTCGACCTGGCGGGGCGACCGATGCATCAGCGGGGGTACCGCACCTGGTCGGGGGCCGCCCCCATCCGCGAGGATCTTGCCGCGAACCTCGTCATGCTCAGTCGTTTCGATGGGCGACGCGAAGTCCTCGTCGATCCGATGGCGGGAGCCGGAACGCTCGTCGTGGAGGCGGCGCTCATGGCCGCGGGAAAGCCCGTGTGGATGTCGGGTCGCAGGCCGCTCGCCGCCGACTTGGAGGCAATGGCGGAATCGATGTCATCCCTCAAGGGACCACTTTTCGCCGATTGTGCTCCGCGACTTTACGCCGCCGAACACGACGAAGAGGCGTACGCGGCACTCGATCGAAGCCTCATGACGGCCGGGACGAGCGGGCAAACCACGACGTTCTTCGGCGATTTCCGTGACTGGGCTCTGTCGAAAGAACTCGACGGCCGGACGGGGCTCATTCTCTCGAACCCGCCCTATGGCGGCAGGCTGACGGCAAGCCCGTTCGAGCTGCGACGGCTCTATTCCGATCTTGCCGAATGGTGCCACGGGCTCCGGGGGTTCCGTGGCGCGTTCATCGTCGGGGAGCCGACGAGCGACTCTTCGGAGCGTCGAGGCCCGTCGGTGGTCCGAACATTCGAGGAAGCATTTGGCGGAAGGCCGCGCGTGAAGAAGCCCATTTCCAACGGACCCCTCCGCGCGCAGTTTCTTCTCTACGACCTCTAGGGGTGGCCTAGGGCGCCGGAGCTGGCGCAGCCGGCTTGGGCGCCGGTGCAGTCGGCTTGGGTGCTGGCTCCGCAGGCTTGGGCGATGGTGCGCTCGACGTCTGGGAGGGCGCCTTGGCCGGCGCGGGCGTCGAGCTTCCGGAGCCTGGCTGGACAGGTCCGGCATTCGGCGGGCCACCGCGCATGGGGGGCCTACCTGGAGGGCCTCCATGTCCTCCTTGGCCAGGGATCGCTCCACGCTCTTCCATCATCTTGAGCTGCCCGAGGACCTGATCGTAATTCTTCATCATGTCGTCGCAGCGCTGCGGGGGGAAGTTCGGCGTCTGCGTCTTGACGAGTTCGCACGCCTTCGATTCGGCGCCGAGCTCCCCACACAGCTTGTCCATCAAGTTATTGCAACTCGCTCGGGCAGCTTCGATTTTGGCCACCTGGGAATCCAACGTCTTGATTGCCTGCTCGCAAGCCGATCCCGAGAGCAGCGAGCTGCCCGATTGGGCCTGGACGCAGGGGTAGGACTTTTCTCCGAACTTGGAACAGAGCGCCGTTTCCCAGTCCTTGCACGGACCGCGCGCGCCTTCGCCTTCGCCCTCGACAGCAGCATCCGCGGTCTTTGCGGCCTTCTGGACCTGATAATCGTGTCCGAACCAGCCGACACCGAATCCAGCGGCGAGGGCCAGAACGCCGATCAACAGAGAAGAATTGCTCCGGGAATCTCCGGCGCCGTTTTCTTGGGCGCGGGCCTCTTCCTCGTCGTCTTCGTCCGACTCTTCCTCGTCGTCGTCGTCCGACTCCTCCTCGTCGTCCTCGTCCGACTCGTCTTCATCCTTCTTGCGAGGGGCGTCGCCCTCGTCGGATGACTCGGACTCCTCGCCCCCGGAGGCAGCTTCTTGCTCAGAGCCGGAAGTCTCTTCGGAGGTTTCCTCAGAGGACTTCTCTTCCTCCTCGCCTAGCTTCTCTTTGTCGCTGTCGCTCATGGGCCGGGACCCTAGGGGAGAATCGGTTCGGTTTGGGGGATTTTCTTCGCAATCCGGAACAAATCCCCCAAAAATCCCCTTAATGAACTGGAGTTACGACCGTTCTGACGTTCAGGTATGGCAAAACGGCGAAACGATCCCTCCGTGGAGAGCCTATTCGGGGCGATTCCCCTGCCACCGGCGCCATCGCGTTGCTCGGGAGCTCGGACGCCGACAGTGCGCGCAACTCCCACGAGCCGTCGACGAATCGATGGCTACTTGTTGCCCTTGTCGTCGTTGTCACTCCATGGGCGTGAAACGACGCAAGCATTGATGCCGCCCACGCCCATCGAGAGCTTGCCGACGGGGCCGGGGGAGATGTCGACTGGCGCATCCAAGACGAGAGCCTGACCCATCTCCTTGATGGTGGGGTGAACCTCGGCCTCAGAGAGGTCGGTCTTGTGCAGTTTTCCTCGAGCTACACCGAGGTGTTGAGCCGTCAGCTCCCAGCCGCCCCCGACTCCCATTCCGTGACCAAACGTCCCCTTGCGGGCTGAGACCAACGCCGTCTTGTCGATGACCGACTGAAGATTGGAAAGTTCCTGTGAGTCTCCCGGCGTCGCGGTTGCGTGCAGGTCCCAAGAACAGATTTGTTGAGGTGCGATCCGCGCCAATTCGAGTGACGCGCGCATGGCCTTTCGCGGACCTTCTTCGGACGGGGTGATGATGTGGTCCGCGTCGGAGGTCACTCCGACGGCAACAGGTTCCAAGCCGAGGGGCTTGAACCCCATTTTCTTCCCATACTCCAGGTCGCCCACAATCCAGATGCAGCCACCCCCGGCCACGTGGGTGCCCTTGAGTCGACTCAGGGGCTTGGATGCCTGGCCGTCAGCCGAGAGAACCTTCGCATTGTAGAATGCCCCAACGGTGAGCGGGTGGGGCGCGGGGTCACTCGATCCGATCACGGCAAGTTTGGCTTCGCCCCGGACAATTGCATCCATACCCATCTTCAGCGCAACACCGAACGTCGAACATGCCGCGACGGGAGCTATCGCCATGCCCGTGATGTGTCCCAGCATCGAGATCTGCGAGGCTGGTGTATTTTGGATGTTCCACAGAACGTTGGCCGAAACCGACTCCCATGGGGTCGGGGGCGTCTTCCATTTCTCTTCCAGGAGACTTAGCCCACGGCGCTTGTCGCGCATGAGTTTCATCTTCCCCTTGGCAACGTCGCCCTCCACTCCCGGACTTTCGATGGCCTTCAGCTCTTCGAGGTATTCGGCGAGTTTGGAGGATCTGCGGGCCCAAAAATCGAACCAAGCGTCTTCGGCTTCTTCTCGCTCATCCGGATCCAGGAGCGAACTTGGGTCGGTGGGTGCTTCCTCGACGACAGTTGTGCCGTCCAAATGACCTCGGAGTGCTGGATTTCGCTCAGTCTGGCTCCAGAACCTATTCCAGCGGCGCTGAGAGCGGTAAAGATCGAGCGACGCCTTGTACATCGTCGGATAGGCGCCGAGTGCATTTCCAACGTACACGTGAGCCTGGGGCCCGAGATCGCGCAGAGCCATCTCGAGGCCAGGATTTTGCCCCAGAGCCTGGATGAACGATCCGATCGCGTAGAGGGTGGTCGGATCCATCTTGTCGCGGAGCTGCTTGGCTTTGGCGGGAGGGAATCGCTCGGATAGCCAGCCTTCGTAGTCAGCAAATTGGAACTTGGGCTTTCCGACGAGGAACGAGTCGATGCCGAACCCGTTGAATGGCTCGAGCCAGCTCCCGCCCTCCTCGAGTCGATGCTCGAATTCCTTGATGTTGGCGGCTCCTGGGGCAACCAGACCCCAGCCAAAGATGGCTGTTCGTGTCATTCTTTTCTCATCGAGCGGGCGCGTGGCCCCCGCGTCATGAACCCGTCGTCGCGGGTTCATCCTCATGCGGGGCGACTCTGCCAGGGAGCATCCCGGAGTCAATGGGTGTCCAGCTCGGCCGGGGCCGAAGCAACAGATTGGCTTGCTCTCGTGCGATTTGTCTTGGAATTTCAGAGATTTGAGGGGTTCGATTCTCCTGCCGCCACCCCACTCGAGGTGTGGAGATTGCGTGCAGACGACCTCCCCCGTGCCACGGGCCTCTCGGGCCCGCTATACGAAACCGCAACCCTGATTCAGCGAGAGAGTTTGATCTTGGCAAAATCCCCCCAATCGATTCACCCCATTGATGAAAGCGCGGCAGGCATCAGCGGAATGAGCATCTACGTCCCGGCCCCGCGCGTCTCGCTCGAGAGTTGGTGCGAGTGGACGGGCAACCCTTGGGACAAGGTCCGCAAGGTCGTAGGACGGAGTTTCCGCGTCCCGGCTCCATTCGAAAACGTCTACACCATGGCCGCGAACGCCGTGCTCAAGCTGGTGCTGAGCTACGACGTGGATCCGAGCAGGGTGGGGTTTTTGGGGCTGGGCACCGAATCGAGCACCGACAATGCGGCGGGCGCCGTCATCGTGCGCGGGATGGTCGATCGCGCCCTCGAAGAAATGGGGAAGCCGCGCCTTTCGCGTGAGGTCGAAGTTCCCGAATTCAAGCATGCTTGCCTGGGGGGCGTGTACGCTTTGAAGAGCGCTTTGCGCTACGTTTCTTGTGATCGCCAAGACCACCTTGCCATCGTCGTTTCGGCAGATGTCGCCGAGTACGAACGGGGAAGTAGCGGGGAGCAGACTCAGGGAGCAGGGGCCGTCGCGATGCTGGTGGAGCGGCGTCCCAAGATGCTCGTCGTCGATCTGAGTCGAGCAGGTAGCGCGTCGGCTTACCGTGGCCCGGACTTTCGCAAGCCGTTCGCGCGTCACTTTCTCGAGGAGTACGCGTCGAAAACGAAGCGGAAGGGCGACTTCCCCGTGTTCAGCGGGCGCTACTCGACCTACGCCTACCTCGACGAGACCGTCCAGGCGGTGGAGCGCATGCTCGAGCGTGTCGATATGAGCGCGGGCAAATACTACCAGAGCGTGGAGGCACTGTTCTTCCACAGGCCTTATCACCACATGCCCATTTCAGCGATGTCGTTCTTGTACATGCGGGGGCTCGCGCGCAGCGATCACCACGAGGAAGAGTTTCGTGAGATCTGTAAGCTCGCCGATGTGGACCCGGATGCCGTCATTGCCGAGACAAAGAGTGATCCGGATCTCTATTCGCGCGTGCTGGACGGCAAGGCCGAAGAGGATCCATATCCCGCCACGGGTAAGGCGGCAGGGGCGCTCCGTCGTCGCCCAGAGTTCGGGGAGCTTTTAGCCAAGAAGATGGGGCTCGGTGGCGACCTCGTGCAGGACCTCGGCAACCTCTACTCAGCGGCTCTCCCCGCTTGGATAGCGGCCGGTCTCGAAGAGGCGGCACACGTGGGCAAGCCCCTGACCGGATCCTCGATGGTGATGGTCGGATACGGCTCGGGCGACGCAGCTGAGGCGATTCCCATGACCGCCGTAGCCGGGTGGGAAGCCGCCGCGCAACGGATTGGCTTTGCGGACTCGTTGAAGAAAGCTACGGACCTGACTCGGGAGGAGTACGAAGCTCTCCACGATGGCACTCCTCTTCCCGAGGGGAGACTCAAGCCCTCTCGTGAGTTCGCCATTTTGCGGGTTGGCGACAAATACGACCCTCATTTCCAGGACTTGGGGGTCGAGTACTACGGATACGTCCAGGACTGACGTGCTGGGTTCGGAGAGATCGAAAATGGGCTGAGATCACCCCCACGGGTTGTCTCACTTCCGCTAGCTCAAGAATCTGGTTCTCTCCAGCGTTCGAACCTGTTCTCATGGAGGGTCTCTTTCCGTGGACCTGACGTCGGATGTTCGAGGTAGCTCAGCTAGGGGTCATGGGCGCTTTCAGCGTCCCAGTGATTGCGATGGCTCTCAGTCTTTATGGGCGTGCCTTCATGAGGGCGCGACTCCGCCGCAGACGCTTGAGCTCCGGAAATGCCAGCGCCACGCGCGAGGCCGTGGAGCATGAGGTTTTGCAGGGGACGACGCCGCACTCCTACCTGAGCTTTGCCAACGCGGCGCTCGGGGAGTTTTCATCGGCCCGAGTCGGTCTCATTGGAGGTGCTTCGAGCGTCGTTGCCCGGGACTACTGTCTCTGCAGTCGCATTCTCATCTCCGCGTTCGAGAACGACTCGCGGCGGGCGCTGGCCTGTGCCGAGCAACTCGTACGCCTTCCCCTCGATGGCGAGCGACACCAGGCTCGCCGCGAGGCGGTCATTTCCGTCGCTCGAGTCTTAGCTGGGGTCGTCGATGAAGAGGATTGGGAGCACCTCGGGCGCGCTTCTGTCCACGAGCCAGTCCTTCTTTGGCCGTGCAGGTATGCGGTGGCCCGCCTCCTTCACGCATCAGGGCGCCGAGAACACGTCGAGACACTCATCGGTTCGGCGCCGCACTGGCCCGAGACGAGCCATTTTGCTCGTCTTCACGAGGAGCTCTGCCGCGGATGTCACGAGTCCCAGGGGGCGCCCGAGGCCGCCTAAGACCTTCTCCCCACCGCCCCACGGCTCGGTCCGTGCCCGCTTTTTCTGCAGTAGATTCGACCAAGGCCCTTTGCTAATCGGGGGCTTATGAGTGGTCATTCCAAGTGGGCGACGATCAAGCGGAAGAAGGGCGCCAACGACGCGGCGCGGGGCAAGGTGTTTACCAAGCTGATCAAGGAGATCACCACGGCCGCGCGGATGGGAGGCGGAGACATCGACGGCAACCCACGACTGCGAAAGGCGGTTGCGGACGCCAAGGCCCAACAGATGCCGAACGACAACATCAAGCGAGCGATCGACCGCGGTACCGGTGCAATCGAAGGCGTGAACTACGAAGAGGTGCTCTACGAGGGGACGGGACCGGGAGGAACACTCTTCATGATCGAAGGGATGACCGACAACAGGAATCGAACTGCACCGGAGTTGCGCCGCATCTTCGAAAAGAACGGTGGCGCAATGGGCTCGTCGGGAACGGCAGGATGGGCGTTCGAACGCATGGGAACGATTGTTTTGGACAAGGATGCCGTCAGTGAGGAAAAGCTCATGGAGGTAGCACTGGAAGCGGGCGCCGAAGACTACCGCGACGAGGGGGGGACTTGGCTCGTTTGCATGCCCGTAGGGGACTTGTTCGATGTTCTCTCCGTGTTCGAAAAGGCAGAGGTCCCTGTGGTCGAAAGCGGTCTTTCTTACGTTCCGAACAATAAGAAAGAAGTTACGGGCAAGGACGCCGAGCAATGCCTTTCTCTCGCAGAGGCCCTGGACGATCACGACGATGTCCAAGGGGTCTTCTTCGACTTCGACGTGTCGGACGACGAGCTTGCCCGGATCTCCGGCGAATAGGCCAAAGGTGGCTGCCCGGGAGGCTCACGTCGTCTTCATGAAGCGCTGCGCCAAACGAATCGGCCGCGCGCAGCCTCGGAAGTTCATGAAGCATAGCCGGAGGCCGATTCCCGGCGGCATCTGTGGTAACCATCTAGCATGACGGTTCTGCCCGCCGGCGCCCTTGCTGGGCGAAAGATTGTTCTCGGTGTAACCGGAAGCATTGCCGCCTACAAGGCGCCAATGTTGATGCGCCGCTTGATCGAAGCGGGCGCAAGAGTCCGTGTGGTCATGACACCATCTGCTTCGGAGTTCATCGGTGCCGCTGTGTTTCGGGGCCTCGGTGCGGACGTCTACACGGGGATGTGGGACGGTGAGGGTGAGACCCACGTAGCCCTGTCGGAATGGGCCGATGCCGTCGTAGTCGCGCCCGCTACGGCGGACACCCTGGCCCGGATCAGGCAGGGGCGAGCCGACGACCTGCTCGCTGCGACGGTGCTATGTTCGGACAAGAAAGTGATCTTGGCTCCGGCGATGCACCCGTCGATGTGGAGCAACGCTGCGACGGCGGACAACGTTCGCGTTCTGAAGGAGCGAGGCCTCCGTTTCTTGGGGCCGGTGCGCGGGGTCGTAGCTTCCGGTGCCCAAGGAGTGGGACGGATGGAGGAGCCAGAGGCGATTGCGGTTTCCGTCGCCCGGCTTCTTGACACCAAACAACGATCTCTTCAGGGGAAACGAATCGTCGTGACGGCCGGTCCGACGCGCGAACCCATCGACCCCGTCCGTTCTCTCACGAACCTCTCGTCCGGAAAGATGGGCTACGCTATCGCGGCCGTTGCCTTGGACCAGGGGGCGGAGGTGGTGCTCATCACCGGTCCAGTTTCGCTGAGCGCTCCGCCCGGCGCGGAGGTGGTATATGTCGAGACGGCCCTTCAGATGCAGCGTGCCCTGGACGAGCAACTCGGTGACGGGCTGGACAGGGCTGACGCCCTGGTGATGGCGGCCGCGGTGGCAGACTTTCGGCCCAAGTTCGTCTCGCAGGACAAGGTGAAGCGCGGCTCAGGCGACTACAGCTTGGAGCTGTCTCCGAACCCTGATCTCCTGGCGGACATCGGTCGCCGTCGTGACGGACTACGGCCGGTGCTCGTCGGCTTTGCGCTCGAAACGGCGGGAGGCGATGAACTCATCATGCTCGGGCGCCACAAGCTCATCAAGAAGCAGGCTGACATGATCGTCGCCAACAGCGCATCGGAGAGTTTAGGTCGAGACGACGCCATCGTCCGACTCGTGTCGGCGCGCGACTGCATTCCTCTCGAGAACATGAGAAAGACGGACGTTGCCGAACGCATCATCCAGTGGGTCGCCTACCGACTCCAGCAGCCCGCCCACAGCGACACGACTCACTGACGACTCCGGCATTGCGGGCGCGACGAAGCCGCCTGAGCCCCGGTCGGAGCGGGTCGGTGCCACGAGGAAGGGCGCGGACGAGATTGCGCGACGCGGAAGCGAGAGCGCGAGCACCGCCGGCGACCAAGTGACGCGCTATGCGCTTACCCTGGTTCGACGACGACAAATCGCGTGCAGCTTCTCGGACTTCGTCCGCTGCGCTTTGCACTCGTCGCATGAGAGTGCCGCCGGAGCACGGTCGCCCGGGTGGGGGGGAGCGTCCGGCTTTGCCGGCGCGACGAGGGGGTTCTCTAACCCCCCAAAAACCAGTGGCCCCTCCCGGATTTGAACCGGGACTCCCGAAGGAAAAGGATTTTAAATCCCCCGCGTCTGCCATTCCGCCAAGGGGCCAGGCGCTCTTGGCGCCCCACCGTAAATCATGAGGGTCGCGTCGTGTCCAGCCTGCTGATAGGTGTGCCATATGACCAGCCCACGAAAGGCAGAGCCGGCGCGAAGTTCCGCGGAGCGAGCGAGTGAACCTGGCCCGCGCGTACTCGCAATTGGTGGGTCGGACCCGTCGGGTGCCGCCGGTATTCAGGCCGATCTGAAGACCTTGACGGCCTGTGGTGTCTTCGGCGCAGCGGCGATCACGTCCGTGACGGTGCAAAACCAGAATGGAGTGACGGATTCTACGCCACTTTCTGCGAGCATCGTCCTTGCCCAGATCGACGCGGCGTTTTCGGACGCAGGGTTCGACGCGGTCAAGACCGGGATGCTCGCTAGTGCCGACATCGTGCACGGTGTTGCCGATCGCGCAGCGACTTGGGGTTCGGGCGCTCGTCTCGTCATTGACCCTGTGCTGGTCTCTTCTACGGGGCGTGCTCTGCTCTCCCAAGAAGGGAAGGCAGCTTTGGTCGAGCGGCTGCTCCCGAGCGCGGCGCTCATCACGCCGAACATTCCGGAGGCGACGGCACTGACCGGGGTCCCCATCTCCTCCGTGGACGACATGAGTCTCGCGGCCGACCACGTCTTGGCTCGAGGGGCCGCGGCCGTTCTGATCAAGGGGGGACATTTGATCCACTCGGATCCGCAGCTAGAGGAGATCACGGACCTCTTGCGTACCGCCGACGGGGAGGAAGTCCGTCTCGTGCGGGTCCGTCGTAAGCTACCGGGCAAGGTCCCCGAGTTTCGAGGGACAGGCTGCACATTGGCATCTGCCATCGCTGCCGGCATCGCGGAGGGCTTGACCCTGAAAACGGCCGTCGAGCGCGCACGAGACTACTTGGACGCGGCCATGGCTGCAGCGGGGCCCCATTGGAACGTTCGGGGGCTCTACCACTCCGCAGGGCTGATGGCGGTGGCGCGCGGTTGAGGTAAGCTAGTGGGATACCTCCGAAAGCCGAGCATTTTCATGGTCATGAAGTTCCCGCGTCGCCACCTTTCTCCGCTTCTATGCATCATTCTGTCTGCTTGTGGAGGCGTCGCGAGCACCGGCGGGGAAGGAGGCGACGGAGACGGGGATGGTGATCGTCCCCGCCGACCGGGCAGCGCGATAGGCGACGGTGACATCGATCCGGTTCCGATCGAAGGCGACGGTGATGGGGTTACGTGTCGGCCTGGAGAAGTGTTCATTTGCATGCCTCCTCCCGAGTGCGCCACGGCTTACATGGAATGTCTGCCGGATGGGAGCGGGTGGGGCCGCTGCGTTTGCGACGTCATCTCGGGAGTGGGCGGTACCCCCGGAGTCGGAGGTGGCCCAACGACGGGGGGAAGCGCCGGTGGACCGACCGACACGACCGACTCCGATTTCGTCGAGGCAGGACGCGGGACGTATGGCGGCTGGGACGGCTACCTGTTCACGGCGGCAGAGACCGGCTCCAGCATTCGACCGGAGGCGTTCGTGGGCAGAAATCTGTGCGTTTCGGGGACGCTGGGCGCTGCCTACGAAGAGTGGGCCCTCGTGGGCTGGAATATCGCTCAGGACATCGATCCAGAGACGTTCGAAGGGGGGCCCGTGAACGCTATCAGCCCTGGCGGGACGGGAGTCGAAGTGGCCGTCATCAACTACGGAGGCTCGGGACTTCGGGTTCAGATCCAGACCGATGAGAATGCGACGGAGTCGTGGTGCGCTTCCGTCCCACCGGCGGGCGGTACCATTCCCTGGTCCGACTTCCGCAAGGAGTGTTGGACGACTGGCGGCGAGATTTACGATGGCGTGACACCGATTTCGATGGTGGGAGTGATGACCTACGCCGGGAGCGACACTCTCCCGACGGCGTTCGACTTTTGTGTCTTGCACTTGGGGCCAGCCCTTTAACTGCGGACCTTCGAAAGAAGGTTCGTTTTGCGCAGTGTCTGAAATACGAACCGCCGGGGACGTATTTGAAGCGGCACTCCAATTTCGTCCCCCCACGACGGCGGAGCCGGCGTCAGGGGGGACCGGACGCGCGGAGCGCGAGCGAGGGGGGGCTCTCAAAAAAGGCATTTGATAAGCGTGTCTGACGGAGGTGGCTAGATTGCATTCTCTAAGGAAACAGGCTGAAGGAGACCCAGTATTTTAAAGTGTCATTTGATGTGCCACTTTCTGGCGACCCTGGAGCTGCGGTCTGCCCAAGAGCGCCACAGTTCCTCTCATCCTGGAGAAATTGAAATCATGAGTGAAGCATCTCTTTATGAGCGCATTGGTGGAGAGGCGGCAGTCGATGCTGCCGTGGACCTGTTCTATCGCAAGGTCTTAGCCGATGACCGCATCAGTCACTTCTTCGACACGATTGACATGGACGCCCAGCGCGCCAAACAAAAGGCGTTCTTGACCGTCGCTTTTGGCGGTCCCAACAGCTACAGCGGCAAGGACATGCGTGCGGCGCACGCCAAGATGAACCTCACCGAAGAACACTTCGACGCGGTCATGGAGAGTCTCGGTGGCACCCTCAAGGAGCTCGGAGTGGCCGACGAACTCATCGGCGAAGCCGCCGCGATCGCCACGAGCGCCAAAGATGACGTTCTGAACAAGTAGGACGTGGCTCTGAATCGTGACACATCTTTCGTTTTCAGGTCGTAAGCTAGAAGCAAAGGAGGGTGAGACGGTGCTCGAGTGCCTCGAAAGGCATGGGGTTGCCGTCGTCTCTTCTTGCCGCGCGGGAGTGTGTCAGTCGTGCGCAATGAGGGCGGTCGCCGGCGAGGTGCCGGCGGCGGCCCAGGCCGGGCTCAAGCCCTCTCGCAAGGCCCAGGGGTACTTCTTGAGTTGCCAATGTCCTGTCAGCGATGATCTCGAGGTGGTCCCTTCGAGCGAGATGCGCACCGCCACAGCACGGATCGCCGAGGCGGTAGAACGCCCGCGTGGCATCCTGCGAGTCCGCCTCGAGTTGTTCGATGACTTTCCGTTTCGCGCTGGTCAATATGTCCAGCTCGTCCGAGCGGATGGACTCAGTCGAGCCTACTCGATCGCGAACTTGCCGGGTGAAGGGTTCCTCGAGCTCCACGTCGCCGTCTTGTCCGGTGGCAAGATGAGCGAATGGCTGCGTGGCGCGGTGGGACAAACCCTCGAGGTGCGGGGCCCCCAAGGTGATTGTTTCTACATGAACGAGCCCGACGAGCCGCTCTTGTTGGCGGGGACGGGGACGGGGTTATCGCCGCTGCTCGGCGTGCTTCGCGCGGCGCTGCGAGCTGGTCACCGGGCGCCCATTTGTTTCATTCATGGGGCCCGGAGCGTGGAGCTGCTCTACGAGCGACACCTCTTGGACGAGCTATCCCGGCAGCACGCGAACGTTCGTGTCCTCTACAGCGTTCTGTCGCCTGCCGCTGCTGCGGCGCCTCCGCCTCCGCCTCCGCCTCCGCCTCCGCAAGACTTGGATGGAATTTTCGAGGATCCAATCGACCAAGTCGTCGCACGCCAGAGCGTCGATACCCGAACTTCACGCATTTATCTCTGCGGAAGTCCCGACATCGTGGCCAAACTCAAGAAGAAGATCTACATTGCGGGTGCGTCCCTCGATCGGATTCACAGCGATCCATTCTCGGCCGCGGCCGACGCGTCCACCTGATGCCTCGGTTTTTGGACCTATACCCACCCCGAGCCCATGCAACTGACGACGCACACGGACTACGCTCTACGGGCTCTGATTGCTCTCGGGCTCGCGCGGCCCAACAAGATGACCGCTGCGGAAATCAGCGCCGCCTACCAAGTGAGCGAAAACCACATGGTGAAGGTGCTCCGGAATTTGGCGGGAGCCGGCTACGTCGAAACGATTCGCGGCAAGGACGGCGGGGTGCGCCTCGTCACGGAGCCCGAGCAGATCAATATCGCACAGGTCGTTCGGGAGATGGAAAACGACCTCGGGGTCGTCGGATGTCTCCGGAAAAACGGTGGGAGCTGTACGATCACCCCCAGCTGCAAGCTCAAGGGCGCCCTCGAGCGAGCCACTGAGAGCTTCCTCTCGACGCTGAGCGAGTACACTCTAGCGGACATTCTTGAGACAGAAGAGCCGCTGCGGAGGCTCCTCGGGGTGCGGGTCCCGCAGCTGCGCGAACCCGTACCCATCCCGGGTCAGTAGCGCCGAACGCTGTCGAGGCGCTCCGAGATAGAAGGCCTCATAGCCGAGGTTGAACGTCGGTTGAATGATTGGCGCAAAGTCGCTCAAGAAGGAAACCCGGAGATCCGCCCCGAGCATCAGCCCTTTGCGCCGCGAGCCGGTGCCACCTTGCTCCTCCTGTGCCGCGGCCGACGACGTGACGGCGATGACGAGTGCTGTGAGCGCACTCGAGAATTTGAATCGATTCATTGCTTCCCTCCTGAGTCAAGTGCAATGCCTCGCGCAACATCTCGGCTGGCGCGCTACTCTTGATCTAGCGATCGCTCTCGTCCGATCTTCCCCACGAATCGAGAACAGCCACGAAGGATGCTGACGTCATCGTGCTCGTTCTGTAGGTGGGCCTCGTACGCTGAGGAGGGATGCACACAAAGAACGCGGAAGTGAGAGGCTGAGGGCGTCCAACTTCAAGCGTGAAGCGTCGCCCGATGACACCTTCGCGAGATCGGACTACAGCATGCGCATGGCCAAAGGGTATTGGATCGTGCGTCTCGACGTTCAGGACGCTGAGCGCTTCAAGGAGTATCTCGCTGCGACGCCACTCGTGCTGGCAAAGTACGGTGGGAGGTTTCTCGCCCGCGGTGGAAGATTCAAGGCCATGGAAGGCGCGGGTCGCTCCCGGAACTCCATCGTCGAGTTCCCGTCGTATCAAGCTGCGCTCGATTGTTATGATTCGGATGACTATCGAGGGGCGAAGAGTCTCCGGGCGGGCGCTGCCGTGATGGAAATCCTGATTCTCGAAGGACTCGACTCCTAAGCCGATCGCTGACCCACCGACAGGGCGCACCCTGTGCGGTGTAGATGAGATGCTTTCGAGGTCCTCAGTCGACGTTCTCCAGTTCAAAACGATCGTCCCTTGGGGTAGTCTCCAAGACGTCGAATGAAACCGCCCAGCTTGGAGCAGATGCTCGCCGCGGTGCGGGCCGCGCGGGTTGGCCTGTGGTCGTGCGAGTGGCCGAGCGGCAGGTCGACGTGGTCTTCCGAGACGGAGAAGCTATTCGGCGTGCCGCCGGGAACGTTCGCAGGGACGCTCGAGTCGTATCTGAGTTTCCTTGTCGAAGAGGATCGCGCGATGATGGAAGGCGTCGTCAGCGATGCGGTTCAGCACAAGCGAGATGCATTCTCTTTTGCGCACTGGATACAGCCTGGCGACGGCGGTCCCCAGCGTTGGATCGAAGGTTGGGGTAGCGTCGTGCTCGACGGCGCGGGTGGCGTCGTGGGGCTCACCGGTGCGGTCGTAGACAACACCGCTAAAAAGCGCGCTGAAATCGACCTCAACGCTCGGAAACGGGAGCTCGAACTGGTCGCGGAACTGTCGTCTGACTACGTTTACGAAGTCGACGCGCGAGAGCCGGCACTTTTTCCCCGCATCGTCGCTGGTTCCTTCGAGCGTACGACAGGATACACCTCTGAAGAGGTCAAGGGCGCTGGGGGATGGACTGCGCTCATCCTGGACGAGGACATGCCTCAAGTGATGCAGGTCATGGAGGAGACGGCGCGAGGCAAACCAATCGTCGCCACGTACCGAATCCGAGGTCGCGATGGTGGTGTGCGCTGGTTGCGCGACCGTATCACCCCCGTGTAGGAAGACGGGAAACCGAGGTCGTACGTTGGTGGGGTCCAGGACGTCACGCGCTACAAGGAGCTCGAAGCTCAGCTTCTCCAGGCTCAAAAGATGGAAGCTTTGGCGCGGCTTTCTGGCTCGGTGGCACACGACTTCAACAACCTCCTCACTGTGATGATGGCATCGGCCGAGTTGCTCCGACACGGTCGCCCCGCAGCTGATCGAACTGGACCGCTCGACGATTTGAACGCTGCCATCGATAGGGCCACCGAGCTCGCTCAGTCACTCCTGGCTTTTGGTCGACGTCAGGTCGGCCGCCTTCAGGCGATCGATCTGAATGCTTCGCTCCGCACTTCCGCACGGATGCTTCGGCGAGCCCTGGGGGAGACGTTTATCCTCGAGCTGGTGCCTTTCGAATCCGAGCCACTTTGGGTGCGCGGAGATCCTGGGCAGCTCGAGCTGATCTTGCTGAACCTTTGTTTGAACGCGCGAGATGCAGCGCCGACCGACGGCGTGATTCGCGTCGGCGTTGGCAAAGCGGAACTGGGCGCCGACGACGTGGTCCGCCCGGCAGAGCTCGAACCGGGGACCTACGCAGAGCTCTACGTGAGCGACTGTGGTCACGGGATGACTCCTGAGATCCAGAGCCAGGTATTCGAGCCTTTTTTCACCACCAAGTCCGAAGGCCGAGGGACGGGGCTCGGCCTGGCGAGCGTCCATGGAATCGTGACTGGGTGGGGTGGTGGGATCAAAGTGGAGAGCGTGCTTCTCGCGGGCACCACGATGCGGGTCTTCCTACCATTGGCTCGGGAAGCGAGCCTCACGACCCCTCCACCGAGGCCCGCCAGCGGTCACGTCGGGGGGAGGGAAACGCTTCTTCTCGTCGAAGACGAGCCCCTGTTGCGCCGCGCAGCCAGTCGGGCTCTTCAGGAGCTCGGATATAGGGTGTTCTCCTTTGCATCTGCCGAGGATCTCGAGGAAGCTCTCGAGGAGTGCGCGGCGCAGGCGGCGCTCCTCATCTCGGATGTACGCCTGCCCGGAATGGACGGAGTGCAGCTAGCGGGGCGCGTCAAAGAAGGGTTCCCCCTCGTGAGAGTGCTTCTCATCAGCGGGCACGTCGAGCTGCCGCACCAGCAAGAAATCATCCAATCAGGTAAGTACAACTTCCTTCCCAAACCGTTTTCCGTGGAAGGTCTGGCCCGGCGTATCCGGGAGATCTTGGATTGAAATTTGCTGCGATCCAGCCGTCTGCGGTTCAGTCGCAGCCCCCGGGCGCAAGAAGCTCGCTCGGACGTTTCCGTGCGTATCCTCGTCTCCCCACGGCGGCCGTGCCGACGTCAGGGGGGACCGGCTCGCGAGAGCGAGGCGAGGGGGGCCCTCCCATCAGAACTTCAGGTTGATTTCACCGAGGCGCTTCTGAGCTTCCAAACGCAGCGGGCTGTCGGGAAATCGGCGCAGGAACGTGCGCAGCGTTTCTTGTGCGTCGTTGTACAGCTCGATGTCAATCTGGCAGTCTGCGAGAAGAAGCGTCGCTTCGTCCAGTACGTCGAGAGTAGGTGACGCCTCGGTCAGCTTCAGCAAAATGAAGATAGCGGACTTCTGCTGGTCCAGGGCACGGTACGCGCGAGCGAGCTCGAATTCTGCCTGAGCAGAGTGGGGCGCGTCGTGCTCGAGATCGAGGGACTCGCGGAGGCTTTGGGTGGCCTCGTGATAGCGACCGGCGCGCGCGTGCTCGATGCCGGTTTGGTAGGAAAGGCGCGACAGCTCGCGGCGCGCTTTGCGGCCGGCGGTCTCGAACACGTCTCGTTCGGTGGGGGAGAGGTCCATCTTCGCCACTTTGGGGAGTTCGACGAGGAACTCACGGTCCTTTTCGGCGCGGAGCAGCTGATAGAGACGGGCCGCCTCTTGGCTCGCTTCCGCCCGGCGCTGCTCGCGGTCCTGCACGAGCTTCAGCTCGGCTTCGAGATCGGAAACGCGGGTCGTGTTGTCCTTTCCCTCGGCCCGGACGGCGTCGATTTGAGCGTCCATGGCAACGTTCGTCAGGAGCAGAATCACGACCACCGTAACGATGTACGCGGCTACCGAATGAAAGAAGATGCGCCGCTCGTACTGCTGTTGGCGCTTGGCGATGCTCTTCAGATCGGCGGAAAGCGCATTGACCAGGTTGTTCGTCTTGATGGTGAGCGAGCGACCTTCGACGATTTCTCGTTTGATTTCTTCTAGATCGTACTCGTTCATGGGCTTACCTGGTGCGGCGGCGATCCCCTGTCTGGTGCATCCGCGCCGGAGGTCGTTTCGCCGGGGGGCCCTTATAGCGCGTTTCATGTAGATGAAACGCGCCCCGACCGGCAAGGAGAGCCCAGGACGCAGTTGTAGCTGTCGAAATCCCTCCGAAGCCTCACCGCACGGGGATTCGGGAGGCCGAGAGTCTGACGGATGCCGTGGAAAAGCCCAGCAACGGGGTTTGTCGCCGGGAAAACGCCTTGAACGGCCGCCGGATGCTGGCTAACACCCGGTCCCCGGCAAGTTGGGGCGCCCGCCGCCCGGTTTGCCGCCCTGTCAGCGCAGAAAGAACACAGATGGAAACGAGCGATATTAAGAAGGGCGTGAAGATCATGCAGGACGGCCAGCCCTACGTGGTGGTCGACTTTCAGTTCGTGAAGCCTGGCAAAGGCCAAGCGTTCACCCGCACGAAGATGAAGAACATGCTCACCGGCGGTGTTCTCGAGCGAAATATCCGTTCGGGAGAGAAGCTCGAGGCAGCGGACGTCGTGGAAAAGACGATGTCCTACATCTACCCGGAAGGCGCTGACTTCGTGTTCATGGACTCGCACTCGGGCGAGCAGGTGACGGTTCCCGGTGCAGCCGTGGGCGACGACGCCGGGATGCTCCAAGACGGCGCCGAGGCGGTCGTGACGATCTACAAGGGCAACCCTGTCGGCATCGTGCTTCCTCCACACATCGTCGTTCAGATCGAGGAGACCGAGCCCGGCGTGAAGGGCGACACCGCCACCAACGTCACCAAGCCGGCCAAGATTGCCACTGGCGCCACCGTACAGGTCCCGCTCTTCATCAGCGAGGGCGAATGGGTACGCGTCGATACCCGGACGCGCGCCTACATCGAGCGAGCCAAGGGCCCGGCGTGAGAAGAGCTGACCGGAGCTGAGCTCGGGCCTCGGGTCGAAGGACTTGTGACTGGGTGGGCTGTCGCTGGATGCGGCAGCCCTTTTTTTCGTGAGTTTGCGGCGCTGGCGCGACGACGATGCTTCGCTCACGCGCGAGTCGACGAGCATCGACGTTCGGCCGTTTTTTGCCACAAATAGCGAAAGGGGCCCCGAGTGAACTCGGAGCCCCTTTCAAACAGGAGTACTACGTAGGGTTTTGGGTTCGTCGGGCTGCGCGCCCTGACGTGATCTTACTTACTCTTCATGCTTGCGCGGCCAGCATGGCTTCCAGACGCGCGGTGATCTTGTGCCGCTTGGTGTAGACGGTCTTGACGCTGATGTTCATCAGCTTGGCGATGTCTTCGGCTTCCATTCCTTGTGCGAAGTAAAGGTCCACGAACTCACGATCTCGGTCGGAGAGTTGCCTGAGGGTGGCGCTGGTCAGAGCTGCGCGCTGCTGCAAAACGACCTGCTCGAAGGGGCTCTCGGAGTCAGCTTGGAAGCTATCGGACTCGGGGAGAGGTTCGCAGACGCGGTCCCTCTTGAGCCGTCGGAGGTAGTCGTAAGTCGCGTTCTTAGCCAAGAGGCCCACCCACGTGCTGAGGCGTCCACCCTTTTCCGGATCGAACGCGCGCAGTTTCTTGCGGTCGTTGGCGAGAAGCTCGAAGCAGAAGCGAGCGTACACTTCGTCGACGTCGTGGTCGCTGGTGACTCGCGTGAAGCGAGCGAGGACTCGGCGGATGCAGCCGATGATGACGCGAGAGTACTCAGCGGTGAAGTAGCGCCAAGCCGACGGTTCGTCCTTCAGGAGGCGCGCCACCAGGTCGGTTTCCTGAGCGGTGCGCTCGGCGCGGTTGATGTCGACGATCTCCCGATGCGTGGGGAGGGCGCGCCCCATCTGAGGAAGGAAGGGAGCGCGGTCGCGGGTTTGGACGGCGGTGTTGCTTTCGAGGTTGGTCATGTTGGGTTCTCCTGTTTCGGGCCGTTTCGTCGGCCGTCACTCCCAACATTGCAGTCCGTGTGCCAGGCGTTTTAAGAAGCAATTTCAGCTACTTACGAACCGTAACACCACCCAAAAGCGTAACACACGGGTGTAACGTTACGCTCGCTCTCGTGGTCCCTCGTCGCCCCCGGCCGCGGAAGCCAGTGTCACCCCCAATGGGGGCCGGGCGCACTCTCCTTACGAAGGCAGTGGCGGATTGTTCCCCCGCCCTCTGCGCGAAAACCGACCTCGTGCCTACGGTTGCGAGGGTGCACCGCTAGCGGTGGCGCGGCCCCTTGTTGCTCGAAAACAATTGAATCTCGGGGCTCGCGTCGTCCATCAACCGAACGATTCCTGCTAGCTGAGGAAAGCCGTAGGTGGCCCTGCCCGTGAACACCCTCGAATTGGGGGCGGCGTCGAGGACTCCGTCGCCGTGGCTGTGCCCGCACAAGGTGGTCACGGTGACATCGGGGAATTCTCGAGCCATTCGCCCGAGGAAGTCACCCGTGGCTTTGGATGAGAAGTAGGGGGCCCACGTACCGTCCGCAGAGCGACCATCGTGCCAGGCCGCTTCCGGGAATGGGGGCACGTGGGTGGCGACGATCACGTCACGGACCGTCCGATCCTCGAGGAGCCCGCGTGTTTGAGCTTCCAAGCGCTCCACCAGTTCGTCCGCCCGGTTTCGGAGGGTTTCGTGCAGTTTCGCTCGGCTGTCGTCCTGCGCCTCGAAGAGCTCCCCAATCAGCATGAAGTCGCTCAGCTGTAATGGGCTCTGCTCATCGCCGTAACGAGCGTCGTAGAACCCATCTGAGCCGACGAGCACCGTCCGCGCGTCAAGACGAACGGGTCCGGAGCGCAGCCAATGGAGCCGATCTGTCGACTTTTCGGTGCCACGCACGTCCTCGTCTACGGTCCGGAAATGTCCCCGGTAGTAGTCGTGATTGCCGAGGACGAAGTACACGGGCCCCGAGAAAGCCTCGCTGAGATCGCGCAGACATCCCGAAATCGAACGCGCTTCTGCGATGTCACCCGTCACGATGAGCCCTTCGGCCGACGGGTGATGCCTGCGGAGGAGATCGCCGAAATCCGTGGCAGCCGTCCTGTGACCCACGTGGTCTAGGTGGATGTCCGTTGCCCAGAGTAGCTCGCGCACGTCGACAGAATGCGGTGGTTATGCCCACCCTTCAAGGAAGGGCAGCCACTGGCTCGGAATCGCGGGAACGCCGAAGCGCTTGGGAACCAGGGGGAGCGTGGTCGGTAGTCGAGGCTCTTTGAGTGGAAACATCCCGGCCTCGTCGCAGGAAAGGTTCGACTTCTTCCCGTTGCAGGGGCGGCACGCGGTGACGATGTTGTCCCAGGTGCGAGGTCCGCCTTGTGAGCGGGGTACGACGTGGTCGAGCGTGAGATCGCTTGCCGAAAAAACCTTCCCGCAGTACTGGCATTGATGGCCATCACGAAGGTACACGTTGGCTCTGCTGAACGTGACCCGGTGTGAGCGTCGAGGCGTCTTGCGCCTGTGACGAATGACCGCCGGGATCCGCCAAGTCACGGAAGGAGACGAGATTTTCTCCTCGTAGGACGCGAGCGTCTCCACGCGCTCCTCGTAGACGAGCTTCACTGCGACCTGCCAGGAGACCACCCGCATGGGTCGGTACCAAGACGAAAGCAAAAGCGCGTATTTTTCCAAGCCGTGAACCCCCTGACCTGAACGTGTGTACCATCGTTTTACGCGTTTGGCAGGTTCACACCTACCCGGGGGCGGGTGACTTTCGACCGAAGTGCCCGAAAAGCCGACGAATTTACAGACGGTCGAGCGCCCGCACCACCTCCGTCACCGTCTCGTCATCGCTGGAACGGAAGTACCCGCGGATCTTTCCGTCCCCATCGACCAGGATCAGGTGAGAGCCGTGCGTGATGCCGAGGTGAGGCTTGCCCTCATCAATGGTGCCAGAAAACCCGATCTTGAAGCCCTCTTCCGACGTCTTCGCGATGGTCTTGTAGTCGCCTGTGAGAAAGGCCCAATTGTCGAGGTTGGCTCCGTGCTTTTTGGCGTAAGCGGCAAGCACTTCAGGCGTATCGTGCTCCGGATCCACGCTGAAGCTGACGAGCTGGAGGTTCTTGTCTGCCTTCTTCACGGCGGCGTCGATCTCTTTCATTCGTTTCGTCAAGCGCGGACAGATCGACGGACAGCGCGTGAACATGAAGGCGGCGAGGTAGGGGCGACCCGAGAGCTGGTTGCTTCCGAAGCTCTTACCGCCTTGGTCGCGAAACGAAAACTCGGGGACGGCGTGAAGCACTGGAAGAGAGCCGTCGTCCCGTCCACTCGGACCCTCGATGGGTCGACCCGCGCTTTGCTCATTTTCGTTGCAGCCAAAGGCGCCCGAGCTCAAACCAATTGATGCGACGAAGAGGCCGAGGTTGCGAGGTGACATGACCGGCCCATAGCCAACGGTGGCGTCTCAAGCCAGCACTTGCTCTCGAAACTCGGATTTGGCGAGGTCCGAAACACGCTGCAAAGCGTCCTTCCCGGGTTCGAGCTCCCTCCGATAGATCTCCCAAACGACCCGAGTCGCAGCCCGGTTGAACGGGGTGGGGACGCCGTGTAGCTGTCCCAAGCGCACGACTTCACCGTTGATGTAGTCGATCGATGGCGCACGCCCGCGCTCGATGGCCGCGAGCATCGAGGAGCGCAGCCTTCTGTACTTCGTACCTGCGAGCAGAAGCAGAGCATGTTGTGCCACTCGCGCCACGCGCTTCGCGCCTTGTTCGCTGGCCAACTTGCCCAGATCGACCTTGGTCACCGGTTCCATGACGACGTCGCATGCGGCGGCCACTTGCGCGCACTCTTTCATCAGAGAAAGGGCGAGCGACCGTGGTTTGGCGCGAACGAGCAGCTGCCCTAGAGTCTGTCCCCCGATTGTCCCCAGCGCGGTCACTGCGCAGTTGATCGTCAGCTTGGCAAAGCGCGCTCCCCGCAGGTTGTCCGTGCGCCGGACCGGGCCCACGTTCGAAAGGAGAGTTTCGATCTCGCCCAGTCGTGGGTCGTCGCCCGAGGTCAGCTTCCCGAGGCGAAACCCTCCTTCTGAAGTACGAGTGTAGTGTCCTGGAGACTTCATGCGAGCGCCCCAAGACACGACGGCGCCGACGATCAGATGGGGATCGACGAGAGCCCCCATGTGCTCTTCGCACAGGCCATTGGAGAGACACACAATCCTCCCGTCGGGGCTCAGCACTTGCTCGGATTGTTTGGTGACCAGCTCGATCTCCGACGGCTGAACCGCGATGAAGATGTTGGAGAACTCGTGCTCGAAATCGGTCGGAGTCCCGCGCACCGCGTCCAGAGGAAGCGCTCGTCCTACCGGTCTACCGTTGAGGCGAGGTCCGGTAGAGGTCCACTCGTCGCGAACCCGTGAGTTCGTCGTCGCAATGTAAACCGGAACGCCCGCCCCAAGAAGCGTCGCTCCGAGCACTCCCCCAATCCCGCCGCACCCGACGATCAGGCTTCGACCTGGCTCGACTCCCATCCAATCAATTCCCCGCCGCTGGCTCTTTCGGCTCGACCTTACCGAAGTCCGCGAGCCACGCGAGTGAGGCGAGCGAAAAGTAGCTGCCGACCTCCCGAAATCGACACCTGTTGAGCTAAATTATCCCAACGATTACCAGTGGTTGAACGATTTGGTGGCGCAATTCGAGCTGCCTTTTGGTAGCTTCCCGCGCGCAATGCGTACCCGACGTCTTGGGCCCGAGGGGCCGTCCGTGAGTGTCATCGGTTTGGGCGGAATGCTCCTTTCGATCAATGGGAGGCCGCCAGCAGATCAAGCGCAACGAGTGATCAAGAGCGCCCTCGATAGTGGCATCACGCTCTTCGACACATCCGACTCCTACTGCTTGG
Organism: uncultured Polyangiaceae bacterium; assembly: GCA_965652275.1. Classification (GTDB taxonomy): domain Bacteria; phylum Myxococcota_A; class Polyangia; order Polyangiales; family Polyangiaceae; genus NIC37A-2. Next base: position 303,263 of record CBFGUR010000001.1, on the reverse strand, counting down.
ACGAACACGAGATGGGTCACAACGAGCGCGCCCTCGCTCTAGGTCTCGAGGGGCAGCGAGATAGAGTCATCGTAATGACCACCGTTGGCGCGCGAAGACCCGGCGGAGCATGGACCGTCGACTCGGATCCGGAGTACCTCACCGAGGCCGTACACCGATGTCTGAAGAACCAGGGCGTCGAACAGCTTGATCTCGTCTATCTCTATTCTCCTGATCGTCGCGTGCCCTACGAAGAGAGCGTCGGTGCTCTGGCGCGCCTCAAAGAGGCCGGCAAGGTAAAGTACGTAGGCGTCTGCAATGTCGACATGGAGCACTTGAGACGAGCCGAATCGGTGACTCCGATCCAGGCGGTGCAAAACCGTTGGAACCCACAGGCGCGTCAGGCCGAGAAGGAAGGCATCATCGACTACTGCGCCGAGCGCAGCATTGCCTTCGTAGGGTACGCGCCGTTTGGTGGCACGCTTGGCGCACCAACCTTGACCACCCTCGGCAAGCTCAGCGATCAAGCTCGGCGCCGTCGCCTCAGTCCCTATCAGTTGGTGCTCGCTTGGATGACCAACAAGGCCCCGAACCTCTTCGTCGTTCCGGGCGCTCGCAGAAGCGAGAGCGTCGAGGACTCATCGGGCGCGGGCTCCGTCGAGTTCGACGCGGACGCTGTTCGCGCCGTCGAAAACACTCTTCCTCAACCCTGAGAAAGGGCCGCCGTGCCCCACGAACTCTCTCCAGCGAAAAGCGGACGCGCGAAGTGCCGTGCGTGCAAACGAGCCATCGACAAAGGAGAGGTGCGACTCGGCGAGGAGGTCCCCAATCCTTTCGGAGATGGGGCAGCGACACACTGGTATCACTCGCGGTGTGGCGCCCTCAGGCGGCCAGAGGCGTTTCTTGCTGCTCTGGACACCATGACTGACGAGGTGGGCGAGCTGTTCACCTCGGCCGACTGCGATGCTCTGCGTGGTCTCGCCGAGCCGGGGGTGGTGTATTATCGCCTGCGCCGCTTCGTGAAGACCGAGGAGGCCCCGAGTGGACGCGCTCGGTGCCAGGGATGCCGTGAGCTGATCGAGAAGGGCGACCTACGCTTCGTGCTCGAGAGGATCGAAGATGGCATGGTGAGCGGAGGCGGATTCGTTCACATCGGCTGTGCGCATCGCTACGCCGGAGCCGTGGACGGCATCTTGGAGCGAGTGCGAAGCCTCAGCGATCTCGACGAGGAAAAATGGGAGCTCGTCGAGCGCCAGCTCGAAGAGCAGGCGAAGCTGCCAAGGGTGGCGCCGGAGAAGCCACCGAGCTGAATCACTTCACGAGCCGAGGTGATCGCGCACTACCTCGATGAGGTCCGTGTGCTGAAATTGAAAACCAGTGGCCAGTAGGCGCTCGGGTAGGACATGCTGCCCCGATGCGATGGCGTCGGCTCCCTCCGAGAAGAGGAGTCGGAGGCCGAACTTGGGAACGGGGAGCAGGTTGGGGCGTTTGAGCGTTCGTGCGATCACTCGGCTGAGCTCGCCGTTCGTCGTCGCGTGAGGGGAGACGACATTGACCGGACCTCGCACCCCCTCGGAGCAGATGCAATGGATGAGTGCGCTCACCGCGTCTCGGCGATCGATCCACGAAACCGGCTGTTTTCCTCCAGCGATGGGGCCTCCCACGAACATTTTGAATGGCAAAGCCATCACCTCGAGCGGTCCGCCGTCACCGAGCACGATCCCGATCCGGGCGCGTACTACCCGGGAGACGATCGATTCGGCTTCTTTGGCTGCACTTTCCCAATTGATGCAGACGCGCGCGAGGAAGTCGTCGCCAGGAGAAGCGGTTTCGTCCACGACGTCGTCGAATGGCCGATCTCCGTAGTACCCGATCGCCGAGGCACACACGAAGACACTGGGCGGCTGCGGCAGGGTGCGCAGGACCTTCACCAGCTGCTTGGTGGTTTCCACTCGGCTGTCCATGATGACCTTCTTGGCCTCATCCGTGAGGCGCTTGCCCACCGCCGGTGCCCCCGCGAGATGCACAACGGCGTCTGTGCCCACCAGCTCGGTCTCGAGCGAATCCCAGGCGACGGGGACGGCACCGGCAGGAAGGTCAGCACTGTCCGGCCGTCGTGTGACACACTTGACCTCATGACCCGCCGCCAGGAGTCGGGAGATGAGGGCGCCTCCGACGAAGCCGGTGCCGCCGGTTACCGCAACGCTCAACTCTTTCAATCCACTCGCCACGAGCCTCAAAATAGTCCGCTTGTGCCCGGGCGCCAGTTCTCCGGGTGCAGAGCTGTTTCTCATTCTCGGCAAGGCTTTGCTCGTCCCTGCAATGCCGTGAGCCTCCGGTCCGGAGCCCTCGATGTGACGCTGCGCCCGTTTCGAGCTAGCTTCGGCTCGATGAGATCTGGGCTCCGGATAGGTCGGGCAGGTGGGGCGACGCTAGCTGCTGCCTTGGCTGTCAGTGCTTGCAAGAAGGACGAGCGTCCCGATGTCCTCGACAATGGTATCGAGCAGCAGGCGGATTGCGCCGACATCCCGCTCGATAGGTTGCCCACGACAGGCTCCTCGTTCGACGAAGAGCGATGCGAGTTCGTACGAACCGAGGATGGTACGCAGCCATTGATGCAGCGAGGCCGCGTCACGGTCCCGTTGGGACCGGGGAGCACCGAGACCATTGAGATTGCCGTCGCGCGAGTCTTTACGGATTCCGAAAATCCCAAGCCGGACCCGGTCGTCTACCTCGATGGGGGGCCGGGTGGTCCGAGCATCGCCAGTGCAGACTGGCTCTATCCTCTCATTCGCGAAATGGCGCCGGACCGCGACGTGATTTTCGTCGACCAACGAGGGGTCGGCCGTTCCAGGCCGGCTCTCAATTGCACCGAGGACGATGAGGAGATCGAAGACGCTCTGACGAATTGCTACACGCGCCTCAGTGGTGTGACGGACCTGGACGAGTTCGACACGGTGAACAATGCAACCGATTTCGACCTCATTCGTCAGGCTCTCGGTTACGAGGAATGGAACCTGCTCGGTATTTCGTACGGAACACGGCTCGGTCTCACCATCATGCGCGACCATCCGGACGGCGTTCGCGCGGCTTTGATCGATTCGGTCGTACCGCTCCACAGAGACATCTTGGCCGAGATCGGCCTCAACGGTTATCAGGCCATGCTCAGCGTGTTCGCTGCATGCGAGGCCGATTTATCATGTGGACGTCGCTATCCCGACCCGATGGGCCAGCTGCTCGACCTCGTGCCCAAGTTGAACGAAAACCCGGTCCGCGTCGGTGGGGCGCTGCTACCCGGTGACTACTTCCTACGTTTCGTCTTCGAGCTTCTCTACTCGCCCTTCTCGATCGCCCTCGTGCCCAGGATGATCGACGACGCGGCCAATGGCGACTTCGAGGTCTTCGAAGCTCTCGAAGAATCGACGTCGGGAGGGCCACCGTTTTCCTTCGGCATGCATCTGTCCTTGCATTGCGCCGAAGAAGTTCCGTTCACCAGTCGGGAGGAATACGAGAGATTCGATGCCGGAGTGCCCGTTGACTTCCGGCCTTCCCTCACTGGAGTCGACTACGTCGACTGGTGTGAGTTCTGGCCGGTGGAGGTAGCTCCGCCGGAGGAGAACGAGCCGGTCGTCAGCGACATCCCCACTCTGGTGATGGCCGGCGAGTTCGATCCAGTGACGCCGCCCTCCTTCGCCGAGGCCGCTCACGAGTACTTGACGAACTCCACCTATGTCCTGGTACGCAACGATTCGCACGGAGCTTCCTTCAGCGAGTGCGGAACGCGAATTGCCCGTCAGTTTTTCGAACGACCAGGCGAGCCCCTCGAGGTTTCTTGCGCGAACCAGGTACCGGGGATCGACTTCCTGTCCACGAACCCTGAGTCCTACAGCAGGCACTTTTCCTCGCCACCCATCGATTTCGCGACCGAGAAGCCGAGCCCGGCTGAGGTCGAAAGAATCGCCGAGGATTTGCGACGCAGACTGCGCTGACGGATCCACCGCTGGCGCTACGGCGCTCGCCGAACTCCCATTGCCCACGGGCGCGGGTCCGGATCTGAGCTACACTTCTGAAGCATGGGCCTGGACGTGATCTACTTGCGGCAAGGGGTGGCGGCTGATTTCGAATCGGTTCTCAGCTTGTACCGTGAGCTCGATCGCACCCATCAGCTCCTCGACGTGAGCCTTTCTACTCGTCGCGACAAGGACCGACGAGAGCAGCTCAGGCGTGCCCTCAAGGACCCGAGTACCCGGGTGGTGGTGGCGAGGAGCCGAAACGACGTCGTCGGGTTCGCAATCGCTACCATCACTCGTAGCCGAGACGTGGTCATCCAGGCGGTGGCGGTGGATCGCGAGTTTCGCAGGCGCGGCATCGGAGCGAGCCTGATTCGTGACGTGGAGTCGTGGGCGCAAGAGAAATCCGCCCGCTACGTCGAACTCGATGTTTACGAGTTCAACCCGGAAGCCCGAAGCTTTTACGAAGCGCTTGGATATCTAACTGTTCGTCGAGTCATGCGCCGAGATCCGACGTTCGAGATCATCCTACCGAAGCTGCCTCGCTGACTTTAGAGGAGCGTTCGACGAGACGAGCCCTAGGGGCTTTCATGTAGGTGTGGTTGGCTCCAGAGAACCGGGACCGACCCCCTTGTGGCTCATTTCGATTGGTCGAGGCCGTTTCCTGCAGTTTTCGTGCAGTTTTCTCAGCCTACCCACGTGGGTAGGCGACAAGGCAAATCCCTTTCGGCACCTTCTTAGGATGCGAGCAGTGTCGGCCTACGAGGCTGTAAGTCGACCCTGCATTGGTTTGGTTTCGAAAGGAATGGGAGAACACATGAGGAATGCATTGAGAATCTTCGTATTGACCCTTGGTCTCAGCTCGCCGGCCTTGGCGGGAGGTGTCGACGCCTTCAGCCGCAAGGTGATCGACGAGACACTGTCGACCCCCGTCGCTGAGATTGAGCGCCGGGTTCTGACGATTCAAGAAGGCAAAAACAGCTTCAATCGGTTCCAAGTGGTTCATTTGAAGCCGGCAGTCGAAGCGAACCAGGCTCCCGTGATTCTTCTCGCGCCCTTCGGTTTCCCCGCCGAATTTTGGGAGCAGTCCGACGATGGGAGCTATCTCGATGCCTTCGCGCCTCAGCTTGCGCTCACGGGTCGGGATGTCTGGCTCGTGGACAGTCGTCTGGCTCAGGCCGACCCCGGCGAATGCGAGTCAGGTGCCGTCGACTGTTCGCCGATGGAGGGTTGGGGCATGGATACTGCGGTCTCCGATGCACTCTTCGTCACGCACCTGGCACGCACCGGTTGCGGGAAAAAGCCGGTGATTGGTGGCCTCTCGGGGGGATCTGCGACTGCCCTCGCCGCCGTCAACGCGCGACCCCGACGGTTCAGCGGACTGTTCCTGTGGGAAGGAACCCTGCTTTCCGATGACCCGAGTATTTTAGCGCGGAATGCAGCCTTCTGTCAGGACGATGAGGATGCCCTCTCGGCGGGAATTTTCTACGACGGTTCGGTCCAAATCTTCAAAACGCTTTTTGCTCTTGCTGCGACGGACCCGGAGGGCCTCTCTCCGATACCCGCCTTCCCTCCCGGTACCACCAATTTGCAGGCGCTGCTCTTCGCTCTTTCCTTTCCGGACCCGAACAACCCTCTGAACTTCACCGAGAGCTTCGTTCGCTTCGTCGGGGACCCTTTCAGCGCCACACTTCAATTCAGCGACATCGATCGGGTCGTGAACTTGGGTTCGCTCACCGGAAACTACGCCCCTATCGCTTTCATTCGTGACAGTCACTGCAGTATGGGTGGAGTGGAGACCAAGTTTACGAATCGACTCCACAGGTTTCGGGGTGACGTTCTCGTGTTCGCCGAGGGGCGAGGTTTCAATACGATGATGCTCGACACCGCTGCGCGGTTCACGCGCGCGGATGTCACCATCGATTATCAGCCGACGTTCGGGGAAAGTGATCGCTTCTTCAACGTGGACTGGGAGACGGTCGCCCTCGACCCGTTCCTCGATTGGCTGAATTGACGCAGCGGCAATTCAGCTCGCACGTTGAAGTTCAGCGGTCCGAGGCGGCGACATGGAGTCGCGGATGCCGACGCGCACCCGCTTCATCACGGCGAAGTGCTTCAGGCGCCGGGCCAAGGTCGCGACGAGGGTCGCCGAATCCTGGGGAATGCTAGGCTGCGGTGCCTTCGTTACCGTGCCGCGCAGCATGGCCCGGGGACCAGCGGGCGGATACACGAACTCGATGTGATGGTGGCGGATTCTGAGCTCGAACTTCAGCTCCGTCACCAAGCTGTCCACGATTCCGGAGAGTCGCTTTCCGCTGGAATGGGTCTTCAGCCGGAGGTGTGTGTCCACCGAATCTCCGAGAGGAATGTCGATGTCCCGTCCCGGCGAGAGGGCGCCGAGAGCGCTAGCTGCCGTGACGAGTTCGTTCAGATATGCGTCGATTATTTTCTGATCAGTCATGTGTTTCCTTGATGGCTAGGGCGTACGTGGTCTGGGGTTCTGAGTCGGATGTCGGGGTGGGTCGAGTCTCGTCGTTGGGACGACGCCAGGACAGGAAAACGGGACGCTCTCGGACAGCCAAATAGGCCCGATGCGTCAGGCTGCGGTGCTCGACGCAGCGCTGACATTCGCGGTCGTCATCGTCGCACGCGCTGCCGCCCGCCACCTGTTGAATGCCGTGTGCGCTTCGCCTGTCTCCCACGAGTTCTGCGTGAGTCATTGCGGCGCGCGCGCTAGCACAGTCTTCCACGTCGTATAGCGCGAGGGCAGCATCGAGCGCGTCGGAAGCCCTGCTCCGGACATCCGGTGCGAAGAGGAGTTGGTGAGCGAGCTGTTGGGTTTCGGTCGCAGGGGCCGGTGTCTTCAGAGAAACAGCCCAGACCTCGTAGAGGGCGTCGGCGGCGGCTCCGCCGGGCAGTTCGCTCAACGCTTTCAACTCGTTGAGCTTGGGACGTACGCCTTCGGACATGCGGACAAGCACGTCCGGTTTGTCGCCAAGTTCGTCCAAGGACCGCGCTTCGAGAGCCATTTCGCCCTCGACCACCGCGAGGAGCTGAGTCGATGTCAGCCCTTCGCGCCGCTCTCTTAGGTAGTCCAAGGCGTCGCGATCGCCACTGCGAGCGCGGCCTTCGACGGAGAGCTCGCCCTCGCCCTTCGTGCTGGCTGGAACATCGACGAAGTGGATCTGCCGCGCGGCATGCGGGGTCGCCTCGTGCGACGACTCGAGCTCAGCGGACGATGCGAATGTCCAAGCGCTGAGGAGGCCGGCCAGCGTTCCCCAAAGCACTCCCAGGACCACGGGGTGGGAGGACGTTGGGGGCTTATCGTTCGGGCGCTTTGCACGTGCGTGCGCTCCCAAGGGGCCTGACTGCGCTCGCATTTCTTCGGCGAGGAGCGCGGAGAGGCCGGTCGTGAGCGTCGGCTCGTCCGTATCCCAGTCCGTGGCCTCGGGAGCCAAGTCGTCGTCGTTCAGGCTCACGAGCGGACAGAGAGAACTGCTCGGCTGTCTCTTTGCGCTAGTCACGCCTCACGAAGGGCAAGCCGCGTGCCAGTCATGAAAGCGGAAAAACAGGCGGAATCTCTCGAACCTCGAGCGTTTCGAAGGTGGGGTGTCACTTGCACGCGACAACTTCGTGACTGCGAGGCGACTTTCAGAACGACATCTGCAGCGCCGCAGGAGCGCTGACCTGTCCGGGCGGGATGTCTCCCTCGTCCGGCGCCCGCTCGGTCGTTGCGACGATGACGATGGCGGTCGCTCCAATGAGTGCGGCGCCCACACCCGTCCAGAACCACCACTTCTTGACGAGCCCGGGCCGCTTCTCGAGGTCGACCTGCAAACTCTTGGTCCCCTTCGGCTGAATGATGACCTGGGTAGAGAAGGGGACGTGCCGTGCGTGAGTGACCTTGACTGTGTGCTCGCCCGCCGGCAGCGCGAGTTCGGTTGGTGTCATGCCGGCCCGAGTTCCATCGACGCTGAGTTCTGCTCCGGGGGTGGAACTCGTTACGCGCAAGAGGCCGGTACGATCCAGGGGAATCAGCTTCACGCTCAGCTTCACGGATTCACCGCCGGGGAGCTTCACCCTCTTCTTGTACGGTTCGTACCCCTTCGCGGTGACTTCGAGCGTGCCGCTGCCCGAGTTCACTCGCGTGGGAGAGCTTTCGGGACCGACTTCGATCTCGTTTCCGTCCAGAGTGACGGTCGCGTCTCTCACCCCGAGCTCGATGCTGATTTCGCTGACCTGGTTTCGGATCCCTTCGAGCAAGCCATCCAGGCCAGGAACACGACTCTTGAGTTCTTCTGGAGCCTCGACTTGGAAGGCTTCGAGGTGCGCCAGAGCTTCTGGGAATCGCTCGAGCGCCTGCAGCGCGCGACCTCTGTTGTACAGAAGTAGTGGCGAGTTTTCGATGGAGGTTGCGCGTGTGTAGGCATCGAGTGCGGCCTCGTAGTCGCCCGCCGTCATGGCGGCGTCGCCTTGCTTCTTCAGGTCCTGCGCCAAGGGATCGGAGAGTCCGACCTGAGCTAGACCAGGCGCCGAAAGGAGAGCGCAGAAGAGGAAGACGATTGCCTGGCGCAGCAGACGACGGGGCGTATATCGGCTGATGAGAAGATGCATCATAGGTGTAGGGGGACGGAATCAACCGCCTCGGGTTTGCTTGGCGATGTCGGAGCGGGGGGCGCTTTCGCCTTTTTCTTGGGCCGGGGAGAAGGCGCGTTCCCAGAGGTGCGCGAGACCGAGTCACCCTCATGGCTGGGCGAGGATGCGCCCGGGGCGAGGGGACGACTTTCATCCCGAGCAGGGGCCGAGCGCACCGGCGAGGGCCGTAGGCGTTCGGACTCGCGTTCCTCTCGGTTCAGCCCGGGGGCTTCAGTCTTCGCTATTGTCGGATCGACGGACACCCCCACGTTTGACGTCGATGCGGATGCACCGGTGTCCACCTCGTCCCAATTTCCAAAATAAGAAATTCCGCCTGCAAGGACCCCGAGAACGGCGGCCGCGACGACGTACATCAGTACTCTGCGATTCCTCTGCGCGACGTAGTCCTCGGAGCGGCTCGTTCTGTCGCTTTCGTTCAGTACCATGCCCTGTTCGGGGGGCAGAGAGGGCAACGAGGCCATCGACTGAGTGCTCGTGCGGGTCCAGGCCGATGCACCGATCTTCGGCGGGGCCAACTGGAATTCTGCCGGACTACCGAGCGCTGCCTGATACTGCCCCAACGGATCGAGCAACGGATCTCCACCAGGCAGCGCCACGGGAGGAATCGTGCTCGGAGGGTGCGTGTGGGGGACGCGGACCGAAGCACCTTCTTCCGGACCGAATGGGGCGAGTGCAACTCCGAGCTCGGCCGCCGATTGGTAGCGGTTGTTCGGGTTCTTGCTCAAGCACTTGAGAATCACAGACTCCAAAGCTTTGGGGATGTTCGCGACGATTTCTCGGGGAGAAACGGGCGTTTCCGTTGGAATTGCCGCGAAGGTTGCCGCCGCGCTGGGCCGCGCGAATGGAAGCTTTCCGGTAAGCAGGAAGTAAAGCACCACTCCCAATGACCAGAAGTCCGTGCGTCGGTCGACCTCACGGGTGGCGAGCACCTGTTCCGGTGACATGTAGCTGGGCGTGCCCAAGACGTCCTGAGTCCCGGTCAAACCAGGGTCTACGCCTTCCGACAGTTTCGAGATGCCGAAGTCCAGAAGCTTCACCTTTCGAGCTCCACCGAGATCGGTGATGAACATGTTCTGGGGCTTGATGTCGCGGTGAACGATTCCTGCGCGATGCGCTTCGTCCAGAGCTAGTGTTACCTGGAGGCAGTATCCCACCGCTTCCGAAATGGGTAGGCGCCCTCGTAGCCGCAGTTCTTCGCGGAGGTCGCGGCCCCGGAGGAGGTCCATGACCATATAGGGTGTGCCTCCCGGGAGTTCTCCCGATTCCATGACCTCGACGATGTTGGGGGGTCGAAGCTTTTTGAGCAGTTCTGCTTCTCGAACGAAGCGCCGTAGGGTGTCCTGAGACGGGCGCCGATCAGGATGGAGGGTCTTCAGGGCGAGTTTTCGAGCGTTCGAAAGGGACCGTACTTGGTAGACCACGCCCATGCCCCCTGCGCCGATCACCTTCTGAACCTTGTATCGACCAAGGAGGATTCTTCCGCTGTCGGGGGCAGCGACTCGAGCGGCCGTCGAGTCGGGCAGCACGATGACTGTCGGCGCTTTTCGTGGCTCGACGTCGTGTTTCACCGTGCGCTCCGACGACGGGACGTGAGTTGCCGGAGCCGGAAGCTCGCGGGTGGGACTCGAGTTGGGACCAGCCACGAATAGAAAATACGGACATCGTCATCGCGGAATAAGAGTGAGAAAGCCGGGCCTTCGTGGAAGCGCAACCGATTGGGGCACCTTAATCTTTCGCCGCAGTGGCCGCAGTGTCCATGAAGTCATGACAGCTCTTCCGATTTCTACCCAGGAAGGCACCCTTGTGCTCAAAGACGGACTCGAGCAGGAGCGCTTGAGTTTGAGACGAGTGAGGATTCACGTCGTCGAGGGGGCAGACCGGGGCGCCAGTATCGATGTCGGCACGGGAAGTCGTGTGGTTGGCACGGGTGACGACGCTGATCTCGTGTTGGACGATGACTTCGTCTCCCGACGGCATCTCGAGATCGTTCCTCAAACGGACACCGTCAAGATCCGTGACCTGAACAGTCGCAATGGGACGCTCTATTCGGGAGTTCGCGTTCACGAGATCTCGATTTCCGAATCATGCGTCTTGCAGATTGGCAAGACGACACTGTCAATCGAGATCCAGGCAGGGTCAGTGGAGCTTCCGCTCTCTTCCAAGACCCGTTTTGGCCCCGCCCTGGGGGCGAGCCCGGCAATGCGCGGCGTTTTCGGACTTCTGGAGCACGCGGCTCAGACCGACGTCACAGTGCTTTTCGAAGGTCCCTCCGGGACCGGAAAAGACATCCTCGCTACATCGCTTCACGCCGAGAGTGCAAGGCATCAAGGGCCGTTCGTCGTCGTCGATTGCGGGAGCATTCCCGAAAACCTGATTGAAAGTGAGCTGTTCGGGCACGAGAAGGGCGCGTTCACCGGTGCCTCGCAGGCCCGGCAAGGCGCGTTCGAGCAGGCGGATGGGGGAACGCTTTTCCTCGACGAAATCGGTGAACTGCCCCTGGAGCTGCAACCCAGATTGCTGCGAGCTCTGGAGACGAGGCAGTTTCGACGCGTTGGAGGTTCCAAGACATTGAGTTCGAACGTCAGGTTCGTTGCCGCAACCAATCGCCGACTTGCTGAATTGGTTCGACGAGGAGAATTTCGCGAGGACTTGTACTATCGCCTCAACGTCGTTCTCGTGCGTGTGCCGCCTCTCGCCGAGCGAAAGGAAGACATTCCTCTTCTCGCCAGGAAGTTTCTCGAACGAGTTGCCGGGCCTGAGGCCGAGATTCCCCAGGCGCTGTCGCGCGTGCTTTCGTCCCACGATTGGCCTGGCAATGCACGTGAGCTGCGCAATGTCGTCGAGAGGTTCTCGACGTTCGGATCCGCTGATCCTCGCCTTCTCTTCGGCCAAGAAGGGTTGACGTTGGATGCCCGCCAAGAGGTTGCCCAGCCGCTCTCGCTCAGCTTGCTTGGAGCTGATGTCGACTACCACGAAGCGAAGCGGCGCATCATCGATGAGCTGCATCAGTCGTTGCTCCCGAGGGTGCTGGAGGAGTGCGGGGGGAACGTGTCGGACGCCGCGAAAAAGCTCGGACTTCCCCGCACGTCCCTGCATCGCATGCTCAAGAAGCTGTAGACGCATTTTCGCGCCTCGGAGCTCTTGCCGCATTTGGCCGCTTAATAAGTGCACTCGCGTCAGGCGCCCTGCGGCAAACTGGGGCGTTCTTTGGCCGTATTTCAAGCGCACGTCGAGGGGGTATGATCGAACACGCCCGCGAGCTCGGGCCAGGCGCGGGAATCTACAAGGTACGGATGAGGCAGGAGAAGCGGAGAGGACCCGAGGACGCCGGGGCCAGGCGGGTGCGACCGTGCCCGAGGCCGCATCAGACCTTCGCGCTCCTTTCGTCCGTCGTGTTCATCGCAACGTTTGCCCAAGCGCAGGAGTCTACCGCTCCTTCCAACTCGGACGAGTCGGCCGTTGATCTTGTCTATTCCGGCAAAGATTTGTCACTTCTGGACCTCCTGCAACTCGAGGTCGTCAGCGCTTCTGATGCGTCCGAGTCGGTAGCTCGAGCACCGGCGGTCATCGACGTCATCACCAAAGACGACATCGAACGCTACGGCTTTCGAACCTTGGGCGAAGCCCTCGAGATGGTCGCTGGGCTGGATCTTCTCCACGATCACTACCAGTACAACTTGGGGGTGCGAGGCGTAACGAGCGCGCAAAGGGGGTGGTCTCGTATCGTCAAGGTGATGATCGACGGGCAAACGATTGCGCTACGAACGAGCGGAGAAAACTTTCTCGGCATCGAGGCGGTTCCCCTCTTGGCGGTCGAGCGCATCGAGATCATTCGTGGTCCCGGGTCGGTGCTCTACGGGGCAAACGCCTTTTTGGGCGTGATCAACATCATCACCAAGGAGGGCCATCAGATCGAAGGTGCCGTCGTGCAAGCTGGCTACGAGGGCGGACCCAACCAACGCAGCCCCTACCAGACCGCCGTTTTAGGCCTCGACAACGGCAAATGGTCGCTCTTGGCGAGCGCCGCGCAAGAATCGCAGAGCCGATTCGGCTACCGAATGCAGCCGCTTCCCGGTGTGGATGCCGCCCCTTCGGATGAGACGAGCGAGGCGGAGGGACATCCGGCCGCGAGCGCGTTTGGGCGCGTCGCCTATCAGCCCGACGAGCACACCTCTTTCATTTTCGACGCGCACTATCAAAGGTTGATCCGAGACGCCGAATTTACCGACTGGGGACCAATGGTCCATGACAACCAGATCGATCTACAGAACGGGTTTGCGAGACTGACTTACGACGCAAACTTCGAAAACAAGGTGTTCTGGAGGTTGTCGGGGGCTCTTGCAGCCGGAGGGCCAGGAGAGACCGAGCGGCTGAACGTGGGCGAGAACTTCACCACGTACATCGAACGGGACGCCGGATACGTAGCGCGGGACGTCGAGGTGTCGGCTCGATACCAGCTACCAGGCGCAAGCCAGCTGACCTTAGGTCTCGATTCGAGCGTTCAGACCCAAGAGCTGCAAGCACACTATGTCGTTACCCCACAAGGCGACCGCATCCTCAATCCGCCGCCGAACACTCAAACCGGAACCCGCGAATTTTTGCGCATTGGCGCCTACGCCAACTCCACGGTCTACCCCTTCGAGCTCTTGAAGTACGACCCGTTGGCCCATCTGGGGCTCGTAGGTGGGGTGCGACTCGATTCGCAGAACATCTACGGTGAAGACTTCAATTCGCGAGCGGGTGTCGTGTACGACATCGACACCCGACATTACTTCAAGCTGCTCTACGGCTCTTCGTATCGCGCGCCCGCATCGAGCCAGCTGTTCTCCAACTTCATCGAACCCAGAGGCGTCATCGGGAACCCCGATTTGCGTCCCGAACGCGCCCGCACCTTCGAGGCGGCCGTCGGAGCCAGCCCGATTCGGGGCATCGTTGCGCGACTGAGTGCCTACTATACTCGCATCGAAGACCGCGTGGAGATCCAGCTTCCCAGTCCGGCGACGTCCAACCGACGACCAGCAAACTCGACTCCCATCGATTCGTTCGGCGCCGAGGGACAGCTCGACTTCAAATGGTCGGACTACGCGGGCTTCGTCAACTATTCCTACCAGTCGAGCTCATTCGAAAAGCGCAACACGCTCTCGATCGACGCAGAGACTGTCGACGTGGAGACTCCGGCGTATGCTGATCATTTGCTCAAGTTCGGGGGAAGCGTCGATTTTCCCGACTTGTTCGCTCGAGCGAGCTTCACCGGTCGGTGGGTGGGGCGGCGCCTGGGAACCCTCGACAACAACAGCCGCGTAAACGGGCGCGATTTCCTGGTGGAGCGTTATTCACTGGACCCCTATCTCTTGGTTGACGTGGCCGTATCTACCCTTGGAATCCGTTGGTTCGGGTACCGCGAAACCCGATTTATGGCCAAGGTGCGCAACCTCTTCAATACCGAGTATGTTTTCCCGTTCTACGGTCAGTTCGACGTTCCCGGATTCACGAGAACAATCGAAATCTCCGTGAGGCAGGAGCTCTGAGATGTCTCGTCAGATCTGTCGACGGACAATTGATGCCCACGCGTGGGCCTCGGCATGGCTCTGCCTTTTGCGCTCACGCATCAAGCTTGCGCGAGCCGAAACGTCGAAGAGCCGGAACCTCTCACGATCAAGTTCGGGCTCTACACGCGGGCGGACGAGGGGTTCGACGAGAGCGGGAATATCTCGCTGGTGCTGATGGCCATGCGCGAAATCAACGAGGCAGGAGGTCTCGAGATCGGCGGCGAACAGTACTTGCTCGACTTGGAGACGGCCGACTTCACGACGCCTCTGGCAGACAAGGCCTCTGAAATTTTCGATGACCTCATCGGCCGCGGGGTAAAAGGAGTCATTGGACCTCCGTGGTCGAGCCAAGTGCTCGACTCCGAGGGCAATGAAGATGGAGCGTGGAGGCGCGCGCTCGCGCACGAAACGGTCCTCATCTCGGAGTCCGCGACGAGTAGCGACATCACCCATCTCGACGACGACGGCTATGTGTATCGCATGATGCCCCCGGACAGCATCCAGGGAGTCGTTGCGGCGCAAGAAGCATACGAACGCGGGTATCGATCGGTCGCCGTCTTGCGGCGTGACGACGCCTATGCGGTCGGGTTGGCCGGGCGATTCATCGAGGCGTTCGAGGCACTTGGCGGCGAAATCGTGACGGAGCGTTCTTACGATACGACTGGTGAGGTGATACCGAGTCTTCAGGAGCACGATTTTACCGAAGAGCTCGACGGAGTGTTTTCCTCCCGCCCGGACTTGGTTTACCTCCTGGCGTTCGACGAAGTTTCATGGATCAGCCAGCGAATGGCGGCACGCGGCGATCTCGATAGTCCGCCGGGATCCGAGGTACAGTTTCTCGTCGGAGACGGTCTCTACGATCAAGGGATTCTGGAAACGTGCACTCCATCGCTGCTGGAGCGACTCTTCGGGACGACACCAGGTGTCGACGAGTCCAGCTCGAGCTATCGCGAGTTCCAAGCCTTGCTCTCCGACGAGGGGCTGGGACGACCGTGGAATGCGTCTGCTCAGCTCTACGACGCAACCTATCTCCTCGCCCTCGCCATGCAAGCTGCCGATTCGTTCGAGGCATCCGAATACAAGGAGCACCTCAGGAGGGTTTCGCGCTCGGACCCAGATGATGTGATCGTGTATCTCGACGACTTCGCCCGGGCGCGGGAGGCGCTGCTAAACGGTCGAGGGATCGACTACGACGGGGCGAGCGGACCGATTGAATTCAATGCGGCGGGAGAACCAGGCGCAGGCACCTACCTCGTCTGGAGCGTGGAGCTCTCGGAAACGGAGGGTGTTCGCGTCACGACCGATTCCGTCGTCCCGTTCGATCAGTGATTTCGCTTCGTCCGCGAGCCGGTACGCGAGAGGATATCGGTGATACGCTCAAGGAGTTCGCGCGTGCGGAACGGCTTGCGTAGAAAGTACACACTATCTTCGTTGATGCCGACGGACTCGAGCACGCCACCGGTGTAGCCAGAGACGAAGAGGACGGGCAAGTTGGGGTCGATCTTTGAAGCGTGCTGTGCCAATGCAGCCCCATCCATCTCGGGCATGACAGCGTCGGTCACCAAGAGGTCGAACGAAGCTTCGCGCATGGCATCGAGCGCGTCGCGCCCCGAGGAAACCGCAGTCACGTCGAACCCGCCGCGCTGAAGTAGTCTCGTCATCAACGTCCGTACGGAGTCTTCGTCCTCGCAGAGTAGGAGCTTGCTCCCTACGCCTCTCGGAAGGGGAGTATGAGGAGGTTCCGCAGCGTGAGCGGTCCCGGGCTCACGAGCCTCCAGGAAGATGCGGAACGTCGACCCACTCCCAGGTGCCGACTCGATGTCGATGGCTCCTCCTGCGTCTCGGATGATCCCATGCACGGTCGCTAGACCTAGACCCGTTCCCTGTCCAGCAGGCTTCGTGGTGAAAAACGGCTCGAAGACGCGCTCGAGCACGTCCTGGGTGATGCCGGTCCCCGTGTCCGATGTTGCAATGACGACGTAGTCGCCCACTCCCAGGGAGCCGCTCCGGAGCGCCTTTTTCTCCGAGCTGTTCAGCAGGTACGTACTTACCGTGAGTCGGCCCCCGGAGGGCATGGCATCGCGGGCGTTGACACAGAGATTCATTAGGACTTGCTCGAGCCGACCGGGATCAATGAGCACAGGAGGCAGAGAAGGGTCGAGGTCGAAGCGTAGCTCGACGGTCTCCTCGAGGACCCGTCGAATGAGATTCTGGAAATTCTGCAGAGTCTTCGTCACGTCCAAGAGCCGTGGATGTCCGGCCTCTCTGCGTGCGAACGTGAGTAGCTGTCGTGTGAGATTGGCGCCCCGGTGAGCAGCCTGCGATATCTGCTGGTTGATTTCGGCGACCTGCGCGAAGTCTTGATCTTCGAGGTGCAGCTCCATCAGCTCGGCATTCCCCATCACCACGGCTAGAATGTTGTTGAAGTCATGCGCTACGCCGCCAGCCAACTGCCCGATAGCCTCCATCTTCTGGGCTTGGATGAGATGGCTTTCGAGCTCGCCGCGCTCGGCCTGAGCCTGTTTGCGCTCCTCGATTTCTACGCGTAGCTCCTCATTCTTCGTCTCGAGCTCCGAATACGACTCGTCCAAATCGGCGGCCATTTGATTGAAACTGCTGCCCAATATCTCCAGTTCGTCACCGGAACGGATTTCCACGCGCGCTCCCCGGTCCCCTCGTGCGAGTCGATCCGAAGCCTCTGTGAGCTCGTGCAGCGGCTCAGTGATCCTCACCGCGGTCCGACGCGCCACCTCGATGCCGAGGATGAGCGTTCCCACGATCACACCCGCGATGATCAAGAGGCCAGTTAACAGCACCGTTTGATGGTTCGCTCTCACTTCCGCCAACGCTTGGTCCAGTGGCGCAGTGGAGAGCCCGTAGCGCAGGAGGCCATGGCGCTCGCCGTCGACCAGGACCGGGTGGGAAAACTCCATCACGGAGCTGTCGAAGGCGCGTAGGGTTCGCTGCTCGAGTCCGGGGACGAGGCGTGCGCTCTTTGGAAGCGACAAATCCTCTTGGACGAGTTGCGGACTGACGAGGGAGAACTCGAAGTCTACGGCTCGATCGGCTTCGCAAGGATGGGACGGCGAGCAATACGCCCATGGTCGTCCATCGACACCGACGTAGGCGCCATACAGAACGCCTTCGTCCTGCACGGCCCCAGCGATGGTGCGTTGCATCTCGGTGAGAGCGTTGTCACGAGCCAGCGCTTCGAAGACCCGCGCGTGATTCCTCACGAGACCAGAGCCCCGGATGATCATCGTTTCTTTGATGCGGGCTTCGAGGGAAAGGCTGTCTCGCTGAGACATGACGTATTGAACCGCACCCACGACGATGAGGACGCTGATGCCAACCATCGAAAGTAGGATGACTGAGAAGCGCACGAGCTTCTGGCGTAGGCCGCCCGAACGATGAATCGTCTTCGCGGGTTGGTTCATCCGTCCCGTCCACCCCGCTGGCGGCTGCTTCCGACGAGGACGTCGACGCTTCGCTCGCCTTCAGGCGTCATCCCGAGCTGGCGCGCGCGTGAAACGTCCACGTAGGTGCGGACGGAGAGCGGCGGTTGTATGGCCAGAGAATGCGCCTTCCAGTCGTTCTCCGAAATCGAGTACACGAAGTCCGCGGCTTGCACGCCGATGGCTTCGACGTCCGGTACCGCCGCGAACGTCCCGAAATGGAAGTCGCCGCTAACCAAGCTCGGAACGCCCACGATGACGGGAATTCGCTGTCGCTCGAGCACGGGGGACCACGCCCGTTCGATCAATGGTGCCGTGAGAAGGGCGTTGTCGTTGGGAACCCAGAGCGCGTGGACATCGGCGTCCCGAAGTCGAGCGAGCGCTCGGTAGACTTCACGGGGGGAGGGACTCCTCCCGACGCGAGCCCCGACGAGTTGTATTTTCTCTCGTTCGGCGCGTTCCATTTCTCTCGAGAAGTACCCTTCGAAGCCCTCTCTGTAGACGACTCCAACGCGGTGAATCGGTACGCCGAGGATGTAGCGAGCATCGGCGAGGACTCGCACCGCGGGAGGTTCGAAGGCGATTCCCGTTGAGTTTGGAACGTGTCGCTTCAGATCCTCCGCGAAGGACGACATGACGATGAGCCCTGGAGGCGGACGGAGCTGTTCTTTCGCCCACACCGCGTAGGTATTCACCGTCGGGTTGTCCACGAGAACTACTAAAGTGGGATTCTCCGCCCGGATGATCGCGCCGAGGTCTTCAGGTGAAGTGTTGCGGTCCACGCCAAACGAAAAAACGTCGAAGTCCGCGGCAAGCTCGGAGCGCAGGGTTCGGACCAACGTTTCGGATCTCGCGTGCACTGGCGCCAATACCGCAATCAGCGACTTTTCAGACCGACGAGCTGGGTTGACGAGCCAAGCCGCAGAAGCCGGGCGACGTGGCTGCTCTCGACAGCTGCTCGAGAGCACTCCCGTCAGCGACGTTGCCACGAGCAATCCGAAGAGGTTCCTCCGCCTCATCACTCGAACTCCCACGAGCTGACTCCTAGGGCGTCGAGCGCAGCTCGAGACAGTCTGGTCAGACCCAACTGGATGGCCGAAACGCGTGTTCCCGAGGGGAAAGAAAGGGCGACCCGCCGAAGCTTGGCATCGGGTGGAGCAATCACACGTAGCTTCAGGCGGCTCGTCGCGATCAGCGGATTCACGAGCCGTTGAGGGACGACGACGCTGTCGGCTAGATTGAGAGTGAGAAGCGGGACGAGGTCGGCCACCTTGAGCACTCTGCGCACCTCGGGGAGAGTACTCAGACCTAGAAGCTGCTTGAGCAGGTTCGGAAGAGCTCCACGACCTACGACGTCGACGATGCCGATGCTGTGGGTGGCGAGATTCTTGAGCGAGACGTCGTCCTTGTGCGTCAGCAAGACGTACGGTTCATCACGCCCGCCGGGGCCGATTCCGGCCACTTGTGGCTCGAGACCTAGTGCCGAGAGAGTATCTGCGAGGGAAAGCGCTGCGGTCGGACGTAGGGTGTTCACCGCTGACATGAAGTCCGCAAACCTTGCGAAAGCGACGACTTCGACGCTGGGCATGGCCTGTTCCAAAAGCTCCACCAAAGCACGCGATCGCACCAGAGAAGGGACGAACACGAAGAGCGTGGGACTCCGCTGTGCCACGAGAGTGCCCGCGGTGGCGAGAGTCACCGCACCGAGCACGATCAGTCCTCGACGATTCACCGGGGCAAGCTTCATGAAGTGGGCTAGGGAAAGAGTACCGTGTTGCTCAAATCGTACTCGAACGTGTCGCCTGCGGAATCCACCACACGATAAAGCACGAAGAACGCGGATGAGGGATCACCTTTCTCGTCGAACTCGATGGGTCCAGTCGCGCCTTCGTAGTTGATACCCTCGCCCGAAAGCAGTTTTTGTTGGGCTTCTGCCCACTCTCCGACGTGAATCTCGGTGTCCCCAGGGTCGGCGTTCGCGACGACGCGCATGTGTTGCTTGAAGTCCTGGGCTTCGATCGACTGAGCGCTCTGTATCGCCAGGGCGATCGTGTAGACGCCATCGTAGCGCGCCGCATCGAAGCCGTCTGGGCGCCCGAGACCTGCTTCTTCTAGATTTTGGACGAACAGTCGATAGTCCTCACTTTCATCGTCAGCCAGGGGTGCTGTGCCTTCCATGTGAGTCAAGACGTCAGGATGTCCGTTGGTCAGAAGACCATCGGTAAAGGTTGCGTCGGTTCCGAAGAATAGCGGAGGAGTGTCGCCGTATTCGTCGAGGTAGCCGCCTTGGACGATTCGGTTCGTAATTTGCCACACCTCGTCGAAGTTCATGAGGATGACCACATCCGGACTGTCTTGGAAGAGCTCGGTCAACTCAGCCGTGTAGTCATGGCGCTCGACGTCGTCGATCTCGCTCCCGCTCACGTCATAGCTCACGGAGTTGATGATCTCTCCGCCACCACCTTCGAACGCCGTAGAAAACGCCTGGAACAGTCCTCGTCCCCAGGCTTCGTCTCGGTAAAGGACCGCCGCACGTGTCACGCCCTTTTCATCGAGCAGGTACCGCGCCGCAACCACGGCTTGTAGGGCATCGGAGGGAGCGGTGCGAAAGAAGAGATCGTCGTCATCCAGATTGCTGATGAGTGGGCTCGTGGCGCTCGTCGAAACGCAGAGGATGTCATTTTCCGCCGCCGCCAAGGCAGCTCCGTCGGATCCGTCGGGCTCGTCTCCGAGGACAATCGATGACCAGGGCGGCCCGATGACTGCCGTGACGCCCTGCGCCTTCAGGCGCGAGATGGCTTCGATTCCGCCGTCTGCGCTGCCTCCGTGATCCTCCGCCACGATGCGAAGCTCATGAACTTCACCGTCGATGATGATGCCGCCCGCATCGTTGATTTCCTTCGCGGCCATATTGGCTTTCGCGATGTCTTCTTCGGTGTCTGCAGCGTCCTCGAAGTCGACGAGCAGCCCGATTTCGATGATGCGACCCTCGGACGCGTCGTCCTTTTTCGAACAGGCGCCCAGGAGTGATGCTGCTCCAAGGGATGCCGCTGCCAATGTTTTCCCTCGAACCATTCTCGACCCCACCATGAGAGTAACGCGTTTGGCGCTGTAAACGGACTACTGGTTATCCGAGCAGTGCTGGGCCGGTCTCCCGTCATCGCTCGACGCGAACCACCGTGCCGTGGTTCACGTTCGTGAAATAGAGATAGTCCCCAAAAATCGCCAGGGAATACGGCGAGATGTCGCCGTACTCGACGACCCGGGCGTCTTCGAAATCGCAGCCCTCGGTTGCGCACGCGTAGATCCCCCACTCGCCGCCGGCTCCGCCCGTGAACAGACCGTTTACGTTGTGCTGTCCGAAGTACACGAGGTCGTCGATCACGGCGACCCCCAGGGGCGTCATCACTTCCACTAACACCGTAACGTCGGTGCAGTCGGGGAGCGAGCAGCGTGAAACCTGCCCCCATCCGTGACGCGCCGAATAGAGGTGGGTTTCGTCGGTTGCGACGGAAACGACCGGCGCCCCGCTGAAAGGCGTCGGGCCGCTTTCCAGGCATCCGTCGACCGAACAACTGCCGAACATCGGCCAGGCACCATAGTAGAGCAATCCGTCGCGCTCGGTGACGTCGGAGAACGTGTGCCCCGAGATGCCCAGGGTGCCCACGAGGGTGATCTCCGTGGAGCAGGTGTCGGGCTCACAGCCGTAGATGTGGCGCTCTCCCGACACGTCGGCCGATGTGAAGAAAAGTACTTCGCCGCTCAGATGGAGCCCCGATGGATCCTCCAGACCATCTACGATGAGTTCTGGCGCCGAGTCGTCGCAACCATCGAGGGGGCAGCGTGCGATCTCTCCGGTGGCGCGATCGGCGAAGTAGACGTACTGGTCATCGACCGAGATGCCGGTTGGCTCGTCCAGGCCTTCCGCGATCACCAGACGCCGGGGCGCCGCGCGTGAGCCGCCCACTCCGCCCATACCACCAGCTGGGAGATCACCGTCGCCGTCGCCGTCTCCATCTCCATCGCCGTTCGGTAGGTCGCCGTCGCCGTCGCCATCCCCGTTCGGGAGAGTTGCGTCTCCGTCTCCCGGATCGTCCGAATCATCGTCGGACTTGCCGCAGGCAGATCCTGCGAGCACTGCCATGCAAAATAGGGTGACGAGGGGAGACTTCAGTCGAAACATCAGTCGATGTTCCTGCCGGCCGTGGCGAGTTTCAACTCTGCAACGCTCGAGGGGCGGCGTTATCAGCTTCGAGCATCTGTCTCCTTACTCCAAGCTATTGATGTTACGGCTGGATTTCTGTTTTTGACTGGACTGAGGAGTACTTCTGTTCAATGACAGCTCCGCGTGAGCAGTTCCAAAGGAAACGCGTCGAAGAATCGCTTCTTGTGGGTTGGGATCCGGAGCCTCGGTGCCTTGCTGAGTCTCGGTCTGGTCCTCCTGGCGATTGGATGCGACCAGAAGGTGACGAAGGAAGCCGCCGCGAAGAAAGCGCCTTCGCCAAGTCCCGTCTCTGCTGTCTCGATTGACGATGAACCCTTCTCCGAGAAGCGTTCATTTTTCGGACAAGTCAGGGCGGTGAGCGATGCACGTCTGGGTGCCGCCGAATCCGGGCGCGTGCGCAAGGTTCACGTCGTCGAAGGCGACACGGTGAAGAAGGGGCAGCTTCTCGTCGAGCTCGACGATCAGTTGGCGCGCGTTCAGCTTAGCGAAGCGATGGCCAGCCGCAAGCAAACGAATGCGCGTTCCGAGCAGGCAAAGTTCGAGGTGGAGCGGTACGGAAAGCTCCGTGAGGAGCAGGTCGTCTCCGAGCTGGAGGCGTCCCGTAAGCAATCGGAGGCACAAACGCTCGAGGCCGTCGCTCAGGAGGACGCTGCTCGGGTGGAGCGCGAAGCCGAGCGACTCCGACGACACCGAATCACCGCACCGTTCGACGGAACCGTCACCGAACTCGTCGTGGATCCCGGCGACTGGCTGAACGCCGGGGAGGTAGCACTTCAGCTCGTCACTTCGGGTCACGTGGAGGTGGACGTTCATGTGCCCGCATCGATGTTGGATTCGCTGGATCGGGTAGAGGAAGTCACGGTTTCGTATGGTCAGCGCCGCGTGCCGGCGCGGGTGGCGAGCGCGGTCGATGCACTCGATCCCGAGACGCGAACCGCTCTCCTTCGGGTGACACCACAGGAAGACGCTCCCGGCTTGCGCGTGGGAGCGGGCGTCTACGTACAGTTCGTGGTCGTTCCGGATGAGGGCATCAACATTCCCCGCGACGCAATCGTCTACGGGGTGGCAAAGCCCCGGGTTTTCTTGCTCGAAGCGGGTAAGGCAGAGCCCGTGAACGTCGAGATTTTGGCAACATCGGACGACCGTGCCCTCGTCAAGGCCGAGGAACTCGAAGTGGGGAAGCGTCTCATCGTTCGGGGCAACGAACGCCTCCGGCCGGGCCAGGCCGTTGACGAGAAGGCGGCGCTGGTGCCGGGTACCGGGGGGACGCAGGAGAACAAACCTTGAACGCGGATTCTCCTGGCCCTGGGAACGAGCCGGGTGGAGGGCTGCTTCGAAGCGCTATCGAGCGTCCCGTCACGGTGATTTCCTTGCTCATCTTGGTGTCGTTCTTCGGCGCCCTCTCGGTGTTTCGCCTGCCGATCCAGCTCACACCCGACGTGACGCTCCCTACGATTTCGGTCGAGACGAGTTGGCCGGGCGCATCTCCCGTCGAAGTCGAAGCCGAAATCCTAGAAGAGCAGGAAGAGGTTTTGAAGCGCATTCAGGGCCTCGAACTCATGGAATCGACGGCGCGGCTCGGCGCGGGAGAGATCCAACTCGAGTTTTCCATCGGTACGGACCTCGACCAAGCGCTCGTCCGCGTGTCCAATCAACTCTCTCAAGTACCGAGCTACCCCGAGGACGCGGACCAGCCGATCGTGTCCACGTCCAACAACTCTGGTCCCCCGCTCGCCGTCATCCTGGTACGCCACAAGGACGGGAAGACGATTGCGCCCTATCGTACATGGGTCGAGGACGACATCGTTCCCGAACTCGAGCGCGTCAAGGGGATTTCGAGTACCCGCATTCGGGGTGGCCAGCAAGACGAAGTCCACATCGTCTTCGACACGCGTGAGCTTGCCGCGCGCGGTCTTTCGGTGCCCGCCCTAGCCGCACGAGTCCAAGAAGAGCTGAAGAATCGCTCCGCCGGCGACGTGACGCTGGGGAAGCGTCGCCTCATCGTCCGCAGTCGCCTAGCTCCCGACGACGCTCTGGGCCTACGCGATCTGGTGCTGACGACCGGACCAAACGGCTCTCCCGTCTTGCTCCGCGACGTGGCCCGCGTGGAGCGTGGCCTTCGCAAGCGAACCGATTTTGCGATTGGCGACACCCGTGAAGCGATCGCTCTCCTGCCCACCCGCGAAGCGGGGAGCAACGTGCTCGAGGTCACCGAGGAGCTCCGCCGTACGGTCGACCGCCTGCACGAAGAAGCCTTCTTACCGGAGGGACTGGAGCTCGAGATGGTCTCCGACCAAACGGGCTACATCTATGACGCTCTCGACCAGGTGCAAAAAAACCTGCTCATCGGCGCTGCTCTTGCGATGGTCGTGTTGCTCCTCTTTCTCCAGAGTTTCTCTGCCGCGGCGGTGGTCGCCATTGCCATCCCGGTCTGCGTGCTCGGCACCGCCCTCGGCATGACTCTCCTCGGACGGAGCGTCAACGTGGTCAGTTTGGCGGGCGTGACCTTTGCTGTCGGAATGGTGGTCGACAACTCGATCGTTGCGCTGGAAAACATCGACACTTGGCGCAAACGTGTCGACAGCTCTCGGCGGGCGGCGCTGGGTGCCATTCGCGAGGTGTGGGGCGCGATCCTGGCCTCTACCGCCACCACCGTTGCGGTGTTCATTCCAATCGTCACTTGGGAGGGGGAGGTTGGAGAACTTCTGCGGGACATCGCGTACGCGGTTGCCATTTCCGTCAGTCTTTCTCTGGTCGTTGCGGTTCTGGCCATTCCCAGCCTCGCGGCTCGGCTGCTCTCGGGGCGAAAGAAAACCCAAACCAGGAAAATGGGGGGCATTATCTCGATCGCCTCCCGCGCAAAAGATCGACTCGCTCGCGCGGTTCGCGTCATCATCGTCGACGCCCGTCGTTCCGTTCTACTCGTGCTTCTCGGTATCGGAGCTACGGCGGGGGCGGCGCTCTGGCTTCTCCCGGACATGGAGTACCTGCCGAACGGCAACAGGAACCTCATTTTCGGCATCGTCCTTCCACCTCCTGGCCTCAGCGTCGAAGAGCTCATGGAGACGGGGTTCGAAAATCAGCGGATCATGCAAGAGCATGTGGGCAAGCGGGTGGATGGTGTGCCCGCGGTCGAGCGCAGCTTCTTCGTGGGGGATCCGTCACGCCTCTTCATCGGTGGCGTCGCAGAGAATCCGGACGAAGTCCTTCCATTGCGCGATTACATGGCGGCCCTCCACGGACGCATTCCGGGGAGCATCGGGTTCGCCGCGCAGGCGGCACTCTTCTCCCGCGGCATCGGCGAGGGGCGCGCCATCGAATTGGTGCTCACGGGCAAAGAGCTCCAAGATCTCGTAACGACCGGACAGAAGATGTTCGGCGTTCTCCAAGAAGCCGTTCCGGGGAGTCGGATTCGCCCCGAACCGGTACTCGACCAAGGCGCCCCCGAGCTGCATTTGGTCCCCCGACGCGAGCAGCTCGAGCTCTCGGGGCTCAGTCCTCGTGATCTCGCACTGATTGCGGACGCCTACGTCGATGGGGCACGCATCGGCGAATATGGTGAGGAAGGCGCGCGCAAGGATGACGTCCTGGTGATGAGTGGCGATCTCGAGGGTTTGGTGTTGGACGAAGGAACACTCAAGGCCGCTCCCGTCGCTGACGAGAAGGGAAACATCGTTCCCTTGGGCGTACTCGCCGACATCGAGACCCGTTTGGGGCCCATGGCCATCGCACGAATGGAGCGGGAGCGTACGATCAAGCTGCAGATCACACCCCCCGACGACCTCCCGTTCGAGACCGCCATCACTGCCGTGACCGATGCGGCAAAGAAGTCGGCCGAGAGTGGGACCATTCCGAGCACGGTCGACTATTCGCTCGCCGGCTCCGCCGGGAAGCTCGTTCAGGCCCAACGACAGTTTGCTTGGATTCTCCTCTTGGCGCTCATTATCTCGTTCTTTCTGCTCGCTGGTCTGTTCGAGGACTTCTTGGCGCCGGTCGTAGTGCTCGTGACCATCCCCCTCGCCGCGGCTGGAGGCGTCTTGGCGCTCACTTTCGTGGACCAGTGGGTCACGCCTCAGCCTCTCGACTTGATGACGGCGCTCGGGTTCTTGATCCTCATCGGCGTGGTCGTGAACAACGCGATCCTGATCGTGGACGGCGCGCTGGCGCGAATGCGAGAGGGGCGATCTCTCGTGGACGCGACCGTGGATGCGGTCGAAGCACGCATTCGTCCCATCTTCATGAGCACCTTGACGTCGCTGGCCGGCCTCCTCCCGATGGTGCTCACCACCGGAGCGGGTGGAGAACTCTATCGAGGAGTAGGTACAATCGTTCTCGGCGGTCTGGCGCTCTCGACCGTTTTGTCGCTCTTCTTGGTGCCAGCGCTCTTTACCCTCCTCTTCAAGGCGCGCTTCGCCGTTGGGAACGAAGATTCGGAGAGCGTATGATTCTTCGAGGGTAGCGCTCCTCAGGGCTCGGGTGAGGAGGGCGCGTTGAGCCGCTTCTCCATCAGATACCACGAGAGCCCGAACTTCCCGTTTGCTCGAACCAAGACCACCACGTACCCCAGCCGCTCGTAGAATGGGCGTGCCTGGGTCTCGGCCGTTTCTAGTTCGATGACGTGACAGCTCTCCGAACGAGCCAGGCGTTCGGTCTCCCGAACGAGCAAGCTCCCAACTCCCTTGCCCGTCTTCGTCGGGTCGACGACGAGCTGTTCGAGGGTCGCGACCCCTCCGACCATCTTCACCGTGGCCGCCCCGATCGGTGTCTCGCCGTCGAGGGCGATGAGCCCCACCGACTTGGCATTCCACGCGATCCCCTGAGTCTTGTTGTGGTGCGGCCAAAACTTCTGCGTAACTGCGTCGGCGGCCGAGTAGGTGGATGAGGCGATGACCGGCATCTGGTCAGTTTGGCAAAAGCGAGTCGCGAGAGAAACGCCTGAATGAAGCCCTGCCATCGACGCTGGATGGCCCCAGAGCCCCGTGCGAAGCCGCGTTCGAGTAACAATCGTGAAACGCCCGCACGTTTTCCCCAGAGAACACGCGTCGCGCACGAGAGCTCGACGAGTCGAGTATTCATCGTGTACGACGCGAGCAGATGCGGGTTGCGATATCCGGAAGCCATCGGACGGGCAAATCGACGCTCATGGAGCGCCTTGCTCTGGCACTGCCGGACTACACCGTCGTCGACGAGCCGTATCATCTGCTCCAAGAAGAGGGGTACGAGTTCAACGACCCACCGTCCCTCGACGATTTCGAAGTGCAGCTCGAGCGTTCCATCGCGGAGCTGAGTATCCAGCGGCAGGACGTAATTTTCGACCGTTGCCCGCTCGACTTTCTCGCCTACATGGAGGCCCTGGAAGGGGCCGAAGCCTTCGATGTCGATACTTGGCTGCCCCAAGTGCGACAGACTCTCGATACGCTCGACTTGATTGTCTTCCTGCCGATCGAAGACGACGATCGCATCGCGCCGCTCGATGAAGACGACGAGGACTCGGACGAACTACGTGGGGAGGTCGACGGGAGACTCTGGGAGCTCTTCCTGGACGATCCCTACGGGCTCGGTCCCAACTACATCGAAGTGGAAGGGGACGTCGAGGCCCGAGCTCAGGCGGTTCTCCGGGCAATTCAGGTGGCCCAGCTCGCCTGAGCTGG
Organism: uncultured Polyangiaceae bacterium; assembly: GCA_965652275.1. GTDB lineage: Bacteria > Myxococcota_A > Polyangia > Polyangiales > Polyangiaceae > NIC37A-2. The sequence goes on along the minus strand of CBFGUR010000001.1, from coordinate 275,738 downwards.
GCACCCCGTGTCCCGTCCGCGCAGGTCGCCGAGCGGCCCCGCGGTTGATGGGGGCTCAGTTGGCCGAGCGACGAGCAGCCTGTCGACCGCCGCCAAAACGGCGCGGACGCGCGTCTCCTCGAGGTCGCCGAGACTCCGGCGGAGGTGCTACGACTTCGGCTCGGTCATCGGCTGGGCTCGTTCCCACACGGTCGATCTTGCGTTTGATGAGTCGCTCAATCTGGGTGAGATACGGTCGCTCCTCCTGCATGCAAAAGGAAAGTGCGACGCCTTCGGCGCCAGCGCGTGCCGTCCGACCGATGCGGTGCACGTAGGTCTCCGGCACGTTCGGAAGGTCGAAGTTGATGACGTGGGTGACGTCGTCGATGTCGATACCTCGTGCGGCGATGTCCGTTGCCACCAAAACGGAGAGCTCTCCCGTCCGGAAATCCTCCAGCGCGCGAGTACGCGCGCCCTGGGACTTGTTGCCATGGATCGCGGAGCAACGAATGCCAGCACTATCGACCTGGCGGGCGATGCGGTTGGCTCCGTGCTTTGTCCGCGAAAACACGAGGGTGCGGCCCATCTCGGGGCGAGACAACAGATCGATGAGGAGCCGTCCCTTGTGCGGCTTCTCGACGTAGTAGACCTTCTGCGCGATTCTCTCGGCGGTGGACGAAACTGGCGTGACGGACACGTGCACCGGATTGTCCATCAGTTGCTCCGAGAGCTTGCGGATCTCCGGGGGCATGGTCGCCGAGAAGAAGAGCGTTTGACGCTTCTTGGGTAGAGCAGCCACGATCTTTTTCACGTCGTGGATGAACCCCATGTCGAGCATTCTATCGGCCTCGTCCAGGACGAAGACCTCGAGATCCGCGAGGCTCACGAAACCTCGATTCATCAGGTCGAGGAGACGACCAGGGGTAGCCACCAGGATGTCGAGGCCGCGCCTCAGCGCGCTGATCTGAGGCTTGTCGCTCACGCCGCCGAAGATGACCGCATGCTCGAGGCCGAGATCGGCTCCGTAGGTTGAGATGCTCTCGCCGATCTGTGCCGCGAGTTCACGAGTTGGAGTCAGGATGAGAGCGCGTAAACACGGCTCATCGTCGGCAACCTCGTCGATACGCTGAAGAAGGGGAAGCGAGAAGGCGGCCGTCTTACCGGTGCCCGTTTGCGCGCAGCCCAAGACGTCCTTTCCGGACAGTGCGGGGGGGATCGCTTGGCGTTGGATGGGGGTGGGGGACTCGTAACCTGATTCGTCGAGAGCCCGGAGGATTTCTGGGATGAGGCCCAGTTCACTGAATTTCACTCGCCGCTCGTGCCACACCTTTAGCCAAAGAGCAAAATACTTCCGCCTTGAGCGTGGGATCTGACACAGATGTGACCAAAATGATGCAGGCGGAGGGGCGCTACGTCCAAGCTCCTGGCTCGACGCGGAAGCTGGCGCTCCGTTGACAGTCGATTTTCTTCCCAACCATGTTCCAAGTCTTGGGGCGGAAGTAGAGCTGTCGTTGCTTCCCCTTGTTTTCGAACTCGATCTTCTTCTCGTCCGAATAGGTGACGACCACGACGCGGCAGCTACCTGCTCCGAGCTCGATCCGGTCCCACGTGAGGGACAGGCGCTTGCCCGATCGCGTGAACGTTCCCTCGATGACGGACCGGGCGCCGCTTCGGTATTCGTATCCGTCTCCCGCGTCGAATTCGTATCTGAACGAGGCGCTGGCGGAGCCATCGTTCGGCGGCAAGAAGACATGAAGTTCGATGTCGTCGAGGTGTCGCGGCACGTCTTCGTGAATCGTGCGCCGCATCGGCACGACGCTTCCGCCACGGACGAACAGCGGGGTCGTTCTTCGTTTGTCACGGACTTTCACAGACGTGCCGCCCTCGACCCATTCACCGTGAATCGCATCGAACCATTGAACGTGGGGCAGGACCACCGTGCGCTTGTTGTCTTTCGAGGAGAGCACCGGCGCTTGCATCAGCGCGGGACCCACCATGAATTGGTCGTCGATGAAGTCGAAGTCGTTCGAGCTTTCGAAATCGTAGAAGAGGGGGCGCAGTATGCCTTCCCCCGTGCGCTCTTGTTCGATGAATAGATTGTAGAGATACGGCATCAACTTGTAGCGGAGTCTGATGAAGTGCCGCACCGTAGCGAGCGTCGACTTCGAAAAGGCCCAAGGCTCTTGGAGGCGCGTCCCTTGGCAGGCGTGGTTGCGCAAGAACGGGAACAAGAACCCGGCCTTGTACCAGCGCACCATCAAATCGTCGGTCGCGTCGTCGCCGAATCCTGGGACGTCCGGGCCATTGAATGGGATCCCGGAAAGAGCGAGGTTCAGTGAAGTCGGGATGCTGGCGGCGAGGTGCACCTCGTTGGAGACGTTGTCACCCGTCCAGACGGCGGCGTAGCGCGACATCGAGGTGCTAGCGCTGCGCGTGAGGACAAATGGACGTCGTTCCGGAAAAGCCTCCGCGAGCCCCGTGAAGGTGGCTCGTGCCATGCCGAGCGCGTACTGGTTGCGATAGGCCGCGTGCGGGAGTCGCCCCCGATCGAAACGCATGGCCTGCGGGTCGCTTCCGCCCGTCGAAGGGTCGTTCATGTCGATCCAGAACCCAGCAAAACCGCGCCGCGCGAGCTCGGTGACGTGCCGAGACCAGAACTTGCGAGCCTCGGTCGTTGCAAAGTCGGGGAAATGCACCTTCCCCGGCCACACGATCCCGACATACGGGGAGCCCTCGTCCGTCGTGCAGAAAACCCCTTGTTCGAGTCCAACGTCGTAGACAGAATATCCTGGCTCCACCTTCACTCCTGGATCCAGAATGGGGACGATGCGCCGTCCCCGAGCCGCGAGCTTTTCCAGGCTCTTCTCGGCATCAGGGAACTTGGTCTCGTCGAGGCTGAAGACCTTGAAGCGGTCCATGTAGTCGATGTCGAGCCAGAGCCCATCGCACGGAATGTCATGGCGCCGGAAGGCGGAGTCCAACCGTTCGAGGTCGTTTGCGCTTCCGTAGCCCCAGCGCGATTGGTGATGCCCCAGTGCCCACAGCGGTGGCCGCGGCGTGGTCCCCACCAGGCGCTGAAGCCGCATGGTGAGCTCGGCCATGGTTGGTCCCACCAGCACGTAGACCGAGGGTGTGCCGCCGCGCGCCCCCAAATAGAGCTCCGGGTCCGCTGCATCGGGGCGATGAAACTCGAAAGTGGAGCGCACCGACGCGAAGGCGGGGAAGGCAGTGTCGAGCAGCACCCCGATGTAGATCCCTTCCCGTTTGATGACGAGGTACGGGATGCTCGCGTACGTTGGATCGCACTCGAGTCGGGCGATCGCCGGACCATCGAAGTCCGCCCACACGTCGGTGTTCCAAAACGTCGTTCGCTGTCCCGTTTTCTCGAGAGAACCCCACTTCTCTCCGAGGCCGTAGTACCGATCGCCCTCCCTCGCTTCGAGGCGCAGCATCCAATCGTCGCCGCATCGGCCGAAGCTCCCTTCGACGTGTCCCGCTAGGATGGTGTTCCCCGAGGCGCTCGACACGACCAACCGCCCGCCTTCGTGCATCGCCAGGACGAACTCTCCACGCTCGGTGTGCGTAGACTCGTCGGCCGATGCCAGAACGACGTGGGACGGACTGGGCGACCATTCGGGACCCACCAGTTCGACGTGATGGACGTTCGCGGCCGTTCGACGAACGCGGATGTCCGCGCCCCGTGCGCCAAAGGACAGGCGATTTTCGCCGTCGGGGCGCCCGAACTCGAAATTTGCTGGATGAGGAATGCGCGGAGTGGCCATGACGCAGGTGAGCGTATCGCACCGGGCTCTCGGTTGCGAAAACGGAGGCCGGCCCTCTACCTACTCATCGAGGGACGCACCTCGCCCCAGCGCGCCGGGGTACGATAGCGCAGGGGTAGCGACATTCGCGCTGTCGATGGCGAAGAGCTGTCCCCCTTCGAAATCATCTCCCGAGAGGCCGACGATGGCTTGGGAATCGTCCGCGCAGAAAAGGGTGGGCGTCGGATTGAACGTGGCGCCGCCAAGATCGACTCGGGTGAGGCTGTCTTGCTCATCGCCAAGAGTGATGGCGTAAAGCTCCCATGTGGCTCCGCTCCGGACCGAGTCCCAACTTTCGGCGCTGATTGGATCGCCGACGTACTTCATCACGTACGCCTGGTCGCCCGGTCCTTCGAGCAAGGTCGTTCCTATCCCGTCCACGAGCACGTCCATGTCGACATAGTAGTCCTGGTCGAAGTCGCGCTCGCCTCGCCTGATGCGGACGATACACGAGTCCGTTCCTGTGATGCCGAACTCCTCGACGTGATTGGCGCCCACGTTGTCGTAGTGACTGCCGAGATACAGGTTGCCGGCAGCGTCGGTCGCGTGCCACGCGACGTCCCCGCATCTCGTCTCCTCGGCGAACGTGACGCTGTCGTCCGCCGCATCGATGAACGCCGCGCGGATGATCGATTTGACGTTGAACTGCTCGTCCCAGAACCGCGCACTGATGACGAGATGCTCCCCGTCCCGGTGCACGTCCCCGAGAGCCATGAGGTCGTTCGCGGGGCCGAAGCCCTCGGTCAGATCGATAAAGACGCCATCGGGCTGCATCGTCGACGGGTCGAATCCGAGGACGTAGTTGTTCTCCGGGTCGACGTAGTACGCCTTGGACGAACTGATGATTTGGACCAGCTGCCGTGTGCTACCGGTCGAACTCACTCCTGCGCTTGCCAGCGAGAGGACGCCCCGCTTTTCGAGGACATCGCTGGGGCCGAGCGTCCATTTTTCGATGATGGGTTTCTCCCAAAAGCTCACGTAGGCAGTGCCGTCCGAGAAGACCGCATGCGATGTTGCGCCGTCGAGGGGCGTCGCTTCGCCCAGCTGAGCCGCTCCTCCTAGTCCCAAGCTTCCGGCGCTGCTCACGTCGTCCTGGACGATCAGGTATCCCGAGGTGTCGACGTTTCCTCCCGTGAGGTACGGTGCGGCGCCCAGCCCACAAGGCGGAGGAGCCGGTAGACTCGGTAGGTTCATCGGTTCGCCAGCGCTCGGGAGTTCTGGCAGATCCGTGGGGGCCTCTCCTCCAACGCCCGCCTGGCCGCCCAGGTCACCATCCCCATCCAGGTCGCCGTCGCCGTCTCCGTCTCCATCTCCGTGGGGCGCTCCGTTGTCACCGTCCCCCAGGCCGTCGGAGTCGCCGTCTCCGTCGGAGGAGGTGTCATCGGAACAAGCCGCATGTACGGCCGAGAAGGCGATCCCCAAGGCGAAGAAACGGAGGGTGCGTGCGAGATGCTTCATGGGTCCTCGAAGTGGAAGGTCGTAAGAGTCAGGTCGTGGGCGGAAGAAGACGGCGTTGGTGCTCGGTGGCCAGAATGGAGAGTCACCCTACTCAGCGCCGAACGCTCGGGCACAAATGAAGGACATCTCGTCCGTCTGGGCGTTGAAGCGGATCCCGACGGGCAGCTCGTCGGGTAGGCAATGGGCGGAATCGTCCGCCTTTTGGAGAATTCCGTCGTCGAAGGTCACGACCTTGCAGATTTCATCCAGGAAAATGAACGGCTGGATGCAAAACGCGCCGCCCTCGACGACTTCCTCGCGTTCGACGACCGTGATGCGCTCGCTCGGAGTCAGGTCCATCGAAACCGTGTACGTCGTGTCCGTCGACTTCTCGACGCGACCCGTGTCCTGGCTCACCGAAAGCGGTTGGCAGCGGATCTCCGCCACCGTGGTGACGATCCCCGGACCGTATGTGACCACGCCCAGATCAACCGCCGCCAAGAAGAGCGGCTCGGGGCACTCGAGGGTCTCCGTGTTGAGCACGCCGCCCCCCACCTGAACATTGCCCCGGATGGTCGTTGGCCCCGGGCTCAGGCTCCTGAGACAGCCGATAGTGGAGGGATCACAGTCGTTGTCCTTCCCATCGCACAGCTCCACCGCGCCTGGAGTGCGCTCTTCGTCCTCGTCGTCGCAGTCCTCGGTCGAGTCCAGGGTGTAGCCGGGGTTTTCCGTGGCGCACTCCTGCACGCCTTGGGTGGCGCGCTTGCGCGCCCCATCTCCGTCCTCGTCCGGGTACCAGCGCGGGACGAGAGCGGACGGCACGTCTTCGTCGACTTCGCCGTCACAATCGTTGTCCTTGCCGTCGCACTGTTCGCCTTCGTTCGGATGAACCCGCGAATCGCCGTCATCACAGTCGTCTCCGCAGAGCTCCCCATTGCAGCAGGCTGCGTCGATGTAGCCATCACGGTCCGTATCGCGAGAACCGAGGGTTTCCGGGTTGCAGTCTTCATCCCGGCCGAGCTCGTCGCATACCTCGAAATTGCCGGGGTATCGATTCGGATTGGAATCGTCGCAGTCGCTTCCGCCGCACTCGATCGCCAAGAACCCATCGCCGTCCGCATCTTCATCGACATCACAGTCCGAAACACATTGACCCACCGACTCCGCGCAGCTCTGGCCCTCGGCACAGGGGTAACGTCCATCGACACAGAAGCCTTCTTGGCACACCTCCCGTCCGTTGCAGAAGGTCCCGTCGTCGCAGTCGTTGCTGTCGTCGCAGGGGTCGCCGACCGTCTCCGACGGCTCCGGTCTGGGTGCTGGCCCGTCGTCGTCGGAATCACGATCCTTCTTCTTGCAGCCGACCATGAGAGTCGCGTGGAGCGCGACCCCAGCCACGAACAACGACAAGCTACTCAACCGTCCGTCCATCGTTTCAGGGATATCAAGGGCGCCCCGAGTTGTCGCCAGAGACGTGTCGCACGGGCTCTTCCATGCTTCCCGCCGTGGGCCGGGCTGCCGGCGGGGCTGGCGTTGTTCAGGCAAAGGGGCCGTTGCCTCGACCCTTTGGAACGCACGGCTCCCTCCCGAGGGGGCCGGCGCGCGGCCGTCAGAGTTCTTCGGGGTGCTCCACCGATGCGCGCAGAGCGCCGAGAAGATCTTGCTGGGCGACGGAAGGAGTCACGTCCACTTCCTGATACCGGTCCCGCACGAGGCGATTGAAGATGCCGCCCTTGTGGGGCGCTTTCATCAGCCAAGCATGCACCGTCGACGGCACGGGGCTGTACTGATAGATGCGGCCCGCTCGGAATTCGACCTCCAGGACCTGAGTCGCTTCATCGTACCCGATAGCCGCGATGGCGCTCGATTCGACCTGTTGACGCTCCATGTGTCGCTCCCTCTCCCGAGCTGAGCAGCTTACATGGCATGGGAGTGCCGTCGAAGCCTCACGATCAGAAAAGGCGTCTTGCCCTTTGGCTGGTCGGCGGGCCGAACGCCCGCGGAACGTTGAACCGGACGCTCGAACCGAGGCCGCCCGGGTGTTCGAGCTCAGCTGCCTTGTTGGGCAGCCCAATCCGCTACCCGTTTAGCGCTTTCTTCTGGGGAGAGATCTTCGACGCGGGTCATGATCGTCCAGCGAACTCCAAACGGATCGATAATGGACCCGTAGCGATCTCCCGAGACGAACGTGCTGACGGGTTCGCGCTCTTTGGCTCCTGCGGCGAGGGCCTTGGAAACGACCGCGTCGACGTCACGGACGTAGAGCGCCAGGGTGATGCTTGCGGCATCGGGACGGGGAGCCACGAGGCCGTAGTCATTCATCGGATCGCTCAGGGTGAAGCGTCCGTTTTCTAGTTCGAGGGTCGCGTGTCCGATCACGTCTCCCATCTGCGTGACGTCGTGAACCTTTGCGCCAAACACTTCCCGATAGAACTCGATGGCGGCGCGGGCCGATGGGACGGCAAGGTGAGGGGAGAGGGACGTGTAGCCGTGAGGAATGCCGTGGTTCGTGTATTTTCCGTGAGCAGCAGCGGGTTGACTCGTCATGTCGCGACGGTGTCAGCCGGGGCGCAGTGGGTATTGTAAAATCGCGCCAGGTGCTCAAAATGCCCGGGTGACATCGACCCGGGGCATCCTGCGACCTCGAGCTGGCTTCGAGCATTTCGAGCTCGATCGCGCCGAGCCGCCCGACGATCTGCGCCACGTGCTCGATCGCCTCTGGACCGTCGCGTGGGACCTCCCCCCGGGACAAGAGTTCGAGCAGGAGATCTTACCGTTCCCTCACGTCAACATGGCCTTCGATGAGGGAGCGCTAAAGGTGCACGGACCGGCGCAGGAGCGCTTCGTCCGGGTCCTTTCGGGGAGAGGGTGGGCGTCGGGTGTTCGCTTTCGCCCGGCGGGCTTTTTCGCGCTTTCGAATCGGCCCATGCGCGACGTCGCCGACCGGGTCTTTCCGGCCGCCGACGTGACGGGCGCTGCTGCTCCGCCTTGCCCGTCCGGTCCCGAGGAGGCGCGCCAGGCGCTCCTCGACTACGTGCGGGCGGGCATCCAAAATGTCGACTCGACCGAGATTGTGCGCGTCAACCTTTGGGTCGAGCAAGCCCAGGACGATCGGACCATCACCAGCGCAGCTGATCTGGCTCGATTTTCGGGAGTCTCCCTCAGGACGCTGCAGCGGATGCTCGAAAAGTACGTCGGAGTCAGCAGCCAATGGATCGTGCGCCGCGCACGCGTGCAGCAGTGCGCGGAGCTCGTTGCACAGGGAGAGTCCGTGAATTGGGCCCAAGTCGCCCAGTCCCTCGGCTACCACGACCAAGCCCACCTGATCCGGGACTTCAAACGTCAGATCGGTTTCACGCCTGCTGCTTATGCCGAATCGTGTCGGCGTCGAGGGTAGCCCGACGCTCCTCGACCGGAGGGAACCAATCACAGCATGAGCTGAAAATACCCGACGTCGATCCACGCCTCGAATTTGCGCCCGACCTGGCGATAGTGAGCGACCTTTTCGAATCCGAATTTCTCGTGCAGGGCGACGCTCGCGGCGTTGGGGAGGGAGATGCCCCCAATCGCCGTGTGGAAACCTCGCTCGCGGAGCGCCTGGAGGAGAACCTCGTAGAGGCGGCTTCCGATACCCTTGCCCGACAGTCCGTCAGCGACGTAGAGCGAGGTTTCGACGGAAAATCGGTACGCCGAGCGCTCGTGCCACGGGCGAGCGTAGCAGTATCCCAAGACGGGTCCGCCGGCGCCGCGCGCGACGAGCCACGGGAGCGAAGCGGACCGAACCTTGTCGATGCGGGACTGAACCTGCTCCTCGCTGAGTTCGTTCTCCTCGAACGTCGCGACGGACGTCTTGATGTAGTGGTTGTAGATGGCGGTGATGCCGCCCAGATCTCCCAGCTGCGCGGGAGTCACCTCGATCATGGATGCCTCCTAGTTCCCGAACGTCTGAGTCCAGGTGTTGCCCGTGTAGTATCCCACGCCGATTAGCCGGGAGTCTTCGTTCATGATGTTGCGACAGTGCCCCGAGCTCTCCATCCAGCCTTCCATCACTGATTCGGGTGAACCGTAGCCCCGGGCGATGTTCTCACCCCAGCCACCGCCGGAATACCCCGCCGCGGCCAACCTCGGTCCGGGGCCGTCGCCGTCCGGATTGGTGTGGTCGAAGAAGTCGCGATCCTCCATGTCTTTGCTGTGCATGCGCGCTGCGCAACGCAGGCTGGCGTCCATTTGTAGAGGCGGAGCCGGCGGGAAGTAATCGTTGCCGCAGTATGCGCCTTCTGCGCGCCTCTGGTTCACGATGTCGAGAACCTCGAATTCGAGGGCGGTGAAGTTGGAGTCCCACGAGGCCGTGTCGTCGCAATACGTCTCTGCGGGGATGTCGATCGTGCCGCACGTGCCGTCGAGGCAGGCCTCGTCGGGCGCGCAGGCCGCACCCCCGGCGTCTGCACAAGCGCCGCAATGTTGCCGATCGAAATCGAAATCGCGGCACCAACCGTCGCAATCCGTTCGGCTTTCGGAGCAACCGCACGCCGAAGCCTCGCACACGTAGGTGGCGCCGCACGCCATCCCGCACATGCCGCAGTGGTCCGGATCATTCGTCGTGTCGAAGCAGTCCTCACCGCAGAGCGCTAGCTCCCCCTCACAAGCGATGCGCACGCAGGAGCCCACTTGGCAAGCAAAGTTGACCTCGCACACGAGTCCACACGCGCCGCAGTTCAGGTTGTCGCTCAGGGTATCGACGCACACGCCCGAGCACTCGGAGTCGCACGCTGCGGTGCCGCCGGTAGAGGTGCCTCCGGTGGACGCACCTCCGGTGCCATCCCCGTCACCCGGTTGTTGGGGCAACCCGCCCGTACCCGGACCCCCCGTGTCGCCCCCGGTTCCGAAAGCGTCGCCATCGCCATCACCTGGGGCGACGCCCTCTCCACCCCCGTCCCCGCCGCTGCCACCTCGGTCATCGCCAGCACACGAAGCTGAAAGCAGTGCGAACCCAGCAGCGAGGATGCTCCGTCTTCTGGAAAATAGCCCACGCCCCTCGTACGTCGTCCCGTGCCCCATGCCGAAGATTTTCGCTGCCCTTCGAGGAAAAAGCACTCCTTATCTCCGCCTCTACTACCGAATTCGAGCTTCGAGGTTTCAGCACATGGCAATCTTCTTCCCGGAGCCCACTGTTGACCCGGCTTCATTCGGCGACAGGATAGTACCGGCCCGTGAAGGCGCCCCACTCCCATCCGATGAGAGGACCCACAGCCCATGGACAGCTCTTTTACCGAAATCATGCACACCTACTTCAGAGGAGAGCGCCTCGAGGCGTGGCTTTTCATCGTGCCCTCCGCGCTCGGCCTGCTGGCACTTGCCGTTGCTGCGTACAGGACGGAGACGGGCGGGTTTTCCTTGGGGGTGGCCATCCCCGCCGCGCTCTTCGGCCTCGTGCTCTTGGCCACGGGCGTCGCCGTAGGCGCGCGCACCCCTGCTCAGGTGGCGGCGCTCGAGCAAGGGTTCGCCGAGCAGCCTGCGGAGACCGTGGCGGAAGAGCTCCCGCGCATGAAGAAGGTGAACGCCAACTTCCGCACGACGTTCATCGTCTTCGGGGTCGTCGCCGCGCTCGGTCTGGCGCTGCACTACTTCGGCGGCCCCAATTGGGGACGCGGCTTGGGGGCTGTCCTGATCCTCGGAGGAGCGATAGGACTACTCATCGACGCCTTCGCAGAGCGGCGCGCGGTGCCCTACACGAAGGCGCTCGAGCGGCTCGCGGCAGGGCAGGGGCCACCGGCCGAGTGAGGGGATGCCGACCCGCATTTGAGGTCCGCCGACTTCATCGTTCGAGGTCGACGGACGCTGCTAGTGCCTCGATGAACAGGCGCACTTGGAGAGGCATGTAGTCGCGTGCGGGCCAGACGGCATGAACGGGGCGGCGCTCGGCTGTGAGCTCGGGGAGCGCTACCTGCAAGCGTCCTTCGGCCACTGCCTTGTCGTACATGAAGGAGGGCAAGCGAGCCAAACCGATGCCCGACGCGGCGGCCTCCACCACCAATTCCAGGTCATCGACGACCAGGACCGGGTCGACGCGCCACTTTTCATCTCCTAGCGGCCACACGTCACGCGGATGCATGGCGATGGTTCGGGCCTTTCGGATGCTCGAAGCGTCGAGCTTGCCGAGCTGACACAAATACTCTGGACTCCCAAGTATCCGGACCTCCCCAAAGCCAAGGCGCCGCGCGACGAGACTGGAATCCTCGAGCTCGCCGACTCGCACAGCCAGATCGATACCATCGTCGATGAGGTGGCTTTGCCGGTTGGAGAGGACGACCTCGATGCGCACCGCCGGGTAACGTTTCATGAACTCGGAGATGACCGGACCCAAGAACCGGCGCCCATAGATGACCGGAACCGAAACCCGCAGAAGCCCGGTCGGCTCGATCTGCGCGCTGCGCACCTCCTGATTGGCGGCCGTCACCAGCGCGACCATGGCTGAGCACGCCTTTGCATAGCGCGAACCCGCGTCGGTGGTGCGGAGACTCCGTGTTGTCCGATGGAGCAACTTCACGCCAAGGCTCTGCTCGAGCTGGGCAACTCTTTCGCTCACGGCCTGCTTGCTCACGCCCAGCTTCGCGGCCGCCCCCGTAAAGCTCCCCTGCCTGACGACCTCCGCAAACGTCAGCATGCCGACGGGATCCGCATCATCCATGCCCAATTGTCAGGTAAATTCTGACAGTCAGGCAATGGAGCGGCACATTGTCACGCTGATGTTGCAAATTCACATTGCTTCTGCGGTGGGGGCCGGGAGGGGACGTCTCCCGAGCCCGACCGCCTCAAACAGGAGCAAGAACATGACCAACATCATCAGCCCAGCCGACGAATCCGAAATCCGAGCACTCGTATCCCGCTACTGCATCACCACCGACAACAAGGACGCGGACGCATTCATGGAGTGCTGGGTGCCCGCCGAGGAGTTCGGCGGCTATGACAGCGGTGCCTTCGGCAACATGAAGACGTGGAGCGAACTCTACGAGTTCGAGAAAGAGCACGTTGGACCGAATGGAATGGCCCGTGGTAAGCGCCATCAGGTGACGAACCTCATGATTGAACCCGTCTCGGAAGACGAGGTCGCGGTGACGCACGACATGATCGTCCTAGAAGTCGATCAAGAGCTACGGATCATCGCGACGGGCAGGTACGACAGAAGCCTCGTAGTTCGTACGAAAAAGGGCTGGCGCTTCAAGCGCCGTACGCTGACCATCGATCCCGGGTTCTTCGTCCTGGCGGAGAAGTGGAAACAACAACAAGCCGGATGAGACGCCCCAGGCACGATCCGCGAGAAGGTCGCGGCAATGGTACGTCGGCTGTAGTTTCGAGTTCGGAGGCGTCTACCTTGGACGCCTCATCACGAAGAACCCATAGCTGTAATACGTCGAGTGATCGCGGAAGATCGCAATCTCGTTGCGAGATTCTTCCAGTGCCGCTTTGGCTTTCGGGATATTGTCCCAGTCCTCTGCCTTTTGGGCGATGAGTTCCTCCATCGGATCGTAGTACTCGTCCGTCCAGGCACTCTCCGGGAGGACAAAGTGTCCGACGTTTTCGTATCCTATGCGCTCGATGACGCCTCGCTTGTTCTGGGCGGTGTCGATTTCTGGATACTGCTCCCAGAACTGAGTCACTCGTGAAGGAGGATCAGGTTTGAGCCAAACCGCGTCGCTCACGGCGACGTACCCGCCCGGTCGCACGAAGTCCTTGACCGCCTTCAGTCCCTTTTCGAAGCCGAAGTTGTAGATCGCTCCTTCAGACCAGATCACATCGAAGGTGGACGGAGAAAAGTCCATCTGCGTCATGTCGCGCTCGAGGACCTCGAGCCTCTCCGACACGCCAGCGGCCTTCGCGTTTGCCTGCGTTCTCGCAACCATGAGTGGCAGCAAATCCAGAGCAACGACTCGCGCGTCTGAAATCCTGAGGAGGTCCACCGTCTGGGTGCCGGGACCACAACCGATATCCAGGATGTACGGCGTGCTGGGGACCTCTGACATCAGCTCGAACGCGCGCTTGGTGCAGTCGAACGACCCGGGACCCGCGCGAGGCAGCCTTCCGTAGATTTCCAGGAAGTACTTCATCGCCTCGCTATCGGTCTCCATCACTTGATCCTCTCGGGTCTTGGAGCTTCAGGAAACCTCGCGGTGATTCAGCTCACGCTCGTCAGCGATCTTCACACGAAAACGACCACGTCATCGTGAAGTTTGCGTCAGGGGCATCAATGCCTACGACGCGGACCTCGGAGGAGCCTTCGGCTCCGTCGTCGAGCACGGTGATCTCGTAGTCCCCTTCGGAGCCGGCGTAGAGGCTCGACCAGGTCCATTCGCTTCCGTCGACCTCCGTGTCGAGACCTACGTCGGGGACGGTTTCGCCGCCGAGATCGAGATAAAAGACGGAAAATTGCACGCTGCCGTCCGCGGACTCCCCGATGAACTTGCGGTCGTCGGGGTATCCTTCGTTGCCGATGGTGCAATCGAGCACTTCGGTGATCTCGTAGGTCGTGCCGTCGACGGTCACGGTGGCGCCCTCGTCACTGTTCGAGTCGCCGTCCCCGGAATCGCCGTCCCCGGAGTCGCCGTCCCCGGAGCCGCCGTCTCCGGGGCCTCCGTCTCCACTGCACCCGACGGTGAGGAGGGCAGAGCTGGCAAGAAGGAGCGAAGACAGCGAAATATTTCGAACGATCGAGAGCATGGGCCAGTCTTACAAGTCAGGCACTCCCGTCAACCTCGGGCGCCGCCACGAACTTGGCGACCAGTCGACTCAGTCATCTTGGAACCGTATGGATTGGCGCTAAAGTGTTGCGGTGGATCGCCTTCTAGTAGCGAGTCTTGCGCCACTCGCTAAAGTCATCGGTGGGATTGTTCCCGCATTGCTCACGGGGTGCGTCTCGACTCAGGGTCCAGACACTGCTCGGACGAGTCCAGACGAGGAAAAGTTTCGGTTAGAGCTCTGCAGCGAGGCTCCGATTCGTGTGGATGGGCCGCCTGGCGGGCAGCAATCGCAAGGCTGCGTTGCCACGTTCACCCAGGAGCTCCCAGATGAAAAAACACGCGCTCAGCTGGGCAAGAGCCAGCTCGAGCGGCGCTATCTCGTGTACGTGCCGGAGGGCTTGGCCTCAGCCGGATCGGCCGCTCCGCCCGCGCCGGTCGTGTTCATGTTCGCTGCGTCGACCGTCAGCGCCGAGGGTGCGGCCTTCTATCACACGCGAAGGCGCTTCGAAGAGCTGGCCGACCAGGAAGGGTTCATCGTCGTTTACGGCAATGGGGTCCCCGAAGCTCGGAGCCCGGAAGCCCCAACCCCGATGGCTAAAGGCGGGTTCTTTCCTGGCTGTCTGCTGGAGCACGACGGGGAGGGCTACGACGTTGCCTACGTGCGCATGATCCTGTCCCAGCTCGAAACGGAATTGAAGGTCGACCGCTCTCGCATCTACGCGACGGGGCTGTCCGAAGGTGGGGGCATGGCGCTGCAGCTTGCGCTCGAAGCGCCAGATCTGGTCGCCGCCATCGCGCCAGTCGCCCCCGTCCCGGTGCACCCGAGCGGACATTGGCTCTATTCCTGTCATCCCAAGCCCGGCCACGACCGTGTGTCGATCGCGATGTTGGCCTCTACCCATGACCCATTCGTTTCCTACGCACCAGGCGGCTCGGAGGTCTTCCCGAACGCCAACTACCCCGGCATGGAAGAGACCCGGGACGCGTGGCTCGCGGCACTTCGGATCGAGGGTCCCCCTCAGGTCGACTTCATGCCGGACAAGGTGCGCGGTGATTCCTTCACCGCCCGCACCGGACTCGACACCAGCACCATCGAACGACACCGCTATCCCGCCGGGCCCGGGGGCCAGGAGCTCTGGTACTACAAAGCCATCGGCGCGGGTCACTGGTGGCCGAATCCCCTGCAGACCTATCCCGGGCTCTGGGAGAAAATGGGCAAATCCAACCAGGACATCGATTTTGCAGACGAAGCTTGGTCGTTCTTCAAACGCCACCAAAAGAAGCCGAGCGGGGAGCACGAGCAGGCGCGGGAATGACTCCGGATGAGCTCGTGGAGCGCATTCGCGAATGCGCGAAGGAAGGCAAGGACGCTCAGTCCTTCACAATCAGGCGTCTTGGCACGTTTGCCAGTAGTTCGGGCTCGCCGTCGGTGATGACGATGCTCTCGGTGATTTCAAAGCCCATGCCCTCCATCCACAGTCCCGTCATGAAGTGGAAGGTCATGCCCGGTACGAGTTCGGTGAGATCTCCCGATCGGAGTGAGCAGGTCCTCTCGCCCCAGTCGGGTGGATAGGAGAGCCCGATGGGGTAGCCGGTGCGGTTGTCCTTGATGATGTCGTACTTTTGCAGCACCGAGAAGAAGGCGATCGCGATGTCCTCGCAGACGTTGCCCGCTTTGGCGGCCTCGAGCCCCGCCGCCATGCCTTCGAGGACCGCCTTTTCAGCGTCGAGAAAGCGCTGCGTGGGCTTACCGAGAAAGACGGTCCGGGAAAGCGGGCAGTGGTAGCGGCGAAAGCAGCCCGCGATTTCGAAGAACGTTCCTTCGCCGACCACCATTTTCTTGTCGTCCCACGTCAGGTGAGGCGCCGCGGCATCTTCGCCAGAGGGCAAAAGCGGGACGATGGCCGGATAGTCGCCTCCAAAGCCCCACTGGTCGTCGTAACGCAGCGCCGCGTCGTAGATCTCGGCTACCAAGTCACACTTGCGCATCCCCGGCTCCACCTTGTCGACGATGCGTTGGTGCATGCGCTCGACGATCTTTCCGGCCTTGCGCATCCGATCCAGCTCGGCCTCGGACTTTGGCCCCCGTAGCCAATTGATGAGGTTCGTGGCGTCGACGGGCTTTTTCGGAAGCCAGTTGCTCAGCGCGGCGTAGCCCTTGGCCGAAAACCAGTAGTTGTCCATCTCGACGCCGATGCGCCCGTGGTGCCAGCCGCGTTCGGTGAGCTTCGCCGCGAGGTAGTCCATCGGATGGCGCTCGGTGGATTGGACGAAAAAATCGGGATATCCGATCAGATCGGGCTCATCCATGTAGACGGTTCGTAGGGCACCTTGCAGATCCTGTTCGCGCCCGAACCACATCGGTTTACCGCTGGACCCGACGACGACGGCTTGGTGCACGTAAAACGACCACCCGTCGTAACCCGTCAGCCAGGCCATGTTGGACGGATCCGAGGTGATCAATGTGTCGATCCCTCTGTACTCCATCTCGGCCCTCACGCGGGCGAGCCGGGCGTCGTACTCTGCGTCGGAAAATCGAAACGTATCGACAATCGCCATGTGGAGAGCTTACGCGCATCGGAGTGACTTTCGCGAGCCGGGCCCGGAGGTAGCTGCCGAGCACCGGCGTCGAAGAATCGGGGAGCAGGCCCCCGGTGCGAAGCACCGGAGGCCGAGTGGGGCCCGGGGAAGGTCGTGGACAACTTCACTCAGCGGGGAGCTGAGGCACGGGAGTCGCTTCGGGGAGCGACATCTCCGAGGTGATGACGACGCGAGGAGTCTTGGGAGTGCGACCGCCGGAGCGCTTCTTGAAACCGAGGATGCGGAGAAGGTTCCCGTCGGTGATGACGCTGCGAACCACGGTGCTCCAGTCGGTGTAAAAAGCCCACATTTCAGCTTCAGCTTTATTGAGTTCTTCCGTGTCGAAGGGAGTGGGGACTTCACCGCTCGCGAACTCGGACTTCGCGTCCAGCTTGCCGGCGATCTCCTCGATGACGGAATCGGTGAGCCCTCGGGAGCGCAAATACTCACGCGCCTCCGGCCCGTCCTTTTCGAAGGAAGCTTCCCCGCGCTCCATTTCACCCAGACGATCGATGAAGGTTTCGACGGCGTAGGCGGCAGCCTTTCCGTTCGTTCTACCCAGGTTGAGGAAGAGCTGTGCGCTGACTTCCGGATAGCGACGATCGAGAGCGGCTTTGACGATGGGAAACCAGAGGTTCTCGAAAGCGCCGACGACCTCGATGATGTCCGAGTCGTTGGTGGCCGGGGTGAGCACGCGGTTGATGCGGAGCTCCTTGACCTTTCCAAAGAGGGCCCACCCCTCTTCCAAGACCGCCTCGCTGAATCCGTAGGGCTTGAGCATCAACGCGATCTGAGGATTGCGCATTCCCCAGAGCAGAGTTCCGGTACGAATGACCTTTTGACCGATTGAGAGCGACATAGCGTGTTCCTTTTGAGTTCGAATGTTGATGGTTCCGAGAGGGCACCTCGCCCTCACAACCAAGAACTCGGACGCACCCGGGGCCCGTTGCGGAAAAAAATCGAAAATCTTTCCCCGATTCCTCGAAACGGGAAGATTGAAGGCAAAAACAGCTGATTCAGCCGTGTCGTTTTTTGTGAAATGCCGCGTCCCCGGGGCTCACGGCGCCGATCCGGGGGGAAGGCCCCGGTTCCCGCCGGCGCCCCCCGGCATCACCCCTGAGGATCGCCCCGTTCCTCAGCAAAGAGTCGCCGTCCCGTCTGTTGGATCGAATGTCCCGTCTGTTGTTGGCGCCGTTCCGTTCGGGGATGCAGGCTTTTTCCCGGGGGATCGGGCGGATCGGCGTCGGGATGGCGGGAGACGAGGCGGGGACGCCGCACTTTTCGACGGGGATTTGGGGTGTTTCGGAGGGGATGTCGGGTTTGGGGCGCGGGACGGGGGGGGGATCCGTCGGGCGACGCGTGCTGAGCCCGTGGAGACGCCGACGCCGACGCGATCCTACGTTTCCGAGCTGCGACGGGTACCGTGGAAGGCGCGATGCGTGGGACCAGCCTTGCGGGTGAGAGGATTTGACCGTCAGGTATGCAACCGGCATCATCTGAAAATGGCGAGAACGTGCGATCCATCCAGGCGGAGCTTGATAATTGGTGCGGGTGTCGGTGCGCTGGCTGCAGCCCTCCCCCGCTCGGCTGAGGCGGCGCTTGGGTGCCGAGACTTTGCAGACCGCCGCGTATGTGCTGCCGGGCTCCCATCGCACCTGGCGCACATTCGGGCACAGGAACAAAACCAATGGTGCTGGGCGGCCTGCATCTCAATGATCTTCGGGTACTATGGCCACCCAGTATCTCAGGCTCGTATCGTGAAGGAAACCTTCGGGACGATAGTCAACATGCCGGGTACGCCGGCTCAGATCTTGCGAGCATTGAATCGGCTGTGGGTCGATGACTGGGGCAACTCCTTCCGTGCCGGATCGAACTTTGGCAATGCGAATGTGGTCCAGGCGGCGCAAGACCTTGCCCAGAACCAGCCTCTGATCGTGGGAACTCACGGCCATGCAATGGTGCTCTCCTCGCTAGAGTACTTTTTTCCAGTTTGGGCGACACCTCACGGCCCAGTGCTCGGTCCTGCTCAGGTCACGAATGCCGTGGTGAGGGATCCCTGGATGGACCGAGCGCGCAGATCTCTCAGCCCAAATGAATGGCATGGGATCATGTTCGCTGCGCAAGTGCGGGTGTTCTAGCGCGCCGCTCTTGCCCCCATCTCGGCTCATTCAGGGAGGTGTCCCGTCAAGACGGGGGTACATCCGGGGTGTTGGTCGTGGCGCGGGGAATCGAAAACTACCGAGCGGTCTGAGAAGGCTCATGTCCATTGGAAGAAGTTGGGGACGATGAGCGATGCGTGTTGCAAGGAGATGCGGGATTTCGCATCGTGGGGAGGGGATTCAGGGAGATGCCTGGAAGTCCGCTCGCTTAACTGCGCCTCTGTCCACTCTGGAATAGGCGGAGTGCCTCTTTGACACAACGTGTTGCCTTGTGGGCTGGGCACCGACAAACTGCATAGAAATGGCGTCAAAGTATGAGCACACCACCCTCGCAGAACTCGCAGAGCTGAGCCGTGCTCGTATGGGACTCATCGTTGGTCCCGGGGTCACCAACGCTGAACCGGATTTTTGGGATGAACTGAAGTCTCACCTGACGTCAAAGTTTTCGCTCGACCCAATCTCCGGACACTATGGTGACGTTGCCGAACGCATCGTTGGATCAGGTGTCGAAAGCCGGCTCGTACAAAAGGAAATCTTGTCGTTCGTCGGGAGAACTGCCAGTGCGCCAATTGTTCAGCAAATGGCGAAGATGCTCTGGACATCGATCATCTCTGTGAGCCTCGACGATTACTTGGAAGGACAACTGCGTTCCGTTCATCAGAAGCGACCTGCACGGCGTGATGTGACGGTGCTCTCCGACCCCGCCGATATCCCTCCGGGGAACACTGTACCGATTTTCAAAGTATTGGGGTCGGCCACAAACCAGAACGTAGCGACAACTCGCGCGGACATCCTGCGACGATCGACACGGCTGCACGCCACGGTGCGGCAATTCTTGACTGAGACGAAGGGTTCGCCGGTTCTGTGCGCGGGTCTGGGCGGTGCCCAATGGATTTCGGAACTGGTCCTCAGCCACCTGCTCGCGGACGTCAACAGACTTCCTCGTCCACTTGTCTTCTTGGAAGACGATCCCATATTGCAGAGCGAAAGTATCTCCCAGTTGGTCCCAGCCGGCCTAGTGAGAATCGTAAACGCGTCCGTCGTCGAGGCCGCACGCGCGTTGGAACCCAAGAAACGCAGCGGACAAACATCGTTTTCGTTCTCCAATAGGGCTGGCGATCGCGCCAGTGTCGACCTCGATGTCGAATCCGACGTTCTTTGCATAGTAAACAGCAAGGTAACCCCGGACATTGCAGAGACTGAGAAGCAACGTCTCCTCGACTATCTCTTTATGCCCGACCTGCCGAACTGGAGCCCGGTCGCGTTTGGTTTCGACTTCGAGCGAAGCATCACCCAGGAGCTTGAACAACGACTTCTCGCTCTCCTTGCAGAAGGTGGTGATGAGCACTTCCTCGCACTGCTGCACGGGCGCGCGGCGGCAGGAAAGACAACAGTTCTGAAGCGGCTTGCGTTCAATCTAGCAGAGGCTGGCTATCTGGTCCTTTGGTTCCAAGATAGCTGGCACGCGAACGTAAGGGAGGAAATTGAGAAGGTCTTTGGCGCCATCAAGCAGGGAGCGAAGGTTGGCACCCTGATACTGATCGCAGACGGACCTACTCGCATTCGGGACTTCGCGGTCTCTGCGATCTTCAAAGAGGCGGAAAAACAGGGAATGAACGCGATCCTGGTTCTGGGTTGTCGGACGACCCTTTACGAGCAGATATCCAACGACGTTGAAGGGAATGACCTTGCAATTGATACGCACTGGGAGCTGCCCGACGCGCTCGACGACGACGAATGGTCTCGATTTCCTGCCTACCTAGTCCGCTTAGGGATCTTCCAGGGCGAGCAAGAAGCCAAGGCTTCGGTCGCCGCTACTCAGCACCGCCGAAACGCCCGAGATTCGCTCGCGTTGCTGTACTACTTGCTCCCGCAAACGCAAAAAATCATCAGTGAAGCAATCGCTCAGGAGTACTTTTCGCTAGGTGACAGTCAGGCTTTGCGCGAAATTCTCGTTGGGGCTGTCACACATTCCGCTCAGAAGCTTCAGGATGCCTACGGGATGGTGGCCGCATCTACCAAGTATGGGACGGCCGTGCCGGTGGAGGTTTTGGTCAACGCATTGGACATCGGCTACGTCGAATGGACGGAATCCGTCGAGAAGCGCGGGCCCGCGTGGGGACTCCTTTACCCGGATGATACAGACGATCTGGAAGGGGCAAGCTATCGAACGCGCAATGACGTTGTAACGGACGCGGTTCTCAAGGCTGCTAACGGCGGTGTTGTCGGGCACTCCGGGGAAGTTGCCCTTCTGAGGCGATTGCTGGCTGCCTGCGATGGTTCGGCGGACGTGTACGTTCGTTTTTGTGAGAGAATCCTCGTCCCGCACAAGAACCTCGATCGCTTGGAATATCGAGAAGGGCTTGAACTCTACGATGCAGCTATTCGCGCGCTTCCCTTCGCTCACCGAACGCTCCTGCATCACAAAGGGCTCTGGGTTCGCAAGAAGGGGCGTGAACTTGATCTGGCTCTCGATGTGTTTGATGAGGCGCTCAGGGCCCCCGGTGGAAAGCTGGGGGAGCCAGGAGAAGCAGAAGAGTTTATCCACACTTCGAAAGCGGCGGCCATCATTGATAAGCTCGACTCGAATCAGCTCGATTGGGATACCGCACAGCAGCAAGCGTCCGCTGAACTAGAGAAGTCGAGGTCCCCCGGATTCATCAACGCCCACGCCGTTCATTCGTACGCACGCCTCGTCACCCGGTTGGCTTTTCGTAACAAGCAGCCTCCCGAGGTCGACCAGTTCGAACTCGTAAACCGAGCCTTGTCGGACATCGATAGAACTTTGATGGTCCTCAGATCCTCGCGGTTTCAAAAGAATCTGCGCGGAAGTGCCGAGCCCCTCGAACAAGAGCGCGCCAGTATTCTACTAAAGTTCGGAGACCTGCCGACCGGAGCCGACCGGGTCTGGGACGAGCATCGGAGTCAACACGGGTTTGTTCTTGCTACCCGAAGCTTGCTCGCGAAAGCGATCGGTCGACGAGATTCGGGTTCGGAGTACCGAGAAGCCTTCGCCTACTGGAGCGCCTCGAAAGCAAAGGTCGAAAAGGAAACGAGCATCTCCCCGGAGTTGGCGGAAGTTGGGCTCGCCCTCTACTTCTCCTGGCAAGTAGAGGATCGCAGCCGACACTGGAAGAAGACAACCAGGAGTCCTATCGACTGGGCCCTCATTTGCGAATGCGCCGAAGTCACGCTGCGCGGCAGACGCTTTCAAAGAGATCCCTTTTACCGATTTCTGTACGCCCTAGCCCTTGCGCACCAGCAAAAGTGGCAAGAAGCCCACTCGCTGTTTCAGGAGAACAGGAAACTCCATCTACCACCGGAGACGCTGCACACCCCGCGGAGCTATTTCCTGCATCCCGACGGTGCTCCCTGGCGGATCCAAGGAAGAGTCACTCAGGGCGCATCCCGCCGGTACTTCCACTTCGAAGAACTCCAACAGGACTTCGAGACTCATCCAAGGGAACGGCTGCGCGTCGACAACAAGATCGTTCACGCCTACGTTGTTTTCAGTTTCGCAGGCCCGATGGTTACTACATCAGATCGGCTGTGTGGTCGGGAAGACTAACGACTCGCGACGGCGACTTCCTGCTCTTCTGTCGCTCGATCGAGTGTTTCAGCAAACCAACTTGTACCCTGGAATCGCGCAGTAATGTGGTTCAGGAGGCTTGCAAGTAGAAATGCTGTCGACAGCCCCGGGCACGAATGAACTGTCACGCGTTCCTGAGTTATCCGCGCGAAACGGTCAGCCGAGAGCCGTACCGCCACGTCGTGACTGACGAGTTCTCCGGCTCGATCTCTCAGAAGGTCCGCTTCGCCCTGTAGGGTTCGCTCGGTTGCTGGCGATGCAAAGAAATAGATTCCCCGCCAAGGCTCGTTGGAAGAGATTGAGGCCACTCCGCCCAGCGCGTCGGTGAGTTCCTTTTTTTCGCACTGCGTCTTTACAGAAAGAGCACCGATTACGGTTTCCGGTAGGGCGACCAATAGATCGTTCTCAAAAAAGAGGGGGGCCTCTTGCCGACGATCCACAAGTAGAAGGTCTTGCTCCTTGCTCGGCGACGCAGCTTCAAGCACAAATCCCCGTCCAACAGAAACGCCGCTCGGAACGAAACGCTTAATGAGGCCCCCGAGTAGCGCTTCCTTATGGTGTCCGTCGCTCAGCCAGTGGGCGTCGCCGATGAGATTTCGAACTCGATTGGCTTGCGACTCAAGTTCGCGAGAAAGGCTGATGAAGTAGTTCATTCGGTTGCCGATCTCGCCATCCATCGCTTGATGGTACGCCACCCACCCCAGTCGGGCCAGAGGGTCGCCATCAGATATCGTGGCACTACTGCAACGTCAACGCGCCGCCCGCCCGCGACCAATGCCCCACGTACCCCACAGACCCTTCATCACATCCCAAACCCCTGTACCGAATCGATGCCTGATAGCTGTCAATCTCGGACGGGAGGTTCTGAACGATCTGCTTCAACGCCGTCGTGGCTAGGAACTCGATCTGCTTGTCCTTTGCGGGCGCCCCCTCCGGACAACGGGTGACGGTCAGGACGAGCTTGAGCGTGTGAACACCCAATTCTGTTCGGTCGAGACCCTGAACCTTCACGCTTCCGGTGACTCCTGAACCCACCGAGGCCTCTGCCCGTTTCCGCAGCCAGTCGCGGTAGAGCGCCACGGTCATCTGTTCTTCCACGAGCTGCTCCTTCGTGATGCCGTGCTTCTTCGCGACGATGGGATCGATGTCTCGGCTTGAATCCTTCGTCCACTCGTCGTGGTAGTCGGCGTCGAGTTGGAGCTGCTTCTCGGTGGGGGCAGCAGGAGCCTGTTCCTCCTGGGGCGGAGCATTCCCGGAGGAGATTGGAGCGGTTGCCTTCTCGGGCGGCTTTGGCGAGAGCGATCCTTGGGAGGAAGCCGGGGTGGTCGGCACCGGAGGAGGCGATCCGTCCACGCATTGAACGATCGCGCCGAGCACGAGGAGGCCGATGACCGCCATTGGCCAAAGAGTGACAAGACCACCGAGGAGTCGCGCCCGTGGTGGACCACAGAAAGGAGCAACCAGGGCACTGAGTGTCCAAATTTGGCTCAAGGAAGAGCCGCGGCTAGCCCTCGCGGTCCTGGTCCGGCTGTTCACGGTATCCGGTTCAGTGAACTGCGTGCCCTCCGCAAGGAGGATCTCGACCTTCGCGGGCGCGGTCTTTGGATCCGAAGGGCGCAACCGAAGAAAGCGATTTCGACGCCCAAGAACGGGAGGTCTCGATTTCAAGCACTTCCCCGCGAGCTGGCTGACCGACTGCAGGCGTGGATGCTCCAGACCGAGGGACAGCTGCTCTTTCCATCAGAATCAGGCCGTCCGCTGCCAAACAACACCTTGAACAGGGGGTACGCCAGGCTCGCGCAGGAGGCGGGCGTACGGCGCATTACGAGCCACGGAGCCCGTCACACCTGCGGGTCCAGTCTCGCGATGATGGGTGCGGGTCAGAAGATGATCGCCACCGTCCTCGGTCATACTGACGCGAAAACAACCGAGCGGTACACGCATATGAGGGAAGAGGCGACGCGGGCTGTTGTTGAAGCGCGGTGGACTCGCCTTTCGAAACATGAGTGACGTTCCGTACGTGGGGCGTCTGTTGGTGGATGGCAGTTGAGCCGCGAAGGCTGTACTCTGGGGTCAGCGTGTCTGAATCAGAAGCACCGAACCTCAGTCTCAGCATTGCAGTACCCCTCGATGCACATACGTGCGTTCGCTCCGAATGCCCAAACTGCGGCTTGGAGTTCAAGAGAGACATGGAAGAGCACGCCATCCACGACGTGCTTGGGTGGGCGGTAGGTCGAATCCTCCAATCGGAAGGAATCGGCGACGGGCCGGACGAAGTCCCCACCAGGACGAACCGCTGTCCATATTGCGCGCACGAAGCGAAATCTCAGGATTTCCTGCACCCGGAACACGTCACTTACATCAAGCGGCTAGTGTTTCGCGATTACGTGGAACCAATGGTTTCCAAGATGTTCGAATCCACACTCGGAAGCTTCCGAAATAACAAGTACATCAAGGTGACGACCAGCTCCGGACCAAAACGCATCCGACCCATCCTGGGGCCTGAGGGATCCGGAATGGTCCGGGTTCGCTGCCTCGCTTGCTCGACCCTTTTCAAACTCTCCCCCGCTTGGCGCGGCTCGGTTCACTGCGTGAACTGCGGCAGCGAACTCTTGCCAATGTAGAAGACCAAAGAGATGGATCCAAAACTCGAAAAAGAACTCTCCAGGTTCAGACGCTACCGGGATGAACTGATCCATGCCGACTCCTCTGGTGTCGAACACCATGTTCGCGAGTTCGTTCGTGAACTTGGGCGCAACGAGCTTGTGAAACAGGTTCGTGGGAAACTCCCACCTTTTGACGTTGAGAACTGGTGGAAGAAGACTTGCGGAGCCTTGGATCGGGGCGCGCGGCTAGAGGCGCTCGATTATCCAGACGACGAGGATGACCGACTGGTCGCGATGCTCGATCTCGTCGAATCGATGGCATCAGACGAACCGAACCAGATTTCGGTTCGCGGCTTCGGACAACTCTTTGGAAGATACAAATCCGACGACGCAACGGCCCTCGCCCAGAGCTTTGTGATAAGGCCATTGGCGGAACTTCTAGGAGACAGGATTCGGGAAGCCGTCGAAGTTGCCAACCCTGCGGTGCGCGAGCTGGCCGGTGTGCCACTTGATCGGATCCCCAAAGACAACGAAACGAGGATATTTCTCAGCCACAAGAGCGAGAACAAAGAACTCATTCGCCCGTTTTACGATGTGCTAACGGAACTTGGATTCAACCCATGGTTGGATGAGAAAGCAATGAAGGCCGGCGACACGATCCACCGGGAGATTGCGAGTGGTTTCGACGAGGCATGTGCCGTGGTCTTCTTCGTCACTGAACAGTTCAAGGACGAGCGTTGGCTGAAACGAGAAGTTGATCACGCGGTCAATCGAAAGATCGAAAAGGGAGACCGTTTCGCGATTATCACTCTTGTGTTCGGCGATGCGGAGGTACCTCGCCCGCTGAAGGAACTGCTCTGGGTGCCAGTCAAGAATGAGGCCCATGCACTCCGAGAAGTGTTCCGGGCGTTGCCGATTCAACCCGGGCCCGTTCGCTGGAGAAAATAGATGGCAAGGGATGGCGAATGGCGCGAGTATTGGAGAAAGGCAGTCACCTTTGGTTTCGTCGAGAACCGGGACGCACGTCCTCCAACCGACGAACTTGGAGCGAAGCAATTCTGGATTTTCGATCTCGTGAACCAGATGGACGAGGAAGCGTTGCAGGCGTATCTGCGGGGAGCGGCGACACTTGACACCATTCCGACTGCTCAGGCCACCTTGGCACTGGCGGGAGATTCGGCACCAGAGGAGTTGGCGGCGGCCACTGAAGGCAGCTGGATCGGAGTTGAACTCGACACTCCAGACGGCTATCCCGCGACGCTGTATAGGGACCTAGGCGACCTCGATGGCGAACCCACGACGATCTCCTTTCGACGGATGTCGCCACCCCAGCTAGCCACGTTGAGCGCTCTCGACTTTAGCTCGACTCCCGAAGCGACGGTCGACGAACTCGAAGAGCTATTGGACGTGAAAACTCCAACAGGCGAAACCAACTACGATCAGTTCGTAGCCGTAATGGACGTGGGACAGGGGAATGCAAACGCGATTTGCTGGTCTCCTCACTATGCGCCCAGATTGTATTTCGACCAAGGTGCAGGGTGTTTGTGGAACAGTTTTACCCGTCCCACCAACCTTGCCTTCTGCCAATCCTACTCACCCAACGTCGTGCTTTCCCACTGGGACTTTGACCATTGGTTCGGCGCGACTCTTCCGGTGCCCCCGCCCGGCGGTAGTGTTCCAGCAGCGGGTCAGGGACATTGGTTGGCCCCAAAGCAGAAAGTTGGTGTCCGGACGCTGAAATTTGCCAACGGCTTGCTGGCCGCTGGAAAGTTGCTCTTTTGGCCCAATGGAAAGGCCCGATATGTGGGCGCCACCCTTGAAGTTGTTCACTGCTCGGGCTCGTCAAAGAACGACAGTGGGCTGGCTATGTTCGTGAAAACTCCAGCTGGACTTGTACTTTGCCCGGCAGACGCCGAATTTACCTATGTACCTCCGCCAACTAAAGGTGGCGGAACAGGCCTCGCCGGGATGGTGGCGAGCCACCACGGAAGCCCGAAGAGTGTGGGCACCGGCGTCCCGAGGCCGCTGCGGGGCGCCCCGCTTGCGATGTCCTACGGCCCAAACAACAAGTACTCACATCCCGGAAACTCCCCCGGACTCTATGTGGCAGAGGGGTGGACAAGTCAGTACGCGACGGCGACGTCTCCCCGCGGGGGGATAGCCTTGGGGGCGCCAGCGAGGAGCGCTCCCTGCGCTATGCCCCCGGCGCCTTGCTCCATTGGAACGATCAAGCCCTAGCCCCAAGCGAGCACTATCCAGGGACCTGACTCAGGGCCCTCATGAAACAGAATCAAAAACCCCCAGGTTTCCCTGGAGGTTTTTGGTGGAGGCGCGGGGAATCGAACCCCGGTCCGCGAAGGCTCCCCGCAACCCTCATTCACGTGCGTAGTTACCGTATCCCCGGTAACTGAGTTTGCGGATTCGGCCGCAACCTATCTCTCGCGGATCTCGATCAGGCTATCGAGAGCGTCCTCGCCTGATCCAGCCTTAGTGGTTGATACCCTTCCGTTACCAAGACGATCTCACGGTCGGGCAGTCGTTCGCAGTTTATGCTGCGAGTGCGACGGTTGCGTTGTCGTTTGCAATTATAACGGCCCAGCATTTACGTCAGCTAGACATGACGGCACGCAAGTCGCGCTTCACACTCCACGTCGAAAGCCCTTCGCCCCCGGAGGGGTTCGAGCAATTTGTCTCTGGGGGGAACATGGTTCCGCGAAGGGCTTTCGTCAACTGGTTGTGACCGGAGCGAAGCGAAGCGCGCGGAAAGCCGCCGCCGACTAAGTAGGAGGCGCCGGATTTCCGGCGGAACGTGGGGGGGGCGGGAACGGCCTTCACGAGATTGTTCTCGAACAACCTCGCTCGGCGGGGCTCGTCCCTCTGGGGTTCGACCACCCTTCCCGCGGGCACCCCGCCCTGGGCTCACTGCGCCCAGGGGTTCGAGTAGGCGGGGTTTTCCAGGAACTCTTCGTCGGTGAGTGATTCGAGGAAGGCGATGACGTCCGCGCGCTCTTGGGCGGAGAGTTCGAATCCCACGATGAGGTTGCTCTTGAGGGGGCTCGTGCTGCCGTCCCCAGCGTTCTGGCCTGCAGAGATGGTGCGTCCTCCGGCTGCGTAGTGATCGAGCACCTCGCTCAAGGTCGCGATGCTTCCGTCGTGCATGTAGGGCGCGGTGACGGCGACGTTGCGGAGGGTGGGGGCCTTGAAGCGACCCATGTCCGAAGGGTTCGAGGTGATGTCGTGCACGCCCGTGTTCGGTTCGGGATATCCGCCGGCGTCGTCGACGTTGTAAAGGCCGGTGTTGTGGTAGGGCGCGTCGAAGAAGGGCTTGTCCTGCCAATGGGTGTGGTCGGTGAGGTTGAACCCGACGTGACAGTGGAAGCACTCGAGCTTCTCTGAGTTGAACAGGGCGTACCCGCGCTGGGCGGCGAGGGAGATGGCGCTTTCGTCGCCATTCAGCCAGCGATCGTAGGGCGAGTTTCCCGAAATGATCGTGCGCTGGAAGGCAGCGAGCGAACGGGTGATTTGAAGGAGTGTCCCGTGCTCGTCCGCGTCCGGATACGCGGCGGCGAAGAGTCGCTCGTAGACCGGATCGTCCGCGAGCTTGCTCTTGATCTGCTCTGCATCGGAGAGGCCGAGTTCCACCGGTGTTTCCCCGAACATGGGGATGAGTGCTTGGCGCTCGAGCTCGTTCAGCAGGGGGTGCGCCCAGGTGAGGGTCGAGGCGTAGCCCACGTTTGCGAGGGTCATCGAGTTGCGCGGTAGCACCTCACCGGTCGACCCGACGGAGGTGACCAGACCATCGGTGAAGGCGAGCTCCTGTTTGTGGCAACTCGCGCACGACATCGTGTCGCTGTCGCTCAGGCGTTCATCGTAGAACAAATGACGGCCGAGTTCGACCTTTGCCCTCGTCGTCGGGTTGTGATCTGGCTCCCAGGGTCTCGGGAACCCCCTCGGGAGCTCCCATTCGTAGGGTGGCTCGGCGGCCGCGCCCCCGAATCCACCGAGCGCAGGGGCACCCCCATATCCACCCATTCCTCCGGTGGCGGGGTGGTGGGTGTGCCCGTCGTGGTCATGGGGCAGCGGTTCATCCGAGGTCGAAGCTTGGGGGGCGGGTTTGGTGCAGGCAAAGGGCGTCCCGGCGCAGATCGCAAGGAGCGCCCCCTTCATCCCGTTTCCTACCGACCGGAGCTTCATTCTTCTTCGATGCGGAAAGCCGTCTGCCCTTCGGTGAGCATGCCCGTTTCGAAGTCCAGGCCGACGCTAGCAAAGAACCCGTCGCAGCTCTCTCCCCCCGAGTGGCACCCGAAGGGCACGCTCAGATCCGCCCCCTGCATCATCGCGCCGATGTCGGCTACGATGACGTCGGCGCTTGGGGAGAAGCCTTCTTCGA
Organism: uncultured Polyangiaceae bacterium; assembly: GCA_965652275.1. Taxonomy (GTDB): domain Bacteria; phylum Myxococcota_A; class Polyangia; order Polyangiales; family Polyangiaceae; genus NIC37A-2. The sequence goes on along the minus strand of CBFGUR010000001.1, from coordinate 246,445 downwards.
AGCGGATCTCGGTCCGGTTCTGGCGAGCGCACGCGACCGTGGGAGGCGCTCCATAGTTGGGGCCCGCGCCGCCTGCTCCGCCGGCGCCGCCTTCGCCCGTGTCGGGAGTGTTGTCGCATCCGGTGCTCCCGAGGTGAAAGACTCCGGCCCCCGGCCCTTCTTCTCCCGCTGCTCCGGTCGCGGCGAGCTCGGCGCGGATGAACTTGTAGCCAAACAGCCAGCCCCACGTCATCCCTCCCGCCTGCAATGGATCGGGCAGCGTAGCCGGATCGGCGTGATTGAGCTCGACCGGAACCGAAGGGCTGAAGGCGAGCCCGACGTAGACTCCGTCGGGAACGGTTCCGGTGACGATCGAGTTCATCTGAGCATTGCCGTTGGTGCATCCAGAAGATCCATCCTCGAAGTCGAGCAGTGCCACCTCCGGCGCCTGCCAAGGTGAGCGGTCGTCCAAGGTGACCGGGACCTCGTCGCCGTTTTCGTCTATCAGGCGGAAATCGGAGACGTAGAAACGAAAGTCCTGCGGCGTGACTTCGACGTTGGTCGAGCCCTGATCCGCGTAGGTCTCGCCGCACTCGAACGGAGCGTCCCCCACCTGGGCGCGGAAGGTGAGGGTCACGGGCACAGTGTCGCTCGGGGGATCCCCGTCGCCATCTCCTGCGGACCCGCCAAGATCTCCGTCGCCATCTCCGTCTCCGTCTCCGTCTCCGTCTCCGTCTCCGTCGCCATCACCGGTGGCCGGATCGTCCTTGTCGCCGCACGCGGCGGTCAACAGGGGGAGTGAGCAGAGGGAAGCGACCAGTACGAGGCTGCGAGTTTTCATGGGCCGCCCCTAGCACGAGCCGAGCGCAGTGGAGATGCGACCAATTGTCGCACCATCTGAGCGGGCACCTCTCTCAACTATTCCATCGTGCACTCGCCCGCGTCACACATCGGCTCAGGCGGCTCCGTGCATCCGTAGTCGCACGCCTTGCCCCCGCGCTCGTACTTTCGGATGAGACGCTCCGCTTCTTCTTCGACCTCGTCCTCGTACTCCTCGTTGAACACCTGGTAGCAGCCGAGCGGACAAGCGAAGGGGCGAACGACGCAGTCGCCGTCCTCCGAGCAGTCGCGGCGCGACGAAAGAAACTCCTCGAAATCGTCCTGGACCTTCTCCTCCGAAGCCCCGCAACCAATGAAGAGAAAGCAGAACACGAGTGAAGTGACGGCCCTCGATAGCTCAGCTCGCATAAGTTTCTCTTACGCTAGGATTCACCCGATCCCCGAAGTCCGCAAGAGCTCCTCGCAAACAAAGCAAACGCCACCCCACCCGTACAGTCAGCCCGAGGACGCGAGCGCGAAGCGCGAGGTGATGCGAGGCGCGCTCAGCACCCCCGCCGACCAAGTGGGAGGCGAGGGAGCGCACGCGGACCGTGGGGTGAGGAGGAGGGATTCACGCCCGACGACGAGGGGGGCCGGGTCCGCCCTCCTGAAAGCTCAGTCGCAGGCCGTCCCAAGGCACTCGGCAATCGTGCCCGTGATCGGGCTCGTCCCGCGCACACACACGACGTTCCACGGGTTCTTGCGGGTGCCGCCGTCGAGGGCTGCGGTGTTGCCATTGATGGCGCATTGGTGCTCGCTGCCCTGGCCGTCGCCTTCGGTGGCCGTGTAGAACATCGCCGGTTCGTTCAGGCCGGTGGTGTTGAGCTGCGAGTCCCAGAGATTGGGGGCGTTCCACATGCCGCACGTGGCGCTGTCGAGGCGCAGCAGCGACACCATCTCCGCGGCGTCGGGGCCGCGCCAGTCGCTGTATCCGGCCGTGGTCGCGTTGACACAGTCGGCGACGTGCTCGCGCCCGATGAAGTCGCCGGTATTCGGGTAGACCTCCTTCATCCACATCAAGCAGGTGCGTTCGTCGACGAAGGTGCCGTCCCCCTGGTCCACCGAAGTGCCAGCGGGATTGGGCGTGCAAGTGGACGAAGCTCCGCCCGTCCCCGGATTGCTTCCCCCGGTGCCGGGGTCCGCTCCCCCGGAGGGAGCGCCACCGTCGCCCGAGATCCCACCCGCTCCGGGCATACCGCCGGTCGCTGCGATTCCGCCCGTCCCGGGCGTGCCGCCGGTCGCTACGGTTCCGCCCGTCCCGAGCAATCCGCCGCCCCCGACGACACCTCCGGTTGCCGCGCCGTCGCCACCGGTGCCCGTTGCACCCCCACTCCCCGTCGCCCCGCCACTCGCGGGGACCATGTCGCCGTCGCCATCGCCTGAGCCATTGTCGTCCTCAGCGGGACCGCAGGAGAGCGCGACGATGCCGAGGAGAAGAGGAAGAGTCTTGGAAGTCATGTCCCGAGCCTGACCGATCTTCGGGACGAGTGCGACCCCTTGTCGGCGAGAGCATGGGAGGTGCTGGGTGGAAAAATTCACCAGATTGCGCGCGCTGACGACTCCTCACGCGAGAGCGACCTATTGCTCTCAGCTTGCGCTCTTCGGCACCCTCGAAGGAGAGTGGACTCCATGACTCCGTCGCTGTCCCGCTCTCACCTCCTCATCGCGCCCTTGGTGATTCTTCTGGTGATCTTGGTCGAAGAGATTTTGGTCTACGAGCTTCGCGCTGAGGTAAAAAGCGTGCCGCTGCGCACGGCGTTCATCATGCTCCTCTACGGTCCGGGGATCGCGTGGTTCGCCGCTGTGGCGAGCCCGCGTCTCACCAAGCTGCTGGTGAAGGTGCGCAGCCGAAGTCGGCGTTCGGGCGGCGGCCTGGGCATCGTCCTCTTCTTTGCCTTGACCTACGGAGGGATGTTTTTTGCCTATTACTTGCTCGAGACCGCTGGCGTGGCCGGGCTCTTGGGGTGAGCATCGACGAAGTCCGGGTGATGCTCAGTTCTCCTCGAGAAGTTGCTCCATCCTCGCGCGAAGCTCGGGGATGATGTCACGGGTGTACTGCACCGACATGGCGAACGTCGTGTACATCGTCGGGGTCTCGCTCTTTTCCGCCTCTTCTTGAATGAGCGCTACGTGGCGGTCGATGGCCTCGTTCATGGCCTCGACCGAAAACGGTCCGTCGAGTAGCTCTCGCATCGCTTCGCGCCAGGCGTCGAGATCGGTGATCAGGGCCCCAAAGACCGGATCACATCCCGGCGCCGTCGCGAGCCCGCCCCAATAGGGGTACGTTTCCGTGCAGTCGTCGGGAACCACCGTCCAATGCGGCGGCGCATGATCCGGATTGATCCAAAAGCTCGACTCCACGTCCCACGGGACCAACGTAAAATGGCCCGGCGCGTCCTCGTAGAAGTAGTAGTTGTGGTTATGGGACCACAAACCGTCATCGGTGTAGAAGTACGTCACCCCGTCGTAGCTCAGGATGGCTTCGTCGACGGCCATGTAGCGTGCCCAGTGATCCAGATCGGTGTACTGGCCGAGCACGTCGAGACGGTCCTCGGGTGTTTCCGCGGCGCTCACCGCGGTTGAAAACTCGAGGAACGAACTCACGTCGCCGATCTCTTCGTTCGTCTTGAGCCCGGCGAGGACATCCGCTTCGTCCGTGTCCGTCGGCCAGATCTCCTTGTAGAGGTTCCCGTCGGGGTAGTCCGGCCACCGATCGTCGGTAAATCGTCCGTCGATCTCCTCGACCATCCCGTAGAGCCCGTACGACTGCCCGTTGACCTTCACCACGGCCCACGATGCGCGTGGAGCGGGGAGGTCCATCGCGCGGTACAGATCGTAGGCGAGCTTCTCCTTCATGCGGCTGTCGTCGTAGCGATTGGCGTGCAGGTTCAGTCGCTTGAGGCCAAAGAAGCGCAAGTCGTCGTACTCGCTGAACTTGAGCTTCATGCTGAGGCGCTCACAGATCATTTGACCCGTGCTATCGAAGCATCCGTAGAGGTTGCCGTAAGATCCCTTGAACCGCAGGGCGACGTGGCCGATGTATTTCCCGTCGAAGCAGGCGTCGACCTCTTCCCATTGTTCGGCTGTTGCGTTTGCCTGAAGCGCTTCCCATTTGTCGTCGGGGAGGAAGACCTCGAAGACGGGCACGTGATCCGTTTCGAAGAGCTGGTCCGCATCCCGGCCGGGAAGCGTGCGATCCCACTCACAAGGGACGGGAGGCGGCTCTTCCTCTTCAGGAGGGTCCAGCACGGTGCCGCTCGGAGGGTCCTTTTCCGCGGGGTCGTCGCTCTCGGCTTTTCCGCAGCCAGAGAGCAAACACGACGTGCTCAAGAGCAGCGTCGTCGTGAGGCGGAGATGAAGAGGGGACATGGGGTCGTGAGTGTTAGCTTTGACTGAGGTTTGGACGTTGCGCCAGATCCGAGTCGGCTCTCTGACGAGGCGAGAGCGATTCGACCCTTTTGCAAGGAGCGGCGCGGCCGGAACGTGGAGCGGCGTCCACACCGGCTCATGGCCAGGGCAGCGAAAGTCATGGAGGCAGACTAGCAGCCCCACGGCCCCGCTCGGTGAGGGAGGCCGCCGCCGGGTGACTCTCCGTATTCCCGCGGGTTACGCCGTTTCCGCGCCGCGTTGATGCAAGCTCGCACGAGCTTACCCTCTTTTGCATGAACAAATTCATCTGGATGGCGCTGCTCTCGACCCCCTTGGCCTTCGTTGGCTGTGGAGGAGACGACGAGGCAGAGCCCGGTGGGGAAACGGAGGCCGACGAACTGGGGATCGGGGCCGAGTGTGAGATCGACGACGATTGTCCAGAGGTCGAATTCGCGGGCATGGGCGGTGCTGGCGGCAAAATACAGCTCCAATGTTTGACCCAGTTCACCGATGGCTACTGCGCGATCGAAGATTGCGAGTCAGCAGACGATTGTCCCTTGGGGTCGACCTGCGTGGCTCACGACGACGGACGGAACTATTGCTTCCGCGAATGTGACAACAAGCCCGAGTGCAATGCCAACCGCGACGCGGACAGCGAGGCCAATTGCGTCGGCAGCTTCGATTTCGCAGACGACGCGGACGACGTGGGGCAGAAGGTGTGTGAACCTTCGTCCTCAGGGACCTGACCAGTTTGCCAAAAGGAGCGTCGGAGCGACGCGCGCCGGTGTAGGAACGATTCGAGACATTCACTCCGGGTTGGTAGGTTGTTGACGCAGGCTCGGGGCTGGTAAATATTCCTCCGGCTTCAAAGAGCGTGTCATGATGAACCCCGTTGATTCCTTGGGCCTCGGCCGCAGTCGTCTTTCGGCGCTGGCGATCGGCCTCCTTTCGATTTCGAGCTTGCTGGGTACGGCGTGCAAGGAGGACGTCGAGCGCGAGCCAGGTCCGAAGGAGGGCGCGGCTCCGGCTCAGAAGGCCGACGCCGCTCCGCCCGCCGAAGCACCCGGAGCGCGGGTCGATCCGCGACAGCTCGCCCCCTTCCGACGCGAGGCCAATGCTCTGTTTGCCCAGTCCGACTTCGATGGTGCCAAGAAGGCAGTCGATGCGGGGCTTGCTCTCGACCCCGAGTTTTCGCCCCTCCTTCGTTTGAAGAGCGAAATCGACGCCGTCCTCTCCCATCGATGCTGTGGCAACTGGCTCCGCTACGACACCACGAAGCCTGGAGAGGACAAGAAGCAGATGCGGGCCGTGCTGCATTCCGAAAACCCGGAGAAGAACGACCGCGGCCATCTCTTCCGCTCCCGGACGATCCTTGCTTGCGAAGGGGGAAAGGCATCCATGACGATCCTCGTGCCATGGTCCGTCCCGGAGTCCCCGAGCGTTTCAGCGAGCTATGAGCTGGGCAAGAAGACTGGCGACGAGAGCGTGCAACCGGATGCGAAGGAGCTTGGGTACGTCTTTCCGGACGCGAAGGCCTGGTGGAAGAGGCTCGCCGAGAGTGAAAACGAAAAGCTTACCCTCGACTTGCAAAAGCGCGATGGCTCGAAGGGGAAGCTCGTCTTCGAGCTTGGAGAGACGAAGAAAATCATCGACGAGCTAACGGCCGCCTGTCCCTAGAGCGGCACCCGGTCCAACCGTCGTCGCTTTAGATCTCGTGCGGCATGAGGTCGTGCGGCGAACGGAAGAACTGCGTCGGCGAGTAGGCTCCAAGGCACGACACCCGCCGCATGTAGATGTCCGCGTACTGGTCCACCTGCTGACCAAAGATCGAAAGACCGTTCATCTCCTTGAGGAGCGACCCCCAGTACGGGTGGAAGATGTGGTTGATGCGGCTGTCGAGCTCTTGGTACTCCTTCTCGAGTTTGAGGAGCTCAGTGCGGATGCGATCGATGTGTTCCTGCGCGCGCGCCTTCTGGAGCCTTTGTTCGTCGGCCGAGACTCCATTGGGCTTGTTTCGGGCAACCTCCTTGAACTTTGCGCCGTAGTACCGGAGCTCGTCCTCGAAGAGGGGGCGCGCTTCGGCGAGCTGACGGCGCCGGATGCGTAGATCGTCACTGTCCTCCAGCGCGGCGAGCTCCTGGTCGAGTTCCTGTACGACCAGAGCCGTTCGCCAGGTACTGTCCTTTTTCGAGCGGAGGATGTCACCGTAAATGTGGTCACCGACGTACAGGACATTGGGGCCCGTGATCCCCAACGTCTGCTCGAATACCTTCAAGCAGCCGCCCTCGTAGATCACGCCTCGTTCGAGCGGGCCCGTCGCGAGCTCTCTCGCTGGAGTGATGTCCTCTAGATCTGGCGTTCGCCTGAGAAATCCGGCCGTTGCATTCGGCTCGAACCAACCGGGCTTCTTCGACGTGCAGACGACGGCGTCGAAATACTGCGTCCAATGACCGTAGCGCTCTTCGCCTTCGCCGAGCAGATAGCTCATCACCGTGTTCGTGTAGTGATACGGGGAATTGGTGAGCACGAAGAGCCGTTTGCCAGCTGAACGGAGCTTGTGGAGCGTGTGGGGGAGCTCCCCGTCGCGCTCGATGTATTTCGGGAGATTTGCCGTGACGTTGCGATACACGGTCCCGTCCGCATGGGCGAAATCGATCGCGGCGCGCACGTCGAGGAACAGCTGATTCGGGTCGAAGCTCTGTCCCATTTCCTCGAGCGCCGTCACGGCGGCGGCGTAACTCGTCACCTCGCTGAGCGCGAAGAGCGTGTCGATCCAATGGAACCTTTTGCTCTCGGGGCGGATCTTCTCCTCGCCGTAGAGCTTGTGCAGCTCGTTGGGGTCGAGAGGCTTCATCCCGTGGAAGCCCTGATTGACCACCTTGTGGCGGTCCATCTTGAGGATATTCCCCAGCTTTTTGTCGATCAGAAGTCCGCGGATCGGGAAGTTCGTGTCGAAGGCCAGCGACTTGAGCGACTCCGGATAACCGCGCTGAACCAGACGCTCCACGGTGAGTCGGACCTGAAGATCGTCCATCGCTTCCTGGCGATAGATGGCCAGGGTGTAATCCATGTCGAACCCGATCCAATCGATCTTTCCCATCCGGAGATTGCGGTTCGCGTAGACGCGGTTTCGCTTTGGAATCGACATCCCGTGGGGAGGTCGCTCGATGAGTCCGGGGAGGGGAAGGGAGAGCTGCTGACGCTCGGGGCCGGGAAGTGCAACTGTTGCTCGTGTAGTCTCGTCCGCCACTTCACAAAAGCGTAGCATGGACTCGCATGGTCCTCCCACTCGCGATTTGGACGACGGGGCTACCCGTTCCTGGAGCCGAAAAGGCCCGGGGAGATTTTTTTCGCATGATTACTGAAGCTGTCGGTGATTACCCGGGCGGATTCATCGATGTACGTTCAGTGGAGGAACCCACCTACCCGGATCCACGAAGCGTCAGTGGGATCATTGTGAGCGGGTCGCCCGCCCGACTCCCCGATCAAGAGCCGTGGATGATGATGACCGAGGATGCGCTGCGCATTGCCGTACGTCTCGGTACGCCGATTTTCGGAATCTGCTTCGGACACCAGCTCCTCGGTGAGGCCCTGGGCGGGAAGGTCACGGCCAATCCGAACGGGCGCGAGATCGGGACGGTCGATCTCACCAAACGGGCGGACGATCCGCTTTTCGACGGTCTCGAGGAAGAGCCCCACGTGGTCATGACCCACCTCGATTCCGTCGTCGTGAAGCCGCCGTCGGCCACGGTGATCCAATCGACGGAGCTCGATGCGCACGCGGCGCTTCGCTACACCGAAAACGTCTGGAGCGTTCAGTACCATCCGGAAATGGACGCCGAGATCGTAGGTCATTACCTGGAGCACCGGCGCGAGGATATCGTTGCCGAGGGAATCGACGTGGAGGCCGCGCTCGGCGCGCGCCGGAACACGGGATACGGCAAGGCTCTGCTCTCGCGATTTGGGCGTTTTTGCGCCACCGGGCAGCTCTGATCGTCGGGGGCGGCCGGCCGCGCGTGACCCGGCCCCCTCTGTAGGCTAAAGGGGGCCCGCTATGGGTTTTGCATGTGGCGTCGTTGGGCTTCCCAACGTCGGAAAGAGCACTCTCTTCAATTCGCTGTCGACGGCCAAGGCCGAGGCGCAAAACTTCCCGTTTTGTACCATCGAGCCGAACGTCGGCGTGGTGCCCGTGCCCGATCCTCGCTTGGACAAGCTCGCGGCGATCTACAAGCCGCAGAGCATCGTCCCGACATCGATTCGCTTCGTCGACATCGCTGGCCTCGTACGTGGAGCTTCCAAAGGCGAGGGCTTGGGGAACAAGTTCCTTTCGCACATCCGTGAGGTCGACGCGATTGCGCACGTGGTGCGGTGTTTCGAGGACGAAAACATCACGCACGTCGACGGTCGCATCGATCCGGTCGGCGACGTCGAAACCATTCACACCGAGCTTGCTTTGAAGGACGTCGAGACCGTCGGCAAGCGCCTGGACAAGGCTCGCAAGCAGAGCAAGAGTGGAGACGTAAAGGAAAAAGCCGCCGTCACCGTATGCGAACGTTTGGTCGCGCACCTCGACGAGGGGAAACCCGCGCGCAGCTGTTCTATCGACAGCGACACGGAACGAGAAATCATCGACGAGCTTCAGCTCTTGACGATGAAGCCCACCTTCTACGTGGCAAACGTCGATGAGGATTCGGTCTCCGACGTTGCTTCGAACAAGTACTACCAGGCGCTGCTCGCGCACGCCGAATCCGAAGGTGCCAAGGTCGTGCCCATTTGCGCAGCGCTCGAGGAACAAATCGCGGAACTCGAACCCGCCGATCGCCCAGAATTCTTGGAGAGCGCTGGCCTCAGCGAGCCTGGGCTGCACGCGGTGATTCGCACGGGCTACGAGCTCTTGGGACTCATCACCTACCTCACGGCAGGTGAAAAGGAGTGCCGCGCGTGGACCGTGGTCAAGGGATCGACCGCTCCCCAGGCAGCTGGGGTGATTCACTCGGACTTCGAGCGCGGCTTCATCAAGGCCGAAGTCATTTGGTGGGAGGATCTTCTTGAGTTCGGTAGCGAAGCCAAGTGCAAAGAAGCCGGCAAGATGGCCATCGAAGGCAAGGAATACGTCGTGCGTGATGGCGACGTCATCCACTTCCGCTTCAACGTCTGAGCGTGGCTCGACGGATCACGACTGACCCGGACGCTCGAATCGGATCAACGCCCCCGCGATCACATCGGCGATGAAGTCCGAGTGAGAGCGCGTGCGCTCACTCGGCTCCGCCTCGCCGAAGAGCACGCGCTCCTCGATCAGGCAAAGGCCCATGGCTCGTGCCTGCATGGTGAGACATTCGAAAAGATGAGCTGCAAACGCTGGATCTTTTTCAAAGAGGCGGGCGAGCCCGTCGCTGGGCGCTGATTGGAGCTCCCTTCCGAACACCTTTCGAATGACGGCCTGGTGCTTGGGGCTTTCGATGGCGACCGCGAACAAAAATCGTGTGTAATAAGCGTGCTCGTCCCCCTCCCACAGGCGAAGGATGTCTTCTTTGATGATGTGGGGGAGACGCTCGAGGGGCACCTTGGGAAGTTCCTCGAGACGCATGGATCTTACCATGTGTCGCGCGCCTCTCTCCACGAGCTCGTCGATGAGATCATCCTTCGACTTGAAATAGTGGTAGAGGCTCGGCTGACTCATGCCGAGACGAGCCGCGAGCTTGCGCAGGGACGCACCAGCGACTCCGTTTTCCGCGACCAAGGCGAGCGCCTCCCGGAGCACCCGTTCGCGGGGCTCGTTCTCGTTTCCTGCCGCGTCGACTTCCGCGCTCTTCCGTTCGTCGCCCACGTCTCAGTGATAACGGTCGCGCGCTCCTAGCGATAGAGGCCGAGATCGTCGCACACACCAACGACGAGTGACACGCAGCCAAAGAAGAGGAACGGCAGCAGCTGAAGACCGGCGATCGGAATGATGGTGTAAAAGAGCGTCATCATCAGGAAAACGAGGACGGTGAGTGCGACGAGGAACAACTGGCCGGTAGTGGGGCGCCGCTTGGTGGTGGAGTTCGAGTCTTTTGGATTGGGCATTGGAGTGATTCCTTGGAATTTTGGCAGAATCTATCGATCGATAGGTTGGCGGTCCAGGGGGCGCGCAACTAGCTGAAATCGCGCGCAATTGAGCGCGCGATTCGCCGGCGCCGCCGCCGAAAGGTGGGAAAGGGCGGCCGGACGGACGACGGCGCCCCGGCTGATTCAGCGCCGCAGGGCGTGAAAGCTTCCGCCCGCTTCCACGAAGACCCGGAGTCCCTCGAAGCGGGGCAGATAGTTGGCTGGCGGAGGCTTGTGGCGGCCCCCACGAACGATGCTGAGCGTGGCCTGGTGCCGCGCTAAGTCGTACTCGACTGCGTACAGGCAGTCGCCCAAGTCGACCTCGAGCGGGAAGCGCTCATCGAGCTGCGGGGACAAGTGCGCCGGGACGTCGGCCGGGAGGAAGTCCGTGGTCGATAGGAGTTCGAGGTCATCGCAGCTCTCGACGCCCAGCTCCGTCAGTCGGGCGAGGAGGAACTCCTGCAGAGAAGGAGGCTCGTCGATCTCCTTGAAATGAGAGAACTCGGGACTCTTGCCGAGGGCGTGACCGAGAGCGAGCCGCGCGAGTCGTCGTTGCGCCTCGTTCTTCACCTTGGGATGCAGCGTGCCTCTTGCGATGAGTTCGACCGTCGCTTGTCGGGCAAAGCTGCCCTCGGGGATCTGTTCACGGGTGTCGATCACGCGTCCCGCGTAGGATCGCTCGAGGGTGACGACGATTTTGCCGCGGTCTGGTCCCGATTTTGCGATCTGCGCGTGCCGCACCGCCACCTGACCGAGCTCGTGGCGACTCAGGAGACTCGTTGGAACCGGCGTGCACAAGGTGATGAGGAGCTTGTGGTCTTTGCCCGAAGAGATCCCATGCGTTTCGAGAACGATGATTGCGTCGACCTTGTCGGCGGGATTGACCGAAGCGAGGAGGTGTCCCACCCGGCTGTCGCGGCCGACCTCCATCTCCGTCCCGCCGTTGCTAAAAACGATGCGCTTTTTTCTGTGGCGAGCGACGTGCGCGCACACGGGGTCGGCATCGAGCAGGGTGTTCAAGAGCAGGGCGCGGTCGGAGAGCCCGCCATCTGGGCCGTCGCCCGAGAGACCTAGAGCTCGTCTCAGGCGCCGCGCGGAGGCGCGAGCTTCTTCGAGTGCCCGCCGTTGCTGTCCAGTCTCTCCTCGTCCCGACCGGATCATGTAGATGAGAGCCTCCACGTCGCAGCCACGGTACTCGAGCTGATCGTCGGGCGCCGAACGGCTCAAGGCGCTTGTTCCCGGTTGTTCTAGTACGGCGACCAGATCGATTGCGTCGTCGATGCAGCCCGATCGTTTCGCTTCGATGAGGATCCGGCTCAGCCAAGGGTCGAGCGGGAGTCCGAACAGCTGCCGTCCCGTGTCCGTCAAACGGGGAGGCGTGTCTTCGGTCTCAGCCGAAACCACCCCGAGCTGCTGCAGGCGCTCGGTGGCGTCTCGAAGGGCGTAATCCTTGGGCTCGTCCAAGAAGGGGAGACTTTGGGGCGAGACGCCGAGCGCCGCGCACGTCATGACCAAAGGTCCGAGCTCTTCCCGGTGGATTTCCGGGGGCGTCTCCGTGCTGAGTCGTGCCTGACGGCCCCAGAGACGAAGGCAGTATCCGGGAGCGGTGCGTCCAGCGCGCCCCGTTCTTTGGTCGGCGCTGTCGAGGGCGATCTGAGTGAGCGTTAGGTAGCTCCGACCGTTGTGGTAGGTCGTGCGTCGCACGAGACCCGAATCGATCACCGTCCGAACGCCATCGATCGTGAGCGACGTTTCTGCGACGTTCGTCGAAAGGATGATGCGTCGGCCCTCGGACGGACGGAGAGCTTTCGCCTGGTCCGCCAGGCTGAGCGATCCGTGAAGCGGAACGATTCGTTCGCTGCGGTGCGCTAAGCTTGCCTTGATTTGTTCGATTTCTCCTTTGCCCGGCAAGAAGACGAGAACGTCGCCTCCGTCCGAGGGGAGGCGGTCGAGGGCTGTGCGGACCTTGTTCTCCAGATCGCGGGAGCTCGGGAGATCGGGGCCAGCATCCAAGTACTCGACGGTCACTGGAAACGAGCGGACCGAGACGCTCAGATGAACGCCCGCCACGGCGCAACTGACAGCCTCGCCGTCCATGGTGGCGGACATGGCAACGAAGGGAGCCTTTTTCTTCGAAAGCAGGGCGAAGATTAGGTCCGTGTCCAGGCGTCGTTCGTGGAGCTCGTCCAGGATGACCAGACTCGCTCGCTCGAGCAGCTCCGGCTGAGCCAGAACGATGCCTGGCGTGGCCACGAGGAGCCGCGTGTTTTGCCCCGAACGGTTGTCGTCCCGCACCCGGTAGCCGATCTCTTCACCGAGTTCGGCCCCTTCCAGCTCCGCGATGCGCGCCGCGACGGCGCGGGCCGCTACCCGGCGTGGCTGCACCACGACGATGGGTCCGCCGGCAGCGCTCCCGGACTGCCCGTACGCCCAGCGCGGGACTTGGGTGGATTTTCCAGTCCCGGTCGGTGCGGTGATGATCACCGGACGCCGAGCGATCTCTTCCAAGAACCGATTGGAAATGGCGTCGATAGGGAGCGTCCCGGACACGGAGCCACCGTCGCGTTTCGACTCGATCCGGTCAAGCCTCGGCCGCTCGACTTGGCGCGAGAGCTACCAGCGCACTGCCGCTTCGGAGGGCTGAACCTGCACCTCGACGCCGTCGAGTTTCACTTCGATGGGTACCTGTGCGCTACCCGGGCCCGTCATCTCCGCGTTCCAATACTTGGACTTGATCAGGTCGACGGTGGGTACGACCTGTCCCGGCTTCAGCTTGCGAACGATGTCCGGCGGACCGATCACGGTGACGTCGACGGTGTCTGGGCGGGCCACTCCGTTCGGGGGACCGAGCACCTCCACACGCAGCTCGGAGAACAGCTTCTCGCTTTCTCGGCGCTTCACTTCGACGACGACCGTTGCCGATTGACGCCCGAGGTACTCGACGCGCGCCGGTGGCGGGTCGATGGCGATGATCCGAGGGTAGCGGCCGGCAGTCAGGCCAGTCACACTGTAGGGGGCGAGGCGGGCGAACTGCATCACTTCGACCCGACTCCGTGGGCCCCGTACCGTCACGACTTCCGGATCGATCTTGGGCTCGCCGTTGACGACGTAACCTTCGGGGAGTCTTCCGGTGATCGACGCCTGAAGCGGCACTTGGCGGGTGATGACCTCCTCCCATTCGAGTTCGAGGGACGGAGGATCCACCACCATGATTTCGAGCTGATTGGGGAGAAGGAACATATCGCGATCAAAAGTGACCTCGATGGGATAACCTTCGCGCAGATCGATCTCGACGGGCGGGATGCCATCCTGAACCAAGTCGGTCATGGCCCGGCGCGAACCGCGCAGCGTCACGTGGATGGCGGGGGGCATCTTCGTCATGAGCTCGTGCGAGCCGTTCTCAGGCTGCAAGCTGATGACACTCACCGGAATCGTGCGTTGCTGGACGTCCTCCTGAGCGTGCACGTACCCGAAAAATCCCACGGCAAACACGAGGGCCATCGCCTTCAGACCGAGGTTTTCCAGAAGGGCCTGCCGGAGGAAACGCAAGATCGGGTCGAAATCCATCATTGTGGTGTGCTCCTCCCGTCATCGGATGGGATCTCTTCCGCTTCACCTACGCGCTCGATCTCGCCGGCCTTGGGCATCGGCCGTGGCTCGACGACGGGCACCGTGAGGGAATCCGTTTCGCCGCCCGCTGGAGCCGCCGTATCCGGGACGTTGCTCTTGCGCAGGGGCTTTGGTGAAGCCTGGCTGGTGGGTGCACGGCTGGAGGGCGGGGCGGGAGTCTCGTCGGCGGTCTTCTTCTTCTTCGAAGTGGGCCGCTCTTGTTCCGGTGAGATGAGGGTGACCCGCTCGGAGGACTCTCGCGAGTCGGGCGACGACTTGGATCGAGACGGGGCGCCCTTGGGGCTCATGATCGAAAAGAGCATCTCCCGGAGCTGTCCCGCTTGGAGGTCGGGCGCGATGTTTCCGTTGAAGCAGAAGCTTATCGTACCGCGCTCTTCGCTGACTACGACGACGACTGCATCGGTTTCCTCCGTGATTCCGACGGCTGCGCGGTGACGGGAGCCGAAGCTGGAATCGAAGTTGCGAGCCTCGGGCATCGGGAAAAACACGCCAGCCTTGGCGATCCGAAGGTTGCGTAGGATGACGGCACCATCGTGAAGCTTGTTCGAGCCCTCGGGGATGAAGAGCGAGACGAGCAGCTCCGACGAGACCTTCGCGTCAATCGGGATCCCCTTGTTCTGGCCGACGAACTCGTCCAAGTTCGCGTCCTGCTCGAACGCGATGATGGCACCGATGCGGTGGCGGGCCAGGTCGCGCGCGGCGTCGACGACCTGCTCGATGACGTGGGTTTCCTGAGCGCGGGCGCCGCCGAGGAAGGCCCGGCTTCCGACCCGTTGCAGGGCTCGGCGGATGTCGTTCTGAAAAACGACCACGATCACGAGGATGATGCTTTGCAGGAGCGCGCCCACGAGCGTCACGATCGTGACCAGCTCGAACTCTTGAGCGACGACATAGAGCATCGCGATGATGCCGAGGCCGGCGGCAATCTGCATCGCGCGGGTGCCGCGCGCTACCAGCAGGAGACGATAAGTGACGTAGTAGACGATGAAGATGTCGAGGGCGTCGCGCGCGAGCTGAAACCCCGTCCGGCCGGCGAAGTAGCTGTTGAGCCAGTCAAGCATGGGCGTTCACCGCCTTGGGTCCGCTCGCGGGGGACCAGGCTCGAAGAGCCAGGAGTGCTTGCGTGGTGGCTCGCACGTCATGGACCCGCAGGATGCAGGCGCCTTTTTGCGCTGCGAGAAGGCTAGCGGCAATGCTTCCGCCGATGCGATCGTTCGGAGCGGACCCATCGAGCGCGCCGATGAAAGACTTGCGGCTCGCCCCGAGAACCATCCCCGCGCCGAGGCCCTCGAACTCGTCGAGGCGCCGCATGAGCTCCGAGCTCTGCTCGGCGTTCTTGTGAAATCCAAGCCCCGGATCGAAGAAGATCCGCCCTGGCTCGACACCGGCCTCGACCGCGCGCTTCCGTGCGTCCGACCACTCTCGCCAGATCTCAGCGACGATGTCGCCGTAGGCGTCGGTAGCGAACTCCGAAAACCCAGGCATCGACGTCATGCTGCCTCGGCTATGCATCAGGATCAGATCCGCATCGACCTCGCTCGCGACGCGAGCAAGCTCCAAGTTCGAGCCACATGAGACGTCGTTGATGATGCGAGCGCCCTCGTCCGTCATCACTCGAGCGACCTGCGGCTCGGTCGTGTCGATCGAAACGCACGCGCCGCGGGACACTGCATACTGCACTGCCGGTCTGGCGCGCGCGATTTGTTCCTCCGCCGGTATCTCGGGAGCACCGGGGCGAGTCGACTCCGCACCGATGTCGATGATGTCCGCGCCCTCGGCGAGCACCTCGTCGATGCGTCGCGCCGCTGCGTCGCGCGTCGTGTATCTCCCGCCGTCGAAGAATGAATCCGGCGTCGTGTTCACCACGGCCATGACCGCAGCCCCGCGCTTTTGACGCGCTTGGTTCACGAACTCCGAAAGATACCCCACGACACATTTTGAGGTAGCAAGTGACGCGCTCTCTGGCAAGAAATGCGGCTGTTTTCAGCCAGTTGAGGCCCGCCCCCCGATGGGCTCCTCGGTTGCCGTGATCTTGGCCCAATTCGGTCCGTCCCGATAAAGACGAGACGTGGGAGAAACGTTTCGCACCTGTCGCCGCCGACCGGCGAGCTTCGGCGACCGTGCCTGGGTTGCGGCACTGGGCGCCGCAGTGCTCTCGGCTTGGTTCCGCCTTGGCCTGTTCATCGAAGAATTATCGTGGACCCACCAAGCTCGCGTCGGATTGGCAACGCGATTTTCCGCGCTGGGGACCGAAGCCTCATGGGTCGTCGAATGGGCTCTCTACGCGGCAGCCCTCATGGGATTCCAGTCCGTGCTGGGTCGTTTCGACGTCAGTCGTCTTCGACTCTCCCGGCCTCTGGTGGGGGCGGTTTCATCGGTCGTGGTCGTTTCCCTCGTCGCAAGCTCGGTGGGAGGTCTGCATCTCCGAGCCCTTTTTGTGCCTGTTGGCGTTGGTGCCCTGTGGATGTCGGCAAGTTTCGGCCTCGGGGCTGGCCTGGTCACGGTTCTGTGCAGTCTGGCCCTCTGTGCAGCGTCTGGCGCCTCGGACGTCCTCTCCGCAGCAATCCTGGTTCGAGCCGTGGCGGTCGTTCTGTTCTTCCGAGAGGGGAAAAATCCCGCTGACGGCATCCGGGCGGGGCTCCTCGCCGGGCTCCTGGCGGGGGCGGTCGAAGTGAGCATGTCCCTGGGGACGGGCCGAACCTGGCACGAGCTCGCCATCATTTCGGGCTGGCACTTCTTGGGCGGAGCATCCGAAGGAGCGATTTATCTGCTGACACGTGGGGTTGGGGAGCGGCTTTTGGGCCACGTGGCCCGGGAGCGTTTGGTTTCTCTTCTCGATCTTTCTCAGCCTCTCCTGCAGAGAATGGTCCATAGGGCCCCGGGAAGCTTCGAACATTCACGCGCGATGGCCAATCTCGCCGAGCAGGCAGCAAGCTCGATTGGGGCCGATGCCCTGCTCACTCGGGTCGGGGCCTACTATCACGACCTCGGAAAAAGCGTGGAGCCGAAGTTTTTCGTGGAGAACCTCGATCCGGGTGAAACATCGGCCCACGAGGGCCTCAGTCCGCGCGAAAGCGCCCGCCGCATCTTGGAACACGTCACCCAAGGGGTTCAGATCCTCAGGGAAGGGGGCATCCCCGAGCCTGTCGTGGAATTTGCGTACACCCACCACGGCACCCAGCTGGTCGAGTACTTCCTGAACAAGGAACGGAAAGCCTGCGAAGCCGAGGGACGCGAGGTGGATGCGGAGCGATTTCGCTATCCCGGTATGAAGCCCGGGACGAAGGAGACGGCTATTCTGATGGTCGTGGATTCCATTGAAGCGGCTTCCCGCACTCTCGATAGCCCCGAGCGAGTCCCGATCGAGGACATGGTACGTCGGATCGTATTTTCGAAGCTCGCCTCCGGTCAGCTCGACGAGTCCGGATTGACGATGCGAGAGCTTCGGATCGTTTGCAGCCGGGTCGTAGAGACTCTCGTCCACATGAACCACCACCGCATCAAGTATCCATGGCAAGAGGAGCGGGCCCGTCAATTCGGACTCGAGAAGCGTGAACTCAGCCCGCTCTCCCAGCAGGCGAATTATCCGCGCGTCGTGTCCGGAGGGGCGTGAACGAATCGCGACCACCCCATGCCGAGTCGTTCGTGCGCGTGCTCCTCGACGGGCGTGTCGACACCTCGGCGCTGACTCCGTTTCCGATGCTCAGCGGCGGTCGGATTGCTCAGGTTGACGACCTGCTCAGCCAAGTCCGCTTCGACGAACGGGGGGGGACCGGTGTCGAACACCTCCGTGACTGGGACTTGCTCTCGCGACCCATCGATTGGCCGACGCCGCTCTTGGCGCGCGTCATTCGGCAGGTCGGCGGCGCCGACTCTTCGGCTGCGCTTTCCGCAATCGCGCACTTGGCATTGGGTGTTCGCCTGATTCGGAGCTGGGGCACGGCCGCGCAACTCGGCGAGTTCGAAAGGTCGCCCCGGGCGCTTTGCGCGTTCGCCCTCACTGAGGCGAGTCCGGGAAGCGACGTAAGCCGCATCCAAACCCATGCGGAGCCGACCGAGGGTGGTTTCGTTTTGAATGGCACGAAGAACTGGGTGACGAACGGTCTATGGGCCACGCATTTCATCGTGGTCGCGCGCACGGCCGCTCCCCGACCCGCCAACAAGCCCAAACTCACGGCATTTTTGGTGCCGGCCGGTGAGGGGGTCGAGGTCCGGCGCGTAAAGTCCGATGTGCTCCCCGGTGCGGGTGTGGCTGAAGTGAAGTTCACCGATGTTCGTCTGACGGAAAAGAACGTTCTCGGATCGGTCGGGAAGGGGTTTCGCGTAGTCATGGCGGGACTTTCCGAAGCTCGCTTGTTCGTCGGGGCCGCGGTTCTTGGCTCGTGCATTCGCGCGTTCAACGACACGGTGGCGCGCGTGGTGGAACGTCGCGCATTCGGGCGAGCCGTCGGCAAGTTCCCCTCGGTGCAGTCGAGGATCGCGGGAATGCTTTCGGAGATCCTCGCGATGGAGAGTCTCGTTCACGGGGTTGCCGGGCTGTCCGAGTCCGGCGGTATCGTCGATCCAGTCGAACGTGGGGTGGTCCGTCTCGCAGTGGCGCGGAGTTCGGCGCGGGTATTGGATGCTGCGCGCGAGCTTCATGGGGCGGCCGCGTACGCGGGGGACGTCGCCAGTACGCGGGCTTGGGCCGACGCCCGGGCTCTGACCCTGCTCGACGGTTCCGATCTTGCTCTCGAGTCGTACATCGTTTTGGAGGGCACGAGGGAGATCCGTCACCGGCTCCATCGTCTCAACGACGCCGCCGACGTGCTCAACCGAGTGGACGCGGCCGCGTCTCTCCTGGTCGACAAGGCCAAAAACCGTTGGCGCAAGGTCTCGGGGAAGTCCGTACCTGGAGTTCAGATGCAGGCTCTCCACGAGTACGCCGCGCGCCTTGGAGTTGCCGTCGATGATGCTGTGCGGCGTCATGGCCATGAACTCGTCGAGCGACAGCACGTCCAGAGTCGATTTGCCCGGATCGTCGCGGAACTCGCCTCTTGGTCGGCGCTTTCCGCCCGCGTGCAGTCGGAAGTGCAGCGCTCCGGCGAAGTCGGAAGTCGGCGGATGGTCGAGGTCGCCGCCGTCTGGGTCCATGACGCCAAGCATCGCATCGAGGCTCTCCTGTCGACGGTCGAGGACAACAACGACGCGGCCCGAGATACCGTTGCCGTGCGCGCCTATGGCGACCGGTCCTACCCGTTCGACATCTTCTGAAAATGCTCAGAGATCAGAGCACCGGGTGCCAGCGTCCGGACGCAGGTCGAGGCATCGCTCGGTCTCGCCCTCCTCGGCCCGGCCGAGTTCGCCGAAGCGACACTCGAGCTCGTTGTCGGCGAACTCCTCGCACGCGTCGCGGCATCCTCCGAAGTTAGGGAACAACCCCGAGTCGTCTTCGTCGAAGCCGCAGGCTTCCTCGGCGCGGAGACAGTATCTATCGCAGGAAGTCGTCTGCGCGTCAGGACACTGTCCGCCTCCGTCCTCTACGGTGTGAGGGCAGTGAGTTTCGGGCCCGCTTCGCGCGAAGTCCAAATGGTTTTCGCGGCAATCCAGTTCGATGTCGAAGTAGCCAGAACAGAGGGCGAAGCAATCACTTTTCGACTCGTACGTCCCCTCCATGCCGAAGCCGCAGATTTCCTCCTGGTTGTCACAGAATTCGATGCAGCGCTCGCTCGTTCCCTCTGGGGGTTCGTCTCGGCTTTCTAGCTCGGCGAGTGCATCGTCGTCGAATGTGTAGCCCTCGAAATCGACCGCACATGCAACAGTTGGGAGAGCGCAAAGCAGCGACGTCGTCAGAAGGCGAGTGAGAGATGCGTTAGACACGGATTTCATCAAAAGGTCCCTCTGGCGAAGAGGCTTCCCCCTCGAGGGCCGAAGCCGGGGCTCAATTCGAGGGAGGCTGCCTCCTTCGGAGACTTCGAGCTCCCCAGGATGACCAGCGTAACGCCCGCCCCCGCCAGCACGCCGCCGGCGATGAAGAGCACATTCGCCGTGGTGGCGAGTGATTCCGCGGCGTCTTTGTCGTCCGCTCCGGCCGACGGGCAGATCTTGTCCACGCAATCTTCCTTGGCCGTCTCCTCCTTGTTTTGGGAGAGGAGTCCAGTGATGGCGCCGCCTCCCAAAGCGAGCAGACCGACACCGGCGGTCGCGTAGCCGGCGATTTTCATCGGGTTCGCCCTTCTCGGCTCAGGTGCTGGGGCGAAAACGGGCGAAGTCGCTACGGCTTCGGGCTTCTCGGAGGGGGCGGGGACGGGGCTGAAGTCGAAGTGGTGTTCGAGAGTGCTGCCAGGCTTGAGAACGGGCTCCCAAACGCGCGTTTCCGAGCCGCTGCGCGCCGTGATGGTGAAGGCTCCAGCCCTCAGTCCGAGGTTGGTCTCTCCATCCTTCAGATCGTAGGGCTGAGCCGGCGCGCTGGAACCTGAGCGCTCGACGTTGATCTGCACGGTGGGTTCCGAGGCGGTGAGCGAGACGGTCGCCATGTTTCCCTCCAGCAGGAGCAGCTCGCTCTCGATGTCTTCCCGCTCCTCGGGATCGATCGCGTCCCCGCCTTCCGCGAGATACGTGCGATAGTGGGTGAGAGCTTCGCCGTCGCGCTCCAGCTTCAGCGCGCAGAACCCGAGGTTTCCGCGGACCTTCCAGCTCTCTCCGCTTTTTTCGAGGGCGAGCTGAAACTGGTAGTAGGCGTCCTGGTAGTTGGGAGGAGCCTCTTGAAGGAGAGACACGCCGTTTTTGAAGTGCAGGCGTGCCTGGGCCAGCGCCTCTTCGGACATCGACTTGTCGAGCTCGCCCATGTCCTCCTTTGGACCCATCTTGGCCGTCTCGGGTTCCTGGGCTCCGGCCCCGGCGCAATAGAGGTACGCTCCGGAGAGTGCCAATAAAGCGAGCGAGCGGTGGACGATTCTGAGCATTTTCTACATCCTCGAAAGGGTGTGCATGGAGAGAACCCACGCATCCCGGCACACCAGTGCTAGTCCAGACATCACGAGACTTCTAGCCGGAGAGCTTGGCTGCTGACGGAGGCTGGCGTCTCGACGAGCCGCCGGCAGGAGATGACCGTGTCCCGGCTTCGTCAAGGGTCGACTTTCACGTCGATGATCCAACCTAGGCGGCCCCAGAGGGTGAACCATTCGGTGAGTTGGTTCTCGAGCACCCGTTCCGCCTCTGGATCTTCCGTGACGACCGCTTCGCACGCGGGCACCAGCGCGATGCCTCGAGATAGTTGTTCGAGGAGCAAGAACGCCGAGCGGGAGAGGCGCTTGTCCCACAAAGTGCGATTCCTTCGATAGACCACGAGGTAGTTTGGATCGACCTCGACCTTTGCGGTCGATATCTCACCGGGCGCCTTCCTGATGGTGCGTCGCAGATCGGCCACGGGATACTGGAAGCGAAACAACGAAACCGTGTCCGAGACTTCGAATCGCGCGTGTTGCCACGCTTCTACTGGGATTTCAGCCAGGCGCGCGGGAGACAGGGGAGGTTCGTCACGCAGATCGAAGGCGCGGATGTAAGCCCATTCCAGGCGCGCCATTTCGACGAGCAGCACACGGCTGAGCCCCTCGTTTTCGATCAGGCTTTCATCGAGGGATTCGATGTGGTCACTGAGGTCTTTTCCCAAGCTCCTTAGCGCAAGACAGTCGTGCGACTTCGTCGACAAGTACCCTTCCACGATCGGCTCCCAGCGGCGCTGACCGAGCAGCCCCGTCAGCCCAGGAAAATCCTCCACCAACGTGCTCGTGTGCCGTAGCCAGAATTGTTGCCGATAGATGTCGACCTGCTCGGCTGGAAGCAGTCGGTCGTTGCCGGAGAAATGCGCCGCCGCGGCACTTCGCATCGCTTCGGATTTGTGTAGAGCTCGCGGATGGCGCAAGACGCGAACCATCCATTCCTGAAGCTCGGTGAGTGAGGCGTCCTTCGGCGGCGCCAGCTGAGCGAGAGCTTCGGTGTCGCGATTCACGAGTCGTCCTCTCGCGGGCGCTCTGCGATCATTTCGTCGAGCTCGGGCGACTCGCGCCACTGCATCAGAGTCTCGCTCGGGCCGCCCTGAGACCAGGGGCGTAGCGGCGCGGCCCGGCCCGCCTCGCGCTGGACCACGTCGTGATCGAGCGGCAGACAGCTCGGGCCCAGTCCTTCGTCTCGAGTCCGAGCGACTCGACCGACCTCCGCCTGGAGTTGCGGAAAATCGGGGATCTTGTCGTCCCATTCGAGGAGGGTGGAGACCGGACCCGCGAGGCGGATCGTCTCTCGGTAGAGATCTAGTACCGGATCGATCAGCGGTCCCACGTGAGTGTCGATGATGTATTTCCCGAAGTTCGAATGACCGGCGATGTGGATTTGCAGGATCCGCTCGTGAGGAACCGCGCGTACGAACGCGAGCGGATCGAAACCATGATTGTAGGCCGAAACGTAGACATTGTTCACGTCGAACATCAGCCCACAATCCGCACGTTCGACGACTTCTCGAACGAAATCCCATTCGGTCATCGTGCTCCGCGTGTACGTGAGGTAGCTCGACGTGTTTTCGAGACCGAAAGGAACCTCGAGAAAGTCTTGCACCATCCTCGCGCGCTCCGCGACCCGCGCGATTGCTTCCTCGGTGTACGGGAGCGGGAGGAGATCGTGCAGGTGAGCACCCCCCGCTCCGCAAAAGCAGAAATGATCACTCACCCAGGCGGGCTTCACCCTCTTGACCAAGGCTTTCAGGCTATCGAGGTAACCCCGCGATGGCGGGTCGGGAGCTCCAATGCTCAGCGATACCCCGTGCAAAATGATCGGGTAGCGTTCGGTGAACTGATCGAGGTGATAAAGAGGCTTGCCGCCCTCACCGAAGAAGTTTTCACTGATGACCTCGAAGAATCCCATTCGCGGATTCTCGTCCAGTACATGCCGATAGTGGGGCACGCGCAGACCCGCTCCGCACCCGTGATCGGGAACGACGAGGTGGCGAGGGCGAGCGGGTCGGTCGGGATTCACGAGGTGTCTAGGGGCTACATACGCGCGCGGAGAGTGTCGAGTTTCATCCGAAAGCGGCTCATGACCGTGCCATGAGTTTTCCACCAGGTCGAGGCAGAGTACGCTCGACTCGTGTCCAACGAACGGTCCTCCCCGTCTGTATTTGCGGCTCGTCGCGCTCGGCTTCTCCAGATGCGAAGTGCCGACGATGTCCCTGCGGTGATTGTTTCCGGGTGGGCAAGACCACGCAACTTTGCCCACAACGTCTATCCGTTCCGTGCGGAGAGCCATTTTCTCTATCTCGTGGGTGAGCACATCGAGGGGGCAATGCTCGTACTCGAGGGCGACCGAGTCGCGCTCTTCGTCGAGCCGTCCGATCCGGAAATGGAGCTTTGGGCGGGACGCGCCAGGACTCTGGACGAGTGGAGCGAAGCCCTCGCCATACCCGTCCGACCGCTCTCGGAGCTCGCTTTGCGGACCACCCCGGCTTGCCTTCCGCCTCAAGACGAAGAAACAGCGGCGTGGATGTCGGTTCTCTTGCGGCGGGAGGTCGAGGCACAATCGGGCCCGCATTTGTCGGGCGCCGACGTACTGTTGGCGGACCAGCTGGTCGCATGCCGGCTTAGTTACGACGAGGCGGCGCAGCACCAATTGGCCTTTGCCGCGGAAACGAGTGCTGCGGCGCACCGCGCAGGCATGAGAGCGACGCGGGGAGCCACCCGCGAAACGGAAGTGCGGGGCGCCATGGTGGGGGCGTTGATCGGTGCGGGGCTGGTTCCTGGGTACACGCCCATCGTCACCACCCAAGGTCAAATCCTCCACGCGGAACGAAGCGATGGAGCCCTCAATTCGGGAGATCTCATCTTGTGTGACGTCGGGGGTGAGACGAGAGAAGGCTTCAATGCCGACATCACTCGAACGTGGCCCGTGTCGGGACGGTTCAGTCCCACACAGCGTGACATCTATCAGGGCGTTCTCGATGTGCAGAAGAAGGCCGCTTCTGGCGTGGGCCCGGGTGTAAACTACGCGGATCTACACCTCGCGGCGGTGCGCAACGTTGCGGAGTTTCTCCGTGACCTGGGGGTATTGCGCGGAGGCCTCGACGAGTTGGTTCAGAGCGGCGCAGCGAGCGTGTTTTTCCCCCACGGACTCGGTCATCTCTTGGGGCTCGACGTCCACGACATGGAGGACCTCGGTGACCGGGCGGGCTACGGTGAAAACCAGGAGCGCGACGCTCATCCGACTCTGGCGACGCTCAGGCTGACGCGCGTTCTGAAGGCCGGAATGTGCGTCACGATCGAGCCCGGCTTCTATCAGGTGCCGCTACTCTTGGAGCGAGCGAGAGCCGACGCGCGCGTCGCGCAGCTCATCGATTGGCAGCGGCTGGGCTCGTTTTCCGACGTGCGTGGCATTCGGATCGAGGACGATGTTCTCGTTTCCGACGGGGGCGGCATCGTTCTCAGCGACGCAGCTCCGAAGGAAATCGAACACATCGAGCAAATGCTCGAGGGTTGAGATCAGGCGCGCGATTCTTGGACGAGTTCTTCTGCCGACTCGACTCGAACGACCCACTCGTCCTCGACCGGACAGCACAGCTCGATGAGCTCCTCCGTTTCGGCGCCTCCGAGGAGTAGCTGACCCGCCTGTTTGGTGCCCGTGAGAAGGTCGAAGGCGCTGTGCTCGCTTTCGAACTCGTACACCCGGTCGAGGAGCTGAAAGTCTTCGGGGGCTTGTCGACGCGCTTCGGCGATGATGGTGAGATACGCTTCGACCGGACGGAAGATTTTCTCGTCGCTCACGTGCAGACTGATGCCGGAGCACACGACGCCCGCGTACTTGTCGAACGTCGGCTTGAACCGAGCTGGCCTGATCCAAGCTCCCGGAAGATCGCGCAGCGCCTTGGCAAACTGCTCGGACTTCAGGTAAGGCGCGCCGATTAGCTGAAACGGTGTCGTCGTTCCCCGTCCTTCCGAGAGATTCGTCCCTTCCAAGAGGCAGCCACCGGGGTAGACCAGCGCGGTTTCAGCCGTTGGCATGTTGGGAGAAGGTGGGACGAAGGGGCGACCGAAGGCGTCCGCGAGAGCATGTCTCTCCCAACCGTCGGTAGGCACCACCGAAAGCGCGCCATCCCGACCCAAGGGGCGATCCTGTTGGTTGAACAGGCTCAGCAGGATCTCACCAATGGTCATGCAATGGCGCGTCGGAATCGACTCGAGCCCGACGAAGGATCGCAAGTCGTCGTCCTGAGGGTGCCCTTCGAGGCGCGCCGGATCCCCACTGATGGGGTTGGGACGATCGAGGACCATCGTGTGCACCCCGGCGTTGGCCGCCGCGCGGGCGGCGAGAAGCGCGGTCCATACGTACGTGTAGTATCGGCTGCCCACGTCCACGAGATCGATGACGAGCACGTCGAGACCGTCGAGGTCGGCTGCCTTGGGAGCGAGCGATTCTTTCGTTGTGCCGTAGAGGCTGACCAGGCGCGCCTCACCGACGTTCGCGTCGTCCGTTCCTACCGCTTCCTCGGCTTGCGCGATTCCGTCGAGACCGTGTTCAGGGGAAAAGACCACGCTCGGCTGGATCTCGAGCGAGCGCAGCGCCGAAAGGCTCGACTCCCCTCGGGCGTCGACGGCTGCAGCATGGGTCAAAAGGCCCACCTTGGAGTCTATGAGTCGCTTTCGCGCCGAGTTGTTTCGGCCTCTTCCCAGAACGTCCAGTCCGACCAGCATGGGCCCGAAGATAGGGGCCCTTGGACGCCGTGGGGAGCCCGGAAATGCGCAAAAGTGAAAAAATTGCGAGTCCGGACCATGCAGACTGGTTACTTTTTGCGTACCTTGGGGGAGATGCGTCGAGTGCTGGTGGTCGAGGACGAAGAGAACCTCCGCTTGGTCCTGAAGACGTTCTTGCGTCGCAATGGCTACGAGGTCGAAGTGGCGGAGGACGGAGAGGAGGCGCTGCCGATGATCGATGGATTCGGGCCCGACTTCGTCATCACGGATGTGCGCATGCCGCGCATGGGTGGGATGGATCTGCTCGCCGCGCTCGAGGCCAAGGGCAGTCACGCCACGGTCATCGTGATGAGCGCTTACGGCAGTCACGAGCTTGCCTTGGAGGCGATCCAAGCTGGCGCCTACGACTACGTGTCCAAACCGTTCAAGCCGGAAGAGGTCCTCCTTTGTTTACGCAAGGCCGAGGAAAGGGAGGCGCTCAGGAGAGAGAACCGTGCGCTGCGAGCCGAGATTCAGAAGGGTGCACAATTCGAGAACATCCTGGCTCGCGCGCCGGAGATGGAGACGATCTTTCGTACGATCTCCAAAGTCGCCGACTACAAGACGACCGTCCTCATCACCGGGGAGAGCGGCGTTGGGAAGGAGCTCGTCGCCAAGGCGATCCACAACCGCAGTATGCGGAAAGGGCACCCGTTCATCGCCGTGAACTGTGGCGCGATTCCGGAGAATCTCCTCGAAAGCGAGCTTTTTGGCCACAGGAGAGGAGCCTTTACGGATGCCGTCCAGGAACGGACGGGGCTTTTCGAGGAGGCTTCGGGAGGTACCTTGTTCCTCGACGAAATCGGTGAGCTTCCGCTCAGTTTGCAAGTCAAGCTGCTTCGAGTCCTGGAGGATGGCAAGGTGAGGAAGGTCGGGGACTCGAAGGATACTCCCGTCGATGTTCGCATCGTGACTGCGACCCATCGCGATCTCATGGCAGAAGCCAAGGCGGGAAGATTCCGTGAGGATCTCTTCTATCGTTTGAATGTCCTCCCGATCCACGTGCCACCCCTCCGCGATAGAAAAGAAGACATCCCGCTGCTTTTGGATCACTTCATCCAGCGCAACAATGCCCGTCTTGGGACCAGCATCACCGGTGTGGACGACGAGGCACGAAGGCTGCTCTACGAGTACGCCTGGCCGGGGAACGTTCGTGAACTCGAGAACACCGTTGAGCGTGCCATGGTGCTAGCAGAGGGCGAACGGATCGGTTCCGCCGATCTACCCGAGCGCGTTCGCGACGTGCGAGACCCGGTCAAGCTCCAGCTTGCCAGCGGGGAGCTCAGCATCAAAAAGACGACCCGTTTCATCGAGGAGGTGCTCATCCGACGTGCCCTCAAGAAGACCAAGGGCAATCGGACGCGTGCGGCGGAACTGCTCGAGATGAGTCACCGGGCGCTCCTGTACAAGATCAAGGATTACGGGCTCAAGGACGTCTAAACCGAAAAAGTACGGAAAAAACCCGTTTCTCGGTGGTGTATTTTCAGCCAGAGCGGACTAGACTCCGCCCTCATGAGGACATCCCTGATCATTTTGGGCTCTCTCTCGCTCGCCGCCTGTGCGGGATCGAAGGGTAATTCTGAGGTCATGACGCCGGAGGAGCGTCTCGAAGAGCAGCTTCGCATCGCCGAGGAGCAGCGTGACATCGAGGACCAGAGCACCTCGAACTTCGACCCCTCGGCGACTACTGCCGAGGAGGAAGCCAAGTTCGACGAGGAGAGCGCCGAGCACGAGCTAAAGCGCGCTTCGCTCAATGCCGTCGATTGCCCGAATACGTTCGAGAAGGACCAGCTCGGCAGTTATCAGCCCGGAACCGCCACGGTGACGATGGTTTTCGAAAACAGCGGCACGGTGAAGAACGTCGACGTCGGAGCCCCGTATGCGGGGACGCCCGTGGGCGACTGCATCGTTCGCGCCATGAGCACCGTGCACGTCGAGCCATTCAAGGGACCGGAAGTGCCTAAGACCCGCGACCTCGAGCTTCAGCCCCCGAAGCCCAAGGACCCCAAGAAGAAGTAAGTGACGCCCTTCTTCGCGTCCACTGAAGCGCGCCCTCGGGCGCGCTTTTTCGTTGGCGCGTACGAGTCGCGCTCAGACGAGGCTCAAAGCGCCCAAAGCACACCGACCGCGACAAGACCCAGGATCACGGCGATGACGTATCCGAGGGGGGCCAGGTGTGATAGCTGGCGTGTCTCACCCCGGAGCTCGATGGATGCAAAGCGACTCGAAGGCCCACCTCGTCGACCGCTGAGGGCCAGAGAAGCTGCTTCGAGGGCGGGATCGGTTGCGTCCGAAAGCTGCATCGAAGCGGCGATCTGGCATCCATGGCGGGCCTTGTCTAGGAGCCTCCCAGGGACCTCGATCGAGGGCCGAAAAGCCAAGCTGCTCTGGTTTTCCGGTCAGCTCGAGGCGAGCCGAGCCTTCCCTTCCGTCGTCCACCAACGGCGGAACTCGGCCTGGGCCGTCCGGCGGTCGGACTCGGGGAGGTCCTCGTTGTATCCGAAGTCCTGACCGGCGAGCGCTTTCAATTCTTCGCCGGCAGCCCGCCTCAAGTCACGCTGCTCGTGAGCGAGGCTCGAGATGAGCCACTCGACGCGGTCGAGATCGCGGTTCTCTTGCCAGAATTTCTTCCACGCCTCGTTGCTGGTGCCGAAATCCTGGCGCGTTAGCACCGACAGTGCCCAACGCGTCGCGCGCACGAGGGAGGCATCTGCGTCGTCGAGCAGCTGAAGCAACGTCGGGATGGCTTCGTGTTCGCGGATGTCGGCGAGCGCTTCGACCGCCGACATTCGGGACTCGCTCGAAAGCCCCGTGTCGCGACAGAGCTCCTCCATTTGTGAGCGGAGCGTCCGGCGGGTGAGTACGTCGCTGCGGGCACGGCGAGCGGAAGCAAGGGCGGCCCGGCGTACGTCCGCTGAATCGTCCAGAAGTCGGCCCGCGATCGCTTTGGCGGCTTCTTTCCCCTGGAGCTCGCCGAGCACGTAGGTCGCCCAGCGCCGTACGTCTGCGTCCTCGTCCGCCGTTCGAACCGTCAGAAACGGCGTGGATTTCGAGCCCAGTGCCACCAGCGCCTTGAGGATCGGCCCGCATTCGGAGGCCCGGGCAGTGGGGCTGCTGGGCTCCGTTACCGGTCCCGGGAACTCGGCAATGAGCGCCGCGACAGACGTCTCTCCTCCTTCGACGAGTCGGGACATGGCGGACTCGTCGCCATCGAGGAGTCGGCGTACGAGTTCGGCTGTGGATTGAGCTCGCGGTGCTGGACGCTGTCCCGGCGGTTTGCGCGGCACGACATCGGGGCTGGGAGCGCCCTCCCACCCGTCTTCGGAGGGCTCGAATATGGGGGGCCGCCGGCTCATCAACGTGCCGCGATCGCTGTGCCGTGGCGGGTCGCTGAATTCCCCGAGGTCGAGGGGCGGCGGCGGAGGGGCCACGCTCTGCATTTCGACCGGCGCATCCGGTGGATCCAGGGGAGGATCGGACTGAATCCGCACGACACTGTCCAGGGGAACGATCCGACGTGAGAGCAGACGCGGACCCAGGGACGGTTTCCCTTGGGGCTCTTCCTTCTTGGGCGAAAACCCCTGCCTCGGGTCCTTGGGGGGGCCGACTTGCGGGAATCCCGGGATTGTCTTCGGGGTTTCGGCGGGAAAGTTCATTGGGGGCTCCGAATCGGCCGCCGGGTGATAGCTGGGCGCTTGGTGCTTGCTCAGCGTGCGCTTGCCCGCCTTCGCGACTTCGTGTCCGGCTTCCAAGTTCGGTGGTTGGGCTGCGGGAGCAGCGGAATTGCGCTTGGTCGTCGGCGGCGATGCAGCGGGAAGCTGAGCGGAGGAGTGTGCCGAGACCGGGCGCGGGGGAGGTAGCGAGGAATGGGCGAGGGGCGGCAGGCTTTCTCCGTGGCCCTGGGGACTTGCCAAGCGGCTGGCACGCTTGTGCTCCATCAAAACCCGTTCGAGCGCCTGGGCAACGGCGGGTGCGAAAGACAGAAGCTCGGACACGCCCTGGAAGTCCACGTTGTGTTTGCCGCGATCTCCCCACAGAAGCAGTACGGACCGACCGCGAACGCCGATGGGCAGCAAGAGGATTTCGCGTCCCGTCGGCCGGTCGAGGTCGCGCGCAATCCCGCCTTCCAGCCCCGACGCTTTGAGTCGTGTCACCTGTGGCGCGGTCGACCTCTGCGCCTTCTGAAAGGCACTCGGGAGATCGAGCGGGATGCGAAGTTTCTTCAGTGCCTCGGTGTTCGTACCGGACCCCGTGGCGCTCAAACCCTTGGCCGACGACGAGAGCACGGCAAACACCGCCGTGTATTCGAAGAACTGCGCCGCATAGTGCACCAGCACGTCGATGACTCGATCGCGACTCTTGGCTCTGGACAGGGCGGCAATCGCTTCCGGCGTTGCGTATTTGAGTCGCGGTCCGGCCCGCCCGGAGCGACCTTCGTTGAAGCGATTGTGTGCGGCGGCCGTCAGCTCGTCGTACCCCTGCGGCGGCGGGCCCGTCTCGGCGACGGCGGGCGGGTTTCCGGTCTTTGCGAGAGAACTGGGACGGGCTGGTGCCGGTTCTAGGGTCGGGTGATCGGTGCGCGATTGGGGGAAGGAGCCTTTCGGTGGGAGCTCCTCGACTTCGGGCAATGTCGCGGTGGGCGCTTCCGAGTCGGGAGCAGTCGGCTCGGGTTCGATGTCCGCGACGAACTCGGGCGGAGCGGTATCGAGCGATGCTCCGGCGGGACGTGCCCCCATCCTCTCCAGGAGGCCGGCGTCCCGAAGGGTCACCTTCCCGAGGCCCATCGCGGCGAGGGCTTCGGAGATCCGGAGTCGCAGTGTTGCGCGAAAAATCGGAGCTCCGCCGATCGTGTCCCCGAGCTGGCGCTGAACGTCGGACGCGAGCGGTCGTGATGTGTAGATCGTCGGGACGGGGTTCTCCCCGCTGACTCCGACCACCACTTCGGGCGAGACAGCCCGCGCTTTCTGCGAGAGGGTTCGATCGATTCGGAGGTAGCCCTCCTGCGCCGCCTCGAGCTTGCAGAATTTCGATAGCGCTTCTAGAAGTCGAGCTTCGGTCACTGCATCGAGCTCCAACAGATTGGTCTCGGCGTCGCCACCATAGATGACTTGCCGAGCTTGCAGCTCGCCGAGCTCTTGCTCCGACAAGAAACCGAGGTCGGCGATGATCGAGGTGAAGCTGGTGCTGTCCGACATTCGCTGGGGCCGAACCATAGCAGAGCCGAGGACCCGGATGGGAGCCCTGCGGCAAAACCGCTCATCCAGCGGCCGACAGCGCAACCTCTCCGGCGGCTGAGAGGAGTAGGCGCGCCAAACTTAGGTAAACAATGATTCCCAAAGCGTCGACGAGCGTCGCAATGAAAGGTGTCGAGCTGGTTGCCGGATCGGCTCCGAGTCGACTCAGGAGCAGCGGCATCATCGCGCCGACGAAGCATCCCAGGGTCACGAGCGAGATGATCGTGATGCCGATCAACATCGCCATCTGCGGCCCGTCTCCGATGAACAAGGTCCGCGCCACGCCTAGTCCCGCCAGGACTGCACCCAGGGTGAGGCCCTGGATCGTTTCGCGGCTCATCACCCGCCACCAATCCTTCTGCTCGATCTCACCTACGGCCAGCCCACGAATGATGAGTGTCGCCGATTGGGATCCAGAGTTGCCGCCAGCGCTGATCAGAAGCGGGATGTAGAAGGCGAGCTGGGTGACCGCTTGGAGCACCGACTCGAACCGCTCCATTGCGCTCGTCGTGAAGAAGCCGCCGACGAAGAGGATCAATAGCCAGGGTGCGCGTTTGCGGAAGTAAGTGAAGAAAGAAACCGAGAAGTATCCGTTTTCGATCGGCTCTACGGCACCCATCTTGTGCACGTCCTCCTCGGCTTCCTCCTCGACCACATCCATGATGTCGTCGGCGGTGATGATACCAAGCATGCGCCTCTCGGAATCGAGTACGGGGAGCGCGTGGAGATCGTAGCGCGCGAAGATGCGCGCGACCTCTTCCTGATCGATCTCGGGCGCGACGCTCACCATGTTGTGCTGCATGACGTCGCGAACGGGCGTGGTCGGAGTGGCCAGCAAGAGGCTGCGGAGGGTCACGAAGCCGGAGACGCAGAGCTCTCGATCCAGGACGAAAACCACGTCCAGGACCTCGTAGCCTTCGGCCGCGCTCGTTCTCAGCGCGGTGATGGCTTCGTCGACGGTCACCGAATCGGGAACGTCGACGTACTCGTTGTTCATCAGGCCACCGGCGCTCTCGTCGGGCCAGATGGTCAGCTCTCGTACGTCTTCGGCCTGCTCTGGATCGACCGTTTCCAGGCGAGCGAGCAGCTTTTGGACCGTGTCCTCTGGAAGAAGCGAGAAAAAGTCCGCCGCCTCGTCTGCGCTCATTTCGGTCACCAAGCGAACGGTCGAATTGACTCCCAGCTCCTTTGCGACGGCGACCTGGCGTTCTTCGGAAAGGCGCTCGAAGACCTGAGCGCCGAACTCGAGAGGCAGCGACGCGAGGGCCTGGGTCACGACCTTTTCGTCGAGTTCCTGAAGCGACTCGGATACGTCCTGCGGATGTAACTCTTCGACGAGCTCGCCCAGGGCCGCGGGGTCCTCCTGAAGGAGTTCCCGCAGCTCTGGTCCTATGAGTCTCCCGAGCTCCATGGTTGTCTCCTCGCGCCCGACGCTACCGGACCTTCTCAGTCGGGAAAAGTCAGTTCACGAGGAACCATTTCACCCCGGGCTTGATCTCGAGGTGCAGGTGGTCCGCGTGCTTGTCGTCGAAGTGCGGCGTGAGCATGTAGTGGAAGATACGGAGGTCCGAGGCCTCGCAAGCTACGCTGAGAAGCTCCCGACCCCGGCGACCTCTGAGCGTTCGTCCACCCTCGCCACAACTCTTGGCGCCGATCTCGCCGGGCCAGTGCGGACCCACGGCGATCCAGTGGCCGGTACGCTTCTTGAGGGCGCCCAAATCAATCGCCATTCCGCCGGGATGCCGCGTCATGTAGTTCCCCTCCTTGGCTGGGCCGTCGTGGGGAGGGCGATACATGGTGAAGTGAACCACCTCCACGAAGCCGTGGGCGGACAGGAGTTCGCACAAATCGTCCAGGGCGATCGCCAGGCGGGCGTCGAGGATCTCGAATGGGGTATCCTTGCGTTGCTCGGGCGGGAGCACCGAATGGATCCAGACTCCGTGCAGGCGCCCCGTCAGACGAATGGGAAGTCGCACTCCCGGAACGGGCTCGACCTTCTTGTAGGGGACCCCTCGGCGCTCCAGCTCCGCAAGCGCCTCCTCGTTCGTCATGTTGGCGTAACGGTAGGCGCGAGTGTCCTTGGCTTCTTCCTCGGGCGGAATGTCGAGGTATTTGTTGGCCGCTTCCGCTGTCGTCGTTCCTACGAGACATAGGAGAAGTGCGGGCGCCAAAAGGCGCGTGATTTTTCCGAGCTTGGGCAGCTTTTGCCAAGTCTTTTGCGGGGTCACCCCCCCAACCTAGCCAGAACCGTCAAATGTCCAAATTTTTGGGGTGGGGGCCTGACTTTGCCTTCGAAAGGGGTGTCCGAAAGGATGCGGGGCCGGCTCGAGCGCCGATCCGTTTGCCGGCAGGAGCTATTGAAAACCGCCCCGACGCTGATGCGAGGGGGCGATTTTCATCCGCTCTGCTTCCGCTTGCTGCTCGAGGTCGGCGCTCGAGTTTCTGTTTGGCCGCGCCAACCGGTCTCCAACCGATTGGCGGCTCGAGCGCCGATCCGTTTGCCGGCAGGAGCTATTGAAAACCGCCCCGACGCTGATGCGAGGGGGCGATTTTCATCCGCTCTGCTTCCGCTTGCTGCTCGAGGTCGGCGCTCTCGGCCCCGCTGCTCTCCAATCAGGCAGCCCGCGTGGTCGCTGGGGCCTGCGCTGTCTTCTCCGGCTTCTTCGAGTCGGGAGTCTCAGCCGTTGTCTTCGGACGTCCCGAGTCCAGGATACGTTTGACGAGACTCGGATTCTCTTGGAGATGTGCGCGGGCCTTCTCACGACCCTGCCCGATCGCCTTACCATCGACCGACAGATGCGCTCCCGACTTTTTGATGATTCCAGAATCGAGTCCGATGTCGAGGAGCTCTCCGTACCGGTCGACACCTTCTCCCCAGCGGATGTCGAACTCTGCCTCCTGGAACGGGGGGGCAAGCTTGTTCTTTACGACCTTCACGCGAGTGCGGTTTCCGATCACCTGCTCACCGGCCATGACTTTTCCGATGCGGCGCACATCGAGTCGAACGGAGGCAAAGAAGCGGAGTGCGTTCCCTCCAGTCGTCGTTTCCGGGTTCCCGAACATGACCCCGATCTTCGTACGAAGCTGGTTGATGAACAGTACGCACGTTTTCGTTCGGCTGGCGTCGCCGGTCAGCTTCCGGACACCGCGACTCATCAGTCGAGCGTGGAGGCCCACGTGCTGGTCCCCCATTTCACCGTTGATTTCCGCTTGCGGTACCAGAGCGGCGACCGAATCGACGACGACCAGATCGACCGCGCCCGATTCCACGAGCTTCCCGGTAATGTCGAGCCCCTGTTCACCACAGTCGGGTTGGGCGACGAGCAAGCGGCTCAGGTCGACTCCGAGCGCCTTCGCGTAGTTGGTGTCGAAGGCATGCTCAGCGTCGATGAACGCCGCGATTCCGCCCCGAGCCTGCACTTCTGCAATGGCATGGAGCGAGAGCGTCGTCTTTCCGCTCGACTCCGGTCCAAACACCTCGATGATGCGTCCGAGGGGGTATCCATTCGTACCCAGGGCGCGGTCTAGACTCATTGAGCCCGTCGACGCAACCTCGACGTCCGTGCTCGGGCCGTCGCCCAGACTCATGAGCGCGCCCTCGCCAAATTGTTTGTTGATGGCGGCCGCGATCTCGTCGATTGGGCCGCCAGTGTTCGTTTTGCTCTTGGTGTTTTTCATGTCTTCCTTTTGTGTGATGCCCTTCTGACGAAGGGATGATGCGGCCCGAGCGGGCCGAGCAATCCTCAGAGGTTTGCCAAATCGCTGAGGCGATAGCGCAGCGCTTCGGCGATGTGAGCGGCAGTGGGGGCGTCGGAGTCGGCCAGATCGGCGAGCGTCCGAGCAACTCTCAGAACACGGACGTAGCCACGCGCGGACAAGAGGTTCTTGTCGATTGCCATCGACAGGAGCCTTTCCCCTTCAGTGTCCGGTCTGGCGATGTTTTCGAGCTCTTCGAGAGAGACGAGCGAATTGAGCGGTGCGCTCGTGACCTTGCGACGATGACGATCCGTCTGTCTCGCCCTCGCCCTGTCTACGCTCTGGCAGGCTTGCTTCGTGCTCAGCCGCGGCGCACCGCTCTCGGTCTTGCCCCACGCATGAAGGTCCACCGGAGGGACCACCACGTGCAGATCGATTCTGTCGAGAAGTGGTCCGGAGATCTTCCCGAGATAGCGCAGCCGCGACTTCTTCGTGCAACGACACGCAGCTCGTGGATTGCCCCAGTTCCCGCACGGGCAGGGGTTCATCGCTCCGACCAAGAGCGGTCGCGCAGGGAAGGCAGTGCGAGACTGTGCGCGGACGATGTGGACGCGGCCTTCTTCGAGAGGTTGGCGGAGCGATTCGAGGGCGTTTCTCCGAAACTCTGGCAGCTCGTCGAGAAACAAGACCCCCTGGTGCGCAAGGCTGATTTCGCCCGGTCGGGGGCTCGTGCCTCCGCCGATCAGGCCGGCTTCACTCACCGTGTGGTGAGGGGCGCGGAAAGGAGGAGTCGAGAGGACGCCTTGGGGCGGAACGAGCCCGCTTACGCTGTGAATCGCGGTGGATTCGAGAGCCTGTTCGACCGAAAGTGGCGGGAGGAGATCCACGAGCCGATTAGCGAGCAGGCTCTTCCCTGCGCCCGGTGGTCCGACGAAGAGCAGGTGATGGTGCCCGGCTGCGCTCACGACAAGAGCTCGCTTGGCTGCTTCTTGTCCGCGGATTTCGAGAAGCTCGTGGCGGGTGCTTCGCTCCGCCACGTAGTTTCGTCGAGCGACGGGCGTCATCTTGGCGTCTCCGCGGAGATGGTCGAGCAGCTGTGGCAAGGTCGCAACGGGGAGAATGTTCATGCCTTGCACGTGGGCGGCCTCAGCAGCGTTTGCCTGCGGAACGAAGGCCGTCCCGAGGCCCGCGTCGCGAGCACCTACGAGCAAAGGGAGGATCCCCGGGATGGGTCGAACAGCTCCATCCAAGGCGAGCTCGCCGACGAAGAGTGCACTTGCGGGTACCTCGACCTCACCGATTGCCCCAAGTACTGCAATGGCCATCGCCAAGTCCAAACCCGACCCGGATTTGCGTAGGTTCGCGGGGGCGAGGTTCACCGTGAGTGCGTACTCGTCGAGGGTGATGCCGAGCCCGCCGAGCGCGCTATGCATGCGGATGCGAGCTTCACGAACGGCCGTTTCCGCGAGACCCGCGAGCTGAAAGCATGATGGGCCGCGTCGCTGGGATACCTCGACGGTCACCTTCTGAAATTGTAGCCCCACGAGCCCCCCGCCTGAGGCCGCGCAAAGGCCCAATAGAGAGTGGATGACTTCCGGGTCGAGAGACGTGGCAGCGTTCGAGGGCACACCATCGTCAGAGCACGAGACGTGCCAACGGTGCTTCGTCCTGAATCTCGAGGAGGACAGCTTGCGTCAACGTGGCGCGTCAGACTGCTAGCATGGACGCGCCGTCGAGCGACGCGTCCTCACGCGTCCGCGCCGAGGGCGAACTCTTCGTCGAGCTCGGTCTCGAAGTCGTGCGGCTCTTCGTCCGTTGTCGAAATGCGAGCTGGCGCCCGACGTTTCATCGGGCGTGTCTCGATCGTCGGTTGGATCAGAGGTCTACCCGAAACGGCGCTGAGTCCCTCGGGCGCGCAAACGTCGCACATCCCGCAGTCCGCACCAACGACCGGGCGCCCGAGCAGCTCGTGCAAGGTGCGCGAGCGGCAGGTTTCGGATAGAGCGTAGCGCTCGACTTCTTCGAGGCGTGGGGCGTCCCCATCACCCAACTTTTCGAAAGTGGCGGCGAGGAGCGCTTGCGCTTCCCGAATCTTCGCGACGTCGCCCAGGGCTCGGACATCGGTTCCGCACATCTCCACCACGCCCACGTCGGCTAGAAACTCGACGGCGAGCGCCAGGCTGCGTGGGGAGGTGGTGCCGCCCGGATCGAGCTGCGAGAGAGGAATGAGGCTGCCCTTTTGTCCGCGCAGAAGACCCTCGACCGCCACTCCAAGAGCGCTGACACAAGGACGCTTGCGCGAAAGAAGTGCGAGATTGAGAGCAAGGTGCGCCGGGTTGTACAGCATCAATGCGATGACCGGGGTGTCGCTCGTGCTGCCCTCGTCCTCCCACGCGCCGTCGTCCGAGTGAGCGGCTGGAGTTGCGTTTCCTCCACCCAACATCGCGAGCTCCTTGGCGTATTGATCCAAAGAGCAAGGCGCACACAGATGCACGAGCGATCTCAGGTCGCGTCGAGCGTAACCGTGGCCGAACTCCTCGGGGACAGCCTCCGACCTGTGTCCCGCGAAGCCGCTTCCCGGACCGAACGAACTCACGGCGACCATCACGGCGCGGCGTCCGGGGAGGGCAAAATGGACCATCTCGCGAGCGCGTTCAGCGGCAGGAAGAGCCGCATGGTACCGGTGGACGGGCACCTGCTCGGCTTCCAGATGCGCGTAAACCTGATCGGCTTGAGCCGGAGTGCTGCAGAGGACCAGGCAGGGGCGCGGAAGCGGGCCAATAATGGCCGCGATGGCATCGGATTCGTCATCGACCACCCTGAGCACGGGAGGCGTAGCTTGCCCGACGAGGGACTCGATCACCGAGCGCGAGGCGCCTCCCTTGCCCGATAGGGGACGAAGGCCCAGTGCCTTGGCAATCTTGGCGCGCAGTTCGTGACCTCGCGCTGGCGCTGCCACGACGAAGTGCGCGCTGGAGAAGCGTGTGACGACATCCTTGAGACGCGCCATGCTGGGACGGAAGACGAACGAGTCGCCTACGATCGCGTGAGCGTCCTCTACGATGACGACATCGGGGCCCGAACTGCCAAACGCCCGCGTGAGCACGCTCCCCTCGATTTGATTGGGTGTCGCCCAAACGGTCGCGCCCTCGGTGCGACCGCTCTGCTTGGCGAGATCGGTCAGGGCTACGGTTCGAGCGCGGTGCTTGAGACGCAGCTGCCTGTGTTCGAGAAGATCCGCCGCCGGACTCACGAAAAGGACGCGCTTGCCTTCACTCTCCGAAAGGGCCACCGCCACGTGGGCGAGCGCCTCGGGCAAGAGCCCCTCCGCCCACGTGGCACGATCAGAGGCGGCCTGACCACTGGACACACGACGAGCTACCTCACGTTCGGCCTCAGTGGCGGGGCGTCCTGTGAGGCGTTCGAATTCCGCGGCGAACCCTCCCGCGTCCGCGGGCGAGGAAGCCGGCTCTGGAACTGAATGAGCCAACGGTCGGCTCCTACCACCCCAGATCGGGGATGGGAACACAAAAACAGTGAACAGATGGGATGCCCTGAAAAAATGCGCAGAAAATCGGACCGGTAGGGCCCGCGGAGGCTCCTGGATTGGCCAGCGGCGCCCACGAGTGTTTCATTGGGGGCCGATGACTCAGTCTGACGGCCACGCTCCGCATCCGCTCACCCTATCTGGGGTTCCCTCTCCGTCCCTCGGAAATCGGGACGCCTTTGCCGAGCTTCAGGTTCGCGCGTTCTTGGCCCATGCCGCCATCTCCCCTGCGAGCCGAGCAGTCGTCGAAACCGTCAAGGCATGCCTCGAGGACTTCGCCCGGATTGGAGTCTCCGCCTTTCCTATCTGGGCGGCCCAGCGGGAGCGGCTCCGGTCGGCCCTGGGGGAGCTCCTCGACGTTCCTTCGAACGAGCTGGCGCTCACGGGCGGTTGCACGAAGGGGATCACGGACCTGGCTCTTGCTCTTCCCTATCGGGATGGGGACGTGACTCTCGGGTATGATGGAGAGTTTCCGGCGAACGTGATCCCGTGGAAGCTTGCCGCGGAGAGCCGAGGGGGTAGGTTCGAGTCCTTGTCCTTACCGGACTCGACTCGAACGGATTGTCGTCAACGGATCTTGGATGGGCTCGAGGCGCGCCTGAAGAAGGACGATCGGCCTCGTTGGCTCGCGGTCAGCGGTGTCCAGTTTCAAACCGGGCTTCGGATGCCGCTTCCGGAGATGGTCGAGGTCGCTCGCCGCTACGAAACCAGGGTATTCGTCGACGGAATCCAGGGGGCTGGGGTCGTGCCTTGGTCTCTGTCGAAGATTGGCGCGGATGCGTTCTTCGCCGGGGCGCACAAGTGGATGTTGGGTTGCGAGGGGGCCGGCTTCGCCCACTACAGGCCCGAGCTGATGGAAGAGCTCCGGCCACTCACGGCGGGATGGCTGAGCGCGCCCGAGGCCGAGAGCTTTCTGTTCCGCGGTCCCGGCCACCTTCGCTACGATCGAGAGCTGCATTCTTCCCCTCGAGTCTTCGAAGGGAGCACCATGAGCTCGATCGGCTACGCCGCACTCGAAGCAGGTGTGGCCATCCTGGCTCACGTCGGCACGCCGAACATCTACGATCACATTCAGAGCTATCACGATCGAGTGGAACCCCCACTCGTCGAGCTCGGGCTGTCGTCATTGCGCGCGAGTGACCCCGCCCTTCGTTCCGGCATCCTCTCGTTCCGACCTCCAGAGGGAGTGGCCGTACCGGAGCTCGCCGCTGCGCTCCGAGCTCAAGGTGTCACGATCAGTATCCCGGACGGGCTCGTCCGGCTCGCCCCTCATTTCGCAAATCCCCTGTCGGAAGTAGAGCTCGTCGTCGAAGCGTTCCGTGAGGCCTTGGGCGGGCTTCGGGGGAGTTGAGCTTGCGTTACGCCTCGCTCAAGGCGTCCAAAATGGGCGCGTAACCGTCACGGAAGCTCGGGTACATGAAGGAAAATCCTCCTGAAAGGAGGCGCTTTGGGTACATCCTTCGACTTTTGCGCGAGCGTGTGCGGCGTGCACTCTGTGGGGGCGGGAGCCGTCGACGGTTGGGATGGGTGCGGACGAAGTCCTGGATCTCACCGAGCGTCGCGGGGTTCGGGTCGGTTGCGAGATAGATACCACGCGCTTCTGGAGCTTCCGCGAGGTGAACCAAGATGCGCGCGAGATCGTCGCGGTGGATCCGGTTGGTCCAAAGCCCTCGGTCCCCCGCCGTCAGTTCGACATGGGCAAGCTTGGAGATGGTCGCGATGCGTTCTGGTCCGTAGATGCCGCTTGCGCGAATCACGACGCCCGTCGGGGCGCGGTCGAGAGCGAGGTTTTCTGCTTCGAGAATGCGAGCCGCGGAGAACGTCGCGTCACTCGTCTGGCTCTCGTCCGAGATTTCGTCGCCCCCCTCCTGACCATAAACCGTCGTACTCGAGACGAGCAGAATGCGAGCTTCGGGCAGCCTCGCCGACAGGTTGCGCACAACGTCGGGATACGCCTTCTTGTAGGCTTCATCGCTCCGCGTGTCTGGCGAGACCGCGACGATCACTCGTTCGAAATCATTCGGTAGCTGCTCCAACCCGTCACCCGAAGAAGCGTCACCGACGAAGTAGGCAGGATCGTCGATTTTACTGCGCCGGAGTCCGTACGGCTGGTGCCCTCGCTCCTCGAGGAGACGAAACGCAGCTCGGCCGACGTACCCCGCTCCAGCGATGAGTACCTTCATGAGGATTCCTCGTCAGCGGACGCCACGAAGGGGTGTCACGTTGGAGCCGGTCGACTTATCCGCTTCCGGGTTTTCCTCGTTCCCTTCCCCGGGGAGGTCGTCCGTCACTTTGGGGATTCCCTGGGTCGAAAGGGCCGCGATCGCGCTGAAGCCCTCGCGTACGGCGGAGTCGATGGCCTCGTAATACTGCCTCAAAGTCTGTACCGCTCGTTCTTCACTTCCATCTTCGAGAGCATCGACGAAAGTACAGAGGTGATCGGGGAAGCGCTTGTCCATCACCCAGACCTCGGGAAAGCGTTCGAGCAGTTCGCGGAAGGAGTCCAAAAATGGATTGGCCACCCAACGAATTGCGACCGAGTGGCCTGCGTCGATGAGGGCCTCGAGCCATCTCTGAAATCCCTTGGCCATGACAGCCGCATCTGCGGTGTCCGACGCCGAGACAATGAGGTCCGTGATGTCGCGGAGACGCTTGAGGTCCGAGGTGTCCGCTCGCCGTACGGCGAGTCGTCCCGCAAACTCCAGCACTAGGAGGCGTGCTGGGAGGATGTCCTGGATCATTTGGCTCAGCTCGGCGTAGTCGGACGAAGCCTCGAAGAGAGGCGCCAACAGATCCATCGTGCCGGTGCGGCGGAAGTCCGCCACGGTGACTCCCTGTCCGTGGCGGACGGTGACGAGGCGAGCCTGTTCAAGGCGGCGGACCGCCTCGCGCAGCGTGTTTCTGTTGGTGCCGTAGCGAGCCGCAAGTTCACGCTCTCCGGGCAGGCGTTCCCCCGGATTGAGGCTACCGGCGAGGATCTGATGACGCAGGTCTTCGAAGACCTTGCGCGCGATGTTTTGGTTGTCTTCTCGGCTCGCCATGGTCGTCTCTCAGAATTGGAAGTTGGCACCGACCGAGAGCAGAGGCCACCCTACCCGGACGACGATGCCGACCTTCGAAAACTGGAACCGTCCTCCGCCTTGGATAATCGGTTCCACATCGAAATAGGACCTCCCCCCCACGAACGAGATCGGAGTGTTGAGACCGGCCTCGCCGATGACACTGATGATGTCGGTGAAATAGAAGTTCCACTGAAACGCGACGGGTAGGTTGAGCACCATGGCGTTGTAGCCCCGGTAGCCGTGGAACGTCGTGGACCCACCGAACGAGATCCCGATGTTGTTGTTGATGGAGTCGATAGGACCGTTGTGCATGAACGGGATGTTCACGCGCACGCCCGGTCCGACGCCCGTCCAACCGCCATACCCGTGATAGCGACCGCAACACCCCCGGTAGTAGGGCCCAGATGTGCGAATGACGAGTTGAGGCTCGATCTCGAACTTGTATTGGTTGTGGGCACCCGGCTGAGTGATGAGGTTTTCGGCTCGTGCAGTTTCCGGGAAGGTGAAAAGCCCAATCGCGCTGAAAAGAAACGCAAAAAGAGCTCGCGTCATGTGGGGGCGAAGCGATGCCATGCGCCTATGAGACAACAGGTTCGGGGCAATTGGAACGACCCCCGGAAGAAAGAGCGCGCGCGATGGTAAGGAGCGGCGATTTTGCTCGTAGACGATGGTTGGTCATGCCTTTTCAGCTAACCGGCCTGGACAGGTGAGGGGATGTGGGCGCTCGGCGCAGCCCAGAGCGGCTGGAGTTCAGTCAGAAGAGCGGCGAGCCCGCGCCTCGGTGCGTCGAATCCGGATAGGTACTTCGCAATCATCAACAGCTCATGAGCGGAAGGGCAGAGCCGAGGACGAAGCGCTAGCGCTCTGCCCAATCGAAAAGCGAAGCGCTCCTCGCTCGGCTCGAACGCAGCGCGCCCTCGAACCAAAAGGTGCGTGCAAAGTGCGCGGGACCTATCTGCGTCTTCCGTCGACGCAGGGAGGAGGGCGTCCGGTGAATCCACGAGCCACCTCAGAGCAGCTTCGTAGGATGCGAACGCCTCGTCTCGGGCGACGAGCTCGGCATCGATGAGCATCTCCACCCCGATGTGAGCGCAGGCGCGCGCGGGTCCTCGGGAGACGCCGAGCGCACGCAGATCCGCCAGGGCCTGCCTGTTCCAGGAAATGAAAGAGCGGGCACCGTGAAAGACAGCATCCGTCTCCAGGTGAAACGACACTCCTCGGCTCAGCTTCTCGTCGGCGAGAGACCGGGGCACGCTCACTCCCGCCATGGGGACGAGGTCGGGCAGCATCGCGCCCAGGACGAAGCGAGGCTCGAGACTGCGAAAGCTCGCTACGGCGGCGTGTCCAAAGTAGTTCATCCGAGAGGGTTCTGGCTCCGAACGTCGCCCGACGCTATGAAAAGTCAATGGCTGCGCCTCTACCAACATCTGGGCTCGTAGAAGCAAAGATCGTCGACGTCGCGCAAGAGTCACCTCGGGTCGTCGGTCTTCGGGTGCAAGCACCAAAGAGCTACTCGTGGGACCCCGGCCAGCATCTGGCGCTTTGCGCCCCTCGAGAGGGCGCGCCCTCTGGTTACTACTCGATTGCCTCGGCACCTCGACGCGAGGAGCCTGGAGTTTTCGAGCTCGCCGCAGCGGCCGGTTCGCTACCGGAGGGCGTTACGGCCCGCCCCGGGCAGGCAATTTGGCTGAGCAGGGCGGGGGGCCAGTTCACGCTCTCACGACTCCGACGCCGTGACGCCTTGGTATTCATCGGTATGGGCACGGGGATTTCGCCATTGCGCGCCATGGTGCAGTCGCTTTCCGATAGCGAAGAGCTCGCCTTCGCTACTCTCCTTCAAGGTGCGCGCACGGAGCGAGATATTCTTTACTTCCAGGAGTTTCGAGAGTTTTCCGCCCGTGGGATGCATTATCTTCCCATTCTCTCCCGTCCGTTCGACGGTTGGAGCGGCGCGCGCGGTCGCGTTCAGGCACATCTCGAGGGGCTCGAGGTGTCTTCGAGCTTTCGCGTCTGTGGCTCTGAATCCATGGTGCAAGAGGTGACTGCGCGCCTAGTGGCGCGCGGAGTGAGTCCCGATCAGATCGATGCGGAGGGCTACTGACGATGAATGAGGAAAGTTCGGTTCGGGTCGACAGGTGGCTTTGCGCCGCTCGCATCTACAAATCACGCACGGGCGCCCAGGACGCGTGCGCGGCGAGCCACGTGAAGGTCAACGGCAAGAACGTACGATCGAGCTACTCGGTCAAAGTGGGGGACCGCATCGAAGCGCGCGCGCCGCGCGGGGATCTCATTCTCGTGATCACTGCCCTGGCCGACAAGCGTCAGTCTCCACCCAAGGCGCGCGAACTCTACGAAGATCATTCTCCGCCACCGCCCGAACGGGAGCCGCGCGTTGCGGAACGTGAGCGCGGCATGGGTCGGCCGACGAAGGTCGACCGACGTAGGATGGAGCGCTTTCGAGGCGGGTTTTAAGGCTCGGGCATCCAGAGCCGCGCGAGCAAACGGGGCGCCGCACGGGTATTTTTAAGTTTTTCTAATAAATGGAGGTAAATGCGTCCATATTCGTTAGAACTTGTTTGTAATTACGCGCAACACGATTCAAGTTGTCAAGACATCTTAACGTCAAGACGTCTTTGTGGGTCTCGCCAGACGGCATTGCCCCTGCAGCGTAGCCGCCGTTTTGCCCCAACGAGAGGTGACGGCTCGCGTCAGCCGCCGTCGACCATGCCGTCGTCCTCCGGCGGGGTCATGTCGTCGCGATCGTCGAGGTAGCCCTCGGGGAGGCTGACCACTTGAGTTCCACTCGTTTTGCCTCGAGGCACGCGCATTGCGCCTGGGGGGAAGGGCTCGTCGGGGTTGAGCGTTCCGATGACGTCGCGAAGCTCGTTCAGAGTGTTGACCTGCATGAAGCGAGAGCGCGCTTTGGCGCTTCCTCGGAACCCCTTGGTGTACCAACTGGCGTGGCGACGGAATGCCTTCATCGCGGGGAGTTCACCGAACCACTCGGCGAGGAGAGTCGCATGTTCGATCATGATGTTTCCCACTTCGCCCAGATTCGGCGGGTTTTTCGGCGGGCGCCCCGCAAACACGTCGGCCAAATCTCGGAACAACCACGGTCGCCCCAAACACCCTCGACCCACAATCACACCGTCACAGCCCGTCTCGCGCATCATGCGCAGAGCGTCTTGGCCCTCCCAGATGTCGCCATTCCCGAGCACCG
This sequence comes from uncultured Polyangiaceae bacterium, assembly GCA_965652275.1. Lineage (GTDB taxonomy): Bacteria > Myxococcota_A > Polyangia > Polyangiales > Polyangiaceae > NIC37A-2. The sequence continues at coordinate 201,992 of CBFGUR010000001.1, read as the reverse complement.
GAATCGTGAGCATGTCCTTGAGTTCTTTGATGCGCGACCAATCGGCGATCCCGTCGTAGAGCTGTGCGGCCGTCCTCGCGTGAAGGCCGACCGCCGCGCAACCCTCTTCTTGGCCGATGCGCCCGGCGTCGTGGAAGGTGAGGAGTTCGTCGCTGACTCCGAGACGGAACTTGATCGTCACCGGTACACCGGCCGGCTCTGCGGCCCGCACAGCTGCTCCGACGATGCTGCCGAGCAGCTTGGGTTTGAGAGGCAGGGCAGAGCCGCCCCCTTTGCGCGTCACCTTGCGCACGGGACAACCGAAGTTCATGTCGATGTGATCGACAGCTCCTTCGCCCACGAGTCGCTCGACGGCCTTCCCCACGTAATAGGGGTCCACGCCATACAGCTGGAGGCTGCGCGGGTTCTCGTCTGGGCCGAAGTCTGCGAGCCTGAGGGTCTTCTGGACGCCGTCGACGAGCGGTCGGGCCGTGATCATCTCCGACACGTACAGCCCGGCGCCGAAGTTGCGGCAGAGTTTGCGGAACGGATAGTTCGTCACCCCAGCCATCGGAGCCAGAACGACCGGAGGCCAGATTTGACGCTTTCCCAGCTGGATCGGCGCAAACTCGCCCTCGCGGGCGAGCGGGACGTCGCGGTTGACGTCGCTTTGGTAGGTAGCGTCCATCAGTCTCGTTTCTTGTTCTTGCGAGAAAAGGGAAGCTTGTCGGTGGGCAGCCGGAACCTACCCGTCGCTTTGTCGCGCACGGCGTCCGGAAGCATATCGAGCATGGCTTGCTTTGCCAGGGTGCTTGCCAAAACTGGCGTCTTCAGAAGAGTCTTCGTCAGCTCCTGGGCGAGGGCGACTGGGCTCTGCGCGTTGGCTTGCAGGGCCACCCTTTCGCCGCTTTGCAGGTCCTCCAAAGCGCCGCGCGCCACCGTACGGGTTCCGTCCGAACGGATCTCGACGACCATCCGCGCGACGACGGGTGGCAAATCAGCCTCCGCTTGGATCTCCGAGTCTCGATCTTCCTTCGCCAGTGCGGCGTTTTTGGGGGAGTCGCGCTCGACTTTGAAAAATCGATTGGCCATGGGTGGCGCTTCCCTACCACACGCCGCTGCGCTGCGCCCCAGACGCAGGACCCTGGCGACCTGGGTGCCTCACGGAGCTTTTTTGGGCTGTTCCCCAGGAAGTTCGGGGCGGCGTCCCTTGCCGCGCCACGGCGCCCAATGACCCGGGGCTCCTCCCGGCAGCGCATCATCGCAGTCAGGTGCGGCCCCGCTGCCTACCAAGCGCAGGGCGCGTTCGCCGTTGCCTGCGGGACGCAGGTTCGTCGACTCGAGGATCTCCTCGTGCTCATTGATGAAGTACGCTGCCTCGTGGCCGAGCCCTTCCTGGGCCGGCCATGCGTAGGCGATCCATCGACGTTCAGCCAGTTCTTCATCCACTGCGTCGGCGGGGTGGGTCACCCAGGTTCTGTCCTTCCCCGGGAGGCAGATCAAAAGCAGGTAACCCTCTTGTTCGTTGGCGGGACCCGAGCGTGTTGCGACTCGCGGCGAGAACCGAATCGATAGGGGCGGTGTTTCGAGCGCGGTCTTCCCACGCGCAGGATCGGAACCACACAATTCCCCGAGGCGAGCGGCCCCTCCGACTCCATCGCCGTCAGGATCGATCATTCCGTAGCGACGCAGAGCATCTTGCGCGAAAAGTATCTCACGCAGCAGAGAGACGGCCTTTTTGCTGGTTGCTCGTCCTCGCGCCTCGGCGATCCCCGCAAGCGCCTCGCCCCAAACGAAGCGTACCATGCCAATCGCGGTCGACACGGCCCCCACTACCAGGAGCACGACGACTGCGCGTTTTCTGTCGTGCGAGAACCGGGACAAGCTGGCAAAGGCAATCACCAAGAGCAGGCAAGCGAACACGGAGGCTCGTGGTTCGATCCCGCTCACGAGACCGAGCACGCCGACGACTACGAGGAATGCCAGGTGTTTCAATCGTTCCTCGCTGGTCCAAATCCCGGAAAGGGGGTGCCCGCACCCCGTTTGGCACGTTCGTAGCCGCGCTTGAGATCGCGTGCTGCCTTCGATTGGAAGATCTCTGGAATCACTTGCATGCTGTGGCGGCGGCTCTTGACGAACCTTCGTTCCATTTCAGCCTCCTCACGTAGAACGATTCGCTCCATTTCCGAGGGTGCGGGGAGGTTGTAGTCGCCCTTGAGGTGAGCCGCGACCAGGCGGGCCTGCGTTTCGGCGACGGGCATGATCGCGCCCACGGTTTGGGCGAGACCCACGAAGAAAACGCGGCGATGGCGTAGGTGGAAGGCCCGATGATAAAGAGGGAGACGGTTGTCTGGCGCAGAGACGTGGTCCTCGTCGAAGAAGGGAAAGCTCACGTCGTAGCCAGTGCAAAAGACGATCGAGTCGAACTCCTCGCTCTGGCCGTCCGAGAAGGTCACGGTCTTGCCCAATGCCGAAGCGAAACCCTTCCTCATCTCGATGTGACCACCGGCGACCCTCTCGGGGAACTCGCTCGACACGGTTGGATGAGCTTCTCCGATGAGGTGATCGGGTTCGGGCAGACCGCGAGAAGACATCTTTCCATGCATCCAGACGAAGCTTTGGGTCACCAGTCTGCGGCGCAGCTTGCTGGGAAGCCACATCGGGAAAAACCGACCCTGGTCGAGCGGCTTGCCCAGGATGTACTTCGGGAGAACCCACGCGCCCCGACGGGCTGCGACCGTGACCCGCTCGACTTGTTCATCACGGCTCAGCTCGCTGGCGATGTCGACCGCGCTGTTGCCCATGCCCACGACGAGAACGCGCTCCCCAGAAAAATCGTGCGGCGCGCGCGGTGATCGGTATTCGTTCGAATGAAGAACCACACCCTCGTAGTTCGAGTAAGTATGTTCGGGGGGGAAGGCTGGGGCGAAGTGATGACCGTTAGCCACCACGACGGCCGGGAAGTCGGTTGTGGTCCTTTGTCCCGAGGCGCGGTCGAGAACGGTCAGGCGGTAGCCTGAGGTGGTCGGAACACACTTCACTACTTCCTTGTTGAACTGGATGTGCTCGAGTAGTCCGAAGTGTTCAGCGAAAGACGCAAAATATGCGGCGATGTGCCGATGCCCGGGAAAATCCCCGATATCAGCGGGCATCGGGAAGTCGGAAAACTCCATCGCCTTGGTCGACGTATTGATGTGAAGTGTTTCGTAAGCGCCGCCGCGGCCGTTTTGATTGTCGATGGCCCACAGTCCGCCAACTTCCGTGCCCATTTCGAAGGCAATTGGTGTAAAGCCTGCCTCTTTCAGGGCCTTGAGGGCACTCAAGCCGGCGGCGCCCGCTCCGATGACGCAAACGGGGGCCGGTTTGAACTGGTTTTTGTGCGGCACGGGCCTTCAGATTGGCACTTTCTTGGACAATGCAAAATCTTGGTACGATGGAGCGATGACTCTCGGGGTCGACGGACAGTGAGCGGATGAGCGATCAGGGAAGAGAAGAGTTCCTGACGGAGGCTCAGGACATCATCGAGGCGTTCGCGCGCAATCTGCTCGCCATCGATGCTGCCCACAAGAAGGGGACCTCTGAACCGGAGCTCCTCAACGAGGCGTTTCGTGCCATGCACACTCTCAAAGGGCTCGCGAGCCTGTTTGGCGCCGGTGGGCTCTCCTCGCTTTCGCATCGTCTCGAAGACCTGCTCGATGCCCTGCGTCTCGGTAGACTCGAGCTTTCTGCCGATGTGCTCGACGTTCTTTTTGCCGCCGTCGAGGTGAGCCACCAGCTCCTCGCCACCGAGAAAGAGGAAGACGGCGTCTCCGATCCACTCGTCGATGAGAACGTGGCCAAGGTGCTGCGCTCGATGGAGATGGTCATGACCACGGGAGGCGGTCCATCGACTGCCCACACGGACGTAGACCCAGCAATTCTCGGTGTGTTGACCGAATACGAGGAACACCGCCTGCGCGCGAACCTCGATGCCGGGCTTCGGCTCTATCGGGTGCGGGTGCAGTTCGATCTGATGACGATCGACAAGGAGCTCGAGGCCCTCAAGGACCGGGTGAGGCAGCTCGGTGAGGTGATCACCTATTTGCCCACCGGTGAAGCCACTTCACCCGACGTCCTCGAGCTCGACTTGATCTTCGCATCCGGCGAAGAGCGCTCGACGATCGAGAGTCAGCTAGCGGGGGACAACGTCGCTGTGGAAGAGGTTCCCACGGGACGCGCGGGGACGAAGGCTCCCGAACCTCCGCCGTCCTCTCTCTTCTCAGCGGTGGATCCGTCCTCCGTCAGCGCCATCGTAGGCTCGGTGGTACCGACGTCCTCCGCCAAGGCCACCGCAGCTCGTTCCCTCGATCCGCCCGCGCCCGGCGTGGATCGAGCCACTCAGGTCAAGGATCAACGGCTTGCCCGGCGAGCTGTCCGCGTTCACATTCACAAGCTCGACCGTCTGATGAACGTGGTGGGCGAGCTGGCGATTCTGAAATCCAACCTTCACGAAACCGCGGAGACGGTTCGCTCTGAGCTCGACCGTCACATTGGCGGTGAACTTCATCAGCTTCACCGCATTCTGGAGCGTCGTCTGGAGGATCTCCAGAACGGCATCCTCGAAATGCGAATGGTGCCATTGGGTCAGATGTTCGATCGCCTCGCCCGCGGGGTCCGGCAGATCAGCCGTGATCTGGGCAAGGAAGTCCGACTTGTCGTGACTGGCGCAGAAACCGAGATCGACAAGCTCATCGTCGAGGAGCTTGGCGACCCGCTCCTGCACATGTTGAGGAACGCGATCGACCACGGGATCGAGGACGAAGACGCTCGCCTCGCGGCCAAGAAGAGCCCCGCAGGGACGATTGCTCTCAATGCCTATCAAAAGGGCAGTCACGTCATGATCGAAGTCGAAGACGATGGTCGCGGTGTCGACGAGGAGAAGCTCGCCAAGCGGGCAGTGGAGCGCGGGGCAATCGATGCGGCCGCGGCCGGCGTGCTCAGCCAGGAAGAGCTCATGGGGTTGATGTTTCTTCCAGGCCTCTCGACACGAGACGATGTGAGTGAAGTGTCGGGTCGGGGCGTCGGAATGGACGTCGTCAAGACCAACATCGCGCGACTCGGCGGCGTCATAGACGTGCAGAGCGAGCGCGGCATCGGAACCAAGATGACCCTCACGCTACCGGTCACCTTGGCGATTTTCCGGGCGCTTCTCGTCAACGTCCACGATCAGGAGTTCGCGGTTCCTCTTTCGGCAATCTCCGAAGTCATCAACCTCGAGGGCCCAACGCGCGAGATCGATGGCCGTGAAGTCGCCACCGTGCGAGGCTCGACCCTACCGCTTTGCCGTTTGCGGGAGTTTTTCGACCTCACGGCGGAGCCAGCTCGTGGGCGTGAGTTCATCATCGTCGCCCGGGTGGGCGAGCGCCGCCTGGGACTCGTGGTCGACAGCATTGCCGGTCAGCAGGACATCGTCATCAAGACGCTGGGAAGTTCGCTCGATGCGGTACGCGGCTTCTCGGGCGCCACGGAGCTCGGGAACCAGCGGGTGGGACTGGTGCTCGACGTCGGAGCTGTGCTCGATGAGATGCTGAGCCCGGGTGAGACGATGAGAAAGGCCGTGCTGCATGCCTGAGGCCATAGAGAAACGGCGAGCGAAATCGGTCCGTCTCGAGGACGGCGAGGTCGCAGAGCTCCTTGCCTTCATGTGTGATGGTGAACCCTACGCGGTGGGTCTCGGGAGCGTTCACGAGATCGTCATCCCTCCTCCGATTACCCCGGTCCCCAGGGCTCCTCGAGCGGTGCTTGGGGTGTGCAGCGTGCGAGGCGAGCTGGCAACGATCATCGATCTTCGCAGGACCTTGGGGCTGGAGGAGATTCGTGACGTATCCCGGAGCCGTATCCTTTTGGCTCGACTGCCTCATGGTGAATTGGTTGGGGCGCGTGTGGACGAGGTGAAGCAAGTCGTCCGTTTGACCTCGTCGCAAATCGAGTACAGTAGTCAGACGTTGGGCGGCGACATCTCCGAGGGCGTTCGCGGGATCGGGCGCCCCAATCCCAAAGAAGTCATCGTGATCCTCGATCTCGTTTCCATACTAGCGAAGGGCTGTTCGTGAACCGCGCTCGCGCCATCCGATCCGTCCGAAGCCGGTCCTTCGTCGCTTGCGAGGTGGGAGAAGCGACCTACGTGCTTCCTGTCGAAGAGGTCCAGGAAATCGTGCAACCGTTGGCCCTCACGGCATTGCCTCACGCGCCGCGAGGCGTGATAGGAGCGGTGGAGCATCGCAATGACGTCGTCCCGGTGCTGGATCTCAGCGAGCGCTTGGGGTTCGGTCCGACCCGTTCTGAAAAGGCGAAGTGGGTCCTGTTGCGCAGCCCCCGGGGAGCCATTGGCATCGTCGTGGGTCGAGTGCTCGAGGTGTTCGAGATCCCGGAGACGGCTATCCGGCCTGCCCCCGAGGTTGGAGACGTAGCTGCTCGCGCAGCGAGCTCCGTGTTGAGTCATCGCGGCAAGATGGCATTCGTTTTGAACCTGAGCGCGGTGGCCGAACTTGCGGAAATCGGGCTTCCGGAAAGCATGGACGCGTGACCGATCTGACTTCCGGCTCGCCCACGCTGGATCCAGCAACGCTACGCGCCATGTGCGAGCTGATCAACGCGCGCTCCGGGCTTTCGTACGATCATTCCTCTCAGAATCTGTTCGAGAGGCGATTTGGGTCTCGAGTTCTCGACCTCGGGCTCGGTAGCTTTGCCGAGTATCTGGAACTCATCAAGGCAAAGGACAAGGAGCTCGAGTTCGTCTTCGAAACCCTGACGACGAAGGAAACGTACTTCTTCAGGCAAGAGTACCAGCTCAAGACGTTCGTTGACGAGGTCGTCCCACTCGTCGTCAAGGACGGTGGAGTGCAAAGTCGCCTGACTGTCTGGAGTGCCGGCTGCTCGACTGGCGAAGAAACCTACACCATCGCAATGCTCCTGGGCCAGCACCCGTCGCTTCGCTCGTGGAAGGTTCGGATCATCGGGACCGATCTGTGTCCTTCGAACATCGAGCAGGCTGAGCGCGGTATCTATCGGATGTCTTCCCTGCGGACGACCACGGAGGACCAACAAAAGCGATTCTTCACCCGCGCTGAGGGAGGTGGCTTCAAGGTCAAGCCCGAGCTCCGCCGGATGGTGCACTTTTCGGTCGCCAACTTGGTCGATCCGACCGACGTGCGCTCGGTCGGACGTGTGGACGTGATTTTCTGTAGAAACGTCCTCATCTATTTCGATCCCCGGTCTCGGCAGACGACGACCAACCTTTTCTACGAACGTCTTCTGCCCGGAGGGTTCCTCCTCCTGGGTCACTCCGAGTCACTTCTGAACACGGAAACACGCTTCGAGCCCGTTCATCTGGAAGGTGATCTGGTGTATCGCAGACCGCTGCTCGAGAGCTCTTCACAATCAAGGATCAGGAAGCCCCGATGACCGACGATAGAGAACTTCGGATCTTGGTTGTGGACGATTCGGCGGTAAACCGTCGCAGCATCTCGCAGATGCTGGCCGATATTCCCAATCAGAGGGTAGTTGGCAAAGCCGCCAACGGTGAGGAGGCGCTCCGACTCGTTCGGGTGACCGAGCCCGACGTCATCACTCTCGACCTCGAGATGCCCCGCATGGATGGCTTCACGTTCTTGCGCATCTTGATGGCGAAATACCCGCTGCCTGTTTTGGTCATTTCTAGCTATTCGCAGCAAGAGAATGTTTTCAAGGCGCTCGAACTCGGCGCGCTCGATTTCGTCACGAAACCGGATCTCTTGATGCCGGGGGATCATTCCATTCGTGACGAACTTCTCGCCAAGTTGGCAATGGTACGCGGCATTCACCAGCTCAGATCTCCGAACCCAGCGTTCGCGCATTCGAACCCGCCTACTTTGCGTCCCCCTGCTGCCGAACGGGAACCGAGCAAGGTAGTCGTCGTCGGTGCTTCCACCGGTGGTCCCAGCGCGCTCATGGAAGTGATCAGCGAGCTTCCCGAAAATACGGAGCTCGCGATCTTGATCGCCCAGCATATGCCCGAAAAGTTCACGCGGACTTTTGCAGAGCGTTTGGATCGGCGGAGCAAGATTCGAGTTCGTGAGGCGGAACACGACGAGATCATTCGCGCTGGGGAGGTCCTTCTTTGTCCCGGCATGCGTTGTCTCGAAATCGCCCGCGGGAAGGACCATCTGAAGACCCGCGTCGTCCCACCCGCTATGAAGGATCGCTATTACCCCAGCGCGGATCGGCTATTTTCGAGTGCCGCCAAGGTTTGTCCGACGCGATCCATCGGGGTCATTCTCACGGGGATGGCGGACGACGGCACCGCTGGCGCACTCGAGCTCCGCGCAGCGGGAGGTCACATCATCTGTGAAAGCGAAGAGACTGCGGTCGTGTACGGTATGCCTCGTTCGGCGATCGAGGCGGGTGCCGCGCACCAGCAGCTTCCCCTGTCGAAGATCGCCGACGCCCTCCTCGCGCTCGAGGCGAAGACCCGCACCACGCTTCCTCCTGGTTGAGAGCGGCGTCGGGTCGTCGCGGGACTACTTCTTCGATTTCGCGATGCGTGCCGCTTCGGCCAAGCGCTCACGCAGGGTGTCGCCGTAACCTGGCTTGTTGGTTTGCCGACTGCGGCCGATCGCGAGCGCACCTTCGGGCACGTCCTGCGTCACGGTCGTGTTGGTTGCGATGTAGGCACGGTCCCCGATCTTCACTGGGGCGACGAGTTGTGAGTCGCTGCCAATGAATACACCCTTACCGATGACGGTCCTTTGTTTGAGGAAACCGTCGTAGTTGCACACGATGGTACCGGCTCCGATGTTCGACTTTTCCCCGACCTCTGTGTCCCCCAAGTACGTGAGGTGGTTGGCCTTGGCGCCCTTCTTGACGACGGAGTTTTTCGTCTCGACGAAGTTCCCGATATGGCATTCGTCCTCGAGCACGCTTTGCGGCCGAAGGTGGGCGAAGGGGCCGAGCTGGACGCCGTCTCCCACCTTCGATTCGGTCAAGGCGCAGTATGGTTTGATGATGCAGTCTGCACCGATCTCGGTGTCCACGACTACGGTGCCGACGTCCACCAGGGTCCTTTCTCCGACCCTCGATTTGCCGCGTAACCGGACACCGTCCTCGATGCGCGCGTCCGAGGCGACTTCTACCGTGTCGTCAATGAGCGGAGCGCCCACGATGGACACTCCGTTTTGGCCGAGGCGCGCGCGGACCCGCGCAAACAGAACTTGCTCGATATCGGAAAGCTGAGCCCGGTCGTTCACTCCAGCGAGCACGCCGGGGCTTGCCTCCACCGTTTCGACCTCTGCTGAGGCCGCAATCTTGGCTACGATGTCGGTGAGGTAGAACTCACCCTGGGCGTTGTTCGGCTCGAGGCCGGCAAGCGCTTTCTCGAGAGGCTGAAGCCGCGCCACGTAGACGCCAGCGTTCACCTCGCTTACGGCGAACTGGTCCTCGGAAGACAGATCCCTGTGCTCGCGGATTTCCTTGGGCTTTCCGTTCGAATTCCGGAGGACGCGGCCGTATCCGGTGGGATCTGCGGGCCGAAAGGTCATGAATGCGAGGGCCGTATCGGGTCGCTCGAGCCGTTCGATCAGCGGCGCCAGGTCCCTTGCTTCGAGCAAGGGCACGTCTCCGTTCAGGATGAGGACCCGCGTCTCGTCGCGAGCTGACAGCACTGCGGCGGCGGCGCGCGCCGCGTCCCCCGTTCCTCTCGGTACCTGTTGCAGCGCGATTCGGAATCGATCGGGCGGGACGTGACGGCTCAGCTCGCGCGAAATGGCCTCTTGGGTGCTCGGACTCGCCACGACGATGACTTCATCTGCGCCCAGGTCGAGGGCGGCGCGTACGGGAAAGTACACGAGTGGCCGGCCGCATGCGGGATGCAGAACCTTTGGCAGCGTGCTCTTCATGCGAGTTCCGTGGCCCGCAGCGAGCACGATAGCGACGAGGTGTGACATGGGGCGCTTTTAGCTGAGGGTTCTTCTGGGGAAAGACCTACGTGAGGCCGGCATGAAACGCAGCGGTTCCGCTATCGGGAGGCTGAGGGAAGAAGCCCGGGGTGCGGCGACTCGATTTTCGGCAGTGGGCTCGGAGCTTCCTCGCTGTCCTGGCTCGAAACCTTCTTGTCTGTGTAGACAATCAGCTGTTCGCCGGGAACGAGCTTCGTACTTCTGGAGCGTCGGTTGACGCGCTCCATCGAACCTACGGTCATGCCGTACCGCTGCCCGATGTTCAGCAGGGTATCTCCCGCCTTTACCGTGATCAAAACGCGTTTCTTCCCCTTTTGTCCCTCGAAGTAGTCGTGAAACTCCGAACTCCCTGCAAGAAACACTCGAGCGCGTGCCGGGGGAATATGACGGACGTCAGAGAGATTTGCCTTCTTCGAAACGACGATTTGCAGCGTCATCCCTTTGCGGAGATGGGCGGACGGACTGAGTCGATTCCAGCGAGTTAGGTCCGCCTCGGTCACTCCGAACGCCGTCGCGATTTCGCCGAGTTGGTCGTGATGACGGACTTCGTAGAACACGACCTGCTCCTCCTTGCTCGGATGCAAGGTTCGGTTCACGACGACGTCGACCTGGCCGTCCGGGTCGCTTCTCTTTGCAGAAGGAGGAAGCACCACCAAGGTGCCTGGTTGAAGCCACTCGTCCTCTTCGAATCCGTTTTCTCGAGTCAGGGTCGAAAGCGGAACTCCATAGTCCTGGGAAATGGCTTCGGGCGTGTCACCGAGCCTCACCCGGTGCGTCGTACTGGATGCCAAGCCCCCCTTGAGCTTGTGTAGCGGACCTACGGGCGTCCCACGGGGCACGCGTACCGGCCATTTGCCAGTCTTCTCGCGCTCGGCTGGAGGAAGACGGTCAGTGAGATATTGGGGGTTGATTCGCTTGAGTTCGTCGACGGTGACGCCGGCCGCTCGCGCGGTGTCCGCGAGGGACGTCGCCGGGGACAGCATGATCGTGTCGAAGCTCTCGGCCGGGTCGAGGGTCTGTCGGCCGACACCGAAGGCATCCCGGTTGTTCATCACGATCGCCAGCGCGAAGATCTTCGGCACGTACAGCGTCGTCTCCCAAGGGATGCCACTCTCCAGACGAGAGAGCGCCCAGTAGTCGTTCGTGTTGTACTTCGAGATGGCGCGCGACATCCCAGCGTAGCCCATGTTGTACGCGCCCATTGCCAGCTCCCAGTTGCCGAAGCGACGATACAGATCGCTCAGGAACAAGATGGCCGCGTCCGTGGCGCGTGCGGGATCTCGTCGCTCGTCCACCCACCGATCCACGGTGAGTCCGTACATGCGCCCCGATTCCGGAATGAATTGCCAAAGCCCCACGGCACCGGCCGGTGACGAGATCGTAGGGTTGTGGCCGCTTTCGATCATCGACAGCCACACGAGATCCGTCGGCAAGCCCGCTCGTCTCAGTTTTGCTTTGATCTCAGCCACATAGCGACCACTCTTCCGGGTCCAGATGGCCGCGATCGTTCGCCCGCGGTCGCTGTCTCGATAGAACTTCAAGTAGGTCACGACTCGGCGATCGAGCTGGATTGGCAGGTCGGGGAGCGTGAGCGACTTGAGCCATTTGAGATCGCTCGTCGAAATGCCGTCATCTACGGACAGCGCGTCGCGTGTCAGGGGCAATCCGAGGGTGCGCGACGCCTCGTCCTCGGGGACGGGGACATCGTATGACCAGCTCGTTTCGATGCCTCGCACCGTCTCGGGAAACAACACCTTCTCGGCGTCGCGAAGAGCGCTCAGCTGTTCATCGCTCGCGCCCGCGTCTACTTCCTGCTGCGTCGGCCCCTCGGCGATGCTGTGGCGAGCTTTCGCATTGGGCGTGGAGAGCGGAACGCCTTCCGGGAGCTTGGGATGGGGCGTGCGTGGTCGTCCACCTTTTTGATGTGAAGGGGGCGTTTTCTTTTCCTCCTCCTCGGCGCTCTCCGGCTCGGCCAGAGGCGGAGGCGGCCCCGGAGTCACCTCAGGGATGAACCGCTTCTCCTGACCGATCTGCGGAGGAGTTTCGTCTCCGGCCCAGCTGACGCCCGGGAGGACGGACTGAGCGAAGAGGAGGCTGAGAATGGTCGACACCCGCAGTGGCCGCATGAGTTTACGTAAACGCGAGTTGGCGGTGCGGTCAAATTATCCGCGAAACATCCCCCTAGTTTGCCTCAGACCACCGTTCTGCGCGCTTTGGGGGCAGACCCGGACGCCTCGGCGCCTCGATCGTTCGCGGGGTCAGTCACTTGACGACGACCCACAGTTTACTGCCCTGGCGTAAAATTTGGAGCAGCTTGGGGCCGCCCCCCGCCTGGTAGCGCTTCTGCGCTTCCTCGGTTGTCTCGACCGCCTGGCGATCGATCTGCAGGATGATGTCTCCCGGTCGCAGCTTGGCGCGAGCGGCCTTGGAGCCCGGAGCGACTCGCGTGATGACGACGCCATCTACGTCTGCCGGCACCTTGAGCCGCGCGCGCAGATCATCGTCGAGCGTCTTCAAGCTGAGCCCTTCGACCTCCGAGCCTTCATCGCCGCTCTTCCCCGACCCTGGCCCCGCGTCTTCGCCCGGCAGAGCACCGAGATCGACGTTCAGCTTGAGGGTCTTCTTGGCTCGACGAACGGTCAGGACGACCTTTGCGTCGGCTCCCGCCGCCGCGATGAGATTCCGGAGTTGGCCCGTGCTGCCCACGGGATCTCCGTTGATGTGGGTGATCACATCGCCACTGCGAACCCCTCCCTTGTCGGCGGGGCTTCCGTCCTCGACGTCGGCGATGAGGACCCCGTCGGCATTTCCCATCTCGAGCGCCGCTTTCAAGTCTCCATCCAGATCTTGGATCCGAACGCCCAGCCAGCCACGGCTCACCGTTCCGTGTTCTTTCAGCTGGCTGACGATCGGGGCAGCCATGTTGGTGGGGATGGCAAAACCGATGCCCATGGAGCCACCGCTCCTCGAAAGGATTGCAGTGTTGATTCCTACGAGCTCGCCCGCGACGTTGATCAGCGCCCCGCCGGAGTTGCCGGGATTGATGGCAGCGTCCGTCTGGATGAAGTTCTCGTAGTCGACGATCCCCATGTCGGAGCGCCCCGTCGCCGAGACAATCCCCATGGTGACCGTCTGTCCCACCCCGAACGGATAACCGACCGCGAGGACCACGTCGCCGAGGCGCAATGCCGATGAATCACCGACCCGGATGGGAGTGAGCCCACTGGCGTCCTCGAGCTGGAGGACCGCCACGTCGCTCTTCTTGTCCGCTCCGACGACCTTCGCCTTGTACTCACGCTCGTCGTACGTCTGAACGCGCACCTCGTCGGCGCCATCGATCACGTGGTTGTTGGTGACGACCAGGCCGTCGGCCGACAGAATCACACCCGAGCCGAGACCTTGCTGAGGCTGGCCGTGACCAGGTCCGCCGAAGAACAGATCCATGGGAGAGCGAGGCTGCGCCTTCTTGGTGCTCGTCACGCTGACGACCGAGGGGAGAACCTGTTCGACGATGTCGGCAATCGAACCGTCTTCCGTTCCATGAAGGACGTTCGAGACGTGCACTTTGGCGCGGACGGGCTGGGACGGTTGGTTTTGGGCAGAGGTGTTGTCTCCCGATCCCGAACAGGCGGTCGAGGCAACGACTAAGCCGCAGACAGCAGCCGTCCGGGTGACGAATCGGGTAGAGGTTTTTGCGAAGGTGCGCATCATTCGAATGGTTTTCGGAGGTAGAGGGGTGGCTTTCCCCTCCCTCGAGGCGACAACCCGTCGAGGACGATCCTTATTCCCTATTTCAGCAGAGCGGTGAAATTCGGCAGGAAAACTGCGGTCCGACGGCGATTTCTCCGCCGTGCTTCTGCAGGATGGCGTGGATGAGAGCGAGTCCCCCTACCGGGGGAGCCGATTCGTACTCGGCGAGCCGAGCGTCTTCGAGGATCAGATCTGCTCCTGGTGAATTTCGTACGGGGGAGAGGGACGACCAGGCGCTGTCCGAGGGGCTCGCGCTCAAGTGGAGCCCTACACCGAGGGGTGGAAAACGGAGGTCCGGGTCGAGCCGTGGAGGCAGTTCTTCCTCAGCGACCAGGACCAAGATCTCGCCCCCGTGGCATGTCAACCACGCCTGTGCCTCGAGGAGCGCCATTGCAAACGTTGCCGGTCCGGCGGCGAGTGCCGTCGAAAAGGCCCGGTTCTTCGTTTCGAGAGAGATACGACCGGAGGCCGTGTTGTGCACGCTCCCCTGGAAGCGGATGGGCGACAGCACCGGTTCTTCATCCATCTGATCGAGGAGTTTCAAAGTCGTCTCCATCTCTCCAAAGCAAGACGCATAGATGGTCGGAACGCCCACGCCAGGCTCAACGTGCCGCATGTACGGCTTCTCGAGCTGTCCATAGACCTCTGCGAATGCCCGCGTGAGCACACTCGACCGTCCTCGGGTGCGAACGCCGAGGGTTTCAGCCGGCGGAAGCTTTACGGCCTCGCTGCGCCGCCCCTCGCGCCAAGCTGTGACGTTTGCAAAGTGAGGCGTCCACAAGGCCATGCCTTCCACGAAGCATTCGGCGGCGCACACTCGGGGAGGTCGCGCTTTTCGCCGAGTGCCGACGGCGACGGTGACATTGCTCCCGCCGAACGCGAAGGAGTTGCTCAGGGCTACTTCGACGTTCCTTTTGGTCGTGTGTGGGCGGACTGCGAGATCGGGGTCCCATGCCATCGCTTCTTCTGGGCCAGGGAGGAACTCCGGCGGAAGCCTGCCTTCGGCCACCGCCTGCACGCACACGATAGCTTCGGTCGCGCCAGCGGTGCCGAGCTGATGACCCGTCTTGTGCTTGGTCGATGAAAACGAAAGGCCGTCACCGAGTACTCGGGAGATTGCGAGCGCCTCCATCGCGTCGTTCTTGTCCGTTCCGGTGCCGTGGGCATTCAGGTAGTCGACCTCGTTTGGGGTGAGCCCGGCCATTTCCAGACATGCCCGCATGGCGAGCTCCGCGCCGATTCCTTCCGGATGTGGAGTCGTAGCGTGGTATGCGTCGCTGCATTCGCCCGCCCCCAGGAGCTGGATGGAAGCATTCGAGTTTGCCTCCAGGATCAGCAGCGCGGCGCCTTCGCCGATGCTGATCCCCGTTCGCGATTTTTCAAATGGCCGGCAGGGCTCCTCCGAAAGAACGCCCAATCCAGAGAACCCACGGACGGTCATCTCACAAAGCGCATCGGCGCCGCCCACGAGCGCTGCGTCGGCGAGGCCAGCGTGTAGCAGACGTTGTGCGGCGGCCATCGCCTTGCCGGCAGACGAACAGGCGGTGGATACGATGTACCGCGGCCCTTCGAGGCCCAGGACGTCCCCCACCAAGTCCAGGAGCGAGTCGTACGGGTGGATGTCGCGGAATCGATAACCCTCCGGGAGCGAGCCTGTCTGCCGTTCGTGGCGAAGCGCGATTTCGGTTGCGTCGATGCCGCCGGTGGATGACCCTAAAACGACGGCGACACGCTCACTTCCCAGCTGCTCCTTCAGCCGCGCGAGCTTCGGCTCGAGTGGAACAAGCGCTTCGTAGAGCAAACGCGCGCACCGACTGTCGCGATGTTGGTGCTCCACGGGGAGGGGCGCGAGCTCTCCCGGGAACTTTCCCGAGTACCCAGGGATGCCGAACTCCGCCGCGTGGCTCGCAAGTCCTTTTGCGTCGAGATTTCGGTGCAGCGAAACACCCGGTTCATTGGAGTGCGCCCGACCCAGGGCACCCACCCACGACCAGCCCGTGATGCCAGCCGCCGCGAGGCGATTCATCAGTCGGCGCCAGACGCCCGCTTGGGAACGTCGACTAGGCGCTCGAACTTGAGGGGAAGCGCGTGCCGCATCCGGTCACGTTTGAACGCCAAGTAGCCCTCGGAATGCTCATTGACCGGAACGTGGACTGGGATTCGACCCGTGACCGAAATCCCCAGCTGGCCGAGCGCTTCTACCTTCTCGGGGTTGTTGGTCATGAGCTTCACCGACTTCACCCCCAGATAACGAAGCATCGCGGCGGCCACGTCGTACTGACGGGCGTCTACCGGTAGATGCAGCTTCTCGTTGGCCTCCGCGGTATTCGCGCCTTCGGCTTGAAGTGCATAGGCGCGGATCTTGTTCGCCAGGCCGATCCCTCTCCCCTCTTGGCGGAGATAGAGCACGACGCCGCGCCCCTCTTTTCCCACGTGAGCCTGAGCCGCTTCGAGCTGTTCTTTGCAGTCGCACTTCAGCGAACCGAGGACCTCGCTCGTCAAACATTCGCTGTGGACGCGGACGGGCACGTCTTCGGCCCCCGATACGTCGCCCATGACCAATGCCAAGTGCTCGTCGCTGAGCCCGGGGTGTGCGTCGGGGTCGCGATATCGGAAAACCACGACTCGGAACACCCCGTACGCGGTGGGGAGCGGGGCTTCTGCCAAGTATTCCAAGCGGGTGTCAGTCTGGATGTTGAGGTTCATCGCCCGTGCCAAACATGGTTTGCGGTGCGTCAGTGGTCAAGAAACGGAAGTGCAAAGGTGTTTTTTAGCGCAAAAGCGTTGGACCCGGCGCGCATGTATTAGGTTTGACCCGAGTGCCGGTACTGTCACGCTGTCCGACACAAGTCGAGGAGCATCTGTTCGACGATGGCCTTTGGGGGGCGCCGAGAGCCACCCTTCAGGGCCACGTCGGCGTCGCGGAGGGAGTCGAGCCACCGTGGCAGCGCACCGGGCGGCATCTTTCGGACTTGGTCCGAGAGCTCCCGAGCCTTGAACGGCGGAGCACCGGCTGCCTTGGCTGCGTCGGGCGGACTCTGCCCCGATTTGATGGCCTGTTCGAATCGAATCAGCTGTCGAGTTGCCCACGCGAGTACACCGATGAGGCGCAGACCGCGATCGGACGGATCGTACACGTCCTCCAGCAGCTGGAGGGAGGCTGCTGCGTCCCGGCGCCCCACTGCACTCACGAGCTCCCATACGGAGGCGGTTCTCAGTCGAACGACGCACTCGGAGACCGCTTCGTCCGTGATTGCGTTTCCCGCCCCGACGTACAGACACAGGCGCTCGACGGCGTCCGACACAGCCGAAAGCTCAGGTCCCGCGAGCTCCGCGACCAGGTCCGCGACGCTCCGTGAGATCTTGTTGCCGCGCCCCTCGGTTTGCTCGACGATCCATCCAGGAAGTTCGCTTCGCTTCGGAGTCTCGCAGCTCACGAGCCATCCGTCTTTTTTCGCTGTCGTGTAGAGTTTGCGGCGCTTGTCGAGCTTGTACGCGACCAGCACGAGAACCGTCGAGGGGTCGGCGCTTTGCGCGTAAGAGAGCACCGAATCGAGAGGGTTTTCGGACTTCGCCTTCGAGTCCGGCTTTTTTGGCTTCGGGGCGTCCCAGGTTTCGATGTTACGGGCCAGGATCCAGCGCCGTTTGGCCATCATCGGCATCGTCCGGGCGACGGAAAGCACCGACTCCGCGCTCGCCCCCGGGGCGTCCATCGTGTCGTCGTTCAGCCCCTCGATGCCGCCTTCCGTGGCCTTTTTCTTGAGGGCGGAAACCACCTGATCGGCGAGATGCCGCTCTTCCCCGACGATCAGGTACACCGGTCGAATGTCGCCTTTCGCGGCTTCTTGGATGGCCTGTTCGGGGGTCACAGGGCTTCTATACAACGTGGGGCGGGCACTTTGCACCAGCTTGTAGTATCGAAGGCCCCGATGCTTGCCCCCGATCAAGACGGAGCCCCCGCGCCTGTCCTCGATCCCCGAGTTCCACGCCTCGTGGTCATCGGCAATTTCGACGGTGTGCATCGCGGGCACCAGGCCGTCCTTGGCACTGCCGCAAGCAAGGCGCGACAACGTGACCTATCGCTCCTGGTCCTTACGTTCGACCCTCATCCTGCGCAGGTACTCGGTCGCAAAGCGCGAGCGGTACTCACCCGCACCGAGCGAAAAGTGCGACTCTTGGAGGCTACCGTCCCGGGTCTCTCCGTATACGTCAAGAGATTCGACCTCGACTTGGCAGGGCTGTCGCCCGAACGATTCGCGCGCGAGATTCTCGTTGAAGAGCTCGGCGCGCGGGCGGTGCTCGTCGGTGAAAACTTCCGATTTGGAAAGGGGCGGGCCGGTGACCTCGCCACCTTGCAGGAGCTGGGGAAAGTGCTCGGGTTCGAGGCGTGGGCCGAAACCCTTTTTGGAGACGACGCCGGGGCTTTTTCCAGCACACGCATCCGCGAGCGGCTTTCTGTTGGTGACGTGCGCGGCGCTTCGGACATGCTCGGGCGCGACCATTTTCTCAGCGGAGTGGTCGACCGCGGCGACCAGAGAGGGAGGCTCCTCGGGTTTCCGACAGCCAACCTTTCCGAGGTCCCACAAGCGCTCCCCCGGGAAGGCGTCTACGCCGTTCACGTATTCGATCGGAATGGCTCCGAGACCCGCCATCTAGCGCCCGGAGTAGCGAATCTCGGCGCTCGTCCGACGGTCGATCGTCCCCCCGCCCTCGAAGTGCACCTCTTCGACTTCGATGGCGACCTTTATGGGAAACAGCTTGGCGTCACCCTCGTCGACTTCATTCGTCCGGTCGAGAAGTTCAAGGACATGGACGCCCTGAGGGCCCAGATAGAAAAAGACGCCGAGCGTGCGCGCCAAATCCTGAGTGGCACTCCGGTCGAAGTGCCCATCTGAGTCATCATGGGACACCGCAACAAACGCGCGACGCGGTGCACGCGCTGTCGGATGCACGACGAAAACTGCATTTGCGAACACATCCCTCACCTCCATACGACGACGCGCCTGTGTCTCGTCATGCACTGTCGTGAAGTGAAAAAGACCACCGCGACCGGACCTCTGGCTCTTGCGGCGCTTCCCAACAGCGAAGTGCACGAGCACGGAACGGTCGAACGGCCCCTCGATCTCACGTCGCTCCACCAAGAAGGGCGTCGCGTCTTGGTTCTTTTCCCCTCAGAGGACGCTCACCCCCTCACGCGCGAGTTCGTCGAAACGGACGAGCGCCCGGTCACCTTGGTGGTCCCGGATGGAAACTGGCGTCAGGCGACTCGAATCCCCCAGCGAGTTCCCGGTCTCATCGAGGCCGAAAGGGTCACTCTCCTGGGAGGCGAGCCCACCAGTTGGGGCATACGCCGCGAAACGCGCCAGGAGGGGCTGGCCACCTTCGAAGCGATAGCACGCGCTTTCGGCATCCTGGAGTCGCCCGAGGTGCAAAGACAGCTCGAAGCGGTGTTTCGGCGCATGGTGAGCACGACCATCGCCCAACGAGGCGTCTCGAAGTAGAACGGACAGGTGGGGAAGCTTCGAGTCCTCAGGTGCAAGACCGAGCATGCTCCGGTTGGAACCAGCCGACATACGATCTCGGGGCGCCCGTTCTTGTCAGTTGTTTGGCAAAAAGACGCCGCACATACGATTTTCTCCGAGGCTTCACCGCTCCAAGGGTACGGCAGCGACGACCTAGCCCTCGCTGAACGAGAGCTCCGCTCGCTTCGTGAAGACGAACTCGACGAAGTCATGCATCGGGTATCCGATGTCTTCGATCCCAGCGTCACTGGCGCTGCCGGAAAGTGGAGCCAACCGGTCTGGGAAATCTCGGTGTGGTCGGACCGATTCCGTTCACCGTCCGCGAGATTCTGCGCCGAGGTCCTCGTTTTGGGGGCCGCCGCCCGTTTATGTGGCGTCCCACTCTGGCGTCTCATTTCCACCGAGTGCGTGGCTCCCGCGCTCCCGACGAGCACTGTGCTGGACCCTCTCTCTCGAGACTTATCCGCCGACTTCGCCTCTGCATACGAGCGCGGGATTCGAACCTACAAAATCAAATGCGGTCGCGACGAGGTGCGCGAACGAAAGGCCATCTCGCTCGTGGCGCCCGCTGCTGGGGTCCGGTTCAGATTGGATCCCAATGGCGTGTGGAATGAAGAACGAGCGGAGCGCTTTCTCGCGGAGCTTCCCACCGACCGAATCGACTGGATCGAAGACCCTACGGCCGATCCAATTCAGTGGCCGAGCATTCGAGGGCGAACGAGTGTCCCCTTTGCCCTCGACGAACCCATCGGTCGGGGGTTTACGGTGGAAGAAGCGAAAGCGATCCGCCCCGACGTCATCGTCATCAAACCCATGGCTGTCGGCGGAGTCGCTGCATCGGTGAAGTGGGCACAGGCAGCAGAACTCATGGGCGCTCGAGTTTGCGTCTCCCATCTCTTCGATGGCCGCGCAGCCATGAACGCTTACTTGCACCTTTCCTTTGCGCTCCAGAGTCCAGATCGTGCACCCGGGCTCGGGCTGCACGCCGCGCTTGCCGCTGATCCGAGTGACGCGCCAGAGTCCGATGGGGTATTCGTCGATGTCCTGCGCGCGCCGGGACTTTTCCACTCAAAGAGCTGATCTACTCAAAGAGCTGATCTAGGGGTGGCCTTCGTCGGTACTTGACCCGGAGGCGGAGGTCTGTCGAAGATGCGCGCTGCATGGGAGCCCTGAACCCGCTCGACGAAAAAAGCAGAAGCGACCTCGTCGAGGAGGCACGCCGGATGGGCGTTGAACGTCCCGAACGGATGACTCGGGTCGAACTGCGCGACGAGATCGTCCGCCGCTCGGTGCCCGAAGAACGTCAGGCGGAGGCGCGCGGACTGTTTGGGGTGGCGCGGTCCATGATCGCCAGCGTGGTCGACAAGGGCTTGAATCTCCCCGATGCGGCCAAGGCGATCCGTGGAAGTAGCGCGTTCGAAGTTCCCGTCACGAGCCAGACGCCTGTGGCGACGGTGACCTTGGCCGAAATCTACGCGGCCCAAGGACACAAGGCCCGAGCCTTGCGCATTCTGGAGGACGTACTCTCCGAAGAGCCGGGCCACGAGGAGGCACTTCGTGTCCAAAGAGAGCTCCGAGCAGGCAGCGCGGGCGTCGACTCGGTTTCGACCGATGCCCAAAGCCGAGAGCGAAGTCGCGAAGCCCTTACGCGGGAAGCTCCCCCAGTTCAACAGCGGACGCTCCGTGCCGAGCCGCCCTCGGACCTCCCCGGCGAGACGACCGAATACGTGCCCGGTGGGTTCGTCGAGACTACCGGAGAGGAGATCGAAACCGGTCGTCCGCCCGTGGTCGAGGAAGACGAGGCGGTATTCTCGGGGCCCGCAATCGACAGCGGGGCGACCGAAACTGCGTCTTCTGGGACCGGGCCCGCGGAGAGCGCCGTTGGCGGCCAAATCGCCGCGGAGGCTGCTCCCGCGGAGGACGCCACCGCGGAGGACGCCATCGCGCAGAATGAGCCCGTGGAGCCCGCCCCCAGCGACGCTGCTCCCATCGAGGCGCGATCGGTGGCGCTCGTCTTGTCCCAGACCCCATCGGGCCTCGCGCTCTATTGGGAGCTACCCGATTCGACCCTCGACGAGTGCTCGGTGGATCGGAGCGACGGGCGCGCCGTTGCGCGCATCGTGAGTTTCTCGCCCCACGGTGCCGCGCCGGAGCGTCACGAAGATACCATCATCCTGGCCGAGACGATTCCCGTCGCGGCGCCGCCGGGATGCCTGGCTGGCAAGCTCCGCCTCGAGCGCCATGGAACACCGAGTTTCGTGCGAGCAGCGCTTGGCTGGGAATCGGAGGACGGGTTCCTGCCATTTACGGTTGGTCGCGCCCTCGACGAATGGGACCGGGTCGAAGGGGGAGAGCTCTTGGCCGGGAGAGCCCGGGTCGAGCTGCCCTGAGAAATTTTCGCTTGCCGCATTGATTTGTCGCAACCGCGCCCGGCTCTGGCCGAATCCAGTGCATGACAGCTCGACGAATCGCCGCGACTGGGATCGCGTGTTGCCTGTTTTTTTCCCTCGAGTCTGGAGCCCAAGACATCGAGGTCGACGACTTCGATCTCGGTGACCACTGGGTGGATGATGACGCGGAAGGAGGCTGGTTCTCTCCCTTTGGACCCATCCTTACAGAACGCTCCGGCTCGTTTCGATTGGATTTGAGCGCTGGGACTGGGCTCTACGATGTCGAGCAGGCTGCGAGCTCGTCGGTGGAAGCAGAACCGACGAGATGGCGTCTCACTCAGGATTACTATGCATTCGCAACGCTTCAGGTGCCTATCGATCGACTGTTTACGAGCATTGGTCGTCTCGAGCCGCCCCCCACGCGTGCTGACACGGACATCCGACTAGCCCAGAACGTACCGGTCGAAGAGCGAGCTCCGGAGGTTGCGACGTCCCCTGAGGCGCCGGATCGGGCATCCGGAGCCTCCGACGAGGGGGAGGAGCCGCCGCCCGATTCTCAGCCTCGCGCGGAACGCGGAAAAGACGGTCTTTCGTCGTCCGCAGTCGGGGCTCAGGCTCTATCCCCTCCCGTGGTACGGGCCGTGGTGCGAGAGATTGCGGAGCGTGTGGGGGCCCCCCTGATCGGCGCGGAGCGCCGATTGAAGAGCCTTGTCCGGCGCTCCCGATGGTCGGGGCTCAGCCCGGAGCTCAGGCTCCGAGGAGTTCTCGGATTCGATCGGACGACTTCTACCGAGGAATCGGTCGGCATCTACCCGGGTGACACCACGGTGCGCGGGGCAAGAGATTCGCTGGCCGAAGTGCGGCTCACATTTCGCCTCGACCGGTTGGTTCTCGGCGACGGCGAGGACTCGCTCGAGCGTCAGCGTATCGACCTCGAGGAAGAGCAAAGGAAACTCCTCATGCGCGCGCTCGAGGTTTTCTCCAAGTGGCGACTTGCCGAGGCGCGCTTGGAGGATGCGTCGCTTCCGCCCGACGAACACCTCGAGGCCGTCGTCGATGCCGAGTCGGCGATGCTCGAGCTCCATCTCATGACGGACGGTTGGTTCGAAGGGCGCGAATCGATCAACCGAGTCGCAAATTCGCTTCCAGACGTGAGGGGGACGGTCGCGCGCGACTGAGCGCCGCCCTTTTCTAGTTCGGGCAGAGCGGTTAACGTCTTCCCCCATGGTGACACACATGGTTCTTTTCAAGTTCGACAATCCCCAAGACGCCGAGGCGTCGGTGGGAAGGCTTCTCGGGATGAAGGGGCGTATCGAGTCGCTCTCCGACGTCGAAGCGGGCCTCGACTTCACCCGCAGCGAGCGGTCCTACGATGTCGGGCTCATCACTCGTCACCCCGACCGGGCCGCGCTCGAAGCATACAGGGTCGATCCAGTGCATCTCGAAGTGGTCGAGTTCATCAAAGGGAAGTCGACTGCATCGGCAGCCGTGGATTTCGAGACGCCCTGAAGGCCACAAAACCCCATTTTTCGACTGCCCCCGAAAGAAATTGCATCGGTGCCCGGGGGCAGCTAAATGGGCGAGCCATGTCGGCGGAACTACGCGACAAGCTGAAAGACCTTCAAAGGCGTGTCGAGGCGCTAAGGGGGTCTCTTTGACGTCCCTCGATTGAAACGAGAGGTGGAGGAGCTCGAACAGCTCTCCACGGAGCCCGGTTTCTGGGACAACCAGGACAAGGCGCAGGCACAGATGAGGCAGCGCGCCCTTGCCCAGGACAAGATCGACATGATCGAGGAGCTGACCTCGGGTGTCGACGATGCCGTGGAGTTTCTCGAACTCGGCATGGCCGAGGGTGACGCCTCCGTCGCACAAGACGTGCAGGGGCAGCTCCCCGAGCTCGAAAGAAAAATCCAACGCCAAGAACTGGAGCGCATGCTCAGTGGTCCGATGGATCACGCCAACGCCATTGTCAGCATTCACCCAGGCAGCGGCGGAACTGAGGCGAAGGACTGGGGGGAGATGCTTTTCCGCATGTATCTCCGCTGGGCCGAGCGCCGCGGGTTCAAGACCGAAGTCATCGATTACGAACCGGGAGATGAGGCCGGGATTGCGGGCGCTTCGGTGATCGTCTCAGGGCCGAACGCCTATGGCTTCTTGCGTGCGGAGATGGGTGTTCACCGCTTGGTTCGGATCAGCCCGTTCGATTCCAACGCCCGACGACATACGAGCTTCACCGCGGTGGAAGTCACGCCGGACGTCGACGAAGAAATCGAAATCGAGGTGAACGAGTCTGATCTCGAGATCTCCACGATGCGTGCTGGCGGCAAGGGCGGCCAGAACGTGAACAAGGTGGAGACGGCCGTGCGCATGAAGCACATCCCGTCCGGGATCATGGTCGTTTGCCGCGCGGAGCGTAGTCAGCTGCAGAACCGCCAGATGGCGATGAAGATGCTCAAAGCCAAGCTCTACGAGCTCGAAGAGCGCAAGCGGAACGAGCAACAAGCCGCCTACGAATCAGAAAAGGGAGACATCGCATGGGGAAGCCAGATCCGCTCCTACGTCTTGCAGCCCTACCAGATGGTGAAAGACCTTCGGACGGAGCACGAAACCAGTGACGTGCAGGGCGTTCTCGATGGCGATCTCGATGCGTTCATCGAAGCCTATTTGATGAAGAGCGCCGATGCAGGCAAAGACCCTCCCCCCGGTGCGATAACCGGCTGATCCGCCCTTTCGGCGACAAGTTTGGAGTTTTCGTTGAACGACTCGAAAAATCTGGAGCAAAACAGCGCAGCTGACTCTGCAAAATCTGATAGCGGCGAAGAAGGACTGATCGCCGCACGTCGTGAGAAAGCCGAACGCGTGCGGGAGCGGGGTGACAACCCTTTTGCGAACGATGTGGACCTCGAGGGGCGGATTTTCCTGGGAGAGCTGCGCTCGAAATTCGAGCCCGCGAAAAAGGAGGACGGCACCTACGATCCCGAGCAGGTTGAAGCGACCTCACACGGGACCACGTATCGAGTCTTCGGTCGTCTCGTCGCACGGCGCGGGTTCGGGAAGGCAAGCTTCCTTCGGCTTCGAGACGGGTCGGGAGAGCTGCAGCTCTTTGCGAAGAAGGACGTCTTGGGTGACGCTTTCGAGGCCCTCAAGGACATTGATGTCGCCGACCATCTCGAGGCGGAAGGGACTGCCATCGTCACGAAGACGGGGGAGCTCAGCATTCAAGTTACGGCCCTGCGTCTCTTGACGAAGGCGCTACGTCCCCCGGCTGACAAGTGGCACGGACTCACCGACGTCGACATTCGCTACCGGCGTCGGTACGCCGACATGGTCGCCAATCCCGAGGTAGCGCAAGTCATCGCGGCTCGCGCGACCGTCCTCAAGGGGATACGGAAGTATCTCGACGAGCGCTCCTTCACGGAGGTCGAGACCCCGTCACTCCATTCACTCATCGGTGGAGCGGCCGCGCGCCCTTTCAAGACCCATCACAACGCGCTCGACATGGAGCTGTTTCTTCGCATCGCTCCAGAGCTCTACCTCAAGCGACTCTTGGTGGGCGGCATGGAGCGGGTTTACGAGATCGCCCGCTGCTACCGAAACGAAGGCATCAGTACGCGTCACAATCCCGAGTTCACGATGATCGAGCTTTATTGGTCCTACGCGACCTACGAGACGCTCATGACGATGACCGAGGAAATGATGCGGTTCGTGGACGGCGAGCTGCGCGCGGGCATGTCCGCGCGGCACCAATCGGAGCTCTACGACAAGTGGGTAGCGGAGCGTCCGTTCACGCTGACTGAACCCTTCGCTCGTGTGCCCCTAACCAGCGCGACACTGACGGCCCTCGAAAGGGCGGGGCTGCCGTCAGAAGTCGCTGAAAGCTACGACATCTTGGCCCTCCACGAGGAGAAAACGCCGGCCGATCGCAGGGCCCAGGGCGACGAGTTGGTCAAGAAATGGGCGCCGGTATCCGAACGATCGAAAAAGATCGATTGGGGCAACCTACGGCGCGCACTCGGTGTCTGCGAAACCAGGGGAGACCAGGATTTCGTCGCCTACGAATACCTCGCGGAACCATTTCTCCCCGAGGACTACCGCAGCGAGTCGGGCGAAAAGAGTGTGCCGGTATTCGTCATGGACCATCCCGCAGCCGTTTCTCCTTTGGCCCGCCGCAAGGACGCAAATCCGGATCTCGTCGATCGGTTCGAACTTTTCGTCGACGGTCGCGAGATTTGCAACGCGTTCAGCGAGCTGAATGACCCCGACGACCAGGCGGCACGTTTCCGTGATCAAGTGGATCGGAAGAGTCGCGGCGAGGATGAGACGATGGACTACGACGAGGACTACATCCGCGCGCTGGAGCACGGAATGCCTCCGGCGGCTGGATTTGGCATGGGGATCGACCGATTCCTCATGATGCTGACGGGCGCTCCTTCAATCCGCGACGTGATCGCCTTTCCACTTCTGCGCCCAGAGGCCAAGTAGTGCTACCACCAGTTGAAGATGAGCGGTTTCGAAGCTCTCCCCAAGGAAGTGAGCTCGGCTTCGAGACCGCGCCGGGATTTGTCTGTCTCCGTGCCTTTCCTCAGGGCGATCGGCCAAACCGTTTGCCGCCCTACCATGAACGGAAGAGGGAGAGGGTAGAGAATTGAAGGAGTCGCTCACGCAGCGTTGGATGGATCTTCCCGAGGAGTTCAAGATCGGCGTCTCGGTCGGGATGGTACTTTTCGCCTTCCTGATGATCATGCTGCTCGTGCGCCAGCTGTCTCGCAACAATTCCCGGATGCTGCTCGCAGCGGCGGCCGTCAACTTCGGAGGCTTGGCGGCGATCCTGGTCAATAGGACGCTGGCGCTCCCACCTCACCGCGCGGGCGTTTTCGTCCTTTGGGAGCAGGCGGTGCGGGCAGGTGCTGCTCTGAGCGTCACGGGCTTGGTGGTGTGCCTGCTCGCCCTGGCAGTTCCTTCCGTCCTGAACTCGTTCGAACGAGGCGACTTCATTTCCTTCGTTGCCGCGCGCCATGTGCGTTCGAAAAAGAGCGGGTTTTTGACGATTATTTCCCTGTTGTCGATCCTGGGAGTAGCTCTGAGCTCCTTCGCTCTTTGTGCGGTCATCAGCATCATGGGAGGGTTTGGCGCCGATCTGAAGACGAAGATCCTCAACAACAACGCCAACATTCGCATCGAATCACCGGACGCGGGGGGGTTCGAGTATTGGCGAGAGATCCTCGAGAAGACCAGAAACATGGAGGGTGTTGCTGCCGCGACGGCGGTTGCAGGCGGGGAGGTCATGGCCTCGAGCTCCACGACCACTGCTGGGGTGCAGCTCCGGGGCATCGACACCAAGTCGTTCAGGAAGGTCGTCGACGTTCCCAACAATATGGAAGTCGGTAGCTTCGACTACCTCGACGATCCGCTCAAACTTCGTTTGCTTCCGCCAGAAACCCCGATCGGGATTGGGAAGAACGGGGAGCTATTTCTCAAAGGGCCGAGCCCTGAGTACGAGCAGCTCGACGACACCGACGAGGCTCCCGAGGACCTGTTCCCAGGAGTCGTGCTCGGTCGGGAACTCGCACGGAATCTCCACGCCTACGTCGGTGATGAGCTCACACTCGTTTCACCCATGGGAGACCTAGGTCCCATGGGGCTCATGCCCCGGTCGCGCAAGTTTCGGGTAGCGGGGATCTTCTACACGGGGATGTACGAGTACGACTCCAGTCATGCCTACGTGACACTCGAAGCAGCGCAAGAGCTCATCGACTTGAAGCACTTCGTGACCGCCGTCGATTTGCGAGTCGAGAACGTCGACAAGACCGAGCTCATGACACCCCGCATTCGCGACGTGATTGAGCGCGACGACCTGAAGGTGCGCGATTGGAAGGAGATGAACCGCAATCTTTTCAGCGCCCTACAACTCGAGAAGCTCGCCACCTTCGTCATTTTGTCGATAGCGATTGCCGTCGCCAGCTTCTGCATCATCTGCACCCTGCTCCTGATGGTGACCGAGAAGAGCAAGGAAATCGCCATCATGAAGGCAATGGGCGCGAGCGATCGCACCATCTTGAGGCTCTTTCTCACCGAAGGGATGTTGATCGGCGGGGTGGGGACCTTCTTTGGTGTAATCACGGGCTTTGCATCCATGTACGGTCTCGAAAAGGCCAGAATCAGCCTCGACCCGGAGGTGTATTACATCGAGCGGCTGCCGGTACACGTCGACGTGGGTGACTATCTGTTGATTGCCGTGTGTGCGTTCGCCATTACTACCTTTGCTACCCTATACCCAGCTCGCGCGGCCAGCGGTCTGTCCCCCGTGGATGGGATTCGCTACGAGTGAGCTCGACGAGGAACCATGGCTGATCAACAACCTGCACCAGAAAACGATTCGAAGGCGGATGAAGCACCCTTGGTGAACATCGAGGGCCTGAGCAAATCCTTCGAACACATGGGGCGCACCTTGGAAGTGTTGCGCGACATCAACCTCAGGATTGGGCAGGGTGAGCTTCTCTCCATCGTGGGTCCCTCCGGCGCAGGCAAGAGCACGCTGCTCCATTGCATCGGAACCTTGGATCTCCCGACGAGCGGCAAGATCCAACTCTCGGGTGAAGAACTGACGACCATGAGCGGGACCCGCCTAGCTGCGGTTCGCAACCGCGAGATCGGATTCGTTTTTCAGTTTCACCACTTGCTGCCGGAGTTCGACGCCCTGGAGAACGTCATGCTGCCCGGAATGATCCAGGGGAAAAAGCGTAAGGAGCTCGAGCCGCGGGCCAAGGCCCTGCTCGAGGAAGTGGGCGTGGGGCACCGCGCCACCCACAGACCGGGCGAGATGAGCGGCGGGGAACAACAGCGCGTCGCAGTCGCGCGGGCCCTCGTTCTCGAACCGAAGCTCCTCCTCGCCGACGAACCGACCGGGAACCTCGATAGTACGACGGGCGATGCCGTTCACGAGCTGTTCTTCGAGATCAATCGACTTCACAATACGACCATTGTCGTCGTCACTCATAACCCCGCTTTCGCCGAAAGCATGCCGCGTGTCGTCCGGATGAAGGACGGAACGGTCGAGAAGGATGACGTGCGTCCGCCTATCGTTGGACCAGGCGCGCGACCCTCCCGCGGGAGCGCTTCGTCGACAGGCAACGGTGATGAAGTCTCCGCTCTAGACACTCCGGAAACGGGGGTCTGATTCCGCTATACGCGAGCCGTATCCGTGAGGATGCGATTCACCGAGTCGGGCAGAAGCCCCGCCGCGTCCGTGGCGGCTACCAGTTCAGCGTTCTGCGGGAGCTGCGTGAGGAAGGTTGCTGCGTACGGGCTTCCCACGAGCCCGTTCAACCTGCGCAGGAGAGGCTTGATGCTCGTCGCCAAGGCTTCTCGGGCTCCCTCCGTGTCCCCGAGATCGGTCCGTACCTTGTAGAGGGTGAGAAATACTGGCGTCTCGTTGAGGAGACTCGGCGCTCCCTCCAGAATGAGCTGCGCCGCCTCGCTGCCGATTTCGTTGGCGCGTTCGAGGTTCCCGGAAACGCGTTCGGCCTCGGCCCACATCCCTAGAGCGACCGGAAGGACGTCGCGATGTTCGAGCTCGCGATAGCCCTCGACGCTCATTCGAAGGAGCGTCAGGGCTCGAAGTCTGGTCGCCTTGGTCGAACTACGCAGAAGCTCGACGCCGCGGTAGTACAGAATCCCGAGATTGGCTCTGTCCGCCGACGTCCAGTATCCGGTGGCGGCGGCGTCCGCTTCGGCGCGGGTGTCGCCGAGGAAGGTGTCGAGACGGCGGTCGGTTCCATAAAGGCCTGCCCAGCCGAGGAGATTCATCTGCGCATGGCGCGTGGCACCTGGGCTACCAATGTGTTCCGCGACGAGCAATCCACGCTCGAGTGCCTCCCTCGCGGCCTTGCGAGCGCCGACGGTCGATAGCGCGAACCCCAAGTTCGTCGTGAGCATTGCTTCGCGTTCGCGCAGACCGGCGTCACCCGCTGCGGCCACGGCACTTTTCCGTGCATCGAGCGAGGCGGAAACGGCACCTTTTGCTTGGCGGATGATGGCCAGGGTCTGATAGGCGTCCACTCGAGCTCCGTGGACTCGGTGGAGGGAAAGGTCGAGAAGCCGTTGCGCTTCGGTTTCCGCGGTATCGAAGTCACCGGCATACGCAGCGCGGGACGCCAGCGTTGCGCTGCAGCGCGCCACCTCCTCGGTCAGTCCTAGGCGCTCAGCTGCGTCTCGGGCCTCCGCCAGACGTTCGTTGACGTTGAGTCCCGTCCCGCGAGCGTCGTCGTATCGTGCTCGCGCTCCTTGCGCTCGGATTCTGGTCGCCTCGTCGTAGGCGGCGGTCTCCATCGCGGAGATAGCCGTTTCGCGATCCGAGGCCCGCGGATCCAGACGACTGTGGGCGTCGTCCAGGTAGCTCGCGCGCCGGAAGGAGTCCTCGCTAGTTTCCGAGAAATCGAGGGCGCGTTCGGCCATGTTGAGTGCGTCGCCCAAAGCATTGGCGGCCAGGGCGCGTTGGGCGGCCTTTTCCCAATAGGCAGCAGCCAACGTGTGCTGTTGCCCCAAGTCGAGATGACCCGCCACCGTGGCTGCGTCTTCGCCCATCTCCGCCAGGAAATGTCCCGCCATCGCGTGCAGCTTCTTTTTCGTTTCCTCTGTGAGGGACGAGTACGCGACGTCGCGTACCAGAGCGTGCTTGAAGGTGTACTCTTGGGTCTCGGGGAACCGGCTGCTGCTTTGGAGGACGAGCACGTCTTGGGCGACCAGTTTTCTCATCACGGGCCCGACCTTGGACACCCCAAATGACTTGAGGGCGGCATCCCAACAGGACTGACCGAGCACGCTCAGGTACTCGAGTGCTTGTAGCGGTTCACGCTCGAGGCTGTCGAGACTCGCTTGGATTGCTGCCTCGATGGTCGGGGCCTGCTTGGCGTTCTTGCCAGTCGCGGCTAACCGCGCCAGCTCTTCCGCGAAAAGGGGGGAGCCGCCCGCCTGTGCGGAGATTCCTTCGATCTGTTCAGGGGTAGCTCGCTCACCGAGCACGGCCTCGGCGATGATGGAGACGGCCTTGTTGGAGATGGGACGGAGGTCGATGCGAAGGTGATCGCGCGACGAGAAGCGGTCGGTGTCGTCTTCCCAGAACGAGGGTCTCACGCAGGCCAAGACGAAAAGAGGATGTCGGCTGGACCGACCCAACAAGTGCTCGATCCAAGCGATCGACTCCGTATCCGCCCATTGCAGGTCCTCGGCTACCAGTACGACGGTTTCGTTGGACAGGACACGCGTCACCAGGTCAGTCATCGCCAGCCACAATGCGTCGCGCGAACCGGCCGGATCGAAACCAGAGGGCGCTTCTGCGCCACCTAGTAAACCCGCCAAAAGCTGACGGTTTTCGCGCGACAGTTCGCTCATGGTCTCGGGGCCGAGCCTTTCGACGATCGCCGCCTCGATTTGGTCCGGATCCGCTCCGCGAGGAAGCTCCATGATGGTACGGAGGATGTCAGCCGCGGCGCCGAGAATGTGGCGTCTTCCGTAGGCGTCGCTTCGTTGGACGATCACGCGGGGTGGCTCCGCCCCGCCAGAGACACGCGCAATGCACTCGCGTTGTAGACGGCTCTTGCCGATTCCAGGTGGGCCGCAGACGCTGACGACCATCGAATTGCCCTCTGACACGCTGCGTCCGTACGCTGTCAGGATCTGCGCCAGCTCGGCGTCTCGCCCTACGAACGGAGCTCCGCCCGACATGTCTCCTGGATGCTGGGTCAAGACGCTCCCGACGAATGCAGAACCGTCACCTCGCCGACGGAATTCGAATCGTCCCCGACCTAGCTCGGAGGTCGTGGCGTCGGCGATGACCTCGGGAGCGCGGGCTTCACGAGCCAACGTTGCGGCACGGTCGACGACTTCGCCGACCGGACGAACCTTGCCGCCCTCGGCTCCCTGCAGGCGAGCCCGGCCGCTGGCGATACCGACTGCGGCGCCCTTCGATGAGAGGAACCGAGCCAGTTCGACGGCGGCTCTCGCTTCGCCTCCGGTTGCTCGTGTGACGCCCAAGTGTGCCACGACCGCGTCCGAGCCCAGGCGTACGGCTTCCGCGCCCGCCTGACGCAGCTGTTTCAGGACGGCTTTTTGTTGTTCGGGGCCTTTGAGGCCCATTCCGACGATCGTCGTCACCAGACGCGTCGTTCCTGTTCCGAGTCGACTCGATGCCTCGCGTTCGATGAAGCTGTCGGGGATTTCTTCCTCCAAACAAAGCTCGAGAAGTCGAACGACCTCATTGGCGTCCTTGGGACGGGCGGACGGATCGGTCTGGAGCAGTGCGTCGATCGTGTCGTCGAGGCGGGGGGGAATGTTTCCGCGGAACGATGAGGCGCGTGGGGCGGGGGTCGTTGCCAACCGCGCCAGGGTTGCCAGGGGGCTTGCGCCCTGGTGGGGTGGGCGACCCACCAGAAGCTCGAAGAGCGTTGCGCCGAGCGAGTAGAGATCGGAGCGGTGGTCGACCTCTTGTTCCCCACTCGCTTGCTCCGGAGACATGTAGGCCGGAGTCCCCCCAAGTTGCGAACCGTTGGCTCGGGTGGCGATTCCGAAATCGATCAGGACCGGTTCGACTTCGAGCTCGGGGACGAGCTCGTCTCCCGGGGGGCGGCGCCGGAGCAAAATGTTCCCCGGTTTGAGGTCGCGGTGAACGATGCCCAAGGCCCCGAGCTTCGACAGCGCGCGCGCTAGGAGAACTCCGACACCAATGATCTCGCGGACGCCGAGCGGACTCGATTGATGGTGCCTACCGAGCTCACGTCCGTCGATCCACTCCATGACCAAGTACGCCCGGTCGAGATCCTCGGAGTAGCCCGCCTCGAGGACCTCGATGATGCCCGGGTGACCAATGCCAATCAGCAGATCGCGTTCTGCATGTGCCGCCCGTTCGCCCGGAGTCATGCCCTCCTCGTCTGGCGGTTCGGGGCTCGGATGAAAGACCTTCAGGGCGATGGGGCGCTTGTGTTTTAGGTCGAAGGCCCGAAAAACCATGCCGGCCGCACCTTCGCCAACTGGGTATTCCATCACGAAGCGCCCCTCTACCGGGCCGTCGAATTGGATGGGAAGTTCCACGGTGTCTCACCGTACTCCTAGGTGCAGGCTCTGGGAACGGCCTGTACGGAAGACGCACCCTGGGCAAAGAGACGGGGTCCAGGGTGCGTGTTCCCCCTATTTTTCTCGCCGAGAGCCCCGTAGAGTCGGTCAAATGGGCTGGGGACCCGATTCCAGCAGAACTTATTTCTGGCCCCGGTGACCCTACTTGAGCCGTGTCCGGAGGAGTTCGCTCAGGGCGCGGCAGGCGTCCACGGTCGTGAAAATCCCTACCACTTTTTTGTTCTGTACGACGACTGCGGAGCCGTACTTTCGCTCCGCCATCTCCGCAACCACTTCGTCGAGTGGAGTCTCGGGATCGACTGCGTAAGGCTCTTCTGACATTGCCTCGGCAACGGCGAGGTCGCTTGCGTCGAACCCTTCCAGGGATTCGATCAGTCGGATGTCTCTGTCCGTGAGGATCCCGAGAAGCTTACCTCCGCGCAGGACAGGAAGATGTCGGATTCCATTCTCTCTCATGATCGATGCAGCCCGGGACAAGGTCTGCTCGTCGCCCACCGAGTGAGGGACGGTCGTCATGTACTTCGCGATGGCGGGGATAGGTTTCGTCATACCTTTATACGTGCAAGGAGTGCACCATCGTGCGCTCCGTTGTGCCTGCGCGATTCGCCAAGAAGCGGCCTGGTTTTGGGAACCTCTTCCAAGCGTTCGCGCAAGGGGGGCAACTCTTGCGTCTGCCAGTGTGTTGGGGCGCACGATCTGCCGGCGCAGAGCGGCCATCCCGCGTTTCAAGGCCGGCGCGTGCGGGGAGGGAGACGGCTCCGCGTTCGCGCGGCTTCAACCTCGGGAGGCGGCTCGGATTCCACCGCACCGAGGGCTGCATCGAGGTCCGCCGTCGTGATGCGCTCACCCGCCGCGTGACCCGCGATTGCCGCGAGCAGCCCTTTCAGCTCGGCGTCATTGCCCGGGTACGCTCGTTGAATGATTCGATAAAGGGCCGCCTTCTCTATTCCGAAGGGCGTTCCGCGGTGGGTCAGACCGAGTTGCGCCAGCTCGCTTATCACGAGGGCCTGGATGTCCTCGGCGCGCTCGGCAAGGGTCGGCAGCGTGACGACTGGGCCCTGGAGTTGTCGCTTCAGGCGTGGGACGAGCGCCGTCGAACCAGTCGTACAGGAAACCACGAAGGGGGGGCGCGTCACTTCGAGAGCCTCTCCAAGTCGCAATTGGGCTTCTTCGGACAAGGCGCTTGGGGTGACCAAGACGAGAGTTCCTTCTTCGGCTCGACTCCATGGGGCTGTTTCGGAATCAAGGGGCCAAGGTGGGCTCGTGCGAACGCTCCGCTGAGCGCAATCGACCACGACGAGAGGCCGAGGAGATGGTTCCCGTCGAAGATGCGCGTGAGCGGCCCAGGGGATCGGATCGACTCCGAGTGGTGTCCTCAGCTCGAGGCTGGGGGAGAGACAGTGGTCTTCGATTTCTTGCAGCTTGATCTGGGCTGCCGGGCTGTGGGCCGCCGCCTTGAGGATCTCGGCTCGCGCTTCCGCTTCAGTGCGGTCGCTCCGGTGCTCCTCCTGGAGTCTCAGCGAGAGTTTCTCGGCCTTTTCATCGGCACTGAGAGCCTGCTTGCGGTATTCGAGTTCCCGGGTCCGAGCCCGTCGCAGCGAGGCGGTGACGCTGATCAGACCCGCCAGGCGGTGTGAGAGTTTCTCGAGAAGGACGGCCTCCTCCATCGAGAGGTGGGAGGTGCGCTGGCCTCGCGGCAACACGAGCAGCCCGACGGGTCCCACTTCGTCGAGCAGCACGGTCGCCGTTTTCGCGCGGTGAGCTTCGAACCAAGTCACGAGCGGTCGAACCTCGGGTCTTCGAACCTGAGCTGCGAGGATCGTTTCTACGCGCAGCGTCTTGGAAGGTTCGTTTTCCGCGAGGCTCTCCACCCCGGCCGGGTATTCTGCTGGCTGCTCGGTCAAGTATCCTGCGATGTCGACGGACAAGAGACCGAGGGGGTCGGCGCGGAACACTTCGGGACGGGACTTGCTCGTCGGCTCGGCCTTGCGAAGCTCCGAAAGCGCAGCTCGGATCCCCATTTCCGGCTGCGGGTGGAGCGCGGCGTCCATCGCCCGAGTGATGGCGTCGAGCCACCTCGAGCCTTCCGGGCCGAGCGGGGTTGCGACGCGGTGTGCAAGGAGTCCGACCCCCATGCCAGCGGCCGCAACCCCCAGCGCGATCGCGGCGGGGGACTTTGGGTTTTGCATGGCGAGCCAAGCGCCCGTGAGCGCAACGGGAGTGCCGACCACCAAGAGGGCCAAGAAACCTCGCACCGCACGAGTCACCTGGCTGGCGCTCGGAGCCGAAAGGCAAAGAGTGATGGCGACGCAGGTGGCTACCAGCGTACTTCCTGCGATGCGATCGGACGTGGCCATTCTGACGAAGCCCGAACCAGCGCCGACGATCGTTCCAGCGATGGCCAGGGAGAGCGCTGCTTGAGCGCGATCGCCAACGCCCATCTCGAGCCCACGCAACCAACGCGTTCTCAGTAGGGAAGCACACAATAGTAGAAGGCTCCCGAGTGCGCCGAAGATGAAAGCACTATCCAGTGCAATCGGGTCGAGCGGGTAGAGTGTCGGTGCAAGAGCCCGGAGCAAGGCTGCGCTCGTCGCGGCCGTCCACACGACGACGGCGAGGGCCAGTGCATCTAGCGACCGCGCAGCGGGGTGACCCTGAAGGAGTCCCGCAGGAGGGTCGAGACGCGCGACGGCGAGCAGCGTACCGGCCGTGACGAGAGCTTGGGCAAGACCTGCGGCGGCTCGCAGCGCGGCGCTATCGTGAGGTCCCGAAGCGGCTGCGACGAAGAGACCGGTTCCTATGACCACGTTGCGGATCCCCTCTGGCGCGGTGGCCAAGAGCCCCCCTTCGTCGCGCCGCGCGACGTAGCGCAGCATGAGCGCCACCGCGATTGGGGCCAAGAGCACGAGCCAAGTGAACAACTTCCCCTGGCCGCTTGCCGAGGCAAGGGCGACGTATCCCACGAGGGCGGTTGGCAGGAGCCAGCTCTGGGGCGTTCGATTCACCGCCGTCACGCTAATGACCCTCGCCCTTGTCGAAAAGGGGGCCGCGGTGCGACGTTGCCAGAGCTAGACCGGACGGCTATCGCGAAAGGAGGGCTGGAAAGATGCGGCTCGAGCAAATCGACGTGCTTGGCTTTCCCGCCATCCGGGAGAATAGATCCGAATGAAAAAAAATTACGTCCTCGACACCAATGTGCTCCTGCACGACCCGCAGTCGATATTCAAGTTCGAGGACAACGACCTGTTCATCCCCATCTACGTCATCGAGGAGATCGACACATTCAAGCGCGACTCGAGTGAGCGGGGTCGCAACGCGCGCACCGTAGTGCGAAACCTCGACTCGCTCCGAGAAGCCGGCGGTTGCCTCTCGGACGGCGTGCCGGTGGGCGAAGGCGGTAGCCTCTGCGTCCATGTCCCTCCCAAGAAGCCGGTGCTTTCGATCGCACTCAATCCGACTTCCGGGGATCACGCCATCCTCCAGACGGCGCTCGACCTTCGGGACGCAAATCTGGAAAAGCCGACTATCTTCGTCACCATGGACGTATCGCTGCGCATCCGTGCAGATGCGCTCGGGCTCCGTACCGAGAGCTACGAGAATCAAACCGTAGACATGGGCTCGATCGAGCACTCGGTGAGCGAAATCGTCGTTTCCAAGGATGGCCTCGAGAAATTCTTCAAGGTTGGGGAACTCGAGCCGGAGGACGAGCACAACCTTCCAGCCAACGGTTCCGTGATGCTCCGCGGTGCTGGTCCGCACGATCGGACGGGGCTTGCGCGTTACGATGCGGGGAAGAAGGTCTTCCGCGCGCTCATCACGCCCCGAGAGGGGGTGGCCGGGATCAGGCCGCGCAACCGCGAGCAATCCTTCGCTCTCGATCTGTTGCTCGACGACAAGATCCAGCTCGTCAGCCTGATGGGCATGGCGGGCACGGGCAAGACTCTTCTCGCGCTCGCCGCTGGCCTTTCTCGAGTCGTCGAGGACGGCGCCTACTCGCGCCTCCTCATCAGCCGTCCAGTGATGCCCATGGGACGTGACATCGGATTCCTACCGGGTGACGTCGATGAGAAACTGGGGCCCTGGATGCAGCCTCTCTACGACAACCTCGAGTTCCTCCTCATCGCAGGTGGCGGACGTCGCAGGAACTTCCGCGGCTTCGAAGAGCTGCTCGACTCCGGACAAATCCAGGTGGAGCCGCTGACCTACATTCGTGGTCGCAGCCTTCCCCAGCAGTTCGTGATCGTCGACGAAGCGCAGAATCTGACGCCTCACGAGGTGAAGACGGTGGTGACTCGTTGTGGCGAAGGGACGAAGATCGTGATGACGGGGGACCCTTACCAGATCGACAATCCCTACGTCGACGCAACGAGCAACGGCCTGTCCGTGCTTGCCGACCGTTTGAAGAACGAAAGCATCGCGGGGCACATTCGTCTGACGAAAGGCGAGCGCAGCGAGCTGTCGAACCTCGCGGCAAGCAAGCTCTAGTCGTGCGACCAACGCGGCACGATGGCAGGGGCTCGTGAGCACGTTTCCGAAGAGCCTCCATTCGCTTCAGAGGAGCCTGGTAGAAGCCGAATCGAAGCTGCGCCTCATCGATTCGCTCCTGCCCCACAACTTTCGCGCGGAACGACAGCGTCTCGAGGACTCGTACCGCCATGGTCGTGCGGCCGTCCCCGAATTTCGCTTCGGCGACGAGCACGAACGTCAGGAGCGTGCAACCCTCGTCTCGGCAACTTTGAGTGCAGCTCGAATCGTCATCTCGGGCTTATCCTCGGACGATGCCGTGCAAAGCGAGATGGCCGCGCTCCTCACCGAGCGTTTGGATGAACTCGAGCTCGAGGTCACGATGCTCCGACAGTGCGGGCGCCCCGGCTTCGCCGAACTAGCTCAACGTCGCTTTGGTCTCACCGAGGTTGATCTCGAGACAGGCGAAGCCCTCGCCAAAGTGTGGATAGGAGCAGAGGACGGCCCCGAGTCCGATACAAGGCGGGTCCTTCTGGCGTCCGCTTTCGAGCACAAGCTCCGAGCGCTAGGACCCCTCGGGAAGCGGTGCGTCGTGATGGAGCGGGAACTAGCCTCTCTGTGCGCGGTGGGGGGAGCACACCTGTACGTGAGAAAGGGCGCGCGAGTGAGCGTGCTGGAGGCCGAACGGCTGTGGGTGCATGAAGTCGAGGGGCACCTCTTGCCGCGCTTGAGGGCCGACACGGTCCCGCCGCCGTTTCTAATTGGGACAGCTGGATGCGCAACGGACGAAGAGGGTTGGGCGGTGTGGTTGGAGGAAAAACGTGGTCTCTTGGGGCCCCGACGGAAGCGCGAGCTCGCGCTTCGATTCCGACTTGCCCTCGCATTTCGCCGATCGGGCGTGGCCGGACTTCTCGGGGAGGTGAATCGTGCCCTCGATGACGAGGTCGAAGCAGAGGCGCTTGCCGGTACGGTATGTCGTCTCCTTCGGGGCGGCGGCCTAGCGCGCGAGAGCATCTATCTGCCAGCGTATCTTAGGGTCAAACGAGTATTGGATGGTGAGTCATCCCTTGCTCACTACTTCGAGATGGGGCGCGCTTCAGTCGGCGCACTGCCGCGACTTTCGAAGCTCTTCCCTACGGAAAATCGAACTCGATGACGACGGGCGCGTGGTCGGATGGCTTTTCCCAACTACGCGGCTCCCGGTCGATCGTGGCGTGGGTGAGACGGTCAGTCACACTTCGCGTTGCGAATAGATAGTCGATCCTGAGGCCACGGTTCCTGCGGAAGGCTCCCATTCGGTAGTCCCACCAGCTGAAATGACCGCCCTCGTCGTTGCGCTTGCGAAAGCAGTCTTCGAGTCCAAACGCCACTACTCGGTCGAGCGCCTCGTGCTCGGGGGGCGAAAAATGGATTTTCCCTGCCATCGCTTCGGCGTCGAAGACGTCCCGATCGTCGCGCGCGATGTTGAAGTCGCCTGCCAGTACGAGGGGGTTGTCCGGGTCGCATGTCGCGTCGAGATTCTCGCGGAGTCGGCCGAGCCACTCGAGTTTCTCGGGGTAGGAAGGCGAATCAAGATTCTTGCCGTTGGGCACGTAAGCGGAGAGTACTCGGACCCCGCCGATGTTCCCCGAAATGAGTCGAGCATCCTGCTTGGGGTTCGAGCCCAGAAGTCCGTAGTGAACGTCTTCGATTGGATGCCGTGAAATCAGCGCGACCCCGTTGTACGTTCGCTGTCCTATCCTCACTGTTTCGTAACCGAGTCGCGAGAACGTGTCCGTGGGGAACTCGGAGTCGACGACCTTCGTCTCCTGAAGACATAGGACATCGGGTTCGCGCGAACGGAGCCAATCGTTGACGTGGTCCAAGCGAGCGCGGATTGAATTGACGTTCCAAGTTGCAATACGCATCATCGAGCCGACGGCTTGGTAGCAAAGCCGGCTCGACTGGTCGAGTCGACGGCCGGGCCGAAACCGCTGCATTTTTGGCCCATTCGAGTCACATTGCCCCGGCGCCCTTTGTGACTAAAACGGCATCTCGTAATCCTCTCCCGATGCGCGAGTGAGCCTCCTCCCGATGTCCAGACTCCTTCTCGAGACTCCAGCTCGATCATCGATTCACCGGAACGTCCGCATACTCGCGGCCTCCGCTCTGCTCCTTTCGGTAGCGCTGACGACCGAGGTCGTCTTCGCGCAGGACGAACCGGACGCGACTGCTGACGAGGATGACGCCGAGATCCCCGACGTCATTCCGCCCCAGATGACCAAGTATTCACCGCCTGAGTATCCTCCGGCGGCGTTCGAGCAGGGGCTCGAGGCGGTGGTTCGACTCGAGATCACCGTCAACGTCGACGGGTCGGTGACCGAGCCCAAAGTCATCGAACCCAAAGGGAACGGTTTCGACGAAGCCGCGATGAAGGCGGCGCTCGGGCTCGAGTTCTCTCCAGCCCTCGTGAAGGGAGAGCCACGGGCAGTGCGGATCGGATTCGAGTACGTGTTTTCCGTCGACGACGTAGAGCCTGTCGAGGACGCGGAGGAGACTGAAACGCCAGACGAAGAGGCCCCCAGGGTGGGGGAGCTCGGTGGTGTTCTACTCCTCGCGTCCGGCGAGACCCCCTTGCCAGGTATCGTCGTCAAGGTAACCGATGGACTGGGGATGGAATACGAAACCGTCACCGACGCCGAAGGGAAGTGGCGCCTCGAAGCGATGGCGCCGGGGGTGTACGATCTCCGCATCGCGCCGGAGGGATTCGTCCCAATCGAGTCCGAAGAAAGGGTCGTGGCGGGTGAGGCGACGGAGATCACGTTTCGAATCCTGCCTGAGTCCACCGAGACGGAAGTCTTCGTTCGAGGCGAGCGCCCGCCGCGCGAGGTGACCCGTCGGACTCTCGAACGGCGGGAGATCCAGCGCATTCCGGGCACGTCGGGCGACGCTTTGCGGTCTATTCAGAGCTTGCCGGGTGTTGCCCGTCCACCAGGTCTCGCCGGGCTTCTCATCGTTCGCGGTTCCGCGCCGGAGGAAACGGGCACGTTCATCGACGGGACGGAGGTTCCGCTGATCTATCACTTCGGAGGGCTTTCCAGCGTGGTCCCCACCGAACTTCTCGATCAGCTCGACTTCTACCCTGGAAACTTCTCGGTGCGCTATGGTCGATTTCGAGGCGGCATCGTCGACGCTGCCCTGCGGAAGCCGAATACCGAGTGCTACGGCGACTACGGTGCGGCCACCGACCGCGAGGGCTGCTATCACGGGCTTCTTCAAGCCGACCTGATCGATACGAGAGCCCTCGTCCAAGGTCCGGTATTTGGCTCCAAGGACTGGAGTTTTGCGCTGGCAGGTCGGCGCAGCTGGGTCGACACGTGGCTCAAGCCGGTGCTTGAAGAAGCTGGCTCGAACGTGACCTCGGCGCCCGTCTACTATGACTATCAAGCGATCGTCGAACGGAACAAGGGCCCGAACGACAAGCTGAGCTTCAGGTTCTTCGGCTCGGACGATCGTCTCGAGCTTCTGATCAACAATCCGGCAGCCCAAGACCCCGGTTTCGGCGGCAACTTGCGCTTCGGCACGTCTT
Organism: uncultured Polyangiaceae bacterium; assembly: GCA_965652275.1. GTDB lineage: Bacteria > Myxococcota_A > Polyangia > Polyangiales > Polyangiaceae > NIC37A-2. The sequence continues at coordinate 161,221 of CBFGUR010000001.1, read as the reverse complement.
TCTACCGGTTCCAGACGCTGTATCAAAAGGCTCTGACTCGGGACACGAACATCGACACGATGGTCTCGGTCGGAAGGCAGACCATCGACTTTCAGCTCGGCGGAAACCTACAGTTCGAACTCGTCAACTATCCGGTCGACATTCGAAGTGAGATCGGCCATCGCGTCCACGAAACCGCTAAGGTCAACGTGGGCCTCGATTTTCAAACCGGCGCGTTCGACGTCTTCGTGCGGGCACCCCCACCGCCCCGACCAGGCGAGGTCGCCGCCGGGCCGTTTGCAACGGCGATCCCCCTCGAGACCAGCTCTAGCGGAACCCTCTTTCGGCCAGCCTGGTACACCGACGTCGAATGGCAGCCGCATCCACGGCTTCGCGTCGTACCCGGTGTACGTCTCGACTACGCGCGAGACAGCGGTCATGCGGACCTCAACCCGCGTTTGAACGCGCGCTACAAGCTCATCCTCCCCGAGGAGGAGGCATGGTTCGGGAAACCGCTGGGCACGACCCTGAAGGGCGGCGTCGGAAAATACTCCCAGCCGCCTCAGTTCCAGGAAACGGACTCGATTTTCGGGACCCCGGGGATCGAGTCCAACCAATCAATCCATTATTCGCTCGGGGTCGAGCAGGACGTGACCCAGAAGATCCAGCTCTCCATCGAGGGCTACTACAAGGACTTCTACAACTCGGTGAGTCGAAACCCCGACTCGATGGGGGTGTTCGTCTACGACAATCAGGGGAGCGGTCGAGTCATCGGCATGGAAACGTTCCTCAAATACAAGGCCGACGAACGCTTCTTCGGGTGGATCACCTACACCCTCAGCCAGAGCCTGCGCAGCGACTGCGACGGCTGCGACCTGCGCAAGTTCGAGTTCGACCAAACCCACAATCTCATCATGCTGGGTAGCTATCGGCTCGGGCGTGGTTGGGAAATCGGCTCCAGATTTCGCATCGTCAGCGGACCCCTCGTGACGCCGGTGGCCAACCCCGACACCCTTCCGTCAATTTATTCGGGAGATGCGGGCAGCTATGTGCCGCTTCAAGGAGAGCCCTTCAGTAGAAGGCTCCCGATTTTCCACCAGCTGGACGTTCGTGTCGACAAGCTCTGGCAATTCGAGACCTGGCGGCTTTCGACCTACGTAGACATCCAAAACGTCTACAACAATGCCGCCAAGGAAGGTCTGCTCTACAACTACAACTTCAGCCAAGAGGCATTTCAGACCGGCCTGCCCATCTTGCCCAGCCTCGGCCTGAGAGGGGAATTTTGATGCAACTTCTCCGAAAACCCGAAAGCTTCGCGCTCCTCGCGCTGATGGCACTCTCAACGGTCGGATGCGGACCAGAGCTCGATCCGATCAGTCGTGTGGAAACTCTGCGCATCATCGGTGTGCGCAAGAGCGCTCCGTATGCCCGCCCTGGAGAGCGCGTTGAGCTTCACATGCTGTACGAAGCGGGGCTCGACGACGAGAGAGAGGTGGAAACGTTCTTCGCGTTTTGGTGTGTGAACCCCCCTGGAGACCTCTTCTCTCAGTGCTTGTCCGAGCCTCCCAACCAGGAGGTTGGAGCTCAATTCGTCAACAACTCGAGCTCCTTCGCCATCGATATTCCCGAGGATTCTCTGCGGGACTCCCTCATTGACCCGAGCCTACCCAGGCAGGGCAGCGCTTTCGTATTTTACGGAGTGTGCGCGGGACGACTCGACGGTGCTCTCGTCAGCGGAGGTATGTTGAACGAAGAGGCCCTGAGCGGGGCGGGAGCTGGCGAGGCGTTGATCCCCCGCTGTCTGGACGAGGATGGAAACGAACTCGGCCCAGAGGACTTCGTGGTGGGGTATTCGACGATTCTAATTTACGAAAACCTGCGGAACGAGAACCCAATCATCACGGGTTTCGAGGTCGACGGACAGCGCGTCGAGGTCGATTGTATCGACGAGCAATGTGATGCCCCGTTCGAGGCATCCGAACTCGAGGGGTGCGAGGACGGAATCGCTTGTCTCGAGGTGTGCGAGGACGATGGGGAAGTGGGACTCTGCCCTGGTACGGACATGACCGTGCTCATCGATCCAGACTCTGCGGAGGGGGATTCGTTCGCCGAACTCGCATACGGTGCTCAGCTCGAGGAGTCCCTCTGGGTGAGCTACTTCGTGGATCGCGGGAACGTCAGCGCCCCACTGCGGCTCGTCAACGATGCGACGCAGGGGTGGCAGTCCGACTACGGCAGCGCCATCCTCGCGCCCAAAGATCCAGGCCCCCTCAGGATCTGGGCCGCCGTTCGCGACAATCGAGGGGGCGTGTCCTGGACCCGCCTGCCCGCATACGTTCGCGATTGAGTGAAGCGCGCCGCTCAGAATTCGGAAGTCGTGGTCCGCTCGTCTGCAGCCATCACGACCTTGTTGCCATAGGCCGGGGGCGGCGCCAGGTGCCGCCTCTCGACATCCGGCTGCTCCTGTTCGTCGAGACGCGAGTCCTTCTTGGCTTGCTTGAGGGGAGCCTCGGGGGGCTTCTGCGGGCTCTTTGCGCAACCCGACGTGCCCATGGAAAGCACCGAGCCTAGGAGGATCGCGCTCACCCAACGCAGGCGGCGGAGGCCGGCTTCGGAAGATGATGGATGTCGAATGCGCGACGTCATGTCGGACCTCCTTTCTAGGTACAGCGGATGTGGCGTCTACGTTCCTATATTTAATGTGACACAAAATTAGCCCCGCGCCAGTTTCCGGTCGCGGGGCTTTCTGTTTCGAAAAGGTGTTTTCGTTCGAGTTGTGCTTTCGCTCACTCGGAGTGCGCCGTCAGTCCTCTATCAGCTGACTCCACGCGAAACCTCCACACCCGCCGTCGAGATCCTCGTGATCCGGACGGTCTGCTTCCATGGCGTCGCATTCCGTAGCCGCAGCGTACGGTGACTGACAGTAATACAAATCCTCATCCGTTTGGTGCCAAACGAAGGTGCTGAAGGTGCAAGGATTCCATTCGTTTGCTTCCGCGTTCAACGCTACCGCGTAGTTCTCGTCATTGTTGACGATGGTCAGGATGTAGGTCGAGCTACCTAGGCGGATCTCGTCGTCCGCGATCTCGATCTGCGAGTCGTATTGATCGGTGTACTCCCCTGCGATCTCGATGTTCGCCTCGGGTTCGCGTGGGGCTTCGCAAGATGCGCCCGGCGCGCCGCCGCCGCCGCCTGCACCCCCCGAAGCCGGGTCGAAGGGTTCATCAGAACATTCGGGAGCGGAGTCGCCATCGCCGTCGCCGTCACCATCGCCGTCGCCGTCGCCGTCGCCGTCACCATCGCCGTCGCCATCGCCGTCGCCATCGCCGTCGCCGTCGCCGTCGCCGTCGCCATCACCGTCGCCGTCGCCGTCACCATCGCCGGGGGCGTTCGAATCCTCGTCATCGCTCCCGCACGCGGCCATCCAGGCCGGGGTCGAGGCGAGGGCTGCCATCATCAGTAGTCGCTTCATCGTTTGTCTCACAGTGGTGGGCCACCCCGGCCCGCTTGGTTGTGACGCGACGTGCGAACGTGGTGAGCCAGAATGATGCGCTTTGGCATGAGCTGGTCACCGCGCCCCGCGGTGTCGCTGATTTGCCGCCCCCTCCCAGGGGAGACAACTTCGAACAGGCCGGTCTCCTGGCTTCCGGATCATCCTCCCGCGAGTTCCTTCCCCCTGGGTCAGACCCAAGAGTGGTTGCCCCTCCTGATGAGAAGCCTCGCGTTCGTCCTCGGTTACAGTGGCGGGGGCCGCGTCGGATCTTCACCGACTTCCCAAATTCACGCGCCCCGATCCCGGAGCACGAAAATCACGCCTTGCTCGAAGGGCGCCTGGGGGTGCCAGACACCGGTGTGGCGAGTACCAAAGCCTCGCTTATATGTCCAATGGACCACCGACTGGCCCAAGAGCCAGGCGTGTCGGGTCGTCACACAGAAGCGGATTTCGCGAATATTCCTCGGGAAATCCGAGGGCCCGGTCTCGTGCTCCGCCCACGCGAGAAAAACGACAGGATCTCCGCTCCTACGACGTTGCGCGCGTGGGCTAAATCCGCGACCCTCTTAGAAAATCTGCCCGACGCGGTGCAGGTGACGAGCCCGAATGCGCGACGAAAAGACACCTCCTCCCCTGGGGCCCGGCTCCCTTGTCAATGATCGCTACGAGATCCGTCAGAGTCTCGGCAAAGGCGGGATGGGGGAGGTCTTTTTGGCCTACGATCGGAGCACTCAGGAGCCGTTGGCGCTGAAAGTGGTGCGCGAGGAGTCGCGCATGCCGGGGGACGATGAGGCGCTCCGTCAAGAACTCTTGCTCGCGCGCTCGGTGAGCCATCCGAACGTCTGTCGTGTGCATGACCTGGCTCCGAGCCCTTGGGGACCGATCCTCGTGATGGAGCACATCAACGGTCAGACTCTTCACACCCACATTCGTCGGCGGAAGGCACAGGGTGGCTACAGCGCCGACGAGTTCCGAAAGATCGCGAGTGAGACGTGCGCGGGCCTCGCCGCCATTCATGCTCAGGGCCTCGTGCACGGAGATTTGAAGCCTGGGAACGTGATGGTGACGAAGGATCGCGCCATCATCCTCGACTTCGGCTTCGCCCAGGAGCGCGCGCGTCTTGGCGCCCGACGCCCGGGAGCGCCGCCGGACGGGGGGACTCCCAACTACATGGCGCCTGAGCGATTGCGATCGGGCGGAGCGAGCACCGAGGACGATTTGTACGCGCTCGGACTCACTCTTTGGGAAATGTGGACCTGCCGAGTACCGGAGCCGGGAGCCAAACCGCGGCAGAAGCCGATGAGGTCGCAGATCATGTTCGACGTGCCAGCCTCGCTCTCGGTCGACGAAATCAAGCAGATCTTCCGCTGCATCTCGGACGATCCCCAGATGCGCCCCAGCGCGAAGCGGATGCGCTTCTTCAATCCCGTGCAGCTCACCACGAGTCAAATGCAAATCCCGCGCGAGCGGATTGCGCCCGGGACGCCCCTGGGACGGTCTCACGTCGAGACATTTCATCCCGACGCCCAATCGTTGCTCGTCACCTACTGTACCAACGCCAAGGAATCCGCGGGTACGCTCTTCCCTCTCAACAAGCCGACGATCACGATAGGGCGGCGAGGGGACCAAGATCTCGTATTGCCCGAGGCAACCGTCTCGGGCGCGCACGCCGTCGCCAAGTGGCAATCCGGCACCTGGATGATCGAGGATCTCGGCAGCACCAACGGAACCTACGCCGACCACAGCTATGATCGAAAGAAGCGTCTGAGCCTCCTTCACGGCGCCGAAGCCCAGCTCGGCGAATGCCGGGTCAAACTCATCAGTTTCCAATCCCGCAGCCCCCAGCATGAGCGAGCCAAGGAGTACCTCGTTCGTCACGACGGCCTGACCGGGCTCCTCCACAAGCCGTACCTGCTGAAGTCGCTCTCGGAGGAAGTGGCTTTTGCCCGCTGGACGGGCACGTCTTTCTCCCTCGCGCGTTACCACATCCGTGGGCCGCGCAGCTCTCAGAACGAGCGTCCCACGATTCTGGAAATGCTCGCGCTCCGGCGGGTCGCACAGCGGGTCGTCGAGCTCACGGAGATGATGATGATTGCAATGGTTCCGGCCGTAGCTGGCCGCGCCGCGCACCTGAAGTTCGCCGTCGGGATGCTCGGCCCAGGCATTGAAGAGGCCAGGCACGTCGTGGAGCAGGTCGTGGCCCAAGTTCAGGGCCTCATGCCCGAATCTCTCGAGCTCGTGGCCGGTGTGGTATCGGTCGATCCGGACCAATCCGTCGAGAAACTCCTCGAGTTTTGATCGGGGAGTCGTTCGATGCCCGGCCCGCCCCGTCCCAATTTCCCCTCCGCGCCGAGCGAGCCTTCGATCCGTCGTCTCGGGGTGAAATCATCGGCTCAAATCGATCGACCGATTCGCCCGCAAGCGATTCTCGCGGTGCTGGCCGCACTGATCCTTCTTTCGATCCCGCTCTACTTGCTCAGAAATCCGTCCGAAAAGAAGGATGAGAAGGACAAGGAAGCACCGGTTGGTTTCGCGCCTTCGGTCCCCGCCGGAGTCCAGGTCGAAGAGAAGAACGAACGACTCACGTTGGGCAAGGTCCAGCGTGTGACGTGCTCGAGCGCCGATGGCGTTCGAGGGAAGACGGGCCGCCTCTGTGACGAGCTGCCGTTTTTCGACAAGGCGCTGGCAGGCGCCATCGAGGAGTCGATTGATTGTGCCCCGCGGACTGGTGATGGCGGCACGCTGAACTACGTGCTCAAGATCGACTTCAACAAGAACACACTTCACGTTTTTCCGGGGGCAAGCGGCATGTGGAAGGGGCCGCAGGCTCGTCGAGCGACGGAGTGCGTGAAGCGTGCACTCCCAGCGCCCGAATGGGACAAAGTCTCTCACGACTACCGCTACTACGAGATCGCAATTTTGGCCGAATACAAGCCGCCCGCTCCCACGGAAGCACCTCTTTTCGAGTAGTTGGCTGACGGGGGCCTTCGCGCCGAAAACTGGGTCGAAATTGTTCCTGTTCCCGCCATCGGGCCTGCGCTAGAGCTGTCAGCATGCGTCGTCTTTGCGTCGGCATCTTGTTCTTACTTGTTGCGAGCTGTGGCAAGGCGACGGACACGAGCTGCTCCGATGTCCTCTGTCCAGGGCAAGGACGGGGCGTTTGTGTCGATCTCGCCAGCGATTCGGAAAACTGCGGGAGCTGCGGACTCGCCTGCCCGGGGGACGAGGTCTGTGAAGACGGTGTTTGTGTAGAGGGCTGCAGTAGCGGGGACGTTTCTTGTGACGGTGTGTGTGTCGATCTTGGGAGTGACGAGGCGAACTGCGGCGCTTGTGATGTTGTATGTGACGCAGGCATGGTGTGCCTCGGCGGCAGATGCGAAGCGGCGTGCGAGGGCGACGATTGCGAGCCGCCAACCCCTTGCCAGGGAGATGACTGCGGCTGCATCGAAGGTGATGGCTGCGCGTGTCACAACGGGGAGTGCGCCTGTGAAGAGGGGTACACCCAGTGCGGACTTCGATGCATCGACACGATGAGCGACCGCCGCCATTGTGGCGCCTGCGCGTCGCCCTGTTCAGGCGACCTCGAATGCGTCGAGGGCGTCTGTCAGTGCCCCGAGTCGATGGTGGAATGCTGGTTCGGATGCCTCGACCCAAGTTCCGATCCGCTCAACTGTGGTGAGTGCGGCGCGCTGTGCGAAAACTCGACATTTTGTGAGCAGGGTTCTTGCAACTGCCCACTGGGGCTGAGTTCGTGCGATGGAACGTGTGTCGATCAGAGTGCCAGCCGTGTCCACTGTGGTGCTTGTGGTGTGGAGTGCGACGAAGGACAAACATGCGAGGCCGGGACGTGTACGGATGCTCCCGCGTCTGCCTGTCCCGAAATCCCGACCGATGTGAGCATCGAGCGCGTGGCACTTTATCAAGCCGTCGAGATCCCGCTGGTCGAAGATGGCGTCGTCGTGATCCCCAACGATCGGAACGCAGACGTCATTCGAGAGCGGGAGGCTTTGGTGCGGGTGTTCGTCGCAACCGAGCCAGGATTCGAATCGACGACTCTCGTTGCCGAAGTTCACTTCGAGGGAGCAGAGAACGCCTCCTACTTCAGCCACCCTCAGCTCGTGACCGGACCATCGTCCACTGAACAGCTGGAATCAACGCTCAACGTCCACGTACCAGCTGCCGCGATCACGGCAGACCTCGGGTACTCGGTCAGTTTGTCCGCCTGCGAATCGCAGACGGGTGGGTCGCCTGCGCGGGTGCGTGTTCCAGAGGCTGGGACCGCACCTCTCGGGGCGCGGCGATCCGGCGAAATCGACGTCCTCTTCGTTCCCATCATTCATGATGGCCGCGCTCCGGACACTTCCGACAGTATCCTCGAGGCTTATGCCCGCGAAGTGACTCGGCAGTACCCAACCACCGCCCTGAACTTCGAAGTGGGAGAGCCTCTCGTGAGTATCGAGAGCGGGATCCTTCCGGATCTGGGACTCATCCTGGATCAGTTGACGGACCGTCGAGCGACGGATCGTCCAGCGGACAACACCTACTACTATGGGATCGTGGATCCGGCCGAGGCTCTCGAAGCCTACTGCGACGGGGGGTGCACGACCGGCATCGCGTGGTGGTTGCCTTCCTTGGATGATTGGGCGATCGCTCATCGCGTCGGGCTCGGCATTGGCTTCGGCACCTATGGTGCAAACACCTTCGCACACGAAATCGGACACACGCTGGGTCGAGATCACGCCCCGTGCAATGCGGAGGGCGATCTGTTCTATCCCTATCCCAACGCTGCGCTCGGTGTCTGGGGATACGATCGCGTGAGCGGTACGTTGAAGGCGCCGGACGCATTCAGTGACCTGATGAGCTACTGTGAACCCAACTGGGTGAGTGACTACACCTACCGGGCGATTTTCCAACGTCTAGCCGCGACCCAGGTTGCGAAGACCCGTGGCGGCCCGACGGACCTCGCCAAGGAAACCCCTCGCCAACAGACCTGGGCGAGCTTCGTGGTGAGCGGTTCGAACGTGAAGTGGGGACGCACCCAAACCAAGGGAGGTTCCCCTACACCGACACCCGAACACGGGATGGTCTACGACGTGGATGGCCTACCTATCGCCGACATCGAGGTGCATCGACTCTTCATGGCCGATGGTGAGGGATACAAGGTATTCGTCCCTGAACGACAGCCCGGCTGGTTCGCGGTGGGCCTGGCCGACGGCGTAGCGTTGCCTTACCCATGAACGTAGGGCGAACGCTCGATTCGTCCTTCGTGCGTCGCCACCGATTCGCACGGGTTGTCTCGAAGCCAATCCTCGAGCTGCTCGAGGGGGCTTCCCATGGTGCGCTGCTCGCGCGCGAGGCGCACGAGCGCGTCGTATTGTTTCTCGCGTACCAGGCGACGTCCACCGATGGCCCCCCAGAGGCGCTCGACCTCGTCCGCATCCAGGCGGCGATAGGTGCCGACCGGCAGATCCGAAACATCGAGGCTGCCGATCGACTTCCGGTGCAGATGCAAGAGCCGTAGATCCAGCGCGTGGCACATGCGACGGATTTGTCGGTTCTTCCCTTCTCGCAAAGTGACGAGGAGCTGAGTCGAGCTGCTCGAGCATGTCAGAATTTCGACGCGACTCGCTCGACCCACCGTTCCCAGCATGGGCACGCCACCCAGAAAGGAGGCAAGCCGCGGGTCATCGGAGGTGAGTTCTTCGTTGAGCCAGAGCCAATAGACTTTGTCCGCATGGTGCTCCGGTCGGAGGAGGGCCGTTGCGAGATCTCCATCGGAGGTGAAGAGAAGCGCCCCGGTGGTTTCCCGATCGAGGCGACCCACGGGAAACGTTCCAGGAGTCATTCGTGAGAGCCATTCGGAGACGTCGCGCTTTCCTCGTGGATCTTTCGTGGTCGTCGTGACGTTTTTCGGCTTGTTCAACACGTAGGTCGCGTGGTCACTGTTATGGGTCAGCCTGGACCCACGGAAGAAGATGTCATCACTTTCAAAGACAATCGCTTCCGGTGGCAACGGAGAGCCCGGGCTAGCCAGGCGGTGACAATGCACCGAACCCTCCGCCAACTCCGCCCGCGCTCGAGCGAGACTCGTGCGCGTGGCCTCTCGAAGAAACTTGTCGAGTCGTCGCGGAAGAGGAGGTTCGGGGTTCATTGAGATTGGAAGGAGCTAGGCCGATTAGTCGGATTTCGGGACCGTATCGGACGAAAATTGATCAAAAAAGTCTGACACGCAGCGCCGAGGACGTGTAAGCGTAACCAGAAGGAGGTGCCAGCTTTGCCGCGAGAGCCGTCTTCCAGTGCCACACTTCCCTCCTGGGATGACCAAGTCGCAATCGACTTCGACGGCGATTCGGTGAGCGATGTGGCTCCCCTCAAAGCACCCTCAGTGCCGCCCTCTTCGCTGCCCTGGGGGGCACGCGGGATTGGTGCTGCGCGGTCGGGGAGTCCTGAGTCCCGAGCTCTCACGTACCGCAACGATCGCGGGGCATCACGCCCCGCGGAGTTCCCGTCGGCGCCTATCACCCTTCCATCGGTGGACGTAGCGCAGGCTCCCGCACCGTCCTTCGCCCCGTCAAGGCGCCCGACCGCGCCCTCCGGGCGATCGAACCAAAAGCGCGCCCTCACTCCCCCGATGGGTTGGCTGGCACGACTGCGAGGCAAGTGTGGCTGGGCTGTGCCAACGCGGCTGGCTTCCGAGCGACCGGATTCAGGGCTCGACACGCTCCGGCCCTACGTCGGTTCCAGGCCGCAGATTCACGTCGTCGGGGAAGAACCCCGACCCGCGTCGGGGCAACGCGTCTCACGCATCTACATCCTCCGCGGGTTCGTCTGGGGGATCGCTTTGGCCGCCACACTCTTCCTCGTTCGGGTGATTCACTACGAAAGCACTGCTTCGTCTCCCGCCACGCCCCTCGGTCGGTCGCTGCGCGTGCTCGATGCCGACGCGCTCGCGAGCCCCCGGGACCCGGTGAAGTCGCTCGTGCAGCGCGCGTCTGAAGGCGACAAGGAGGCTCTGGTTCAGCTTCGCAAGAAGGCTGCTTCTGCTCGAACCCCCCTGGAAGTCGCGGCACTCGCCGAGGGAGACGAAGTCCGGGCGCGCCGCCATGCGACGGCAGCGGTCGAGGCGCTCGCGAAACAGCGGGCCTTTTCTGATGCCGACAGGGCCGAGTTCTATCGGCATGCGGGCAACCAGAGGACCTTCCGAGAAGCACTCTTGGCCATGAGCAAGAGCGAGAGCGAAGCGGGACCGGATCTCATTTACGACGTGAGCAGGCGCTTTCGCCATCAAAAAGACATCGCCGGATTCGCCCGAGACTTGCTTGCTACCCCGCCTGTTTACAAGTACGCGAGCCCAGCCCTTACGGTGATCATCGATGCAGAAACCCTGACCGAGTGTGCTGATGTGAGAGCCCTCGTTGACCGTGTCGCCGAGGAGGGGGACGCTCGGGCAATCCGTCACATGGCCAAGTTCGGCAAGACGACAGGGTGTGGACAGCACGGTATCCAGGATTGTTATCCTTGCCTCAGGGGGGATCGAGCGCTCGTCGACGCGCTTCGCGCCGCCCAGGATCGACGAGCGCCCTATTGAGTCGCCTGCTTCGACATCACGACGAAGACAGCTTCGTTCGCTGCTACCTTTGCGGAGGCGATGCCGCTGGACCCTGCGCTCGCTGTAGGGGGTCGGTTTGCGGGAATTGCTGTGTCCTCGTGGACGGCGCTTCGGGGAAGTGGGCCGTATGCCACCGGTGCGAAAAGGATGAAACCACGTCCGTTTCGGGGTGGACCGGGCTTGGGTTGTTCTTCGCGAAAGTGGTGGGAACGCTCGCCCTTCTCATCCTCGTTCTCGCGTGGCTCGCGGGCGATTTCGGATGAGCCACGCTGAGGCGCTAGTTGCCGGCCGCATGGACGCATCGCCAGAGTGCGTCGTCGAGTTCGACCGCGCGGGCCTCGAAGTTGTATCGCTCGAGGATCGCATTGAGCCCCATCGCATCGAAGAGGGTGGCCAACGTGGAGTCTTCGGACTTTCGTCTGGACCACGAAATGCACTTCTCGACGAGTTCGGCTTCGCTTTCGTACAAGCATTCTTGCGGGTAAATCTCCGGATACACGAGTCGATTGGGAACTAGGGGTATGGCTCCACCAGACACTCCCTCGAGCAGTGCCACGCCGAAGAACTCGTGGTCGGCCGTGGATACGACGACATCGCACTTCGCCAGGAGTCTCTCGTATTCGGCTCGATCCGGTACGAAGCCAAAGTGCTCGATATGGCGAGCGAGACGGGTGCGCGCCGTTTCGAACTCGGGCGGCGCAGTACGAAAACTCTGACCGAGCACGGTGACGCGGAAGTCGACGCCTTGGCTTCGCAGCGCATCGAGCGCACGGAAAAAGCGGTCGGGTCTTTTGTCGTGTTCCCATCGACCTACCCAGCCGAGGTGCAGCGGTCCGGGGGATTTTTCGGTTCGGATGAGCGAAACGATGCCGACGGATTCGACTCGAGATTTTCGCTCGATCCGCTCGACCGTAGGGAGTGAGTTTTCGTCCGGCATTTTTCTCAAGAGCGTCGCGAGCTCCCCGAGCATCGAATCCCGATTGAACGCGGAGTTGAACCAAACCTCGTCGGCGGCGAGCGCTGATGCCCAGTTGATGAGCGAGAAGTGTTGGTTGCGTTCGTCTTCCCGTCGCACGGGGTAGACCAACTGATTCTCGTGAAAATAGACGACGAGCGGGATCGCACGGTAGCTTGCCGGCAGGAGCCCCCGGAGCTCCGCCGCATCGAGCATCGACGTGGTCCAGATGACGTCGAATTGCTCTCCCTCTGCGGCAAGCGCCGCCGCGGCATCAGCCAGCCCGACCGAAGCCTGACGGATACGCCACTTGAAGTGACGGGGCGGGAGAGTCAAAGCGACGAAGTCATGGCGCGAGCGAGCCGCCCATTCGTCCAGGAATTGGGCATGGGAGCCGCCGTGGTACGGCGAAAATGCAAGAACACGCAGGGGAGGAGTCGAACTCAAGGGAGCAGCATCGTGGCGGGCCGACCGATGGACACCACCCTTACTCCCATTCCATGTGAAGGTCGACGTCACAGAGTCTGGAGCGTCGCTCGAGCGTGACGGTCCCGTTCACGAGATAGCATTCCATGGCCCCTTCGTAGACGCCGACTTGGTACGTATCCGCGAAGTTCCAAACATCGCGGAGGCACATGGTGGCGCTGTTGTCGGTGACGTTCTGTAGCTCGGCCCGTCCTGGCTTGAGACTGATCTCGTACGCACGACGCGAAAGAGGGAGCGCGGCCTTCCAGTCCCTTCCGGCGATCGCAAACAGGATCCTGCCCACGGTAGACTCCGAAAGCGTCGGGTAGGCCATCCGGCCAAGAAGTCTCAACCCGGCCCGGGGCGATGCCGCCGGGTACAGAGCCGTGGTCGCGTGGAGCAGCAGATGTTGGAATTCGCGAAGGGGGTAATCCTTGAAGCTCACGAACTTTCGGTCGGTCGAACGGGGGATCCCCTGCTTTTCCATCGAAACCAAGAAGGACTCGACGTACATCCCCTTCACAGTTGCGTGATTCGGCGTCGCGTCGATGCTCCGTCGGAGTTCATCGAACTCGTCCTGGAAGGTCTGGTGGGCGTGCTGAGCGGCGTGCATGAGCGAATCGAACGGAGGGGGCACCGGATGAGAATGTCTTCATAGGTAGCCTGTCGATTCGGGGGAAAAATCTCAAGGGGTTGGAATCGGGTAGGCGAAATGGGCTGCTCGGACAAACCGCGGCGAAAACCGTCATGCCCACGAGCTTGCGGAGTCCGACTCTGCGCCGTTTGCCCTTCTCTTACTGCGGCGGGGGAGGGGGCGGTGGGGTTGCGCACTGGTCCGTGGTCGGAGACCAGCCTCCCGTGCAGGTTCGAGGTTCACCATCCAAAGTGCCCGGTTGGCACGGGGCGTATCCTCTAGATGGCCCTTCACACCATCCGCAGTCTGGAAGAGAGCTGCAGGCCATGCAGTTGTTCTCGTGGTCCGGGCGCTGTCCGCAGAACGCCACCTCATCCTCACGACTCGCATCCTTGCCGCGAGTATGTCCCGCGCAGCCGCTGAGCCAGACGAGCGACCCCAAGAAGACGAGTCGATGCCCAACGGTACCCATGACTCAGCCATTAGCGAGTGAGGTACGAAGAGGCAATGCCGGTTCCCGATCGCCCTGCCCTGATTCGGAAAAATCCGCCTAACTGCGTCCCGGCGGAATCGAGTGTGCCCGGGGGGCCTTCGAATAATCGTAGTACTGATAGTAGCGGTACTCGCCGCGACTGAAGTCGACGGCGTTTAGAATCACCCCGATGACGTTTGCGTTTACGTCCCGCAAGACCTGCGTGGCGCGGCGGGCCGTGTGCTTCTTCGTCTCGAAGGCTCGGGCAACAACGAGCGTGGCGTCTGCCTGGGTTGCCAAGATGGTGGCGTCTGCAACAGGGACGAGCGGTGGGCTGTCCAGGACGACGCGATCGAAGTTCTTTCGAAGCTCCCGCAGAAGCGCGGCAAACGCCTCGCTGTGGAGAAGCTCGGCGGGGTTGAGCGGGGGATTCCCGCTCGTGAGAACGGACAGCCCGGCGATTCCGGATTCCGTGATCGCGTCTGCAGCGCTCATTGAGCCCGCCAAGACTGACGAGACACCGGAATCGTTTGGTTTGTTGAAGATGCGGTGTAGCCGGGGGCGACGTAAGTCGCAGTCAACTAGAGCGACTCGCTGACCCGTCTGTGCGAGGCTGATCGCGAGGGAACACGCCACGGTGGTCTTCCCATCGCCCGGTGCAGCGCTCGTCGTGAGAAGAACCTTCGTATCCGGGCTGACTCCCCGCCCCAGCATGACGTTCGTACGGACGGCGCGCACAGCTTCGGCCATGGCGCCCGCCGGGTCGACGTGCGCCATCAACTCCGAGCGTACAGGGAGCTGGGGGGGGCGGGGGGCCTTGAGGTTCTCCCGATGACGAGCGTTGGACACTTTGTTTTCGGGCAGGATCCCCAAAAACGGCAGCTGGAAAATGTCCTCCACCATTTCCGGTCGACGAATGGTGGAATCGAGCTGCTCCCGTCCCACCGCGAGCCCCAGGCCGAGTAGCAGCCCTCCTAGGGCGCCCGCCAACATGTGGAGTCTCGTGTTGGGAGAATAGGGTCCACCCGGGATCTCGGGGCGATCGACGATGCGCACGTTGGCAGGACGAAGATGACTCGTGAGCCCGGTTTCCTTTGACTTGGCGGTAACCAGATCGAACAGCTCCTGATTGGTATTGCGGGCGCGCTCGAGACGCTTGTACTCGATGGCGAGAAGGTTCAGCTCGAGGGCCTGCTCTTTTGCTGCGTTGTACAAAGCATTCAGCGACCCGATCTCGTCACTGATCGCTGCGTAGTCCTTTTCGACCGATTCCTTGATGTTGGCGACCTCGGCCAAGAGAAGCTCCTTGGCTGCTTCTCTTCGTGCGATACCGGCCGCCACGGCGGGGTGGCTCGGACCCTTGCCCTCGGCGCGCAGTGACTCCACGTTTTCATAGGAAAGAACGTATTTTTCGCGCAGGGCGCGCAAGAGCTCACTGCTGGTGAGCTCCTCTGCCGGAAGCATCGATGGGTCGTCCCCAGCAATCTTGCGCAGTTCGCTTCGTCTGGCGCCAATGCGCGCACGGCTCGCCTCTGCCGCGGTGAGGGCACTCGTGAGCTGGGCCATCTTGGCTCGCAACATTTCCGACTGGTCGTCGGCGGAGACCGAGAGGATCTTCTTCTCTTTCTTGTATTCGTGCAGCGCGAGCTCACTCTTGTCGAGCTTGCCCTTGAGCACATCGAGCTGTTCTTCGAGCCACGTCATGGCGTTCGTGCTCGCTTCGTTCAGCTCCCCCTGATGAACATCGATGTACGCTGCGAGGATTTCTTCGAGGATCCGAGCGGCTCGCTTGGGGTTGGCGTCCACGAAAGTCACGGTCGCAAGTCGCGAGTCCTTGACCATCGAGATACCGAGGCGGGCACTCACCATGCCCGCAGCCATTTCCTCAGTGGCGATCCGCTCCGGACCCACTTCATCGGCGGCAGTACCACTGAGGAAGCCCAAGTTCTTGTCCAAGGACAGCTGGCGTACGACCAGCTTCGCGGTGCTCTTGGCGCGGAGCATCTCGAACACCGTGTTGTAGTATTCCTGTCGATCCCAATAGTCGCCCTTGATGTCCGCTACGTGGTCGACGCGATCGCCCAGAGGCTTGGGAGACTCCGGGTCCATGCGAATCGTCGCATAGGCGCTGTACATGGGGATGCGCGTCTTGGTGTAAGCGTAGGCGCCCACCACGGCAGCGACGAAAACCGCCAGGACGAGCCATCGATTGTTCACGACGGCGAGCCAGACTTCCCGCAGCGAGATGACGCTTTCCTCGCCACCCGATCGGTTCGTCGTCCTCTCCCCTTCGCTTTCGTCGCCTGTCCGCATCTACTTCAAATTATTGCTGAGGCCGAGCTCGTTGGCACGCACCTGCCAGAAAAATTTACTATGCCCGTACATACGTCACGACGGCCACCCGGCGGTCGCCAGAAGTCTTCGTCAGCTCGAAAACGACATCGCGGCTGAAAAATGCGGAGAGGGCGAATCCTCACGCTGATGTTCGCTGCGTGCGCAGGAAGAGAGCTCGTGTGGTTGCATGTAGTCGCCCCAGCGTCGGATTTCCCAACGGCGCGCTCCGGGGTGGCTGACAAGACCTCGCGGAAACCGGTGAAGCCCCAATGTAGGTGCGGGGACAGCTCGACGGCGGCTCCGCGATGAGCTCAGCGCTCGGAGGGGAGTCGGAGGATTTGGACAGCTCCTCGACTGAGTAGCTGTTCGGCGAACTCGAGCACCTCGGCGCGCACCCGTTCGACGTTTGGTGCTCCCGAAACGTGCTCAGCGATTTCGTGCACGATGACGTCCAGAGACGTTTCGCCGTCGAGCATGCTCCAAACGACTCGCCCGAGCTCGTTCATGATGATGAGCTTTCCATGTTCAGAGTCGAAGAGGGCAAGCTGGTTTTCCTCGGTCAGCTCGTGGGAAACGAGCTCCTTCCGCTTGAGAACCGCCTCGGAGTCGAGCATGCACCAGTCTAGCGAGCGTCGGACCACGGCGATATGATCAAATCGATGCGAATCTTCATGCGGGTGGGTTTCGGGACAGCCGCGATCGATTGCAGTCACCCCGAGCAGGCGGAGCTCATCCTGCGGCAATATGCCCCGATGATCGTGCCCACTCCGGGCGATTCGCCCCCCGATCTCGAAATTCGGTGGTGCACGGGCGACAACGTGGAGGTCACGATGGGATCCGAGTTTCGCCTCGTCAAGCGAATGTCAGCGCTCGAGGAGATCGAGTGGCGCATCATCCAGCTTCTGCTGGAAGGTGCTTCGAGGGTTGGCGCCTCGGTTCTTCATGCCGCGTGCGTCGTCTACGCGGGACATCCAATCGTTTTCCTTGGTAGGTCGGGGGCCGGAAAGAGTAGCTTGACGCGCGCTGCTTTGCTGCGGGGCGCCTCCTACGTGACTGACGACCTTTTGGCCATCAATGGACGCCGGATGGTCGGTCTCGCCAGATCCGTTCGATTCTCCGACATGCCGGCGAGCGGGGAGCTTCCAGAATGGCTGCGCTCGGCCGAGTTTCTCCCCCGGCGTCGGCTCGATGAACGGAGGGTGCCCGTCTTCCCAAACTGCGGCTTGGCTCTGGAGGAGGTCGAGCTCGGGCAGAAGGCGGTCACCGTCGTGCACCTCGAGCGCGGCACTCACGGCATCCGAGAGCTTTCCTCGGCGGAGCGCCTCGTTCATCTGCATCAGGCAACTCTCGCCAATACGAGAACTTACGATGGCTCTCTCGGTCTCGGTCCCACTCTCGCGCTCGAGTGGGGGGCGCCGGATCGGGGGTTCTCCGAGATCGAGAGCCGCTACTTTACCGGGGTTGCCTCGAGTTGAGCGAGCAGTCGATCCCTCGCGCGACAGTCGAAGCACGTGAGGCGCGCTTCTTCATCCTTGAAGACCGGTAGAATCGAAGGAGCGCGAACGCGCAGTCCACGCCCCAGAATCTCCACAAGAGTTGCGGCGCGGATGCTTCCAAGCGGTCGACCTCGCGCGAAGATGCACGGATACACGGCACCCGAGTACGACACACAAACCTTCCCCCCGCCTCGCGCGGCGCCGTGCGTGGAGCTCGATCCGCCGGGGATCTCGGTTGGATCGCCTAAAGTTCGTTCTCCGTCGGGCGTCCCAAATTGGCCTGCCAGATTGGCCTCCGAATTCCGGAAGGTGCCGCGCCCTACTTCGCGCTCTTGGTCCACTCCAATGCATGACGAAGGGACGCCCGCCTTTCGAAGCAAGAGCCAAGTCTCCTCGACATCGTCTCGATTCGTCTCGGTGGCGATGATGCCGACACGGAGGCTCAGCCCACGCTCGAGTACGCGGCGGATTGCCGCAAGCGTGCGAGGCTGACTACCCGGCGTCCTGGTGATGCCGTCGTGAACCTCGGGCCGATGGCTGTAAAACGAGAAGGAGAATGTCACGCCGTATCGGGCGAGGTCGTCCGCGACCTGATCGGACAAAGCCAACCCGTTGGTGAAGACTTCGATGTGCGGAAAATTCAGCTCGTATGCCAGGCGAGCCGCGGCCAGGTAGGTCTTGCTCACAAGAGGATCGCCACCGGTGAGCTGAAGGCGGCGAAAGCCCAGCGTTCGCGCCTGGCGGATGACGCTGAGCACCTCGTCGAGGGCTAGCCGTTCTTGTCGCTCGGGGCTCGACTCCGCGTAGCAGTGCACACAGGCTTCGTTGCACTGTCCTGTCAGCTCGAGGAAAATCGTATCCCAGCCGTCGCCTCGTAGGACTCTGTCGAAAGTGAGCGGCTCGGGCTCGTTTTCACGGAGCGATAGGCTCAGCGCCTGCACCCTCTCGTCGAGGTGGCCGACTGCTGCCAGCGTGGCGAGTGCCTTCGGATCGCGTCGCAAGATGCCGGTGAGCGTGCCGGTGATGGTCATTTCATCGAGGTGCCCAGAGCGATAGGTCGTGAGACCATTCGGGGTGCTCACGACGATCCATTCGCCGATAGCGAAAGCTCCCGCCTCCTCCCATGCAACTGCCTCAGCAGCTCCGTTCATCGTGCTCCGTTTCGTTTCAGCGCTGAACGGACAAGTGTGGCGCTGCTCGTCATGAGGCAATCAACGTCCTCATCAGCGATCGGGCTGGCAGCCACCGTTGGGCTGACAGAAGGCAGGTACACAAGGTCCACCCTTAGGGGTACAGGCGTCGGGGACGCACAGGTCGTGCGGCGCGCAATACGTTGGCAGGCAGGGGATCCCCGGTCCACATTGGTAGGGACCGCAAGTCGGAGTTGCGCCGGCCGTCTGCACGGCAATGGTAGCGACAACGGCGGGCGACCCGTACACGACCCGCCTCAGCGCCTCTCTGCGAGAGAGGTTTTTCTTCTCGCTGTCCTGTTTGCTCATCTTCTCGGTCCCCAGCCCCGTTCCGTAGGGTAGCACCGGACCCGAAGAAATGCCTAGCTACCGGCCTGGTCCGCGGGATTCGGAAGGTACTCCCCGCACTAGTTCGGCGGCTGAATGACCGGGGTTGCTCCGGGGCCGCCGACCATGCGAACCACGAGGAACTTGTGCACCGGACGCGTGTCCTCTTCACTCGAGCCGAATCCCCACAGCCCGACGTGGAGCTCGAGGGCCTCGTCCTTCTTCAAACCCTTGCCTCCGGGATCGGGCCAAGTGCGACTGAATTGGATTGCGGGGCCCGGCGTGAGCTTCACCTCTCCACCCCCATCGCGTTTGTCGCCGAACTTTTCCCGCGACGAACGGGACACGTAGCCGCCGAACGCCAGAGGCCCCTGGGACGCCGAGTAAAGGCTGCGTTCCTGCGTCGTGGTAGCCTGAACCGTCAGCTTCAAGCCCCAGCCGCCACCCACGCGAATGGCCTCTGCCTTGGGAATGAACTCGGCACCCTCGATCTGAACCTTCAAACCATCGGGAGAGACCCGATACACCGTCTCGCGCTCGGGAGGCCCGTCGCCCTCCGTGTTCGATGGGGGCGCGTCCCCGGATGCTTCCGCAGCTTGCTCATCTGCAATGGCGGCGCTCTCCTCGATCTGCGCGAGCAGTGCGGCTTCTTCGTCCGATATCTCTTCTTCCGGTTGCGCTTCGTCCTCGGTCGGCGTCGCTTCGACCGTCTCGGGTTCTTTCGTCGAACCGCCGCAAGCGCCGAGGCCAAGACCGAGCGCTGCGGCAATGAAGAGCGAATGCGGACAGGCGGGGAACTTCATGAGCTTCACGATACAACAGCCGGGCGCTCGTCTACACGCCTTCTTCGGCAAGCTGCCAAAAGAGTCCGACGATGCGTCGCTCCAGGTTGCGTTTGCGCGTGCACAACGAAACTTCGTACCCCGCCGGTGGGCGGATCCCTTTGATTTCACGTACGCTGGCTCGTAATGGACTCGTTTCGAGCACCAAGCGAGGCACGATGCCGATGCCTGCACCCAGGCTCACCATGGCGATAATCCCCTCGTTCCCGCGGACTTCGGCGACGATGGGCGACTGGATTTTTCTCGAGCGTAGGAAATCGTTCAGCCGCTTGCGCTCGAGCCCGCCAATCGGTGCTACGAGGGGAACCTCACTGAGGTCGGGGGCCTTCTTCGCGATTTGCCGATCCCACGGGGACGGCGCGGAGCTCGTGATGAGCGAAAATTCCGTTCTCCCGAGGACCGTCCGAGCGAGGCCATCCTCCGAGTTTTCGTCCGTTGGGATGACGGCCAAGTCCACCTCGCCGGCTTCGAGCTGATTGAGCGAGCGCGTTGCATCTTGAGTGATGAGGCCGAGCGTCACGCCGGGGTATCGTTTTCGATATTCCCCGAGCAGACGTGGCAGGATGGTGTGGGCCGCAGTAACCGTGCAGGCGAGATTGAGCGTCCCGGTTGGCGCCGTTGCCTCTTCACGGAGATCATTCTGAAGCGCCTCCCACTGGTCGAGCTGCGACTGCGCGAAGGTCCGGAACGTCTTGCCGGCCGTCGTCATCCGCACTTCCCGGTGGTCGCGAATGAACAGTTGATGGCCGAGCTCGTCCTCCATCGCCTGAATGCGGCGGGTGAGCGCGGAGGGACTCATCCCGAGGCCCCGGGCGGTCCGACCAAAATGCATCGTCTGGGCGAGGTGAGAAAAGACTTTGTAGTCGAATAGCTCCACAGCCGTATTTCATGCCCACATTTTAAAATGTGCAACATGGATGAGACGGTATTGCTGATAGCGCAACCGCTGACCCCAGGTGCTAAGATGTCAAGACAACAAGACATCACATCCACAGGGCGAATGTCGCCACGTCCTCCCGGAGTTTCGCCCCTTGCTCGCTCACCGAGGGGCCCGTATAGGCGGACCAGTCATGGCTCGAATTTTCCGCTCTCTACCTCCCCAAGGCACCAAACTCGGCATCGCCTATTCCGGCGGCCTCGACACGCGTTGCGCCGTGGCCTGGCTCTCTCGGCAGGGAATGGAGGTCTATTGCTACACGGGCGACCTCGCTCAGCCCGATGAAGAGAACGCGGAGGCGATTCCGCCGACGGCCATCGCCCACGGCGCGAAGGCGTCGCGCCTCATCGACTGTCGCGAAGCGATGGCCCGCGAAGGCGTCGTCGCCATTCAGTGTGGTGCCTTCCACCTCGCGAGCGGCGGCAAAAAGTACTTCAACACGACGCCTCTCGGTCGTGCCGTGACGACCACCGCCATCATTCGAGCAATGATGGAGGACGACGTTCATGTCTTCGGTGACGGCAGCACCTATAAGGGCAACGACATCCAGCGCTTCTACCGCTACGGGATCCTCACCAACCCTCAGCTCAAGATCTACAAGCCCTGGCTCGATCAGAAATTCGTCGACGCCTTCGGTGGTCGAAACGAGATGAGCGAGTACATCGAGTCGCTCGGCCTCCCGTACACGATGAGCAAGGAAAAGGCCTATTCGACCGACTCCAACGTGCTGGGCGCGACTCACGAGGCCAAGGATCTCGAGTACCTCAAGAACGGCATGAAGATCGTAAATCCCATCATGGGCGTGAAGTCGTGGGATCCCGAGCAGAAGATCGAGACCGAGGAAGTCACGGTCGAGTTCGAGCGCGGTGTGCCCGTCGCCATCAATGGAAAGCGCTTCTCGGCCCTCATCGACATGATGCTCGAGGCCAACAAGGTCGGCGGACGACACGGACTCGGGATGAGCGATCAGATCGAAAACCGCGTCATCGATGCCAAGAGCCGGGGCATCTACGAGGCGCCCGGTATGGCGCTGCTCCACATCGCTTACGAAAGGCTGCTGTCGGCTATCCACAACGAGAACACTCTCGACCAGTACTTCAACCTGGGGCGCCGCCTCGGTCGGTTGCTCTACGAGGGACGCTGGTTCGATCCCGAATGCATGATGCTCAAGGACGGACTTACTCGCTGGATCGCGCCTGGCGTCACCGGAACCGTCACCCTAGAGCTACGCCGCGGCGACGACTACACCATCCTCGATACCAAGGCTCAGTACATGAGCTACGGACCCGAAAAGCTCAGCATGGAGAAGGTCGAGGACGCGCCCTTCTCTCCCGAAGACCGCATTGGAGCACTCGAAATGCTGAACCTGAACGTCACGGACAATCGCGAGTTCTTGGTGCACCACGTGAGCTCGGTGTCGCGACTCGGGAGCGGTGACAAGGGCGTGGCGGGTATCCTCGGGTCTTCGCTTTCTGGGCTCATCCCGGAAGACGAGTGAGCATCGAGCGGGCGTGCGCTACCTCGAACTGTTCGCGCGCGCCTTCCCTTTGTGGGTGACGGTCTGTTCGGTCGTCGCGCTTCTACATCCACCCGCATTCACGTGGTTCATCACCGGGGGCTACGTCACCCCCGGCCTGCAGGTCATCATGCTCGCAATGGGGCTCACGCTCGAGCTCGGCGATTTCGAGGCCGCCTGGGGTCAGAAGCGCTTGGTGCTCCTCGGAGTGCTGCTTCAGTTTACGGTCATGCCGGGCCTCGGTTTTTTGGTGGCGCGCCTCCTTCGCCTTCCCGAGGCGCAGGCGGCCGGGCTCGTGCTGGTTTGTTGTTGCCCCGGTGGAACCGCGTCGAACGTGATTGCGTTCTTGGCCAAGGCCGACGTCGCCCTTTCCGTTGCCATGACCGCGGTGTCGACTCTCCTTGCGGCCGTCCTCACGCCGACTCTCTCAGCTCTTCTGATCGGGACTTCGGTGAACGTCGATGTGACTGAGCTCTACGTCACGACGGCAGAGGTCGTACTTCTTCCGGTGGTGCTCGGGGTGGCACTCCGCCGGTACGCGGGGCAAGTTCTCGCGCCGGTGCTGCCGGCGCTGCCTGCTCTCGCCGTGGTCGCGATTGTCCTCATCGTCGCAGGGATCATCGGGGTCCAGCGCGAGAAAATCCTCGAGAGCGGCGCGCTCGCCCTCGGTGCCGTGACGTTGACCCATGGCCTGGCGTTCGCGCTGGCTTACTTGCTGGCGCGCTCGCGAGGTGCATCCATTTCTGCGTCCCGGACGATTTCCATCGAGGTCGGGATGCAGAATTCAGGACTGGGAGTGGTGCTCGCGCGTGCCAGCTTTCCCGATCCCCTCGTGGCCGTCCCCCCGGCACTCAGCGCAGTGGTTCACTGTCTCTACGGGAGCGGTGTGGCGGCATGGTGGAGCCGGAGGACTCGAGAGCACGTGGCGGACCCTCGCGACGGTGCCCCATCGCGGATCGATTGACCCGAAGGGACGGAAGGCGACTCACGAATCGCACGGCGAGTGCCACACGTTGTTGCATTCGCTGAACCATTCGGACGCAAAGTCGACGAAGGCGCGTACGTTGGGTGAGACGTGGCGACTCGTCGGATAGACTGCATAAAGCGCACCGAACTCGCTCGTGTAATCGGGGAGGAGCCGGATCAAACGCTTTTTCGTGACGAGGAGCTCGGGTTCGAACGTCGGTAAGAACGCGATACCGAGCCCGTTTTCGCACGCTCCCATCAGCAGCGTCAGGTCGTTGGACGAAAGGGTCCCCGAGACCGGAATCGGGATGTTTTTCCCGGAGAGCGCGTGGTGCAAATCCCATTGTCGGTGCTCCATTCCTTCGACGAAGAAGGTGAGGCACTCGTGGGACGTCAGCTCCTCGGGAGTGGTCGGTGTGCCGTGTTTTTCCAAATACTCCGGACTCGCGAACACTCCGAAGCGCGTGTCCATGATCTTCTTGGAATGCATCGTCGAATCGGAGAGTCGGGGTGCTGCGCGGAGGGCGACGTCGTAGCCTTCAGCAATCAGATCGACTCGTCGGCCCGTCGAGAAGATGACGAGCTCCACGTTCTCGTACCGAGTTCGAAAGTCACGAATGAGCCGAGGCAAGAGTCCCGACATGTCGCTGGGAACCGTCAGGCGCAGCACGCCCCTGGGACCCGCCTGCATCTCGTCGAGGGCGAGCTTGGCCTGGTTGAGGTCGTCGATGGCGCGCGACGTGCGTTCGAAATAGAGCTGCCCGGCGTGAGTGAGTGTGAGTTTTCGCGTAGAGCGCTGAATCAAAAGTACGTTGAGTTCGTCTTCGAGTTCCGCCACTCGTCGACTCACCGTCGACTTGGGCATGTCGAGAAGCTGGGCCGCTTTGGTGAAGCTCCCCGCCTCGGCGACTTTGGTGAAGATACGCACGTCGTCCAGATCCATGACCGTCAGGGTAGCGTCTTGATTGTCCCGGAAGTAGGACAATCAATCTCAAAATGAGTGTCTAGTCCCACCAACGGTCCGGAAGCATAGTTTCCCCAGACGCCACGAATTGGCCCCCTGACTGGAGAAAAACCATGAAATCTGTCGCATCCAAGCTTCCCACCGTCGCCCGTCTCTTCCTCGGGCTGCTCTTTACCGTCTTCGGCCTGAACGGCTTTTTGGGCTTTCTCCCGATGCCTGAGCCCACGGCGGAAGGTGGCGCATTCCTCGGGGCGCTCGCCGCTACGGGGTACATGTTTCCTCTGATCAAAGGCACCGAAGTTGTCGCCGGATTGCTCTTGCTGAGCGGTCGTTTCGTACCCCTCGCGCTCACTCTGCTAGCGCCCGTCACCGTGAACATCCTCGCCTATCACGTTGCCCTCGATCCGGCTCCCGGACTTCCCTTGGTCATCATTGCCGCGGGCGTCTACCTCGCCTACGCCTACCGCGATTCTTTCCGTTCGGTGCTGGCAGCCAAAGCTGAGCCACACGTCATCGGTGAGACCAAGTCATCCCCGGTGGGGCGCTTGAGCTCCCAGGGAGTGTGAGTGCCATCGCTCGGAGACTGAGCTCCACGTCGGTCCGACGTGGGGCTCTTTTCATTTTCACTGGAAAGGCCGAATCGCGGAGGGCAACAAGGCATTCCTCCGAAGCTGGAATCAGAATGACAGCAAATCCAGGAGCTTACTTGGGTTTGACAGGCTCCTGACAGAGAGCTACATCAACTCCAGGCTAACCCTTACGTGCACGTAAGAGTTAGATTCCTGAGACACCCGTCTGATTCGAGGCACCATGTCCGAAAAACCCCATCGTCATCTCGCAATTCTCCACGGAGAGGTCGCGCTGCGTCCCGCTTCGGAAACGGCCAGCCCTGCTTCGGAGACGGGCGAAAGCGACGAAGGGGCCGTGCTGCAGGTGGGTGATCTCGCCAAGCAGACCGGCAAGACGGTGCGAGCCATCCATCTTTACGAAGACATGGGTCTGCTCAGGCCGGTGGAGCGCTCCCGCGGTCGTTTCCGTCTCTACAACCGGGACTCGGTGGAGCGCGTGCTCTGGATCAGCAAACTGCAGGCGCTCGGGTTTTCCCTCCCGGACATGAAAAAGCTCCTCGAGGACCAGTCGCGGGCCTCGACCGGCAAAGCGGCGGCGATGATTCTGCGCGGCGCGTACGTGGAGAAGCTTGCCGAGGTTCAGGGCAAGCTGACGGAGCTACATCGCCTCGAGCAGGAACTCCTCTCGAGCCTCACCTACCTGGACGCGTGCCAGTCCGCCTGTGCCGACGAGGTGCAGAAGGAATCGTGTCCCGAGTGCGAACGCCATGCCGACCAACCCGAAGCGCCACCGCTCGTCGCTGGCGCGTTGATGAACTGACTTGCTGCGCCTCTGCGGCGCCCGCTCCCCTCGTTTCGAACCCAATGCTCAAGAGAGCCTAGGAAACCCGCCAAGATGTCCCTCAATTTCCCCATCTACATGGACAACCACGCGACCACACCGATGGATCCGCGTGTCCTCGATGCCATGTTGCCGTACTTCAACCAGACTTTCGGCAACGCCGCGAGCCGTACCCATCGGTTCGGTTGGGAAGCCGAGGCGACGGTCGACGACGCGCGCGATACGCTCGCGGCTTTCATCGGCGCCGACTCGGGTAAAGAGATCGTCTTCACGTCGGGCGCCACCGAGAGCGACAACCTCGCCATCAAGGGCGTCGCCGACTACTACAAGTCCAAGGGCAACCACATCATCACGTCCGTGATCGAGCACAAGGCCGTGCTCGACTCGTGCAAGCGCCTCGAAAAGGAGGGCTTCGAGGTCACGTATCTCCCCGTCGGCACCGATGGGCGAGTCGACCCCCAGAGCGTGAAGGATGCCATCACCGACAAGACGATCCTCGTCTCGATCATGCTCGCCAACAACGAGGTCGGCACGATTCAGCCCATCGCCGAAATCGGCGCGATCACGCGCGAGAAGGGCGTGCTCTTCCATTGTGACGCTGTGCAGGGCGTCGGAAAAACCCCTTTCAAAGTCAACGAGATGAACGTGGATCTCGCCTCGATCACGGCGCACAAGATCTACGGCCCGAAGGGCTGCGGGGCCCTCTACATCCGCAGGAAGCGCCCACGCGTGCGCCTCGTTTCGCAGATGGACGGCGGTGGACACGAGCGCGGCAACCGTTCGGGCACTTTGAACGTCAGCGGCATCGTAGGGTTCGCCAAGGCGGCGGAGATCCTGATGAAGGAAGGCGCCGACGAAGCAACACGCATCAAGGCTTTGCGGGACCGACTCCATCGGAAGATCACCGCTGAGCTCGACGAGGTGGTCCTCAACGGCCATCCCGAACAGCGCCTTTGCGGTAACCTCAACCTTTCCTTCTCCTTCGTCGAAGGAGAAGGCCTCATGATGGCGATCAAGGACGTCGCCGTCTCCAGCGGTTCGGCGTGCACGAGCGCCAGCCTGGAGCCGAGCTACGTGCTCCGTGCGATGGGACTCGACGAAGAGCTCGCGCACTCGTCGATTCGTTTCGGACTCGGTCGATTCAACACCGAGGAAGAGGTCGACTACGTGGCCCAGCTCATGATCGACAAGGTGAAGAAGCTTCGCGAGATGTCGCCCCTTTACGAGATGCACAAGGAAGGCATCGACTTGAAGTCCATCCAATGGGCGGCTCACTGACACCGAGCTGAAACCCGCCCACCTCTACATTTTCCAGCAACCTTACGCCCCAGGAAGCACCATGGCCTACAGCGAAAAAGTCATCGACCACTACGAAAACCCACGCAACGTCGGCACCTTGGAGAAGGACGACCCCTCGGTCGGCACCGGTCTCGTCGGAGCGCCTGCCTGCGGCGATGTGATGCGGCTGCAGATCAAGGTCAGCGACGACGGCGTCATCGAGGACGCCAAGTTCAAGACCTTCGGCTGCGGCTCGGCCATCGCGTCGTCGTCTCTTGCCACCGAATGGATCAAGGGCAAGAAGCTCGAAGAGGCCGAGGCCCTGTCCAACAGTCAAATCGCCGAAGAGCTGACTCTCCCGCCGGTGAAGATCCACTGCTCCGTTCTGGCTGAGGACGCCATCAAGAGCGCCATCGAGGATTTCCGCAAGAAGCAGAAAACTCGCGAGGCGCTGAAGGACGGGTCATGATGACCGAAGCCCTCAGCTCGAGCGCCGTGAAGGGGCCCGAAATGCCTCCGAGCGGTGACGCTTGGGCGGAAGCCATGGCGCGCGCTCCGAAGAAGGGGCTCGCGATCACGTCCGGCGCTGCCGACTTCGGTCGTCAAAAGCTCGAAAAGCGCGGCACACCCGAGGCGGCCATCCGATTCGGAATCAAGGGCGGCGGTTGTTCGGGGTTTTCCTACGTCATTCAGTTCGAAGACGGGGAGCCGCGCGCCCGCGACTACGCCTACGAAGTGGACGGCGTACGCTTCGTCGTCGACAAAAAGAGCTTCGTCTACCTGGCGGGCAGCGTTTTCGACTACGAAAAGACGCTCATGTTCCAGGGCTTCAAGTTCAGAAACCCGAACGAAGCCTCGAGCTGCGGTTGCGGGCATTCGTTCACGGTCAAGTGAGCGAACGCGTTGGCTGTCGTGAATCCATTCGAGACGATGGGGATTGCCCCGAGCTTTGCCCTCAGACTCGACGATCTCGCGGAGCGGCAGCGCCATCTTTCCAAAACGCTTCACCCGGACCGATTCGTCGGGAAGCCGGCCAATGAACGTCGCGCCGCGCTCGGCAAGGCCATCGAGGTCAATGAAGCATATCGCAAGCTGAAGGATCCTCTCACGCGGGCCGAGGCGTTGCTCGACCATCTCGGGCTCGCTCTCGAAGAGGGGCAGGCACCTCAGGCTTCACCCGACCTCCTGATGGAAACGATGGAGCGACGCGAAGCGCTCCGGGATGCTGGCCGCTCCGGTGACGAAGAAACCATCCATCGGCTCTCCGATCAGGTCCGTAGAGAAGAGCGCGCTCTCCTCGAAGAACTGAATGCGGCGTTTTCCTTTGCTCTCTCTGGGGGGGCCACAAACGAGTCCGCCGTGGCGGGCCAAATTCACGAAAAACTCGGCAATCTGAGATACTTGCGGCGCTTTTTGGACGAAGCGGACGCCACCCTGGACGAACTGTTCTGATGCTCCTCGACATCTTCGACCCCAAAGCGCCCCCGAAGGCGATCGGAATCGATTTGGGTACGACCCATTCGATCGTCTCCGTCGTCCGCGACGACGTGCCCACTGCCCTCGTGACGTGTGACGGGACGGGACTTCTCCCGAGCGTGGTGCACTATGGCAAACACGGCAACGTCATGGTCGGCGCTGCGGCACAGTCCTACCTCACTCGTGAGCCCGAACGCACCATCAGCAGCGCCAAACGTTTCATGGGACGCGGCCACGGCGACCATGACGCTTCCGCGCTGACCCATCTCAAGCTTGCCGAGCCAACGAGCGAGGAAGACGCTCGTTCGATCCGCTTCGATCTCGGCGACCGCACGGTGACGCCCGTCGAGGTGAGCGCGGAGATCTTGAAGAGCCTCCGCCAAAGCGCCGTCGATCAGCTCACGAACGTGGGGGGCGTGGTGATCACGGTTCCGGCGTACTTCGACGACGCGCAGCGCCAGGCGACCAAGGACGCCGGGAGACTCGCTGGCCTCGAGGTGCTGCGCCTGCTCAACGAGCCGACCGCTGCGGCCCTCGCGTACGGCCTCGAACGCCAACAGAACGGCCTTTTTGCTGTTTACGACTTGGGCGGGGGGACCTTCGATATCACGATCCTGGAGCTTTCCGATGGCGTGTTCCAGGTAAAGAGCACCGGAGGCGATTCGCAGCTCGGCGGCGATGACGTCGATCGATTGATTGCCGAAAGGATGCTCGCGGCAATGGGGTTCGAACGGGGCGCTACCATTGCTCCCGAGGTCATCTCCCTCGCCATCTCCGCCGCGCGTCGAGTGAAGCATGAGCTGAGCGATCGTGAATCGATCGAGGCCGAACTGCCGAAGAAGGGTGGGGGAGACGTAGTGTTTTCTCTCACTCGCTCGGAGCTTGCCGAAATCGTCGCGCCGCTCCTCGCTCGCACGGGCAAGGCGACTCGGCGCGCCTTGCGCGACGCAGGTGTCGACAAGAGCGAGGTCAAGGGCGTCATCCTCGTCGGCGGATCGACCCGCATGCCGGCCGTGCGCGCCTACGTGGAGCAGATCTTCGAAAGGTCCCCGCTGACCGATCTCGATCCGGATCTCGTCGTCGCTTACGGGGCGGCTCTCTCCGCCGCCGCCTTGAGCGGCGAGGGCGACGACTTCCTGCTCCTCGACGTTTTGCCCCTTTCTCTCGGGGTCGAGACGATGGGCGGCGGGGTCGACAAGATTCTGCCCAGGAACACGTCGATTCCCGCCGGAGCGCGCTCCACCTTCACGACCTATGCCGACAACCAGACGGGCTTCGAGATCCACGTGGTGCAGGGTGAGCGAGAGCTGGCACAGGACTGCCGGTCGCTCGCGCGCTTCTCGCTCAAGGGGGTGCCCCCGATGCCAGCCGGGATGGCGCGCCTCGAGATCCATTTCGACGTGGACGAAAACAGCCTCCTACATGTATCCGCCAAGGAGCTCACCACGGGCATCGAACAAACCGTCGACGTGAAACCGACGTACGGCATCACCGACGACGAGATCGAAGACATGCTCATCGATGCTCTTGAACACGGCGAGGAAGATCTCGAGGCTAGGCGCCTCGCTGACGCGCGGGTCGAAGCGGAGCGCGTCTTGCTGGCGACGGAGAAATCCCTCGACACCGACGCCGACCTCTTGGAAGAGGCGGAAAGAAAGCTGATTTTGGAATCCATCGAAGCCCTGCGCGCGTCGATCGGCAAGGGCCCGGCTGGACTCGAAGCCGCGTCGAAGAAGGCGAGCGGGGTGCAGGTGCGCCTGGATGCCCTCGACGATGCGACCAAGGCCTGGGCCGGGCGCCGGATGAATCGCGCCATCGCGGGCGCTTTGTCTGGGCATGGTGTCGACGAAGTGGCACAAGGCGTCGACCACGCGCGTGGCGTCGACGCCCACGTGAAAGAGCACGAAGAAAACCGCGCCCGAAAGAGCTGAACGAGACCGACGTCATGCCCAAAGTTCTATTTGTCGATCAAAATCTGGAAGTCGAAGTCCCCGTGGGTTCGAGCATCCTCGACGCGGCCAAAAAGGTCGACGCCCCGGAAGGCGACGCCTGCGGCGGCGTTTGCGCGTGCTCCACCTGCCACGTCTATGTCGAGGAGGGGGGCGACCTTCTGTCCGAGGCCGAAGAGGAAGAAGAGGACATCCTGGACAAGGCGTTCGACGTTCGGATGCAGTCTCGCTTAGGGTGCCAATCGAAGATCGAGCGGGATGGCTTACTGAAGGTTCGCATCAGTAAGGAGAGCATCGACGCCTATTTTAACGAGCATCCGGAGAAGCGCGGCTCCTAATCGGGGGCGATTTGCCAAGCCGACGTGGCCTTGGCACCCTTTGTCCTAACGATTCGGTGGGCGTGTCCGTCCTGAGCGCGGGTGGCCCACGACGGTCCCCGTTTGTCGAGACCCCATGCGCACGATGCCTGTCGAACTGATGCGACCCCACAAGAGAACCTGGGGGGCTCTGTCCATTTTCGTATGCTTGGGTTCGGTCACGCCCTCCTTCGGCCAGGCGGGGTACTCGCCTCCTTCCGAGGAGGAAGGCGCCGAGACCGGGGACGAGGTGGCCCCGTCGCCCGCAGAGGGTGAGCAAGAGATCACGAGCGAAGAGGCACCCGCCGAAGAGGGCGACGTCGTACCCCCGCCGCCGCTGCCGCCGGCAGTAGGCGAGGACGAGAGCGACGAGGAGGCGCCCTCGGATGAAGACGGCCCTGCCGCGAGCGACGCCGAGCCGGCGGACGATTCGGCTCGAGTGACAGCTGGGGCGAGCGTATCCAAAGCGGCAGGGGATGTTCAGCCTGCATTCAAGGTGCACGGCATCTTCGCAGGCGCCAAGGCGATCAGCGGGTACCAGTCGAAGGAGTTCGGGTTCGGTGTTTCAGGGCTGACCGCCCTGGAATGGGGGCCGACTCCTACGTGGGGCCTTCAGGCCGAAGCGGGCTTCGTTTACCTGGGCGGCACCAAAGAGGAACCTCCGGAGGGACTGGCTGAACTCGACGGCGGCGCTGGAGCGCACCTCGCGCTCGGTCTGAGGATCCGTCCGATGGCGAGTTCCAAAGCGCTCCCGCACCCAGGCGGTCCGTGGCTCAGCGGCGCGGCGGGCGGAGCGTTCACCGCTCGGAAGCTCGCCCCGCTCTTCGACGTGTTTGCGGGGTACGACTTCCTCCTCTCCGAGAAAACCAGCATCGGCCCGACCTTGGGATACATCCACATCATCCAGACGGACAAGACGGGCCCGCGCACGGACAACGCCAGCATCTTGCTCCTCGGCGTTCACGGCACTTTCGACTTCGGAGTCGTCGAGCCGAAGCCCAAAGATCGCGATGGCGACGGGATCTTGGACAAGGACGACAAGTGTCCAGAAAAGCCCGAGGACCGGGACGGGTTCGAGGACGACGACGGATGTCCGGAGCTCGACAACGATCGCGATCAGATCCGCGACGTCGACGACAAATGCCCGATGGACCCCGAAGATGCCGACGGGTTCGAGGACGAGGACGGTTGCCCCGATGAGGACAACGATCACGACGGCATCGCCGACACGGACGACGAATGTCCTCTCGATCCCGAAGACCAGGACGACTTCGAGGACGACGACGGTTGCCCGGAGCTCGACAACGACAAGGACGGCATCCCCGATCCGAAGGATTTGTGCCCGAACGAACCCGAGACCAAGAACGGCATCGCGGACAACGACGGGTGTCCCGATGAAGAATCCGTACGGGTAGTCGGCGACAAGATCGAACTCGATCAGAAGATCCACTTCTGGACCAACAGCGATCGCATCCGCGCCATGAGCTATCCCGTGCTCAACAAGCTCGCGAGCTTTTTGAAGAATCACCCGGAATACGCCAAGATCGACATCGAGGGCCACGCGGATGCCCGCGGCGACGAGGAGTTCAACCTCGATCTCAGCAAGCGCCGGGCGCGGTCCATCCTCGAGTTTCTCAAGCAACAAGGCATCGAGGAAAGCCGGCTCGCCTCGGAAGGCTTCGGGTCGTCCCGGCCTCTCGTCGAGGGCAAGACGGAACACGCTTGGTTCATGAACCGCCGAGTCGAGTTCGTGGTGACGCGAAACCGCGAGGTGAAGATCAACCCGGAGACGGGTGAGCCCATAAGCGCCCCGAATGGCAGCGATCCCGCTTTCGGGAAGGACAAGGAGCCGCAGGAATGAACCGCGCACGTCGCCATCTTTCTGGACTACTCATCGCGGCGTCGTGGCTCTTCGTGGCGCCCCTCGGGTGCAACGCGGACGGGCTGATTGGCGGAGAATGCGCGGACGGTTACGCATTTTGCGACGAGAAATGCATCTCCATCACCGACGACGAGACGAACTGCGGCGGATGTGACATCGCGTGTCCACGCAACCTCGCCTGTGTCGATGCCCTGTGTGGAGGACCAGACGGCGACGTGACGCTGCCGGGAACCGGTGGCGCCGGCGACACGGGCGGTATGGGCGGCGACACCGGAACGGGGGGTGGCTTCGGTGGAATCAACACGGGCGCTGGGGGGCCCGGCGGTCGCGACAGCGGCGGCACCGGAGGCGGCGACACGGGCGGCACCGGAGGCGGCGACACGGGCGGCAGCGGCGGCGGCGGCGGTGATACAGGCGGCACGGGCGGCGGCGGTCCTGTCTGCGTCGAGCCCTACGATTCACCCCAGTTCTGTGGAGATTGTGACACCCAATGTACCGGCGCCACGCCCAATTGTTCTCCGGATGGCGCGGGCAGCTACGAGTGCATCGCGAACTGCACCGAGGACCCGTACCTCACCGAGTGTGGGGCGATCTGCGTCGATCCCGATACGGATCCGCGTCACTGCGGCATGTGCAACAACCGGTGCGACTCGGGAATTTGTGTGAACGGCTCGTGCGTGGGTCGCGTCAACGGCCACATGGCCGCGATCTGTGGCAGCTACCAAAGCTCGTCCCCAGCCCAGA
Organism: uncultured Polyangiaceae bacterium; assembly: GCA_965652275.1. Lineage (GTDB taxonomy): Bacteria > Myxococcota_A > Polyangia > Polyangiales > Polyangiaceae > NIC37A-2. Next base: position 127,947 of record CBFGUR010000001.1, on the reverse strand, counting down.
CGAATCTCCTCGGCAACGCGGTCTTCCTGGCCACGGGCAACCCGGTTCGCATCTTGGCCTACACGCGTGACTCTACCGTCGCCTCCATCAACGGTACGAATCAGTCGCTTGCCGCCGCCGCGACTGCGCGCGGGCGCGCCTACGAGAAGACGGACGTCACGGGGCTCGGCTCCGTCGAGAATCAGCTGACGCGCGCCGATTACGACGTCCTCATCGTCTATGATCAGCAAAACGCGCCGGCCGGGCGCATGGCGTCCCGGGCCGCCGCCTGGGCCCCGACGATTCAAACCTTCACCGATCTCGGCGGCATCGTCGTGGTGCTCACGGGCGGTGCCGGGACGAACGAAATGCACGAATTCGTCGCGGGTATTGGCCTCGCCTCGGTCACCGGAACGACCAACTACGACGGCGACGACTACGCGGTCGTCGCGCCGGGCGACGCCCTCGCCATCGGGGTGGTCAGCCCATTCCGCGCGGTACCGACGAGCTGTGTCTTCACCGGCGGACCGGCGGAAGACGGTGAGCTCATCTACGTCACCGAAGGCGCCGATCCGGGGCCCGGACTCGGCGAGCCAGGCGTGATTCACCGGATCGTCGTGCCGTAAACTACGGAGCCGGATAGCCCTCGCGGGCGAGTTCGGCGCGCACGTTTTCGGCGCGATCGCGAGCGAAACCGCGGAGCCGCTCGATGTTGTCGAGCCAATCGTCGTAGCTGTAGTTTCGGTGGGGATCTTCCCGATTCATGAGGGGGTCCAGGCGCTCGACCCACGTGTCGATCTTGCCCTCCCAATCGACGCTCTCGAAAACATCGAGCTGGCGGTGGAGCTCTTGCACGTAGGCTTCGGTGCAAGTGCGCCCCTCGCTATCGGTGCCCGATGCCATGAGGCACAGGCGCGCGAGATCGCCAGTCGGATCGAGGATACCGAAGCGGATGCGCGGGTCGTCCCCACCCGGTTGCTGAGCGACCCAAGATTGGTCCACGCCCCAGGGGATGAAGTGCCAGCGGTCGTCGGTCGGATCGTGGTAGATGCGGAAGTTGTTTTGAAAGTGGGCGTAGTTGTCCCAATCGTAGAGCACGGAGGACGCCGCCCAATTGGCCAGGAATTCATCCCAATCCACGAGATCGGTGATGGCGGGATAGTACGCGTCCTGCCCTTGAATGGCTTGGACGGCGTCGCGAAACTCGCGCAGTAGTGCCCACGGGTCCTGGGGCGTGACCCCATCTGCCTCGAACTGCAAGTCGTCGCCAGGCTCGGGCGGATCGGAACAATTGTCGAGATCGAACTCGGGCTCCCAACAGGTCCCGTCCGTGGGCGCAGCGTCATCCCCCGTCAGGAGATCGCAATGGTACGAGCCCTCGTACATCATGCCCTTGCCCGTATCTTCGGCGAAGTGCCTCTTCAGGAAATGACGATCGATGGTCTCGATGAACTGGTAAATCCCGTAGTACTCGTCGTTGAGATAGAGCAAAACGGAGGACGTGCGCGGAGCAGGCACGCCGACCATTCGATAGAACTCGTAGGACAGATGTTCGTGTAGAGCCGTGGAGTCCTGTCGGCCGTTGTTCAACGTGAAGCGTTTGAGATCACGGATGCGGCGCTCGGGGGGACAAACATCGTCGTCGGGGTCTTCGTCCCAGGAGAGATGGATCTTCAGGCTCGGTTTTTCGTCGAGGGGGCTCGATGAGCCGCAGCCGCCCTTGACCCGGATGCCCACGCCCGAGAGCGATTCTCCCACGAACTGCACGCCGCCCTCGTAGTACGACCGAGAAAATGCCACGCACCCCGGAGCGCGCGACTCTCCGTCGATGAGGTCCCACGAGCTGGGGGGGCCGTTGTCCGTCGGGATGGTGACGTCGATGCGACGCACAATCGACTGGTCGAAGAGAGTATCGGATTCGTCTCCCTTGTCGTCTTCTTCGCCGAGGCCCGGGCCACGACAACCCGAGAGACCTCCGATCAAAATGGGGATCACCGCACCTGAGATCCCCATCGCCCGTGCCAGCGTCGACCTCATACGGCGAATTTACGCGCGGAGCGGCCGGGCGGCCAAGGGCCCGGCGTCTTTCTTCTAGCGGTGGATGTTTCGCGTGGGCATTCAGTCCAGGATCCTTGATCCGTTCCGGATTTGCGCTTCGCTGAGGGCATGGCGTCAGAAACATCCGTCTACTCTCCTTCCAACGTTCCTGCGGCTCAGACCTCGGTCGAGCGCCGCGCCGCGTTCATCGGGCGCACCTACAACACGCTCTTCGTGGCGGTCCTCGGCTTTGCCGCGCTCGAAGTGCTGTACTTCAAGATGGGCTGGGCGGAGCCCATCGCCATGCTCTTTCAGCAAAACTGGCTCATCGCTCTGGGCGGTTTCATGCTGGTGGGCTGGTTCGGATCGAAGGTCGCGATGACCTCGAAGAGCTCCACGGCGGCCTACGGTGCTCTTGCAGCCTTCGTCGCCATGGAGTCGTTCATCTTCCTCCCGCTTCTGGTCATCGCCAATCAGGTTGCTCCCGGCGCCATCAAGAGCGCGGCGGTCGTGACGGCCATCGGGTTTTTGGGGCTGACCGCCATCGCATGGCAAAGCCGGAAGGATTTTTCCTTCCTGGGAGGCATCCTCAAGTGGGGCGGTATCGTCGCGATCGTGCTCATCGTCGCGTCCCTGCTCTTCGGCTTCCAGCTCGGGACCTTCTTCAGCGTCGCCATGGTGGCCTTTGCCGGCGCCGCGATCCTCTACGAGACCTCTAACGTGCTCCGTTACTATCCGGAGGACCGCCACGCGGCCGCGGCGCTGTCGCTGTTCTCGTCAGTTGCACTCATGTTTTACTACATCCTGATGCTTTTCGTGAGCAACCGGGACTGAAAGGGCCCCCCCCGCACGGCTAATTCGCGAAAAAATTGCGCCTCTGCACGATCGCTCCCTAGGGGTGATGGAGCTCCGGCCCCTCGGTCTGGTATTAGTGATTCGTGTGTCACTTCGGCGGTCTTCCGTTTCACGGACCTCATCCGATCGTGTTCTCGATCCTGTTCCTGTTGACCTGGGGAGCAGGCGGCGCAAATTCCGCGGGGCGCCTCGGGCAAACCTCGAACGACCCGCTTCAGCGAGGCGTCAATTCGCGCCCCCGCCGTCATCAGTTCGCCACCCCTCCGGCGGCGAACCTGCCTGAACACACCGAGCACTCCTGAGCGAAGCACTACTGATCGAACTCATCGATCGGAGGGTTCGCCGCGGGACGCCTCCGGGCGTCGTGGGGGTTAGTCGTCGGGGACGACGCCTGCCCGCGAGAGGCGCGCCAGCCCTTCCTTCATCTTGGAGACGAGCTCCGGCGGATGTCCTTCCCAGTCCGAGAGTTCACCTGTCACGCGCAGCGGCTCTCGTGAACGAAAGGACTTGGTCGGGTTGCCTTTGAACCGGGCGTTGGTGAGGTTGGGATCGTCCTCGAACGGGCCTGTCGGCTCGACCAGATAGACGCGTGCTCGCCCGTCGCCGGCTGCGAGCTCCGCTCCCCAAATCGACGCATCCAAGGTCCGCGTGAAGTAGACGAAGTTCGCCGTGCGGGGGGTGGGCCCGTGGTTTGCGGTGTGGCCCGGCGCGATCGAATCGCCCGGCCGCAGATCGGCGCGCGTGCCGTGATAGTGCGCCCACTCGGTCACCTCGCTCACGATGTGGAGAGGCGCGCTCGTGCGCAGGGTCATCTGCGGATGGGGCGCCGGAACGTAGGCGGGGTCGCGGGTGATGTCCTCGAGAGGGCCCGAGGCCCGCACCCGATACACCCGCGCTGGCGCATCTCCGTCCGAGAGCTCGGCGGCCCAGATCGCGGCATCGAGATTGGTGGTGACAGGGACGCGCTCGCCGCGCCCGTTGAGAAGGGAACCCGGCGCAAGGTCCGCCCGCGTGCCGTGAAAGAGCTGCGGGCCGTCGTCCGGAGTCTGCTTGGTGGTGGTTTTCATGAGCAAGACTGTGCCCGAACGCCCCAGTCTTGACGCAAGTCGGCATCCCTGAGACATCTTCCACACGGGAGGGGAGGCGACGACGTAGGACGTCTCGTTTCGGACTTCGGACCCTCGCGCCGGGCGGGCGCCGCGATTTTCAGAGGTTTCGCGGCGGTATGTCTGGAAGGACCTGGACCTCCCGTCCACGGAAGAACTTGTGGTCGGCAAGTCTCAGCATCGGAAAGTCATCGACGGTGTCTCCGTATGCCCAGATGCGCTCGTAGGCGGCAAGGTCGTAGGCGGCTCGAATTCGCTCGACTTTCCCTTCGCCACTGCAGTCGCCGCCGTGAAAGAGCCCTGTGAATTTTCCCCGAACGACCGAGAGCCTGGTGCAGAGCAAGTCGACCGAATGGGCGACGCACCACGGATGGAGATACAGGTCCAGGCTGGCGGAAACGACGACCACGTGGTCACCGCGCGCCTGATGCCACCGCAATTTCTCCAGCATCTCGGGATGAATCTCCGTCCCTAGCACCGTCGTTGCGAAATCCGTGCCGAGGCCCCTCAGCGCAAGCTCTTGCCGACCGAAGAACGCAACGATACTCGCGATGGCGCGGACGGGCGAAGCGCGCAAAACGCCCAGCCGATAGCCCAGCGAGACCGGCAAGAGTACGGCCGAACCGGCGATCCAACGAAGTCGCGAGGAGGAAAAGCGAAGGAAGGGGACGAAGCTGTCCGTTCGGGTCAACGTCCCGTCGAAATCAAAGAGCGCTAGATCCATGGTGGCGACTGACCTGTGATGAGCAGCTGAGCTCTCCGTCGAGATTCACGACATCTCGACTACCAAAGGGCCGCTGCGCTCTGTGTCAGCATTTGGTCATCGCTGATGGCGGCGGCTGCGCGTCGTGGACTCGACTTCTTTCGAGGTTCGGATGGGCTCTCCGTGCGTCTTCGAAGACGCGCGACGATGAACGGGAGGGACCCCTCGCGGGGCACCAAACCCACGCAGCTTTGCACGGATGGCGAGAGTGGTGGTCGCTACCGTGGTAAACGCCTTCCATGTTCAAGGGCGAACTGGATCATCGTTCTCACCGTCAGAATATCGCGCTCGCTGGCGCGTTGGCTCTCGTGGCGGGAATGGTAAATACGCTCGGATTCCTCCAAGAGGGCGTCTTCACCTCTCACATCACCGGTCACGCCGGACAGCTCTCACTTGCTCTCACGCTGCCCTCAGCCGGGACACTCTGGCCCATCTCGGCCCGCATCGGCGCCTTTTTCATGGGTGCTCTGGTCGCCTGCGTCGCTATCGAGGGTTCCCCTTGGCAAAACAAGCCGTACGTCTACAGCCTCCTGCTTTTCGGCGAGGCGTCGCTCCTCCTGGGGGTGATGCTAGCACCAGCTGGGACCCGATTCGGCGCGCTTACCTTGTTCGCTGCCATGGGGCTCCAAAACGGCCTCGTCACTCGATTGTCCGGCGCCGTCGTCAGGACGACTCATCTCACGGGTGTCGTGACGGATCTCGGGATTGAAGCGGCCAGGTGGGGGCTGCTCTTCCTCTCGGTGGCGACCGGGCGGGGACGGCCGGATCCCGCGTTGCCGAGCGACCGGGCTCCCAGCTTGCCGAAGTCGATTCTACTTCTCACCATTCTGGTCGCCTTCCTGTTCGGTGGCGCGGTCGCGGCTTGGTTGTTCACGCTGCTGAAGGGCGTCGCCCTCGCAGGGCCCATTGCCCTTCTCGTCGTCGGCGGCGTCCTGGCATTTCGCAACGGCATGGAGAGTCTCGGCCCTGAAAACCGGCGGTAGCCTGCATCAGCGGATCGCCGACTTGTGTCGAGGTTCGAGATCCTCAGGGGTGATGAAGTCCCGTGTTTCACGCCACCAGCGTGTCGACGAAGCTGCCTGGGGCAGATGTACGAACCTGCGGCGTGACGGCGATCGGTCTGGACACCGGTGCGTTGCTGGCAGATAGTCTGCGACATGTACAAACTTCACCTTTTCCTGTTTGCCGCATTCGCTGTGCTCCTCTCGGGGTGCGGTGGTCCTATCCCCACCTTCACGGTGGCGACTCTGCCCGCCGACTACGCTCGACCGATGGTGGGGAAGAAGAACGACATCCCGCTTTACATCGTCAATGAGACGACGAACCTTCCCGAGGATGGTGAGACCAATGACCAATGGCCCATCCCTTACAGTGGTCTGAGTTCTTTCGTTTCGCGCGACATCAAGGGGGCATTCGAGCTCTACTATTCGAACGTCAACGTGGTCGCAGCCGATGCGGTACCGGCCGATGGTCGCGGCATCATCGTCAGTGTTCGCATCGATACACTTGGGTACGAGACCCAGACCGCGACGGCCTCGAACGGCGTTGCCGCTGCGGCGAGCTATCCGTACATGCAGTGGGCGTTGGGAATGAAACTCGTGGGTGGGGAAGAGTACTTTTACACTTTCGCGGGGAAATCGATGGGTTCACAGAACTTCACCACGAAGAGCAATGTGATCCCCGCCTTCCAGAAGCTCTTGGGCGACGCGGTCGGCGACTTCCTCAAATCTTACGTCGAAAAGGACGTCCATTCTCTCGTCATGAGTCTCGACTCGGGTGAAGCTCCTTCAGACGAAGCTCCTTCAGACGAAGCTCCCGCCGAGGAGTGAGTCCTTCGAGCTAGAACGAGCCGCCGACGGCGATCTGACCCGGCCCCACGAGGACTCGGGTTCGGGTCGCCGCGCTCGTTTTGTCTTCCTCAGGGAGCAGCTGCGGCGGCTCCGGCTGTCCCCACACGTGCGAGGACACCACCATCCCGATCCCCAACGCAGTCCCCGCCCCGCTGATGGCGATCATCGGCCCCGCAGTTTCGCGCCCGTAGTCGACAGCATAGAACGAAACCGATGTCGCCAAACCCGTGAGGGCCACTGCAAAGAGAGAGTATCCACCGAGGCGCACGGGAATGACCCATGGGGCACGAGGTTTGGCCTTGGAGTACTTGGGATAGTGGATGGTTTGGGGGCGATGCGGAACGGTGGCAGTCGGGTCCGCGGCGCGGCGTTTGACCGTAGGGATCATGGCATCCGAGCGCATGCCGAGCCGGAGCCCAAGGGCAGCGAGGGCGTCCTCAGTGGGGACGCCGAAGCCCAGGCCTTCAATGCTCTTACCAGCGATCTTGAAGCTCGCGATGGCGACGACCTGACCCTCCTTGGAGACCAATGGGCCACCACTGTTTCCGACGTTCACAGCCGCATCCGTCTGGATGTACTGCGTCCCTCGCACCGTTCGAAATGCGCTCACGATGCCGCGACTGACGGAGAACGCGAGCTGATCTCCCCCGGGGCTCCCCAGAACGTAGATGTCGTCGCCTACTTTTGGGGGCTCGATGGCGACTGGGAGGCAATTGTATTTCTTCTTCCCATCGACAATGCGCAGCAGAGCGACGTCCGCCTTTTCGTCAAGACGCATGACACGGGCCCGTGCGATCTCGTTGGAGTACAGCTTCACCTCGACGTCGTTTTCGGTGACCACATGCGCCGCAGTGAGCACGTAGCCGTCCGGCGAGATGATGACGCCGCTTCCTTGGCCCTTCTTGGTGCTGAGAAGCACCGTCGCCGCCAGCGCCTGGTCCGCTCCGCCCGGCAATGGCGGAGCAGGATCCGCACAGCGCTCGATCGTGGCGGTCGGCTGCTGTCCCCAGCACGGCCCTGTGTAGGTCAAGACGACCGCGAAGCTGAGGAGTCGGAAGAACGTCGAAGGTTGCACGGCGGCGAGCCTACTCGGACTCGCACGCGGCGGCTAGTTCGGATGGGGCCGTCGCCATCTCCATCCGCAGGGGGCGCCTAGTTACCACCCGGATCGCGCTCTACGTGGAGTGTGCCCTCGACCTTCACCGGACGGAACGGGCGAACGTTGGGGGAGGGCATGCGAAGATGGGTCAGAGCGGCGACGAGCCAGGCGGGTGCGGGCTTGCCGTCGGCCCTCGCGACGAGCGCGGTGACCTTGCTCTTCGGGTGCCACGTGAAGCTGAACTCGATCTTCCTCGGTAGGGGCTCTTCGCCCGCCAGGCGCCGCATTTGGCGCAGCATCAAGTCCTCGCTCAGCCAGCGCTCGAACATCTCATTCGCGGTCTTCGGCTCGGGAGGATGGTGCTGGGGAATGTCGCCCTGCCAGCCTGTCACCTGGGCCTCCGCGCGGAGCACGAGCGTCTCGGGTTGCGTGAACCAGGCGCACTTTCCCTCGATGCAGCCACAATAGGCGTCAGCCAGATCGGTATAGCCAGGGCAATTGGCGGCGTAGATCGGCTCGTGCCACGCGTCGCAGTTGTTGCCGCATCCCGCCCTGACGCAGTCGCCCGCGTGCGTGCACGTTCCCGAGGACAAGTCCTCTCTCAGAGTCTTCGTGTCGACGCCCGGGCGCAGGGGCAACGTGAATTGTCCCGCCCACGTGCGGTCGTCCTGGTTCGGGTCGTCGAGCTGATGATGGTAGGGCAGCGGACCGCAATCCGGGTCGCCCTGGCTGCATCGGGGGCCGAGGCGGCCGGCGATTTGGACCACAATGCCCATCCCGCTTTCCTTGGCCTGGCGTGCGAGCCGGCGCACTTCATCGAGCCAGTACTCACAGATGGGCACCGTGAGACGGAGACACTCGTACTTTCTCAGGTCGCTTTCGCTCCCGCACAGCCCGGTGCCGAACTGCGCGGTCGGGCCGAACTTGTCTCGCAATCGTTTGCCTTCCGCTTCGATCGATGAGGACCAGTCGCTGCCCTTTTCGGGACGTTCGGGCAAGAAGACGTGCTCCATCTCCTTTGCGATGTGACGGAGTCCTTCGATCTCGGGAAGCTCATCGACACCGGGGGAGAGGGGTGGACCGAGACACGCCTTGCGCTCCTCGGGAGTGGGGACTTTCTCTGTAGGTTCGGGCTCCGGCTTCTCTGGCTGCGCAGGAACAGCGCTCGATGGCTTCTTGCTCGCGGGCGACTCCTCCGTCGAAACGTCGCGGTGGGGCTCTCGCTTCTTCTCTTCACAGCCAGCGAAAGAAACGAGAAGCAGGAGCGCAACGACGGAAGAGGATTTCAGGGGGTGCATTCGATGCTCCTTCAGCATGTCCCAAGGGGAGGGGATGCGCACCGGCAATGTGCAAAGGCCGAGTGGGCCTGATAATCTCCTTGCCCATGGTCAATTGGTTGGGAGGACTTTGGCGTAACTTCCGACGTCAGCATGAACTGAGACGAATGGTCGGCAAGTTGCGGCGCGCGATGCCCGATCGATACGGTCTTCAGGAATTCTATCGCGTCAATCGCGTTCGATTCACCTGCCGCGAGCTCGGGATTCGCCCGGAGGGGTGGGAGGCTGCTGAGGCGAGCTTCTCAAGTGAAGAGCAGTTTTGCGAAGCGCTTGTGAGCGCAGGGCGCGGAACGAAAGAAGCGGCGAGACTCCGCTACCGCCAGCTTCGGGATGAGGTCGCTCGGGCGAATGGCGGAGATTACCGCTTTCTTCCAAAGGGCAAGGACCTCTCGGACAGATGGGAGAATTCGGAGCTATCTCCTCAGGACAACGTCTGAGGTAGGGGAGTGTCGACGCCGTGCCTGCCGTGGTGGTACGCGCGAGGGGCTCAGGGATAGGAAGGGGGATGTGCCCTGAGCGGCGCGGCGCTCCAGATGCTGGACGCTCAGTCTGCGACGACGGTTAGAGCGCTCACCAAGGTTCGATTTCGGTCGAGTTCTTCGCCGAGAGAATCGAGGGGTTGTCTGAGGATACTGGGAACCCTGTCGAATTCTTCGGGTGCGCAGGTAAGGCCGACGGCAGTCTTGAGATCGACATCGCTTTTCGCTCGCTCCTCGATCAGGGAGCGGATCGGAGACAGCGCACTCAAGGTCTGCTCCCCCAACTCAGTCAGGCGCGTGGCGCGTTCTGTCAGCACACGGATTCGGGTAAGCTGGCGACCGAGATGGTGACCCAGGGCGGCCAGCTCGATTTCTTGCGGCGTCTTGGGATCGAGATCCTTCAAGGGACCGATCCCCGCGACGGCGGGGAACTTGAGGGGACAGTCGGCGTGGGCCCATCCCTGAAACTGCGCCCAGAGCTCGCACTCGGGCGACCCGCCCCGGGCCGCTGCCTTACCCGAACAAAGCGGGGCGCTTTCGAGGGAGCATGCGGTCTCGCCGGACGTTCCCCCGACTGCAATCGCCGCGCTTCCCGAACAGGCGTCGGAACACTCGAGGTCCACATCTTCGGGGTCGACGCTGGCGTCGCAATCCCTCAGGGCGCGCACCAGGAGACGAAAGTCCATGCGACAGGGAGTGCCCGCAAACACGAAGAGACCGAGCTCTGCAGCAGTGGCTTCCCAGCGCCCCAAGACGGCGGCTTCGATTTCTTCCGTGGGCGCGCTCTCGCTCAGCTTCAAGGACCGGGCCAGTTGAGTTCGCGCGTCCAAGAGCTCAGCGCCAAGCAGCCCGGCCTCGGTCGCCATCGAGAGGACCATCGAAAAAAACTGGTCGACCGACGCGACGCCGGACTGGCTCGGGTTCCCCTCGGCCAAGCGGACGCTGCTGCACGCGAAGCCGCAGGAGCGCGGGTTCGAGCCGCAGCGATCCTCCCCCTTGCACCCCACGAGCGCGAGCCCGAAGGCGCACAGAGCGGCGCGCCGCGCGATTTGGCGTCTCACGGTTCACCTTCCCATCCGAGGAGCACCTCAATTTGGTCAGCGGCCGCGCGCAGAGCTTCAGTTTCACAAAGGTCGCCATCTTCGACCAACGAGAGCTCATCGAGAGCGCAGGCGAGGCCGATGGCTTCTGGGAGCCTCAGGTCACCTTCCACTTCCACCTCGATCCAGGGGACGATCACGTCCTCGGTGAGGGATACCGCTCTTTCACAGGTGCTGAGAAGATGCTCCAAGCGGGAGTGCAGCGCGACCAACGTTTCCGCATGAGCCTCGAAGGCCGCAACGCGGGACGCCAAATCGTCCCGCTCGCGGGGGGATAGGGACGTTGCGGGTTCATACGCGGCGACCACCGTGGGGCTTTCACAGTCGCGTCGCAGCTCCCCGAGCACCATCCCCACGACGGCGCACGGCGCCGAATAGCCGGGGGCGAGGAGCGCTCCGCTGCAGCTCCCCAGGCACGGCGCATCGCTCTCGCCAGCGCAGCTCCCCACTTGTCCGGGCGAGCACGAGGAGCCCCCCGCGTCACTGCTGCAGGTCCCGGCGCAGTTGCCTGAACAGCTGGCTCCGTGGGGCGAGACACAGATCCCCGTGCACGTCCCTCGGCAGTCGCCCACGCACGTCCCATCTGCCTGTTCACCGATGCAAGTGCCGTCACAGGCCCCGCGACAAATTCCGTCGCACGAGCTCGGTTCGTCGGCCACACAGGCGCCGAAGCATGCTCCCGCGCACTCTCCTTCCGGGGACACTCCTCGACACAGGAGCCGCTGGTCTGCGGCACAATCCGACGAGGCGGTAACTGAGTTTTCACAGCGACCATCGCAAACGATTGCGCCCTCCCCAGGGGAATCAGAATCTGCGGTCGTGCTCTCCCTGGCATGCAACGTTTCGCATGCCTCAGCGTGCACAGCGGCCGCATGAGCCGAAACCGTGCACCGTGGAGCCGACACCAGCAGGGACAGCTCTGTGACCTCTTCCCCGAAATAGATCTCGACGGCGCCGCTGATTTCTTGGTTCGACGCGTCAGGACCAAGTCCCACGCGATCGAAGATCACGCCCAGCGCATCCTCGGCCTGGTACAGCGCCTGGCCCGCCGCGTAGCGCAGGTCGACGAACGAACCCAGGGCGCCATCCAGTGATCCCCTTCCCGAGATGGATGGGTTCCCGGACAGGAGGCCCTCGCCCTCACCAACACAATTGAACCCACATTGGTAGGTCAAATCGGCCAACGGGCATTCCCCTTCCGTTTGGCAACCGTTCACGGAAGTGGCCGAAAGCGAAGCGAGGCAAAACCCCAGCCACTTCGTCTTCCTGCCCGCGCCCATGCCAGCGACGAGCAGAGAACGGCCGAGGGATTTGGTCAAGAGACCGGTGCGCTTGCCTGCGCTGCGCTCCGCCTCTCGTTCCCAGCTACGCAGCGTCTCCGCGGAGCAGCCAATCTTCTCCGACACCGCGACCACTGCCGCCCAGCGGGAGGGGTGGCTGTCCTCGCTCTCCGCTACCAATCGCATCGCTCGCTCCCGCACCTCCGGCGAGAACCTGCTTTTCTTTACCGTGACTCCGTCTTTCTTAGGTCTTGGAGCCTCCGGAAAACCCGGGGTGATTCACCCCATCTATTGGGGCGGACTACGACGACCTGAACCGATGCCCAATGGTTTCTGCGGAGCCTTGGACTGCGTATTTCACGGCATCGTGATCACCCATTTCACGGCATCGTGATCAGCTGTTTCACCATCGTGATCAGGTGCAACGGTGCATTTCCAGGCGAATGCGGCGCCGCCTGCGCCGCGCGTTCTTGGGGAGAAGCACGGGCGCTTCTCTGGATCGTCGCAACTCCGACTGCCGCTGAAATCGCTTTGACCCGGTCGCAAGCTGCGACAGGGCGGGGAAGCCCGACGCGTGTATCTTCTGAGGGGAGTGACGAGACAGTTGCGCGACGACAGCCAGGGTGAATGGATACTCTCGCAGATCAGATGGGCCGGCGTGGCCCTGGCGCTGCTTTCGCTTGTGTCAGCGGTCGCTGTTGTTGAACAACGGGTCCTTTTCGCGCTTCTTCGATTCGGTTACACCTGGCCGCTGGAGCTGTCGTCGAGAGACATGGGGCTACCGATCCTCCTGGGATCGGCGGTGGCGGGACTCGCTCTCGCCTGGCTCAGCGGGGAATGGCGAGCTGGAGCCGCGTTGATGACGGGGCTTGCCAGCGCCTGAGCGCTCGGCCACCCTCCGCGCTCTCCCACCCCGACGGAAAGAGCCTTTGCGCCCCGACGCGAGAGACGCTTGCGTCGGAGCCGCTTCAAAAGGCGCTGCGGGGCATTCTAAAAGTCCCGGTCTTTCCAGTAGCCGGGCCTGCGACGTTGATGGGCGACGGCGCCGATCGTCACCAGGTCACCTCGCAGCCGGTAGATCAGTGTCACGCGGTAGTGGTTGATGAAGTACTTCTTCTCGTCCTTCTTCGCATCCCAGGTGTGGGCCGTCTCTTTCAGATCCTTGATCGCCTCGTCGAAAGCTTCAGCGAATTCGCCGCTGACTGCGGACTACCCTCGAAAATCATCTCGTAGACGCCTTGAGCGTCAGCGGCTGCATCCGGATGCAGCTCCACTTCGTAGCGAGCCACGTCTCAGCGGTTCTCGAAAAGACGCTTGCGTGCTTCTTCCCACGGGATCGCTTTGACGAGGCCTTTGTCCAGCTCATCGAAGCGGCGCTTTGCTTCAGCCACCCACTCCGCCTCGATTTCGGGGTCCATCTCACTCTCGTCAGCCACGAGTTCCAAAGAGAGTTTTCTTCGCTCTTCTTCGGTTAAAAGCTCGCGCGCTTCTGAGAGAATGCGGTCGTAGTTCGTCATCGGGGGACAGTTTAGCATGCTTTTTTCGGGGCTCATTCGCTGCTTTTCCGCTGTGGGAGGGCCAGGGGAGGAACCCTCCCGCTGGGTGCCGACTGCGTGGCGTATGGAGAGTGCGAAGGCGGGATCTGCGATGGGCTTTTCGATGGCCCGGGCGGCACCTGCGTGGAGAACGAATTGGCCGATTTGCCGCCGGAGTCGTACTGTTTGGAGTGAGCAGCCCGACCAAAGCCAGCCGTCGCATAACCTCTACCGTACCGCGCCCCATCTCGGTAAAGTAGCATTCACCCCATGAGGTCCGCGCGCCAAACTGACCCTCTGCTTTCGATAGTGCTCGCAGTTGCCCACGCCGCGCTCCCCGCGTGTAGTACAAACGCTGAGGACGGTTCAGAGCCCGAGGGGGAGGGGCCCGTGACACCCGACACCGTTCTCCCCGATGTAGCGTGTCTTTTCTCCCATCCGCTCCGGCGCCTTCGCAGTGATGATGTGCCCGCACGAGCAGCTGAGTGTCTGACGCAAGTGCACGCGTTTGCGAAAATGAGCCGACACGTACTCGTATGTCGTCGATGGTTTCTCACCACCGATCTCGTGGAGCTCCGCTGAGCCGCACTTGTCGCAAGTACAGGCCTCGACCGCGACCTTCGTTTCTTCCGTCTCCAGGTGCGCTTCGCGTAGCTGCGCGAGCGCTTCGCGTCGCCTCTTCTGCTCGTCCTGCGAAACCGGGCGTGGGGATACCGCCGGAGGCAGTTTGCTCGTCTGGAGCTTCTCGCTTTTCTTCCCAAACGCTTTCTTCTCGAGCGCTGCTAGACGTTCTTCGAGGCTCTGTGCATACGCCTTCCAGCCGCAATCGTGATCGTCAGCTGGAGGCGCCATGCCTCCCTTCGATCACCTTCCCGCCCGCCTGTCGATCTTTCTCTCAGCTGCCTGCGCGGCAGTGAACTTCGCGGAGGGCCCCCGAGGGGGCGAGGCGCGATTTCTCAGCTGCCTGCGCGGCAGTGAACTACGTCGCCTCTCTCGAATCCCAGCTCAAGGATTTCTCAGCTGCCTGCGCGGCAGTGAACGTAGTGAGCGAGAGCACATTGAGTTCCCCTTCTTTCTCAGCTGCCTGCGCGGCAGTGAACCTGGGGAATCCGGCAAATCTCTCCGCGTATCTTTTCTCAGCTGCCTGCGCGGCAGTGAACAGCCCTCGGCCCGCACCGGTCGTGGGCTTTTTTTTCTCAGCTGCCTGCGCGGCAGTGAACCTACCCCAAAAGCCCCGACCCTTACGGGTACGTTTCTCAGCTGCCTGCGCGGCAGTGAACATCCACCGTTCTCGAGCGGCGGGGCGTTTCGTTTTCTCAGCTGCCTGCGCGGCAGTGAACAAAGTCTGGACGCTTGCACAAGGGATGTATCATTTCTCAGCTGCCTGCGCGGCAGTGAACCTTTCCGGTTCGGACACCCCGTTCGCTTTCCTTTTCTCAGCTGCCTGCGCGGCAGTGAACGCTTCTGACACGGCTCTCAGCTAGCTCTTCAATTTCTCAGCTGCCTGCGCGGCAGTGAACAGAACCGTGTCAGCTCGGAGAATGCGCCGGAATTTCTCAGCTGCCTGCGCGGCAGTGAACAATCGCGCCGCCAGCCTTTTACACCACTCCCATTTCTCAGCTGCCTACGCGGCAGTGAACCGGGGGAAGATCGTCACCGACAAGAAAACCAATTTCTCAGCTGCCTGCGCGGCAGTGAACTCCGGAGACGCCGTGAAGCAGCAAACGATGATGAAAATGCTGCAGCGCTCTGCCTGGGTTACGGCGATTTTACCGCGGATGCTCTCGTGCTTGTTCTGGGCACGGCGCTTGGATATCCCGTTCCAATTGTCGGGGCTACCGCCGCGACCTATGTGAGCATTTTGGCCAACACGGATATCTTAATTACCGACAACTGGTATGCGAAAGACACGCGTGGGCTCATGACTCACGAGTACGGTCACTACGCTCTTTGCGATCTGGTGAGGAAAAGCGGGCAGACGCTCACCGAGGACTTCATCCTGACGTTGGACAGCTTGGCGGCTGGCGGCGGCGATCCGACTCCAGACGAAGAGGCGAGAATCGTGAATGAGGCATTCGCGGACTTCTTCGCGCTTCAAATAGCTGGAGGAGCCAACTATGGCTGGCTTCGGCATCTCGACGGCAGAATTCCTGCAATCCCCCCAAGCACTTCCCGGTCCATTCCCGGAGGATTTACATTCTCGACAGGTGTTCCGGGCGCCGATGCCAATATCTTCGGTTCTTCGAGTGACGTTTACGATGGCCCCTCGGCGACCGTTGAGGATTTCGCCGTTGGGCGGCTGGCCGGACTGATGCATGACCTTTTCGATGGACGTCTCCACGGCGGTGCTGGTCCGGGTTCTGCTGACGCCTGGTACCGAATGGGTGGGTCCAACAATGCTCCGATTGTGGACCATCGCGAAAATGCGGGCACCTGCGCATCCGGCTCCACTCTTCCTCAGTGCCGCCACGGGGACGTCGACCTAGAAGGAATCGCTCTAGGCGGAACGCGAATTCTTGACGCCATCAATGCGTTCAAGAACGCTCGCAACATCTTAGGTGCGTACCGAGTCGAGGCGATGGAGAAGGGGCTCATCCAGACGAGTCTCGAAGCGACCGGCAACTGGTGTCAGACCTGCCTAGCTGCAGCTCCGCATTTCTATGGATTCCGTACTAATCCGGCAGATCCAAATGGTAACCCATATGCCCGAGATCTCATCGAGGGTTGCCAAGAGGGCGAAGCCTTGGCGGACATTATTGGCGAGCCGCCAGTCGACACTCGCGAGCTCGACGCGTTCACTTGCGAGCCATGTCCGCCGGGTTTCGGAATGGGTCGAGACGGACGCTGCACGGACTGTCCGGTTGACGAAACCATCCAGTGGGACGGCATCGCTTGTTCGTCGCAAGAGGTTCAGTTCTCGAGTAATTCCAACGACTTCTGTCCTGACACGTTCGTCGTGGAGATTTCTGGTGCAAGATGGGGCGTGCCCGCAACCGCAATCAAGATCAACGTGGCGGAGGTCCCCGAGACCGCCTCTTCGTGCGCGGATTCAAACCTCGGCGGGCAGGTATCGTCCGCAACGAATTCGTCCTCACCTCTGTCGGACGTTGGCTCGTTCTTCATCCCCGGCGAGTACCGAGTATGTGACGACTCCGGTGGGGATGACGTCTGCCCCGGGGAGTTTGTGGGCTGTCACTACCCCCATCCATGGGAGGAGGAAACGCCTCATCGCGGCAGTGACCTCTTGATCCCCTTGAGCGGAGTACCATCGTTCTATCGCGTGGTGGCTGATGCCGGCGAAAATGGTGTCAATGTGAGCGTGGAGCACAACGACGTGTCGTGCGAAGGACCTGTTGTTCGGTGAACATCCGTCTCACGCTTCCAAGAGGGCTGTGCACCGGATTGCTCTTTCTTCCCCTCGTCGGCGGATGCCGCGGTTTGGAACCGTGCTTCGAAGGCGAGCTGAAGATCGAGGTAGGCGAGCTAGTCGCCGGGCAAAGCAACTGCTCGTTCGAGGGGTGGTCCCCTGGGACCGAGTTGGTGATTGAGTCCACTGGCAGTCAAGATAACCTAGAGGATATCTGCAGGGTTCAGGGTGCTCGCTACATTGAGCGACCAGATGACTCATTGGGCTCACCGCTTGAGCAAGCCGACTACGAGAACCTGGGCGGATACCAGTTTGCGTACATACGGCTTTTCGGTTTTGACGAGGAGGGATGCGCTCTCAGCGTGAATTCGGTCCTCGCATTCAACACGAAGTATGCAGACATTGACGCCGCCTGGGCCGGACAAGAGCGAGGCGACCATCAGGCATTCTTCCTGCGCCACGCCTATTCCGGTAAATCAGAGGATTGTTCCCAACTATTTCGGACTCCTCCCAAGAGTGACGGCTCGGTGGCATGTTCCAACGTTCATTTTGTCGATATCGCAAAGCGTTGAGCAGCGCGTCTGCTGCGCATGGCCTTTTGTTTCTCTTGTGTTTCGGTTCGTGTCGCTCAGATGAACCTCCTCTCACCATCGTCCCGGTAGCACGGGACGAGTCTGGCCGGGCTCGTCTTTGGTCCGGATGTCCGTCGGAGATAGTCATCGAAGTGGGTGGCGTGCCGGCTAGCGAACAGGCCGTTCGTAGAGCGATTCGTTCCGCAGTCAACGCCTGGAGCCATACCGCCCTTCCCAAGGTGGTTGCACGGTTCACGCCGTCGCGAGTAGTCAATGAAGACGGGCATACAACCATAGCTTTCGTCCTTTCGGAGTCCTGCAATCGCAGTGCGGAACGGGAGAGAGGATCGTGGTGTGCCGCACCAGGTTGGGAAGGAGTAACGGCCCTATACGGGAAGCCCGTTGGGCGATATTCACAAACAATCGAGGCGGACATTCGTCTTGCGCAAGGGCTTTTGGACGACCCCGAGCGGCTGACGTCCGTACTCATTCATGAGATCGGCCACCTCTACGGGCTGGATCACGTACGCGGCGAGAAGCAACCGTCGGACAGTGTCATGACCCCACAGCCGCCACAGAGCACGCAAGCTGGAACGGCGGATCGCAAAGCGTTGGAGGACGCGTACGCGGATGCTTGCGGCTCTCAAGGCTAGCCTTGTCGGGAACGGCCGTCCGGGCTGGCGGGGCGGCATCATCCTGGCAGGGTGGGTTGGATTGGCGGACTTCCTCAGCCATCCAGGGGTAGGGGCCTGGCCGTTTGGACTGATTGCGTTTCTTCCACTGCTCGCGGCTCTGGACACCAACCGGGCATGGATATGCCTAGCAGGTAGCTTCCTGGGGGGACTGCTGGCCTGGAGCTTGGCTCTTCATTGGCTTCCAGGTGCCCTCGTGCGATTCGCGGAAGTCGATGCAGGGGTCTCCTGGGTCGTTTACGGGCTAACGGTCGCCCTTCAAGCAAGCTGCTACGCCTTCGCCTCGGGCGCGGCATTGGTCCTGAGACGCGTCGGTTGGCCTCCGTACTTGGCGTTCGGTTCTTCATTAGCGCTCGTGGAGAGTTGCCTTCCCCAGGTCATTCCCTACTCGCATGCTGTCTGCGTGATCGAGCTGGCAGCAGGACGGGCCGGCTTATCATTTGCGGGGAGAGCCGTGACCACATTCCTCGTGATCATGGTGAACTGGGGAATTCTGGTCAGCGTGCGGCGAGTCCTCAGTGGGAGCAGGACGCCCGCACTGATTGCGCTGGCGGGAAGTGCGAGCATCTTGATCCTCGGAGCTGCGAACTCAGAACATGAGGACCGGGGTGTCTCCACGGTTTCCGTTGGTTTCCTTCAGTCGAAGTTCGACCCCGAGGTCAAGCGAATGGATCCGGAAGCAGTGTTCGAGTGGCATTCTTGGCATTCTCGCCAGCTGACCGATGAGGAATCACCTGACTTTCTGGTTTGGGGCGAGACGGTTCTGGCTGTTCCAGCACTCGCTGACGAGCACGCGAGACGCATAGCGGCTATGGACCTCTCGATGCCCTTGGTTTTTGGGGTGGTAGCCATCAATGACGGCATTCTGAGCGGGGGTAAACTGACTAACTCTGTGATGGTTGCGGGCAACTGCAACTCGCGTTGTCGCTACGACAAGCAGCGTCTGGTGCCGATCGCCGAGTCAACGCAAGGAGTGGTGGGTCGAATCGGGCGACGCTGGGGTGGCCCCTTCGACTCGGGGTCGCACAATCGAGCGCTCAACGTCGCGGGGATCCGCGTCGGCACCCCGATCTGTTTCGAATCGATCTTCCCTGCTCTCGTGGCTTCCTTTGCATCAGATAAGGCACAACTCCTGGTGGCGGTTGAAAGCTCGTCCTGGTTGGGAAGTCGAATGGGACAGCGAGCGATGGAAGGCCTAAGCCGCCTTTCGGCGATCGAACACGGACTCCCGCTCTTGCGGGTCGTAGACGGTGGGCCCAGCTCTGTATGGAGCATGTCAGGCTCGAATCTCCTGCGGACTCCGGGCCCGGGGCAGGCTGGATACTTCCACCAGACCATCGAACTACCAGAGCATCCTTCATTCTTCTCCAGACATGAGCGGCCCATCGGCGTTTTTTCTTTGGCAGCCTTCTTGCTGATCGCGTTGGTTAGCCTCCGCAGAGGAGTGCAGAGCGGGCGAGGGCCCGAATCCGATCCACACGCGGAACAATCGTGGTAATTCACGACGCTGATGTAGAAGGCGAAGGGGGCGGCGGTCGCTCTTACGGACCCTAAAACTCCCCAGCCACCCGAACCCCCAGCCCCGCTCCGATGGAGCTCGGCGCGAGTCGTAGTGACACTTTCGGCCGCTGGCCGGCGTTTGAGCGCTGCGCTTCCCGGTATCCCCGCTCGGTCCGACTCGGCACGAGTGCGAGCATGGTACCCAAGCCGAGGAAGGCACCCCCAGACGCAAAAGAGAACGCGACGAACGCACCGTCATCCTCCAGCGGAGGCTGGGCCACCAGCGCAACGACGCCGATGGCCACGTGAGAAGTCCCGAGCGCAAGCGCTACGACGCTCCCGCCTATCCTGAGTGTGCGAGCCCGGCGAGCCTCCCTTTCCCAGTGCGCCAAGAGCGCTTCGTCGTCGATGAGGCGCTTACGGCAGGCTGCTTCTTCTAGCCCGGACCCGGAGGTGAGCAGCATCACTGGTCCGAGTGCAAGGGCCTCCGCGCCGGTGACGAGCATGTAGCTCTTGGCGAATCCGGGCTCCCGAAGTGCGAGCGCGCCACCAATGGTACCCGCGCCCACGAGGCTGAGGGCGACGCCTTGTCCAATCCTCATGCGCCGCACGTCCCGCGCCGTGTTGCAGTAATGCCACAGCGTTGACGAGCGCGCCGCGGAGACATCGACCGATTCGCTGCTCCGCTCCTGGACGTCCGCGGGCTGAGCGAGCAGCCGACCCGACCAAAGCAAGAGCGCACAACCGAACCCCGCCGCCAGCCGTCGCATGACGCCTACCGTACCACGCCCCATCTCGATAAAGTAGCGTTCACCCCATAGGGGGAGGGTCCGGTGACTCCTTCATGACGGGTCACGTGGGCTCCGCACCCGAAAAGAGATCGGCGAGTAACTGAGCGAAGGCTCCTACGGTGTTTGGCTTGGTCAGCACGTTCGAGAGCCCGTGCCGTTTCGCCGCCTCCAGATCCTCGGGGCGCGCGTAGCCAGAAACGAGAATAGAAGGGATTCCAGGCCGTAGGCGACGAACCTCGGCGAGCAGGGCTGGTCCCGACATCCCGGGCATTCTGACGTCCGAGACCACGCCGTCGACCTGTGTCTCGGGGTCGCGCACGGCCTTGAGCAGCTTTTCCGGACTGGAGAACGTTGTCACCTGGTAGCCCAGACGGCGGAGCATGATTCCAGTGAGCAGTAGGAGATCCTCGTCATCGTCCGCATAAAAGACGTGCTTTCCTCCGACGGGGGGCGGGGGGGTACTCGGGCGAGGACGGATCTCGTCCGCGTTCGATATGGGGAAGTAGAGATCGAACGTCGTTCCCTCTCCTAGTTTGCTTCGCGCGCGGATAGCCCCGCCGTGGGACTCCATGATCCCGTGGACCACCGAGAGTCCGAGTCCGGTGCCTTGACCTGTGGGTTTGGTCGTGAAAAACGGCTCGAAGATGCGTTGCAGAGTCGCATCGTCCATCCCCGAGCCGGTGTCGGAGACCGAAACACGCACGTAGCTTCCCGGGGGAAGGAGCACATCCGGCGCGGGAGCTTCGGCGACCGCCACGTTGATTTGAACCGTGCCGTGGCGGCGGGCGATCGCTTGGACGGCGTTGCTGCAGAGGTTCATCACAACCTGATGGACCTGCGTCGGATCGGCATCGATGGTGGGAACACTCCCATCAATCTGCTTGACGAAGCGAACCCACTTCGGCGCCGTTGCGCTCAAGAGTTCAATCACTTCGTCGAGGATCGACTCGACATGCACGCGCTCCCGGCGGGGCTCTTCGTGTCTGCTGTAGCGCATGAGCCGCCGGACCAAGTCGGCGCCGCGCTGCCCAGCTTTGCGAATCGCGGCGAGGCTTCCCTCCAAGTCATCTTGCTCGGGGTCGCTCGACGCGAGATCGACGTGAGCCAAGATCGCCGTGAGGATGTTGTTGAAATCGTGAGCAATCCCTCCCGTCAGGGTGCCGAGCGCTTGGATGCGCTGCGCCTGCTGGAGCTGCTCTTCAAGGCGACGCTGCTCGGCTTCGGCTTGCATGAATCGCGTGAGATCGTGGACCGTGCCAACGAGATTGGTGCAGGTTCCGTCCGGACCGAATACGGGGGTCACCTTTACCTCGCCATACTTCTTCCCGCTTGGATAATCGGAGATCTCGAGCCACGACACGGGCTCGCGACTTTCGATGGCGCTTGCGTACCTCGAAATGACGTTGGCGAGCGATTCCGCGGGGATGACCTCCTCGACGGTGTGCCCGACAATCTCGGTCTCTGCGAGGCCCGTGGCTTCCATGAAGGCGGGGTTTACCGACAAGTAGCGGTAGCGCGGCCCCGGCTCCACGGCGAGATAGAAGATGACGTCCGACACCGTCGAGTACACGAGAGCGCGGAGCTTCTCGCTCTCATGCGCGCGCTCTTCGGCTCGACGGTGCTGAGTGATGTCGATATCCATGCAGACGAAGCACGGATTCCCGGAGGCATCAGGGATTCGAAAGATGGTCGAGAGTAGGATTCCCGCGGAGCCATCGGTCCTCGTGTAGCGAAATTCGATGGGGCCGCGAGGCTTCCCAGTGCGAGCGACTTCTGCGACCTCGGCGTTGAAGGTGGCGGCCTCCGCCGCGGGGAAATTCAGCTCCCCCAAGGTCTTACCGATGGGGTTGAGTCCGGTCCATCCGAGCAGCCGATAGGAGGCTTCGTTGGCAAAGAGGAGCCGCCCGTTCTCGTCGTACCACTGCACGCCCACGTGCGGTGAGTTGCTGATGACTGCGGAGAAGCGCTCCTCGCTTTGTCGGAGCTCCTCGACGCGAGCCTCGAGTCCGAGAAGGAGGCGCCGACGTTCGTCTTCGGAGTGGTCGCGAGCGATGGCCACGGCCGCAAGGTGCGTCGCGACTCGAACCCATTCACGCTCGGCTTCGTTCGGCCCGCGCGACGCGCGATAATACATCGCGAAGGTGCCGAGCACGACGCCGTCGCGCTCCAAAATGGGGGTCGACCAGCAAGCGTTGTAGCCGTGGGGTAAGATGAGGTGTTTGTAATTGATCCAGTACGGATGAGTCTCGATGTTCTCGACGATCACGGGCTCGCGACGAAAGACCGCAGTACCGCAGGACCCGGCTGCCGGCCCGATTTGCGCGCCGTCGATGGCCTTCGTGTATTCTTCAGGAAGACTCGTTGCGGCTCCGTGACGCAGGGTGATCCCGTCGCGATCGAGCAGCAGAATGGAGCACTTCATCTCATCGGACTGGCTCTCGATGAAGCGCACGATCCCATCGAGGACATCTTGGAGAGGGATCCCCATCGCGACCTGCTCCAAAAGGCGCCATTGGGTGCCGTGGAAGGCGGCGCTCGAAGGTCTTGAGTCCAATCAGTCCTCCCCGAATCAGTAACGATTCAACCGACAGAATATGGGAACTCTGGGTGAGACCCAACGTTCGGCTCGAGCTAGGGGAAAGTTCGCACCCGACGACTGTCCCCGGCTCGACCCTCAGCGGCAGTAGCCGCCGCGACGATGGCCGCGGCCGCGATCCCAATCGTCCACCAAGAATTCCGACATGGCGGGGAGAGCGCGACCGCTGAAGTCGAACAGCGCTTGATTCTCCCAGGTGTTCCCCGAGCCTGGGTCCGTGGGGTCCCAGCCGTTCCCTGGGACGGCGATCCACGTCGCATCCCAGTAAAATACGCCGAGCCCGCGCCCGTCCGGAATGCCCCGTACCACCGAGAGGACGTCCCGCAGGTTCTCGGCCTGACCGTAGGGGCTCGCCTCGTAGCCCGCAACGAGTTGCTCGGGAGTACCGATGATGTTCGATTGATCGTCTACCCAACCAAGCGTGAATGGATACGCGGTTTCGGCCACGAGCACGTCCTTGTCGTAGCGCGTGGCCATGTCCTTGAGGTTGTACTGCAGATCGCCGAGCGATCCGTGCCAATAGCCGTAGTACGAGGCGGCAATGACGTCGAAGTCGACGCCCTGGGCGGTGATGTTGTCGAACCACCAGCGGAACGCGCCGTTGTTTCCACCTTCTGCTAGATGTAGCACCACCTTCGTCTCTCTCGAGCAGTCTCGCACGGCCTGCGCGCCCGCCGTCAGGAAGCGCCCGAGGTTTTCCCAGTTGGGCGGACCCCACGTGTGACCGTCAGGCCACAGCATCCCCGAATTCAGCTCGTTGCCGAGTTGAATCATGTCCGGCGCGCGTCGCCCCCAGCGCTTCACTGCCGTGCAGACGTCGTACGTGTGATTGTAGACCGCCATTTCCAGCTCTTCGATCGAGAAGCCCTCCCACGACGCTGGCTTGGACTGCTGCCCCGGATCCGCCCAGAAGTCCGAGTAGTGAAGATCCACGAGCACTTCGAGCTTTTCGCGCTTGGCGCGACGGGCCAGCCGGGCGATCTCTTCCACTCCGTGATACCCGTCGGCAGAATCGACCCAGACGCGTACGCGCACGTGGGTCGTTCCGTGGTCTTCGAGGATGTCGAGCGCGGAATCGGCACGATGCTGACGCCGCCCCATATCGGAGTAGTAGCGTCCACCTAGGTCCTCCGATTTCGGGAGACTCGACACGTCTGCGCCTCGGATCGGAACGCCGACTCTCCCCGGTACCAGAGAGATCGCGTCGAAGTTCGACCACTCTCCCGCCGCGCCGTCCGTGTGCAGCGTGATCGTGCAGTCACCTCTTCGGGCGTAGGCCGAAACCGCTAGCTCCAGCCATTGATGCGGCCAAGCCACGGGGATTGCGACCTGCTGTGGCCCAGTTCCGCAATCGAGCTCCATGTAGGCGCCGTTATCTCCCGAGCTGCGCCGAGCAAACCCTCGCAACGTGTACCAACCGCGATCGAGCCCCGTGACGCTCTGCTTGGTGTCGACGAAGTAATCGCTTCCGCTGTAGTGTGACAGCCGGTAGTCGCCGGTGTAGCCGCCCCATTCGGTGTAGTCCGCGCCCGCGACCCCTTCACTCGTCCAGCCGCTCGGAGAGGCGACGCCGCCGTCGGCATCGAAGCTTGCGTTTTGGAGGTCGGCGGCTGAAGCGTGTGAAGTCGCACTCAATACCAGGGCTCCTACCAACCCGAGGTGACTGTCGAAAAACGCCTTCTTCTTGCTCATGTTGCTCCTCTGCTACAGGTAACCACCCGGCGGCCCGTCTTCGTCCATCGTCGATCACGGAGCATCGTAGACGACAGTCCAATGTGGACTCAAGCCAATATCGGCCCAGAAGCCAGATCGGGTATGTGGGGGGAGCACATCGGAGATGCCGCTCACGATTCAATCATCGATGCTTGCGCTGAGCTGTGCGTAGGTTGAAAACTCTTCCTCGATCGCGCGGTACCCTTCCTCGGAGGTGGAGAACATGGGACCACCCCACGCTCCTCCGCGAGTAGGTTCCCAGCGAAACGCACCCACTCCCCGTCCGTCGGGGACGCTCGTGATGACGTCGATCACGTCCTCGGGTTGAGGACCGTATTCTGCAACGACGAACAGAAGGTCAGGGAACCTCTCGGCGAGTACATCGAGCGTCTCGGCCCAGGTTGACGGCGGCCCTTGGTAAGCCGGATAGCAAGACAGCCCGAGGATATCGAACTCGACGCCCCGCGCCTGGGCGTTCTGCACCCAGGACATCGCCCCGGCAGAGTAGTCGGTGTTTTCGAGGTGCACCATCGTGAGGATCGTCGGATCGACTTCTTCGACCGCGTCGATGCCGGCCCGGAGCAAGGTCGCTAGATTGTCCCAGTTGGCGATGCTGCCATTGAGCTCGTTGAGCTCCGAGCCATTGCCCCAACAATCGGTGCCGCTGGTGGGAACGTGCATCAACATGCCGGGGGTGATCTCGTTGCCGATCTGCACCACGTCGGGGCGTGCGCCGCCGTTGATCAACGTCTCGATCGAGTCTCGCGTGTAATCATGCACGTAGTCCGCGAGCTCTTCGATGCTCTCTGCATCTCGCCACGCTTCGGGAATGATCTGTTTGCCCGGATCGGCCCAGTTGTCGCTGTAGTGAAAGTCGAGCAAAAACCCCATCCCAGCTTCCTTGATTTGGCGGCCAAACTCGAGAGTGTGAGCGAGATCACAGTACGCTTCGGCCTTGACGCATTCCGCGGCTCCATCGCCGTACGCGTAGCCGTAGGGGGCCTGCGGGTCGACGAACGTGCGCAGACGGATGTAGTTGAATCCGTGATTCGAGAATATTTCCAGGATCGGCTTTTCTGATCCATCGACATCCAGATAGCTCGCGCCTTGGTCGAGCTCCTCGGGGACGTTCGAAATGTCGGCGCCAAACATGAAGGCTTCTAGGCTCGCACCGCCCGTGGACTCCCCCGAGCCGCCCGTCGCGGCCGCGCCCCCCGAGGATGGTGCAGCGCCTCCCTGTCCGCCGGACTCCTCGGGTGGAGGAGCGCTTTGACCGTCGTTGCACCCGAAGAACCCCAAGCAGGCGACGAAGACGAAGGAACCGAAGGCGCGCGCGCCAATGGGGCGGGCGGCCGGAACTCGTCCAGTCGACTCCAGCCGCGGGGGGCGCACTTCGGCGTCGTCCGCGTGCTTCGTAGTCATGTGTTGGTAATCGGTTGTTACACGCGAGCATCTCGAGGTTCGAGGTTTCATGCATACAGTCATTCATTTCACATTGTCTGTGATTCTCCGCGTCTTGCAAAACCACTGTGTAGGCCCGCGTCTCACCTCGACGTTCCAGCAGCGGTGACATTGTTCGATTGTTTCGGTTGGAGTCTCATGAATTTCCGTTCGCTCATAGTTAGTTGAAAGAGAATCTGACAAACATCACACGCTTCCTCCACCTACTGGTGCGGGAGCCACATACCGATCTTCGCCAGATACCTCGAATGCTGTTGCCAAGCCGCGATCTTGGTGGTGCACTTTGTCCCGTTGGCTTCATTCGAAGGGTAGGAAATAATGAGAAGAAACGTTGCGTTGTGCTTCGGAGTAGGCGGCCTGTTGTTGTCGCACTTGGTCGGAATGGGATGTTCCGGAGATGGTTCGAGCCCGAGCGGCGACGGCGACGGCGATGGAGATGGCACCGGCGGCACCGTGGGTGATGGCGATGGCGACGGCACCGGTGGCACCGGCGATGGCGATGGTGACGGCACCGGTGGCACCGGCGATGGCGATGGCGATGGCACCGGCGGCACCGGCGACGGCGATGGCGATGGCGATGGCACGGGCGGCATGATGGGCGACGGGGACGCAACCGGCGGCATGGGGGGCATGATGTTCGGCGGCATGGGGGGCATGGGTGGAATGCCAGACATGGGCCCCGAGCCCGGAACGAACTATCTGGACAATCCGGGCTTCGAGAGCGACGAAGCGTGGGAGGAGAGCGGAATGCATCTCGATGCGTCCTACTACGAGGGTGGTGGGGTTTCCGGTCGACGTCTCACACATTGGCGGCTCTGGAGCGCCGAAGAAACCTGGTACGAGGTAGAGACCTTTCAAACCATCACTGGCATTCCTAACGGTACCTACACCTTCAGCATCATGATGCGAGGAGTGCCGGACAGCTGGCTCACCGAGCGTTTTCTATTTGCCGAAGACTTCGACGGCGATGGGACGGTCCTCG
The DNA here is from genome assembly GCA_965652275.1 of uncultured Polyangiaceae bacterium. Classification (GTDB taxonomy): domain Bacteria; phylum Myxococcota_A; class Polyangia; order Polyangiales; family Polyangiaceae; genus NIC37A-2. The sequence continues at coordinate 100,853 of CBFGUR010000001.1, read as the reverse complement.
AGGAGCATGAGATGTTGGCTACCGAGGAGTGGGTCAACTGGACGCGAGTCGAGATCAACGACATCGAGGTAACGAACAATCAAATCACGGTAGGGGTCTACTCGACCGGTAGCTCGGGTAACGCTACACAATTCGACGATGCAGCACTCATGGGACAATAACTCGGACACGGAGGCCGCGGCTCGGGGGGGCACGCGGCGGAAGCGTCCCTTGATTCGCCTCTCCAGTTTGGCCTCCGGCTTGGCGCTCGTGGCCGCCTGTTCATTTCAGGACTTCAGCTCCCTGCAGGACGGCAATGCACGTGCCGGCGACGGCGACGGCGACGGCGATGGCGATGGCGATGGCGATGGCGATGCCACCGGCGGCACCGGTGCTGGCGATGGCGATGGCGACGGGGACGGCGACGGCGACGGCAGCGGTGGAATCGACGGTGATGGTGACGGCGACGGGGACGGCGACGCGTCCGGCGGCATGGGAGGCATGGGCGGGATGCCGGTTTCCGTGCTCGAAAACGGGAGCTTCGAAACATCCAGTACGGCCAGCTGGACGATTGACCCGCCTTCGTCCGTCACCAATCGGCACGTCTTCGTGCAAGCGCCCACCGGAACGGTGCCCGCGCCCGACGGCATCTATGAGCTTGCGTTCTGGCACGGCACCGACACCTATGAGGTCACGATTTCGCAGCAAGTGAGCGACATTCCCGATGGGACGTACACGCTGCGGGGGCACTTCAGTCGAGGGCCCAACATGATGGTAGAGTTCTTCGCCAGGGGTTGTTCCGACGAGGATCCACCGCCCATAGAAATCCCCGTGACCGACTCGAACAGCTTCACGCTCTTCGTCGTCGAAGACATCGAAGTCGTCGGCGGACAATGTGAAGTCGGCATCAGCGTCTCGGCGGGACCCGGTGATTGGATGAACGTCGATCAAATCACCCTGACGAGAGAGTGAGGGGCGTGGTTTCGACTGCCGTTCAACCTCCCACTTCGGTCACCACCTATACCCGGTTGTTGCAACTCGGGTCGGGGGGCATGGCCGACGTCCATCTGGCGCTGGCGCGGCGACAGACCGAGTTCCAGCGACTCGTCGTGCTGAAGACGATCCGACCCGACTCGGCGCAGAATCCGAGCCGGCGCGTCTCCCTCACCGAGGAGGCGCGTCTTTCCGCCCGATTGAATCACCCCAACGTGGTTCAAGTGACCGAAATCGTCGAACTCGATGGCGGCGTGATGCTCGTCATGGAGTATTTGGACGGCCTCTGTCTCGGAGATGCATATCAAGCGGCGGGCCAGGCATTCGAGCTGCCTCTCCGGTTGCGAGCAATCTGTGAGGCGCTTGCGGGCCTTCACTATGCCCATGAAGTAAAGGACTACGACGGACGGCCGCTCTCTCTCGTCCATCGTGACATAAGTCCGCAAAACATCTTCCTGACCTACGATGGACGCGTGAAGCTACTCGACTTCGGGATCGCCAAGGCGAGCGGATCGACTGACGCGACGAGGACGGGAATCGTCAAGGGTCGGATCGCGTACATGGCCCCCGAACAGCTGCGCGGGGAACCGCTGGACCGGCGCGCTGACATCTTCTCCATGGGCTGTGTGCTGTACGAGGCAATCGCCGATCGCCGCATCTGGAAAGGTGCGACTCACGGCGAGATTGCCGCGGTCCTCAAGAACGGGACCCTTCCTCCGCTGGATCCGAGTCTTCCGATTGCGCAATCCCTGCGGGACATCGTGAGCAAAGCCACCGCCCCGCTCCGCGAGGGCCGCTACGCCACGGCAAACGAAATGCGCATCGCGCTGGAGCAGTATTTCGAACAGCAGCATGGAAGTGCCCAAGTGTTCGCCCGCGACGTTGGGGACATGCTGTCGGCAGCGTGCGAAGAGCAGCGGGAGCGGCGACGCGAGGAAATTGCCGAAGCGGTTCAGCTCATCGAACAACGGCGCTCCGTTGCCCCCACTCCGCTGGTTCCGCCCGCTGCCGATCAGGTGCTTCCGGAATTCCCCAAGGATCCAAGAACCCCCGAAGACCTGACCGAGTCGTTCACGTGGAGTGGGAAATGGCCGATTGACCCGCAACCCCCATCGAGCTCGGTTTCGGGCGCAGTTTCGGGGACGGGACTTCGTGTCAAAGAAGTCTCTCGCTCCGACATCACCCAGACGAGCGCCACGCAAGGTTCCAAGTCGCGTCTTTCGTACTGGCTCGCCGGTGCCCTCGTTCTTGCTGGAGTCGCACTCGTGTTCTTCGACCGTTTTCCAGGAGCGGCGAACACCGCGGAGAGTGGTGTCATACTCACGGAGCTGACGGTCGACCCCGATCCTGCGACCGCCACCGTCTTCCTCGATGGTCGAAGAATCGGCCCAGGGCCCGTTGTGCAGCAGGTCGAAAGAGGGTCTGAGCACACGGTGCGTGTCGTTGCCGAAGGTTTCGAACCCGTTGAAAAGACGGTGGAAGGCCGGGCCAATACGCACATTCGCATTCGTCTTCGACCACTCGCCGGTTCGGAAGCCGCGCAGGAGGACCCGCACCAGGACGGCGATGTGGCCGACGGTCAGGCTACCAGTCAGGAAACCAAGCACGGTGACAAGGCAGCGTCAGACGTCCGACGGGTGGCTCCAGCGCGGCGTCCGACGAGCCAAGCGCCTCGGTCTCAGACTCAGCCGCAACCAAGCCGTCCTAGCTCTGCGAAAGCTCCCCCAACCCCGAACTGCGATCCCCCGTATTACTTTTCTGGAGGGATCAAGACCTACAAGCCGGAGTGCATCTGAAACCATGAATCCCTGGATCGCCAAACGCGCAGTCGTCTCCGCGATGACGGCCATCTTGTTGACATTGACGGGAGCATCGAATGCGTTTGCCCAAGACGGACAGGCGTCCGAAACCGCAGAGGAGCCGGAGAATGCATCGGGCGATTCCCGAGCGCAGTGCTTTGCGGCCCACAAAGACGCACAGGAACTGAAGCGTGAGGGAAAGCTCATCGAGGCGCGCGAAAAGTTGCTGCTCTGCTCTGCGGTGGAATGTCCGGGAGTCCTCATCGAGGACTGTGGGAACTGGATGCGCGACCTGGAACAGACGACTCCTTCAATGGTGTTCGAGGTGAAACTCGATGGAAAAGACGCCGACGATGCTCAGGTCTTCGTCGATGGCGTTCCGGTAGACGACCTCGTCGGGGGCTTTCAGGTCAATCCGGGGCGGCACACCGTACGAGCCGTGCTGGCGCCATTCGAGCCGATCACGCGCACGGTGACGCTCCCGGCGGGACAACGTATGAGACTTTTGAGTTTCGAATTCGAGAGCACGCCAGAGGAGAGCGACGCTCCTCAACCTGCAGCCCCGATCACCCGGCGACCCACACCCGTAGGCGTCTACCCCCTGCTTGGCTTGGGTGTTGCCGGTCTGGGGACGTTTGGCGTCTTGGCCGTTCTCGGGAAGGCGGAACAGAATGAACTCGAGGACACCTGTTCTCCCAATTGCGCGGACGATGACCTGTCCAAAATGGAGACCATGTACTTGATCGGGGACATCTCCGCGGGCGTGGGCGCCGCAGCACTCGTGGCGTCGGGAATCATCTATCTCACTCGCCCAACCAGGTACGAGTCCGTCCCGCCCGTCGCGTTTACTTTCGACCCCCGGGGCGGAGCCGGAGTCGTTGCGACCGGCCGATTCTGAGCTGGCATGAATGACGCCCCCTCCGCATACCGCGAGCAACCCATGGCCATGAACGTTCCCGACGACCTGCGATCCTTGGAGATCACGGGGGAGTTCGGTTCACCGATCGTCGGCGCAGGAGGCATGACGTACACCGCCTTCATGGCTATCGGTGAGGGGGGGATGGCCCGTGCTCTGCTGGCGCAAGCTCGGGGGGCGAGCGGATTCGAGAAGTTGGTCGTTCTCAAGACGATCCGCAAAAACGCCCTCAACAACCCGGAGGTGCGCCGCCTTTTTGCTGCCGAAGCCCGCTTGTGCGCGCAGCTCAATCATCCGAATCTCGTCCAAGTCTACGACGTCGACTTGGACGCGGAATCGCCCTGCTTGGTGATGGAGTACCTCGAGGGGAAGAGCATGCATGAGATCATGCTGCGAGAGGCCCTTGCTCGACCGATGCTACTCACCATCTGCCTAGAGGTGCTCGCTGGACTGAATTACGCCCACGAACTGCGCGGATTCGATGGAAAGCTGATGAACGTGATTCATCGCGACGTCAGTCCCCACAATGTTCTCGTCACTTATGAGGGCGCGGCGAAGGTTCTCGATTTCGGTATCGCCAAGATGGCCGGAGCCGTCTCGGATACGGTAACCGAGGAGGTGAAGGGCAAGCTCTCCTATATGGCTCCCGAACAGCTCCTGGGTAGCGGTGTCGATCGCCGTACCGACGTTTTCGCCGTCGGTGTGATGCTTTGGGAGATCGCTGTCGGACATAGAATGTGGGACGGCGTGAGCGAGCCAACCTTGATGCATCGCTTGGCAACCGGGGACATCCCGTCGGTACCCGATGACTCGGGCGTCGAACCCCGGCTTGCCGAAATCATCGGTAAAGCTACGGCCGCTGATCCCGACGAACGTTATCAGTCCGCGCTCGAGCTGCGCGTGGATCTCGACAAGTTCTTGTCTTCGATGGGCCGACGGCCCACCATGCGGGAAGTCGGCGAGACGCTGGCCGCGTCGTACACGGAGGATCGAGAGAGGATGGCTTCTCGGATTCGTCTCGCCCTTTCGCATCGTGAAGCTACCATGCCGCCGCCACCGAATGATGTGAGCGATGCGCTGCCGTCACGAAGCGGCCTCCTGGTGCTGCTCGTGGCGGCACTTTTCGCAGGTGGAGCGGCGTTTTGGGTGTTTTTCCAGCGCGCACCAGATTCGGGCGAAGGGACGGAGACCACTACCGAGGTTTTCGTCGAAGAGGACCCGGGAGACACGACTGATTCTGGAGACGGCCGGCCGGGACCCCCCACGGAGAGCGAAGCGGCACCCTCTGCGCGAAGACCCGCGACCGGTGCACCGTCATCGGTGTCGAATCGCGAGCCGTCGAGCGAGGACACGTCCGACGAGGACGGTCAGGAAGGCTCGGACGAATCGGAAGCAGTCCGACGTTCACTCAGCGTGATTCCCCGGCCACGACCTACAGCCCCTCGTCCTAGCCCCGTCCCTCAAACGGCTCCGATTTCGACGGCGAAAGAAGCTCCGGCTTCTGCAAGCCAACCGAGCTGCGACCCTCCGTTCTACTTCAAGGACGGCATCAAGACCTACCGACCCGAATGCTTGTGAATCTGCGCTCGGACTATCTCGAAACGGGTACCGACGACCGAATACTCCGCAGGACTTCGTAGAACGAAAGTGCGCTCATCAGCGTCAGCTCCAGCGTCCCGAACGCCACGACGTCGTTTTCTCGGACGGGTACCGATTCGCCCTCGGGGAGTAGACGTCCGTTGACGTAAAGCGACGTGCGGGACTTCAAACACATGAGCCGGAGGTTTCCCTCGGAACTTCGCAGAAAGTGCGCGTGAAGCTTCGAGACGAACGGATAGCGAACTACGACGTCACAATTGGGCGCACGCCCCACACTGAGCCGATCGGGAAAAGGGTTACCCTCGCGCTTGACCACGGGGGCCACGCGCCAAACCAACGAAAAGGGGTCGCGCTGTATCCGTTCATGCGAGGTCTGAAATGAAAACGTTTCGGACTCCGCGTCGTTCTTCGCGCTCTTGCGGGGCGGCTTCACCAAGAACGGGTGTCGGTACAGATTCTTGAATCCAATGGCGCCAAGGTGCCTTGCCTGCGCCGCGTACTCTTCCACAGCCTCCACTTCTCTTAGAGTACCATGTCTGCGGAGGTTTCAACTCGGGTTCGTTTTGAGCGCGAGAAAAGGGGCCGGCCGCGATTGGGGACTCGGGAAGACGCAAGCCCGCGGAGCCCAAGAATTCATCCGAACGAGACCACGAAGACGCGAGCCTGAGGCCCGCTCCATTCGACGTTCATTCTTCGCACGCCAGCGCCTTCCGCACCGACCACCTCTCCACCCGCTCTACCTCGCGGTGTTGGGGCGCAAGCGGGGCGTCACCCATCGTCACGAAAACGCAGCCGCTGCTCCGCAGATACCGATCGAGGGGCGCACTGTCCGCGCCCTCTGCCGAGTCCGCTTCCCGTGGATCGTGCGTGTCGAAAATCGTGAATCGCTCGGGATGCTCGGCGGCGGCCATCACCGCGAAGTAGCCGTAGTCGGAAAGGCCGAGTCCGATCGCGTCGCCGGGTGACGTCAGCTTGGCGAGGCTGCTGCCGAGGCGTTCTTCCGCCGACCGATCGGCGAACGGTTGTCGTTCAAAGGCGCCGCCGAGCCGCAGACCGAACCCCGCTAAGATTCCGATGAGGAGTGCGGCGCGAAACTTCGCGTGATTCAGCGAAACTCGGTCGAGGACGCGCGCGGTGGTGAGCGCCGCAAGGAGCCAGATCGATAGGAGTGCGCGCTCGGCGTGGTGGGTCGGGGCGCCGCTTCGGAGGGCGCTGAGGACGAGGGTCCCGAGCATCGCGCCAAGGGGGATCCACGGGAGGATCCAGGCGGATTTTCGGCTGGAAGAGCGGCGCTCGGTGAGGGCGAGTCCGACGACCCCGAGGGCGGCGCCGCTGAGTTCGGGCTCAGCCAAGAGGAGCGCGCGGAGGTAGACGAGCGCTGCGTCAGCGCGTCCCGAGCCTTCGCCGAGCGCGTCCTTGTAGTCCGTGACCCGCTTGACGAAAAAGAGCGCGCTGTCGTGATGCGCGACTCCATGAAGGAGCCACAGGACGGGAAAGAGGAGAGCCAGGATGGCCGCGCCCAGAGAAAACGGTGAGCGCGCCCCCCTCCAAAAATGAAAGAAGAACCAACCCGCGCTCGCAAGGGCCGCCGGCCAAGCTTCGTAGCGACTCGCGCACGCGAGGAAGAGACAGAGCGCGCCGACGAGGTGGTCCCTCTCTCGGCCCTCGGGTGCAGCAAGCGACGTCACCCCGAAGACCATCAGCGCGGCGGTGAGATATTCGGGCACCGTGGCCACGGCGAGGAACGCCGCGTTCGGCAAGAGAGCGCAAGCCGCCGCTCCCATGAGCGAGAGGGCGACGCCGATCCCCCAGCGGCGCGCGGCTTCATAGAGGAGAAGCGTGCCGACGCATGCGGTGAGCAGCGCCCACACCCGCGCAACCTCGAGCGAAGCCGAAAAGGCCAGCATCGCCGCGCCCATGTGCAGGAAGGGGAAGGGGAGCCAGCTCGTCCCGCTCGGATCCCAGCTCGGGCTCTGGGCGAACTCCTGAGCGATGACGACCCGCGCGTAGTCGTCGTCGCTGATGGCGACGAAGCCATTGCCGCGGATCCAAACCCCGATCAGCAGCTGAAATACGACGAGGCCCCCGAGCGCGATCGGTTCGAGCCGAGAACGTGGGGGGCCGTTTGCGTCCATCGCGCAGTTCCGCGCGCGGGGTTACTTGTCTTCGGACTCGCCGCGATCTTCCGCAGAGATGGTCGCGCCCTTGTCTTCCAAGGAGTCACCGGTCGAAGAGGAGAGGTAGGCGAGAGTGAGGCTGGTGACGAAGAAGAGACCGGCCGTGATCCAAGTCGTCTTGGTCAAAACGTTGCCAGCGCCCCGTCCACCGAAGACCTGCGTCGCAGCAGCGCCGGAGAGCGCGCCCATGCCGCCGCTCTTGCCCGGCTGGATCAGCACGACCAGGATCAGGAAGAAGCAGGAGACCACGTGGATCCACGTGAGCGGGGTTTCGATCAACTCTTTCATGTGTGTTCCTCGAGCGGCCCGAGCCCGGAAGGGGGGCGTGTTCAGATGGGAGAGGCCACGTACCACAAATCAGAGGAGGTGGCCCCAGTCTCCCGATGTGGAGCCTAAATGTCTGATATTAAAGGGCTTGTGCCGCGGCGATGATGGCGCCGAAGTCGTCGGGCTTGAGCGACGCGCCGCCCACCAGGGCGCCGTCGATGTCTGCACAGCCGAGCAGCTCGGCGGCGTTGTCGCCCTTCACGCTACCGCCGTAGAGGATGCGGGTCTTGTCGGCCACATCCTTGGAAACCTTTTCGGCGAGGCGACCGCGGATGGCGGCGTGCACCTCTTGAGCCTGCTCGGGGGTGGCCACCTTACCGGTGCCGATGGCCCAGACGGGCTCGTACGCGATGACGATGTTGCCAGGATCTTTGGCGAGGAGATCGGCGAAGGCGTCGACCTGCTCGAAGACGACGTCGAGGGTCTTGCCCGCCTCACGCTCCTCGAGAGTTTCGCCGATGCAGGCGATGGGGCGCAGACCACCGCTGACAGCAGCCTCGATCTTCTCGCGGATGAACGCATCCGACTCGCCGAAGATGGCGCGACGCTCGCTATGTCCGAGGATGACCCACTTGGCTCCAGCTGCCTTGATCATCGGAGCGCTGATCTCGCCCGTGAAGGCGCCGCTTTCCTTGGGGTAGAGGTTCTGGGCGCTGACCTCGACCTTACTGCCCGCGTCTTCCAGAGTTCCCGCGACCGCTGCTAGGGCGGTAGCAGGAGGAGAAACGACGACGTCGACCTTGGTAGCGTTTTTTGCCTTTTCTGCGACGTGCGTGGCGAGCTCGAGCCCATCTTGGGCGCCACAGTTGAGTTTCCAGTTTCCAGCGATCAGGGGAGTGCGGGTCGTCATGATGTTCCTCTCAGGGCCTCGAGGCCGGCGAGCTTGTTTTCGTTCAAAAGGGCCAAAGTGGCTGGTCCGCCGCGCGCGACGCAGTCCATCTTGGCAAGAGTTTCAGGGCCGATGGCGCGGGCGGCGGCGACGCTATCGTCACCTGCAACCAGGGTAAAGGCCGAGGTGCGGGCGAAGGCGTCACAGATCGCGCGCGTGCCGGCCGCGAATGTTTCCGACTTGTGAAATCCCACCGTTCCACACCAGATGGCGGTGCGGCTCGCCTCGATGAGTGAAGCGAAGCGGGCGCGCGTCTCGGGACCTAGATCCAGAGCCATCTCGCTCTCGGGGATGCGATCCGCGGGGCGGACGATGGCGGTGTCCGACTTCGGGCTGTCGGCGCACTCGAAATCCGTGGGGAGCACCATGCGGGGTCCGAGTCGTTCGGCCAGGGTGCGCGCGCCGGCGAGATAGTCTTCCTCGAACGCCGAGCGACCGACCGCGCCTCCGCGGGCTCGGACGAGCGTGTTGGCGCCCACCCCACAGAAGAGGATCCGGGCGTCCTCGCCAGCGAGAGCGTTCAAGAGGTCGAGGCGGGCGGAGAGCGCGTTCCCGCCCCAAACAATCACTCGCGGAGCATCGATGCGACTGAGGAGACGGTCGACGGCGGACAGCTCACGCATCATGCTGGGGCTCGCGGCCTTCTCCTCCATCAATCGTGGCAAGTGCGTCGTCGTGGCCGAATGCCCGTCGAGCGCGCGTACCGAATCGGCAACGTAGACGTCGATGAAGCTTTCGAGTTTGCGAGCGAAGGCTTCCGATTGTTTGCCCGTGTCGTCTTCGTTCGCGAGGTTCTCGAGCACGCAGAGCTGAGACGACTTCAGATCCATCAGGACCTTCTTGACCGAGTCTCCGGTACAGCTGTCCGGGAGGAGCACGTCGCACTCGGCTTGCCTACCAAGCTCGGCCGCGACCGGTTCGATGGAAAGAGAGCCCGTGTTCTTCTTGTTGCCCTTGGTGGTTTCACCGAAGCGTGCTCCCACCACGACGCGAGCTCCGCGTGCCTGGAGCGTCTTTAGAAGAGGAACCGTTTGCGCGACGCGCGAGCTGTCGACGATGGTTCCGTTCTTACTCGTGGGGCAATCGAGATCGGCTCTCACGAAGACGATCTGGTTTTCGAGCGTCAGGTCGTCGAGAGTACGGATACCGGTTGTCAGTGACATGAAGATTCCAAGCGACCGTTTCAGTCGCTCCGAGGCAGGGCCGTGCTTTTAGGCGATAAAGCTGCCGAGTGCACGGAATCGTTCGTATCGATCGTCCACGAGACGTTCGGGACCGAGCTGCGAGAGCTCGGACAAGTGTCGATACAGCTCTTTTCCGAGGAGTTTTGCAGCGCCGCGTGGATCTTGGTGCGCGCCACCCGGCGGCTCGCTGACGATCGCGTCCACGACGCCGAGCTCGAGGAGCTGGGGCGCCGTGATTTTGAGGCGGGTGGCCGCTTCGTCCGCCTTTTCAGGCGTTTTCCAGAGGATCGACGCGCATCCCTCAGGAGAGATGACCGAGTAGTAACTGAACTCCTGTACAAGCACGCGGTTGGCGACCCCGAGAGCGAGTGCGCCACCGGATCCGCCTTCACCGATGATGGCGGTGACGATGGGAACGGTGAGACCCGCCATCGCTTCGATGCACGCGCCGATCGCCTCACTCTGGCCACGTTCTTCGGCTTCGAGTCCAGGATACGCGCCCTTGGTGTCGACGAAGGTGATGACGGGGAGACCGAATCGATCGGCGAGTTCGTAGAGGCGCAGCGCCTTGCGGTAACCCTCCGGATTCGGCATCCCGAAGTTGCGACGGACGTTCTCCTTCGTGGTGCGCCCCTTTTGGTGACCCATCACCATGACGCTCCGGCCGTTGAAGCTGGCGAGGCCCGCGACGATGGCGGGATCGTCCTTGAAGCGACGGTCACCGTGTAGCTCGACGAATTCATCGAAGAGATAACCGATGTAGTCCAGGGTGTAAGGACGCGCGGGGTGACGCGAGAGCTGCACCTTTTGGATCGGTGAGAGCTTGGCGAACATTTCGCGAGCCAGCCGCGAAGTACGATCCTCGAGCCGGGTGAGCTCTTCCGTGTAGCGGGGATCTTGCGCGGCAAGGCTACGGAGTTCGCGCACCCGCGTGATCAATTCGACGACGGGCCGCTCGAATGGCAAGACATGGGCCATGGGCGGCGCCAAGACTGTCTGGAAGCCGCCTCAGAGTCGAGTCAAAGTTCGGCCTTTCTCGCGGGTTTCCCGCGATTAATTGGCTCAACCAGTAGTTTCCCCGGTGCGAGACCGGGTACGCAGTGGCGCAGCTCGGTCAGACCCAAAGCCTTCAGTGAGCGTCTGCGGCGAACTTCAAAAAGCAATCCAAACCCGAGGAGGCGAGGGCGCAATCGTTCGACGCGCGAAGCGCAACCGGAGGTGTGGACTGGCGCAAGCGCCTGCAGCGACAGGAGTCGCTGCACCGTCAGTCTCACTGGAGTCCGTCCAGCACGCCGGACTCCCTCCAGTTCGGCTAGCGAGGCGCGCTCAGCACCGCCGCCGACCAAGTGGGAGGCGCCGGAGCGCACGCGGAAGTTGGGGGTGAGCTTTCGGAATTCAGTTCCGAAAGCGAGGGGGGCTGGGACAGCGCCCCTACAAGGAATCACGCCGGCCCGACCACGTTGAAACAACGGAACGGCTTCGCTTTGTTCTTGAGGTGCTGCTGCGGCATTTCTTCGAAACGAAACTTGCCGCGCAGTTGTTCGAGCGTCGGCTCGCTCACGACGATTTGACCGGGGCCCGCGGCCCCGCACAGGCGCGCGCTCGTATTGGCGGTGTCGCCAATCACGGTATAGCTGAGTGCCTTGGAGCTCCCGATGTAGCCGGCGACGAGCGGCCCGGTGTGGATCCCGTAGCCCACGGCCAGCTCACCCTTACCGGCGGCGACGCGTCTCGAGTTGAATTCCTTGAGCACTTCGTTTTGCCCCAGCGCGCATTCGACGGCCCGGATTGCGTCGTCGGGATGCACCACGGGAGCGCCCCAAAGCGCCATGATCCCGTCGCCCATGAACTTGTCGAGAGTGCCCTCGAACTTGAAGATCTGCTCGACCATCAGCTCGAAATACTCGTTGAGCATCTCGACCATTTCCTCTGGAGAGACCTTCTCGCTCATCGCGGTGAAGCCGCGGATGTCGGAGTTGAACACGGTGCAGCCGTCCACGAGGCGACCGCCCTTTTTCACCTCGAGCTCGCCGGAGATCACCTTCTCGGCGACGTTCGGTGAAAGCAGTCGACTGAAGCGTTCGCGATTGACGACCTCTTCCTCGACCTTCTTGCCGAGGATGTTGATCTCGATGAACATGGCCGCCTGGTTGGCGATGGCGGTGACGATCTCGAGATCCTTTTGCTGAAATTGCGCGAGGCTCTGGCTGTCGAGCCACAGCACGCCCAGGATTTCGTCCTCGTGGAGTAGCGGAGCAACGATCGCCGAGCTGATGTTGTTCAGGATCATGCTCTTGCCCTTCGACGCGGCAAAATCCATCGCAGCATCGTGGGTGAGCACCGTGGCGCGCTCCTTGACCACGTGGTTCATGATCGTGGACGACACCGGGATTGGCGCGTTCGTGCCGTCACGGCGGTAGCTTGCCGCAGGAGCGAGACCTTCGTCGCCCTGTAGAAGGATGACGCCGCGGTCGGCCCGGACGAACCGGAAGATCGTCTCGAGGATCTTATCGAGGAGGACCTCGAGATCCCGTTCCAGAGCGATTTCCCGGGCGAGTTCGTGCGACATGCGCAAGCGCTCGTAGTCCTGCGCGAGCTGGGCCTGGTCTCCCTTGACCTGATCGAAGGGCAAAAAGCCCTTCTGAGTCGCGTCGATCTGAGTGCCGATGGAACGCGCCTGGTCGTTCAGGTCAACGCGGGTCTTCATCCCGATGCGACGCTGGGACGAGCCAGGCGTTGCGCTGGCCGGGCCCGGGGCCGCCGCCGCTTGCATGGGCTGCGCCTGCAAGCGCTGCCCGACCTGGGAAGGGCTTGCGATTGCTTCGGTCGGGTGGTCCCACGCGGGGGTCGGGGGCGCCGAGGGCAACACGTGTGCGTCGACGAATTTCGCCGTCGTTTGACCCATCGCGATGTCGACGCCCTCGGAAAGGATGATCTCACCGTTGACGCGTTGTCCGCCGACGTAGGTGCCGTTCAAGCTCCCCAGGTCGACGAGGACGAATTGATTCCCGCGCACCTCGATCTTGCAGTGCTCCTTCGAGACGATCTTGTCCAAGAGTTGGATCGAGTTGTCGGGGTGCCGACCTAGGCTGTTCTTCGCCCGCAACTCGACTGTTCGTTGACCGTCAGGAGTCGACAAGAGCAGGCGAGCCATCCCTCTGGAGGCTAGTCGTCGCCGCCTTTCGCCACAACCCTTTCAAGTTCGCGATGTGGGCATTTGTACGAAAAGCAGCTCCACCGGAAATCGCTCCGCCGCGCGCCCTCCTTCGTCCGGTGCATGGGACCGGGAGGACAGGTGCCTATGCAGCCCGAGCAGCGGTTCGTTCTCGCCCTCTTTCGCTTCGGCGGCTCCTTGTGGGAAGTTTGGTCAGGGGCCTCGGGAGGCCCCTGAAAGTAGAGTGAACGTACGTTGACCGAGATGAAGCAGGCCGGTGACCTCATCGTCGCGATTGACCAGGGAACGACCGGCTCGACCATCGTTTTGACGGAGAAGGACGGGCGCCCGGTGGCTCGTGCCAGCCGCGAGTTCCCCCAGCACTTTCCGAAACCGGGCTGGGTGGAGCATGACGCAGATGAAATCTGGGCGAGCGTGGTGTCAGCCTTGGCAGACGTGCTCGCTCGAGTGCCTGGCGCGCGGGACCGCATCTGCGCGATCGGTATCACCAACCAGCGGGAGACCGTGGCCGTTTGGGACGCAAGATCTCTTGCGCCGGTTTGCCGGGCGCTCGTTTGGCAAGATCGACGTACCGCAGAAAGGTGCGCTGCACTTCACGGTCGCGGTGAGGAGGTCCGCCAGGTCACGGGACTCGTGATCGACCCCTACTTTTCCGCGAGTAAGATCGAGTGGCTCTTGAACAATGTTTCGGGCCTTCGCCAGGCCCTCACCGACGGTAAGGCGCGCATTGGTACCATCGACAGCTATCTGATCGACAGATTGTCCGGCGGCAGGTCGGAGGTGTCCGACCGACACGTCATCGAGGTCACCAACGCGTCGCGCACGCTGCTCATGGATCTCGAGCAGCGACGTTGGAGCGGACCCATGTGCGAAATGTGGGGGATCCCCGAGGGAATTCTCCCTGAAATCGTCCCTTCAGCGCACGTCATCGCCAAAACGAAGGGTGTGCCCGGGCTACCCGACGGGATTCCGATTGCGGGAGTAGCAGGGGACCAGCACGCGGCGCTCTTTGGCCAAGGGTGCGTATCGGTCGGGGATGCCAAGTGCACTTACGGCACCGGAGCTTTCGTGTTGGTAAACACGGGGGACTCTCCCCTCCCCAGCCGGGCTGGTTTGCTCAGCACCTTGGGTTGGCAGATCGGTGACCAGGTGGTGTACGCCCTCGAAGGGGCGTGCTTCATTGCAGGCGCGGCCGTCCAGTGGCTGCGTGATGGCCTCGGCTTGATCGAAACGGCGCCGGAAATAGAGGCGCTTGCCGCGTCGGTTCCGTCGTCGGATGGGGTCGTTTTCGTGCCCGCGCTCGCGGGGCTCGGCGCGCCATATTGGGACGCGAATGCGCGGGGCCTCATTTGCGGCATCACGCGCGGGACCACTCGAGCTCATTTGGCGCGCGCCACGCTCGAAGCCATCGCGTTTCAGGTCGATGATCTGCTCCGTTCGATGGACGTGGATCTGCGCGCGGCAGGGGCTCCGGGCCTCGGTCGTCTTCGCGTCGACGGAGGGGCTGCCGCCAACGATCTTCTCATGCAAATGCAAGCTGACTTTTCGCACCTCGTCGTGGACCGACCAACCAGCGTCGAGTCGACGGCACGAGGAGCGGCACTTCTCGCCGCGATCGGAGTTGGCGCCATCGAAGGGCCTGCGGAGGCCGCACAGGCGTTCGAACTCGATCGGGCTTTTTCCCCGGCGGGCACTCGTGATGCGTCCGAAAAAGAGCGAACGAGGTGGGAACAAGCCGTCGCCCGTGCGCGTTCGACCTGAAGACCTCCCGAAAAATCCAATGAGGACGGGTTTCTGAGCCGTGTTTACACGGGAAACTACTTCATGAATCGTCGCGAAAGTCCGGCGTGGGGGCGCATTGTCCCGGAGATCTGTGGCATGTTGCGGCCAGCTCCCCAGTGGGGCAGTCTAAAGTGCTGAAAACGCTCTCCTCTCGGGTCTCGGACTGTTCAATCGAGGGTCCTCGACCAGCGCGTAAATAGAAAGACTCAAATGGCCGACGGCATGCAGAAACTTCAAGACGTTCCCGTGGATTGGGAGGCGCTCGAAGATGCATTCGAGAACAACGCCCCGGAGGTGCACAGCTACCTGCACGTGAAGACGGGCGAGGTGCTTCGCGTGGTCGACGGAATCGCCGATCCGGAGATGCATTCACGCATCGCAATGGATCCGAACTACATGCGCATCGACCCGGTGAGCTCGCGTGAGCAGTACCGATGGATGGAGCGATTCATCCCCATGGTGAGCGACGCTCAGATCCAGGGACGCCTCACGACGGCCATTGATGGCAAGGGAGCATTTCGACGATTCAAGGACGTTTTGATGTCCTACGCCGCCGAGAGGGAGCGCTGGTTCGCGTTCCGGAGCGAACGACTGCGTGTTTTCATGGAGGCCTGGCTCAGTGCACACGGTCTGTCCCCCGTTGCGCGACCCGCGGTCGACAAGGTGGCGCCCCCTGAAGAAGAGCGGACCGCGCCGGCACCGGTCATCACTCAGGAGCAGCTCGGCGGTCGTCGGACCAAGGGAGGCGACGTCCTCAAGAAGCAGCTCGCCGAGGTCACCGACGGCATGTCCGGCCGCGATTTGGAGAAGGTTGTCGCCTTCGCCGAGTTTCTCAAAGCGCGCCGCGCTGCGCGTTCGTATTCGAGTCGGAGCGACTCGTCCAAGCCGACGGATCCAGGCGCGGACGAAGAGCCGCCGTCCCAACGGAGAGCCACCGAACATCGATGAGCTGCGGCGGCCTCTCCCGAGTTGGGCTGCGAGCCATCCTTCTCTGGGGGCTCTTGTCGGTACCAGCGCAGGCAGAAGCTCCGTCGACGCAATCGACCGGGGTTCTCGTTGATCGTGCGGTTGTTCGATTCAGCGCGCCCGAAGGCGGTGGCCGGGAGCGACCGTATTTCATTTACGAGCGCGAACTTGCATTCGAGGCGCGCCTCGTTGCGCTCGCCGACTCAGCGCATCGCTCCAAGAAACAGCCCTACAGACGCCACCACTTGCAGCTCGCGCTCGAGCGTCACGTGGCGGAAACCCTTCTCGCTGCGCTCACCATCGATCCGTTGCCCGAGGAGGAGCAAATCGTCGCCCAAATCGAAAGCGCGCGCGCTATGGCGTCGGCCGAGGTCGGTGGCGAGGAAGCACTCCTCGCTGCCGCTCGAGCGGAGGGTATGGGGAGCCTGGAGCTTCGGCGTTACTTTCGGCGTCGTGCGCTAGCGAGCCTGTACTTGCACGTGATGGTTGCTCCCATGTTGGAGCCCTCCGCCCTCGAGCTCAGGCGAGTGCACAGAGCAGGCGAAGGCCCACTGGCCGACCGTCCCTTCGAGGAGGCAGAACAAGCTTTGCGACGATGGTACATTGCCCGCAGCCTTCGTGCCGCAGTGGACACGTACTTCCAAAACGCTCGTGCGCGCGTGCGGCTGACGTATCTCTGAGCTTACTTTCGCGGGCACGTCCCGAAGGATGCGCCCGCGTGAGAAGACGGCAGCGCCGACCGCTATTCGGCCGGGGCGGGGGCTACGCCCTCGCCAGCTGGGGCGGCGTCCTTTTCCTCGGCCGCGTCGCCTCCGCCCCCTAACACGAGGAAGCCGACTCCGACCGCGACGACGATGAGGAGTAGAAGCACGATCAGCAGCGGTCCGGTCGACGACTTCGTCGCCGGGAGACGTTCGCCGCCGAGCGGGGAGTACTGAGGCGCGGCAGGGGCGTCGCCGATGGTGGGCGTCTCGAATGACGGCGGGGCGGCCACGTCGGGCGACGCGGGCGGGAGGTTCACTTGGTCCATTTGGGCCGTTGCGGCCAGTGAACCATCGTCAGCAGGAGGTGGTGTGCTCCCAGCCGGTGGGGTGTCATCGGAGAAGTCCATGGAACCCATGGAGCCACCCGCAGCGAATGGGCTCGTTCCCACGACCGTCCCGCCCAGCGGATCTGGCTCGGACGGCGGCTCGGTGTCGGCGGCGGGCGCCGGTGCCTCGGGCTGAGTCGCTTCGGCCTTCTTCGCTGCGGCGGCGTTTTTCGCTGCTTCGATCTGCGCCTGAACGTCCGGAGGAGCGACGCCGATCATCGTGCCCTTGAGCTGGGACGGCGGGGCGTTGCTGGCGGCGCTTGCCGCTGCTGCGCGCTCTTCGGCCGCCTTTGCCTTTTGTGCGGCGAGTTTCGCCTTGGCTGCTTCGACCTGTTCGTTCATGTTCGGCGGAGCGAGGCCGATCATCGTGCCCTTGAGCTTGGAGGGGGGACTGGCTGCGCCGGATGCCGCAGGCTTCGCCGCGGTGGCGCTCGCCGCCTTCGACGCGGCTGCCTGTTTCCTCAAGTCCTCGATCCCGGGAGGCGCAACCCCGACCATCGTTCCCTTCAAGTTTGGATTGGGGGTCTTCGCCGGGTTCGGGGCGGGTTTGCCCCCCTTCTGCGTCGCGGCGGAAAGATCGGGCGGAGCCACGCCGACCATCGTTCCCTTGAGATTGGGCATCGGTTTCGGCTTGCTCGCACCCGCGCCGGCCACCGGCGAGCCGGTCATCATGACGGTTCCCTTGTGTTTGGGAGCGGCCCCCTTGGACTTCTGGTCGAAGCCGCACTGGCTGCATTTTAGGGCCGAATCGTCGTTCTTAGTCCCGCAATTGGGGCAAAACACAGTGGAATCTCCTCCCGCCTGAAGCGCAGGCGCGGTCAGATTACACACCGCATGGTCCCCGAAACAAGCGTAGCGGGTGTGGAAATGACCGACTTTCTTCCGATTTGTGCCCTCCGCCTCACCCCCGCAGATTTCCGGTCGGTAGGCCGATGTGTAGATGCCCGAAATTGCTGACAAAAATTACATGGGCTTGTTAGCTCTTCCAGGCCCGCTGAACCCTTGACACCCCAAAGCTCCGGTAACTACGGTCGCTCCGCCCGCGGCCCAGCCGAGCAATTTTGCCCACGACGCCGCGGAGATGGAACCTGGAAGACACATGGCATTTGCCCTGAGTGAGGAGCAAGAGAGGCAGTTTGCGGAAATCCTCTCGCGCTACCCCAACAAGATGGCCGCTTGCATTCCGACGCTGCATCTGTGTCAGGAAGCAAACGAAAATTGGGTCAGCGATGACGTGATTCACTTCGTCGCCGAGAGGCTCGGATTGAGCACGGCGCACGTCAAAGGGGTGGCGACTTTCTATCACCTCTTCAACCGCGAGAAGCCCGGCAAGCACCAGGTGTGGGTTTGCCACACGCTGTCGTGCGCCCTGAGGGGCGGCGAGGGCATCATCTCTCATTGTGAGAAAAAGCTCGGAATCAAGCTGGGGGAGACCACCAAGGACGGCAAGGTCACGCTGCGTGCGGCCGAGTGTCTCGCCTCATGCGGGAGCGCCCCGATGATGCAGGTGAACAAAGAGTACTACGAGAATCTATCACCGGAGAGTGTGGACCAGATCCTGGATCGGCTCCTGGCCGACTGAGGATCTCCAAGGGGGGTGGGCGGCGCCCGCTCCTCGAGACACCCGAGAGGGCGCTGAGCGTCCGAAATGGCTCGAAAATCGGAAAAACGATGCTGAAACGCACAACCTATCTCTCCCACAGCTACGACAAGCCCGATAGCTACACGCTCCAAAGCTACGAGGCGAACGGCGGCTACAAGAGCGCCCGCAAGGTGCTCGACATGCCGCGCGAAAAGGTCGTCGAAGAGGCGAAGGCCGCTCACATCCGCGGTCGCGGTGGCGCGGGTTTCGATTGCGGTCTCAAGTGGAGCTTCATGCCCAAGGAGAGCAAGAAGCCACACTATCTCGTCGTCAACGCTGACGAGGGTGAACCCGGCACGTTCAAGGACCGCACCATCATGGAGCGTAACCCTCACGCTTTGGTCGAGGGCTGCATCATCGGAGCGTACGCAATCGGCGCCCACGCGGCCTATATCTACGTGCGTGACGAGCTGCATCTGTCCAAGCAGCGCCTCTGGGACGCCATCAATGAGGCAAAGGCCAAGGGTTATCTTGGCAAGAACCCGTTCGGAAAGAACTACGAGATGGAGGTGTATGTGCACACGGGTGCCGGTGCCTACATCTGTGGTGAGGAAACCGCGCTTCTGAATTCTCTCGAAGGACGCCGCGGAGAGCCTCGTCTCAAGCCTCCGTTTCCCGCTCAAGTAGGTGCGTTTGGCTGTCCCAGTACCGTGAACAACGTCGAGACGATCGCGATCATGCCGAGCGTGTTTTCGGTTGGCGGGGACGCATTCAGTAAGCTCAGCGCACTACATTCCTGGAACGATGGTGGCGCTCGTCTGTTCGGCGTCAGCGGGCACGTGAAGAACCCAGGCGTCTACGAGGCGGCCGTCGGACTCACGCTGCGCGAACTCATCTACGATCTCGGCGGAGGGATCTCGGACGGCGCCGAACTCATGGCGTTCATCCCCGGGGGCTCGTCCTGCCCAGTTCATCTGGCGGACGAGGTCGTGAACGTTCCGGGGGATGATCGGTTTGCCGAGTACAACGGCAAGCCGCTCCTGGATCTTCCGCTCGGGGTCGACACCTACCGGGGCGCCGGAAGCATGCTCGGGACGTGCTGCGCCATCGTACTTTCGGACAAGGCTGATCCCGTGCTCGCACTGCAGAACGTGATGCGCTTCTACCGTCACGAATCGTGCGGTCAGTGCACGCCGTGTCGTGAAGGATGCGGATGGATCGAGCGCATCTTGGACAAGATCGTCGCGGGCAAGGGCAGCATGGAGGAGCTTGATCAGCTGCACGAAATCGGCTCCAACATCACGGGTAACACCATCTGCGCATTTGGAGACGGTGCCGCGCAGCCCGCTCTTTCCTTCGTACGTAAATTCCGGCCCCAGCTCGAAGACTACATCAAGACGGGCGGCAAGGGTCAGACGAGGACCTTGGAACTATGAACGCTGGAAGCCTTCTCTTCGCGGTATGCACCGTCCTCTGTTTGTTCGGAGCGCTGACGGTCGTTCTGGCGAAGAATCCAATTCGCAGCGCCATGGGGCTGCTCACGACGATCTTCGGCATCGCGGGGCTCTTCTTGCGTCTCAACGCGGAGTTCCTCGCGGCCATGCAGCTCTTGGTTTACGCCGGTGCAGTCGTCATCCTTTTCGTCTTCGTGGTCATGCTTCTCGGTTCGAGCGCGAAGCTGACTCAGAAATCGACGGGCGGAGCCAAGCTTTCTCGGGCCCTCTCGGGAGCGCTGATTGCTCTGGTCGGTGTCGTCTGTCTCGTTCTGTTCGGCAGCGGCGCGATGCACGACTTCATCGTGATTGACGAGTTTCATGGAACTGTCGAATCCGTCGGTAGGCTGATCTTCACCGAAGGTCTGGTGCCGTTCGAACTCGCGACGGTACTCCTCATCGTGGCGGTCGTAGGCGCTATCGCCGTCGCTCGTACCCAGCCGAATGGCACCAAGAAGAAGGCGCCCGAGAATCCGACCCTTCGCATGTATCACGGCCCGCTCATTCCACGCGACGCCGAACGTCCCGTGAGCGGAACCCTCGCCGATCGCGTCCAGGCGGAAGCCAAGAAGGAGACAGCCTGATGAACCTCGGTACCGTCATCGAACACTACCTCTTGCTTTCGACGCTGGTCTTCACGATTGGCGCCGTCGGGTTCTTGGTCCGTCGGAATCTCCTCGTTCAGCTCATGAGCATCGAGCTAATGCTCAACAGCGTGAACCTCCTCCTGGTGGCGTTCAACCGCCAGCACACCGCGAACATGAACGGGCAAATGTTCGCTTTCTTCATCATCGCAGTCGCTGCGGCGGAAGTCGCCGTGGGCCTTGCGATTGTGCTCCAGTTTTACCGCTTACGCGCCAGCGTGAACAGCGACGAGGCCTCCAACCTCCGTCATTGAGGCCGAGCTCAGAAGGCGTCATCCACGATGGAACTCTTGAACCAAATCTTTCCACAAAGCGATTTCACGCTCCTCGCGGTGATCCTCTCGCTGCCCCTGATGGGCGCCTTCGTCAACGGCGTCTTCGGCAAGCGATTGGGCAAGGAGGCGGTCACCCTGATGGCGCTTTCCGCAATCGGGGCTGCTTTCGTCGCGTCGGTCATCGCGTTCTTCATGCTCAGCTCTGCTCAGGCGGACAGCGAGCAGCCCGTCCGCTTTTCCTATCTCGCCTGGAACTGGCTCTCGATGGGCGGGGTCGGCGCGGGCGGGGACGTCCGGACGATTCTGCTCGACGTGGCGTTTTCATACGACGCCTTGAACGCGGTGATGTGTCTCGTCATCACGGGCATCGGGTTCCTCATTCACCTGTACTCGACGAAGTACATGGAACACGATCCGGGCTACTGGCGCTTCTTCACCTACCTGAACCTGTTCGTGTTTTCGATGTTGGTTCTCGTGCTTGGTGACAGCCTCCCGATCCTCTTCATTGGCTGGGAGGGCGTGGGCCTGTGTAGCTACCTGCTCATTGGGTTTTGGTTCACCGAGGAGGCGAACGCCACGGCAGGGAAGAAGGCGTTCATCACCAACCGCATCGGCGACTTCGGTCTTCTCGTTGCCATGGGACTTCTCGCGTACCACGTGGGCGCTCTGGATTGGGCCGGCATCGAGGCCGGCAAGGGGAACCTCCTCAAGACCGTCAAGATCTGGCCGGTGGGCGAGACCGTTCCCATCGCAGCAATCATGCCCGAGGGCATCGCGATGGAGCTCAATGCTCCGCGCTACGTCAATGCCGCAACCCTCGTCGGCTTGGCTCTCTTCCTCGGCGCGATGGGTAAGTCGGCCCAGTTCGGGCTTCACGTGTGGCTTCCGGACGCGATGGCGGGCCCCACTCCCGTGTCCGCGCTCATCCACGCCGCCACCATGGTGACGGCAGGCGTGTACCTCTTGTGCCGCCTTTCTGGTGTCCTGGTGCTCAGCCCGACGACGATGTTCATCGTTGCGCTGCTCGGAGCGTTCACCGCCTTCTTCGCTGCCACGGTCGCGATCGTGCAAAATGACATCAAGAAGGTGCTCGCGTATTCCACGGTGAGTCAGCTCGGCTACATGTTCCTCGGCGTTGGTGTGGGCGCGTTCACGGCGGGGTTCTTCCACGTCCTGACGCACGCCTTCTTCAAAGCCTGCTTGTTCCTCGGCGCCGGTAGCGTGATCCATGCGATGCATGCCCGGATCCACGATACGGATGCCTCCCAGGACATGCGCAACATGGGCGGCATGAGGAAATTCATGCCCGCGACCTTCATCACGTTCGCGGCAGCTTGGGCGGCAATTGCCGGTATCCCCCTGACGAGCGGGTTCTTCTCCAAGGACGAAATCCTCTTCAAAGCTGGGACGTCCTTCGTGACCGGTCCGGCCGAAATCACCGGAGACAACGGCCGAGTCGCCATCGACAACTTCATCTGGGAACCCTGGATGGGGACTTTGCTGTTCGGGTTCGGCTGGCTAGCCGCCATCATGACGGCCTTTTACATGTCGCGTCTCGTCATCGGGACCTTCTTCGGCGACTTCAAGGGCTGGAAGATCGTGGATGGCTGGAAGGATCCCCATGCGGACGACCACCATGATCATCATCACCACCACGAGGAGCCCGGGGTCGAAAACATGGAGGGCCCCACTCCTCATGAGTCCCCGTGGCAGATCACGACGCCTCTGTGGATCCTCGGCGGTCTGTCGATTGTCGCTGGCTTCTTGAGCGCGAACGCTCTTTACCACTTCACCCACGCCGACGCGCTGATCCCGCTGGACAAGTTCCTCCATCCGATCTTCGCGACTGCGTCGCAAAGCGTGGCCCAGGCCGAAAACGCTCACACCTTCAGCTTGGTTGGTCTCTCACTGGCGATCTTCGCCGTAGTGGCTGGCGTCTACGGCGCTTACTACGTCTACATCGAGGCGAAGGGCGCGCCCGCCGAAGACTGGGCCAAGAAGGCTCCCGGCCTGCGCTCCTTTTTGCAGGACAAGTGGCGTATCGACGAGCTCTATGAGGAGACCATCATCGGCGCGATCGACTCGCTCGCCGACCTCTGCGTCGTCGTGGATCGATGGGTGGTGGACGGAATCTTGGCGCGATTCAGCGCGTTCTCGGTTTCGGTCTTCGGCACCATCTTACGACACTTCCAGACGGGCCGCCTGCAGACCTACGCGGCCGTCATGGCGCTCGGCCTGGTTGCGGTCGGATGCTATGTCGTCGTTCCGCAAGACAACGTCCGCCTCGAGGCTGATCACAACACGGGCAAGTACTCCATCGAAGCGACCCCAGGGTTCGGCTACCTCTATCGCTGGGACGAGGACGGCGATGGAGAGTTCGACACGGAAGGCTTCACGACGAAGTCCAAGGTGGAGTTTTCTCTCGATCGCAACAGCGCACGAACGGTCCGCCTCGAGGTAGAAAACGCCTTCGGACACGTGAACTCGGAGCAGTTCGAGATCGTGCGCCCGGTTGCGGACCTGTCGAAGGGTGGACCGACTCTCGTCCTGGAGCAGGGCGCTGACGGCAAACTGAGGGCTCGTGGAGGCGGAAGCCCCCCACCATCGGCCGAGCCCGGCGATGACAAGCCGCGCGACCGGAAGCCGCCGGGCGACCTCAAGAAGCTGCAACAGCAAATCAAGAATCAACTCGAGAACAGCAAGAAAGAGGGGCACCAGTGAACGCCGCTGCAACCGGATTCTTCGAAGCCGTACCCTTCTTGGCCGCGCTTGCCATTGGTGCGGCAATCCCGTCGGGTCGTAGCCGCGCCGAACGATTCATCGTCGGTCTGGTCGCCGCCCTCTCGGTTGCGTTCTTGCAGTCGCTCTGGCCGACCAGTGTGACATTCGAGCCGCGTTCGTCGGAGTGGCCGCATCTACTGACGCTGATCGTCTTCCTCCCCATGGTCGGGGCGGTAGCCCTGATGTTCTTGCCACGACAGGCCCCAGGGTTTCTCAAGAAGTTCACGCTGGGCGTCATGGCACTCGACTTCGTGGCGTCGCTTTCGCTCCTCAGCACCGCGATGACGAAGGGGTGGCACTACCAGTACATCGGTGAGTGGATCCCCTCGCTCGGGATTCGTTATCACGTCGCCGTCGATGGCCTCAGCCTCTGGATGGTGCTGCTCAGCACTTTCACGATGCCCATCGCAGCGATCGTGTCGTTTGGGTCGATTCAGAAGCGAATCAAGGATCTTTGTGTCGCGCTCTTGGTGCTGCACAGCGCGATGATCGGCTGTTTCGTCTCGCTCGACCTGTTCCTATTCTTCGTCTTCTGGGAGCTGATGCTGCTTCCGATGCTCATTCTCATCGGTGTCTACGGTGGGGTCGAGAGGATCAAGGCGGCGTACAAGTTCTTCCTCTACACGATGGTTGGCTCCATGATGATGCTTGCAGCCATCTTGTACATGGTGTGGATGCACAACGAGCTCGCTGGGTACATCACCTTCGACTATCTGGCGCTCTCCAAGGTCGTCCTGACCGAGAACGCTGCCTACCTTTGCTTTGCGGCCTTTGCTCTAGCGTTCTTGATCAAGGTGCCGGTGTTCCCCTTCCACACGTGGTTGCCGGATGCTCACGTGCAGGCGCCGACGGGCGGCTCGGTGATTCTGGCCGCGGTGCTGCTCAAGCTGGGCACGTACGGGTACGTGCGCTTCTGCATGGGGATGTTCGGCGGGCCCGCCGGGAACGCCAGCGCAGCTCTCGCCTCGATGGTGATCCTTTTCGGAATCGTCTACGGCGCGCTCATCGCCTGGAAGCAGGATGACGTGAAGCGGCTGGTCGCGTATTCATCGGTCGCGCATATGGGCTTCGTCATGCTGGGCCTCTTCGCGGCCAACGAAGCCGGGATGCAGGGCGCGATCTTGCAGATGATCAATCATGGCGTCTCTTCTGGCGCGCTCTTCCTCTTGGTTGGCGTGATCTACGATCGGCGGCACACCCGCCTGGTCAAGGAGTTCGGCGGCCTCGCCAAAGTGATGCCGGTGTACGCCGTGATTTTCATCACGGTCACGATGTCGAGCATCGGTGTCCCTGGTACCAACGGTTTCGTCGGCGAATTCATGGTCATCATCGGGACTTTCATGTCCTCGCACCTGGGCAACTTCTCGCATCTCCAGGGGACGCTGGCTGCGGTGGGTGTCATCCTCGCGGCGGTCTACATGCTGTCGGTGGTTCAGAAGATGTTCTTTGGTCCTCTGAGCAACCCCAAGAACGAGTCTCTTTCCGACATGAACGTTCGAGAGGTCATCGCGGTGGCGCCGATGGTCGCGATGATTTTCGTGATCGGGTTCTTCCCGAGGGTCTTCCTCGATCAAATGGCTCCGACCGTAGAGTCCGTGCTCGATCGATATCACCAACACCGCACCGAGTTCGTGAGCCAAGAATCCGGCGCGCCGGCGCGCCTCTTGGGGCGCCGCGGTGGACCGATAGAAGTCGGGTACCCCGAACCGCCTGCAGCCGAGCAGCCTGCACAGGCTCCCGAGGGAGCGATTGCCGAGGCTGACCAAGGCCAAGACGGAGACCAGCAGGAGGCAGCCCAATGAACGTTTTCTACGCTCTTTCACCTATTTTCGTGGTGGGCCTCGGTGGCCTGCTTCTCATGCTGGCGGAGGCGTTCGGCAAGCCCGCCGAAGGGCAAGGGGTCAACGCCGAAGGCGTGGTGGTCGATGCTGGCGCTGGCCGAGGTGCCGAGCTCGGTCTCATTGCAGCCATCGTGCTCTTCACGGGCGCGGTTTTCAGCGCGGGGCTTTGGATGGTCGGCCCGGAGAAGATCCCAGGCGCGGCTGGCCTAGCTCCGCACTTCCTGCTCGATCGATTCACCGTTTTCTTCTGGTTCGCCCTCTGTCTGACGGGGGGCCTCGTGGCACTTCTCGGTGGCGCGTATCTGCCCGAACATAGAATCGACCGCGGCGAATTTTTCACGCTTGCCGTCTTTTCCACCGTCGGCGCCATGGCCCTGGCAGCGGCCGGTGATCTGCTCACCCTTTTCGTTGCCCTGGAGACGATGTCCCTTGGCGTTTACGCGATGATCGGTCTGCGCCGGGCCAGCAAGCGTGCTTCCGAAGCGGCGCTCAAGTACTTCCTCCTCGGGTCCTTTGCTGCAGCCATCATGTTGTTCGCGGGGGCGCTGCTCTACGGGGCCACAGGGCACACGGATCTCAAGGGCATTGGTGAGACCATCGCCAAGATCCAGGGTGAGGCCGTGGTGGATCGTGCCGGCTTGGTTGTCGTGGGGATGGCGCTGATGCTCGTCGGATTGGCCTTCAAAGTGAGCGCCGTGCCGTTTCACATGTGGGCCCCCGACGCTTACGAAGGCGCGCCCACGCCGACCACCGGCTACATGGCTGCAATCGTCAAGAGCGCGGCGTTCGCGGTGCTCCTGCGTGTGGTGCTGTTGGCGTTTGGAGACGAGCGCCTGGCCTCTTGGGGCTCGGGATGGCCGCCAGCACTCGCGAGTCTCGCTCTGCTCAGCATGTTCGTGGCGAACTTCATCGCGGGCCGGCAGGAGTCGGTCAAGCGTATGCTCGCCTACTCGAGCGTGGCGCACGCCGGCTACGCCTTGGTCGGAGTCGTTGCAGCAAGCCGCGGTGCCGAGGCGCAGGCTTCGGTGCTTTTCTATCTCCTGGGGTACGGCGTTTCCACCGTGGGCGCCTTTGGGGCCCTAATTCTCACCGGCAGCCGCGGCAAAGAAGCGGTAAGCTACGAGGATCTCGCCGGACTTGGTCGGCGTCATCCCGCGGCTGCCCTCGCGATGACCTTCTTCCTGGTGTCGCTGGCGGGGGTCCCACCCACTGCGGGATTTTTCGGGAAGCTCTTCGTCTTCAAGGCCGCGATCGATTCCGAGCTCTATCTTCTTGCGATTCTCGGGCTCATCAACAGCGTGATCGGGGCGTACTACTATCTCAAGGTGATCGTCTTCATGTACATGAGGGAGCCCAAGCCCGGGGCGCCGTTCGCGACGCCGATGAAATCCGGCTACGTGGGAGCAGCTCTCGTCATCGCCGCGCTTCTCGTCCTCGGTCTGGGGCTGTTCCCCGATACCGCATTGAGCGCGGCGCTGTCGGCGACGCTTTCCTGAGCTCTATTCGTCACCGGGCACTTTGACCCGGGCCGTGACTTTCTTGCGACCGATCAAGAAAGGCTCATAGCGGAGTTCCAGTGGTCCGACGTTTCGAGGGACGTCAAAGGCCACCTCGCCCGCGATCTTCGTGCCGGCCGCGATCGTCCGTTGCCTCAGTGATGGTGCGCAGCCCGCAAGCGTCGGCCGGTACTCGTGCCCCTCCCGGTCCTCCAGGGTGAAGGTAAGCGCCGAGACTGGGACTTGTCGCTGGGACTTGGCCGTCACCTCTACGGGAACCGATATGCGCAGCTTGGTGTTGGGCGGCGCCATGGGCCCTTCAGTTGGGCAGGTCTTGGGGGCTCGGGCGACGAGAAGAAAGTCCTCGTCGTCGAACTGGGGTCCCACGGCTGCGGTTAACCCTGTTTCTTCCCACTTTACTTCTGCTTCCGGGGCTTGTTGCCTCTCCTCATCGTCGCAGCCAAACACAAGGACGAGCGCGGATAGGACTACGTGGTGCCCGAGGTTCGGCGCTTTCACGGGGTCTCGGCCTCCTCGGGCACGCGGCTGTTCAGGGGGATTTCCACGAGGTGTTCCGCCGTAGTCAGCGCTGGGGCATACACGAGCTTGTCGGGAACCTTTCCGGGTGGGACCGGGAAGTTCAAATAGCCCTCGGCGGTCTCCCCTGGGAGTACAGGAGCTGCCGAAAGGAGGGGCTCGCATCCGGGGTAATCGGCAAGGTAGCGGGAGCCGTCAGTGGTAAGGAGCGAGGCGTAAAAGTAGTTTGCCGGGACTCCCTGTTCGAGTTGCCCGCGTAGACGGACGTTGTAGCTCTTGATGGTCACCGCTTTGGGATCGAGTCCCTCGGGCAGAGGACAGGCTTCGACATTCAGGATCGACAGAACAAAGGGTTCGTCCCCGAGGGGGGTCTCGTCTGATTGGAAAATTTCCCATCCATCGCAAGCCGGGAGGCAGGAGAGCGCCACTACGAGCAGGAGACTGCGGTGAGGACTGCCGAGCACGACCGGCTTCTACCATTTTTCAAGCCCTGCTAAGGGTGCGGACATGACCCTTTCCCCCTGGCTTCGTTTTCCCTGGATGCGCGTGGCGTTCGCCACCGCCCTCATTTGTTCTTCGATGGGCTGTACCAAGGAAAAGAACCAGGACAAGGACGAAAAGCCGGACGCATCCGCCGATCAGCGTGAAAAGGGCGGATCCTCTGCCTCGACCAAATCCAAAGCCGACGGCAACGCTCCGTCAGCGAAGAAGGCCGCCGAGGTCGCCTCGGCGTTGCCGGAAAAGGAGGTCGTCGAGCCGGTCATCAACCCCAAGAAGCTCGAGCCTTACGCGGGTCCCACGGGGATCGTGCGGGGAGTCGTTCGGGCAACCGGAGACAAGGCTCCCGAGCTTCCCAAGACGGTGGCGAAGATGGAGGCGAGCTGTGATCGCTCTCGCTCGGTGTTCGGTGTGCTGTTTCGTGAAGGAGAGAACAGGGAGCTCGCCGACGTTCTCGTGGCGGTGACTCACTACGAGGGATTCGTACCTGCCAAAGAGGATACGTTGAAGGTGTGGGGAAAGGGCTGCGCTTGGGATCAGCGCACGTACGCGATGACGTTCGGGATGCAGCTCGAAATCGACGGTGCCGACAACCGTCCCTACGTTCCGGAACTCCTCGGTCAGCCCATGCCCGCGCAGTTGTTCGTACTTCCGACCGCGCCCGCCGTGAAGCTTCCGCCCAAGAAACCGGGGCGTTACAAGCTCGTGGACAGCATGAGGCTCTTCAACGCTGCAGAGCTGTTCGTTCTGCCTTACGCAACCACCGACGTCACGGGCCTCGACGGCACGTTCGAGATCCAGGGCATCCCCGTTGGCGAGGTCCAGATCAACGCTCTATTACCGCAAACGGGCCAAACAGCCGAGAAGAAGATCACCATCGAGGAGGGCAAAGTCACCGAGGTGGACTTCGAACTCTCCTTCGACCGATCGGCTTGGGACAAGGCCCCGAAGCCGACGCCCTTGGACGAACTCCCCGCACCCGGCGACAGCGAACCTTGAGGATAGGGTCCGTCTAATACTCGGCAGTGGAATAGCGAGCGAGGGCGCTCCTCACCAAGGGATCGCTGCTGGCCTCGAGCTCCTTGCGATACTCGTCCAAGAATTGCCGACTTGCACGCGGCGGCGCGTGACGTCTGAGCACGAGGGCCAACAAGACGACTCCGACGTCACTGAGTCCATCGAGCGACTGGGGGAGATCCAAATTGCGGCGACCGAGGGCCATCATCGTGACCATGGCGTCCGGATCGGATGGAGAGGCATCGAGAACCAATTGCGCCTGTGCCGCCGCGAGCTCGGCTTTTCCGTGGAACCACGCGCGCACGGCCAGCGAGCCTGGGCTCATCAACGTCAGAGCGCCTTGTTGTGCGCCTTCGAGATCCTCAGCGCGTAGAGCGCGATCGACCTGCTCGAGGGTCGGGTCCTTGGCGTCGCTGGGATTCTTGCCGAGGTAGAGGCGTGCCGCTCTCCGTATGCGGGCACTTTTTCCCCGTTGCCCCGACTCTTCGAGGCAACCCGCATATCCCTCGGACATGGCTCGCTTGTGGGGCTCGAGCGTCATCGCTTCCCGAAGATCTTCACAGGCGCGTACGAGCTTTTGACGGTTGTTGCCAGCGTGAGCGATGCGACACAGGCCTCTTTCTTCTAAAATGGGAGCCGCACGGTCGGCCTTGGCCAGCCCGCGCTCGAAGAGTCGACGCGCGGGTTCGAGCCCCCTTCTACAAGCAACTCTCCCGAGCGCTGCCCAAGCAGCGCTGCTTTGTGGGTCACTACGCACGGCGGCGCGGAAGTCACGTTCGGCGCGCGTGAAGTCTCCGAGGGTTTCGTGGTGACGCCCCCTGGCGTACCAGGCGTATGCGACGGGGCTGATGCTCCGGGCCGTCTGAAGAACGTCGCCACGCCTTCGGCTGACTTCTTCTCCCGTGCTGCAGGAGCAGAGCAATAGGAGAGTCAGAATAGAAGGGTAGAAGGCGCGCATGACCGCTCCAATCTCAGAGGGAGGCGCTCATCGCCTCCAAGAAGCGATCATTTTGTTCTGCGGTGCCAATGGTCACTCGAATGCACTTCTCGAGGCGTCCGCCTCGACCGTGGAAGCTGCGTACGAGCACGCCCTTCTTCCCGAGAGCCGTGAACACCTCGCTCGCCGATTGTTCGAGCTCGAGCCAGAGGAAATTCGCCTGGCTGGGAACCACAGCGACTCCAGCCATCTTCTCCAGGTGGGCCGCGACGCGCTGGCGTTCTTGCTTGACGGTCTCGCTGATGCTCGAGATTTCTCCAGAAAACTCGTCGAGGACGACCGTTCCGAGGGCCTGACAGATGGTAGGGATGTTGTAGGGAAGTCGGACTTTGTCGAGCTCCGCTACGAGCTCGGGACTCCCCACAAGCCAACCGATGCGCAGAGCCGCAAAACCAACCTTGGAGAGGGTTCGTAGGATCGCGACGTTCTCGTACCTTTGAAGGAGGCTCATCTGGTCGCGGTCGGCGTAGTCGATGTAGGCCTCGTCGACGACGATGAGTGTCTCGGGTGCCCCCTGAACGACGCGTTCGAGCTTCGCTTCGTCGATCATGGTGCCCGTGGGGTTGTTGGGACTAGCCAAGAACACGACATTCGGAGCGGCCATGTCGATGGCGCGCAGGAGACCCTCTTCGTCGAATTGCCAAGAGTCGTCGAGAGGGACCTCCATGACCCGTTGGCCTCGAACGCGGGCACTCAGACGATACATGACGAATGTCGGAGTCGTCGTGACGAGCGTCGGCGCTGGGGCTTTGCTCTTCAGGCGGGTCGCTGCGGTCAGAAGCAGCGTGATGAGTTCATCGCTTCCGACTCCAGCGATGACCTGGGACGCCGACACGTCCAAGTGTTTCGCTATCGCCTTCCGAAGCTTTTTTTGTCCGGCGTCGGGGTATTTCTCCCAGGCCGTCTTGGCTGCCACTTCATTGAGGCGCTTCTTGAGCTCCGAGCCCAGAATCGCCGGGGCTTCGTTCGCGTCCAGTCGAACTTCGTAGCTTCCCGGGGAGGGGGCGTACGGTTTCAGTTCTCCTAGTTCTTCGCGGAGGATCAGTTGCGGATCGAAGCTTCGCATTTTGGGGGATTCTTTCGGAACGGCCACGTAGCGTTCGTGCCGCGGAGACAACGAAATCAGCTGTTGTCCTCGGGTTCAAGTGGGGCGCCGCGGAGCGACGCTAGAGCCGCTTCGGCAGCTCGTGTGCTGACATCCCCCGCGCTCGAAATGCGGCGCGCGACCTCGTCTACTTCGTGGGGGCGGGCCCCGGCATGAAGCGCCACTGACCGTGCGTGAAGCGACATGTGGCCTCGTTGGATGCCTTCGGTCGAAAGAGCACGCAGAGCGGCCAAATTGGATGCAAGGCCTGCACAAGCCGCCAACTGAGCCAGATCGTCGGCGCTTTGGGCCTCGCTGACGGCGAGCGCGAGCCGAGCGCCTTCGTGCACTCGGAGCGTCCCGCCCACGATACCCAGGGCGAGGGGAAGGCACATCGTGCCCTGAACCCCGCCATCGACGACGCGCCACGTGGCGAGGGGGCGGTAGGTGCCCGAGTGGGCCGCGTAGGCATGTGCTCCCGCTTCCACGGCGCGATAGTCGTTGCCCGTCGCGATGACGACCGAGTCGACTCCGTTCATGATCCCCTTGTTGTGCGTGGCCGCGCGGTAGGGGTCCCGTTCGGCGAAGATGGAGGCTTCTTCGATGGCGCGCGCACAGTCTCGCCCTTCGGCCTCGTCGCCGCTTGTGACCAGCGCAGCAAACGGAGCTGTCCCCCGCACTGTCACCATGCGTCGGTCGCTGAGATTGGAAAGGATGCGAAGGCCGAGATCGCCTCCCGCCGTGGTCGCGAGTATCGGCCCGATAGCCTCCGCTGCCGTGTTCACCAAATTGGCGCCCATTGCGTCGCAGCAATCCACCAACAGATGGACCACGAGATGGCCTGGTCCGATCTCGCGGACCTCCAAGTCCCGAGGCCCCCCGCCTCTCCTCATCAAGCCAGGAACGGCTTTTCGAGCGGTCTCCAGAAACGCTTCGCGTTCCGCCAGGATAAGGTGGCGGGCCTGTTCGACATCCGGGACTCGGCGTAGCTCCACCTGGGAGATCATCAGAGCTTCGGTCATCGACGACTCGAATCCCCCCCCTGCGCGAATCATCTTGCAGGCATTCGAGGCGGCCGCAACAACGCTAGGTTCCTCGACGACCATAGGGATCAGGCGGTCCTTTCCATTCATGCGGGCGTTCAGCGCGACTCCCAACGGTAGCGAATAGATGCCGATGACGTTCTCCACCACCTGGTCGGCGCGCGCGGGTGTCAGGCCGCCGCCGTCCCAAACTTCGTCGCTCTTGTCGAGCTCGGTTTTTTCGAGCTGCTCCGCGAGAGCTTTGCGGCGCTCTCGTATGTCGAGCTTGTAGAATCCGGCGATGCGGGAGTTGGTCATGAATCTACGCCTCCGGGAGTATGCGGAAACCCTCTGCCCCGAAGCTGAGGGGCACGCGAAAAAGGCCCCTCTCGATAGCACGTTCGCGGAACGAGTCCGAGGAGGGCGCTCGCCCGACGTAAAGGTTGACGTCACCTCCGCCAGCTCCAGACGGGAGAAGGGCATCTTCGGAGCCGAGTGTCTCACCCAAGTCGTCGATGGTGTCGGGTACGATCGGAAGACCAACGCGCAAACCCAGGAGTCGAAGCGTGCGACGTTGCTCGATGAGACTTTCGATGAAGCCGGTGCCGTTCTTGATCTCCAGCGCCCGAACCGCCTGCTCACTAGCGCGAGCTTGGCGGTCGAAGAGCTGAAGAAATTCTCGCGGATCCTCCGCTTCCAGCGATAGGACGCGTTTGACGAAGGTTGCGGTCGAAGCGGTCTCCCTGGATGCCCACACTTCGAGGATGAGGTCGCTCGGGAGCTCTACGGCGCGCAGTCGTGGCGCGGTATCGCGATCGGTCGCTTCTGGCGTCGCGACCAAGGTTCCTCCGAAGCAGGCCGCGGCGATGTCGACGCCGGAACCACCTCCTTGGGCTACCCGGTGCGCCTCGCGGGCGATCGGATAAAGAGTGTCGCGGAGAGTCTCGCGATCGAGCTCGGGTCGATCTTCCGCGAGAATTGCACCCAAGCAGGCGACGCAAATCGCCGCGCTGGATCCCACTCCCAACTTGTCCGTGGAGCTTCTCAACTTGCTGGGGTCGTAATACGGATGCTCTCGATTCGTTCCGAGGAGCCGGAGTCCAGATTCCACCTCGGGGGCGAGGTAATCGGCGGGCTTTTTCGTGTCGCAAAGGACGCGGCGCCCTACGGCTGAGACGATGGCCGGCGCACCGCGAAGGACGGCGTATGCCCCGGAAATGACTAGTTTCCCTGGGGCGTCAGTCCGCATCTTGGTCGACCTTGGATGACCCGAAGTCTCCCCCCCCAAGCGCGTCCTCGCGCGGGGCTGTTTTCAGCTCACCGTCGAGCGAAAGGAGGCTGGCGGGGGGACCGGGACGACAAGTGATGACGCTCTCTACGCCTGGGTGGCTCCTGAGGAAGTCGGCCGTCGCCTCCACCTCTGCACTCGTCGTAAGGACTTTGACGTTCGGGCCCGCGTCCATCGTATACGCGACGTGGTGCCCTGCACGTCTTCGCTCGGCAACCTCATGCATGAGCTCGACCGTCGTTCCGCGGAGATACACTACGGGAGGCACGGAAGTCATCATGGTGGCGTGCATCAGCCTCGTGGAGTGCTCCATGCTGTCGGCCAGGCGCTGGAAATCTCGATTCCTCACCGCGTCCTTCACATCGATGAATACGCTGGGGGCGATTGCTTCCCATCCGGGGTAATAGGGACTCGTCTCTTTCGTGTGGAGCATCCCTCCCGTCGATCCGATCGGCTTGGGACCCGACGCGACCACGGCCACGACCATGGCGACGTCCCAATGATCGGGTCCGTGAAGCTGCATCGCCTCGTCACACTCGGTTCCCAGCTCGACAAAGCCTCCGAAGAGGGACCTGGCGGCAGAGGCGGAGCTCTTGCGAGCCTCCGAGGAGAGCTGTCCGGGCGAAAGAGCGAGCCCCGCTGCACGGGCGGCGGCCATCGCGAGGGCGGCAAATCCCGAGGCGCTCGACGCCAAGCCTGCGGCCGTCGGGAAGTTGTTGTAGCTCGTGACCGTGGCACGTCTCGTTTCTCCGCTGCGCTCCCGGATGCGGTTCAGGAGTGCCGAGACACGCTCGAGAGGGCGTCCGGTGATCGGCTCGCCCTGCATGAACGCGACATCCGAGGTCGAGTTTTCGAACACGACCTCGGTCCTCGTGCGCAGGGCGTCCAGAGTGAGCGAGAGGCTAGGGACTGCAGTGAGGTTGTCACCCTTCGGTGACTTCCCCCAGTACTTGGCAAGGGCGATGTTTGCGCAGGCTTCGGAGCGTCCGCGATTCGGGCTTGGTTCATTCATGTGGGCTGCAAAGCTCCGTGTATTTCGGTAGAAAAGCAGGGAAACTCGGCGTTTCGCCAGGAAGCCAGTATCGCTCGAGCGCGCTCCTCTGCCTCTGGGTGTCCCGTCTCCCCGGCAAGCGCAATGACGCAACCTCCGCCCCCCGAGCCCGTCAACTTGGCTCCGAGGGCACCCTCTTCGCGTGCCCGGCGGCAGGCGTCCTCCAGCTCTTGGGTCGAGAGCATCCAACCCGCTAGGAGCATCTGATTGAGGTCCATCAGCTTTCCTACGGAAACGAGGTCTCCGGATTTCAGCAGAAGGGTGGCGTTTTCCACCAGCGCGGCAATTGCGTCCAGGGTGCGCGTAAACTGCGATGGGTTGCGCTCCTTGAGGCGGGCGACTCCTGCCACCATTTCTTTCGTGCTAGCCGGGGGACCCGCTTGAGCAACCAAGAGTCGCATCGAGCGCTGCATCAAGAGCGGATCAGGATCCGAAGTTCGGGAGAAACGAATCGGCCGTCCGCTTTGCGCTGCCGCCACGTCGACGCCCGACGGGTTGCCGTGGAACACGCGCTCCCAGGCTTGAGCTGCGAGGAAGACTCTCCTCTCGTCGAGAGCCAGCTGGTTGAGGTCTCCCAAGGCACGCACCGTGGCTACTCCGAGGGCGGCAGACGCTCCCAAACCCGCACCCGGCGGGAGCTCGAGCTCGAGGTCGAGGCGTGCTGGCCCCACGCCGAGCTGGATCCGGACCTCCTGCAAGGCCGGAAAAATCTGGCTGTCAGGTTCGACGACCTGGCCGTTGATCAGTATCGCGTCCGATGCTGCCCGTTCGCACCGGGCTACCGCCCCGCGATCGATTCCGGCTGCAATGGCGGAGACACCGTGCACGACAGCATGCTCCCCAAAGAGGATGACCTTCCCTGAGGCTCTGCCCTGTCCGACTTTACCGCTCTCCATTTACGTCTTTCTTTCGGTTAGCGTGAAAGTCGCACTTTCCAGGAGGCGACGCCCTTTCTTACTGAATGACGAATGGTGAGCTGCGGCGAGAGCGTCCGCCTTGAGTTCGTCGATACGCGCTTCGACGCTTGCACGCGCTCCGCACTCTTCGAGCGAAGCGATGACTCGGCCGAGCTGAGCTTCTCCGGCTTCGGGGTTGCCGAGGACGCGACTGAGCGCCTCTCGGGAGCGACCGGACAGGAGACGGAGCCCCTGTTGGACGAGAACCGTGTTCTTCCCTTCCTTCAGATCTCCACCGCGTGGCTTGCCCGTCAACTTCGGATCGCCAAACACTCCAATGAGATCGTCTCGCAGCTGAAACGCGACGCCAGCGGGCAGAGAGTAGGCGTCGAGGGCATCCAGCGTCTTTTGCCGGGCGCCCGCCAACACGGCGCCCAAGAGCAGCGGCCCTTTGACAGTGTAGCTGGCCGTCTTGAGTTCATAAGTGAGTTCGGGGTTGGGGGCCTTCCCCCGCACGTCGAGTTGTTGTCCTGCCACCGCGGCCAGCTGCATCTCGGCGAACTGCTCCATCGCACGCTTCAAACGGGCCGGGCTCACGGAAAGTCTCGCAAGGTGCTGGCTAGCCAGTGCAATTGCGTGGTCGCCCGCGAGAATTGCGCTGCGTTCGCCGAGTGCCTTCGATTCGAATATCTTCTCCAGTTCCACGTGAGCCGTGGGGCCACCGCGTCGCTCGGAGTCCTGGTCCATCCAGTCATCGTGAATGAGGAAGTACGCCTGAAGCAGCTCCAGACTGACTCCGGCGTCGATGGCAGGAGCCCACACAAACTTCTCATCGTGACAGAGCCCCCCGACGACACACAAGGCGGGTCGAAGTCGCTTGCCCCCCCGAGCGCAAAGGCTTCGTACCGCCCCGACCATGTGAGAAACTTCGTCGCCATAGCTTCGCGCCCGCGTCTGACTCTCGTCGAGCACCTCGAGGAGCCTGGGATGCACCTCATCGGCCACGCGGGCCAGCAGGGTGCGAAAGGGGCTGTCCTTCCCGGAAGGGGCTGGGGCGGGCATGGGTGCCGCGGACCGTACGGAGGCCCCAATTTGCTGTCAAACGTCGGACCAACCGCTCAGGTCTGCGCCCAAATGCCGTGGCTTTTTCGCGAGTTCGGCGAGAGTCCGGCTACCCGTGAGGAGCATCGCCGTTTTTAGCTCTTCTTCGACGTTGCGAAGCTTCGCAAGCGCTCCGTCCACTCCACCCGCCTCGAGCGCCTGGAGCAGAGGCCGAGCCATTCCAGCGGCGTTTGCTCCGAGTGCGATGGCTTTGGCAACGTCGAGGCCTGTATAGATCCCGCCCGAAGCTATCGTCGTGCGGAACTCACCCCCACGGACTTGGAGGAGCGCCGCAGCGGTCGGAATGCCCCAGTCCCAAAACAGTTCTCCCAGTTCTTTCTGAGCGCCCTGGGCTCGCCGAGTTTCCACCCCCACCCACGAAGTCCCGCCCGCCCCGGAAACATCCACGTGCTCGACACCTACGCGTGCGAGAAGACCAGCGACCGAACGGGAGATGCCGTTGCCCGTTTCCTTCACGATGACGGGAACGCTGAGCTCGGTTGCGAGCCGACCGATCCCCTCCAAGCAACCCCTGAAGTCGCGGTCTCCTCCCGGCTGGATCATCTCTTGTGCCGGGTTCATGTGTAGACAAAGCGCGTTGGCTCCCACGAATCCGACCATCTCTTCGACGAGGGCGCTCGGCATCTCCGCTGCCTGGACCACGCCTAGGTTGGCGAAGATGGGCGTCGTCGGTGCAACGTCACGCAGCTGGTAAGAGCGCCCCACCTTGGGGTCGACCTTGCCCGAGGCGACCATCGCGCGTTGGGAGCCGAGGCCGATTGGGTACTGACCTTTCTCGGCCACCTCCGCCAAGAGACGGTTCACGTCGCCCGCGCGGGTGTTGCCCCCGGTCATACCGGAGATCAAAAGTGGTGACCGGCAGCGGATGCCGGCAATGGTCGTGGATAGGTCGAGTTCGTCGAGCGAGAGCTCGGGCAGTGACTCGTGCACGAGGGTGACCTGCTCGAACAAGCTTGTCCTACGAAATCCTACATCTCCGGAAATCGCTAAATCGAGGTGATCGGATTTTCGTTGTTCAAAATCGCTCATGGGGGTCAAAGCGGGCTAAACCCGCCTTCAAATAGCAAGGAGGCGGCCGTATTGGCGAACAATAAGGAGTCTCTTCGGGACTGTTGGGTCCTGGGGGATTCAAATGATAGCGTGGATTTTGTGAACTTGGACAATTGGGGCCGACCGGTGGGGGACGATCCCGCGGGTCATGACGGTGTCGCCCCCCGCTCCCCGGAAGAGTGAATCAGCCATGTCAGAGATCCAAGAGAAACCAAGGACGAGCTAACAAGATGGGAAACGCTACTCCAAGTACGCCTCCTCCAGATCTGATGAAGGAGCGGGACGAAGTTCTCCAGAGCTTCAGCCGGGGCGCGCGCCTCACGGAGCATTTCGTCGAAGAATATACGCGTATGCACGAGCGCCTTCGGGAGCTCGAGTCGGACAACGGCAAACTCCGGGCCCAGCTCGAAGCCGATGATGCGATGGCTCGGCTGCTATCGCAGGTCGAACGACTCGAATCCGAACGGAAGGAACTCCTGTCCAGGACGCAGAAAGCCGAGGAAGCTCAGGGACTTTTCAACGAGCGCTTCACCGAGGTCGAGGACCAGTTTGCCTCGCTCGCGAATCTCTTCGTCGCCAGCAATCAGCTTCATGCGAGCCTGACCCCACGGGGCGTCGTCCGCAGGATCAAGGAGATCCTCGCGCAGCTCGTCGGCGCGGAATCCTACGGAATGTACCTCTTGAGCTCCGACGGGAAGCAGCTCGTACCGATCGCATCGGAGGGGGTGCCTGGCAGTAAGCTCGTCCCCGTCTCCATGACCGACTCGGCACTCGGAAAGGTCGCGGCTCAGGGGTCGGCCTTCATCGACGAGGACCGACCTTCGAACAAGTTCGACTTCGATAACCCCCCCGTGGTCATCCCCCTCGTAGTGGACGAAACTACCGTGGGGGTGATTGCGATCTACGCAACTTTGGAGCAAAAGCCGCGCTTTTCTCATACGGACTTCGAACTCTTCAAGCTTTTGGGGCAACATGCTGCAGCCGCGCTTGTGGGTTCTTCCCTCTTCGAACAAGCAGGTCGAAAGCTTCCAGGTGCGGAAGCGTTCCGCGACATCAGCGTTTGACCTCTTTCCCTTTCTGAATTCCCGACCGAAATTACCCGGACCTGTCCCAGCAAGAAAAACCTCGAGATGTCTGAATTTTCCTGCCTCGTAGTCGAAGACTCCCCCATGATGCGACAGTTGCTCGTATTCGCCCTGGCTCGCGTGAAGAACCTACGCGTAACGGAGGCGGATGACGGCGTCGATGGTCTGCGCAAGCTGGCCTCCGCGAGCTACGACATCATCCTGACCGACATCAACATGCCCATCATGGATGGGCTCAAGTTGGTGAAACGGGTGAGAAGTGATCCGAATCACAAGGACACACCCATCGTGATCATTACGACCGAAGGGGCGAACGAAGATCGACAGCGCGCTCTTCAGCTCGGTGCCAATGCGTACATCACGAAGCCCATTCAAGCGCCCCAGGTCATCGCGACCGTGAAGGAGCTCCTCAAAATAGAGTGAGCGCCGGGTCCCCGACCCCAGAGTTTTTCGTGAGTCTGTGGATCAAGATTTGCGGCGTGACCTCCGTGGAGGACGCCAAGGTGGTGCAGGAGGCGGGAGCCGACGCCGTGGGGCTGAACTTTGCCCGTCAGTCTTCCCGCTATCTGGAGCCACAGGCGGCCCGCCCCGTAGCCGACGCGGTACGTGGGAAGCTCGAACTGGTGGGTGTCTTCGTGGATGCGGAGATCGACGAAGTTCTCGCGATTGCGCGGCGCGTGGGGCTCGATGCGGTTCAGCTTCACGGCGACGAATCGCCCGCGTTTCTGGACGCACTGAGCGGCCAGATCAAAGCCTACAAGGCTTTGCGCATCGGCTCACCCGACGACGCAAAGCTTGCCCGTCAGTACGGCTCCCGAAGGATCTTGGCCGATGCAAAGGTCCAAGGTGCGATGGGGGGTACGGGCCATACCTTCGACTGGTCCTTGATCGAAGACTTGAACAGTGAACGTGACCTGATCATTGCCGGGGGGCTGCGCCCTTCGAACGTAGCCGATTGCGTAAGCGCTGTGGCTCCGTATGGCATCGACACTGCGAGCGGTGTCGAGGATGCTCCTGGGAGAAAGAACGCTGACAAGGTAAGCGAATTCGTTTCCCTTGCGCGTAGAGCAGCGTCCGGCTCGCCCCATTGAGGTCGAGAAACGCCCGACGAGCGGCGTCGTCTAGGCTTGGAACTCGTCCTCGACGAGCGGAACGCTCAACATGATGACGTCGAACCCACCTTGATTGGATTCGACGATTGCTCCGTAGGCGTGGGTACCGCCCGGCGCTTCACCGACGGAACCCACGCTGGCAATGCGGACATCCGCGACGATGCCATCGAATTGTTCGTGGCTCGAACCGCAGATGACGAGGTCGCCTGGCTCGTCCCCCAGGCAAGCAAGGAGTTCCTCCTCGGTCATCTCCCGAGTGATGGCTTCCGTTGGGTCAGCCGGGCTCCCGTGAACGACGAGCATCGTGTGTCCCGACTCCAAGGGGAGTCGTGCGACCGTGGGGAGTTTCTTCAGACGGGCTAGGATTAGCTCTCCGAGATCGCCTTGAACTCGCCGGAGTGCCTCCACCTTTTCCTTTGCCTCCGGGGACGCCGCTGGCAGCTGGTCTGGGTCGACATTCGCGAGGGCCCTGTCTCCCACTCCTTGCACGCAGAGTGCCTTGCGGTCGACGAGGGTCTTCCAGACCGATAGTGCTCCTTGTCCGGGGAAGCAGAGGTCTCCGCACACGACGAGTTGATCGAACCCCAGAGCGTCGCCCTCTCGCAGGATGGCGTCGAGGGCTTCTTGGTTTCCGTGGATGTCGGAGAGGCACAAGAACTTCATGATCGAGGCCCGCCATAGCCCACAGCCGCTCGCGTTCAAGTCCAGGCTCTTGGGACCTGAAATGAGCGTCACTCGGCGGCGACTGGGGGTTTCTTGAACCGTTGGGCGACGATACTAGCGACCCAGCTCTTTTCGTCCGGCTTGAGGCAAAACGCCCACATCCCGGCGATTCCGACCAGTCCTACGATCGTGCCCTCGGCTAGAGTGAGGAAAGTCGTGCTCCCACTTTCCCACAGCCCCTGGAAACGAAACACGAACGCGAGAGCGATCATCGGCAAGGCTCCTGCCCAGGTGCGTACGACGACCTCCGAGAAGACCTGCGTCTTGCTGATCTCGGCCTCTTTCGCGACCCATCGGAGGACGATGCCCCAGCCGAAGAGGAGCGACGAGAGCAATGGACCCATGATCATTCCCGTGCTCGCCAAACCAGGGCTCAGCCGTCCCCGCATGAAGTACATCGCGCCGATACCCGTGGTGAGCCCGAAGATCGTCTCCGTCACACTGAGCACCATCAGCCGCCGCTCTCCCCCAGCCATCATGAAAACGTCGCGATAGACGGTGTGCGTGAGGGACCGCGTATAGATGATTGTCACGTAGATGAGACCCGTCGCAATCATCGGGATGGTGGGATGGTCGAGTCCCGTGGTGATACGCAAAATGCCGGGCATGTACGCGGCGCTCGGGACGCAGAGGAGCGCCCCGACCAATGCATTGAAGCGCATGCCGCTGAGCAGGACCTTTCGTAGGCCTTTGCGATCGCCCACCGCGTACAAATGAGCTGCTGTCGGCGACAGCACCCGACCGAGTTGCTGCATGAGCATGGCGAGGATCTCTCCGACCTTGGCTCCTGCTTGGTAGGGCGTGAGCTGCGCAACACCGAACATGGTACTGATCGCCGGCTGCGCCGTTTTGGCGTAGAAAACACCACTGAGCGTGTTCAGGTAGGCGAAGACGCTGAACTTACTCGTCTGTAGGAGCGCCTTCTTGGAGAAGTACCAGGGGCGAATGCCAACCTTGGGGATCCGCCGCAGTCCTAGAACGGCTGCCGTGAGTGACGTGAAGAGAGCAACGCCGAGAGAGCAGGCGACGAGGGTGCGAAATCCCAGGTCGAGTGCGAGCACCGTGCTGACGATCGTTACGTTGAGGAGAGCCCCCAAGATGGTGATCGTGTTCGCAGCTACCAAGCGCTGCTGCCCGTTCAGAACCTCCGGGAAGATACCCAAAGGGAAGAGAATGGCCGTCCCGCCCAAGAAAATCAGAAAGACTTGGCGATACTCGTCTCGGTTCTCCGGCGATACGCCGAACGTGTGCATCAATGTCGACGAGAAGAAGGCGCCGACCAAGAAAATCAACGTGGCCGCGGTGACGTAGGTGAAAAAAATAGAGCTGAGTACCTCGCTCAGCTCGTCCCACTCCTCGCGGACCGAATGTTCGGCCACCCGCTTGCGGACGGAGTACCCGAAGCCGAAGTCGACCACGATCCCGAAGCCCATGATAGCCCACAGCAGCGACCAGAAACCGAATTCCTCCGCCGAAAGCCCTTGATAGAGTAAGCGGAAGGTGATCAGTCCTACGGCCATTCGCACGATCACGGCGGCGTAGCCCGCTACGGTCCCCAGAAGGAGATTTCGCTTCAGATCACTCGACATTGTCTTTGGAGCGCACTTCCAGCGGGAAGCACCGTTTGCTTTTTCGGGACGCCGGATTGAATCCGCGCGGAAACAAAGGGCGCGGGTTTACAAGAGCGGCGAGAACGTGGCTCAAACTAGTTCAAACTAGGGGCCAATTCAATCACGGCAGAGCGCTGCATCGTGCTGACATCGGTCGGGTCGCCCACGGAAGAGGCTCAGTCCGCGAATAGATTGAGCTTCCTCGCATAGAATGCTTCAGCGAACCGAGTGGTCGAATTGCCTTCGACGCCACGAAGACGCGAAAGCCCCCGGATCGTATCCTCGTCGAACCACTGCTTACCCTGTTGTGACGCGTACGCCTCCGAAAGGAATCGAGTCTTCTTGCGGAGGTCGTCCTCCGAAATGGATACGAACGTGTTGGGTATTCCCATGTCGCCGTCCCACTTCGGGATCTCGTATTCTAGGATCAGGTGGTTGCGGAACGTGTTCCAAGTCAGATCGGAGACGAGCCGGTGGTCCTGGTGGAGGTCCTTGCGGTAGTGAGTGAAGATCAAGTCGGGTGAGACTTCACCCTTGAGAGCTTCGAAGCGCTCCTTCACCTCTGTTGCCATGTACGGGAGGAACCCGTCTCGAAACGATTCGGAACGCACAAAATCGATGTCGTTTTCGAGGAACATTCTGGCGCTCGCCAACATTTCTCCCCGCCGAACCTCGTTGGAGCAGAAGGTGAGCCAATGGAACCGGGCACCAGGATAGCGCCGTTTCAGCAAAAGAATCGTCCCCCCGCACCCTATCTCGATGTCGTCGCAGTGCGCGCCCAAGAAGAGGATGTCCTTGGGTGCATTCTCCGATCCTGGAGTCAGGCCAATCACTTCTTCGAGTGCCCTTTTCCGGACCGGTCTTG
The DNA here is from genome assembly GCA_965652275.1 of uncultured Polyangiaceae bacterium. Lineage (GTDB taxonomy): Bacteria > Myxococcota_A > Polyangia > Polyangiales > Polyangiaceae > NIC37A-2. Next base: position 57,908 of record CBFGUR010000001.1, on the reverse strand, counting down.
CTCCCAGACACGCCAGGGTGCATCGCCCTGCTGCGCGAGCGCGTCGAGGACCAGCTTGTCCTTGAAGGTATCCATGCTGCGCCAGAATCCGTCGAATGGCTGAGCCATCAGCTTCTTTTCCTCGATCAAGCGTCGGAAGGGCTCGAGAACGAGTTCGTCTCCTTCACGCATGTACTTGAAGATTTCCGGACGCAGTACGAAAAATCCACCGTTGATGCGAATGTTGCTCTCAGTCACATCCGTGAGGCTTGCTACGTGCTTCTCGTCTTCCATTTCGACCACGTGAAATGTGTGCGGGATTGGAATGGTGATGAAGCTCGCCACCGCGTCGGACTTCTCGAACGTCTCGATGTAGCTGTCGAGGGGCAAGTTGCTCAGGCCGTCCGAGTAATTGGCCAAGAACATCTTTTCGCCTTTCACGTGTTCCTCGACGGCGGCAAGACGCTCGCCGATGTTCGATTCGACGCCGGTATCGACGAAGGTGATCGTCCAGTCCTCGATGTCCTTCTTCAAGAGTTCGACCTCTTTTCCACCTTTGGAAAGAACGAAGTCGTTGGACATGCATTCCTCGTACTCGAGGAAGTATTTCTTGAATTGCTCCGCGCCGTGCCCCAGGCACAAGATGAAGTCCTTGTGGCCGTAGTGCGCGTAGTAGCGCATCAAGTTCCAGATGATGGGGCGGGGACCCACCGGCACGAGCGGCTTCGGGATCGTTTCCGAGAACTCCCGGAGCCGCATGCCTTTCCCGCCGCAAAATAGAACGACCTTCATCTCAGAATACCTCCACCGCGGGAATGGGCACCACGAACTTTCCTCCCCAGCTTCGAATCACGGACATCTGCTCGCTGATTTCCTTCTTGAGGTTCCAAGGAAGGATCAGGACGTAATCGGGCTTCGTTTCTTCGATGACCTTGGGATCGAGGATCGGGATGCGCGTTCCGGGGAGATAGTTGCCCTGCTTATGAGGGCTTCTGTCCACCGTGTAATCGAGAAAGTCGGTTCGGATGCCGCAGTAGTTGAGGAGGGTATTTCCCTTGCCGGGGGCTCCGTAACCGACGACCTGCTTCCCCTCACGCTTGGCTTGAATCAAAAACTCCAGCAAGCCGCGCTTGGTTTCTTTCACGCGTTCCGCGAAAGCTTCGTAATACGCGGGCCCATTGAAACCGAGGGCAATCTCGCGGTTGCGCATCTCGTCGACGGCCGGCGTGTTTCCGAGTTCGGTGTTTTCCTTGTGACAGCCGAAGATTCGAATCGAGCCCCCGTGCGTTTCGAGTTCTTGGACGTCGAAGAGTCGGATCCCGTGGTGGTCGAAGATACGTTCAACCACCATGAAAGAGAGGTAGGAAAAATGCTCGTGGTAGATCGTGTCGAACTGGTTGTGTTCGACGAGCCGCAAGAGATGGGGAAACTCCATCGTGATCACTCCCTTGTCGGAAAGGAGGATCTTCATGCCACCGACGAAGTCGTTGATGTCAGGCACATGCGCCAGAACGTTGTTGCCCAGGAGCAGATCCGCCTTTCTGCGCTCGGTAGCTACGCGAGTGGCCGTTTCCTTGCCGAAGAACGCGACGAGGGTGTCGACGCCGGCCTCGATGGCGGCTTTCGCCGTGTTCGATGCAGGCTCGATACCCAGGGCTGGGATGCCCTTCTTTACGAAATTCTTGAGGAGATAGCCGTCGTTGCTTGCTATTTCCATCACCTGGGAGCCTTCGTTGAAGCCGAACCGGGCAATCATGTCGTCCGCATACTTGGCCGCATGGGCCAACCAAGACGCCGAAAACGACGAGAAGTAGGCGTACTCTCCGTCGCCGAAAATCTCTTCCGGAGGAACGAACTCGTCGAGCTGTACCAGCCAACACTCCTCGCAGACGTAGGCATGGAGAGGAAAGAACGGCTCCATCTTGGAATACTGCTCTGGCGTGACGTGCTTTTGGCACAAGGGCGACATTCCGAGATCCACGAAGCTGCGTGAAATGGGCGTCGCACAGAAGCGACAGTTGAAGGGTGAGTCCTTAGCTTGAGTCATTTTTCCTTGTCTTTTCGTGCCGGAGGCGAGCGTAGCTCTTGCAGGATCGAGGGGAAGAAGAGAAGGCGCGCGCCGTTGAGTCGCGTCGTCCCCCTCAGGAGAGACGGGGGTGATTCGAATGTTGCCGAAGGTTGCGTCCACGTCGCGCGCCACCAGCATCAGCGAGCCCGAGGGTAACGCATCGCTCGTCGCGTTGGTACTCGGCCATCGGCCAAAGGGTTCGGGTTTTGGTTCTTCGACGGGTCAGAGGGCGATGTTGCAGCGGTTCGCACGAAGCGAGGTGATGCGGAAGCGCACGTGGCATCTTTCGCCGACGACCGGGAGAGTGATTCCGTTCGAGACCGTCGCACCAAGCACGCGGACGCGGTCCGAGTGTTTTCCGGGCGGCGCGTGCCTCAACGATGGCCGCGGACTCGAAGCGAGTGGCGGACCGCTCCGAACAAGACCACCAATGAGTATCATTCATGACATGTAGCTTCGTGTAGGTATTTCGCTTGTGGCATGGGTCTAGTCACGAAGCAATAGGGCGCGCCCCGGGGTGCCGCGACGACTCGGCCAAGGGGTCGACCGTGGATCGTTTTCGCACGAAGGCCTTCAGTCCCCGGGCCGGTTCGGGGCCGGCTCGCGGCGAGACTCGTCAACGGCCGCGTCGTGCATCGTGAGAGCGGGTTCCGCCGAAGACTTTGATAGATTGACTATCCTAGCGGAGACGACGCGCTTTGGTGGGTCGGATGTTTCGTCCACCTAGGCTGCAGTCAAGACGAATATTTCTGCTTAGAGTGAACTTGACAGCCTGCATGGTCAAGGCGATTGAGTCCTCCGATGACTGGTCCATGCCCCGCCTGCCTTTCCGACAAGACCAAAATCGTCGTGACGATTCCTCAGGTCCCAGCCCACGTGGGGAGCTTGTGGCCGAGCGAGGCGGAGGCCAAAGCCTGCCCCAAAGGCGACATGACCGTCACTCATTGTGAAGACTGTCAGTACGTCTTCAACTCGACCTTCGATTTGAAGCTCACGGAGTACACCCACGCCTATGACAACTCTTTGGAGTCGTCGGGCGTTTTCCGTGACTACGCAAAGTCACTTGCACGAGAGCTCATCGAAAAGCACGACTTGCGGCACAAGAAGGTCGTCGAGATTGGTTGCGGCAAGGGCGCATTCATCTCGTTGCTCTGCGACATCGGGGAAAATCAGGGGTTTGGCTTCGACACGACCTTCGACGAATCCACTCGTCCGAGCGAGCGGGTCGAGTTCATCAAGGCCCATTACTCCGAGGATCAGACGGCGGGCCCAGTCGACTTCGTTTGCAGCCGTCACGTGTTCGAGCACATCCCCGAGCCTTTGCCCTTCCTTCAGATGGTGCGCCGCAGTCTTGGCGAGCGGATGGAAACGGTCGTGTACTTCGAGGTGCCCGAGAGTCTCTTCATCTTCAAAGACCAATCGATTTGGGACTTGATGTACGAACACTGCGGTTACTTCGGCCACGAGTCGTTGAGCAGTATCTTCACCCGCTGCGGCTTCGATGTCATCGAGCTCGCGACGACGTTCGGCGGTCAGTTCTTGGGTATCGTCGCAAAACCGAGCCAACACGAACTGGGCTCTGCCCCACCGGTGGGTGATGAGTTTCGGTTGGGCGCCCACGTGGATCGATTTGCTGAATTGTTCGAGGCTCGCAAAGCGGAATGGCAGCAGAGAATCCAGGCACTTCGATCGGCCGGGAAGAAGCTCGCTGTGTGGGGAGCCGGCGGCAAGACGGTAGGTTTCATGAACCTTTTCCAAATTGCCGAAGACGTCGAGACCGTGGTGGACATCAATCCCCGCAAGCAAGGGCACTTCGTCCCGGGTACCGGTCAGGCCATCGTCGCGCCTGAGGCGCTCAAGGAGCGCGTACCGGATGCGGTCATCGTCATGAACAAGAACTACACGCACGAGATCCGAAAGCAGCTCGGCGAGCTGGGGCTTCGTCCCGAGATACTCGAAGCGTAGCGCCTTCCTTTCGAGCGCTTCGCGGTCCGCGTCTGCTCAAAGCGCCAAGAGCTCGGGGTGAAGTCCCAGCTCAGCGAGCTTGGCCCCGATTTCGTCCCGATAGATGGGATTCATCATGATCACCGTGTCGGGCGCGATGTCGGTGAGGTCCTCCGGGGCGATGATTCTCTGACCCGAACCGGCCTGGAACATCCCCTGTTTTCTCGGATTGACGTCGACGATGTGACGGACCTGCCCGCCGATTTTCGCCGCAAAGAATCCCGCCGCCTTACTACCGGCGCCCCAGACCACGGTCGTCCCGCCGCGTCGTTCGACCGTTTCGAGCTTCGTCGCCCATTTCGCCGAGAGAGTCTCTAGCTTGTTCGCGAAGGACGAAGTCGCAGCAAGGACGCGCTCCAAGTCCCGGGGTGGGCCTTGGGGCGGCACCTCGTCACCAGGTTCGGCGACAATCACCAGATATTGGTCGTCGTAGACGCGTCGACTTTCCCTGATGATGAAGCCCGCCTGGCGGAAGACCTGCTCGAGGGACCCCTGGCAGAAGTACGAACAATGCTCGTAATAGACGTCCCAGAACGCTGCCTCTTCGAGCACGCGCAGCGTATCGGGCACTTCGAAAAACACGAGCCGGGCGCCTTCGGCGTCGCACGCCCTCCGAACCATCCGAAGAAAGTCCAGAACGTCGGGAATGTGCTCGAGAGTGTGCCGACAAACGATTGCGTCGGCGCTACGGCCGAACGCCTTCTCGTCGTAGAGTGCGTCCACTAGGGCGACCTCCCCGGATGCAGGCTCGTCGCCCGAACGAACGCAGGTGGGGTCGAAGCCTATGCCCGCGTTGTTTCCGGCGCGGCAGATGTGCCTCAAGAAGTCACCCGCCCCGCAGCCGATCTCCAAGACGCGCTGGTTCGAGAGACAGTGACCACCCACGAGGAGCTCGCTGAGCTCGTCCATGAAGCGTGTGAAACGAGGTGAAAAGGCCTGGGAAGCCTCGTACTCGTCAAGCGGTCCCTGGAGCTTCGCGTCGTACCATTCGTTGAAAATGAACCCGCAGGAACGACAAACGACGAGCCGCAAATCCCCGGTAGGATAGGCAAGCGCTGCCTCCGAGCTCCGTAGAAGCACGCAGCTCTGCAGTGGGATCTTCTCGAGGGTGTAAAACGATTGGACCTCCTGCTGATGGCAGGCGGGGCACTTCGGTGTGGCGGACCCGGGAGGTCCTTCGGGGCTCGGCATTCTCGGAGGCATACCAAGAAACGCCTTCCGTATGTAGGTTTGGTGGTCGCTGGCTTCCGGAGAAAGTGCTACACCACGCGCCGCTTGCCCTCGATGCGGCGGCACTCGGAAGATAAGGAAAGAGATGCGGATTCTGCTTACAGGTCACGAGGGCTACATCGGCCCCGTCATGATTCAAACGCTCCTGGAAGCTGGCCACGAAGTGGTCGGCCTCGACTCGGAGTACTTCAGCGGCTGCGACTTCGGTACGTACAAGTGCCCCGTCGAATCGATCCGTCGGGACATCCGGGACGTCACCTTGGACGATCTTCGAGGATTCGACGCGGTGATCCACCTCGCAGCCATTTCCAACGACCCCCTGGGGAATCTCAACCCCCAGAGTACCTACGACATCAACCATGAGGCCTCCGTGAAGATCGCCAAGCTCGCCAAGGAAGCTGGCGTTCGTCGCTATCTCTACTCCTCCTCATGCAGCGTGTACGGAGCAGCTTCGCCGAGCGACATCCTCACCGAAGAGGCGAGGTTCAATCCGGTGACCCCTTATGCCAAGTCCAAGGTGATGGTCGAGGAGGACGTGGCGAAGCTTGCTGACGACACGTTCAGCCCTACGTACATGAGGAATGCCACCGTCTACGGTCTTTCCCCACGCCTGCGCGGAGACCTCGTCGTGAACAACCTCGTAGGTTGGGCGTACACGCGCGGAGTCGTTTTGATGAAGAGCGACGGAACACCGTGGCGCCCCTTGGTCCATGTCGAAGACCTCTGCAAGGCGTTTTTGGCGGTCTTGGAGGCTCCGATCGAAAAGGTTCACAACCAAGCATTCAACGTCGGTCGCAACGAAGAAAACTACCGGATCCGAGACGTCGCAGACGCCGTGAAGAAAGCTCTCCCCGACGCCCGCATCGACTACGAGGAAGGAGCGGGACCGGATCCTCGCTGCTATCGTGTGAACTTCGACAAGATTAAGAACACGCTGCCCAACTTCAACCCGACGTGGACCGTCGAGCGCGGCGTGAATCAGCTGAAAGACGCGTACATCGCCGCCGGCCTCAAGCAGGAGGACCTGGAAGGAGACAGGTTCCTCCGTATCAAGCACATCCAGGCGCTCCTCGACAGCAATCAGCTCGACAGCGACTTGCGCTGGACCGCCTGATCGAGAGTTGCGCAGAGCACGTCGAGATGTGCTCTGGCTTCCCCCGGGATCTGTCCGCCCCACGGCCCCCTCGGGGGCCGATCAGGGGGTGGACAGAGCGATCGCCGTGACACTGTGCGAGCCATCCTCGGCCTGGGCGACCAAGGTATCCAGCTGAGTGACGGCTGATTGCTCGGTGCGGAACGAGTAACCTTGCGCCAGAGCCGTCTCGTCGCCGCCCTCGGGCGTGACGAAAACATCGTAGGTCTTGCTGCCGACGTTCACCACCATGCGCACGTGGATGGTCTGGTTCGCGGCGTACTGAACCTGGGACGCCGCTTCGTACGCTCCACCATTGCGCGCGTCCAGGTAACCCTGATCGTTCATCCGTACCGCGACGGCGAGATCGCCGTAGCCGGACGCCGCTCCGTCCGAGAGCCCGACCACTCCGTCCATGGACGCCTGAGCCGGAGTCAAATCGAATTCTATCGTGAACGTGCCGGTTTGCGCGCCCACCGGTTGCCCGTTCCACGATACCGATGAGTTCAGGTCATCGATTGGAATTTCCGCATCGGGGTCGACCAAGACGACTGATGTATTGGCTGTTTCCTCGTCACCATCGGCGCTGGTGGTCGTCAGCTGCACGTCGTAGCAGCCCGGTTCGTCGTAGGTGTGGGTAGGGCTCGCATCGCTCGAGGTCTCACCGTCACCGAAGTCCCAATCGAAGGTGAGATCGGAATCCGAAGAGGTTGCGCTGAAAACGACCGTATACGGCTGATCGTTTCCGGCCGGCATTGTCTGAATAGAGAGAGGAATCTGTCCGCCTCCCTCCAGGGTCCAGGGATAGGCACCAAAGGCGTGAGTCAGCGTGGCAGGTCCCGCTGTGCGGATGTCGTAGAGTGGGCGAGGCCATTGGTCGAAGACCTCGAGGTATCCGTCCTCCTGCCATGTCAGATAGGCAAATTCGAAGAGGTCGATGTTGTCCTCGGTGAGCGCGTCGAGCTGCTCGTAGGGCCAGCTCGATTGGTCGAGCACGAAGGGCAGGAGCCAATCGATGCCTTTCTTGAGACTTCCGGTGCCAGACGAGGATTCGAAGTTGTAGAGGTCGACTCCCTGGTGGCGCACGATCTCGGCGACCTGAACGAGCGCGTTCGCCGCATAGAGCGAGTAGTGAAGACCCCGAGTACGGCCGAGCTCTTTCACCCATCGACCGCCCCCGTCGATTTGATTTGGCACCATCGCCTTGTAGTGGTCGACCACGTACTGCATCAGCTCGTCGTCTTTGACGAGAGACGCCGCCGCAGCGAGGAGGACCAGCCGCCAGTCGCCGAAGTTGTTCGCGTCGACTGAATCGCTCTTGTTGCGCGCGTTTTCGGCAAAATCGCGCGTCCATTGGACGAACGCGTCGCGCTCCGCCGCGTCCCATCCCGAGAAGTTCCAGATCAAGTCTGCGCCGTAGAACATGGCGGGGATGGTGATGCTGAGCTCGATTTCGCTCTGCGCATCCGTGAAGCCGGGGTTCGCCCGAGTGGCCTCGTTGACGGCCCAATGGTTGATCAAGGTGATCGCGTGGGATGCGTAGTTGGCTTGACCGGTGAACGCGTAGGCGATCCCGAGATCTCGTATGGCGCGGCTCATGTCGATGGCCGCTTCGTAGTCCGCTCGGTCCGCGTTCGGGTTGATCTGCCCGTCACAGCAGGCATCACCACCACACGGGCTGGCTTCGGGTGTCCAGCCGCAATACGGTCGCTCGGTGTAATAGGCGGGGCTGTCTCGTCCGACCTCGGTCACACCAACCGGCGTCTGATTCAATGCAGCGGAAGCTCTGCTCAGGAGATCATCGTAGGCGTCTTTCCAGGGCTGCGCGTCGGCTTCGATCTGAGCCGAGATGGCCGCGATCTCGCCCGCATTGAGGTACATGTTCGGGTGGTCGGCGCTCAGCGCCGGGCCCCCCGTCACGTCACCCGAGCAGGTCACGCCAGGTTGACCGGGCATCTGGCCGGACGTGCCGCCGGTGTTCGATTGGGACGAGCCCCCGGTGCCCGTCGGTTCACCCGTGCCGCCTGTGCCCGGATCGGGCATTTGAGGAGCTCCCGCGGAACTGGAGGAGCCCGAACCGGGGTCGGGCTCGTTCCCGTTTGCGGCGGGATCGGTCTTGGAGTCCCCAGAAAAGAGTTCGCAGGCGGTGACGCCGACGGCGACCAATGAAGCCGCGACTAGGACACGATGTTTTCTAACGGACGAGTGAGACACAGCGCCCAGCGTACCTTGAATTGCGTTTGTCGCAGCAAAAAAGTGCTCGCGCCGCGGGAGGAATATTCCGGTCACCGGGCCGGTCGTGGACGAGGTCCGAGGGTGCCCTTCGCATGAGAATCGCCGTCTTCCAACGCCGACGCTGGGGAGCCGGTTTTGCTTCCTTTCGGGCGTTGCCCGTTTCCTCAGGGTTTCAAAGTGGTCTTCGCAGACGGAGTCGTACCCGCGGCGATACACCTAAAGGGGTGAATCTGAGTCAGGGCCGGCGCGGAAGTCGGGCTCCCGGTACTTGCCGAGAGTGTCCAAGGAGGTGAACTTGGCGGTACACATGCGCACCCAACGAGCCGGGCGTTGTTACCGAGCCCTTTTTACTTTGACGGGAGTCCAACGTCCGGAGTAATTGCAACAGCTCAGATCGCAGTACGCGATTGGGGTGATTTGACGGTTCGAACGCGACAGTGCAATATCTGCACGCAGTGTTCCGGGTCAGCTACCGTTCGTACGGAAATCTTGCGTCGTTGATTCAAGCGAATCACTGCCATCTGCCACCAGACATCGATCTCGTTGTCGGCATTCCTCGAAGCGGAATCGTCCCCGGCGCGATGATTGCCTTGAATCGCAACGCCTCCTTCTCGGACCTGCCTTCGGTCTTGGCGGATCTTCCCATTGCTCATGGGCAGACGCGCTCGCTACGACGAGAGCTCAAGACTGCCCGAGATGCCCGGCACATCTTGCTCGTGGATGATAGCATCGAGACGGGGGGATCGATGAAGGCTGCTGCTGCTCTTCTCATGGACGCCGTCAAGTCACATCAGAGGGTGACGACCCTGGCCGCCTACGCAAGCGACCGAGATGCGGCAGTCGACCACTACTTCGAGGTGCTCCCGCAACGTCGGGTGTTCGAGTGGAACCTCATGCATCGGCCGTATCTCGCGAACTGCTGCTTCGACATCGATGGGGTGCTTTGCGCGGATCCGACAGCCGAGCAAAACGATGACGGAAGCAGGTACGAGGATTTTCTTGCAAGTGCGCGGGTCATCAACGCACCCACCCACGAAATCGGGCACCTGGTGACGAGTCGCCTCGAGAAGTATCGCGGGCACACGGAGGATTGGCTCAGACGAAACAATATTCGCTGGGGCAAGCTCCACATGCTGGATCTGCCTACGGCCGAAGAACGGAGGCGGAGAGGGATCCACGCCAGCTTCAAGGCGTCCGTGTACTCGCAGCTCGAGGATGCGCAGCTCTTCGTCGAGAGCGAACGCCCCCAGGCGATGGCCATAGCAGATCAGGCTGGGAAGGCGGTCCTGTGCTATGCGACTCAGGAGGTGTTTTACCCCGGAATGAATCTCGAGACCGCGCGAGGCAAGCTTCGCCGTGTGACATGGAAGAAAGTATCCGGGAAGCTCCGCTCTCTCATACCGACGTAGTCCCGGGTCGGCGGTACCTTGGTGGAGGCATCGGCGCCTTGTTCATGTGCTCGGGATCGTCTCCGAGGCTGCGGTTTCTCGAGGCGAATGGTGGGGTCGCATTGGTCGACTGACCGCGGCGAGCTGGGCCATTTCGCGCACGATCTCCGTCCGGCGCTTGACGATAGAGGGCCAATCGAGGCCAGCCCGCCGTGCTCGTTTGAAGGTGCTGAAGCTGCGAGCGACGCTGCCCCAGATCTCGGTCGTCGCGATCGTGATATAGCCCAATGCCGCTGCGAAAAGCGCCGCCGCTGCCCCGGAGGCCGTTCCAAGAGAAGCTCCCACGAGGCAACCGACCACGCTCCAGGTGATGGGAAAGAAAAGTACTCCCGCAAGCAGCTTGACCGTGGCCGTCACGTCGGCTTGGCCGCCGGAGTAGCGGAAAGCGATGTAGCGCACCATCTGGTAGGCGGGCATGTGCATCAGGATTCCAATTGTCGCCAAAGGAGCCAACATCCCTCCCAGAAGCAAGAGCCTGAACTTCCGGCCGCCGATGTGAGCACTCATCGGTGCCGCATCGACGGGTAGCCCAATGGCTTCGAGCTCGTCTGAGAGGCGCAAGATGGCCGATATGAGCTCGTGGACTCTCTCGGGCGCGACGTCGACGAGCTGGAAGTACTCGTCGAGGAGTCTCCGTCGACGAGCCATTCGGGCCGCCAGGGTGAGCCTTTCCGATTCGTCAGAAGGAGGAAGCAGGGCGCGGGCGGCGTCACCACATTCATCGGGGCTGTCACGAACGGCCGCAGACAACACCCTTTCAGCTCGTTCCGCGACCATGAGGATGTCGGCCGAATCGGCCGTTGGCATCAAGGCTTCGATTGCGCATCGAAGATCATTCGTCAGCTCGTGGCCGAACGGTTGGGGAGCTTCTCCCGCGTCGTCGAGCTCGACCTTTGGGACGTCGATCGGTGTTCCAAGACAGAGTACGGCGCGACTCCGAAACGTTTGCTTTTTCTCGTAGTAAAGCGCCGACGGTACGATTCGAACCGGCTCCGCTCCCAGGGCGCGTGCTGAAAGGGCGATGCGAGCTGCTCCGGATCGAAACCGTTTGAGATTGGTGTCACTGTGGCTCGTCCCTTCGGGGAAAAGCGCGAGGGCGTTGCCTCGTGCGAGCAGATCCGAAGCAGCGCGCATCATGGCACGGTTCTTCTCGGGATCGGCGCCGTCTTCGGAGCGATACACTGGCAGACACTCGAAGGCCCGAACGAAGAGCCCAATCACCGGCATTCGGAACAACGGTTCCTTGGCTAAAAAGGATACCCGTCTCCCGCTCAAGCAGAGAATGAATAGCGGGTCGACGAGTCCACTGGGATGATTGAGGGCAAACAGGACGGAGCCCTCTTCTGGTAAGCGGTGAAGCCCGACGACCTCGATGCGTCTGAAGAAGATCCGGAGGAGAAACCGGCAGAGTGCGACGAGCAGCGAGCGGAGCACCTTCGTCAGCTCACGTTACTCGGCAAGCAGCGTCGCGGCTTCGAGCGCTCCATAAGTGAAGATCAAGTCTGCTCCGGCGCGGCGCAAGCACACGAGGCTTTCTAGGAGACACTTGTCGTAGTCCAGCCATCCTTTCTCCGCCGCAGCCTTGAGCATCGCGTACTCGCCACTCACGTGGTAGCACGCCACGGGGAGCGAGGTGTTCTTTCGCACGAAGCGGATCACATCTGCGTACGGTAGCCCCGGCTTCACCATGAGCATGTCGGCGCCTTCGTTTTCGTCGAGCCGGATTTCCCGCAGCGCCTCTCGTACGTTCGCAGGATCCATCTGGTATGTCTTCTTGTCTCCTGCTTTGGGCGCAGAGTCGAGAGCGTCTCGAAACGGGCCATAGAAGGCGCTGGCGTATTTCACGGCGTAGCTGCAGATACCGACTTCGTAGTAGCCAGCTTCGTCCAGCGCGCGCCGGATGGCCTCCACACGACCGTCCATCATGTCGGACGGGGCGACGAAGTCCGCGCCTGCCTTTGCCTGGGCGACGGCCATGCGAGCCAGAATTGGCACTGTGAGTTCGTTGTCGATGCGCCCGTCGACGACGACACCGTCGTGGCCGTCGGACGAATAGGGGTCCAGGGCGACGTCAGTGAAGATGGTGACTTCGGGCACCTCATCCTTCAGCGCGCGAACGGTTCGTTGAAGAAGGCCGCTTTCGTTTTCACCCTCGCTTCCGCGTGGGTCCTTCTTGTTTTCGCTGATGGCGGGAAAGAGGGCCATCCCGAGGACCCCGAGGCCACGCCCTCTCTTGGCAAGTTCGACGATTCCTTCGATTCCCAGGCGACTGTGTCCGGGCATGCTGGCGATGGGGTGGGGCTCTGGGTGTTCATGGACGAACGCCGGCAGGACCAAGTGGTGGGGGCTGAGTTCGGTCTCTCGAATGAAGCCGCGGAGGGCTTCCGAGCGGCGGTTGCGGCGCGGACGTGCAAGCATGCGGTCTTCCTATCACGAGTGGACTCTGGGGGCGCCCCGCCTCGTTCCGAAGGCTTCCTAAACGAGGGACAGCCGATCTTCGATGAACTCCGCACCGCCCGAAATGAGCGTTTCGTTTTGCGCTTGGCGATTCGCGGCGAGAGTCGAAATGTAGTCGAGCAGGGCAGGGTGCATCATCACCAGCTGGGTAAAGTCCTTGGCGGGGAGCTCCAATACGAAGCATTTCTGATCGGTGACCACACTTGCGACCGCAGCTTCGCGGTTGATGAGGGACATTTCGCCGAAGATGTCACCCGGCCGGAGCTGACCCAGGTGACGTGCCTCGCCGTCCGAGCTCCGAACGACGCGCGCCGATCCCGTGAGTAGGACGTAGACTCCACCGCTCGGGGTACCTTGGCGTATCAGAGGTTTGCGCGGTTTTACCTCCAAGAACTGGAAACGGTACGTCAGCTCCCTGGCTTCGGATCCACCGAAGGGCGCGAAAAGGGGGTGGGTTGCGATCAGAGACGCCACGAGCCGCTCCCGGACGAACCGCAAAAGAACTTTGACGAAGTCGGGTTCGGAACGAGATAGCTCGCTCACGATGCTTCGTTCGAAGACCAAGAGCATCGCCCGGGAGGTCGCCCGGATGGTTGCCCGGCGGGGCTCTTCCGCCAAGAGTCCGATTTCCCCGAAGAAGTCGCCCTCGGTCAATCGTGCTAGCTCGAGATCGGTGTCATCGGGTCCAGGTATCGTCGCCGCGACTTCGCCTTCCACGACGCAGTACATCTTGTCCGCAGCGTCGCCGACCCGAAAGAGCACGTCTTTAGCACCAAGTTCGAGCAGGCCCACCCGGTCGACGAGCGAGACGAAGGTGGATGGCGCCAGATCGGAGAGTAAAGGAACCCTCCGCAGTGCCAAGGCAACGTTGTCGGGGGCGGCCACTGCGGACCGTGGAATGGAAGGAACCGAAACAGCTGGATCGAGATCGATGTCGTCCTCATCGAGCGGCGCGATGAACACGTCCTCGTCATCGTCCGACAACTCGATCGCAGGGGCCGAAGGTGGTCCAGCAGGTGGTTTGGCCTCCGAAGCCACGACATGGTGGCGCGCCGCCTTCTGGGCTTCTGCCCTTGCTTCGCGAGCCGCAAGGACACGTTCGACCCGAGCTCGCGCCTCCGCCAGTTCTTCGTCCTTACGCGTTCTCTCTTCCTCGTCAGTGAAGGTCGGGGAGAGCGAGGGGGCAACGGGCGAGACCCCCGTGAGTTCGTTGAGCTGCGCCAGCTGCTCGAGCGCGTCTCTGTGGCTTGGATCAATCGCGAGGGCCAGCTTGCACATCGCGATCCCCTTCAACAAAAATCCCGCCTCAGCGTAGAGCGTGGCCGCTTTGCACCGAGCTTCCAGCTCGGCCTTCTTGTCTCCCAGCCGGCCGTGGCAGTCGGCCAGCCGTCGTCTGTGATCCGCGTCGGTGGGCTCGAGACGGATCAGATCTCGGAAGCGCTCGAGTGCGGCCTCGAGCTTGCCTTTTTCGAGGTGACGGTTCCCTTCATCGAGGAGTTCTCTTGCGAGTGTCTCCCGTTCGCTCTTCGATAGCTTGGCGAAGTTCCGAGCCTTGTCCTTTTTCCAGAAAAACACTGTCGAAATCCGCTCCTACCGCATAGTGAGCACAGAGGGGGCCAGGGTCAAAGCTGGCCGCTCGCTGGCCCATCTGAGCGAGCGTGTGACAGCGCGGCGACACGGGACCACCGACAATTATCCATTTCGCCCTGGTACCCTTCGACGATCTTGGGCTACAAAACCCGCCGTCGCCCTCCGGGCGGAAACGGTATCCTATGAGCAAACTTCTCATCATCGGTGCAGGTGGCGTCGGTCGCGTCGTGGTTCACAAGTGCGCCCAGCTGTCTGACGTTTTTTCCGAAATCCTTCTCGCGAGCCGCACCAAGAGCCGGTGCGATGAAATCGCTGCCGAGGTAAAAGAAATGGTCGGGACGACCATCCGCACGGCGGCGCTCGATGCGGACGATCCAAAGAACACGGCGGCGCTCATTCGTGAGTTCGAGCCTGACCTCGTCTTGAACGTAGCCCTTCCTTATCAGGATCTGGCGATCATGGACGCCTGCCTCGAGACGGGTGTCGCCTATCTCGATACCGCCAACTACGAGCCACCGGACAACGCAAAGTTCGAGTACCACTGGCAATGGGCGTACCGGGAGCGCTTCGAGAAAGCTGGCTTGATGGCGCTACTCGGTTCCGGATTCGACCCCGGGGTGACGAACGTTTTTTGTGCCTATGCCCAAAAGAAACTGTTCGATCGGATCGACACGATCGACATTTTGGACTGCAACGCCGGAGATCACGGGCACAAGTTCGCAACGAACTTCAATCCCGAGATCAACATTCGCGAAATCACCCAGCCTGGGCGCTATTGGGAGCGCGAAGGTGAGGACGGCCAGGGAACGCCTGCTGGTGAAGCAGGGCCGGGCCGCTGGAAGCAAATCGAACCCATGAGCATGCGTTGGGACTATGACTTCCCGGAGGTGGGCGTCCGCGCCGCCTATCTGCTCTATCACGAAGAGATCGAGTCCCTTTGTCGGAACATCCCACACGTCAAGCAGATCCGTTTCTGGATGACATTTGGCGATTCCTACCTGAAGCACCTCGAAGTACTTCAAAATGTCGGAATGACGAGCATCGAGCCCATCGATTACGAGGGGCACCAGATCGTACCCATCCAGTTCTTGAAGCGCCTGCTGCCCGACCCGGCGAGCCTGGCCAAGAACTACACTGGCAAGACATGCATCGGTTGTTTGATCGAAGGAACGAAGGACGGAAAGCGCCGCAAGGTCTTCATCTACAACGTCTGTGATCACGCCGCTTGCTACGCCGAGGTGCGTTCCCAGGCGATCAGCTACACGACGGGTGTCCCCGCCAGCGTAGGCGCCGCCATGATGGTGACGGGCAAGTGGAACAAGCCGGGGGTCTACAACATCGAAGAGATGGACCCCGAACCTTTCCTCGAATTGCTCGGACGACACGGTCTGCCTTGGACGGTTCAGGAGCTACCGGTCGACTGACCCGGTTCGGTTTGCGATGAGTTCAGGAAAGCCAGCCCTCAGCGATGGCGTGGGGTTTGACCCCTATGCGGTACAGACACCCTTCATCATTCATGATCTCGGACGGCTTCGGTCCAATTTGGGCACGATCGCGCGAGTCGAGGCAGAGGCTGGTGCCAAGGTGCTCCTTGCGCAGAAGGGATTCGCGACGTGGTCCCTCTATCCGATTGTCCGGGAGTACCTATCGGGAGTCACTTCCAGTTCGGTCGACGAAGCTCGCCTAGGGCGCGAAGTGTTCCAAAAGGAAGTTCACGCCTACGCCCCGGCGTACAGCGAACGCGATATCGAAGATCTGCTGAGAGGCGACGACGGCAAGCCTCTCGTCGACCATCTGGTCTTCAATTCGGTCGCACAGCTACGCAAGTACGGGTCTAGGGCCAAGACGTCGGGGGTCGAATGCGGCCTTCGGCTCAATCCAGAGCATCGAGAGGTGGAGACGGAGCTCTATGATCCATGCGCTCCGGGCTCCCGTCTCGGCACGACTCTGGCCAGCCTCGAGAAGGCACGACTGACCGATCAAGAGCTCGATGCGCTCGATGGACTTCACTTTCACAACCTCTGCCAGAAAAACAGCGACGCTCTGGAACGAACTCTGGCCTCCGTCGAAACCAGATTTGCCGACTACGTGTCCCGCGTGAAATGGGTCAATTTCGGAGGCGGCCATCACATTTCGAGAGCCGACTACGACGTCGCGCGACTGATTCGCGTCGTGTCGGACTTTCGAGAGCGAACGGGGAAATCCGTTTACCTCGAGCCCGGTGAAGCCATTGCTCTGAACGTGGGTTATCTGGTCAGCGAAGTTCTCGACATCGTGGATGGCTCGCCGCATCCGACTGCGATTTTGGACACATCCGCGACAGCACACATGCCGGACGTACTCGAGATGCCGTACCGTCCTGTCATCCTGGGCGGCGGCCAAGTTGGTGAAAAGCCTCACCCGTTTCGGTTGGGCGGACTGACCTGTTTGGCCGGCGACGTCATCGGCGATTGGGCATTCGACGAGCCGCTGTCCGTAGGCGACCGCCTCGTGTTCACGGACATGGCTCACTACACGAACGTGAAGAGCACGACGTTCAACGGCGTGCGGCTGCCTTCTTTGGCAACATACGAACCTGAGACGCATGAAATCCGCCTCGTTCGCAAGTTCGGATACGACGACTACAAATCGCGTTTGTCGTGACCCCATCGGGCGACGGTCCAGCGAGACTGAATTGGCCGCCCGCGCAAAGGGGATATAGACTACGCCGATACGGGGCGGTTGAAGGTGCTGCTTCACTTGCATGGGGTGCAGCGGAAGATCGTCGTTGCGGAGGAGAAGTCGATGGGTGGTCTTGGACTCGGGAGCTTGTTGGAGCGCGGACGTGCTCCGTTCGTGGTGGCCAGCGCAATTTCATTGGCTGCTGGATGTGCTGGACTCAGTCGTGAGGAAGCTGCGGAAGCCGTCGAAGAAGCGCGACTCTACTCCGAGGCTGTGACGATGATCGGAACCACGATCGATCTCTCCGAGAACTTCTCCATCGGCCAAGCGGTGATGGCATCGGCCGAGAACCTTCGGGACTTCTACGAGTCGCAGCTCCCATGCGCGACGGTGGAGCTCGCTTCTAACACCGTGACCGTCGAGTACGGCGCGACCTCGAATGAATGCGAGCACCGGGGGATGACGTTCACTGGAACGCACTCCTTGTCCGTGGAGATCAATGAGGACGATGAGGTCCAGGTCCATCACGAATGGGACGAGCTCGACAACGGTAAGATGCGCGTCAGCGGGACGGCTGACGTGACCTGGTCTGGGGGAGACGACCCGACCCGTCGCGTCGTACATGAACTAGAGTGGGAACGCCTCGAGGACGGTCGCAAGGCGGCGGGGAGGGGAGACCGACTGCAACAACCGCTGGACGGTGACATCACAGAGGGGTTCACCGTAGAGGGAGACGCCTCATGGCGGGGCGAATCCGGACGCTGGGATCTGACCATATCCGACGTTGAAATGCGGTGGGTGGATCCCGTGCCACAGAACGGCAAATACATCCTAGACACGCCGTTCGGCAAAGAGCTCACTCTCGAGTTCAGCCGCAGCTCGGACACCAGTGTCGACGTAGTCGTCAAGAGTGGACGGCGTCAGTTCGACTTCGAGGTGCGTACGCCACGCTAGCGCTACGGCCTCTAGGGCGCGTCGTAGAGATAGAGGTTTTCGACGTCCTGGTCCGTCAAAAACGAGTCGTAGACGCGAAGCTCATCTACGAAGCCGAAGAAAGCTTGCGTTCCTCCGGCACTCTGTCCGAACACGAAACCGGCGTCGGCGACGACCGCGGATGTGAGCAGCACCAGCGTCTGTTCGAGTACGACCTCACCATCAATCCACAACTTGAAGTGATCGTTCGTCCCGCTCGCCATGTCTCGATAGGCAAAAACGATGTGCGTCCACGTCCCCTCGTTCGCGGAGGGGAAAGTGTAGGTGAAGTGATATTCCGTCCCCCCGATCTTGATGCGGGGACTAGATGTATCGAGGATCAGTTCCCACGTGTCCTCGAACTGCTGAGGGAATCGGTGCGCTAGGGTGATGTATCCGTCCTTGGACGGGATGAACCACCAGGAGATCGTATAGGGATTGGTGTTTCCCACGGCTGGATCCAGCGCGAGATACTCTTCGTTCGGTTCCGGGATCTCCAGGGTTCCGCCGGCCACCCCCGCGTTCGGATACCAGTTCACGTTCTCGGTCACGGTTGCCGGAAGAGCGGTGCCGGTGCCTAAATCGTCGGTGTTTCCATCGAGAGGATAGTAGTGAATCGGGTCAGGGATCTCGATGGGCGTCCCGCCGGTGCCCCCTCCACCAGTGCCGCCGCCGGTTCCACCCGTCCCGCCCGAACCACCGGACGCTTCTCCTCCCATGCCTCCGCTCGGTGCGTCGCCGTCCCCGTCACCGGAGCCGCCCGAATCACCGTCCCCGTCTCCCGAGGCTCCGCCGATGTCGCCGTCGCCTCGATCGCCTCCGGTGTCGTCACCATCACCGTCGCCTTCCAACGACACTTCGCCTCCGAGATAGGCGTCGTCCTCGATACGCACCAGCGCAGAACAGCTTGCCGCAAAGAGCAGGACGACGGTGAAAGGAACGGTGCGGCGCACGGGAGAAGACTAGCGCAGAGTAAGGGTTCGGGCTCGTGTGGGACCGTTTAAGGTGATTCAGACCGAATGCCCGCGCTCGAGGAGCTCGGAGACCGCCCGACTCAATGCCGTTTGCTGCTCTTCAGTGAGGTTGTCGAAATGGACACCACAGCGTCCCCCTGCCTTACCTTGCGTGTAGCGCATGCTGGCTCTGGTCTCGAAACGCTCGTGACCGGGGAGCGAAACTCCGAGAGAAATGTGGTCTCCAGCTTTGACCGCCGCGAACAGCTCATCGACCACGAGCCCGACGCCGCCCACGGCGACATCCATGACGGAGCACTGCACTTTGACCAGGCCGTCGCCATAGTCGATCTTCACTTCGTAGTCTGGAGCCGGCCTGACGCGGACATTTTGGCGACGTTCCTGCATTTCAGGATCATAGAATGCCGGGTCAGGGGGTGAAACCGCAAGGCCCCGACGAGGCGAAAACGCACCTTCCCGGCAGGGATCCGCCGGGGTGAAGGCGGAACATTCGAGTCATCTGAATGTCGAAGACCGGGGCCCCCCCCGCTACCTTTCACATCTGCAAAGCTCACGTCATTTCCGGCCCTTCTCGGCTCCGTCCCGTTGCCCGGTTCGAGAGCAGTTCCACATCCAGCGGACAACTCAACATTTCTTCATCTTTGACGGCGGGTCCTCTTCATCCCGATGCCGCAATCTTCGGGCAAGAACTTCCTGGCACTCGCCTTCACAATGGCTAACCTGGGCACGGCTTCTAGGTGCCCCTCATGAGCCTCATGACCGATCTCGTCCTCACTCCGTCCGCCCCCCTCCGCCGCCGACTCCTCTTCAAGAAGGCATGGGTGCTCGGCCCCACGCTACTTTTCGCTTTGACTGTCGGCTGCAAGTCAGAGACTGAAGAAGTCACCCCCGAGACTCCGCGTGACGTGGCCGGCGAGCAGCCACAACTCAAAGGAACACGTGTCGAGGTCGCCGTGGTTCAACCCTCGTCGACCGGCTTGACTCTGCAGGTTCCGGGAGAGGTCGAAGGCATTCGAGATGCCCAGCTGGCTTCTCCTCTCGGTGGTTACATCGAGCAGGTGAGCGTCAGCGAGGGCGACCACGTGAAGAAGGGCGCGGTGCTCGCCCGTGTCGACTCGAACACCTATTCGACCCGGCTCGTTCGTGCGCAGGTAGAAAAGAAAGCTGCCGAACGCGAGCTAGCTCGCGCCGAGACTCTGGGTAGCGCTATTCCGGAAGCGGAGCTCGACGCTGCTCGTGATCGCGTCGAGAGCTCCAAAGCCGCACTCGCAGAACTCCAGGTAGCCGCCGGTCGCTCCGTGATGAATGCTCCATTTTCGGGCGTGGTGGTGCAAGTGGATGCGGAAGTCGGTGAGGTTGCGAGTCCCGGGATGCCACTTTTCCGATTGGTTCAGCTGCAACCGGTGCGGGTCAGCATTGCACTCTCCGATCGCGACATTGCGCTGGCTCAGGTGGGGATGAAGGCTCGCGTGGAGCTAGCTGCACGCGCGGGTGTGTTCGAGGGTGAAGTAGTGCAGCTTTCGCAGGCTGCAAGCCTCAAGACACGCTCGTTCGAGGCGCTCGTGGAGGTCAAGAACGAGGACGAAACCCTCCTCCCCGGAATGATAGCACAGGTAACTCTCGCTCCTTCGGAAGGCGGCATGAAAGGTGACGGCAGCAAGCTCCTCATCTCTCAGGATTGGCTCGTCACGAAGCCATCGGGGGTCGGCGTATTCGTCGCGAAGGACGGAAAGGCCGTTTGGAAGTCCGTCGAGCTTGGCACCGTGGTTCGCCGTCAGGTTGAGGTGAAATCCGGCCTCGCCGCGGGCGACCATCTGATCATCGTGGGACACCGTGGCCTCGTCGATGGTGACGACGTGCTCATTCATCGAACCGGGAAGTGCTGTCAGAACGGCCGTGCCGTTTTTGGCCAGAACGCGGAACAGCCCGAAGCGGCCGAAGGGAAGTAAGGCGCGATGATTCGGTACATCGTTCAGCACAGGGCTCCTGTCCTGCTGCTGCTTCTCTGCACGCTCATCATGGGGGCGCTCTCGTATTCGATTCTTCCTCGGGAGAACAACCCCGACGTCAAGATCCCGATCGTCATGGTGACGACTCCTTACATCGGGGTTTCGCCGGAAGACATCGAGGGGCTCGTCACAATCCCCATCGAAAACGAGGTGGCGGGAATCAAGGATCTCAAGAGCGTCACCAGCACGTCGGCCGAAGGTGTGAGCATCGTATCGCTCGAGTTCGAGCCAGAGGTCGTCATCGCCGATGCACTTCAGAGAGTTCGCGACAAGGTCAGCACTGCCCGTGCGAAGATCCCGGATGATGCCGAGGAGACCACGGTCCAGGAGATCTCCTTTTCCGACATGCCCATCATGCTCATCAACATCGCCGGCGATGTCGATGAGACCGTCCTCAAGAGCCTAGCCGAAGATCTCCAGACGGATATCGAAAGGTTGCCGGGAGCGCTGAAGGTGCAGCTTTCTGGGGGGCGAACCCGCGAATTCCGGGTACAGGTCGATCCCACCAGACTCGCGCACTACGACATCGGCATCCAGGACGTCATCGGAGCCATCGGCAACGAAAACGTCAACGTCCCCGGTGGTGAGGTCGTCGGCGAGAAGTCCAACTACCTGGTCCGTGTTCCCGGAGAATTCGAGGCTGCACGCGAGATTGGTGACGTGGCCATTACGCGTAGAGGCGATCGGCCCGTTTTCGTCCGCGACGTGGCGCAGGTCGTTGACGACTTTGCTGATCGCACCACGTACTCGCGCATGAACGGGCGGCCTAGCGTTTCGCTGGGCGTGGTGAAAAGAGCCGGAGCGAACATCGTCGAGTTGGCTACCGCCGCAAAGGAAGAGGCCGCCCGCCACGCAGAGGAATGGCCCGAGACCGTCGAGTATCAGGTCCTCGCCGACCAATCCCGAGACGTCGACGTGATGGTGAGTGAGCTCGAGAACAACATTCTCCTCGCCCTCATCCTGGTCGTGGGGGTGATTCTCTTCTTCATGGGGGTGCGCAACAGCCTCTTCGTTGCCATTGCCATCCCGCTTTCGATGCTCATGGGGATGATGGTCTTCAACCTGCTCGGGATAACCCTGAACATGGTCGTGCTGTTCTCCCTCGTGTTGGTGCTCGGCATGCTCGTCGACAACGCCATCGTGCTGGTGGAGAACATCTACCGGCACAATGAGCTCGGAAAGAGTCCCTTCGAAGCTGCAGTGGATGGAGCCAAGGAAGTGGCTTTGCCGGTGGCCGCTTCGACTCTCACGACCGTTGCCGCTTTCGCCCCGCTCCTCGGATGGACGGGCATCATGGGCGAGTTCATGGTCTACCTGCCCATCACCTTGGTGACCGTGCTTCTTTCGTCGCTGGTGGTGGCGATAGTGATGCTGCCAGTCCTCGCGGCGATGGGGATGAAGGCAGAAAAGCGGGAGGTGACGGATTCGGCCGAAAACAACCCGATCCTCCGCCTCTACAAGGCGAGCCTGCTGTGGGCCATTCGGCACCGGAAGTTCACCATCGTCACGATGGCAGCCGCTCTCATCGGCTCATTCATCGGCTACGGCGCCTTCAACCACGGGACCGAGTTCTTCCCGGATGTGGAGCCCGATCGCGCCACTGTGACCGTCCGTGCGCCGGATGGAACCGACCTAGAAGAAACCGACCGGGTCGTCCGAGAAATCGAGGAAATCCTTCTCAAAGAGAAGCAGATCAAGACCTACGTTGCCGAGACTGGTGTTGTGGCAGGCGACTTTTCGAGCTCGGAGGCCACGAATCAGGCGCGCATCACGCTCAACTTCTATCCGCACGCCAGCAAAGCACGGCCGGGCGAGGTCATCCGTGAGGAGGATACTCGCGAGACCATCACGCGCCTTCGTGAGCAGGTGTCGCATATCGTCGGAGCCGAGATCAAAGTCGAGAAGGAGCAGCAAGGCCCTCCGGTGGGCAAGGCCATCTCCGTCGAGATCGCGAGCAAGGACTATCACGAGGCGGGCGAATTTGCCGAAAAAGCGCGCCGTGTGGTCGCCAAGGTCCCAGGTGTAACTGGGCTCGAGGACAACTACCGAGTAGGTCGACCGGAGCTGCGTTTCCGAGTGGACCGCGGTGCCGCCAAGCGAGTGGGCGCGAGTACTGCAGAGGTCGCCAACGCGGTTCGCGCGGCCGTGAGCGGCACGAAGGCGAGTGCCTTCCGCGATGGTGAGGACGAGTACGACATCATGGTCGAGCTAGCGCCTGAATACCGCGACGACATGCAGTCCGTGCTGTCGCTCCGAGTTCCAGGACGCGAAGACATGGAACTTGGCACCTTCTCCGTTCCGATTTCTAGCGTTGCCTCGTATACCCTTGCTGGCGGCACGGGTTCGATCAACCACAAGGCACAGCAACCCGTCGTGACTCTATCGGGTGACGTGAAAGAGGGCTTCAACCAAAACGAGGTCCAGGCTGCGGTGATGGCCGCAATCGACGACATGGAAAGGCCGTTTTCCGTTCGAGCTCGCCTCGGCGGGGCGAACGATGAACAAGCCGCGTCCCAAGCGTTCTTGATGCAAGCATTCTTGATCGCGATTTTTCTCATTGCGATCGTCCTCGTGGCTCAGTTCAACAGCTTCGGCACGCCGATCATCGTCCTGATGTCGGTGGTGATGTCGCTGGTTGGGGTGCTTTGGGGCCTCGTGCTGACGGGGACGGCTTTCGGTATCATCATGACCGGTCTCGGCGTGATTTCGCTCGCGGGTGTCGTCGTCAACAATGCGATCGTCTTGCTTGATTACATCAAACTTCTCCGAGACGAGGGTATGCCTCGGGAGCAGGCGGTGATCGAAGCGGGAATCACACGGTTTAGGCCCGTGATGCTTACGGCGATCACGACGATCTTGGGCCTCGTGCCGATGGCGATCGGGCTCAGCATCGAGTTTGCTGCCATTCCCTGGGAGAGCAAAGTGTTCTGGGGGACCCAAAGCAGCGAATGGTGGGGGCCCATGGCCGTCGCCGTCATCTTTGGGCTGGCGTTTGCTACCCTGCTCACGCTGATTGCTGTGCCAACGCTCTACATCGTGTTCGACAACGTGACCCAGTCAGTCACTTCCCTTTTTTCGAAGAAGACTCAGAAGCAGTCGAACGAGCGCGGAGAGGGGGCGCCGGGCGCAGCCTCGAGCCAAAGTCCAGCTCAATAGTTTCCAGGATAGAGACGATGTACAAACACCATGATCCAGGGGCACGTCTCACGCGCCCTCTTGTCTCCACCATACTCTCCTCTTCCTTTCTTCTATCGACGGCATTGATGACTGGGCTCGCCTGGTCTCAAGACGCCTCCGAAGCGGTCGGCGCCGAGCAGATAGGCCAAGAAGACGAAGCCGCGCCAGCTGCCGAACCCTCGTCGCAAGGATCTTCGACGGCGACCGTTGCCGCTTCACCAGCCGACTACTTGAACGACTTGGTCGGGCAACCGGGTGGACTCACTTCCGACGAAGCTGCAAGAGCCGCCGCGGATTATTCACAGGACGCCAAAGTCGCCGAGGCGGACTATGCTTCTGCGAACGCTCAGCAGAACAAGACGCTCTTCAACTATGCTCCCCGGGTGACGCTGACCGCGAGCTACACCCGTCAATCGGTCCCGGAGCAGTTCGACATGTTCGGCGGGATGAGTTTCGTAGGGACGGGCCAGACCGGGGGGCCGCCTCTCGACGATGCCCAGATGTTCGCCATCGACGGTTCCGCGTTCAACTTCAATCCGATACCCAATCAGTATTATCTCAATGCTGGTATGGTCATCCCGATCAGCGACTACGTTTTCAACATGACGCAGTCCCTCGAGGGACTCAGAGCCGCCAAGAAGGCAGCCCGAATCAATGAGAAGGCAGCCCGAGTCAGCGCTGCCGCCAATGCGCGCCTTGCCTACTACGATTGGGCACGGGCCAAGCTGGGGCAAGGAGAAGCCGAAAAGTCCCTCGAGCGCGCCCGAGAACAGCATAAACTTCTACAAAATCTCCAGGCAGCTGGGCGCGCATCTCGGGCGGACGTCCTGCGCCAGGACGCGTTCGTTGCCAACGCCGAGCTCAACGTCAGGCGCGCAGCAACCCAGGAGACCATCGCGCGTCAGAACCTCCACATGCTGATGGACGGCGGAAAGGGTGAGACGCCCGCCTGGCGCATCGGCGAGGACATCGTTCAAGAGGGAGGCACGGGAGTGCCCCGCGTTGAGAGCCTCGAGCGCTACCATGAGGAAGCGTTGCAGAATCGCCTCGAGATCCAGGCTCTCGATTCGACAGTGTACGCTCTCCGTAAGCAGAAGAGCGTCGAGAAGACAAAAGCGCTTCCTCGAGTCGAGGGCTTTGGAAACGTCACTTACGCCAATCCGAATCCGCGGTTCTTCCCGCAACAAAATGAATGGAACGCGAGTTGGGACGTCGGGATCCGGGCCGTCTGGACGCTGAACGATGTCGGTTCGGCCAATGCCGATGCGAAGGTGACCAATGCCGAGGTTGCGCGAGTGAAGGCGCAGCAGCAGCAAATCAAGGACGCGCTTCGCACTGAGGTGCTGAGCGCCTATCAGTCGATGCAGGAGGCCGAGCTCGCGCGAGAATCAGCAGAGCGTGGGGTCGCGGCGGCCGAAGTGGCCCACTCCGACCGAAAGAAGCTCTTCGAGGGAGGACGCGCGACTGCCTTCGACGTTTTGGACGCCGAGACGTCCCTTCTCACGGCGCGTCTCAACCTCGTGCAGGCCTACATCAATCTAAAGATGGCGGAGGTGCGCTTCGACCATGCGCTCGGGCGTGATGTGAGCTCCGTCGTCAAAGCTCCCCCGAGCGACGGTTAAGAATCGGCGCACTTTCGTGGTACGCCCACGGCCGATATCGCGATGACCGATTTCACGGCCGAAGCTCCACTCAACCCTCGCCCTCTCCGAGAGGGGGAAAAACTAGACGGGGACTGGATCCTCTCGGAGTTCCTTTCCTATGTGGAAAGCACGGGGATGGATCTCTATCCGGCTCAAGAAGAAGCCGTGCTGGAGATCTCCCAAGGACACAACGTCATCCTGAATACTCCGACCGGATCCGGGAAGTCCCTCGTTGCTCTTGCCGCGTGCTTCGCCGCCCTCGCCTACGGCGAAAAGGCGTTTTACACAGCGCCGATCAAGGCGCTCGTCAGCGAAAAGTTCTTGTCCGTTTGCCGGGTCTTCGGTCCCGACAACGTTGGAATGATGACGGGTGATGCCACGGTCAATCACGACGCTCCCATCATCTGTTGTACTGCCGAGATTCTGAGCAACCTTGCATTGCGACAGGGGGCCCGTGCGGACCTCGAGTGGGTCGTGATGGATGAGTTTCACTACTACTCCGACCGCGACCGTGGTGTCGCGTGGCAGGTACCCCTCCTGACGCTTCCTCAGGCTCGCTTCCTGCTGATGAGCGCAACGCTGGGTGATACGAGCTCGTTCGAGCGCGGAATCACGGAGCTGACCGGCGCCGCCACGGTCTTGGTCAAATCGGATGAGCGCCCCGTACCCCTCGATTTTTCCTACGTCGAGACGCCCCTCCACGAGACGATCACCGATCTGCTCAAGGAGGGGCGGGCTCCGGTTTACATCGTCCACTTCGCCCAGCGCGCCGCATCCGAACAGGCGCAGAAGCTCACGAGTATCGATTTTTTGACGAAGGAGCAGAAGCTCCAAATCAAGGAGGAGCTTCGGGGCTTTCGTTTCGATAGCCCCTTTGGCAAAGAGCTCGCCCGATTCATCCCTCATGGCATCGGAGTGCATCACGCCGGAATGCTTCCCAAGTATCGACTCCTCGTCGAAAAGCTCGCCCAAAAGGGGCTTTTGAAGATCATTTGCGGAACGGACACGCTGGGCGTGGGAGTCAACATCCCGCTCCGCACGGTTTTATTCACGCAGCTTTGTAAGTTCGACGGCAACAAGGTGCGGATCTTGTCGGTGCGCGATTTTCACCAGATCGCTGGGCGGGCGGGCCGCCGGGGTTTCGATACCCAGGGGAGCGTCGTGGTGCAGGCGCCCGAGCACGTCATCGAGAACTTAGTCGCCAAGAGAAAAGCCGAGGGCGACGCCAAGAAGCTCAAGAAGCTCAGACCCAAGAAGGCACCGGACCGAGGATACGCGCCGTGGGACGATAAGACGCTCGACAAGCTACGCACTTCGGCGCCCGAGGCTCTTCGATCTCGGTTTGCGGTGAGCTCGGGCATGCTGCTCTCCGTACTCTGCCGCGAGGAAGAGGACGGCTGTCGCGCCATGAAAGCGCTGCTCGCCGACTGTCACGACACCGATCGACAGAAACGAGCGCACAGACGCACCGCGCTCTCTGTTTTTCGGGCTCTCTTGGAGTCGGAAATCGTCGAGCTCACGGAGGAGGGGGTTCGGGTGAACGCGGACCTGCAGGAAGACTTTTCCCTCAATCACGCTTTGAGTCTCTTTGCCGTTCAGGTGATCGAGAGTCTAGACACCGAGGATAGGAACTATCCGCTCGTGGTTCTGTCCGTTATCGAGTCCATCTTGGAAAACCCGGGGGCGATTCTCTTCAAGCAGGTCGATACGCTCAAGGCGCGTAAGCTCCAGGAGCTGAAGCATGAGGGCGTCGAGTATGAAGAGCGGATGGCAGAGCTCGAGAAAATCACGTATCCCAAGCCGGAAAAGGAGCTTCTCTGGGCGACGTTCGAGATCTTCTCCAAGGAGCACCCTTGGGTGCTCGGCCATAGCATCGCGCCCAAATCCATTGCGCGCGACATGTACGAGCTGGGTCTCTCGTTCAATGCGTACGTGAAGGAATACGGGTTGCAGCGAGCCGAGGGCGTGGTGCTCAGGTATCTCTCCGAAGCTTACCGGACGATGACTCAAACGGTGCCTGAGGCTCTGAAGACGGACGAGCTCATCGACATCATCGAGTGGCTGGGAGGGGAGCTACGAGCGACTGACTCTAGCCTGCTCGAAGAGTGGCAGAAGCTGAGCGATCCCAAGGCGACTCTGGAAAAGGAGCAGCAGGGCGAGGCGTCTTTGCCAGAGGACATCACCCGCGATACTCGCGCGTTCGTGGTGCTCATCAGAAACACCGTCTGGCGCATCGTGCAGGCCCTAGCGCGAAAGGACTGGGAGGCCGCCGCTGCGCAGATCCGCGCCGCGGCCGTCGCGGATCCTCGCACGACACCGGACGACCTCCAGGCGGCGCTTGCTCCGTTTTTCGAGGAGTATGGCGACCTCCGGACCGATCCCGCGGCGCGGAGCCCACGTCACCTGCAGATTGCGGAGAACGACGAAGGATGGGTCTTGCGGCAAGCCCTGGTCGACCCCGAGGAGGAGCTCGGTTACTCCTTGGTGTTTTCGCTCAGTCTCGAGGAGAGTCGAACCGAAGGGAGGCCCGTTCTGAGCTTCATGGAAGTTGCTCAGGGCTGAGCTAGTTCGGTTTCAGGGCCTCACCGAAATCGGGATGCCCTCTTCAGTACTTGAAGTCTTCGGGCTTGAAGCGCGCGAGTACCTTCTGAACACCCATCAGCACGTGCTGCACGTTGTCGACGCGGATCTCGTTGTCGTAGACCGTCGTGCGCATGCCGCCTCGCAGGCGCTGTTTGTTCGTCGCGTAGAACATGTCTTGATCGTCTTGAAACTGAAGCTGCATCGAGGAGCGCAGACCCAAAATGATCGACTTTCGGTATTTCTCTTCGTGCTTCTGGTCGCCGATCTCTCGAGCGAGAGCGAACGCGTCGATGAGTCCCTCGATGTACACACCCGTGGATGAAGCGTGCGGCACTCCGAAGTTCTCGCCCGGCGCGTAGAACCGTCCGATGGTGTCGTCATAGGCTACGCGCGAGTTTGCCTGCATCGTGTCCACGAGCCAGTCGTTCATCTCGAAGATCCAATCCTTCAGATCCTCATTCTTCGTTTGTTGCCAGAGCGTGTAGTACGCCTGGGTGTGCCAGGGAATGAACGCCGGGTTGCGGTTCTTGATGTGCCACTCCTTGTAGTAGCGGAAGCTCTTCATCGCCTTCTCGAGCAACTCAGGGTCCTTGTTCTGTTCGTACAGGAACGCCCATGAAAGCAGGGTCTCACCAGGATAGAAGTTGTGCAGGTTGTCCTGGGCGCGTTCCTCCGGCTTGTAGAAGCAGTGAAACTCGCCGCTCGGCTGCCATTGGTTCAGCGTGAGATTGTAGAGCCCCTTTTCGTACGAGGCGAACTTCTCCCGAGCAGGACTCTCAATGAGACTGATCATTGCGAGTGCTGCCGCGCCGAGCTTGGCCATGCCGCGGTACTCGATCCATCCGAGCTCGCCCTCCGATTTGTAGAACTGGTCGAGGTTGTACTGGATGTTCTGCTCGACGCGCGGGAAGAGGTTCTTCTCGGGATGGAGCCTGGCGGCGCGGCCCATGGCCACCGTTCCCATCCACTGGCGGATCATGTTGTTGCTGCGGGCCTCGGTGCCGCTCGACGGATAATACGTGTACGTCATCCGTCCGTTGGGTTGCAGATTGTTGAACATCCATCCCGTGAGAAGGTCGGTGAAGTGCCGAACGCTGGCAGCGGTCACTTCCTCTACTGGGATCACACGATTCCCGCGCAGGGTCTCCTGGGCGGGTTTGTCCTGGGAAAGCGGGATGTAAAACTGCCGTGCCTTCACGCTGAAGACATCAGATTGTTCGATCCAGTCCTTCACGTTCAGCTTGCGCTGCTGAGCTTGCCGGTCCAGCTCGTCGTTGATGGATCGATTCGTTGCGACGGTTTTCGTCGGACTCAACCGGAAAGGCTCACCCGGCTGCCCCTTCTTCGGGATCACGTAGGCACCCCGCATCCCGCGGTGCACGTTCGAAAAATTCGCCCTGTAGTTGTCGAGACGCAGGGGCGTACGATCCGTTGGAATGACGAGCACGGCGTCGGTCGGCTTGGAGGGGAGCTTTTCGGCCGCCTTGGCTTTGTCGTATGCGTCGGCGATCGCGGCTTTCAATCCATCGCCCTCGCCCCACGCTTCTCCGCCCCAGCGGCCTGCATGATAGAAGGCCACATAGGCTCGCGGTTTCTCCAAGTTCTGGCCCTTCATCTCCGCGTGGATTTCCTCCAGCGGAATCTGCTTGTTCTTGAAGGCGTCCGGGAGACTGACCTTTTCGGCCGAGAGGGCCGGGAGATTCAGGGTCGTGCGCGGCGAATTCGAAAGCCCGATGAAGACGCCGCGAACGACGAGGATGAACACCACGCCCAGTACGGCGAGAATGATGTTCGTAGTAGGGCTCGACTTCTTGGACTTCTTATCCGCCATGGCTGACGGATGCTGGTAAAAGTCGCCCCCCCATGAAAGCCGCTCCGGGAAACGGCCAAAACCGGCTGGTTCGTGGGCATGAGGGGCTGCACGTCCGGGCGGGATACGCTTTTTGAACGAGATTTTCTGCAACGGATAGGTGCCACGTCCGAAGCAGACCGCATGGAACGGAAAGCTCGGCGGGCGTCCGCCGTCCGCGGAAGAAGCGTGATCCTGAAGCGATGGGGTGAACCTCGAGAGCTCCAGGGCGGAGAGCGCCCCGAGGGGCTCGGGGCGCTCTCCGAGCCGCCGGAGCAACTCTATCTCTGGGGAGCGCTCCCTGCTTTGCCCTGGGTGAGTATCGTTGGGACGCGCACTCCCTCCCGACAGGGTGCCCTAGACGCGTTTCACCTTGCGCGCCGTCTGGCGCGACTCGGAATCACAGTGGCTTCGGGCGGAGCCCTGGGTATCGACACTGCGGCTCACCTCGGAGCTCTTGCCGGCAGGGGTCGTACGGTCGTAGTTGCACCGACGTTTTTGCCTTTCGCCTACCCGAAAAGGAACCACGCGCTCTTCGCGGCGATTCTCGAGGCGGGCGGCGGCTATCTGACCGCTGCCGATCAATACGCCCTTCCGCTCAAGTTCGCGTTCTTTCGTCGCAACGAGGTGCTCATGGCTTTGAGCCACGCGACCGTGCTCGGGGAATGTCCGACCAAGAGCGGCGCCCGAAACGCGATGCAACACGCACGCAAGTTGGGGCGTGCCCGCTTTGCTCTCCCGTTCCGATTTGCCGCGCCATCCGGTCAGGGGACCTATGCCGAGGTCCTCCAGGAGGGAGCGGAGGTCATTTGGGACGAAACCCCGGTGGTACGCCTCCTCGAAGAGTACGGGTCCTTCGCAGGCCGGATCCCGCGCATGCAGCGGGCGGACGACGGGCCGGGGAGCGAAGCCGCGGACCCTCTGCACATGGGGTCCCGGGAGGAGCGGCTCGTGCTGGGCGCGGTGCGCAAGGGGGCGCTCACGGTCGATGCGATCTGCATTCGATGCGGCCTCAGCGCGGACGCCGTGCAGCACGCCTTGTTGCTCCTCACCCTGGGGGGGCACGTCGCGGAAGACGATCGTGGACTCCTCCGACCTTCGTGAACATCACCGATGCCGGCGCCTGCAGGCGGGTAGGAGCCGCGGCAGACACCGGGTCCCTCAGAATTCATTAAATACCTAACGATTTCAATATGATGAAGAATTTTTCGACTTTTTGAGGAGAACTCTGAAGGATCCCACGCCTCCGGACATGAAGGAGTCATGAGGACAGGTCTGTCGGTCATCACCCCGGTTTTCTCCTCCGTGTACTGCTGCCTCTTCTACCTGGCAGGCGGCGGTGGGCTCTATCTCATGGAGCACCTAGAGGTCCTCGAGGACGGCGTGTGGCGGCCGCTGGGAGACCAATGCACCCAGGTTGGTGGCGGTGGCAGGGCTCGGAAGAACGTGGCCCGCTACGGCCGCGGCAACTTCGATCGGGTGACCATCGAGACGGTGAGCAAGGGCCGCACGGCTACGGTGACGATCAAGACGGATTCCGGTGAGAAAACCATCGAATTTGACCGCGGATTCTTGCGCTCACCAGAGAGCGAGGTGACTTACTTTACCTCGGATTCTGGGACGGAGTATCGGATTACGCACTGGGGAGAACGCGACTGCGACGTCCCTACGCAAGAAGAGGAGCAGGCGTCCGAGGGCGCCGCTCAGCTTGCTGACGCTGCGGTCGCCTGAGGCCACCTGCCGTGGGCCTGCGCCGGGTTTTGCGCTAGCACCCGGCCCCATGAGCGACCCCGTCGTGACCATTGTGGGAGCCGGTTTGGCCGGCTCCGAAGCCGCGCTCCAGCTCGCCAAGCGGGGCCACCGCGTGCGCGTGCTCGAGCAGAAACCGAAGAAACGTACCGAAGCCCAGTCGAGCGAATCGTATTGCGAGCTCGTCTGTTCGAACTCTTTCCGAGGTGCTGCGCTCTCGAACGCAGTGGGGTTGCTCAAGGAGGAGATGCGGCGGCTCGGGTCTCAGGTGATGGAGGCGGCCGCCCTCACGAAGGTTCCAGCTGGGGGAGCCTTGGCTGTCGACCGAGATAAGTTTGCCGCCGAGATGACCCGACGACTCAGGGACGAGCCTCTCATCGAGCTCGTGGCGATGGAAGTCGAAAGGATTCCCGACGAACGTCCGATGCTGATTTGCACGGGCCCCTTGACTGGTGACGCTCTTGCAAACGACATCAAACGCATAGTGGGTGGTGAGCTCGCGTATTACGACGCCATTGCTCCCATCGTGACGGCGGAAAGCATCAACTTCGACAAGGCGTTCTTTGCGTCTCGCTGGGGCAAAGGCGAGACCGAAGAGGAAAAGAATGCCTACATCAACTGTCCGTTCACGAAGGACGAATACGCAGCATTCGTCAAAGCGATCGTCGAGGCCGAAAAGGTCGAGCCGAATGCTTTCGAAGAGGTTCGCTATTTCGAAGGGTGTCTACCCATCGAAGTCATGGCCGAGCGGGGAGAACAAACCCTCGCGTTCGGCCCCATGAAGCCGGCCGGGATCACCGATCCGCGAACAGGTCGCTGGCCAGCGGCCGTCGTCCAGCTTCGAAAAGAAGACGAAGCCGGCACCGCGTACAATCTCGTCGGGTTCCAATCGCGCATGACGTGGAGCGCGCAGAAGCGGGTATTTCGCATGATTCCCGGCCTCGAGGAGGCCGAGTTCTTCCGGTTTGGCGCGGTGCACCGCAACACGTTCGTCAATGCACCCCGATGTCTCGACGACACGTGGCAACTGAAAGCGCTGCCGGGGGTCTACATGGCAGGACAGATCATCGGGACCGAAGGTTACGTAGAGGCGGCCGCCGGCGGGTGGATGGTAGCGCACTTCATTTCCGAACGGATCCATGGGCGTGAACCTCGCCCGCTCCCCGAGATGACGGCTCACGCCGGTCTCATCCGTCAGACTAGCCGTCACGAGGACGACTACCAGCCATCGAACATTACCTTTGCGCATCTACCTGCTTGGGAAGGCAAGCGCCTGAAGAAGCGAGCCAAGTACGAAGCCATGGCGGAGCGGTCGCTTTCGGCGCTTGGAGAGTGGCTTGCTCTTCCTGCTTCCGAGTGAGTGACTTCTGGCGGGCGGGCATCGATCAGCCCATACGTTGGGGTGAGAGGTCCTCGCCAAGAGCCGAGCATGTGGGGCGCGACGACGTTTTCCCCCTCACGGGCGGCTCGGGGTAGGGCAACGGTTTGGCCGTTGACCATCGCGCCGAACTTTGAAAGCGTAGCGTCCCATGCGACATATCTTTCTTGCGGCTTTCGTTCTTACCGTGGTCGTGCTCGGCCCCCAGTCGGCCAAAGCTGACGAGGGACACGACGTTTCGCTTACGTTCTCACCCATCCACCTCTTCCATCCTACGGTGTTCGAACTGACGGCCGAGGTGAGACTGCCGCTCGACTTCTCCGTAGCCGGGATAGGTGGCGTCGGGGCCGCCGACGGCGTGACCCTGTGGGAGGCGGGCGGTCAGGTTCGCTATTACCTCCTTGGAGGCTTTGAACACGGCATGCCGCTGGGTGTCGAAGCGATCTACATCGGAGCGAGCGACAACGAAGGGGACGTCGTGGCTCGGGCGAATGGCGTCGCCGTGGGACCTTTCGTGGGCTACAAGTTCGCTGCAGACGTAGGTTTCACGATCGATCTCGCTGGCGGCATCCAGTACATGTCCGTTTCGGCCGTCGCGACGGACGGCACAATCTCGGGGAGCGCGTACGACTCCGGATTCATCCCTCTGCTCAACTTCAATCTGGGCTGGTCATTCTGAGGGATTCCGAACTTGCACGATTCGATTTTCCGTTTCGACCCGAACTTCACCTTGTTTGACACGAACCAGAAACGACGGGGACTGTAGGAATGCCGGAGTGGTCGAGAGTTATCACTTCGAGGGGGAGTTCCCGCCACATTGGCTCGGCAACCTTGCCGGCCACTTGTCTACCCATGGCATCGACGTAGACGCCGTCAATGCCCATCTGGGAGAACGCGGCGTGTGGCGGATCTCCGTACGTCTGCGCTCAGAGCTTCCTCCATCCGAGAAGGAGCTCGCAGCCATGGCGCGTCTCAATTTCGAGCGGACCCGCGCCGAGCGGGGACCGCTCTCGAGGTATTTGTTGGTGCGTGAGACGAGCGGCCTCTACTTGTCGATTCGGGCAGAGGATCGGCGCGGCTTTCTTGCGCAGCTCTGTGCCGATCTTGCGGCTCATGCGCTCTTCCCCGTGCGTGTCGAGGCGCAATGCGACGAGGGTCAGATCAACGATAGTCTCTGGCTCAAGGGTATCGGGCACGCGGTCCCCCATCAGGAGACGGAAGCTTCTTTTCGCCGGTTCCTCGCTACGTGGGAATCGGGGAATCTGCGTTCGTCGATGCGCCCGCCCTCTCGCTAGTGCCTCGGCAACTCGAATTCGGGCGGTTTCGACGCCTTCCCAGGACGAGCGAACTCGGTCTCGAAGCCGATCCGTCGCCGCGCTAGTGCCCCGCTGCTTGTGCCACTTTGCGGATCTTTCTAAAAGAGACCATGCGTCGTCTTACGTCGAGGGGTGTCTTCTTCATCTTGTCACTTGCGATTCCGAGCTTCGCCCAGGAGAGCGTCCGGACATACGAAGACGCGCCCGAGAAACAAGCGCCTGCGGAGTCATCCCTCGCGCCTTCGCCTGCCGCATCTGCGTCCGCTCCGGAGTCGACGAGCGCGCCGACTCCAGAACCGGGATCGCCGGTCGCTCCCACGTCCACCGTGGCGCCGGCCCCCGCTTCGTTGGCGGGGTTCCCCTCTGTCGGAGAGAGAATGCACCTAGAGGACGAAGTGGATCGACTCGAAGACGAACGCGACGAACGATATAGCTTGGGCGGTCCCATCGCTGTCATGGCGATCGGCGGAGGGCTGAGTCTCGGGGGACTCGTGTTTTTGGTGCAGGGGCTGGCGATCCGTGGAGTCGTTTCCGCAAGCGGCACCTCGGGATACGGGGCGGGAAATGTGGGCTCGACTCTGATGGTCGTGGGGGGCATCGGTATGGCGACCGGGGCGGGGTTTCTCATCGGAGGAGGCGCTTGGCTCGGAAAACGAATTCAGAAGAGGCGCCCCTACAACCAACGCATCGACGAACTCGAGAGTCAGGCGGATTACTACGGGTCGTGGCGAGTTCAGCCGCTCTTCGGCCGAAGCAGCCTGGGACTCGGGGTGACGAGCGTCTTCTAGGGGGCCCGGTGGGCGCCTTTACGCCCGGTCCAGGCGGGCTACGATGCTCCCGACGACGCGGCCAAAGAGCGTCTATTCCCCTTTCTCATGAGTGACAACGCTGACGTTCCTCCGGAAGATCCACTCGTAGGTCGAGTGATCCAGGAGCGCTTTCGGGTCGAGAAGAAGCTAGGCCAAGGCGGCATGGGGGCCATCTATTTGGCCGAGCATCTCCTGCTGCAAAAGCGCGTTGCGATCAAATGCCTCCACGCTGGGCTGGCATCGAATCCCGAGGTCGTTCGCCGTTTCAAGAACGAAGCCGTCGCGGCTTCCTCCATCGGTCACCCCAATATCGTCGAGGTGATGGACATGGGGCGCTTCGAGGATGGGACCTTCTACATGGTCCTCGAGTACCTACAAGGCCGCGATTTCCAGGAGGATCTCGATCGAAGCGGCGCCCAACCGGTCGAAAAGGTCGCGCACATTGGAGTGCAGGTGTGCGCCGCCTTGGGCGCAGCGGCGAAAAAGGGCATCGTTCACCGCGACCTGAAACCGGAGAACGTGTTCTTGACGACCCGCCACGGGGACGCGGACTTCGTCAAGGTGCTCGATTTCGGCATCTCAAAGATCCTCGATGGGACGGGGGGGGCGACCAAGACTGGCGAGCTCATGGGGACGCCCTATTACATGGCGCCCGAGCAGGTCCTCGGAGACCGAGAGATCAGCCACTTGGCTGATGTATACGCCTTGGGAGTCATTCTGTTTCAGGCGCTCAGCGGAGATGTTCCTTTCGATGGGAACACCCTTGCGCAGATCATCATGAAGATCGCGACCGAGGAGGCCCCGCCGCTCGAACAACGCGCACCCATCGTCCCCCCGCCGCTCTCCCGCCTCGTCGCCCGTATGCTCAGCAAGGACCCGGCGGCTCGTCCCCAGGATTTCCAGGAGGTCGCGCTGGGGCTCGGACCGTTCTTGGCTCCCACATCACCGTTCGCTCGCGCGGGCGCTCTCGAAAAAATCGATGCGATTCCACCCCTCGCCGCGACTCCGCCCGCGCATCACGGAGCTGCCGCCACCCAGGCAACGCAGTTCGGGACTCTGCCCGCGGCGACACCGCAGGCGTTCGCCGCGTCACGGACGCGCCGATGGGGTCCGGGAAGGCTCAGCGCGCGTCAGAAGGCCGCCGGCGCAATCGGGGCGCTTGTCCTCGTTTTTACCATGGTTTGGATCTCCGTGGACTCCGGGGCGGAGGGGAGCGCCGAGGTCGTCGCCGAGCAGCCCGTGCCCGAGCGCGTTCGCATCCAGATCAGTACGGTGCCGCCTCGAGCCAAGTTGTTTCTCGATGATCGTGTGCTCGAAAACCCATTCGATGGCGAGTTTGACAAGGACGACGAGACGCACGAGCTCGTCGTGAAACTGGACGGATACGAGGATGAGCGACGGGAGCTCTCCTTCGCCTCATCCGCCGAGCTCGTGATCCCACTCTCCAAGGATGGCGGAGGGGATGAGCCGCCCGCAGCCCCGACCGGTTCGAGGTCGGCGGCTCCGCGACCGAGCTCAGGTACGAAGCCATCACCCAGTTCCGGAGCATCTACGAGTCCCAAGTCTTCACCGAGTCCCGCGCCGCAATCCTCCCCCTCGTCGGGCAGCGATCGTTCACACACGCCGCCCAAACCGATTCGAGATCTCGAGCGGAGCCTCAAGAAGATCTTTTGACGCCTGCTGCACGCCTTCGTTGGCGGGTGGCGCTCGTTCTGCGTAGCGACCTCAAATGGAGAAGTGTCCGCGCGTGGTCGGATCTGGTTCGGGAGACTCTCCGGTGGCTGCTGCAATGAACCGACCGAATGCGATCTTCAAGGCATTGATCCCGCGGTAGTCCCAATAGTCGACAGTCTCCGGTTGGACCTCGATGAGGGCCGCTTCGGGGTCTTCCGGATCGTCGAACCACAGATCCGTCGCGGTATTCCAGACGTTCCTTTTCTTGTTCACGTCCGTCACGACGGTTGCGACACCGGTGAGGGAGACGAAGGCGCCGACTGACTGCAGAGTGATGGCGACGTTTTCGCGTCTCCTGATTTCCTCCACCTTCAAGCTGTCGAGTCTCGTGACGAAGGTCAACAAGAGGTCCTCTCCCAAAGAGGTGATCTTCATCGGGCGAGCGTGAGGGCGGTCATCCGTCCCATAGGTAACGAGCATTCCCGTTGGGAATTCGCCCAGTAGTTCTCGCATTTTCTCGATCTGTTCTTTGCGTTCCATCTTCATCCTTCCTGAGACACCTGCGCCAGCGCCCTCCCGATCGTGAAACGCGGAATCGAATGTCCGGCGCCCCCGGTGGGAAAGGGAGTTCGAGACTCGAAAGTCGTCTGCATCCAGCGTGGTGTTCGTCTTGCAGGATGCGATCCATGAGCCGAGCGAGGGCCTTGGAGGCGTTTTCAGGGCGTCGAGTGTGTCAAAACGCTACGATTGTGGCGTTTTGACACACTCGACAGGGCCCGTCCCGCTTCGTCGTACGCTGGGCGAGGTCCCCGTGGGGCCTCTTCTGAGGTTCGTCGACGAGCCCTTCGCTCGGAGTCCTCGTCGTGGTGCTGCTTCGCGCCTCGTTCCTTCAGAGCAGGTCGCGGATGATGCCGTCCGACAGAAGCCAATGTCTCCGGGGAATGCGAAGCCACTGACCGTCCACCTCGAGCTTTCCCTGGGCCTCGAGGCGATCGATCTGAGCCTTGCGTTCGTCGGTCCAGGGTTCGCCGCCCCGGAGGGCGCGCACCTCATCGAGGTTCACACCGTCGGCCGTGCGCAAGCCCAGGAGAAGGGCCTCCTGGTGCGCGATCTCGGGAGAGATCTGCTCGCGTTCGGCGAGATGCTCCGAAAAAGGCGCACTTACCGGCGAGGCCGTCCAGATCTCCATGTAGCGGTCAGGAGAGAGGAGGTTCTTGTAGCGGAGCCTTCCGGTATCGAGGGTGACTGTCCCAAAGGCGCCTGTCCCTAGGCCGAGATAGTCCCGACCCTGCCAGTAGCCCATGTTGTGAACGCTCTCTTCGCCCGGCCGCGCGAAGTTGGACACCTCGTAGTGGCGAAAGCCGTTTTGCTCGAGTCGGGTGGAAACGGCCTCGTAGGACCGCGCCACGAGCTCGTCTTCCAGGATGGGGAGCTTTCCGCGGGCGGCCATCGCACCGAATCGCGTCCCCGGTTCGATGGTGAGCGTGTAGGCGCTCAAATGCGTGACGCCGGTCTCGAGCACACGACCGACGTCATCCACTGCGGCGGACGGACCCTGTTCATGGATCCCGTAGATGAGATCGGCGGACACCCGCGGAACGCCGGCACCGATTGCGTCGCGCACTGCCCGGAGGCCGCCTGCCTCGTCATGCAACCTGCCTAGGAAGCGGAGTCGCTCGGTGTTCAGGTTCTGCACCCCGATGCTGAGTCGATTGACCCCGGCCTCGATGAGGCGCTTGGCGTGTGCGGCGTCGAGACTCGTGGGGTTGCATTCCAGCGTGACCTCGACGCCGCGTAGCTGGCCAGGAAACGACTCGCGCACCTGACTCAGCACTCGCTTCACCACGACTGGGTCCCAGAGGGATGGTGTCCCCCCCCCAAAAAAAACCGAAACCAACTCGGGAAGGGGGCGCTCCAGATGAGGTAGGCGAGCCTCCAGTTCAGCCAGAACCGCATCGCCGTACCGGGAGTGGGGGATCCACCGTCGGGCTTCCTCGGCATTGCGGGGGCCCCCTGCCTCGCGGGAGGGGACGGCGACGCTCAAGAAGTCGCAATACGGGCACTTGGCGAGGCACCAGGGGAAGTGCACGTAGACGCTCAAGCCCGACATGTGAGAAACGTTCTTCACGGTGAGACGGAAGCGCTAAAACGTACTCGGCACAAGCTCCGAAAACCCCAGAAAATCGGCCAGAACTCCCCCGGTGAGAGACTTTCACACGGGTGGACTCGCTTTGTTCGAAACAAGTCTTAGGATAAGAGGGTGACGGCTCTCGACGAGCTCCTGCAAAAGGTCCAGTCGTATCACGAATCGGCAGATCTCGACCTGATTCGTAGGGCCTACCATTATGGTGAATGGGCCCACCGCGAGCAGATACGAAAGAGCGGGGAACCCTACTTCACCCACCCGGTTCGGGTGGCGGGAATCATCGCCGACCTCAGGCTCGACACGGCGAGCGTGTGTGCGGGGCTCCTACACGATGTCGTCGAAGACACTCTCGCGACGCGAGAAGACATCAAGGGTGACTTTGGTGCGGAGATCGCCGACCTCGTCGACGGTGTCACCAAGCTATCGAAGATCAACTTCACGTCTCGAGAGGACCGACAAGCCGAGAGCTTTCGGAAGATGGTCGTGGCTATGGCCCGCGACATCCGGGTCATCCTGGTAAAGCTGTGCGATCGGACCGACAACATGCAGACTCTCGAGCACATGAAGCCCGAGTCGCAGGAACGGATCGCGCGCGAAACTCTCGAAATCTACGCACCCCTCGCCAATCGCCTCGGCTTGAACGTGATCAAGACGGAGCTCGAAGATCAGTCTTTCCGCTACCTCCATCCCGAGTCGTACGCCGAAATCACGTCGAAGCTCGCCAAGAGCTTGAAGGAACGCGAGCGCTACATCGACAGCACCTGCAAGACGATCACTTCCCGCCTCGCGGAGCAGGGATTCAACGTCACGGTCAACGGCCGGTCCAAACACGCCTATTCCATTTTTCGCAAGATGCAGGCGACTCATTGCGAGTTCGAGCAGGTCTTCGACATCATCGCATTTCGTCTCATCGTCGAAACCGAGGCCGATTGTTACGCGTGTCTTGGAGCCATCCATTCGCGATGGACTCCGGTGCCCGGGCGCTTCAAGGACTATATCGCTCTTCCGAAGCCCAACATGTATCAGTCGTTGCACACGACGGTGATCGGCCCCGGTCGTCAACGGATCGAGGTACAGATCCGCACCCACCAGATGCACCGCGTCGCGGAAAACGGCGTAGCGGCGCACTGGAAATACAAGCAGCGCGTCGGGGGCGGCGTCGATCCGGAAGATGCTGCCAAGTTCGGATGGCTCAGGGAACTTGCCGACTACCAGCGGAATCTCAAGGATCCCGCCGAGTTTCTCGAGAGCGTGAAAATCGATCTCTTTCCGGACGAGGTGTACGTCTTCACTCCCAAGGGAGACGTTCTGGTTTTCCCTCGGGGCGCGACACTCATCGATTTCGCCTACGCGATTCATTCCGAGGTGGGCCATCGCTGTTCTGGAGCACGATGCAACGGAGCCATCGTGCCCATTCGCCACAAGCTGAAGAACGGGGACGTCGTGGAGATCATGACGAGCCCCAATCAGAGGCCTAGCAAGGATTGGCTCGATTCCTGCGCGACGACTCGCGCCAAGAACCGGATCCGGGCATTTTTGCGTGCCGAAAAGCGCGTCAAGAGCATCAATCTGGGACGTGACCTCCTCGATGCGGAGATGCGCAACGCCGGAATGAGCATGGCCAAGCTGCTCAAGAACTCTGCTTCCGTCGAGAAGCTCATCGCGGCGCATCACTTCGGAACGCTCGACGAACTGCTTCTTTCCGTAGGCTACGGGAAGCTCGCGGTGGAAGATGTAGTCGACTCCCTCCGTCCTCAGGAAAAGTCACAAAAGCCCGATCCCGATCTGAAGACGGGAGCCATCGAGAACTTCGTCCGCAGGGTGAAGGGCGACTCGACGACGGGGATCAAGGTTTCCGGACTGGACAACGTGCTGGTCCGCTACGCCAAATGCTGCAATCCGCTGCCGGGTGACCCCATCATCGGGTTCATCACTCGAGGTCGAGGTGCAACTGTGCACCGGCGCGAGTGTCCCAAGGCGTTCGACACGGATCCGGAGCGCCGCATCGAGGTGAACTGGGATAGTCGCGCCAAGGTAAACCGGCCCGTGAGCATTTCGGTCATCACGAACAACAAACCGGGTATCCTTGCCAACATCAGCCAAACCCTCAGCAGCCAGCGGGTGAACATCAGCGAAGCGAACTGTCGGGCCAACGACGACGGCCGCGCGGAGAACACTTTCACCTTCCATTGTGGGGACCTCTCCCAACTCCGTGGGGTGATGAAGGCGCTCGGGAAGCTGCAGGGCGTCGTCAGCGTGACGCGCGTTTAGGCCCCCTGCTCGTTTTCGCTCCGTCCGTCAGGCCGGTCGTTACAAGGCGAGCGGAACATCTGCGCCTCGGGCTCACCTCTCGCCGAGACTTCAGTTCCTGTGCTACGAGGTGGGCAAAATGAAGCGTCTGGAACCCGTCATTGCCGAGCTCGAAGCGGCTCGCAACTTTGCCACCGCCCGTTTCGCTGCGGAAGCGAACATGCCGGTACAAGCCTTTCTCCGTCACTTTCGCGTACTTTGTGAGAGTGACGACAAGGGCGACGTTCAGTTCCGCGTCGAACCCCGCACTGACGTCTGATGCTATGGTGACGTCGAGGGACGCGGACTCGCGTCCCTCGGAGTCGGCGCTCGAGCAGCGATCGGCTTAGGAGTCCACGGTGATTCCGAGGCGGTGACGCATCTGGAAGTACTTCTGGCTGGCAGCGTAGAGAACGATTTCACGGAATCGATCTTCGTTTGTGACGGCCGCACCAGCTTCATCCGTGGCGCCGAGCACCTCAGCGGTGGTTCGTAGATCGTGGGACACGATGAAGCCAACTCGGTCAGCGGTCAGATCCACAGCCGCAACCCACTTCTTCAAATCGAGCGAAGTACCCGACTGAATCAGCTTGGACACGACCGAGGCCAGATGATCCTTCGCATCATTGGCCAGATATTGCCTGAGAGCCGCAAGATTCTCGCTGACGCTGCCTTCCAAATCCGGCGCGATGGGAAACTGTGGTGAGGTGAGCTTGATTGCGGCGAAGAGCCAAGCTTTCAGCGCGGTCCCCGTCTGTACGAAGTGGCGCAAATACAGCCCTGGGCGTAGGTAAGCGAGCTGCTGC
The DNA here is from genome assembly GCA_965652275.1 of uncultured Polyangiaceae bacterium. Lineage (GTDB taxonomy): Bacteria > Myxococcota_A > Polyangia > Polyangiales > Polyangiaceae > NIC37A-2. The sequence goes on along the minus strand of CBFGUR010000001.1, from coordinate 15,730 downwards.
GCTGCGACGAATGCAGCGACTTGCGGGGGGACCTGATGGCTCATGCCGACCTTCCCCATCGAAAGGGCCGGGGAGCTCGTATGAAGGTGCGTGAGACCGCCCGGATCGTTCCGGTTTGCGAAGACCGCGGGCAATGGTTGTCCCAGAACACCCGCGGCGTAGTAGAGCGTTTGCGCGAGCGGGGAATCGTGCGCTGCCGGATCGATTTGCATGTCGGCAGAGATGCCGAGTTGTTCGATGGACACGGCACGCGAGCGGATGACCGCTTCTTGAATCAGGCCGAAGACGGCGGTCAGGAGAGGATCGAGGTTGGGGTGCAGGACACGCTGCGCCCAGTCTTCCTCGTTGAAGGCGTCTTGAGCGGGCGCCGCGGTTTCTGATCGCATCCTCTCGTAGAACCGCGCCTCGTCCGGTTCCGCGAGCTGGAGCACGCTGAGAACCTGACAAAGAGCCCAGCTGGCGTCTGCGTCGCGCGCCACGGTGTAGATCTTCCGCAGAGCCTTGTACGACTCTTGGCGGAAGGGGGTCTGGCTGAGAAGGTATTCCTGCAGCTGAATCCCCTTGTCGCGGAACGTATCGGGATCGCTTTCGTAGATGCGGGCCAGGACGTCGAGACGTGACTTGTTACCCGGATCCGCTTCGTTTGCAGCCTCGTAGGCCTGGGCTGCAAGGTCGGGGAGGACCAAGTGCTTGTCGTAGAGCTCCCCCAGCTCGTCGAGGGTTGCAATCCGTGCGGCGTGGTTGTTCGACTCTTCGGCAGCCGCCAACCTGCGCTTGAGGAGGTCCTCGACGGCGTTGTAGTTGCCCGCCTCTTTCTGAATGCTCGCGAGTTCTGCGACCGCCTTCTCGTTGCCCGGATCGATGTCGAGCACCTGATCGAAGTAGTAGGCAGCCTGGGCTGGATCGCCGATTTGGCGTCCGCTCACGAGCGCTGCGGTGTGGAAATATTTCACCTTCTGGGCTGGATCTTCGACACCCTCCGCCAACTTCACGACGACTTCGACCAAACGGTTCCAGTCTTTCTCCTCGCTGTAGAGCTGCATCAACTTGGTGAGGATCCGTCGGTCGTCGGGCTTCTCTTCCATCGCCGCCACGAAGCTCTTTGCTGCGGACGTGCGGTCCTGAAGCTTGGTCGAATAGAGATCGCCCAGTTCGATGAGAAGGTTCACCCGCGTGTCGCCCGAAGCGATGTCTAGGTGCTCGGTCTTGGCACGAATGGCCTCGGGGTAGTCTTGCTTGTCGAGGTACGCTTGCGCCAATGCGACGAGCGGTTCCTCGGCTCCGGGGTCCATGTCCGTGGCGTCCTTGAGTGCTTGAATCGCCGCATCGAGATCGCCGGACTTTCGATATGCTTCGCCCAGGCGGTAAGTGCCCTCGGCCCGCTCGCGATCCGTGATGTCATCGGCGAAACGGGTGAGGTACTCGTAGTACAGCTCGCTGGCGCGCTTCGCGCTTCCGTGCTCGAAGGTGACGGCCGCAACCCGCGCCAGGGCCTCGGGGTTTTCCGGGGCGAGACGCAGCAGGGTGTCCATTGCAGCGAGCGCGTTTTCGGTCGAACCCGACTTTGCCAGGGCATCGACGTAGCGAATCAGCACGGGCACTGCCCGCTCTTCGCCCAAACTGTCGGCGCGATCTGCGATGCGCCCATAGTGCGCGCATGCTTCGACAAACCGCTTGTTCTCGAAACAGATGTCTCCCAGCACCAGAAGCGCGTCGAGGTTTCCCGTATCCAGGTGAAGGGCGCGTTTTGCGCTCTTCTCTGCAGACTGGTCGTCCTTGAGGCGTTCTCTCTGGAGACGAGCCATCTCGCCCGCCAGCTTGGCTTGAGCCCGGTCGCCCTCGACCACATCCATTTCCCGCTCGAGCAAGTCCACGGCCGCGTTGATGTCGCCGCGTTCAACGTATGCCGCTCGAAGGGCGGCGGAGATGTTGCGATCCTCCGGCTGAGCGTCGAGGGCTTCTTTGTAGTACTCGATTGCCGAATCGCGGTTGCCTCGGGACATCTGCAGTCCGGCAGCGCGCATGAACTGTTCGGCCCGCGCCGAGGGAGATTCAGCCTGATCGGCCAAGTGAAGTATGGCTTCAAGGGCCTGGTCGGCGTCGCCAGTCGCTTCGCGAAGTTTTGCCAGGGCCTCGAGTGCGCCCGCGTGCTCGCTGTCCTCTTCGAGAACGATTTCGTACGCGTGCACGGCTCGCTCCGGCGACCCGATCTGGTCGGCAAGCAAGCGTCCCCACGCCATCGCGAGGCTGATCCGCTCGGGGGACTCTTCGACGAGTTCGAGCTGGCGTTCATAAAGGCGCGAGGCATCCTCCCAGCGCTCCATGATTTTGTAGAAACGCGCGAGGTTGGCCATCGCTTGAACGCGTCCTGGATCCGCCTCGAGGGCGCGCTCCAGAGCGCTCGCCGCCGCCTTGTGGTCCAAAAACTCCTCTTCCAAAACGGAGGCGATCCGCTCGAGGAGGCCGATCCGCTGTTTGGGAGTCGCAGCGAGTCTCACCTGGTGCTCGAGGTTCTCGATGAGCTCCTTGTACTTGCTCGTCTTGGCGAAGACTCGCTCCAGACCGCGCAGGGCGTCGAGACTCGTGGGATCGCGCTGAAGGGCAGCATGAAACATCTTCGCCGCCTCGTCGTGATCGTTGATGCGATCGTCGTAGAGCTCACCGATTCGGCAAAGGGAACGCACCGCGTCGTCGGCAGGCTGTGCATCGATACGCGCCTTGAGGAGTTGCACGAGAATGTCGAAGTCCCCTTGCTTCTCCAGGATTCGGGCGAGGGCTTCGCCGGCGCGCTCGTGGGCCGGATCCTCGGAAAGGACGAGCTCGTAAATCGCTCTCGCGCCAGCGGAATCACCCAGTCGCTGTTCCAAGATCTCGGCAGACTCCGTCCGCAAGTCGCGGGCTCGTTCCGGGGTTGCAGCAGCGTCGGCACGATGGGTGAGAAGCTGGCCGAGTTCCTGCCATTGTTGCGACTTTCGGTAGATCGTCGTCATCGACTCCAGCGCCACCTCGTTGGCTGGCTCGACGGAAAGAACTCCCTGGAAGCAAGGAAGCGCCAGATCCGGGCGAGAGATACGATGGAGGTACCAGACGCCGGCCTTCAGCAGCATCTGCGTCCGTTGGTCCTGCGGGAGCGACGGGTCAGCGCTCGATTCTCCTACGTTGGAGAGCGCCGTCGCCCACAATGGCTCGGATGTGCCCGCAACGCGTTCGATCTCGGCCGCGTACTCGTCGCTCGGATCGTCGCAGAAAGCCAGCGAATATGCCGAGACGGCCTGCTCGGCGTCGTCGATGTCGCGATAATAGATCTTGCCGATGTCGGCCATCGCCTTGGCGCGGTGTTGGGGCGTGGGGGCAGCCTCCGCTCGGGCCAATAGCATTTCGATGAGTTCCTCGAACTTGCCCGCCCGGCGACGAACCTCTTCGATCCCTGCCTGGGCGACGACGTCGAATGGGTCCATGGCGAGTAGCTCTTCGTAAACGGCCTCTGCCTTTTCGACGCTCGAGTCGTTCTGTTCGAAGAGGCGTGCGGCCCGAATGAGGAGCCCTTTCTTGACGTCGTTCAGCACTGGATCGTCGATCATCGACGCCGAGAGCCGGAACGCTTGGCCAATGCGGTCCGCCGTGGCGCCCCGGCCCACTGCTGCTTCGAGACTCATGGCCGTCTCGGTATCGTCGGGCGCTCCAAGCAGGGTTTGTTCGAGCCGTTCGATCTCGTCCTCGCCGAGATGAGTAGATGATTTGGCGCGTCCGAGATCTTCGAGCGCGGTGAGTAAGCTCTTGACCGGACCGCGAGACGACGGATTCTTCGAGAGAAGCTGCAGTACCAGTTCGTCGATGTCTGGGGTCACCCAGCCCCGAGGCGCGACACTGCTCGGCGGCGCGGGTGTCTTGGAAAGATGACCGAACGCGACCTCGAGGATGTCACCGTCGAAAACGGGTTTGCCACTCAGTAGTTCGTACATGATGGCGCCAACGGCGTACACGTCGCTCTCGCGATTGGCGTCGGACCCGCGCACTTGCTCGGGGGAGACCGTTTTCGGGTTCCCGCCAGTCGAGGCTAGACCCTTTCGCTCGCGAGTTTGGCGCGAACGCAGCTTGTCGGTTCCGAGGTCCATGAGAGCGACGGCCTGGGTCCCGTCGGCGGCACGGTAAGTGATGATGTTGTCCAGAGAGATCGCACCGTGGAACATGTGGGCGGCATGCAGATCGGCAATCGCTCGCACGATGGACGTCAAAATGGGTCGCGCCTCGTTGATGTGCATCGGTCCGGTGCGTGCGACGCGTACAGAAAGGGGCTGGCCTTCGATGTACTCGTGGACCGTTACGATGCGACCGTCGAGCTCGCCCGCGTGGACCAAACGGGGCAGCCCCGCGACCTGCGTCCGGGCGCCCAATCGTGTCGCCACGAGGAACCGCTGGAGCGCTTGCCGATCGCGGGTCGACTCCGGGTTCAGCACCTTGATGCGAAACTCGCCCGAATCGTTTCGTGCCAAGTAGGTGACACCGAGCCTACCGTCCCCTAGTTGTCGGGCGATTCGATAGGGTCCGATTTCTACTCCTGCTGCAAGGAGGACTTCCTCGGGGGGGGTCACACCGGTGATCTGGGTGACCGCCGGACTGAGGTCTTCGCCGCTGGCGCGGAGCGCGTCCGCCAAGGCAACCACGGCGTCTTCTTTTTGGCAGTAGGCGAGAAGAGCGCCGGCGAAGGAACTCACGGTTGCAGTGCCCCCCACTCGATCGGGTTCCACACCCAATACACTCCGACTCAAATCGAGGAGGCCGTCCAAATCGAACAGTCGCTCCAACTCTCCGCGCAATACTTCCAGATGCTTCATATCTCTCTAACTATTGGGGTGGCGTGCGGGGGTGGGCGTCGCTCGCCGCCGAAAAAGGCGCGCGGACGATAGCGCGGTGGTCCCTCTGTCGCACTCCTCTAACCGACTGAAGTAGGCGTTTTTTTATCTAATTTCTCTGGCAACGATTCTTTGCCCGAGTTTGCCGGACCAGGTTAGATTCGGCCCAGTGTCGCGGTTTTCCAAAGTTCGCAGCGTCTCCCGCCCCACGTCGTCGACCGTTGGTGCGCGTCGTCGGCGGGCAGCGATTCAGCGTCTATTGCCTATCCTCGTGCTCTCGCTCGGCATCGTGGGGATGCCAGCGCTTCTCCTTTCCTCTGGTGGGCTCGGTCGTCTCGAGAGGCTTCAAGAAGAACGCGAGTCAGTGAAGTTGGATATTTCCCGTTTGAGCAGAAGGATCGAGCATCTCCGCTCCGGGGCCGATTCATTGAAGAAGGATCCGGCGGCCGTCGAACGCTCCGCGAGAGACGAACTGGGTCTCCTCAGGCGTACCGAGATCGTCTTTCATTTCGAACAGCGCTCGAAATAGCGTAAGGATGTGGACGCTCCGTGAGTGTCTATCTGATCCAGCGGCTGCTCCAAGAGGGGAGCATTTCGGCGCCAATCCTGATCCAGGCGCTCGAGCGATCCGTGGTGCGGGGCTGCTCCCTCGTGGAGTCCCTCGTGGCCTCGGACGTTCGTTACGCACATCCCGTTGCCAGGTGCTTTGCGGACGACGGGGAGCGGGCCGACCCGTCGTGGAGACCGGATCCGCGACTCATTCTCGATTTGCCCCCAGGGCTTTGCGAGAGTCTGCTTGCCTTTCCCTTTCGGGAGCGAGCGGGCGCAGTCGAAGTGGCGTCCGTGACCCCTCTCGAGCGCTCCGTACACGAAGAGTTCACGTTTCACCTCCGTCGACCCGTCGTACTCCTTCGCGGGAACTTGCAGGCTCTCTTGGCAGCCGGCGGGGCGCCCGTGGATCTTGGCGCCCTCGACCATTCTCTCAGCGAACCGCCTCCCCAGGTCGACGCGAGCCCATTCCCGCTGGTTCGCAAGAGCAACAAGAAGACCGGTCATCGAGAGCGGACGCGGACCTCACCCGGTATCGGAGAGGAGGCCGAATCCAGTCCGGTTGCTTCATCACGTTTCGACGGCGTGGGCTCCCTCGTCCCGAGCAGTGCGGGTTCGGCTCTCGAGCAGATCAACGGCGCGCGCGACCTTGGGGAATTGGCCTTCGTTCTGAGCCGCTTCCTCGTCGAACCCTACATCATCATGGAGATCGTGGATGATCGCCTGTTGCCTCGGGTGGCGCGCCCGGGGACCGTTACATCCGAGCCTATCGATCGCTGGGAGGACAATGCCTTCTGTGCCGCGGCGGATGATGGCAAGTTCATGGGACCGTACGCGGTAAACCCCGTCCACCAGAGGTTTTCCCACCTTTTTTCTGCGGGCGACCTGGTGGTCGCGGAGCGCATCGGGGACCTCGAGTCGGGGCTCGTCGTCGTTCAAAAGGTTCGCTTCGACGGCTCGGACGGTCACGACATCCTGGATGGTGCGCGGCGTGCGTTCGGACGACTCGATGCGCGTGGCAAGTCGCTTCACTGACCTCGTCCGGTGTCACCCGTCACGGACCCAGACGGGTGTGACCTCCACTTTCAGTGTTCGGAAGCCAATTTGCGCTCGATGCCCACGGCCAACCAGTCCAGGCTGACCGTTTCGCCGCCGATTTGGAGGGGCACGCTGCCGCTTCGCCAGCGATCGGATTCGGGAATGTGGAGCTTCTTCACCAAGGAAAAGCGATCCAGCGTCTCTCGGTCCGCGCGCAGGGCGAGGACGCCCAGGTCCGAAAGAATCGATACTGTCGCGGAAGGAATGTGCTCAGCGATGACGGCGCGCACCTCCGTTCGAGAGGTCGCGTTTTCCGCCAGCCACCGCACATCGTCGAGGCTTTCGGCCACGAACGCGCACGCCCCCGAAAGCTCGGTGGTATCTGTCGTGATCTCCAGATCCATCGGTCCGTTCCATTTTCTCATGACGAAGGCATCGATCAGATCGGCGCTTTGGCGTGGGAGTTCGGAGCCTTCGGTTACCCGCGTATCAATGCGGCCTTTGCCTCTCGCTCCGCCCTTCAGCTCCTTGCCTCGCGACAAGAGGACGTCGTCGGTGGGGAGATTGCGAGGGACGGTGACGCGAACGGGGCGCTTGAAGTTGCGTGGGTCTCCCAGCTTACCGGTGAAGGTCGCGTAGGCGAGAGTCTCGGGCGACGCGATCATGCCGCAGGGTTGACTCCGATGGTCGCAGTTCTTGATGTAGCTTGCCTCGTCTACGGGAGTATAGAATTCTCCCGTGAGCGTGCGCTTGTCGGGTTCCAGAAGCCGAGCTCCGCTCGCGATCAGTTCAGGAAGGGGCCCAGCAGAAAGAACCTCCAGCATTTGCCGGGATGGGGGGCAGAGCAGGAAGTCGACGCCCGGCGAGACCCTCTTGCTGCGCAGGAGCGCCGCGACCGCAAAGAAGTCGCGTAGAGAGACGCCACTGTCACCTCCGAGAAAAATCTGATCGATAGGGCGGCCCTCGAGTTCGCGGACGGGGCGCACCTGCCGATTCTCATCCATGATCAAGGGATCGACTGCAGCCAGATCGAGCGAGATGATGGCGTCCCAAGGAGCACCCGAGTCTGCGCATAGCGCTCGATAGGCCTTCGACCGCCGTTGGTTGCGTAGATAGGTCTCCGTTTTCTCGTCTGTCCCGAAAAGCGCGGCCGCGGCTCCGACCTGTGGCGCCATCGCGCACAAGATCGAGCGATCGCTCACGGAAAGGAACTTGCAGCTCGGTCCACCGAACTCGAGTACAACAGGAGCCTGATGACGCGCATCGACCTCTTGAACGATCTCGCGCACGCCGAGCCGCAGGAGTTCGAGGCCTACGTCCCGCGGCGAAACGAAAGGGCGAACCCTGCCCGACAAGAGCACCTGCACGCTTCGAGCGGGGCGCACCGATGTCGTGCCATCGCGAAGTGCCGCAGACAGCTGACTTCTGGAAGCGGGTAGCGTGAGAGTGCCGATGGCGCCCGAACTAGCTAGTCGGGGTTCGTCAGTGAGCAGAAGTCGGGCCGGACTCGAGAATCGCTCGAGATGAACGGGTGGGGCGAACCCGGCTCCGGGTTGTGCGACGAGAAACCCGAGCGAGACCGCTTCAGGTGGGATTCGATCGGCGGACGGGGCGTCGACCCCCTCCTCTCGTGTGGCGATGCAGTACGAAGGGTAGGCGACCGAAACGTCCACCGCGCTCTTCGTCAGGCCCGTCTTGACCGCCGAAGCCAAGATACGGTGCGGCTCGCGAGCCAGCACCACCTGGTCCACGCGTACTTCGATAAGGTCAGTCCCACTTTCGTCCGCTTCAACGTGCGCGGCCAGAATCTTCTGGCTCATCGTCCGTGGCGGATCGCCGGTCTTTGCTCTCACTGTTCCCCCCAGAACCCAAATTCACCCTCACTTTTGGAAGGTAACGGGAGGGGGCAAATACGGTCAAGCCTGCAGCCCATCCGTCGAATCCGAAGGCAGGCGCTGCAGCTCCCACATGGGGTGTGGCTGGGGGGGGCGCGGCATTGTTGCCGTTTGCTTACCTGACGCTCGTCGTGCTGAGCGGGCCCAACGCACCGTCCGTCTCGGCCTTCTGCGGGCGTCGCTCCAACAGAATTCGTTGAAAGAAGTTCACCCTCAGGCCGGAATTCGCCTATCCTGTTGTGCATGTTCAGGGAAGCGCTCCAGAATGCAGTCGAGAGCACCAACAGCTATGCCGGCCTCTTGATGGACTTCGAGGGAATTGCCGTCGACTCGTATGTCGGGCCGGAGTCACCCTTCGACATCGAGGTCGTTGGGGCGGAGGTAAGCGTTTTGGTGAAGCAGATCCTCCGGGCAGCGGAGATGCTCGAAGCTGGAGGAACGGAGGAGGTGTCTTTTCGGAGCGAACGAATGACGACCATCGTGCGCGTCATCGATTCGAACTACTTCGTGGCGATGACCATGGCTCCGGATACGAACGCCGGGCGTGGGCGCTACGCGCTTCGTATTCTGGCCCCCAAGCTCAAGGCAGAGCTGACTTGATGCACGGCGCCTCGAGCGCTGAAGGAAGACGATGAGCTCGACCGAGCTGAAGATTCTCGTTCTCAATGGCCCGAACCTCGGACGCCTGGGTAAACGCGAGCCGGAGATCTATGGGAGTCGCACCCTCGACGACATCCTCGATGGGCTCGAGGTTTCTGCACGCGGGATGAAGTCAGCCATCGAAGGTCGCCAGAGCAACCACGAGGGCGATCTCCTCGACTGGATCGGGACGGCGCAAGAGGAGGGTTTTGCCGGGATTCTCATCAACCCGGGCGCCTACACGCATACATCGTACGCCCTTTACGACGCTATCAAAGGCGCCGGCGTACCTGTTGTCGAGGTGCACATCTCCAACCCCGAGGCGAGGGAGAGCTTCCGACGCGAAAGCCGGGTAGCACCCGCGTGCCTCGGGAAAGTGGCGGGCTTTGGCCATGCTTCGTACGAGATTGCTCTCGGTGCCTTGTTGAACCACTTGCGGGCCTGATTCGAGGCGCAAATTCTGCTAAATTCGCCGTCTTTCGCGGCGCCCTTCGTTGTCGAATTCGGGCCTCTCGGCTAGGTTGCGCCCGCGATGAAGCTCAATCTCGACGAATTGAAGGACCTGATTGCCACCCTAGAGGAAGGTGGAGTCAGTGAGTTCGAATACGAAGACGAATCCAGCCGCGTGCGCCTTGCCTTCGGCGCAAGTGGAGTGGCCCTTCACGCCGCCCCGGCGCCTGTTGCCGTCGCTGCGGCGCCCTCGGCAGCAGCCGCAACCCCGGCGGATGATGACGCGAACGTTGCGTTCATCACATCGCCTTTCGTTGGCACGTTCTATCGGGCTCCTGCTCCAGGAGCCGACGCCTTCACGGACGTGGGTAAGGCGGTGAAGCCGGGACAGACGCTCTGCATCGTCGAAGCGATGAAGTTGATGAACGAGATCGAGAGTGACGTCTCCGGGACGGTTGTCGAGATCCTCGTGGACAATGGAAACAGCGTCGAGTTTGGCCAGAAGCTCTTCAAGGTGAAGAAGGGCTGAGCACGGTCACGAACGACCGAGCACCACTTACGATGTTCAAGAAAGTTCTCATTGCCAATCGCGGCGAGATCGCGATTCGAGTGATTCGTGCGTGTCGCGAACTCGGGATCAAAACCGTCGCAATCCATTCCGAGGTCGATGCGGGGGCTCTGCACACACGCTTCGCCGACGAGGCCATCTGTGTGGGACCGGCGCCCGCCGTGGACAGCTACCTCAATATCCCTGCGATCATCAGTGCTGCTGAGGTTTCCGGTGCTGACGCGATCCACCCTGGATACGGGTTCCTCTCGGAGAACTCCAAGTTTGCCGCGGTCGTTGCAAAGTGCGGACTCGGTTTCATCGGTCCTTCGGCGGAGGCGATGAGCCTGTGGGGCGACAAACTTCGCGCGCGGGAAGCGGCGAAGAAGTTCGGTCTCCCCCTGCTGGAAGGTAGCGAAGCACTGAAGAATGCGGATCACGCCGTCAAGGAAGCGCGCCGCGTCGGCTACCCAGTGATGATCAAAGCCCGGGGTGGTGGTGGCGGCCGTGGGATGCGCGTCGCGCGCAACGACGAGGATGCGCGACGTGGTTTCGAATCGGCCACCGCTGAAGCGACGAGCGCATTCAACAACCCCGAGCTCTACCTTGAGAAGCTGGTAGAGAATCCGCGTCACGTCGAGTTTCAGGCGCTTGCCGACTCGCACGGACAGGTATGGACCCTCGGAGAGCGCGAGTGCTCTCTACAAAGACGCAATCAGAAGCTCGTCGAGGAGTCCCCCAGTCCCGCTCTAGACGAGGAAACGCGCGCCAAGGTGTGCGAATCGATCAGGAAGGCCGTGCTCGAGACTGGCTACGTGGGCGTTGGTACGCTCGAGTTTCTGATGGCCGAGGACGGTAGCCTCTGTTTCATGGAGATGAACACTCGGATCCAGGTCGAGCACCCCGTGACCGAGATGGTAACCGGGGTCGATCTAGTCGTGGAGCAAATCCGCGCGGCAGCTGGCGAGAAGCTCGAACTCCCCGACACGCGCAGCTGGAAGTTCCGTGGGCACGCCATCGAGTGCCGTATCATGGCTGAGGATCCGGAAACGTTTGCCCCCTGGCCGGGTAAGATCACGGAGTACCACCCGCCTGGTGGGACCGGCGTTCGTGTTGACTCTGGAGTCTTCGGCGGGTGGGTCGTACCTTCGACTTACGACTCGCTTCTTGCAAAAGTCATCGTCCACGCGCCAACGCGAGAAAAAGCGCTGGGCCGGATGCAGCGTGCCCTCGATGAGTACATCATTGGCGGGATTCGGACGAATATCCCCCTTCAGAAAGTGCTCCTTGCCGATCCCGAGGTCGTCGCCGGAAAGATGACGACCGCCAGCGTGGAGCGCATCGTCTCCGAATGGAAAGCCCAAAAGGCAGCCGAAAAGTCTTCCACAGGCAAGGGCTGAGGGGTACCCGCCCGAGCTAAGGACGAGGGCGCACCTTCTTTGGCTTGCGCCCTACCTCCTCGGCAGCGAATGCGGAGACGCAGGTCTTGTTTACGGGGCACGTCGAACAAGCTGGCTTTCGAGCGCTACAGATGCGCCGTCCGTGAAAGATCAGCGTGTGGCTCACGCGATCCCACTCGGAGCGCGGGAGGAGTCTCATGAGATCTTGCTCGATCTTTTCCGGAGTAGTGCTTCGAGTGAAACCGAGGCGCTGGGTGATGCGCTGCACGTGGGTGTCAACGACGACTCCGACCGGTGACTGAAAGGCGACGCCAAGTACGACGTTTGCCGTCTTGCGCCCCACCCCGGGAAGCGCCACGAGTTCTTCCAATGTCGAGGGTACTTTGCCGCCGTGATCTGCGACCAGCTTCTTGGCAAGACCAATGAGGTTCTTCGCCTTCTGTCGGAACATTCCGAGCCGATTGATGCACTCCTCAACCTCGTTTTGCTGTGCCTGCGCAAGCGCACGAGGGGTAGCGAAGCGCTTGAAGAGGCCCGGAGTCACGAGATTGACCTGGACGTCGGTACTCTGGGCGCTGAGGGCGGTTGCAACGACGAGTTGAAACGGTGACGTGTGGTCGAGCTCGCAGTGTGCATCTGGATGAGCTTCCACGAGTTTTCGGTAGACTGCCCGGGCGGTGCGCGGAGCCAAAACGGTGGGTTCGGGCGAAACTTGCGACTTCGCCAGGGCTGTCTTGGCGCGTGCCGTGCTGGCGCTGGTTTTTCTTGCGCTCGATTTTTTGGCGCTGGAGGCTCTCGTCGTCCTGGTGCCGGGCGAGCGGGGAGCGGCGGTCGCCTTCTTCGTCATTCGTCTTCGTCCGATGCATCTGCATCGTCCGCAGAATCATGCGGAGGAGCTTCGGAGACCAGGGAGCTCGGCTCATCGCCATCCTCCGCCTCGGCGTCTTCCTCGTCGCGTTCGTGGATGGTCTCGATGGCCACCACGCGCTCATCATCGGCCACATTCATGACTCGCACTCCTTGCGCATTGCGACCGGTGACGCGCACCTGCCCGATGCTCGTTCGGATCGTCTGGCCCTGATCCGTCATCAAGACGAGGTCGTCGCCCTCTTTCACGAAGGCGATTCCCACGACCGGGCCGTTTCGCTCCGAGGCGTCGATCAGAATGATTCCCTTGCCGCCTCGGTTTTGGGGTCGGAACTCCTCAAGATCGGTCCGTTTGCCGTAGCCACGCTCGCAGATGGCAAGCACTTGAGAGCGCTCGGGGTCGCTCACCGCAAGGCCCACGACCCGATCGTCCCCAGTCAGCTCGATCGCCTTCACACCTGCTGAGTTGCGCCCCATCGATCGGACCTGGTTTTCATCGAAGCGGATGCTCTTGCCCATGCGCGTCCCGATCAGCAGATCCTTTTGTCCGTCCGTGATCGCCGCTGAGAGGAGTCGATCTCCCTCCTCGATGCGGACACCGATGATTCCTTTCTCCCGGAAATTCTTGTAGTCGAGCAGCGGCGTCTTCTTGATCTTTCCCTGAACCGAGAGGGTGATGACGTAGCGACCCTCTTCGACCGCCTCCACTGGGCAGATTGCGGCGATCCGCTCGCCCTCTTCGAGCCCAATGAAGTTCACGATGGCTCTACCCTTCGCGTTTCGGGCCGCTTGCGGGATCTGAAACACCTTCCGCACGTAAACCTTGCCAGCGTCGCTGAAGAAGAACACGTAGGCGTGGGTCGATGCGATGAAGAGCTGACTCACCCAGTCGTCCTCCTGGGCTTGCATCCCGCGCTTGCCCTTGCCGCCCCGTTTCTGTGCTTCGTACGTCGAGGCAGCGGTTCGCTTGATGTATCCCGAATGGGAGATTGTCACGACCATGTCCTCTTCTTGGATTAGGTCTTCGACTTGAATCTCTGCTTCGTTGTCTTCGATGGACGTCCGACGCTCGTCGCCATGCTTCGCCTTCACGTCCTCGAGCTCATCGACGATCAGACTCATGAGGAGCCCTTCGTCAGCTAGGATGGACCTCAGGCGGGCGATTTCTCCGCAGAGTTCCCCGTATTCGGATGCCAGCTTTTCCTGTTCGAGACCTGTGAGCTTGGAAAGGCGCATCTCCAGGATGGCCTTCGCTTGTCGCTCGCTCAGGCGGTACTCGCCCGCCGCCTTGGCGGTCTCGATCTCCGACTCTGGTCGACCAGCGCGCCTAACGAAGTCCTCCAGCCCCTGGAGGGGGAGAGCCATGAGGCGCTCCTTCGCGACCTCTGGATCGCGTGACTCCCGGATGGTCCTGATCACGAGATCGACCTCCGTGATGGCCATTCCCAGACCCTCCACGATCTCGCGTTGCGCCTCGGCCCTGGAGAGTTCGAAACGCGTCCTACGGCTCACCACCTCGCGACGATGCTCGACGAATACCTCGAGTGTTTCCTTGAGGTTCAGGATGGCCGGACGCCCGTGGACGATCGAAAGATTGATGATGCCGAACGAAGACTGAAGGTCCGTCAGTCGGTACAGGTGATTGAGTACGACCTGTGGGAAAACGTCCTTCTTGAGTTCGATGACCAGTCGCATTCCCTCGCGGTCGCTCTCGTCGCGGACTTCGCGGATCCCCTCCACGCGCTTGTCACGGATGATTTCACCGATCTTTGCAGCCAGCCTTGCCTTGTTCACCTGATACGGGATCTCGGTGACGACGATCTGCTCTCGGTCCGTGTTTGGGATTTGCTCGACCTCGGTGCGCGCACGCATCATCACGCTACCGCGTCCCGTCGAGTACGCTTGGTGGATGCCCGCTCGGCCGTAAATCGTCGCTCCGGTTGGGAAATCGGGGCCCTGGATGAACTGCATCAAGTCTTCGATGGATGCGTCCTTGTCCTTGATCAGATGGATCGTGGCGTCGATCACCTCCCTCAGATTGTGCGGCGGGATGTTCGTGGCCATGCCCACCGCAATTCCGCCGGATCCGTTCACCAACAGGTGCGGAAACTTCGCTGGGAGCACCAAAGGCTCTTGGGTGGATTCGTCGAAGTTAGGACCGTAGTCGACGGTGTCTTTGTCGATGTCCGCCAGCAGCTCCATCGACAACTTGCCCAGACGGCACTCGGTGTATCGATACGCAGCGGCCGAGTCCCCATCGATCGAGCCGAAGTTGCCTTGGCCGTCGACTAGCATGTGCCGCATCGCGAAATCTTGGGCCATCCGCACGAGCGCGTCGTACACGCTGGCGTCCCCGTGCGGGTGGTAGTTACCGAGCACCTCTCCGACGACCTTGGCGCACTTGCTGTACGACGAGGACGGGGTGAGGTTCAGCCCTCGCATCGCGTAGAGGATCCGGCGGTGGACGGGCTTCAGTCCGTCTCGAGCATCGGGAATTGCGCGTCCGATGATGACGCTCATCGCGTAGTCCAAGTAGGACGTCCGCATCTCGTCCTGAATGCTGACGGGATGTTGCTCGGGGCTGTCGCCGTCGGGGCTGTCGGGAGAGCGAGTCGTCGTGTCGTCGGCCATGAAAAGTCGAATACATCGCTACCGAACTCGCCCTAGTCTGACAAGGCTTTTGGGGGCTTTTTGCGGCCCATAAATGCCAATGATTTCAGTGCATTATAGAGCTACCGCGAGGGCCGCGAGGACGAGCGCCACCGTCGCTAGAATCCAGGCGATCCGGGCCTCTTTCTGGGCGCCGATCAGGCCCTTTTCCAAGAGGCGCACCGTGGCGCTGAGCTGGTCGAGATCGTTTTCGATGCTCAGGAATCGGCGCGAATCAGGGACCCCCGACATCTTCAGGTCAGGGCGCATCATCGACTGCATCGTCGTATTGCTACTTTGTTCCTCCGGAAGCTGGGGCGACTTAGATTGCCCCGCGGAACGGGCGGTTTTCGCCAGACTTCGCGCCGGATCTGTCAGCGTGCGCCGCGACCTCGGGTGCGCTGAACTTTCTAGGTCCACCGACACCTCGACAGAGTCCGTGCTAGGCGCGGGAGTCAAAGGATCCGTCCGTTCGGTATCCGGCGTGTCGGGAATCGTCGTCCGCTCCATCGCGTCAGGAAAGGTGGCGCGTTCCATTTCCCCCGAGTCCCGATCCATGCCGCAGTTTACCCAAGAACCCCGCCCAGCGCGACCCGGGCCTCATCGGGCCCAGCCCACCGCGACCCAGGGTCGGCGGCCTCGGCAAAGCGCGCACCAGCAAGCCAGAGTGAGCCCCGCGCGAAGCGAAGCAAGCCCCCGAGCGCGAGTGTCGGCAAAGCGCGCACCAGCAAGCCAGAGGTAACCCCGTGCGAAGCGAAGCAAGCCCCCGAGCGCGAGTGTCGGCGGCCTCGGCAAAGCGCGCACCAGCAAGCCAGAGGTAACCCCGTGCGAAGCGAAGCAAGC